>SAPZ01000006.1 GCA_004020875.1 Mesorhizobium sp.
CCTGCGCGCCCATGACGGCATACTTGCCTTCAAGCAGGAAGCAGGGCACGCCGGTGATGCCCATGCGCGAGGCGGTGGCGATCTCGTTGCGGACGGCCTCGACGTCCGCGTCGGTCGGCAGCAGCGTCTCGACCACCGATGCATCCATGCCGGCCTCGCCGGCAGCCTTCGCCAGCACGGCATGGTCGCCAATATTGGCGCCTTCCTCGAAGTTCAGCTGGAAGAGGCGGCGCACCAGCCGGTTCTGCACATCTTCGCCCGCGGCGCCGGCCCAGCGGATGACGCGATGCGCGTCCAGCGTGTTGGCGGCGACCTTGATGGCGCCGAATGCGAAGCGGATTCCCTCGACGTCGCCGAGCGGCTCGATGCGCGCGTGAATCTGTTGAACGCGTTCCTCGCTGCCGAACTTGCCGAGCATGTACTTGCGGCGATCCATGCCTCCAGGCGGGATGGTCGGATCGAGCTGGAATGGTCGCCAACTGACACGCACGTCGACGTCGCCTGCGGCAGCAATGGCTTTGTCCAGCCGCTTCTGGCCGATGAAGCACCAGGGGCAGACGACATCGGACACAACATCGACAGTGATGGAGTTCTCGGCGCTCATGCTCGTCTCCTGTTTGGTCTCGATTGGGGCTGGGCTTGCGTCAGTTGGGCTTTCGCCACCAGGTCGGCAACTGATAGCCGAATATGGGGGTCTTTTGCGGATGTTCCAGAAAACTCCAGTAAGCGAGCCATTGCTGCGTGTTGTATTGCATCGGCACGATATAGTTGCCTGATATCAGAAGCCGGTCGAGCACACGGACGGCAGCGACATAATCTTCCTTGGTACGAGCGTTCAGCATCGCGTCGATCGCGGCGTCGATCGCGGGATCGGCGACGCCGGCGAGATTGAACGACCCTTCTGTTTTAGCTGCGACCGATCCCCAGCGGCCGAGTTGCTCGCTGCCGGGCGACAGGGAGTTGCTGAAGCCGCTGGTGCCGATCAGCACCTCGAAGTCGTAACGCTGCTTGCGCGACTGGATCTGGTCGCCGTCGAGCGCTCGGATGCCGACGTCGATGCCGATCTTCTCCAGCGTGCGCTGGTAGATCGCCGCCAGCCGCTCTTCATCCTGCGATGAGGTCAGGATCTCGAAGCCAAAAGGGTTTCCCTGCGGGTCGAGCATCTTGCCGTCTTGCACGCGAAATCCGGCGCTCTTCAACAATTCGAAGGCCGCCTTGAGCACCTTGCGATCTTGGCCCGAACCATCCGTCACGGGCGGCCGCCAGGTGCCGTCGATCACGTCCGGCGGCACACGGCCGGGGTAGGGGGCAAGCAGGGCCTTTTCGCGATCGTCGGCCGGGTGACCGAGCGCGGACAGGTCGGAGTTCTGCCAATAGCTCATGGTGCGGTTGAACTTGCCGCCGAAGAGGTTCTTGTTTGCCCATTCGAAGTCGTAAAGCATGCCGAGCGCGCGGCGCACGACCGGATTGGCGAATTTCGGCAGCCTGGTGTTGAACAGGAAACCGGTCACCACCGGGGGAATACCGGTGTCGAAATACTCTTCCTTCACATCGCCCCTTCGGAAGGCTGGAAAGTCGATGTCGCGCTCACGCTTGACCGGATCGGTCTCGTCATCGAGGGCGCAGATGCCTTTCTTGAATGCCTCCGTCTTGGCATTTGCGTTGAGAAAATACTCGATGGTGACCTGGTCGAAATTATCGAAGCCGCGCTTGGACGGGACGTCCTTGCCCCAGTAGCCCGGATTGCGCTTGAAGACGATGCGCTGCCCGGGCAGCACCTTGTCCACGGTGTAGGGTCCGCTGCCGATCAGCGGTTTCAACGTGGTCTTGTCGAACGTGTCCTTGTCGAAGGCGTGCTTGGGGACGATCGGCGTCAGCGCGACGATCAGCGGGAATTCGCGGTTGGCCTTGTCGTTGAAGGTGAATTTCACGCTGTGCTCGCCGGTCTTCTCCAGCTTGGCGATCATGCTCATGCGGTCGCTATAGGGTGGGCGACCCTTGTCCTTGAAAACGTCGTAGGTGAACAGCACGTCCTCCGGCGTTACCGGCTGGCCGTCCGACCATTTCGCGTTGGGATTGAGATGGAACTCGATCGACTTGCGATCCGGATCCATGTCGGCGCTGTCGGCAAGCAGACCATAGAGGCTGAAAGGCTCGTTGTAGTTGCGCTGCATCAGCGGCTCGAAGACGAGGTTGCCGTAAACGGTATCAATCATCCCGCGCGCCGTGGTGCGCAGGCTTTTCAGGATGAAGGGGTTGAGGTTGTCGAAAGAGCCGACCACGCAATAGGTGACGCTCCCCCCTTTCGGCGCATCCGGGTTGACGTAGTCGAAATGCTGGTAGTCGGGCGGCAGCGCCGGCTCGCCCTGCATGGCTATGCCGTGCTTCGGCTCCGACCGCGCCGGAAGGAGTGCAAGAGCCAGAAACGAGGTCGCGGCAATCAGCCGAACCAGAACGCGGTCCATGACCGTCTCCCTGCCGGGCAGCTTTGTGATTCGCCATGCACCCTAGTGCATTTCGCCACCCGATTGAATCGGCGCGCTGACGGGAATCGGGTTCTCCTGCTACATCGCGGATCGATGCTCGCTCCGGGGGACACGAAACCACGAAGAAATCGCGGAAACCGGGCTGGATTCGACGTCGCTGGCAGTGTAACACGCGCTCCGAAGTCATCCTGTTGCCTCATTTGGGCAACAGGTAGCTGGACCGCACGGCACGAAGAAGCCGGTCCCCGGGATCATTTGAGAGGAAAGTGCACCATATGACGATCAACGCGTACCGCCTTTCGGTGCTGGCCGCAGGCGTGGTCGGCGTTCTGGGCGCCGGGCTTTTCACCGCCTCGGCTCAACAGCAGCCGCAGATCCCGCAGGGCTGGTTCAAGGCCTGCACCAAGCAGGAAGACGTCGATATCTGCAACGTGCAGAACATCGTCACCGCCGGCAACGGCCAGCTCGTCACGGGCGTCAGCCTGATCGAGCTCAAGGGCAAGGTGAACCGCAAGGTCTTCCAGGTCACGGTCCCGACCGGTCGTCTCGTTCCTCCGGGCATTGCGCTGCAGATCGATTCCGGCAAGGCGCAGAAGCTCGACTATGTGATCTGCTTCCCGGATCGCTGCGTGGCGGAAGTGCCGCTAAGCGACCAGCTCGTCGCTTCCTTCAAGAAGGGGCAGGGCATCACGCTCACCTCGATCAACTTCCAGAACCAGCCGAACCCGATCAAGATCGCGCTCAGCGGTTTCAGCGGCGCCTATGACGGCCCGCCGCTGCAGCAATCGGACATTGAGGACCGGCAGAAGAAGCTGCAGGACTTCGTCGCCAAGAACAACCAGGATTTCGCCAAGAAGCTCAAGGACGAGCAGGACAAGGCCAAGACCGCGAACTGATCGCGCAAGCGCATTCTCGGACACAAAAAAGCGGGGCATTTGCCCCGCTTTTTTGTTGCTTCAAGGCCGCTGCATTCAATGCTTCGACTGGCGCTTAGGCTCGTAGCGGCCGTCAGGCAGCTTTTCGAACATCTCGCCGATTTGGGGGTGCCGCACCGGCTCGCCCGACCGGTCCTCGAGCAGGTTCTGCTCGGAAACATAGGCGATGTATTCGGTCTCCGAGTTTTCCGCCAGAAGATGGTAGAAAGGCTGGTCCTTGCGCGGCCGCACGTCGGCGGGAATGGCTTCGTACCACTCCTCGGTGTTGGCGAATTCGGGATCGACGTCGAAGATCACGCCGCGGAACGGAAACAGCCTGTGGCGAACCACTTGCCCGATCGAGAACTTGGCCGTTTTCATCGCATTCACCACTCAGGTTCCAAGGCGCCTTTCGTGGCTGCGCACAAGGCGCCTAAGACCTTGAATTTACACGTCACGCTGCCAGAAATCGACCCCGACTTTCGGCTTGGGCCTATTTGGCGTAGCCGCTGCCGTAATTCAATGACCGCACTCCATGTTGCAAGCCGCGGATGGGCGATGCGTAAACTTTCGCGGACGGCGTGGAAAGACGCGGCGATCGGCTTCTAATGCTCGACCTCTTTCCTTAGGCCGCCGGCAATGGCGCGAAAGCCGCTGCCCGGCCGCAACCCCTCGCGCATAAAGAAGGCCCGCAGCGGCGCGAAGCTGCCGAGCGCATTGAGGCCGGCGCTGCGCGCCAGCTGTGCGGGCAGCATGTCGGACAACAGCGACATGTTGAGCAGGTTCACCGCACCGCTGCGCGCCCATATGTCGGGCCGGCGCCTGGTGTCATAGGCGGCAAGACTCCTGCTTGCACCCGGATCGTCGCGGTTTTCGCTGGCGATTCCTATCAGATCGTCGATGTCCCTGATGCCCAGGTTGAGCCCTTGAGCGCCGATTGGCGGGAACACATGCGCCGCCTCGCCGACGAGCGCGACACGATTCTGCGCGAACCGGGCGGGCGAAGCCGCCGACAAAGGATAGATTTGGCGACCCGGCTCGACCGAGACCCGGCCAAGCACCGATTGCATCTGCTGCTCGATACGCTCCGACAGAGTTGCATCGTCGAGCGCGGCAAGCTCCTGCGCCGTCTCCGGCTTTACCACCCAGACAAGGCTCGATCGCCTGCCGGGCAGCGGCACCTGGGTGAACGGCCCCGTTTCGGTATGGAACTCGGTCGAGACGAAGCCGTGGTCGCTGCGGTGGCCGAAATTGAGGACAAGCGCCGACTGCGGATAAGGGCGCGCAAAAGCGCGAATGCCGGCGGCTTCCCGCGCCGGAGACAGGCGCCCGTCGGCGGCGACCGCGAGCGACGCGGCGACTTCGCCGCCGTCGGCCAGCCTTGCACGGGCATGGTCGGCGTCGAGGCTCCAGGATTCGACCGTGGATTTCAGCCAATGAATGCGGTCATGCGCTGAAGCCGCCTTGGCGAGGACCGGAATAAGGGCGTTGTTCGGCAGATTGAGGCCGAACTGTTCTTCGCCGATCTCGCTGGCGCGGAAGGTCACGGTCGGGCTGCGGATCAGCCGCCTTGTGGCGTCGACGATACGCATCACCTTGAGCGCCGCGGCCTGGGGCTTGAGCTCGGCAAGGACGCCCAGCCGTTCAAGAACCTTCAGGGCTGGGTTCATGAGGGCCGTGGTACGGCGGTCGGTGGTGTTGGCCTCGGGACCGACCAGCGTCACCTCAAAGCCTGCCTGGCCAAAGCCGAGCGCCGCTATAAGGCCGGCCGGACCGCTGCCGGCAACCAGGATGCGGGCTTTATCGTTGTGATCCACGCCAAGCTTCCACGTTGGAAGGCGACCCGTCGGGCCTTTATCCAGGATATAGGTCAGATCAGCCGGCTTGATCAACGCGGCGATTCAGCCCATTCGATTGCCATGAGCGGGGAGCAGCAGGGTTTCAACCATCTCGACCGCGCCGGCCGCGCGACGGCCGGCGTGGCGCGGAGTCCGCTCTTTGCGGTCACGCTCACGGTGGGCGTCGCCATCGTCCTTGCATGGTCGCTTCTCGGCGCGATGGCGATCCGTGGCGCCGAAGGCAGCCCAGCCGGCAGACCCGGCGATATGCTTCTCAAAAGTCTCCCGGGCCTGCCTTTGCCGGATTTTCTCGACCGGTTCTTCGCTCTCTGCCTTGCGCCCGTGCCGCTTGCCGGCCCGGCTGGCCTGCAGGCGTTGGCGCTTGTGCTGATGTGGTTCCTGATGGCGGTGGCCACGATGCTGCCTTCCGCCGCGCCGCTGATCCGCACCTATTGCGAAATCGCCGACACGGCGAGGATTAAGGGCGAGCCGGTTGTTCATCCACTGGTGCTCGTTACCGGATACCTCACCACATGGCTTGGCGCGTCCGCGGCTTTTGCCGCGCTGACGCTCGCGGTCTACGCTTTTGCCGGTTCCGGCCGCATTCTGGATCCCGCCGTGGGCCTTGCCGGCGCCGCGGCGCTGCTTGTTGCAGGCCTTTATCAATTCAGCGGTCTCAAACAGGCGTGCCTTGAAAAATGCCGCAACCCGTTCTCGATCCTTTTCGCCAATTGGAGCGCGAAACCGGGCCGCATCTTCCACCTAGGATTGGAGCAGGGCGTCTGGTGCCTTGGCTGCTGCTGGGCGCTGATGCTGGTGATGTTCGCCGTCGGCGCGATGAACATCTTCTGGATGGCGCTGATCGGACTGTTCACCCTGATCGAAAAACAGACCACCGGCAGGATGGCCAGCCGGGTTGCCGGTGCGATACTGCTTGTGTGGGCGGCTGCCCTGCTATTAGTTTCGGCGTAAGGGGAGAATTCTATGACCGACCAAAGCTGGGCGATGAAAGGCGAGCTGGTACTCTCCTGCAATTGCACGGTTTTCTGCCCTTGCGTGCTGTCGCTCGGCAGCCACCCGCCGACGGAAGGCTACTGCCAGACCTGGGCCGGCTTCCGCATCGATGCCGGCCATTACGGCGAGACCGATCTTTCGGGTCTCAATCTCGGCCTGATCATGGAAATTCCCGGCTATATGAGCCGCGGCAACTGGACCGCCGGCCTGTTCATCGACAAGCGGGCGTCGGTCTATGCGGTGAAGGCACTGACCAAAATCTTCACCGGCAAGGCCGGCGGCACCACGTCGCTGCTGTCGATCCTTGTCGGGAAATTCCTCGGCGTCGAGCAGGTGCCGATCACCTATGAGACGCGTGACAGGACGCGCGTCTTCCAGATACCGAAGATCATCGACGGCGCGGTGACGCCGATCACGGGCAAGGACCGCGAGAAGGATACGGTGATCACCAATTCCGAATATTGGATCGCGCCGGAAATCATCGTGGCGAAGTCCGACAAGAGCAAGATGCGCGCCTTCGGCCGCAACTGGAATTTTGCCGGCCGATCAGCCGAGATCTGCAAGCTGGACTGGCGGGGACCGTGAGCAAGAACACAACGGCCAGGAAAGCGGCGAGGAAGATCGCGCAACGGATCCCGTTGCCGAAGAAGAAGGTGACGTGGCCGCAGGCGCGCGCGTTCTCCGTTCATCTGCTGACTGCGTCGGGATCGTTCCTGGCCTTCCTGTCGCTGGTGGCGGCGAGCGAGGAACGCTGGACGGCGATGTTCTGGTGGCTGGGGCTGGCGCTGTTCGTTGACGGCATCGACGGCCCGATCGCCAGGAAGCTCGAGGTCAAGGAAATCCTGCCAACGTGGTCGGGCGAACTCCTCGACAACATCATCGACTACGTCACTTACGTGCTCATTCCGGCTTTTGCGCTTTATCAGCGCGGCTTCATGGGCGAGAACCTGTCCTTCCTGTCGGCGGCCATCATCGTTGTCTCCAGCGCCATCTACTATGCCGACACCGGCATGAAGACGAAGGAGAACTTCTTCAAGGGTTTTCCGGTCGTGTGGAACATGGTGGTGTTCACTCTCTTCGTCATCGCCCCAGGGCAATGGGTGTCTTTCGCCGTGGTTGTGGTGGCAGGCGTCTTGACCTTCCTGCCGATCAACTTCATCCACCCGGTGCGCGTCGTGAGGTTGCGGCCGATCAATCTCGGCATGACGCTTCTGTGGTGCGCCTTCGGCGCGTTGGCGCTGGCGCAGGCAGCCCTTGCAGCCTTCTATGACAGGATCGGCGTTCTCAGCGAACAGGTGAGCGATTTCACCAAGATCGGCATCACCATCACCGGCCTCTATCTCGCCTGCATCGGGGGCATCATGCAGATGTTCCCGAATCTGGGCGCCAGGAAGCCCTGATCCTGGATCAGGATTTTTGCGATCGAATGATCATCCTGAGCTGAAAGATCCATCGGCGCGTGACCTTCCGAAACCGGTTCGCCTTTTCGGAACCACGTTCCACATTGTGTATGTACTCTTCAGGGAATTGAGCGATGTCCAAGGCAATCCGCATTCACGCCCATGGCGGCCCCGAGGTCCTCACCTTCGAGGATGCCGATGCCGGCCAGCCGGGAGAGGGCCAGATATTGATCCGGCACACCGCGATCGGCCTCAACTTCATCGACGTCTACTACCGCTCCGGGCTTTACCCGCCACCCGGCGGTTTTCCTTTGATTCCCGGCGGGGAGGCGGCGGGCGTCGTCCTGGCCCTCGGCGCCGGCGTCGACTGGCTGAAGCCAGGCGATCGCGTCGCTTATGCGGTCAATGTCGGAGCCTATGCCGAGCAACGGGTGATCGCCGCCGACCGTGTTGTCAAAGTGCCGGACGGCATCGGTGACGAGCAGGCGGCGGCTATGATGCTGAAAGGCATGACGGCCGAATACCTCTTGCGTCGGACCTTTCCCGTCAAGGCTGGCGACACGATCCTCTACCATGCGGCAGCCGGCGGCGTCGGCCTCATCCTCGGCCAATGGGCAAAGCATCTCGGCGCAACCGTAATCGGCACCGCGAGCTCCGCCGACAAGATCGAACTCGCGCGGGCGCATGGCTTCGATCATGTCATCAACTACAAGGAGCAGGATTTCGTCGCCGGTGTCGCGGCGCTCACCGGCGGGAAGAAATGCGACGTCGTCTACGATTCCGTTGGCGCCGACACGTTTCCGGCATCGCTCGATTGCCTGCGGCCGCTTGGCATGTTCGTCAGCTTCGGGCAGTCGTCCGGGCCGATCCCGCCTTTCTCGATGTCGTTGCTCGCGCAGAAGGGCTCGCTCTACGCCACCCGGCCGACGCTGTTCGTCTACAACGCCAGGCGCGAGGATCTGGTGAAGTCGGCCGAAGCGCTTTTCGACGTGGTCGAGAGCGGCGCCGTCGAGATCAAGATCAACCAGCGTTATGCGCTGAAGGACGCAGGGAAGGCGCAAGCTGATCTCGAAGCCCGCAAGACTACGGGAACGACCGTCCTCATTCCTTAAGCCAACTGCCCTGTTTTTCAGCGACTTGCCGTGCCCGGAGGCACGGCTTGCCTGAAAAGCGCTGCGGATTTGCCACTGTTCTCAAGAGGTCTATCTTAGCCCTTGAGTTTCCGCTGAAATTCTTGAAGCTCTTTCAAGTTGGGTGCTGCTTTCCGATGGGAGCCGGCCGCGCATACCATGCTTTCGGGAACACAGAACATATCCGGGAAGCCGGATGGGAGGCACCGTGAGTGCAAATCATGACAGGTCAAACCTGCTTGAGGTTCGTGGCCTTACCAAGATTTTCGGCACGCTGACGGCGTGCGACCACATCGATCTCAATATCGCGAGGGGCGAGATCCACGCGCTGCTCGGCGAGAACGGCGCCGGCAAGTCAACGCTGGTCAAGATGCTGTTCGGCTCGCTGGAGCCAAACTCGGGTGAGATCTTCTGGGACGGCAAGGCGGTCAAGATCACCAGCCCGGGCGTGGCGAAGAAGCTCGGCATCGGCATGGTGTTCCAGCATTTCTCGCTGTTCGAGGCGCTGACGGCGGCCGAAAACATCGCGCTTTCGCTCAATGACGGTTCGCCGATCAGCACCATCGCCGCGAAGGCGAGGGCGCTGTCCTTCAGCTATGGGCTGCCGCTCGATCCGGACTCCCTGGTCGGCGACCTTTCCGTCGGCGAACGCCAGCGCATCGAGATCATCCGCTGCCTCTTGCAGACACCGCAGCTCATCATCCTCGACGAGCCGACCTCGGTGCTGACGCCGCAGGAGGCCGACAAACTGTTCGAAACGCTGGAGCGGCTGCGCGCGGAAGGCAAATCGATCCTCTATATTTCGCACCGGCTGGAAGAGGTCAAACGCATCTGCGACAGTGCCACCGTGCTGCGTCACGGCAAGGTGGTCGGCCACTGCAACCCGCGCCAGGAGACGGCCGCATCGCTTGCCCGCATGATGGTCGGCAGCGAGGTAAAAGCCGTGGAGCGCGCGCCGGCCGAAGGCATCGAGACTGCGCCGGCGTTGCTGGAAATCCGTGGGCTGACGCGCAAGCCGGCGACGCCCTTTGCCATCCCGCTGAAGAACATCAATCTCACCGTGCGCGCCGGCGAAGTGATCGGCATCGCCGGCGTGGCCGGTAACGGCCAGGGCGAGTTCTTCGAATCCGTCTCCGGCGAAGTGCCGCAGCAGGATGCGGGTTCGGTGCGCATCCGCGGCAAGGACGCCGGCGCGCTCTCCATCACCGGCCGGCGACTGATGGGCGCTGCCTTTGTGCCGGAAGAGCGCCTGGGACACGGCGCAGCCCCGCGCATGAAGCTTTCGGAGAACCTCCTGCTTTCGCGTCACGCCACGGACGGCAAGTCGTTCGTCGGTTCCGGCGGCATGGTCAAGAACAGCGCCGTCTATAACGCCGCCCAGCGCATCATCACCGCCATGGACGTGCGCAAGAGCGCGCCAGATCCGGAGGCGGCCGCGCTCTCGGGCGGCAATCTGCAGAAATTCATCGTCGGACGCGAACTCGACCGCAAGCCGAGCGTCATGATCGTCAACCAGCCTACCTGGGGCGTGGACGCAGGTGCGGCCGCTCGCATTCGCCAAGCCCTGATCGAGCTTGCCCGCAGCGGCTCCGCCGTCCTCGTCATCAGCCAGGATCTCGACGAATTGTTCGAGCTGTCGGATGCGATCGCGGTCATGCACAACGGGGAATTGTCGGCGCCGCTGCCGATCGCCGAGGCGACTTTCGAGAAGATCGGCCTCTTGATGGGTGGCGCCGAGCCCGGCCACGCCGAACACAGCCTGGAGATGGCATGATGCGCATCGAACTGGTCAAACGTCCGCAGCGCTCGGCGCTGTTTTCGGTGCTGTCGCCCTTCATTGCCTTCGCGCTGACGATCATTGCCGGCGGCATCATGTTCGCCTTGCTCGGCGTCAATCCGCTGGATGCATTCAACATCTATTTCATCCAGCCGGTCAGCGAAGTCTGGCAGTTGCACGAGCTGGCCATCAAGGCGGCGCCTCTCATCCTGATCGCGGTTGGCCTGTCGGTCTGCTACAAGGCCAATATCTGGAACATCGGCGCCGAAGGCCAGTTCATCTTCGGAGCGATCTTCGGCTCCATCATCCCGGTGCTGTTCCCGCAATTCGAAGGCCCGCTGGTGATCCCGCTGATGCTCCTGCTCGGCATGGTTGGCGGCGCTTTTTATGCATCGATCCCGGCTTTCTTGAAGACGCGCTTCAGCACGAACGAGATTCTGACCAGCCTGATGCTGGTCTATGTCGCGCAGCTTTTCCTCGACTGGCTGGTGCGCGGCCCGTGGCGCGATCCGCAGGGCCATGGCTTTCCGCAGACCATCCAGTTCAGCGACTCGGCAACCTTGCCCCAGCTCATGCCCGATGCCGGCCGCGCCAATTGGGGCTTCGTCTTCGCCCTGGTCGCCGCGGTAGCGATCTGGCTGATGATGAGCCGCATGCTGAAAGGCTTCGAGGTGCGGGTGCTGGGCTCAAGCCCAAGGGCTGGGCGCTTCGCAGGCTTCGGCTTCAACCGGATGGTGTTCTTCAGCTTCCTTCTCTCCGGCGCGCTGGCCGGTCTGGCGGGCATCTCGGAAGTCTCCGGCGCCATCGGCCAGTTGCAGCCGGTGATCTCGCCCGGCTACGGCTTCACCGCCATCATCGTCGCCTTCCTCGGCAGGCTCAATCCGCTTGGCATCGTGGCCGCCGGCCTGGTGCTGGCGCTGACCTATCTCGGCGGCGAGGCCGTGCAGAGCGCGCTCGGCATCTCCGACAAGGTGGCGCGCGTGTTCCAGGGCATGCTTCTGTTCTTCGTGCTCGGCTGCGACACGCTCATCCACTACCGCATTCGCCTGATCGGCATGGCACTGATGAAGCCGGACGCCGCGAAGCTCGATGCAGCGCCCAAGCTCGAGGAGGCCCGCTGATGGACATCACCGTCAACATCCTTTTGACCATCGCGACCGCGGCGACGCCGCTGCTGATCGCGGCGATCGGCGAACTGGTCGTCGAGCGCTCGGGCGTGCTCAATCTCGGCGTCGAGGGCATGATGATCATGGGCGCCGTCGGCGGCTTTGGCGCCGGCTATCTCACCGGGTCGCCCTGGATCGGCCTGCTCGCCGCAATCATCGTCGGCGCGCTGTTCTCGCTGCTGTTCGCCGTGATGACCCTGTCGCTCGCTACCAACCAGGTGGCGACCGGCCTGTCGCTGACGCTGCTCGGCCTCGGCCTCTCCGGCATGATCGGTACCAGCTTCGTCGGCCAGCCGGGCGTGAGGCTGCCCAATCTCGATATTCCCGGGGTCAGCTCGATACCGGTCGTCGGGAAGTTGATCTTCGGCCAGGATCCGGTCTTCTACATCTCGATCGCACTGACCGCGGCAGTGATGTGGTTCCTGTTCAGGACGCGCACTGGCCTAACGCTTCGCTCGATCGGCGACAGCCACACGTCGGCGCATGCGCTGGGCATCAAGGTGATTCGCTACCGCTATCTCGCCGTGATCTTCGGCGGCGCCTGCGCTGGCCTGGCCGGTGGGCACCTGTCGCTGGTCTATACCCCGCAATGGGTGGAGAACATGAGCGCGGGGCGCGGCTGGATCGCGCTGGCGCTGGTGGTGTTCGCTTCCTGGCGCCCGTGGCGGGTCCTGGCCGGCGCCTATATCTTCGGCGCGGTGTGGATCGGCCAGCTTCATGCACAGGCTTTTGGTATTCCAGTGCCTTCACAGTTTCTTTCTTCGCTGCCCTATCTGGCAACCATCGTGGTTCTCGTTCTAATCTCGCGCAACAAGCGGCTGACGATGATGAACACGCCGGCTTCGTTGGGGCAGCCATTCGTTCCGGATCGTTGACGACAAGAAAAAGACGGGAAGCTCCAAGGCTTAACTCAGAGAGGTAACACAATGAAGAAACTGCTTATTGCATTGATGGCAACTGCCGCGGCCCTGTCGGTTGCGGCGACCGCCGAGGCGGCGGGCAAGCTGAAGGCCTGCTGGGTCTACACAGGCCCGATCGGAGACTTCGGCTATTCCTACCAGCACGACCAGGGCCGGCTCGAGGTCGAGAAGGCGCTCGGCGACAAGGTCGAAACCGCCTATCTCGAAAACGTTTCGGAAGGTCCGGACGCCGACCGCGCCTTCGAGCGCCTGGCGCGCGAGAATTGCAAGATCATCTTCGGCACGTCCTTCGGCTTCATGGACGCCGAGGTGAAGGTCGCCAAGAAGTTCCCCAAAGTGATGTTCGAGCATGCCACCGGCTTCAAGACCGGCAAGAATCTCGGCATCTATAACGCCCGTTTCTATGAAGGCCGTTACGTGCTCGGCCAGATCGCGGCCAAGGAATCGAAGAAGGGCCTTGCCGGATACATCGTGTCCTTCCCGATCCCTGAAGTGGTGATGGGCATCAACTCCTTCATGCTCGGCGCCCAGTCGGTCAATCCCGATTTCAAGGTGAAGATCGTGTGGGTGAACTCCTGGTTCGACCCGGGCAAGGAAGCCGATGCCGCCAAGGCCCTGTTCGACCAGGGCGCGGACATCATCGTCCAGCACACCGATTCGACCGCCGCGCTACAGGTCGCCGAGGAGCGCAAGCTGCACGGCTTCGGCCAGTCGTCCGACATGATCAAGTTCGCGCCGAACGCGCAACTGACCGCGCTCACCGACGAGTGGGGTCCCTACTATATCAGCCGCGTTCAGGCCGCGCTCGACGGCACCTGGAAGCCGGATAATGTGTGGCTCGGCATCAAGGACGGCGCCGTCAAGCTCGCGCCCTTCACCAACATGCCGGACGACGTCAAGGCGATGGCGGAAGCGACCACCAAGAAGATCGCCGGCGGCTGGAATCCCTTCACCGGGCCGGTCTCCAAGCAGGATGGCTCCCCTTGGCTGAAGGACGGCGAGGTTGCCGATGACGGCACGCTGCTCGGCATGAATTTCTATGTCAAGGGCGTCGACGACAAGCTGCCGCAGTAAGCTGCAAGCTGCCAATGTCAAAATGGAAAGGGCGCCGCGCGGCGCCCTTTCTCATTCGGTGTGCCTTCGCTTTAGAGACGATCAGACGGCCGATCCATAAAGATCGTAAGCGTCCGCGCGGTCAATCTTGACGGTGACGATGTCGCCGGCGCGCAGCGGGCGGCGCGACTGGATGTGCACGGAGCCGTCGATCTCCGGCGCGTCGTATTTGGTGCGGCCCTTGGCCGACGTGCCGTGCGCCTCGTCGATCAGCACCGGCAGGCGCTTTCCGACTTTTTTGGCCAGCTGCGCGGCGGAAATCTTCTGCTGGCGCTGCATGAAACGGTGCCAGCGCGCTTCCTTGATCTCCTGCGGCACCTGCTCCAGTCCGAGGTCGTTGGAGCGCGCGCCCTTGACCGGCTCGTATTTGAAGCAGCCGGCGCGGTCGATCTTGGCTTCGTCGAGCCAGTCGAGCAGCATCTGGAAATCGTCCTCCGTCTCGCCGGGGAACCCGACGATGAAGGTCGAGCGGATGGCAAGGTCGGGGCAGACTTCGCGCCAGCCGCGGATGCGCTCCAGCGTCTTTTCGCCATGCGCGGGGCGCCGCATGTTCTTCAGCACCTGCGGCGAGGCATGCTGGAAGGGGATGTCAAGATAGGGCAGGATCTTTCCTTCCGCCATCAGCGGAATGACGTCGGCGACATGCGGGTAGGGGTACACATAATGCATGCGTATCCAGATGCCGAGCTTGCCGAGCTCCTCGGCAAGGTCGAGGAACTTCGCCCGCACCTCGCGATCGCCGAACGTTGACGTCTGGTACTTGATGTCGACGCCGTAGGCGCTGGTGTCCTGCGAGATGACGAGGATCTCCTTGACGCCTGCCTTGGCGAGCTTCTCGGCTTCGCGCAGCACGTCGGCAGCGGGGCGCGAGACGAGATCGCCGCGAAGCGCCGGTATGATGCAGAAGGTGCAGCGGTTGTTGCAGCCCTCGGAGATCTTCAGATAGGCGAAATGGCGAGGCGTTAGCTTCACGCCCTGCGGCGGCAAAAGGTCGACATAGGGATCGTGGCTTGGAGGGGCGGCCTCATGCACCGCGGCCATCACGCTCTCATAGGCCTGCGGACCGGTGATCGCCAGCACATTGGGATGCTTCTCGCGGATGACCTCCGGCTCGGCGCCGAGGCAGCCGGTGACGATGACGCGGCCGTTTTCGGAAAGCGCGGAACCAATGGCGCTGAGCGACTCGTCGCGGGCGGAATCGAGGAAGCCGCAAGTGTTGACGACGACGAGGTCGGCGCCGTCATGCTTGCGCGCGATCTCATAGCCTTCGGCGCGGAGCCGCGTGATGATGCGCTCGGAATCGACGAGCGCCTTCGGGCATCCAAGACTGACGAAACTGACGCGTGGGGCGGACATAAACTTTGTTTTCCAAGAGGCGATGGCGAGATCGAGGATTGAGCCTCAGGCTCTGAAGGTCGATCTACGGCGCGGCTTTAAGCCATTCGCGCGGCGAAATAGCACGCTTCGGCACAGAAGCAAACTGCCGCCGACCAGAACAGGGGCAGTGCGTCAGACATTCGCTTCTGAAGAGTGCTAGTGGCCGTCCGATCCGAACCAAGGCGCCAGGAAGGCAAAATGGTCGGGGAACTGCCGCACGGCGCCTCCCAATAGCATGTTCACCGCGACGTAGAGGATGATCAGCAGACCGATATAGGCGATCCAGCGGTACCTATGCAGCAGGCGCGCGACAAAGGATGCGGCAAAACCCATTAGAGCGATCGATAGGGCCAGCCCGATGATCAGCACCGTCGGATGCTTCATGGCGGCGCCCGCGACGGCGAGCACATTGTCGAGCGACATCGAGACGTCGGCAATCACGATCTGCCAGGCAGCCTGCGAGAAAGTCTTGCGGGGCGCCGTACCGGCAACCTTGCCGTCCTTGTAGTCGCCGTTGGATAGCGCCTCCGTAGCGTCACGCTCATCCTCGTGGCTGACGCGCAGTTCGCGCCACATCTTCCAGCATACCCACAGAAGCAGAAGCCCGCCGGCGATGAGCAGCATCGGGCCGATGCTCAGCAACCGCTGCGTGATGAGGGCAAAGATTATGCGCAGGACAGTGGCTGCCGCGATGCCGACAAGGATGGCGCGCTTGCGCTGATCGGCCGGAAGGCCGGCGGCCGCGAGACCGATCACAATCGCGTTGTCGCCGGCAAGGGCGAGATCGATTGCGACGACTTGGAGGAGAGCTGAAAGACCTGCGGCAGTGAATATTTCCATAGAGAGAAATCCCTTGCCTGAAATGCGGGTCGCCCAATACCCAGACGGCCCTAAAGGCATGGTCCACTGGCGTCAAGACGCAGGTTTGGCCAACGCCGGAAAACGGCGCGGCCGGTGCAAACCCTCAACGAAGTTCGTGTGTTCGCCAGTCAGGCGGGCGGGCGGAAACTAGTCGTAGAGATTATATTTGGCCCAGTCGGATTCCGGGATTTCGTCGCCGATCTTGTAGCGGAACTGCAGCACCTGCATATGGTCCGGCGCAGTCTGGCATTTGAACTTCAGCCGGTACCATTGGCCCTTGCTGCGGAAAGCGGCGCCAGAGCTCCTGATGGCGTCCGCGCTCATCTGCGGCGTGGCGAAGGCGTAGGCCACGACGCGGTCGGCTTTGTAGTTATGGTCGTCGTGGCTGATCCGGTCGAGCACTTCGGCGTCGCACCGCTGCTCGAGGCGGGTTTCAGGATCGAGTTTCATCAGGCCGGCGCGCAACGCATTGTCCATCGCCTTGGCCGGCAAGACCGGCGTCAGCGACGCCAGAACCATCAGGCAGAGCTTCTTCATGGGCGCGAGAAGCAGCATATTTTGTCCGAGAAATCAAATAACCGCTGCTTTACCATGTCACTTGGGTTTGCAATCGTCGCTGCAGCCCGCGCCGCCCATGCTAACCCGTCAGTCACGCTGAACATCTACGCACACTTGCTGCCTGGTCAACAGGAAGGTGCGGCCGCGGTGGTTGACGCGGCACTGACTGCCGCACTACAGGAATTAAGCGCGAACCGGTCGGTGCCAACTGCCCCCAAATGGCCGGTCGCGAGTATCCTAAGTGGTCGAAAAACCATAGCGGAGGGATGGCCGAGCGGTTTAAGGCACCGGTCTTGAAAACCGGCGTGGGCGCAAGTTCACCGTGGGTTCGAATCCCACTCCCTCCGCCAGACACCGCCGATCTCCTTTTATAGTGCGATATCGGCGCCGATCACGGCATTGCCAGCAAGCGACGCTGAACCCCCGATACTACGCCTCAGAAGCATCGGCCGTAACTTCCTTGCCTGTTGTCGTGAACGGCAAGAATGGTGGTCTCTTACTCCCATTGCCGCTCTTAAGATAGATCGGGCTGCGGTGACGCCGGAGCAGCGGAACGGCTGGACGCCTTGCCCATGAGCGGCCCGACACTTCAAGAGGATGAGCAGAGTATCCTAGAATCTGATCATGCCGTGCCATTGGAGCAGATAAAGGATCACTAGGATCACCACTCCCACGGCAACCCAGATCGCGAAGCGACTCATGCCTTGCCCGCAGCCTTAGCGCGCCCTCACGGCGAACTGGCGCTGTTAACAGCGGAGGCAATCGACACAAACTCGGCATTTAGCGCGCCGCCCAGTGAGGTTGCCCCAACCATGATTCCCAAGGCGATAAGCGCTGCAATCAAACCATACTCGATGGCCGTTGCTCCGGAATCGTCACGCAGAAAACTCGCTATCAAGGGAGGTTTCTGGTTTTTATCGAAGTTAGAAAAGCTCGGCGGGCTGCAGGGAATGGGATTGCCGATAAGTCACGACTTATGCGTCATCCCAGCATGCGCGACAGTGATTTGACCAAGCGGCCCGGCAAGGGCTGGACACCCTGGAAGGAAGGCGACGGCAAAGACGCTGGCTAAGCTCCTCTGGCGACTACGGATTCGCAGATCTTGGCGGCGGTACCCAGTTGGCGGCCAATCGCAGCCCCCAAGGCTCACCCCGCCATACGGGCGGCTGCGAGGTCGAGCCCCTCGCGACTGATCGAATGGCCAAGGCCCGGCAGCAGACTCAAGGAAATGTCGGCGCCCGCGGCGGAAAGACGTTTGTGCGCGCTCTGCGCCTCGGTCGGCGGGATCACCGGATCGGCGGCACCATGCAGCAGCAGAACCTTTGTTCGGGGCGAAGGGGCAAGCGGGGCCAGCGTCGCGAGTCGGCCGGAGAAGCTGATCACGGCGCCAAATCTCCAACTACCGGAGGCGATCGCATCGAGCGCCATGATGCCGCCTTGCGAGAAGCCCAGCAGCGCCACGCGCTCGGCGTGGCCGCTCAGGCCGTGTCGTTCGATCAGCGCGGACACGGCGGCGTCGAAAGCCGGCCGCGCGGCGGCGATGCGCCCGGCCCGGTTGGCCTCCGTGACGCCCGAGATCGAGAACCACTGCCGTCCCGGGCCGCCCTGATCGAAAGGGTCGGGGCCGTCGGGCGCTTCGAAGGCGGCATCGGGCAGACACGGCACGAGGTAGTCCGCCAGCGGCGTCATATCGGCGCCCCGGCTGCCGACGCCATGCAGCAATATGACCAGGGAGACGGCCATCACGCTGCCTCTTTCAGGCGGCCGGCCACTGGATCGAGCCCCGGCAGGTCGGGTCCAACGGGCACGATGCCGGTCGGGTTCAGCCGCTTGATGGAATAGTAGCCACGCTTGATGTGGTCGATGCTGACCGTCCCGCGCACCCCCGGCACGTCAAGCATGCGAGCGAGATAGGCCGACAGCGCGGGGTAATCCGCGATGCGGCGAAGATTGGTTTTAAACAAGCCATGATAGGCGGCATCGAAGCGGACCAGCGTCACGAACAGCCGGATGTCTGCCTCGGTGAAGGCTTTTCCCATCAGCCACGGTCCGCCCATCGCCAGCCGCGCATCGAGTTCGTCAAGTTGCGCGAATACGTCGCGAAAGGCTTCCTCATAGGCAACCTGTGTCGTGGCGAAGCCCGCGCGATAGACGCCGTTGTTTAGCCGCCGGTAGATCAGGGCGTTCAGCGTATCGATTCCCGCCCTCAGCGGCTCGGGGTAGAGATCGGGGCCCGAGGCCAGACTGCCGAAACCCGAGTTGAACATGCGCAGTATCTCGGCGGATTCATTGTTGACGATGGCGCCGCGCTGCTTGTCCCACAGCACCGGCACCGTGGCCCGGCCCGACACATGCGGATCGGCGCTGGTGTAGATCTCATGCAGCCATGTTGCTCCGTTCACCGGGTCCGGCGAGGAAAAACGCCACCCCTGCGTGCCGAGCTCTGGCTCCACGATCGACAGTGACACGACGTCCTCGAGCCCCTTCAGCTTGCGCGCGATGAGCGTGCGCGAAGCCCAGGGGCAGATCAGGGCGACATAAAGGTGGTAACGCCCGGGTTCGGCCTTGAACCCGTTCGTTCCGCTCGGACCCGCGCTGCCGTCCGGCGTGATCCAGTTGCGGAAGGTCGAGGCCTGGCGCACGAAGCCGCCCTTGGCGTCGGTCGCCTGGACGGGTTGCCAGTCCTCGGTCCATTTTCCATCGATAAGCATTCGGATTCCTTTCGGCGCGCAGGCGGTCAGTGGAAAATGAAGCTGCGCATTGACACCGAGGCGATGTCGATGGAGTCGTTCATGAAGGTCAGTTGGTCCTTTTCGTCGGTCACGCCGGCGGCCGTGAGGGCCGGGAGGTAGTGGTCGGGCGTCGGCTGGGCCATGGCGAACAGACTGCCCATCAGCTGCCGGTCGGCCAGCGCCGCGAAGTCGCGCGCCGCCAGCCGGTCGGCAAAGAAGCTGTCGAACTCGACCGCCCAGTCATAGGGCTCGCCACCCCAGCGCATGGCGCGCAGGTTGTGCACCACGTTGCCCGAGCCGAGGATCAGCACGCCCTTGCCGCGCAGCTCGGTCAGCTCCTTGCCGATCTGCAGATGCCAGTCCAGATCCTTCGACATGTCGATCGAGAGCTGGAACACCGGCACATTGGCATCGGGATAGAGTTTCGTCAGCACCGACCAGGCGCCGTGGTCCAGGCCCCAGGTGTCGTCGGCCTCCGCATGATGGCTGGCGAGCAGGCTGACCACTTCTCGCGCGAGTTCCGGCGCTCCGTGGGCCGGGTATTGCGCGGACTGGAGTTCTGGCGGGAAGCCGTAGAAATCGTGAATCGTGCGAGGCAGGGCCGAGACGTCGACCAGCGTCGTGCCGCGCGTCATCCAGTGAGCCGACACCACCAGGATCGCCTGCGGCCGTGGCAACGCCTTGCCCAAATCGCTCCAGGAACGGGAATAGGCATTGTCCTCGATCGCGTTCATCGGCGAGCCGTGGCCGAGGAACACCACCGGCATCCGGTCCGACGCTTTCAGCCGACTCTTCAGATCCTGCATCGACGCGGGAAGACTCATCTCCATCTCCTTCAATGTCTGGCGGCGCCCATAAGCGCCTGTCTGCAGCAATATGTCATCGGAGATTTGAGAATAAAATGACGTATGTTATGAATAAGTGAGAACAGAATGTTCTCACTGTGGCGAGGTGGTATGGACTTTCTCGATTGTTTGCGGGCCTTCGTGGCGACCGCGCGGGCCGGTTCGTTCAGCCAGGCGGCCGAACGCCTGGGCATATCCAACAGGCTGACGTCGAAATATGTGGCCGCGCTGGAGGAGCGGCTTGGCGTGAGGGTTCTGCAGCGCACGACCCGGCGCGTCGGCATCACGCCCGAGGGCGAGGACCTGCTGCGGCGGGCACCGGCGCTGCTCGATGACATCGACGACCTGCTTGCGAGCTTTTCCGAGGAGGGAAAAGGGCTTTCGGGGAGCCTGCGGGTATCGGCGCCGGTGACATTCGGTCAGACGCATGTGCAGGCACTCCTGCGTGGCTTTGCGATGAACCATCCCGATCTGGTGATCGACCTGCAACTGGACGATGCCTATATCGACCTTGCCGCTCGCGGGGTGGATGTGGCCTTCCGCATCGGCGAGTCGAACCAAAGGTCGCTGGTGACCCGCAAGCTCGGCACGATCTCGAGCATCATGCTCGCTTCGACGGACTATATCGCTCGCCGAGGAACTCCCGAAAGCCCCAGGGATCTGTTGCGGCACGACTGCATCGTGGACACAAACCGCCGCGATGCCATGCACTGGCCGCTGGAACATGGCGGGCGGACCGAGGAATTCCCCGTTCATGCCCGCTTCATGGTGAACTCCGCGCAAGTGGCGCTGGATCTGGCGCGGGCTGGTCTGGGCATCTCGTTTTGTCCGCGGTTCGTGATCGGCGCGGACATGAGATCCATGGGACTCGTCCAGGTGCTGCCCGGCTATTCCAACCCGGCCTCGCCCGTTTCGATGGTTTGGCTTGAAGGGCGGGTATTGCCGCGCAAGGTTCGCAGCCTGATAGACTATGTCGTGGCCGAAACGCGCGGAGTGATCTGAAGTGTGGACGCGTGCCACAATCTCGCCCTGTTGTGGCCATAATCGATTAACATCGTGATAAGCAATTCCTGTGCAAAAGGGATTGGGGATCAAGGTGTTGCTGGCATCGGCGGACGCTTGGCTCCGTCGAGTGGCAGCACGGTAGGGGACAATCGAAAACATGCAGACTCCGACGCGCCCGCGTCTTCGTCGCGCTTCTGCTTTCGCCCTGTGCGCCCTTTCGGGCCTGCTGCTGGCTGCCTGCGCCTCGCAACCCGAGCCGAAGGGGATGGTCTACAAGAAGGCCCGTCCCAAGGAATATTTCGCCGAATCCGAATATGGCGTGAAGGCAAGCCCGCGCGTTCAGTTCATGCGCCGTGGTGGAGGCCGCGATCAGCTAGGGAAGCCCTATCAGGTCCGCGGGAAATGGTATTATCCGAAGGAAGATAGGAAGGGTTTCACCAAGGTCGGGCTGGCCTCCTGGTATGGTGACGCCTTTCACGGGCGTTTGACCGCCAACGGTGAAGTCTACGACATGACGCATCTGACCGCGGCGCATCCGACGATGCCGCTGCCGAGCTACGCCCGCGTCACCAATCTGGACACCGGCAGTTCGGTGATCGTTCGCGTCAACGACCGCGGTCCCTATCATGAAGGCCGCATCATCGACGTCTCAGAACGTGCCGCGCAGATGCTCGACTATGACAAGGTCGGCACGGCCCGGGTTAAAGTCGAATATGTCGGCCGCGCACCGCTCGATGGCGACGACGATCAATATCTGGTGGCGTCCTACCACCCCGGCAAGAACCGGCCGGATCCCTCGGACGGTTTGCCGACCGGCGTGATGGTGGCCATGAACGGTCCGTCGCCGAGCTTGTCGGTGGGCGCGCCGCCGGCCGCTGTGCCGTTCCCCGGACAGTTGACCAATTCGGGGCAGGCGTTTGCCGCGCAGCCGGGCCTCTCGGAACAGCCGACCGTGCAGCCGGCAGCGTTCTCGGTGCAAGGCGCCAGCGATGTCGTGCTGCCCGATTTCGGACCGATCGTCCCGGAGCGGCCGGATCTCCGCCTCCCGCCGAATTCGCCCTTCGCCATGGCTTCGCTGTCCTATGCGGATGAGCGGGTGAAACGCGCCGATGTCTTCGCCGCCCTTGATGCCAGCGGCATGTCGCCGGCCGATATCCTGCAATCGTGGAAGAAATCGAACCGCCAGGAACAGGCGCCTGTATCCGACTACGTCGCCGCCGGTTCCTTTGACGAAGCCGCCGAGGCCAAGCGTGTGGCCGCCGCGCTCGAGCCGTTCGGCCGGACCGAGATCCAGCGCACCGAGCTTGACGGCAATGACTGGTACGCGGTCAATGTCTATCCGGATGGGCACGGCAGCATTGACGACCTGCTCCAGGCAGCCTGGTCGCATGGCGCGCCGGACGCGCTGGTTGTGCGTAACTGACCAATTTCGTACTGCACGTTGGTCCGGTCGAAAAAACCCTGCTAGCTTGGCCGAGGGGTAGTCTTTGCGCAATTCCGGGCGACGCTCCGGTTTTGCTCAGATTGGGTCGAGATTTCATGCAATTGCGCATTCTTCCGCCTTTCGCCAGCCTTCTGGGATTGGTGCTGGCGCTGCTTTGCGCCGCCCCGGCGGGCGCGCAGCTGTTCGAGACCAAGGCGACGCAGGCGTTCATGATCGATGCGGACACCGGCACGGTGCTTTTCGCCAAGGACCCCGACAAGCCGATCCCACCGGCCTCGATGGCCAAGCTGATGACGATGGAGATGGTCTTCAACGCCATCAAGTCGAAGCGCATCACGCTCGACGACACGTTCGTCGTCAGTGAAAACGCCTGGCGCACCGGCGGCGCGCCGTCGGGAACCTCGACCATGTTCGCCAAGCTCAAATCGCAGGTCCGCGTCGAGGACCTGATCCAGGGCGTCACGGTTCAGGCCGCCAATGATGGCTGCATCGTGCTTGCCGAGGGCATGGCCGGCTCTGAGGCGAATTTCGCCGCGCAGATGACGGATCGCGCCCGCCAGCTCGGCCTGTCGAAATCGACCTTCGTCAATTCGACAGGCCTGCCGGCCGACGGCCAACAGACGACGGTGCGCGAGCTAACGATGCTGGCGCTGCGTCTGTGGCGCGACTATCCCGAGTTCTTCCACTATTACGGCCAGCCGGACTTCACCTGGAACAAGATCGCGCAGAGGAACCGCAATCCGCTGATCGCCATGGGCATCGAAGCCGACGGCTTCGTCGCCGGCGCCAGCGAACAGGCGGGCTTCGGCCTGGTCGGCACCGTCACCCACAACGGCATCCGCGTGATCGCCGCGCTCACCGGGCTGGCGAATGACCGCGAACGCTCCGAGGAAGCGCGCAAGCTGCTCGACTGGGGCTCGCGGTCCTTCCAGAAAACCGAGATCTTCGCCAAGGACGAGGTGGTCGGGGAAGCGCAGGTCTTCGGCGGCGTCAAATCCGGCCTGGCCTTGAAAGCCAAAGGCCCCGTGGACATCTTTCTGCCGATAGCCAACCGCGACAAGCTGACCGCCAGGATCGTCTACCAGGGTCCGGTATCGGCGCCGGTCGAGCAAGGGCAACCGGTCGGTGAGCTGCGCGTTTGGATAGGCGATACGCTCAGCCAGCAGACGCCGCTCTATGCCGCCGAGTCGGTGAAGGTGGGCACGCTGCCGCAGCGGGCGCTGGATGCCGTCAAGGAACTCGCCGTTGGCTGGCTACGTCAGAAACATTTGTGATGGGGCAAGTTCGTGGACCTTTTGTCGGACGGGGGCTATGACAGCGGCCAGCACGAGCAAAGGCAGTCTCGATTGGCGAGCGGATTTTTCATCACCTTCGAAGGCGGCGAAGGAGCAGGCAAGTCGACGCAGATCGAGCGGCTGGCGCGGCGCATGCGTGCCAAGAAATACGAGGTTCTGGTCACCCGCGAGCCGGGCGGCTCGGCCGGCGCCGAGGCGGTAAGGCACGTGCTTCTGTCCGGCGCGGCCGAGCCGTTCGGTCCGAAGATGGAGGCGATCCTGTTCGCCGCAGCCCGCTCCGATCATGTCGAGCAGGTCATCCGGCCGGCGGTCGAGCGCGGCTCGATCGTGTTGTGCGACCGCTTCATTGATTCCTCACGCGTCTACCAGGGCGTCACCGGTGGTCTGGATGCGGATTTCATGCAGGCGCTGGAGGCGGTTGCCATCAACGGCATGATGCCGGACATGACGCTGATCTTCGATATCGATCCCGTTGAAGGCTTGAAACGGGCCACGGCACGGCGGAGCGCCGGCGACGCCGCCGATCGTTTCGAGAAGGAGACCTTGGCCATCCACCGGCGGCGGCGCGAGGCTTTCCTGGCCATCGCCGCGGCGGAGCCGGAGCGCTGCATCGTCATCGACGCGGCGGCCGATCCCGACACGGTGGAAAATGTCGTCACCGCGGCCGTCTTCTCGGCGCTGGAAGAGAGGATGCCGGCGCAAAGGATCGAGACGGCGCCGGCATGATCTTCGAACGCATCGCCCCGGAGCAGCACGACACGCTAGACGGCGTGCCTGAGCCGGCTGAAACGCCGCGGCTGATCGGCCACGCGACGGCAGCGGGGATGCTCGCCGGCGCCTACCGCTCGGGCAAGCTGCCGCATGCGCTGATTTTCGTAGGGCCGCTCGGCATCGGCAAGGCGACACTGGCGTTCCATCTGGCGCACCATCTTCTGAAATATCCGGATTTCAGGATTGCGCCCGACACGCTTGCGGTTCCCGATCCGGCTTCCTCGCTGTTTCGCCAGATCGCCACCGGCGCGCATCCGGGCGTGCTGCATCTTACGCGCCCTGCCAACGACAAGACCAAGAGCTTCAAGACGGTGCTGACCGTGGACGAAATCCGCAGGGTCAGCCGCTTCCTGTCGATGACCTCCCATGACGGCAGCTACCGCGTCGTCATCGTCGATCCGGCCGACGACATGAACACCAACGCCGCCAATGCCTTGCTCAAGAATCTCGAGGAGCCGCCGGCGCGCACCTTGTTCATTCTGATCGTGCACGCGCCGGGCAGCCTGCTGCCGACGATCCGCTCGCGCTGCCAGATGGTGCGGCTGGCGCCGCTCGCGGCCGACGAGCTGATGGCGGTGCTGGAAAATGTCGAGCCGCCGCCGCCGGATGATCCGGCCGCACGCGCAGCGCTCGCCGAGCGGGCAGGGGGCAGCGCACGCAACGCCATCCTGCTCACCCAATATGGCGGGCTGGAGATCGCCGGCGCGCTCGATACGCTGGTGGCCGCCAGGAAGCCCGACATCGCCGGCGCGCACCGCCTTGCCGAGGCCGTGGCGGGACGCGACCAGGCGATCCAATTCGACATCTTCAACCGCCGCGCGCTCGATATGCTTTCGGAGGCCTCAAGCGAAGCGGCGTTGTCCGGCGACCTTGCCAGGGCCAAAACCCTGTCCGAGGCTTGGCAGGAGGCGCTGAACACGATATCTGAGGCCGAGACCTACAATCTCGACAAGAAGCAGCACGCCCTGACCATGATCGACCGCCTGAATTCTGCGATGCGAATGTGACGGCTCGTTCGATGCATGCCGTTGGCCCACTTTCGGGCGGCATGCATTGGCCTCGGGATGGCAATCGATGTTCCGATGCGTTATCCACCGCCACAACTCACATTCAGATATTCATGACGGTTCATTCATGTCACGCGACACATTCTACATCACGACCGCGATCTCCTATCCGAACGGCAAGCCGCATATTGGCCATGCCTATGAGCTGATCGCCACCGACGCGCTTGCCCGCTTCCAGCGGCTCGACGGCAAGGACGTGTTCTTCCTGACCGGCACCGACGAGCACGGCATCAAGATGCTGCAGACGGCGCGCAAGGAAGGCATCACGGCGCGCGAACTCGCCGACCGCAATTCGGCCGAATTCATGCGCATGGCGAACGCGCTGAACGCTTCCAACGATGATTTCATCCGCACCACCGAGGAACGGCACTACGCCTCCTCACAAGCGATCTGGAAGGCGATGGCCGCGAATGGCGATATCTATAAGGGCGGTTATGCCGGCTGGTATTCGGTGCGCGACGAGGCCTATTACGGCGAGGAGGAGACCGAGGTCCGCGCCGACAATGTGCGCTACGGACCGCAGGGGACGCCTGTCGAATGGGTCGAGGAAGAGAGCTATTTCTTCCGGCTGTCGGCCTACCAGGATAGACTGATCGCGCTTTATGAAAGCCAACCCGATTTCATCGGCCCGGCCGAGCGCCGCAACGAGGTGATGAGCTTCGTCAAATCCGGACTGAAGGACCTGTCGGTCTCGCGCACCACATTCGACTGGGGCGTGCCGGTGCCAGGCGACGAGAAGCATGTGATGTATGTGTGGGTCGACGCCTTGACCAACTACATCACCGGCGTCGGCTATCCCAATGAAAAGGATGAGAAATGGCGCTTCTGGCCAGCCGACGCGCACATCATCGGCAAGGACATCGTGCGTTTCCACGCGGTCTATTGGCCGGCCTTCCTGATGTCGGCGGGGATTCCGCTTCCGAAGCGCGTCTTCGGCCATGGGTTCCTGTTCAACCGCGGCGAGAAGATGTCGAAGTCGGTCGGCAACGTCGTCGACCCGTTCACGATGGTGGACCACTACGGCGTCGACCAAGTGCGCTATTTCTTCCTGCGCGAGGTGCCGTTCGGCCAGGACGGCAATTATAGCCATGAGGCGATCGTGAACCGCACCAATGCCGACCTCGCCAACGGCCTCGGCAATCTGGCGCAGCGGTCGCTGTCGATGATCGCTAAGAATTGCGGCGGCGCGGTGCCGAGGCGCGACGAGCTGGCGGAGGCCGATACGGCGATCCTCGACCAAGCGATCGAGGCGCTGGCCGTTTCGCGCCGGGCGATGGCGGAGCAGGGCATCCATCTGGCCCTGGCGGCGATCTTCGGCGTGGTGGCGGAAGCGGACCGCTATTTCGCCTCCCAGGAGCCGTGGGCGCTGAAGAAGACCAATCCGGAGCGGATGGAAACGGTCTTGTGGACAACGGCCGAACTGGTGCGACGCGTGGCACTCCTTTGCCAGCCCTTCATTCCGGGATCGGCGGCCAAGCTGCTCGACCTGCTGGGCGTGCCTGCGGACAGGCGTGCTTTCGAGCACGTCCACGCCGATTACGCGCTGGCGCCCGGCACCGCCTTGCCGGCGCCGGAGGGCGTATTCCCGCGCTATGTCGAGCAGAACGCCTGATGCTGGTCGACAGCCACTGCCATCTCGACTTTCCGGACTTCGCCGAGGAGCGGGCGGCCATCGTCGACCGCGCACTGGCCGCCGGAGTCGGCCGTATGGTCACGATCTCGACGCGCGTGAGGCGCTTCCAGCAGATCCTTGAAATCGCTGAAACTTTCAATGAAGTCTATTGCTCGGTCGGCACCCATCCGCACAATGCGGCGGAAGAGCTCGACGTCACCGCCGACGAGCTGGTGCGGCTTGCCGAGCATCCAAAGGTGGTGGCGATCGGCGAAGCCGGGCTTGATTACCATTATGACAAGGCGCCGCGCGATGCGCAGGCGCAAGGTTTTCGCACCCATATTGCGGCAGCGCGCCGGACGGGCCTGCCGCTGGTCATCCATGCGCGCAGTGCCGACGACGACATGGCGTCGATCCTCGAAGGCGAGACAGGGAAGGGCGCCTTCCCCTTCATTCTGCACTGTTTTTCGTCCGGACGCAGGCTGGCCGAAATCGGCGTGGCGCTGGGCGGCTACGTTTCCTTCTCCGGCATCCTGACCTTCAAGAATTCCCCCGAATTGCGGGCCATCGCGGCCGATGTTCCGCGTGATCGGCTGCTGGTCGAGACCGACGCGCCCTACCTCGCGCCGATCCCGCATCGGGGAAAACGCAACGAACCAGCTTATGTCACGAATACGGCAAAGGTTCTTGCCGAGACCATTGGTGTCAGCGAAACCGAGATCGCCGATATCACCACCAGCAATTTCTTCAGGCTGTTCACCAAGATGCCGCGCCCGGACATGGCGCGGACATGAGCGACCGGCTGCGCGTCACCATCCTTGGCTGCGGCTCATCGCCCGGCACGCCGCGCATCACCGGCGATTGGGGCAATTGCGATCCCGCGAATCCGAAAAACCTGCGCATGCGCACGGCAGCCCTTGTCGAGCGGATTGCCGCCAACGGCGCGCGCACCACTGTCGTCATCGACACGGGACCGGATTTTCGCCAGCAGATGCTGTTGGCTTCGGTCAGGCGTATCGATGCCGTCGTCTATACCCATCCGCACGCCGATCATATCCATGGCATCGACGATCTGCGTGGCTTTGTGCACGACCAGCGGCACAGGATCGACATCTACGCCGACGAACCGACGATGGAGCGGCTGCGTCAAGCCTTCGGCTATTGCTTCGAGACGCCGGCCGGCAGCTCGTATCCGCCGATCGTCAAGCCCCATATCGTCGACCATGCGAGACCGGTGGTGATCGAAGGCGAGGGGGGCGCCCTCACCTTTGAGCCGCTGCCGCAGATCCATGGCGACATCATTTCGCTGGGCTTCCGCATCGGCGGGCTTGCCTACTGCCCGGATATCAGCGACTTCCCGCCCGCCACTGCCGAGCGGTTGCTGAGCCTCGACATGCTGGTGCTCGACGCGCTGCAGTACAAGACCCATCCCAGCCATCTGTCGCTCGGCCAGGCTCTGGGCTGGATCGAGAAACTGGCTCCGAACAAGGCCGTGCTGACGCATATGCACGTGCCGCTGGACTACGCCGTGGTGATGGCCGAGACGCCGGAGCACGTGGTGCCTGCCTATGACGGCATGATCATCGAAATTCCTTACGAGTCAGAACGATAGCGACAGCTGCTCAGTTGGTGCCGCATCTCGCCATTCATGGCTTTGGCTGGTAGTCTGAATTCGCGAAGTCGCGAGTGCTGCCCAATCCACAGAGTTTGTCGCCAATGGCGAAATCCGCTGCAATTCTCGGGTCGGCGCCCAGCACCTAAGTTCCATAATCTATCTTATGCGACTTAAGTTCGGGTGGCGCTGTGCCGCAATCCCAAAGCTGGCCGCAACAATGAAAGCATCCGGAAATGACCGCCATGCCTACCTTTCTCGGCTTCCCCAGTCACCTCTCCGACGGGCGCATGCCGCGGGCCGTGATCTTCGGAGCAGGTCATGGAAGCACCTATCGTGGCAAGGACAGCAGCGGCTATGCCGAGGCCGCCAACGCCATCCGCACCGTCAGCCAGGGCGATGCCCCGCCGGTCGAGCATTGGGATTTCGATCTCGGTGGTCCGTTGTTCAATGGCGGACCGTGCTGCTGCACCGATACCGGCGACATCATGACCATCATGCATGACAATGCCGGCAACCGGGCCCGGATCGAGGCAAGGACGCGCGAAGTTCTGTCCCTCCCGGCCGTACCGATCATGCTTGGCGGTGACGATTCCGTCGTCGTTCCATTCCTTGCCGGCTTTGCCGACCGCGGACCAATCTGGATCCTGCAGATCGACGCCCATATCGACTGGCGTGACGAGGTGCACGGCGAACGCTACGGCTATTCGAGCCCGATGCGGCGAGCAAGCGAGATGCCGCATGTGGCAGGCATGGTGCAGGTCGGCCTGCGCAGCGTCGGCAGCGCGCGTCCCGCCGAAATCGAAGCGGCGCGGGGCTATGGCAGCCGCTTCGTCACCGCGCGCGAGGTCCACGTTCAAGGCGTGGAGATCGCTCTGCGGCATATTCCCGAAGGCGCACAGGTCGTCGTCACTCTGGACTGCGACGGGCTCGATCCTGGCACCATGCCGGGCGTGGCTGCGCGCACGCCTGGCGGCCTCAGCTACACACAAACGATCGACCTGATTGCCGGCCTTGGCAGGCGGGCCAGGCTCGCTGGATTCGACCTTGTCGAGTTCTATCCTCCCGCCGACATTGACGGCCTGTCTGCCCTGGCCGCCGCCCGACTTGTCGTCAACGCGATAGGCGCTGTAGTCCGGCAAATCTAGAAACTCGGCGGCCGTCTATTTCCGTTTGTCAGGGACTTCATTATCGGGATTATATTAGCGATTACTGTTTTTCTTGCCTTCTATGCCGGCGGCGAGGTCGGCTTCAAGGCGCGCGACAATGACGCTCTCGTCACTTACGAGCAGAACGACTGGCACAACGGCTATGCCATAGGCGCAGGCATCGATTATGCCCTCACCGACAAGCTAAGCCTGGGCGTCGACTACACGCATATCGATCTCGGCTCCAAGATCAGCACCGGACCTAATGTGTTCGACAACGGTTCGCTCGGAAACAATCCGGAGACGTACAAGGTCAAGGCCAGGGCCGACGTCGTCATGGCGAGGTTGAGCTACAAGTTCGGCAACTGACCAATCGATAGTCCCGATTTGGATTGGCCCGACCCCGCGCCGGGCTTTCCTTTTTGCGGTCTTTCAGCGGTCACGGGTGCTGGAAGAACTCTTCGAGAAACGCGGCCGCCCCGTCCGAGATGCCGACGATCTTGTTCGTCGCCTGGCGGTAGAATTTGAAGTTGAGCTCGGTCTCGGGCCGGCCGTCGTTCCAATCCTTGAAGCGCTTGAGCTCATCGCGGCTCAGACGCTTCGTCGCCAAGGCCGTGCGCCGGATGGTGATGCTGACACGCGGTGTCTGCCGTTCGAGATCGGGACGTCTCGGGATGGCCTTCGAAGAGGTCACGATGCCACGCGCGAACAGCCCCTGCCCGCCTTCATTCTCACTGGCGAACAGGAATACGATATCGCCTTCAGCGATGTGCTTGCCGCCATACATGGTTTTCTGGGCGGCGAAGACCAAGATTTCCGCCTGCGGGTCCTCGATCTCGGCCTTGATGGCGTACGCCACGGTTCAGGCGTCCCGGCTGAGGCCGATCCGGTAGCTCAGGACGCGCCGGGCGCCCGGCTCAATCAGCATGACACCAGGCTTGTCGGCGAACTCGCCATCGAAATCGGCGGGACTGGCAATACCGTGCCAGGGCTCGATGCACAGGAACGGCGCGCCGCCCGGCTTGGACCAGATGCCCAGCTCGTTGAAGCCTTGCCACGACATCTCGATCGCCGGGCCGCGGCCGGCGGTGTAGCGCACGCTGGTGCTGGCCGGCTTGTCGAGGATGACGGCGTCGTCGACGAACAATTTTTCGGACAGCGGCAGCGTCTTTCCCTCGATGGGCGTCGGTAGCGGGTCCGGCAGCAGCAGGCCATCCTTCAGCCGGCGGATCGGCGCAGCTTCATCCTTGGCGAAGGTCAGCCGATAGGCTTCCTTGGCCAGTTCCGGCAGCAGCGGCCAGTTGAACGCCGGATGCGCGCCGATCGAGGCCGGCAGCAACTCGTCGCCGGTGTTGGTGATCTCGAAGGTCACGCCGAGCTGCCGCGGCTTCAGCTCGTAGCCGATGGCGAGGCGAAAGGCGAAGGGGTAGTGCGTCCGGGTTTCGGCGTCATCCGACAGGACCAATTTGCAGGAGGTGGGTCTCTGCTCCTCCCAGGCAAAGCGCCGGTCGCGGGCAAAGCCATGCTGCGTCATCGGATAGGTTTGGCCGCGATGGCGCAGCTGATCGCCCTTCAGCCGGCCGACGGTCGGGAACAGGACCGGCGAATGGCGCCGCCAGGCGGCACCCGCCTGCCACAGAAGCTCGGTGCCGTCGCCATCGCGCAGCGAGACCAGCTCGGCTCCCTGCCCGACGATGGTCGCCGAGATCCCGTCAGCGTGGAGCGTCACCTGTTCCATTGTGTCCTCTTGGCTGGCTGGTTTGGCCGGCAGGCTAGCAAAAGGGCGCGCGTGAACTCAAGCACGGCAGGCAGATCCCACCTTGGTCGTGGACGCTTTGGGCGCAGTCGACAAAAAGGCCGGAGGTTTCCCTCCGGCCACGCCGAGGTCGTGTTGCCTGCTACGGCCCGGACTATTCGCGCTCGCCGGTGAAATTCAGCAGCAGCTGGAAGATGTTGATGAAGTTCAGATAGAGCGAGAAGGCGCCGAAGACGGCGAGCTTCTGCTGCGATTCGGCATCGAAATTCTCCGCATACTGCTCCTTGATGGTCTGCGTATCCCAGGCAGTGAGGCCGACGAAGACGGCGATGCCGATCACCGAGATGGCGAATTGCAGCGCGGTCGAGCCGAGGAACAGATTGACCAGGCTGGCGATCACCACGCCGATCAGGCCCATGATCAGGAAGGACGAGAACTGCGTCAGGTCGCGCCTGGTCGTGTAGCCGTAAAGGCTGGTGGCGCCGAACATCGTTGCGGCGATGAAGAAGGTGCGCGCGATGCTCGTCGAGGTGAAGACCAGGAACACCGAGGCGAGCGACAGGCCCATGACGGCGCAGAAGGCCCAGAACATCGTCTGCGCGCTCGCGGCCGACATGGTCTGCATCTTGAACGAGAAGAGCATGACGAAGGCGAGCGGCGCCAGCATCACCACCCATTTCAGCGGGCTGGAGAAGATTGGCACGTAGAGCGCCGGCGTTGAGGCCACGAAGAAGGCGACGAGGCCGGTGACGACGAGGCCGAGGCCCATATAGTTGTAGACGCGCAGCATGTGCTTGCGCAGGCCCTCGTCATAGACGGCTCCGGCCTGGACGCCGGTGCCCATTCGGTATCCCAAATTGGGGCTGTTCATCAGGTTCTCCTTGGTTCTCAGTAGAGGGTTCTGGCTAGTTTTTCGGCGGCACGGTCGAGGCTGCCGGCGTCGCCGCGCCCGACCACCGCATAGGCGACCTCGCCGATCTGGAAATAGGCGGTTGAGATGTCGTCTGCGGGCGCGACCGTCGGCTTCACGACGTCGAACGTGCCCGGTCTGATCGCGAACAACGAGACGAGGCCGAGGTCTCTGGTCTGGACCGCCATCTCAACGCTCGGCCCGAATTGCGATGGATAGACCTGGACGTCGCGGATCTTCCAGTCGTCGGGCAGCGACGGCATGACGATTGCGGTGGCGGCGCGGATCTCGTCGGCATCATAGCCCGGCGCTTCCCGCTGTGACGACATCGTCTCGCGCGTCAAGGTCGTCCGGTGCGCCCTGACCGCGTCCTCGACATAGGCCGGCGGCTGTGTCGAGGCGACCACCTTGGTCACCGCGATCGGTCCGAAAATGCCGTTGGCCAGCCAGCCCGCCGCGACCAGCACGGCCGCGGCTGCGGCGCGCTGCAGCACGGCAAGCATACGCCCCCTGGCAAGCGCTCTTTCCAGCCGCCGCGCTGCTTCGGTCGTGGCCGGACGCGCCGTGCCGACGGGTCCGGCAAGCGCGACGCGCAGTTCGTCGCGCGTCCTCAGGTCCGACATCACGCGCGCCGCCGCTTCCGGGCGCGCGGCGAGGTGCGCCTCGACCTCGATGCGGCGGGCGACATCCAGTTGATCGTCGACATAGGCGTCGAGATCGGCATCGGTTACGGGGTCGACAATAACGGTCATTGATCGTCTCCCACGATCCTGAGATAAGGCCTGGCTTTCTGCGGCGCGCCCTCCTCCATCTCGCGCAGCGCGGCGCGCGCACGGCCGATGCGCGACATCAGCGTGCCGAGCGGCACGCCGATGACCTCGGCGGCCTGCTGATAGGAAAGCCCCTCGATGGCGACGAGATGGAGCGCCGAGCGCTGTTCCTCGGGGAGCGAAAGAAACGCCTCCCGGACCTGCGACAGGCGCACGGAATGATCCTGCGAGGCAGGCACGCTCTGGTCGGCGACAATGCCGGCCTGTTCGATGCGCGCCGCCTCGGAACGGCGCGAGCGCATGCGGTCGATGAACATGTTGTGCACGATCGCCAGCAGCCAGGCGCGCAGATTGCCGTCCGAGCGAAAGGTCGCGCGCCGCTCATAGGCGCGCACCAGCGCGTCATGGACGAGATCCTCTGCGTCGGCGCTGTCGCGCGTCAGCGAGCGCGCGTAACGCCGCAGCGACCCCAACTGCCCGACGATATCGAAGCGTGCCATCGACCGTTTCATGCCCTGTTTACGGAGCATGTAGGGAATTTAATCCCTTGCCCGGCATTTTCTTTATGCATCGCCGGGGCGCTGAGGAAACCGCTGGCGTGGCGGGATCGATTTGCGTATCAATCCGCCGCCATTGGAGTCCTTTTCGATGTTCGAGACCCTGCAGCCCGCGCCCGCCGACAAGATCCTTGCCCTGATCGGCCTCTATCGCAACGATCCACGTCTGGGCAAAGTCGACCTCGGCGTCGGCGTCTACAAGGACATCGACGGCAAGACGCCGGTGATGCGCGCCGTGCGCGAGGCCGAGAAGCGGCTGCTGGCCAGCCAGGACACCAAGACCTATCTCGGCCTTGCCGGCGACACCGGCTTCAATGCCGCCATGATAAAGCTCGCCTTTGGCGAGAAGGCCGACCATTCGCGCATCCGCGCAGCTCAGGCCCCGGGGGGATCCGGCGCGCTCAGGCTGGTGGCCGAGCTTCTGCAGCGCACGCGTCCAGGCGCGACGGTCTGGCTGTCCGATCCGACCTGGCCGAACCATCTGCCGGTGATGCGCGCCGCCGGTCTGCAAGTTCGCGATTATCCCTATTTCGACGCTGCTTCGGGCGCTGTGCGCTTCGACGAGATGCTGGCAACGCTCAGGGCGGCCAGTAGCGGCGACGTCGTGCTGCTGCATGGCTGCTGCCACAACCCGACCGGCGCCAATCTCGATCTCGATCAATGGGCGAAGGTCTCGGACGTTCTCCTGGAGCGCGGCCTGCTGCCTTTCGTCGACATCGCCTATCAGGGGTTTGGCGAAGGCCTCGACGCCGACGCCGCCGGTCTGCGTCTGCTGGCCAGCAAGGTGCCGGAGATGGTCGTCGCTTCAAGCTGCTCGAAGAACTTTGCCGTCTACCGCGACCGCGTGGGCGCCGCGATGATCATGGCCAAGGACGGCGCCCAGGCCGAGGTGGCGATGAGCCAGATGCTGGCAGCCGCGCGCGCGCTCTATTCGATGCCGCCGGATCATGGCGCGGCCGCCGTGCGGATGGTGCTGGAGGATGCCAACCTCAGAAAGGACTGGGAGACGGAACTCGAGGAGATGCGGCTGCGCATGCTGAGGCTCCGCGTCGCCTTCGCCGAAGCATTGCGCCGGCAGTCCAACTCCGACCGCTTCGATTTCGTCGCCAGCCATCGCGGCATGTTTTCCCGCCTCGGGCTGACCGAGGCGCAGGTCGAACGCCTGCGCACCGAGCACGCCGTCTACATGGTCGGTGACAGCCGCATCAACGTTGCCGGTCTGCCTGAAGACGGATTGGACAGTCTTGCCAAGGCGATCGTCTCGGTGCTCGACTGATGCCTGCGACAGCTGTGGACAAGTCACGCCGGCGAGCCGCTGAGATGGCCGGATTGCGGGCTGAGCGCTAGGCTTGAGGCTATGAAACCCTCGAAAGACATTTCCCGGCTGATCGAGATCATGGCGGCGCTGCGCGTGCCCAAGACCGGCTGTCCGTGGGATGTCGAGCAGAACTTTTCGACCATCGCGCCATACACGATCGAGGAGGCCTATGAAGTGGCTGACGCGATCGCGCGTGGCGATTTCGAAGATTTGCGCGAGGAGCTGGGCGACCTGCTTTTGCAGGTCGTCTACCATGCGCAGATGGCCGAGGAAATCGGCGAGTTCGCTTTCGGCGATGTCGTCGAGGCCATCACCACCAAGATGATCCGCCGCCATCCGCACGTCTTCGGCGACGAGAAGGCGCGCAGCGCCGGCATGGCCAAGGGCATGTGGGAAAAGATCAAAGCTGAGGAGAAGGCTGAAAAGCGCAATGCCCGAGTCGCGCGTGGGCTCGATCCGGAAGATCACGGCAAAGGCTATCTCGACAGCGTGCCGGTCGCGCTCCCTGCCCTGACGCGCGCGCTGAAGCTGCAGGAGAAAGCCGCGCGCGTCGGCTTCGACTGGAGCGAGGCAGCCCCCATCCTCGACAAAATCGAGGAGGAGATCGGTGAATTGCGCGAGGCGCTTGCCGGGGGCGATACCGGACCGATCAAGGACGAGTTCGGCGACATGCTGTTTGCCCTCGTCAATCTCGGCCGCCACCTCAAGCTCGACTCGGAAGCAGCACTCAGCGGCACCAATGAAAAGTTCCGCTCGCGCTTCCACTATGTCGAGCAGGCCTTGGCGGCTTCGGACAGTTCGCTGGAGAAGGCGACGCTCGAAGAGATGGAAGCACTCTGGCAGCAGGCCAAGGGCGCCAAGTAATCAGCCGGTTAGCCGCCGTTCTTGCGATGCAGGCGGCTCTCGATCTCCTGCCGGGCGCTGTGCGTGGCCGTGAGCGAGAGGGTGACGCTGCCGTCCTCATTGTCGGTGCGCGAAACGATGTCGCCGTTGCGGTAGAGCCAGTCGACCTGGCCGAGCTGGGCCGGGCTCAACGTCACCGTCATCGTTTCCAGTTCGCCCGACACGCGCGTCTCGATGAGCGCCTTCAGCGTGTCGAGCCCCTCGCCGGTCACTGCCGAAATCGCGATCGGTGGAGACTTGCCGCTCGCGCCCTCCGCAAGCAGCCGCTCGCGATTGCCTTCGTCGAGCAGGTCGATCTTGTTCCAGACCTCGATCACACGGTTCGTGTCGGCGGCGTCGACGCCGAGATCGGCAAGGATGCGTTCGACATCCTCAGCCTGGGCCGCCGTGTCCGGATCGGAGATGTCGCGCAGATGCAGCACCAGATCGGCCTCGACCACCTCTTCCAGCGTCGCCCGAAAGGCGGCCACAAGATGAGTTGGCAGGTCGGAGATGAAGCCGACCGTATCCGACAGGATGATCGGCGTGCCGTGCGGCAGCCGCACGCGCCGCAAGGTGGGATCGAGCGTCGCGAACAGCATGTCCTCTGCCAGCACCCCTGCCCCGGTCAGCCGGTTGAACAGCGTCGACTTGCCGGCATTGGTGTAGCCGACGATTGCCACGACCGGGAAAGGCACCTTCTTGCGCTTGGCCCGGTGGAGGTCGCGCGTGCGCCGCACCGTTTCAAGCTCGTGCTTCAGCTTGGTGATCTTGTCCTGCAGGATGCGGCGGTCGGATTCGATCTGGGTTTCGCCGGGACCGCCGAGGAAGCCGGCGCCGCCGCGCTGCCGCTCCAGGTGGGTCCAGCTGCGCACCAGTCGGCCCTTCTGGTAATTGAGATGCGCAAGCTCGACCTGCAGCGTGCCTTCCTTGGTGCGCGCCCGCTCGCCGAAGATCTCAAGAATGAGCCCGGTGCGGTCGAGCACCTTGGCATTCAGTTCTTTTTCGAGGTTGCGCTGCTGCACCGGCGTCAGCGGATGGTCGACAATGACCAACTCCGCCTTGCGCTCCTTCACGATGTCGGCGAACTCGGCCACCTTGCCGCTGCCGAGCAGCGTCGCCGGCCGCGGATCGGCGACCGTCACCACCGCGGTGTGGACCGGGTTGAGATCGATGGCACTGGCAAGCCCGACCGCCTCGTCATGGCGGGCATCCGCCGAGCGGGTCAGACGTGGACGGCTGGTTTCCTCGTCGCCGCGCGGCTGGCGGGTAAGCACCGGCACAATGACTACAGCCCGAGTCGGATCCTTGGCTTCCGGCCCGAGTTGATGTCCTTGTTTTCCGCGAACGCTGCGGTCCGCGTCCTTATCACGTGCCAATCAGACGCCCTGGCTTTCCTCGCCATCGAACATCTGAACCGGCTGGCTCGGCATGATCGTGGAAATGGCGTGCTTGTAGACGAGCTGGGAGTGCCCGTCACGCCGCAACAACACACAAAAATTGTCGAACGAAGTGACGACGCCGGTTAGCTTCACGCCGTTGATGAGGAAGATAGTAAGTGGATTTTTGCTCTTGCGAACTGAATTCAGGAACAGGTCCTGAAGGTTTTGCGATCGTTCCGCCATTGTTTTTGTCTTTCGCCGATCCCCTTCGGTCTGCGGGCCAGTGCGCCAAATTACGCGGCACCTGTCAAGCGCGCAAACCCCCTCTTGCCGTTTAAACGACAAGCAGAACGAGATAGTTGAGGTTCATTCCACCTTTGCGGTTATCAGGCTGGACTTTTTTCCGCAACGTCAAAAAAAGCCTGCCGCAACGAAAGTGTCATAGAACCAGGGTGGCCGTTTGCTATCGGCGCGCCGTCGATTTCGATTACCGGCATGGCGATTGTGGTCGCCGAACTGATGAACGCCTCCCTGGCCGCCTTGGCCTCAGTGACCGAAAAACCGCGTTCCTCGATCTTGAGGCCGAGCTTGGCGGCGACGTCGAAGAGCGTGGTGCGGGTGATGCCACGCAGGATGCCGTGCTCGGCCGGCCGGGTCACCAGAACGCCGTCCCGGGTAACGATCCAGGCGTTGGACGAACCACCTTCCTTGACATTGCCATCCGCGTCGACGAACCAGGCTTCCTGGGCGCCGGCTTCCTTGGCCTTCTGTTTGGCAAGCACATTGGGCAAAAGGCCCGTGCTCTTGATGTCGACCCGGTCCCAGCGATTCTCGGGCACGGTGATGACCTTGATGCCGGTCTCCACCCGCTTCGCATTTGCCGCCGGATCGGCTTTCCTGGCGGTTATGACCAGGGAAGATTTCGTCCCCGTCGGCGGAAAAACGAAGTCACGGCTGGCGACGCCGCGTGTCACCTGCACATAGACGAGGCCGTTGACCACGCCATTGCGGTTGACCACCTCGCGCAGCAGCATCGGCAGGACGCCTTCCGAGACCGGCCAGGCGATCGACAGTTCCTTCAGCGAGCGCTTGAGCCGCGCAAGGTGGCGCTGCATGTCGACGATATGGCCACGGGCCACCTCGCAGACCTCATAGACGCCGTCGGCGAACTGGTAGCCGCGATCCTCAATGTGCACGCTGGCTTGGGCGTGGACGACATAGCGCCCGTTGACATAGGCAATGCGCGGCATGGGCATCCTCAGGGAAAAACGTCCGGACTTCTTAGGCGATTCCGCCGCTGTCGTAACAGACAATCGGCTGAGCCACGCCGGTCCTACACCCCCAGCGACTTCAGCTTGCGATGCAGGGCCGACCTTTCCATGCCGATGAACTCGGCCGTCTTCGAGATGTTGCCGCCGAAGCGGTTGATCTGGGCGATCAGATAGTCCTTCTCGAACTGCTCGCGTGCCTCGCGCAACGGCAGCGCCATGATGTGCTGGTCCGACTGGTTGGGTGTGCGTGGCATCACGTCGCCGATCTCGGAGGGCAGAAGGTCGGCGGTGATCGGCGCATCGGCCTCTTCGCCGCGCGCCAGAATCATCAGCCGTTCGACATTGTTGCGCAGCTGGCGAACGTTGCCCGGCCAGTTATGCGCCTGCAGCACGGCCAGCGCGTCGTCGCCGATGCGGCGCGGCTTGATGCCGGCCTGGCGCGCGATCTGCTTCATGAAATTGTCGACGAGATAGGGAATGTCCTCGCGCCGCTCGGCCAGCCCCGGCACAATGACCGGAACCACCGCCAGTCGGTGATAGAGGTCCTCGCGGAAGCGACCGTCTGCGATCATCGCCTCGAGGTTTTGCGAGGTGGACGAGATGATGCGGACATCGACCTTGACGCGCTTGGTGCCGCCTACCCGCTCGAATTGCTGCTCGACCAACACGCGCAGGATCTTGTTTTGCGTTTCGCGCGGCATGTCGGCGACTTCGTCGATATAAAGGATGCCGCGATGCGCCTCCTCCAGCGCGCCGACTTTGCGTTCCGTACCGTTCGATTCGGTGCCGAACAGCTCGATCTCCATGCGCTCGGGCGTGATGGTGGCCGCGCTCAGCGTGACGAACGGACCAGTCTTGCGCGACGACAGCGCATGGATGGCGCGCGCGGTCAGTTCCTTGCCGGAGCCTGAGGGACCAACGATCATGACACGGCTGTTGGTGGGCGCGACGCGCTCGATAGTCTGCCGCAGTTGGCTCATGGCCGACGACATGCCGATCAGGTCGAAGGTCTCGCCGCTGCGCTGCTTGAGGTCGGAGACCTCGCGCCGCAGCTTGGACGTCTCCAGGGCGCGTTCGGCGATCAGGATGAGGCGATCGGCCTTGAACGGCTTCTCGATGAAGTCATAGGCGCCGCGCCGGATAGCCGACACCGCCGTTTCGATGTTGCCGTGGCCGGAAATCATCACCACCGGCATGCTGGGGTGCATGGTCTTGATCTCGTCAAGCAGAGCCAAGCCGTCGAGGCGCGAGCCCTGCAGCCAGATGTCGAGGAAAATCAGCCGCGGCGCGCGATCGGCGATCGCCGCCAGCGCGCTGTCGGCGTCATACGCCGTACGGGTTTCATGACCCTCGTCGCTCAGGATACCGGCGACAAGTTCGCGGATGTCTTCCTCGTCATCGACGATAAGAATGTCAGACGCCATTACCGACCTTTTCAGTTTCTCGTTGGTGTTCGTTTCGACCTTCACCGCGTGGCGGCGCGGCGACGACCGTTGCCGGAGGCAGGATGATCGAGATCATCGCGCCCCGGCCACCATGGAAATCCGCTGGCGCGTCGTGCAATTCGAGACGGCCGCCATGGTCTTCCACGATCTTCTTGACGATAGCGAGGCCAAGTCCGGTGCCCTTCTCGCGCGTCGTCATATAGGGCTCGAGAAGCCTTTGGCGATTCTCGCGCGGAAGCCCCTTGCCGTTGTCGATAACGTCGATTCGTATGGCGGCATCTCGGCGCCCGGCTTGAATCCGGATTGTGCCGTCCGAACGATCCTCCGGATCAAGTCCGTCGATCGCCTCGGCGGCGTTCTTGATGACGTTGCCGAAGGCCTGCGCCATCAGGCGGCTGTCGAAAGTGCCCTTCAACGGCTCGCTGCCGAAATCGCGCTGGAAAGCGATGTCGGGACGGCTGACCTCGACCAGGAAGGAGGCCTCTCGCAGCGACTCACGCAGGTCGATCGCCTTCATCTCCGGCTTCGGCATGCGAGCGAAGGCCGAGAATTCGTCGACCATGCGGCCGATGTCCTCGACCTGGCGGATGATGGTGTCGGTGCACTGGTCGAAGACCTCGCGATCCTCGGTGATGACCTTGCCGTAGCGGCGCCTGATGCGCTCGGCCGAGAGCTGGATCGGCGTCAGCGGATTCTTGATCTCATGCGCGATGCGCCGCGCCACATCCGCCCAGGCCGAAGAACGCTGCGCCTGGACGAGATCGGTGATGTCGTCGACCGTGACCACGTAGGACTTCTCTTCCTCGCCGTCGTCGCCGGACTCGACGGTAACCTGGACGTTGAAGGTGCGCTCCAGGCCGGTGCGGAAGAAGGTCACCTGTTCGCGGTAGACCGGCTTGCCTGACTGGCGTCCGATCTCGAAGACCCGGCCGACAAGGGGCAGGACTGCCGAAAGGTTCTGGCCGAGTGTTGCACTGGCCGAAATCGCCAGCATGGTTTCGGCCGAGCGATTGACGATGGTGATGATGCCGTAGGGATCGACGCCGATGACGCCGGCGGTGACGCCGGCCAGCACCGCCTCCGAGAAACGCCGGCGCTCGTCGATCAGATCCTTGGCCGAGAGGAGCTCGTTGCGCTGCGATTTGAGCTCGAGGATCATGTTGTTGAAGGTATCGCCGAGCGAGGCGACGTCGCCGTCGGACTGGCGCACGGGGACAGCGACGTCGAGATTGCCGGTGGCCACCTCGTCGGCAGCGCCGATCAGCTGGCGGATCGGCCGCACGATCCGATCGGCAACCGCGATGCCGGTCCAGATCGCCGACAGGATGATGATCAGCGTAAGCGACAGGTAAGGCAGCGCAAAGGCGACCTGCGAAGTCCGGCGGTTGTCCTCCAGGTTGCGGTATTCGTCTGTGTTGGCCTTGACGATCTGTCGCGCCTTGATGACGTCGGGATCGACCAGCCGAATCGTATAGAGGTAAAGCCCCTCGATCTCGCGCAGCTTGATGATGGCGCCCATGATGTTGCGGGTGCGCGGTTCTATCAGAACCGGCTTGCCGTCGGACGCGGTGTCGACGGCGCCCGACGGCGGCTCGGGCATGGGGAAATCAGCATCGGTCTTGGCGTTCATGACGAACGAGCCGTCGGGCTTGATCAGGGCCGCATGCGCCAGTCCGCGTCCAACGGCTTCCTTGTTCAACAGATCGAGGAACCCGCCCCGGTCGAGGCCGTAGAGCGTGCGCGAGGCATCGAGATCGTAAGCCATCGACAATGTCGTGCCCTGCAGGTTGCGCGCGTTCTCCTGCACATAGGCGTCGGCAATCGACAGCGACGAGTTGACGATCGTCTTGGTGCGTATCTCGAACCAGCGGTCGAGGCCGATGTCGAGCGTGATCGAGGCGATGATCGCCACCATGATGGCCGGGATGGCGGCAACCAGCGCGAACATCGCGACGATGCGCACATGCAGCCGCGAGGCGGCCCTGCCGTGGCGCCGCGCCAGGACGATGCGGCGCACCTCGCGCGCAATCAGCGCGATGAGGAACAGGACAAAGACGGCGTTGGCCGCGACCAGGGCCCAGGTCGTGTCGGCGGTCGGCGCGATCGGCGTGGCCCCGACCAGGATGGCAAACGAGATCGCCGCCGTGATCACCGCGCCGGCGATGGCGACTACGCCGGGCAGCGCCAGCAGCCGTCGGCCGTCACGCGTGCCGGCCTGACTGAAAAGCGGTTGGTTCAGGGTCGGAGCCTCAGCTGCCATGTCGCGGTACAGAGTCGGTCATTGCGTCGGATGTATGCAACGCATTGTGGCGATTATGCAACAAGTGTGGCCGAGGACGAAATCTTTCCCCGTCAATTCGCCAATTACCGCGAGCGAGAGGCGGCTCTATGGCTGCCTGGACGACTTGTATACGTTGACGCCAAGCTCGCGGATCTTCTTGCGCAGCGTGTTGCGGTTGAGCCCCAAAAGCTCCGCAGCCTTGATCTGGTTGCCGCGCGTAGCCGTCATCGAAGCCAGCACCAGCGGATATTCGACCTCGGCAAGAATGCGTTGGTAAAGGCCCGACGGAGGCAATTCGCCGGCGAAGGAGGCGAAATAGCGCTGCAGGAAATGCTCGACCGCCTGGCCGATCGACAGATCGTCGGGAATGAGCGCGCCGCCGTCCGGCACGACCGGCCTTTCGCCGGTCTTGAGCTCGGACTCGATGATCTCCGACGAAATCTCGTCCTGCGAGTAGAGGGCGGCCAGCCGACGCACCAGGTTTTCCAGCTCGCGCACATTGCCCGGCCAGGGATATCGCTTCATGAGCTCTATGCCGCCGGACGAAATGCGCTTGGTCTGCAGGCCCTCGCTGGCGCCTTGCTTGAAGAAGTGCCGCACCAGGTCGGGAATATCCTCCGAACGCTCGCGCAGCGCCGGCAGCCTCAGCGGCACGACATTGAGGCGATAGAACAGGTCCTCGCGGAAGAGGCCCTGGTTGATCAGCGTGCGCAGGTCCTTGTTGGTGGCCGCGACGATGCGCACGTCGGTCTTGATCGGCGTGCGACCGCCGACCGTCGTGTATTCGCCCTGCTGCAGGACGCGCAGCAGCCGGGTCTGCGCCTCCATCGGCATGTCGCCGATCTCGTCGAGGAACAGCGTGCCGCCCTCCGCCTGCTCGAAGCGGCCGCTGGAACGGTTCTGCGCGCCGGTGAAAGCGCCTTTCTCGTGGCCGAAGAGTTCCGATTCGATGAGATCGCGCGGGATCGCCGCCATGTTGATGGCCACGAACGGACCGCCGCGGCGGCGGCCATATTCATGCAGCGCGCGCGCCACCAGCTCCTTGCCGGTACCGGATTCGCCGCTGATCATGACCGTGAGGTCGGTCTGCATCATGCGCGCCAGCATGCGGTAGATGTCCTGCATGGCGGCGGAGCGGCCGACCAGCGGCATCGTTTCCGGCTGGTCTTCGGCGCGGGCGTCGAGCTTCGGCCGCTTTGGCTCGGACAGCGCCCGGTTGACGATGTTGAGCAGCTCGGTGAGGTCGAACGGCTTCGGCAGATATTCGTAGGCGCCGGTCTCGGAGGCGCGAATCGCGGTCATGAACGTGTTCTGCGCGCTCATGACGATGACCGGCAGCTCGGGCCGCGCCTTCTTAATGCGCGGCAGCATGTCGAAGGCGTTCTCGTCGGGCATCACCACGTCGGTGATGACCAGATCGCCCTCGCCAGCCGCCACCCAGCGCCACAGGGTTGAGGCGTTCGAGGTGACGCGCACCTCGTGGCCGACGCGTGACAGCGCCTGGTTGAGCACGGTGCGGATGGCCGCATCGTCGTCGGCGACCAGAATATTGCCGCGAGCGCTCATTTGCGGTCTCCTTCAGCTTCGTCGCCCGAGCCCTGCGATGTCTCTTTCCAGGCCGGCATAAGGACGCGAAAAGTGGTGCCGCGGGCGGTCGAATCGCATTCGATGATGCCGCCATGCTCACCGACGATCTTGGCGACCAAGGCCAGCCCGAGGCCGGACCCGTTCGGCTTGGTGGTGATGAACGGATCGAACAGGATCGGCAGGATGTCTTCCGATACGCCGGGGCCATTGTCATGCACGCAGAATTCCAGCGGCAGCGAGACGCGGTCCTGCGTGCCGGGCACCGAGACGCGAATGCCCGGACGAAAGGCCGTCGAGAGCACGATCTCGCCCTGCGGGTCGGCGCCGATCGCCTCGGCGGCGTTCTTGACCAGATTGAGGAAGACCTGGATCAGCTGGTCACGGTTGGCGAAGACCGGAGGCAATGATGGATCATATTCCTCCAAGATCTTGATCCGCCTGGCAAAACCGTTCTTGGCAATCGCCTTCACATGATCCAGAACGACGTGGATGTTGACTGGGTAGCGCTCGATCGGCCGCTCGTCGGAAAACACTTCCATGCGGTCGACCAGCGAGACGATGCGGTCAGTCTCGTCGGTGATCAAGCGGGTCAGCGCGCGATCCTCGTCTGAAGCCGACAATTCGAGCAGCTGCGCCGCGCCCCTGATGCCTGAGAGCGGGTTCTTGATTTCATGCGCCAGCATCGCGGCAAGGCCGGTGACGGAGCGCGCAGCGCCCCGATGCGTCATCTGGCGGTCGATCTTGTCGGCCATCGACCGTTCCTGGAACATGACGACGACCGAGCCCGGAAACTCCGGCACCGGCGCTACATAGAGATCGACCATCTTCTCGATGCCGAGGCGCGGCGACGACACGTCGACGCGGTATTCGTTGACCGGCGCGCGCCGCTCACGCACCTGGTCGACGAGCGTCAGCAGCGGGCTGCCGAAGGGCACCAGCTTGGAGAGCGTGTTGCGAGCAAGCATATTCGCGCTCGAGCGAAAGAAATCCTCGGCGTCGGCATTGGCGAAAGTGATGAAGCCGTCGGGGTCGACCATGATCACCGGGCGGCGGATGGTGTTGAGCACGATGTTGGCGGCGTCCGCCATGTCAGTCGGCTGTGGGACGTCCGCCTTCATGCCGCGCTCCTCAGGCCGGTCGACTGCGCGCCGTCGACAAACGCGCGGCGCAATTCGGCAATGACTTCGCCCGGCGCGAAGGATGTGAGAATGCGTTTCCGCTGCTCGGCAGAAGCTTCGGGAGCATGGCGGTCGAGATACCAGCCGAGATGCTTGCGCGCCTGGCGCAGCCCGCCTTCGATGCCGTAGAGCGCGAGCATGTCGTCGTAATGCGACACGACGTAATCGGTCAGCTCTTGCGGCGTGAATGGAATGCCTTGTGCTTTTGCACCAGCCGCGGCTGTCGCAATGCTGCCCGCGGCCCATGGCGCGCCATAGTGCGCGCGACCGATCATCACGGCGTCGGCGCCGGACTGTTCGAGGATTGTCGCCGCTTCCTCCGGCGAGCAGACATCCCCGTTCGCCACCACGGGAATTGACACGGCGTCCTTGACGCGGGCGATGGCGCGCCAATCGGCTTTGCCCTGGTAGAACTGACAGCGCGTGCGGCCATGCACGGTCACCATCCTGACGCCGACCTGTTCGGCACGGCGCGCCAGCATTGGGGCGTTGAGCGCGCTTTCGTCCCAGCCGAGCCGCATCTTGACCGTCACCGGCACCGAAACGGCGCCGACCACCGCCTCGATCAGCGACAGGGCGTGGTCGAGGTCCCGCATCAGCGCCGAACCGGCATAGCCGCCGGTCACCTTCTTTGCCGGGCAGCCCATGTTGATGTCGATGATATCAGCGCCCTCGCCCGCCGCGATTCGCGCGCCCTCACCCATATGGACGGCCTCGCGGCCGGCCAGCTGAACCATATGTACGGGCAGGCCGGAATGACGTATACGCAGGTCGCAGCCGGCCCTGCCCTTAGCCAGTTCGCCGCTTGCCACCATTTCCGATACGACCAGGCCCGCGCCATGCGCGTGGGCGCGCTGCCGGAACGGCTCGTCGGTGATGCCGGACATCGGCGCGAGGAAAACGCGGTTGCGAATTTTTACTCCGCCGATGTCGAGTGGCGATGCCAATGTGGTCGGTTCAGCCATGCACAAAAACCAAGCATTTTCGATCGTTGCACATTCTCTAGCCAGAAGCGCGGCGTTGTGCAACGCGCAATGACGTCACATTAAGGCGCATTTTGGAAAATGCTGGCCTTCGGCCATCACCCCGACTAGAGCATGATGCCGAAAAGTGTGAGCGGTTTTCGGCCGACATCATGCTCTACTTCTTTGATTTAGAGACGGATTCAGATTTCAGGTCGAATCGACCTGAAATCATCCGGCTCTAGGACCGATCGGAATGAGCGAGGCAAGCGGAAAGCAAGCGTCTCCAGGCGGCGGGATCGGGGTGGTGATTGTTGCCGCCGGCCGAGGCGCGCGCGCCGGACAGGCCGACGGTCCGAAGCAGTATCAGCGCATCGGCGGCCGTGCCGTTATCGCCCATACTCTGGATATCTTTCTCTCCCATCCGTTGATCGGCCCGGTTGTTGTCGCCATCCACGCTGACGATGCCGAGCTTTTGCAACGCGCCGCAGGGGCGCACGCCGAACGTCTCATCACTGTTATCGGCGGCCCGTCGCGCCAGGCCTCCGTCCGGCTCGGCCTCCTTGCGCTGAGGGACCAGGCACCTGAAAAGGTGCTTGTGCACGACGCTGTCCGCCCGTTCGTCGATGCCGGGCTGATCGATCGCACCATCGAGGCCATCGGCGAGCGCCACGGCGCCCTGCCCGCCCTTCCCGTTGCCGATACGCTGAAACGGGAATCGGCCACCGGCATGATCGATGAGACGGTGTCGAGAGCCGGCCTTCATGCGGCGCAGACGCCGCAGGGTTTTCCGTTCTGGCCGCTGCTTGCGGCGCATGAGAAGGCGCATCATCTCGGCAAGGCGGAATTCACGGACGACGCGGCGATCGCCGAATGGGCACAGATACCGGTCAGGATCGTTCCGGGTTCGCCGGACAACGTCAAACTCACCTGGGCAAGGGACATCGCATTGGCCGACCAGCGGCTCTCGAGCGCGCAGCAGCGCTTCCCGGATATTCGCACCGGCAATGGCTACGACGTGCATGCGTTCGAGCCCGGCGACCATGTTACGCTCTGCGGCGTTGCCATTCCCTATGAACGAAAACTCTCCGGCCACTCAGACGCCGATGTCGGGCTGCACGCGCTGACAGATGCGCTGCTCGCCACCTGCGGCGCCGGGGACATCGGCACGCATTTCCCGCCCTCGGACCCGCAATGGAAGGGTGCTCCCTCGAAGATCTTCGTCGAGCACGCGGCAAAGCTGGTGCGCGAGCGCGGCGGCCGCATCGCCAACGCCGACATCACACTGATCTGCGAGGCGCCGCGCGTCGGGCCGCATCGCGCGGCGATGACGGAGGCGCTTTCCGCCATGCTGGGTATTGCGCCCGAGCGCATTTCGATCAAGGCCACGACCAATGAGAAGCTCGGCTTTGTCGGGCGCGGCGAAGGTATCGCCGCGATCGCCACGGCCAGCGTCGTCTATCCGGGAGAGGTGCCGGCATGAGCAACGCCGAACTGGCTATCGCTTTGCTTCAGGCCTGCCAGCAGCGCGGCATCATGCTGGCGACGGCCGAAAGCTGCACCGGCGGCCTGATCATCGCCGCACTGACCGACATCGCCGGCTCCTCCGTCGTGGTCGATCGTGGCTTCATCACCTATTCCAACGAAGCCAAGATGGAGATGCTCGGCGTTTCCGCCGCCACGCTCGACGCGCATGGCGCGGTCTCGCGCGAGACAGTGCTGGAGATGGCCGCGGGCGCGTTAGCGCACTCGCAAGCAAGCCTCTCGCTCGCCGTCACCGGCATCGCCGGTCCGAGCGGCGGCTCGGCGGACAAGCCGGTCGGCCTTGTCTGGTTCGGGATTGCATTGGCCGGACTGCCTGTCGTCGCCGAACGGCAATTGTTCGGTCAAAAAGGCCGCGAATTCATCCGGCACGAGACGGTGCGGCACGCGCTGCAACTCGGCTTGGGTGCGCTTGGAGAGCGTTAGGCCGGCTTTGCGCCGTAGATGACGTCGGCGCGCTTCTCGAAGGCTTCCGAGAACATGCGGAAGGCGCGGTCAAACATCGTGCCCATCAGCGCGCCGAGAATGCGGCTCTTGAATTCGTAGTCAATGAAGAAATGCACCTCGCAACCGCCGTCGGCGGGATCGAAGCGCCAGATGTTGCTGAGATATTTGAACGGGCCGTCGATGTATTTGACGTCGATGGCGTTCTCGTCGGGCTTGAGCAGCACCTGTGTCGTGAAGGTCTCGCGTATCGCCTTGTAGCCGATGCTCATGTCAGCGACCAGGATGGTGCGGCCGTCGCGCTCCTTGCGCGAGCGCACGGTGAGCGATTCACAGAGCGGCAGGAATTGCGGGTAGGCTTCGATGTCCGCCACCAGCGCGAACATCTCCTGGGGCGTATGCGCGACGCGGCGTGTCGCCTCGAATTTCGGCATTGAAGATCAGCTGGCCTTCGCGAGCTGCGCCTCGCGCGCTGCGCGCAGCCTGGCGAAATCCTCGCCGGCGTGGTGGGAGGAGCGCGTCAGCGGGCTCGACGCCATCAGCAGAAAACCCTTTGTCTTGCCGATCGTCTCGTACGACTTGAACTCGTCCGGCGGGACGAAGCGGATCACCGGATGGTGCTTCTTCGACGGCTGCAGGTACTGGCCGATAGTCATGAAGTCGACATTGGCCGACCGCAGATCGTCCATCAATTGCAGCACTTCGTTCCGCTCCTCGCCGAGACCGACCATGATGCCCGATTTGGTGAAGATTGACGCGTCGATCTCTTTCACGCGCTGCAGCAGCCGGATCGAGTGGAAGTAACGTGCGCCGGGCCGAACCGTCAGGTAGTTCGACGGCACGGTTTCGAGATTGTGGTTGAAGACGTCGGGCTTAGCGGCAACGACGATCTCCAGCGCGCCATCCTTGCGCAGGAAGTCGGGCGTCAGGATTTCGATTGTCGTCGAAGGGGCTTCCGCGCGGATTGCATGGATGACGTCGGCGAAATGCTGCGCGCCGCCATCGGCCAAATCGTCGCGGTCGACTGAGGTGATGACGACGTGGCTCAGCCCCATCTGCTTGACCGCATGCGCGACGCGGGCCGGCTCATCTGGATCAAGCGCGGTCGGGATGCCCGTGGCGACATTGCAAAAGGCGCAGGCGCGCGTGCAGATCTCACCCATGATCATGAAGGTGGCGTGCTTCTTGTCCCAGCATTCGCCGATGTTCGGGCAGCCGGCTTCCTCGCACACCGTCACCAGCTTGTTCGATTTCACGATCTCGCGCGTCTCGGAATAGCCTCTGGAGACCGGCGCCTTGACTCGGATCCAGTCGGGCTTGCGCAATACCTCCTGGTCGGGCCGGTGCGCCTTCTCAGGATGCCGCGGGCGCGGCTGGTTGGCGATCGTGTCTACGACTGTGACCATCTCAAACCCTTCGCGGCCGCGATTTAGCTAGCCGCCTGTCTTTCGTCATCTAGGACTTTTCGCGGCAAAGAAAAAGGCCGGGGCAGCGCATGCCGCCACGGCCATTTTCGCATAGCGGCGGCTTTTGCTCAGCGGCGAACGAGCCGCCCCACGAAGATCAGCAGGCAGGCGCCGATGAAGCCGGTGATCAGATAGGCGACCCAGCCGACACCGAACGACTGGATGTTGAGGGCCTGCAGGATCGCGTTCAGCACGATCGCGCCAACGATGCCCATGATGATGTTCATGAAGATGCCGGTGTTGCTCTTCATGACCATCTCGGCGAACCAGCCCGCCAGGCCGCCGACGATTATGGCTGCGATCCAGCCGACGCCATTGATATGCATGTGCCAATTCCTCCTCGATCAGGTGAAAATGCATCCGGATACGAACTGCCTTGCCGTCAGATTTCTCCGGCTGCCGCGTGTGAGTCTCACCCGACCAACTTAGCACGGATTGGCCGTCTATTACCGATAGGCGATCCATCACCGATTGGTGACCCGTTATCGGTTGGTCACTTGTCACGCGTTCAAAGCGCGGCCATAGGCGTCGAGCACGCTCTCCTTCATCATCTCCGACAGCGTCGGATGCGGGAAGATGGTGTGCATCAGCTCTTCCTCGGTGGTCTCCAGGTTCATTGCCACGACAAAACCCTGGATGAGCTCGGTCACCTCGGCGCCCACCATGTGCGCGCCGAGAAGCTGCCCGGTCTTCTTGTCGAAGATGGTCTTGACGAAGCCCTGGTCCTCGCCGAGCGCGATGGCCTTGCCGTTGGCGCTGAAGGGGAAGCGGCCGACGCGGATGTCCTTGCCTTCGGCCTTGGCCTTGGCTTCGGTCAGACCGACCGAGGCGACCTGCGGACTGCAATATGTGCAGCCGGGGATCTTCAGCTTGTCGATGGCGTGCACGCCCGGGAAATTGGCTATCTTCTCGATGCAGACGACGCCCTCATGCTCGGCCTTGTGGGCAAGCATAGGCGGGCCGGCGACGTCGCCGATGGCGTAGATGCCCGGCACATTGGTCTTGCCGTAGCCGTCGACGACGACGCAGCCGCGGTCGGTCTTCACGCCGAGCGCCTCAAGGCCAAGGTTTTCGATGTTGCCCTGCACGCCGACGGCCGAGATCATGCGATCGGCGGTGATCTTCTCGACCTTGCCGTCCTTCATCTCGACATGCGCGGTAACTGAGTTGGCGCCCTTTTCGACCTTGGTCACCTTGGCTTCGAGGATGATCTTCATCCCCTGCTTCTCGAACTGCTTCTGCGCGAATTTCGACACCTCGACGTCCTCGACCGGCATGACCTGAGGCAGCAGCTCGACCACCGTCACGTCCGCGCCCATGGTGCGGTAGAAGGAGGCGAACTCGATGCCGATGGCGCCGGAGCCCATCACCAGCAGCGACTTCGGCATTTCCTTCGGCACCATCGCCTCGAAATAGGTCCAGATCAGCTTGCCGTCCGGCTCGATGCCGGGCAACGCGCGCGGCCGGGCGCCGGTCGCGAGAATAATGTGCTTGGCCGTGTAGGTGCCCTCGCCCTTGACGCCTTTCGGCACCGGCGGCTGCGGCTCCATCGCCTTCTTGGCCATCTTCGAAACGACGACCTCACCGGGCTTGGAAAGCTTGGCCTCGCCCCAGATGACGTCGACTTTGTTCTTCTTCATCAAAAAGCCGACGCCGGTGTTCAGCCTGAGCGACACTTTTCGCGAGCGGTCGACGACGGCGGCCGTGTCGGGGCTGACCTTGCCGCCTTCGAGCTTCAGGCCATAGTCCTTGAGGTGATCCGAATAATGCATGATCTCGGCTGAGCGCAGCAGTGCCTTGGTCGGTATGCAGCCCCAGTTGAGGCAGATGCCGCCCAGATGCTCGCGCTCGACGATCGCCGTCTTGAAGCCAAGCTGGGCGGAGCGGACCGCCGTGACATAGCCGCCGGGGCCCGAGCCGATGATGATGACGTCGTAGGATTCAGCCACGGGGTTTTCTCCCTGATCTTTCTGAAGGTTAGAGTGAGAGCATCACGCGCACGAGCGGCGCCAGCGCCTTGCCGATGTTGCGTGTGTTCTCGGCATCGAGATGGACGCCGTCCAGCGGCGTCGTGACGGCCACCGTGCCGGCATCGAAAAAGCCGCAGCCGACCTCGTCGGCAAGCAGCGAATATTGCGGCGCCAGACGCTTGGAGGCGTCGTCGCCGCCGGCGAACATTTCCTTGAATTCGGCATTGTCGGTGCGCGTAACCGCCGGCGGCGCGACGATGAGGATCTGCGGCGCGGGCCAATCGAATGGATAGTCATGGCCGCGCACGATGTCGATCAGGCGCTGGATGCCCTGCTTGGCGGCCACCGGATTGCCATGGATCCAGGGCTTCATGTCGTTCGCACCAAGCATGATGATGATCAAGTCGAGAGGCGCATGGCTGGTCAGGATCGTCGGCAGCACACGCGCGCCATTGCGGTCCGCGCCGGCCAGATTGTCGTCGAAGGCCGTGGTGCGGCCATTGAGGCCTTCGGCGATGACCTGGATATCGTCGCCGAGCTCAGCCCGAAGCACGCTTGGCCAGCGATCCTCGAGCGCATGGCGCCCGAGGCTGGCGGCGTCATAGCCCCAGGTGAGAGAATCGCCGTAGCAGAGAATCGTTTTCATGCTTTTGCCACACCCCTGCCGTCAACGGTCGACCAGGCCGCCGGCGTGCGATCCGCCCGACGGCAAGAACAAGGCGAAAAGGCCGGTGAAGAATTTCCGCACCGCCTTTTTCCGTCCTACACTAGCATGCCCATCGGGTTTTCGATCATGCGCTTGAAGGCGCCGAGCAGTTCGGCGCCGAGCGCGCCATCGACCGCGCGGTGATCGGTCGAGAGCGTGACCGACATCACCGTGGCAATCTTGATCTCGCCCTTCTTCACCACCGCCCGCTCCTCGCCCGCGCCGACCGCCAGGATCGTCGCATGCGGGGGATTGATGACTGCGGCAAAATCCTTGATGCCGAACATGCCGAGATTGGACACCGCCGTCGTGCCGCCCTGATACTCTTCCGGCTTCAGCTTGCGGCTGCGGGCGCGGCTTGCCAGGTCCTTCATCTCGTTCGAGATGACCGACAGCGTCTTTTCATCCGCGTGCCGGATGATCGGCGTGATCAGGCCGCCGGGAATCGACACCGCAACGCCGACATCGGCATGCTTGTGCTTGACCATGGCGTTCTCGGTCCAGGAGGCGTTCGCATCCGGCACCGCCATCAGCGCCATGGCCATCGCCTTGATCACCAAGTCGTTGACGGAGAGCTTGTAGGCCGGAACCTCCCCCGTGTCGGTCTTCCTCATCGGCGCCGCGGCATTGAGCTGCGTGCGCAGCGCCAGGAGCGCATCTAGCTCGCAATCCAGCGTCAGATAGAAATGCGGGATGGTGGATTTCGCCTCGACCAGGCGGCGCGCGATGGTCTTGCGCATGTTGTCATGCGGGACAAGCTCGTAGGAGCCTTCCGCGAACAGCTTCAGCACCTGATCGTCCGACATAGGCTTGGATGCAGGAGCCGGAACGGACGAGACTTCGACCGGAATCCCGGCGGTCGGCTGAACAAGGGTGGTCGCACCTCTCGCGGCGACTGCGGCCTCAACGTCGGCTCGCACGACGCGGCCGCGCGGCCCACTGCCTTGTATTTCGGCTATCTTAAGACCGGCTTCCCGAGCCAAGCGGCGCGCCAGCGGCGTTGCGCGCGCGCCCTGCAATTGGCCAATCTCCCCCCTTGTGAGGGAGATGCCCGGCAGGGCAGAGGGGGGCGCGAAGGAACGAGACGTTGGCGAGACAGCGCCTCCCTCTGTCGGCCGCGCCGACAGCTCCCCCACGAGGGGAGAGATTTGCGCCTCACCCTGCTTGACGTCATAGAGCTCATCATCGGCATAAATCCACGCGACGGGCTCACCGACGGGAATGTCGACGCGCTCCTTGCCGGTGACATCGCGCAGAGTGCCGCTGGCCGGCGCGTCAATCTCCATCGCCGCCTTGTCGGTCTCGATCTCGAAGAGCACATCGCCCTTCTTGACCTTGGCTCCCTCTTCAGCGAACCAGCGCGAGATCTGGCCGGTCGCCATGTCCATGTCGACCTTGGGAAGAATGACTTCTGTCGGCATCGCTCAGCGGACCCCTTTCACGAGGTCGCGCGCGGCGGCGATGATGTCTGGAACCTGCGGCACCGTCGCCTTTTCAAGGTCCGGATTGTAGGGGATCGGCGTCTCGGCGCCGCCCAGGCGCACGATCGGCGCATCGAGATAATCGAAGGCCTCGCTTTCGGCGACAAGAGCGCTCACTTCCGCGCCGATGCCGAGCGTCTTCACCGCCTCGTAGACGCAGAGCAGGCGCGAGGTTTTCTTCACGCTGTCGATGATTGTCTGCCTGTCGATCGGCCGGATGGTGCGCAGGTCGACCACCTCGATGTCGATGCCCTCGCCTTCCAGCGCGGACGCGGCGTCGAGTGCCTTATGCACCATGACCGATGTCGCGACGATGGTGAGGTCGCGGCCCTCGCGGCGGACCTCGGCCTTGCCGATCGGGACCGTGTAGTGGCCTTCCGGCACATGGCCCTTCATCTTGTAGAGCAGCTTGTGCTCGAAGATCATGACCGGATCCGGATCGGCAACGGCGGCGAGCAACATCCCCTTGGCATCGTGCGGCGTCGCCGGCTGGATCACCTTGAGGCCAGGTACATGGCCGAGCCACGCTTCGAGGCTCTGGCTGTGCTGCGCGGCGGCACCCGTGCCGGACCCGGCCGGGAAACGCATCACCACTGGAACCGAAACCTCGCCGCCCAGCATGAAGCGCATCTTGGCCGCCTGGTTGACGATCTGCTCCATGCCGAGCGTGGCGAAATCCGAGAACTGGAATTCGAAGATCGGCCGCATGCCGGTGACGGCCGCGCCCACCGCGACGCCGGCACCGCCCAGTTCGGAGATCGGCGTGTCGATCACCCGGTCGGTGCCGTAGCGCTCGACCAGGTCGCCGGTCACCTGGAAGGCACCGCCATAGACGCCGATGTCCTCGCCCATCAGGAAGACGCGGTCGTCCATGTCCATGGCGATCGCCATGGCTTCCTGGATCGCCTGGGCGTAGCTCAGTTCACGCACCGCAGCGTCCATCACGCTTGCTCCGTGTAAACATAATTCCCAAGGGTGGCGATCTCAGGCGCCGGGCTCGCCTTGGCGAACTCGATGCCATCGGCGATCTCCTTGGCGACCGCGTCGCGGATCGCCTGGATGCCCCGGTCGTCAATGAAGCCGAAATCGCGCAGCTCGGTCTCGAAGAGCGTGATCGGATCGCGGTTCGCCATCCAATCCTCGATCTCTTCCTTGGTGCGGTAACGGTTGCGGTCGCTCTTGGAATGACCGCGGTGGCGGTAGGTCTTGGACTCGATCAGCGTCGGCCCCTCGCCCGCGCGCGCCCGCTCGACTGCCTTGAAGGACGCCTCGGCGACCTCGGAGAAGATATTGCCGTTGACGATCACGCCAGGCATCGAATAGGCGGCCGCGCGCTCGGCGATGTTCTTCACTGCGGTGGAACGCGCCGTCGAGGTCGACATGCCGTAGCCGTTGTTCTCACACACGAAGATCACCGGCAGCTTCCAGATCGCCGCCATGTTCAGCGCCTCGTGGAAGGCGCCTTCATTGTTGGCGCCGTCGCCGAAGAAGGAGACGACCACCTTGCCGGTCTTCATCATCTTGGACGAAAGCGCCGCGCCGACGGCGATCGGAATGCCGCCGGCAACGATGCCGTTGGCCCCTAGATTGCCCTTGGCGACATCGGCGATGTGCATGGAGCCGCCCCTGCCCTTGCAGTAGCCGGTGGTCTTGCCGAAGAACTCCGCGAACATGCGGCTGACCTCCGCGCCCTTGGCGATGCAATGACCGTGACCGCGATGCGTCGAGGTGATCTGGTCATCCTCGGCGAGCGGCATGCAGATGCCCATGGCGCTCGCTTCCTGGCCGATCGACAGGTGCATGGTGCCGTGGATGAGGCCGCGCATGTAACACTCTTCCGCGCCCTCTTCGAAACGGCGGATGAGATACATCGTGTGAAGCACCTGTCTGAGCTGCTCGGGGCTGTACTGGCGATAGACGAAAGGGAGGTTGGCCCGGCTATCCACGACGGCTTTGCTGGCTCCGGCCATGATCACGCCTCCACGGTCCCGTAAACGAGCTTGTCCTGGCGGGCGCGCAGTTCGGCGATCTTCGAGCCCGGCGCGGGCGCCGCATTGGCATAGGTGATGAGCTCGCCCTTCTTGATGGGCGCGGTGACCGAGCCGCCCTGCAGCAGGCCGCAAGGGATGGCGCGCGCCGCGCGGGCTTCAAGGGCCGTCATGATCCAGGCGCGATAGCAATATTCGCCGATGGCATCGAGTTTATCGCCGGGCTTCAGGTCCTTCTTGGCGACGGCACAGACCTCGGCGACCGGTTTTGCCAGCGGCACCATGTCGGCCTTGCCGTAGAGCGCGACGCGGGCGCAGGTCAGCGGCACTTCCAGCGAAGTGAGGTGATAGGGGCGATGGAAGGTGAAGTACGGGCCCTTGCCCATCTTCAGGTCTTCCATGCGCTCCGAGATTCGCGGATGCGACATGTCGGCGACGACGAAGACGCCGGGAGCGACGCCCTTGCCGATCGAATAGTCGACGACACCCACCTTCGACAACACGCCGCCGTCCTTCTGAGGCACCAGCACCTTCGACAATTCGCCGAGCGTGGCCGATGGGCCGTGCATGCCGGGCTTGTCAGGGACCAGCCCGGTCGCATTGGCGATCGCCGCCATCTCGACCATGGTCTTGGAGCCATCGACGAATTCGACCAGCATGCGCACGTTCATGTGCCGGCGCTTCGCCTCCTCCTCATAGTCCGGAGGCGTGGCGTCGATGTTGAGCGGGTTGTTCTTGCCCTTGCCCGCGGCAACGATCGGGTGGCCCATGGCGGACACGAACTCGATCAGTTCCATGCAGGAAGACGGCTCGTCGCCGGCGCCCAGCGAATAGGTCACGCCGAGCCGGTCGGCCTCGGCCTTGAGATAGGCGCCGATGGTGACGTCAGCCTCGACATTCATCATCACCAGGTGCTTGCCATGCTCCATGGCGCGCAGGCCGATCTCGGCGCCGACGGCCGGGACGCCGGTCGCGTCGATCACGACGTCGATGAGGTCGTTGCCGATGACAAGGCTGGAATCGTTAGTGATGGCGATCTTGCCTGCCTCCATGGCAGCGGTCATTGCCGACGCGTTCGACACCTCCCGCGCGTGTCCGGTTTCCCGGAAAGCAATATCGACGGCCTTGCTGGCCGCGGGAAGGTTCAATTCGGAGATGGCACCGATCTCGATACCGGACATATGGGCGACGCGGGTGACGATATCGGTGCCCATTTCGCCGGAGCCAATCAGGCCGATGCGGATAGGCTTGCCGGACTTGCCGCGTTCCTCGAGATCCCGGGCTAGGCCCGTCAACGAGATATTGGAAGCCATACCGCTTATTCCTCCCATATAGCATGCTGTTTGGTAGCTTGACCGGTATTGAACATCTGTATTTCTGTCAAGACTAATGTCCACGTCCTTGGCCGCTAGTCGACACTTTTCGGATTGGTCGACGCGCGGCCGCGAAAGGCATGGACAATGAGCGCCGCATCAAACCGAATGCGAGCGAGCGACTGCGGCCGAATGCCGGCCAAGGCCGCTCGACGGACCACAGGGAGATATCTAGGCGGTAATTGTTATTGGCAAACGTCGACCCATATGGCGCCGACCAGATCGGCCATGCGCTGCGGCCCGATGCGCACCGCGGCATTGGTGGCGCCGGCAGCGGGGACGACATCGTCGAAGGACTTGAGCGACAGATCGCAATAGACGGGAAGCGGCGCCGGCAGGCCAAACGGACAGACGCCACCCGGCGGATGGCTCGTGGCCGCAAGCACCTCCTCTGCGCCAAGCATGCGCGGCTTGCCGCCCATCCTGTCCTTGAACTTGCGGTTGTCGAGCCTGGCGACGCCGCTGGTGACGACCAGCATCGTCTCGTCGCCGACGCGCAGACAGATCGTCTTGGCGATCTGCGCCGGCGTCACCCCATGGGCTTCCGCCGCCAGCGCCACGGTTGCCGAACTGGCCTCGGTGACGATGACCTCGATGTCGGGCGCATGCCGCGCAAAGAAGGCGCGAACCGATTCCAAGCTCATGGTGCCCCCCTCGTCAGGTCTGTCGGATAGCAGTGGTCGGCGATTCGCACGGCTAAACCAGTGTTGGCAAGAGCCAGCGCTTCCGTCCTTCAGGCATCAAAAAGCCCGCCGGGCGAAATGTCGGCGGGCTCGAATGGGACGCTTTTCGCGCCTCTACTGATGCGTGGGCCGGTTCTCGGCGTCCGTCACCGTGATCAATTCCTCTTCCGGCATCTGCAGCGCGGTAGCGATGCGCCGGAGCTTGGCGGGATCGGCGTCCTTGCCGTCCTCGATGTCGACGATCTCGCCCACGGCCAGACCGCAGGTCAAAGAGAGTTCCTCGATCGTGTATCCCCTGGTTTCGCGAGCAGCTTTCAATGGATTGAGGCCGGGCGCGGCAATGATGTCGTTGGAAACAGCGTTTCGTGCGGTGTTGGGCATGGCAACTCCTTGGGATGAAACAGGGTCTGATGAAATGGTGTTGCCTGAGACGGGCGGGAGAATGCTCGTTAACGAATGATTTGCCAAGAGCACCGATGCGGCGTCACGCCATCGTGAAGCGGCGCCCAGCCGAATGCCACCAGGCTCGACACATGTAAGAAGGCGCGGCGCTCAATCAAGTTCTTTTGAAGGTCGCGCGACCGGATGCGCCGGCATTTTCGACGGCGCGGCTCGTTAGCTTGCTGTCGTCGGCAGCCGACAGGGGCGGCGGCCATCTCACGAAAGGATCTGATGTGATGAATTTGAAATTATTCGCAATTGTGCTCGGCGTCGTCTCGATCGTCATTGGCGCGGCGGAAGCATGGGCGGCGGATGCCGCGCGTGTTCGAGGCACTGTTGTCGGCGTTGCCGGATCGACGCTGACGGTGAAGGACCGCGACGGCAAGACCGATGCGATCACGCTTGCCGACGGCTGGAAGATTTCGGGCGTCGCCAAGGCTTCGGCCGCCGATATCAAGCAAGGCGATTTCCTGGGCATCGCCTCGATTTCGAAAGCCGATGGCGGTAGCGGGGCGCTGGAAGTCGTGATCTTTCCCGCGGCGCTGAAGGGCACGGGAGAAGGCGACCGCGACTGGGATCTGCAGCCCAACAGCCGTATGACCAACGGTACCGTTGCCAACGTCACCGAAATCGAAGGCCGCACGGTCACGCTCACCTATGACAACGGCCAGAAGAAGCAGATCGCCATCCCGCAGACGACACCGATCGTGACATTCGCCACGGCTACGCCGGCGGATCTGACGCCGGGCGCCGCGGTGTTCGTCAACGCCAAGCGAGGTGGCGATGGCAAGCTCGTGGCGAACCGGGTCGTGGTCGGGAATCACGGCATCGCGCCGCCCATGTGAAGCCGGGCGGACTTCATCCGGCCCGGTTCGCACTCCCGATTTCCGGAGACCGCCCAACGCCGGGCAGGCGCGAGCATGAGGATCCTCGGAAACATTCGAGAAACAAAAATCTACACTTGGGAAAAATTGGCGAAAAAAACCAAGAGGATAGTCCGGCTCGCGGGGCTTGGGTCACCGATTGGTCCGGTGAATCTCGGAACGCCCGTGTAAGGAAACGAAGTCATGAAGAAGCCACTCCTCTCTGCGCTCGGGCTGGCTCTGGCCCTGGCCTTCACCATGCCGATCCTCGGTGCCACGAGCGCTGATGCGGCTCCGATGACGCAGCATCATCGTCATCATCATCGCAGGCATCACCGCGTCCACCATCATTTCTATCGCCACCATCATCGTCACCACCACAAGAAGATGGCTCCGAAGAAGGCCTGATCCTTCCTTCTCGCCGACGGGAGGGCAGGCCTTCGTTGTTCGAGCGACCTGCCTTCCCTTCGGAGTCTCTTCTCATTAAGCATCCGGTGATGCCGAAACGCCGCCCGGACCGCGTCTGATGGGAAACTACGCCGACCTGCCGGCCAGACACCGCTTGGTTCTGATGGTCGCGCGAACTGTACTGACGCTTCGTCATCCGGCTCTTGTTGCCCGCTTCGCCATGAGGCTCGGCTATCTGCCGAATCCCGCCGCTCCCTCGCGCTACAACGAACTGATGCTGTGGCGGAAGATCGTCGACCGTAATCCGCTCTTCGTGACGCTGACCGACAAGCTGGCGGCGAAAGCTTATATCCACGCCGCCTGCCCTGAGTTGCCGATACCCAAAACACTATGGTCCGGCCGGCACCCCGAAGACCTCCCGGCGGAACTGCTTGCCGGCCAGGTCGTCGTCAAAACCAATCATGGCTGCGAGATGAACATATTCGTTTCCGGCGGCCGGCCCGAGCGTGCGGAGATCATGCGCAAGACAAAGCGGTGGCTCAAGAAACGGTTCGGACGACGCAGCGGCGAATGGGCGTATTGGCCTATCACTCCCCTCGTTTTAGTCGAGGAGCAGCTGAAACTCAGCGGCGGTTTGATCGCCACCGACATCAAGGTTCATGTCTGCAGCGGCGACATCAGTCACGTTTGGGCCGAAGACAAGCTCGCCGCGCGCTCGCACCTGTTCGACGGCGACGGCCGTCCGTTACCCGGACGCGATCCCGACTATCCGCGGGAGGATCAGTCCCTGCCTGTCAGTCCCGCACTGCTCGACTTTGTCCGGCAGGCGATAGCGCTGGCGCCGCGTATCGCCGGCGACCTCGATCATGCCAGGGTCGATTTCCTGGTAACGGATAAGGGCCTGTATTCGGGCGAGATATGCATCTATTCCGCCGCCGGCTACGGCACCTGGACCAATCCTGAGATCGCCGAGCGGCTCGAACGGTTTTGGCGGCTCGAAGACTCGGCCTATATCCGGCGACGGCATCGCGGTGTAAGCCGCCTCTATGCCGAGGCGCTGCGTGCCAGATGCGGCGCGCGCAACACGAAAACAAATGCGCGCCTGACTGACCGCGCATAGCCCAATGACGGGAATGGCGGTCGTGCTGGACGGCCGCCCATTTCTGTTTCAAATCGCGTTCATCGATCAGCGGCGGCTGATCAAAAGGCCGGCAAGCAGTCCCACCACCAAAAGTCCGACGGCGGCGGTCGTCGCCGGATGGTCGCGCGCCGTCCGCTCAATCACCTTGCCCCTGCGCCTTATTGCAGGCAGCGCCTCGTGAAGTCGATCGTATAGCTGAGAATAATAGTCTGAGGCCGCCTCGCGGCCATCCTCGTAATAGGCGTCACCGCGCCTGGCCAAGACCTTCTTGAGGTCGTTCAATTGCCGAGTAAGCGTAGCGACCTGCTTCTCGATGTCGAGGTCGGAGAGGCTCGAAAACGATGCCATGCTGATTGTCCTTCTCTTCGAGAAGGCCTAACGCACGGACGACAGGCCAGTTCCGGCGGCCCGACCGCGCGGCATCACGTGGAATGATGCCCGTTCAACGAACCTGGTCAAGCAGGCGCTTGCATTCCAGCAAGTCGAACAGCGCCTCCTGCAGCAGGGCGCGATTGTCACGCGACAATTTTGAAGCGTCGGGTTGCACCGGACCTTCGTCGTCGCTTTTGCCAAGGCCGAAGAAACGCCGACTGGGCTTCACCTTCGGCTGGCCCACGAGCGCATCCTCGTCGCCGCGCGGCTGCGCGGCCGCCGTCAGCGGTACCTGCTCGGCCTGACGGCGCTGGGCGATCGCCTCCACGGCAGCCATGTCTCCATTGCCGATGGCGACCAGAAAATGGTTGCCGTTCTCGCGCAACAGCTTCTGCACGCCTTTGATCGTATAACCCTGATCATAAAGCATGTGCCGGATGCCCTTGATCAGTTCAACATCCTGCGGCCGGTAGTAGCGACGCCCGCCGCCGCGCTTCATCGGCTTGATCTGGGTGAAGCGGGTCTCCCAGAAACGCAGCACGTGCTGCGGCAGGTCGAGATCTTCCGCGACTTCGCTGATGGTGCGGAATGCATCGGGGCTCTTGTCCATGGGCCAATCCTCCACACTGGACCACGACCCGGCGCATGATGCCGAATCGCGCCTTATTTCAGCGATTTATGAAAGGATATTCAAGCCCAGCGTCAAAACGGCCGGCGGTTTTCAACCGCATTCGCCAGCAAACTACTTGCCGCCTTTGCCTTTGCTGGTCTGGTGCGAACGCAGAATCCGGCTCTTGAGCACATTCGACGATTTAAACGTCATCACCCGGCGCGGCAGGATGGGCACTTCCTCGCCGGTCTTGGGATTGCGGCCGATGCGCTCGTTCTTGGAGCGGACGTGGAAGGTGGCAAAAGACGAAAGCTTGACCGTCTCGCCCCGAACGATGGCTTCGCAGATTTCGTCCAGCACAGCTTCGACGAGTTCCGCCGATTCAGTCCGCGACAGGCCAACCTTCCGATAAACGGCTTCAGCAAGGTCGGCACGCGTCAGTGTCTTTCCCCCCATGCGACCGTCCCATCTGCTCGCAGAAAATGTAAATCGATACAGCCAAAGACAGAGCCTAAGTAATTGATCCGGCAAGGTCAAGGACCGAACCGGCCCGTTCGGCACTTACCAGCGGAGCAATACCGCGCCCCATGTGAAGCCTCCACCCATCGCCTCGAGAAGCACAAGATCGCCCCTCTTGATGCGGCCGTCGGCGACGGCCACCGAGAGAGCCAGCGGCACCGAGGCAGCCGAGGTGTTACCGTGTAAATCCACGGTGACCACAACTTTCTCCTCGGCTATCCCGAGCTTCCTGGCGGAAGCGTCAATAATTCGTTTATTGGCCTGATGCGGCACGAACCAGTCGAGGTCCTGCGCCGTTATGCCGGCCTCGCCGAAGGTCGCTTCGATGACATCGGTGATCATGCCGACGGCATGCTTGAACACCTCGCGACCTTCCATCCTGAGATGGCCGACGGTTCCCGTCGTCGAAGGTCCGCCGTCGACGAACAGCTTGTCCTTATGCGCGCCATCGGAGCGCAGGCTCGCCGCCAGCACGCCGCGGTCGGTGATCGCACCGGCACCCTCTTGGGCTTCGAGAACAAGCGCTCCGGCGCCGTCGCCGAACAGCACGCAGGTCGAGCGGTCGTTCCAATCGAGGATGCGCGAGAATGTCTCCGAGCCGATCACCAGGACACGCCTGGCCAAGCCGCCGCGTATGTAAAGGTCAGCGGTGGCGACGGCATAGACGAAGCCCGAGCACACCGCCTGCATGTCGAAGGCAAAGCCGTGATGCATGCCGAGCCTGTTCTGGATCTCGACGGCGGTTGCCGGGAACGTGTTGTTGGGCGTCGAAGTCGCAAGGATGATGAGGTCGATATCGGCTGGCGTCATACCCGCGCTGTCGAGCGCGGCGCGCGCCGCTGCCTCGCCCAACGAGGCCGTCGTCTCGTCATCGGCCGCGACATGGCGCTGGCGGATGCCGGTGCGCTGGACGATCCACTCGTCGGAGGTCTCGACCATGCCTTCGAAGTCGGCATTCTTCATAATGCGGCGGGGCAGCGCGGCACCATTGCCGCGCACGACTGATCTGATCAAGGTCCGTTCCTATTCCTCGGCGTCGGCGGAGACACCGGATTTCCTGTTTGCCTGGGCGTTCGGATTGCGCGCATGGAACAGATCGAGGTCGGCCTCGATCCGGTCAAGCAGATTGTTGCGCACCATATCGTAGCCGAGCTCAATAGCCGCAGCGAAGCCATCCGAATCGGCGCCGCCATGGCTCTTCACCACGATGCCGTTCAAGCCCAGAAAGACGCCGCCATTCGAGCGGCCGACATCCATCTTCTCACGCAGCCGGTCGAAGGCGCCCTTGGCGAAGACGTAGCCGATCTTGGCCATGAGCGTACGGCTCATGGCGGCGCGAAGATAGCCGGCGATCTGCCTTGCCGTGCCCTCGGCGGTCTTGAGCGCGATATTGCCGGCAAAGCCCTCGGTGACCACCACGTCGACCGTGCCCTTGCCGATGTCATCGCCTTCGACGAAGCCACGGTAATTCATCGAGGCCATGTTGGCCTCGCGCAGCATGCGCCCGGCCTCCTTGACCTCTTCCTGGCCCTTGATCTCCTCGACGCCGACATTGAGCAGCCCGACGCTCGGCCGCTCGATGCCGAACACCGAGCGCGCCATGCCGGTGCCCAGAATGGCGAAATCGATCAGCTGATGCGCGTCCGCGCCGATGGTGGCGCCGACATCGAGCACGACACTTTCGCCGCGCGTCGTCGGCCAGAGCGCCGCGATCGCGGGGCGGTCGATGGTGGCCATCGTGCGCAGGCAGAATTTCGACATCGCCATCAGCGCGCCGGTGTTGCCGGCCGAGATGCAGGCCTGTGCGGCGCCGCTCTTCACCGCCTCGACGGCCTTCCACATCGAGGACTTCCAGCGGCCGTGGCGCAGCGCCTGGCTCGGCTTGTCGTCCATGCGCACGGCGATCTCGCAGTGGACGAACTCGCTTACTTTGGCGAGTTTCGGGAACTTGGCGAGTTCGGGACGCACCACGTCCTCGCGGCCATAGATGACGAAGCGGATGTCAGGGCGGCGGATGACGACCGTCATCAGCGCCGGGATGACCACGCTCGGTCCGTGATCGCCGCCCATGGCATCGATGGAAATCCTGATCACTCGGTGTTTTTCTCACGGTTTGCCTGGCTAGCGGCGGACGCCTGCCGAGGTAAAGGGGCTCGCGAAGGTTCGGCGAAAATAGCGGTTTTGTGCCTGCGCACAACCAACTTTTCCAAAATCCGGACCACTGTCAGGATTTTCCAAGCAGCGAACGCAGCTTCTTCTGGAAATCGCTTTCCTCGGGCTGATCGTCGCCGGCGACGTCGAGCGAGGCTCCCGGCTTGCGCGGATAGGGATCGATCGCCAGGCCGAAGAACTGTTCGGCCAACGCACCGACATCGATCGTGTCGCCGGAGAATGTTTCCGGGCTGTCGGGTCCGTCGGCGTCGAGAATGATCTCGCCGCCGCCTTCGAAACCCTCACGTCCAAGCTTCGACTGCTCGGGCAGGAACAGAGCCTCGACCGGCTCGTCTATATGCGCGCTTACCGGCTCCAGCGTGACGATGCAGGCCTGCGTGATGTCGGCTTCGACACGGCCCGTAACCTTGACGCCATTGCGCTTCCATGAAGCAACAAGCAGTTCAGCGCGGTAGCTTTCGACCGAAAGCAGGTCATATTCGGTGGCAAGTGCTTCGCGCTGGCGCTGATCGGCCTCGACCAGGACAGGCAGGCCCCTTTGCGGCAGCCGCGCGACATTGGCGACAAAGGACACCGGGCTGCGCGATTCAGCGTCTTTCATGCTGGCCTCCTTGAAGCGGCCCCTGCGACCGGAAACGCGACCATGCCGGCGGCAAGCGATTCGGTCGGCTGCGCGGCCAGCTTTTGCGACGCCTCGCAGACATAGTCCGCCAGCAGCGACGCCTGCGGCCAGCGGTCCGCGTCCGGCCTGACATTGCGGGCAAGCGCCGCCGCCAGCGCTACCCGGTCGTTTTCCCGGAGGGCACCATCATAGGCGGCCGTGCGGCCGTAGAACATCCTTGCCAGCTTCTTCATGCGCTTGGGCACGCCGACATCGCCTATTCCAAGTTCGCGCAGCGAATGATCGACGTCGAGGAAGAACTCGTCGATCAGCACTTGCGCGACCTCGGCCGCCACGCCTTGCTCGCCATGCAGCCGGTGCTGGACGAGATAGATATGCAGCGACAGCATCTCGAAGCGGCCAAGCGGCGTATCCGGCACATTCCAGTCCGAATAAAACACCGTTTGCCGCGCCGCCGCCACGATTTGTGCGTAGAGCGCGTCGGTGATAGCGCGGTTGGCATTGCGTTCGCGGCCAAAAAGGCGCTGGAACATTGAGGGCGGTCTCCCGGGGACCTGTTGTTTGATTTGGCCTTGTTGCATCGGCATGCAAGCTGGTTTACCGGTTTTGCGGCCCAGCGCAAGTTGCGGGGATGTGATGGAGAATTGTTGTTGGGTGCGCTGAAATTCAAGTCGTTTCTTGCGCCCGCCCCGGTGGGCGTGGCTTCACTGCTGATGGTCGTATCAGCGCTTTCCGCCTGCAATTCGTCCAAGATGTTCGGCGATCTCCATCCAAGCGAGACGCTGACGAAAGGCTACGTCATCGACCAGCAGGCAATCGATTCGGTGCCGGTCGGATCGAGCCGTGAACAGGTGCTGCTGGCGCTGGGCACGCCGTCGACGACGGCGACCTTCGACAACGAGGCCTTCTACTACATCTCGCAGACGCGCAAGCGCTACGTCGCCTTCGACAACCCGCATATCATCGACCAGCATGTGCTGGCGGTGTATTTCGGAGCTGACGGTCGCGTTACGCAGATCGCCAACTACGGCCTGAAGGATGGCAAGATCTTCGACTTCATCTCCAGGACGACACCGACCGGCGGCAAGGACCAGAACTTCCTGAGCCAGGTCATCAACGGCGCCAGCAAGCTGGCACCCGGCGTCCCCGGCGGTGGCGGCGGCACGCCGTAACTCCATCGACGGCTCGCAGAATAATCAGCACCCGCCGCCTCGTCGGCGGGTTCTGTGCGAGAACCCGACATCGACGCGTAGCAGGCCCCTTACGCCGTGGCAGCGGGGCCCGAAGCAAACTGAGTGCCCTACCAAGCAACGGAATGCATGAAGGATGTCATGCGAAAAAACAAAGCCCGCGGGATCGCTCCCGCGGGCTTTGTCCTGGAATAGCCGCCGCGATCAGCCGTGCGCGAGCACGGCGAGAAGAAGCAGAGCGACGATGTTGGTGATCTTGATCGCCGGATTGACGGCCGGGCCGGCGGTGTCCTTGTAGGGGTCGCCGACGGTGTCGCCGGTGACCGAGGCCTTGTGCGCGTCCGAGCCCTTCAGGTGCTTGACGCCGTCCTTGTCGGTGAAACCGTCCTCGAACGACTTCTTTGCGTTGTCCCAGGCGCCGCCACCGGAGGTCATCGAGATGGCGACGAAGAGACCGTTGACGATGACGCCGAGCAGCGAGGCGCCGAGCGCCGCGAAGGCCGAGGCCTTGGAGCCCGAGATCAGCAGCACGCCGAAATAGACGACGAGCGGCGCCAGCACCGGCAGCAGCGACGGGACGATCATTTCCCTGATCGCCGCCCTGGTCAGGATGTCGACGGCGCGCGCATAGTTCGGCTTCGAGGTGCCGGCCATGATGCCCTTGTCCTCGCGGAACTGCTTGCGCACTTCCTCGACGATGGAGCCGGCGGCGCGACCGACGGCGGTCATGGCGATGCCGCCGAACAGATAAGGGATCAGGCCGCCGAAGATCAGGCCGGCGACGACATAGGGGTTGGAGAGGTCGAAGGAGACGTCGCCCATGCCCTGGAAGTAGCGGTACTTGTCGCCGTTGGCGGCAAAGAACTTCAGGTCGTTCGAGTAGGCCGCGAACAGCACAAGCGCGCCGAGGCCGGCCGAGCCGATGGCATAGCCCTTGGTCACCGCCTTGGTGGTGTTGCCTACCGCGTCGAGCGCGTCGGTGGAGTGGCGCACTTCCTTGGGCAGGCCGGCCATTTCGGCAATGCCGCCGGCATTGTCGGTGACCGGGCCGAAGGCGTCGAGCGCCACGATCATGCCTGCGAGGCCAAGCATGGTGGTGACGGCGATCGCGGTGCCAAACAGGCCTCCGAGCTGGTAGGTGGCGATGATGCCGCCGACGATGACGATGGCCGGCAGCGCCGTCGATTCCAGCGAAACGGCAAGACCCTGGATCACGTTGGTGCCGTGGCCGGTCACCGAAGCCTGGGCGATCGAGTTCACCGGACGCTTGTTGGTGCCGGTGTAGTATTCGGTGATCACCACGATCAAACCGGTCACCAGCAGACCGATCAGGCCGCAGATGAACAGGTTCTTGCCGATGATGGCGATGCCGGCGACGGCGCCGACCTCGCCCCAACCGACTGTAGCGGAGGTCGCGGCGGCAAGACCGACGATCGAAAGCAGGCCGGTGACGATCAGGCCCTTGTAGAGAGCGCCCATGATCGAGCCGTTGGAACCGAGCTTGACGAAGAAGGTGCCGACGATCGAGGTCAGGATGCAGGCGCCGCAGATGGCGAGCGGATAGAGCATGGCCGCGCCCAGCGCGGCTGTACCGCCGAAGAATATGGCGGCCAGAACCATGGTGGCGACGACGGTCACCGCATAGGTCTCGAAAAGGTCGGCGGCCATGCCGGCGCAGTCGCCGACATTGTCGCCGACATTGTCGGCGATGGTAGCCGGGTTGCGTGGATCATCTTCAGGAATGCCAGCCTCGACCTTGCCGACGAGGTCGCCGCCGACATCCGCGCCCTTGGTGAAGATGCCGCCGCCGAGACGGGCGAAGATCGAGATCAGCGAAGCGCCGAAGCCGAGCGAGACCAGCGAGTCGATGACGACGCGGTCATTCGGCTGGAGGCCCATCGGGCCGGTCAGGATGGCGTAGTAGATCGAGACGCCGAGCAGCGCCAGGCCAGCGACCAGCAGGCCAGTGATGGCGCCGGACTTGAAGGCGATGTCGAGGCCGGCGGCGAGGCTGTTCGAGGCCGCCTGCGCGGTCCGAACATTGGCGCGCACCGAGACATGCATGCCGATGAAGCCGGCGGCGCCCGAAAGCACGGCGCCGATCAGGAAACCGATCGCGGAGGTGATCGAAAGCAGCCACCAGGCAAGCAGGAGCACGACGATGCCCACAACGGCGATGGTGGTGTACTGGCGCGCCAGATAGGCCTGGGCACCCTCTCGGATGGCGGCGGAGATTTCCTGCATGCGCTGATTGCCCTGATCGGACGCAAGGACCGAGCGTGTCGCCCAGATGGCGTACAGAACTGACAGCAAGCCGCAGGCGATGACGGCGGTAATGATGGTCATTGCCGGATTTTCCTCGATTGTTGGCCCAAAAGAACCCCTCCCTGGGCCGTTGGAACGAGATGGATGCCGCGCGCGGAATCCACCCCTTGGTTGGGGTGTATGCGAAACAGGGCTTGGAACGTCAAGATATTGTTCGGTTTTTGCTAGGCTTTCGCCCAAAAGAAGAAGGGGGGATTTGTTATGCCAGCGTGATCGGGAAATTAGATCGATTGAAATGACGCAACGGCATCACAGGGCAACCTGCCCGCCAGCCCTCCCGCATCGGCTATTCCGCCCCCTGCCCCATGCGCCGCGCGGCGTAGCGCTCGATCGCCGACAGGCCGTCATAGATCAGCACCGCGAGCGCTGCCACTATCAGGCCACCCTGCAGAACGAAGGCGAGATTGTTCGAGATCAGCCCCGCGATGATCACCTCGCCGAGCGTCTTGGCCGCAACGGTCGAGCCGATCGTCGCGGTGGCGAGGCTGATGACGACCGAAAGCCGGATGCCGCCCAGGATCACCGGGGCGCTGAGCGGTAGCTCGACCTTCATCAGTCTTTGCCAGCCGGTCATGCCGGCGCCGCTCGCCGCTTCCATCACGTTCCCAGGCAGCGTGGTCAGCGCCGTCAGCGCGTTCTCGAAGATCGGCAGCAGGCCGTAAAGGAAAAGTGCTATAAGCGTCGGCTTCTCGCCAAAACCGACGGCCGGCACGGCAAGCGCCAGCACGGCAACCGGCGGAAAGGTCTGGCCGATATTGACCAGGCTGCGCGACAAGGGCAGGAATTCGGCGCCTGCGGGCCTGGTGACCAGGATAGCTAAAGCCACGGCGACGATCGTTGCCGCGACCGTCGCGACCAGGACGGTCCGCAGGTGCTGCAGGGTCAGCGCCAGCAGGCTGCCCTGGTTGTAGATAGCCGGCGCGCCGTTCTCCGTCAGCGGTTTCAACAGCGGCTCAAACCAGCCGGGGCTGGTGACGAAAATCACCAGCAGCGCCAGGACAGCCAGTCTCAACAGCGCAGGCAGCCAGGCTTTCATTGCGGCCTCGCCGCGCGTTTCACCAGGCCTTCGATGGTGACGCGGCCGAGCAGCTTGCCGTCGGCGTCCTTCACCGGCAGCGCGGGGCGGCCCGACCACAGTAGCTCGGCCAGCGCGTCGCGCTGCGTGGCGTCACCGGGGATCGCCTCCCCCTCCGCGCTACCCGGCTCCACGGCGTCTCGCACATGGCCAAGCGAGAGCAGCCGGAACGGCCTCTCGCTGGCGCCGACCAGTGTCTCGACGAAGCCGCTTGCGGGTCTCGCGAGAATCTCGGCAGGCTTGGCGTATTGCACCAGCTTGCCGGCATCCATCACGGCGATCTTGTCCCCCATATGCACCGCCTCTTCCATGTCGTGGGTGACGAGGATGATGGTGGTGCCGAAACGTTTCTGGATCGCCAGCAGATCTTCCTGCGCCTTGGTGCGGATGATCGGATCCAGCGCGCCGAAAGGCTCGTCCATCAAAAGCACGTTCGGCTCGGCGGCCAAGGCACGCGCGACGCCGACGCGCTGCTGCTGGCCGCCGGAAAGCTCGTGCGGGTAACGCGGGCCATAGGCCTGGGGCTCCAGTTGGTAGAGCGTCAGCAACTCGTCGACGCGAGCCTCGATGCGATCCCTGTCCCAGCCGAGCAGCAACGGCACGGTGGCAATGTTCTGCGCCACCGTGCGATGCGGAAACAGGCCGTGCCCTTGGATGGCATAGCCGATGCTGCGGCGCAGCCGATAACCTGGCACGGAGCGGTTGTCGGCGCCGTCGAGCTTGATGACGCCGAAGGTCGGCTCAACCAACCGGTTGATCATCCTGAGCAGCGTCGTCTTGCCTGATCCCGACGTGCCGACGATGGTGGCGATGGTCCGGGGTTCGATGACCATCGAAACATCGTCGACCACCGTGATCTCATTATAGCGCTTGGTGATGCGTTCGATCTCGATCATGCCGTTTCAACTACCCTGCGCTTGGAGGCGGTCATCTCGATCACCGCATCGAGGATAATGGCAGCCGCAAAGGCCAATGCCACGGTGGGCAGCGCGCCGAGCAGCACCAGATCCATTGCCGTCTGGCCGACGCCCTGGAAAACGAACACGCCGAAGCCGCCGCCGCCGATCAGCGCGGCAATGGTGGCAAGGCCGATATTCTGCACCAGCACGATGCGGATGCCGGTAAGGATCACCGGAAACGCGAGCGGGAACTCGACGTCGAACAGTCGCTGGCGGTCGGTCATGCCCATGCCGCGCGCGGCGTCGTTTGCCGCGCGGGGTACACCAGCCAGCCCAACCACCGTATTCGCCACCACCGGCAGCAGCGAATAGAGGAAAAGCGCGACAAAGGCCGGCGCGGTGCCGATGCCCCTGATGCCGATCGCAGCAGCGCCCGGCACGTGGAGGGCGACCCAGCCGAGCGGTGCGATCAGCAGGCCGAACAGCGCGATCGATGGAATGGTCTGGATGATGTTGAGCACATTGAGCACGCCAGCCCGCAGTTTGTCGACGCGGTGGCAAAGGATGCCGAGCGGCATGCCGACGATCACCGCGCCGGCCAGCGAGCCAAGCGCCAGGCTAAAGTGCTTGGAAGCCTCCGCCCAGAAACTGTCGGCGCGGCTGGCATATTCCTTGAGGATGGAGAGGCTGTCCCAGCTCCCCGAGACAAGCAGCGCCGCGATGGCCAAAGCGGCAAGCACCAGCACGCCGACGCGCGCCCAGGGCGAAAGGTTCAGCCTGGTTAGCATGTCAGCGAGAAGCAAGGTGAAGGCAAAGATCAGCAGCCAGAAACCGGAGGCCGGTGAAACGCGGGCGAAGGTGTTGCCGGCGGGGGTCAGGAAACCTCCGGCGACGCCGATGAGGATCGCAAGGGCGACCAGCACGATGATGCTGGCGGCCAGCCTGAGGATCAGCGTCGTCCTGAGCAGGGCAATGACGGCCCCCGCGATCACGATCGCCAGCAGCAGCGTGCCAAGTATCGGCGGCAATGCTTCGATAATCGAACGCGCCTGCCCCGGCACGATGCGGTTGGCGCGGAACGTGGCAAAGGGAGCCGCCAGGGCAGCGTAGGCGACGATCGCGGCGATCACGACGCCGAGCTTGTCGAGGCGGATGATCACGATCGTCCCCACCCGAGCCAGCGCGCCGTGGACACGGCGCGCCGAGCCCACTCTACTTCAGGAAGCCGTTCTTCTTCAGGAAATCCTCAGCCACGCCCTTCGCAGGTTCGCCGCCCAGCTGCACGCGGCCATTGAGGTCCTGCAGTGTGACGAGATCAAGCTTGGCGAAGACCGGCTTCAGCAGCGCCTCGATTTCGGGATGCTGCTTCAGGACTTCTTCGCGGATGATCGGGGCGGGTTGGTAGACCGGCTGCACGCCCTTGTCGTCCTCAAGCACGACGAGGCCGGAGGGCTGGATGCCGCCGTCGGTGCCATAGACCATGGCGGCGTTGGCGCCGTTGGTCTGGTTGGCGGCGGCGGCGATGGTCGCCGCGGTGTCGCCGCCGGAGAGCGTGATCAACTGGTCCGGCTTGAGCGTGAAGCCGTAGGTCGTCTGGAAGGCGGGGAGTGCCGCCGCCGAATTGACGAACTCGGCCGAAGCCGCGAGCACAACCTTGCCGCCGCCGGCGACATACTTGCCGAAGTCCGTCAGCGTGGCGAGCTTGTTCTCGTCAGCCACTTCCTTGCGCAGCGCGATCGCCCAAGTGTTGTTGGCCGGCGATGGCGACAGCCAGACGATCTTGTTGGCGTCATAGTCGAGCTTTTTGGCGGTTTCATAGGCCTTGGCGGCGTCCTTCCAGACCGGATCGTCGGCCTTCTGGAAGAAGAAGGCAGCATTGCCCGTATATTCTGGATAGATGTCGATCTCGCCGGCGGTGATCGCTTTGCGCACGACAGGGGTCGCGCCGAGCTGAATGCGGTCGGTGGTCTTGATGTTGTTGGCGTTGAGCACGAGTTGAATAATGTTGCCCAGCACGCCGCCTTCCGTGTCGATCTTGGAAGACACCACAACCTGCGCATTTGCCGAAGCTGTCGCGATGCCGAGCGCCATCGCCGCGAAGGCGAGCTTTCTAACTGAAAACATTGTGAAAAATCCCTTGCAATGAACCGATTGATCGGTGGCCGCATATGAGCACGGGTTCAACGGCCAGTCGGGGCATACGGTTTCATAACTAAGGGGATACACGCAATAATTTTTGTTCGGCCCGGACGAATGCCCTGGCCACACTCCAACATGGCAATGCCCGACCTAAAGGTCGGCTGGCGGCCTGCCCTGTTCTGGGGAATATTAGGCTAGGCGGGTCGGCGGCCAAAAAAGGAGTGTGTCATGGCCAAGCATAAAGTCGGCTACCTCGTCGGCAGCCTTGCCAAGGGCTCGATCAACCGCAAGCTTGCGAAGGCCCTCGTCAAACTCGCGCCCCCCGAACTTGAAATGACGGAGATCCCCTTCAAGGACCTGCCGCTCTATAGTTACGATTATGACGCGAACTTTCCGCCGGTTGCCCTGGAGTTCAAGAGGGCCATCGCGTCCGTCCAGGCAGTGCTTTTCGTCACGCCGGAATACAACCGCTCGATCCCCGGCGGCTTGAAGAACGCAATCGACTGGGCGAGCCGTCCTTACGGCAAGAACTCTTTCGCCCGCAAACCGACTGCGGTCATCGGAACGTCGCCCGGCGCCATCGCAACCGCAGTCGCCCAGCAGAGCCTACGCAGCGTGCTCAGCTTCTGCAACGCGCCGCAGATGAACTCTCCCGAAGCCTATATTCAGTTCACCCCGGGATTGATCACCGACGATGGCGAAGTGACCGTGGAGTCGACCGAAACATTCCTGCGCAACTACATGGGCGAGTTCCACATGTTCATCGCGCGGGTCCTGCAGGTGCTGCCGCCGGATGCCTGACGCCGGTCGTTTCGGACTTGTCGCCGGGATGGCCTTGGCACCTTCTTCACACTTTGCGTAGGCCGATGATCCTCAACGTGCCGAGCGCGACGAAGCAAAGCGCGACAACCGGGAAGACGACCCAGTTGAGCATCGTCCAGCCCCATGCATTGTAGATCGCGCCTGACATGAGCGAGGAGAACGCGACAGAGCCGAACAGGACGAAGTCGTGGAACCCTTGCACCTTGCTCTTCTCGGAGGAGCGGTAGCTTGCCGCGACCATGGCCGTGGCGCCGATGAAGCCGAAGTTCCAGCCAAGCCCGAGCAGGATCAGCGCCGTCCAGAATTGCCACAGGTGCAACCCGGAAAGCGCCACCGTGGCGCAGCCGATCAGGAGCACGAGGCCAGTGGCCACGATGCGTTCGGCGCCGAAGCGATGGATCAGCGCGCCGGTGAAGAAGCTCGGCCCGAACATGGCCATGACGTGCCAGGAAATGCCGAGCGTCGCATCGTCCTCCGACAGGCCGCAGCCGACCATGGCGAGCGGCGCGCCGGTCATGACGAAGCTCATCAGAGCGTAGCTGCCGACGGTGCAGAAAAGTGCTGCGACGAAACGCGGCTGGGTGACGATTTCAGCCAACGGCCTGGCATCGCTTGCAGCGGTTTCAGTGACGGTGTTGGTCGTTGAAGACACACGCAGGAACGACAGGATAAGCGCACCAACCGCCGCAAGCGGCAGGATCGAAGCGAAGGATCCCGCGAACATTACCGGAGCCAGCAGTTCGCGGGTGTAAATGACGATCTGCGGCCCGAGGATGGCGGTTACGATGCCGCCCGCCAGCACGAAGGAGATTGCTCGCGCCTTGAATTGGGGCGGCGCGTTGTCGGCGGCGGCGAAGCGGAACTGCTGCACGAAGGCGCCGCCGACGCCGATGACGCAGAGGCCGAAGGCGAACAGCCAAAAACTAGCTTTGAAGAGCGCGAGCGTTGCGATCAGGCCGCCTAACGCAGTGACGATCGTGCCGGTCATGAAGCCGCCGCGATAGCCGAGGCTTCGGATGATGGCGGCGGCCGGCAATGCTCCGAGCGCCACGCCGAGATTGAAGCCGGTGATTGGCGCCGTCGCCAGCGACTTGTCCGGACCGAGCAGGTATTGACCGGCTAGCGCGCCAAGCGAAATCGCGATCGGAGCAGCCGAACCGACGATTGCCTGCGCGGCGGCAAGCAGGACGGCTGTGCGGCGCCCTTCCCTGCCGGCCTCGACGACCGCCGCCGTCGCGATCGTCACGGAGCGTCCTTACCGCGCCCCTCGCCGCGAACCCGGCGCGAGACGCGATCGAGAACCGCATTCACCAGCTTCGGCTCATCCTCCTCGTAAAAGGCTTTGGCGATATCGACATATTCAGAGACGATGACGGCCACCGGCACGTCCTCGCGCTTCATCAATTCGTAGACGCCGGCACGAAGGATGGCACGCAGCGTCGAATCCAGCCGCGACAATGGCCAGTCCTCGGTCAGCGCCTGGCGGATGACGGGGTCGATGGTCTTCTGGTTCTCGACGACTCCGGTCAGGATGGCGCGGAACCATTGCGCGTCCGCCTCGCGATAGAGCGCACCGTCGACTTCCTTGCCAAGGCGGAAGGCCTCGTATTCGGCCGTGATCTCGAAGACGCCGCTGCCGGCCACATCCATCTGATAAAGCGCCTGGACGGCGGCAAGACGGGCGGCGCCGCGCTTGTTTGCGTGGCGGACCGCTCCGGTCGAGGCAGGCTCGGTCACGATTGGGCTCCGAATTTCTCTTTGAGCGCGATCATGGTCAGCGCCGCGCGCGCGGCGAAGCCACCCTTGTCGCCCTCGGTCTTCTTCGCGCGCGTCCATGCCTGCGCGTCGTTCTCGGTGGTCAGTATACCGTTGCCGATCGCGATCGCCTCCTGCACCGAAAGGTCCATCAGCGCGCGGCTCGATTCATTAGCGACGATGTCGAAATGATACGTATCGCCGCGGACGATGGTGCCCAACGCGACGAAGCCATCATAATGCGTGCCGCCCTCGGCGGCGCCGTCGAGCGCGAAGGTGATGACGGCCGGTATCTCCAGCGAGCCGGGAACCGTCACCACGTCATAGGTGGCGCCTGCCTCGTCCAGCGCGCCGGTCGCGCCTTCGAGCAGCGCGTCGGCGAGATCGTCGTGAAAACGCGCTTCGACGATGAGCAGATGCGCCTTCGCCTTCGGCCGAATGAACGCTTTGCCGTGTTGGGATGTGCCTGCCATAGAAGTCTCCGGGGGGTTGCCGGTGACTTAGGCCGAAGCGGGGTTGATCGCAAGCGGAAGATTGGCAGAGATGATCGTCCTAACGATCCTCTCTGGCATGCCACAGACGCAGCACCAAAATTGTGGTGTTCTGGATTTCGTACCGAATTTCGTAGTTGCCTACTAAAATGCGACGCACCTCACGCGACTCGTACTGTTCCAGTTTCTCACCGATGCGCGGATATTCGATCAACCGTTTCGCCGCCGCGGTGAGCGACTGCACCACGCGTGCAGCGGCTTGGCTATTAGCTGGCGCGAGAAAATCATGAAGCCTGACCAGATCGGACAATGCCTTGCTGGTCCACTTCAATTCCATCAACGCGGCACCGGCAATGGGTTTTCAGTTCCAAGGCTGTCAGCCCAGGCTTGGACCGCTTGGTGGTCTATAACCCGACCAGCGTCCACGTCAGCTAGTGCCTCAAGCGTGAGCTTGTGGCGCTCTTCCTCCAGATCGACCCAAGCCGAAAGGGCTTGTTTGACGATCCAGCCGCGCGGACGCTCCAAACGCGCAGCAAGTTGGTCCACTTTCTCAGCGAGTGGCAAAGGAACGTGAGCGGTGATGACCTTGGTGTCCATATAACCTCGCAATCAGTTTTAATCATAATGATTGAATCTGACTAAGTCGAGAAAAGCTTTGAGCCTTGCCTCAAAGCCCTTCCTTCGCCGCCTCGGACAGCCGCGCGGCGTAGCGGGCCATGGTGTCGATCTCGATGTTGACGCGGTCGCCAGCCTGGCGCTCGCCCCAGGTGGTGACGCTCAGCGAGTGATGGATGAGCAGCACGTCGAAGCGGGTGCCTTCGACCTTGTTGACAGTGAGCGATGTGCCGTCGAGCGCGACCGACCCCTTGGGCGCGATGAACTTCGCCAGGTGGCGCGGCGCTTCCAGGGTGAAGCGCACGGCATCCCCCTCCTCCTTGCGCTCGACGATCTCGGCGGTGCCGTCGACATGGCCGGAGACGATGTGGCCGCCGAGCTCGTCGCCGATCTTCAGCGCCCGTTCGAGGTTGATACGGGTACCGGATTTCCAGCTCGAAGCCGTGGTCAGCCTCAGCGCTTCCTCCCAGGCCTCGACCTCGAACCAGCGCGCGTTCGAGCCTTGCTCGGGCAGCGCGGTCACGGTGAGGCAGACGCCACTACAGGAAATCGAGGCGCCAATCGCGATGGTGTGAGGGTCATAGGCGGTGTCGATGCGCAGGCCGATGCCTTCAGCGAGTGGCTTCACAGCGGCTACCGTGCCAACGTCGGTGACAATTCCGGTAAACATTAAAGGTTCCTCACCCATTCGGCATAACTGTCCTCGCCGAAGCGCATGTCACGCAATTTGCGAAATCCAGCCGGGATATGGTCGGCGTCGATGGGCGATGCAATACCGTCCTCACCGATGGCATCCGGGCCTTGGAAGAGGACAATGCGGTCGACCAGGTCTTCCTCGAGAAAGGCCTTGGCCACCTTGGCGCCGCCTTCGACCAAAACGCTTGCCATGCCAAGCGCGGCAAGGTCTTCCAGCAATTCCGGCAAGGCGACGACGCCGTCATGTGTTTCGGTGCCGATGAAGCGCACGCCGGCGCGTTCGAGCGCGGCGCGCCGATGCGGGTCCGCTTCCAGACATGCGGCGACATAGAGAGGTACGCGGTCGACGCCGCAAACCAGCTTGGACGTCTCCGGCAACCGGATCTGCCGATCGAGGATGATGCGCGCCGGCGAGCGGTTCTCCAGTCCCGGCAGTCGCACGGTCAGAGCCGGGTCGTCCTCGAGCACAGTGCCGATGCCGACCAGGATGGCGTCGGACTCGGCGCGCATCAAATAGACGTCGCGCCGCGCAATCTCGCCGGTGATGGCGACCTGGCCGGCGCCTTTGCGGCCGATCTTGCCGTCGCTCGAAAGCGCAAGCTTCAGAGTTACTTCCGGGCGCTTCTTCAGAGAGCGAGTGAGGTAACCGGCCATCTGCTCGGAGGCTTCGGCTGCCAGCACCTTCTCCACCACCTCGACACCGGCGCCGCGCAGGATGGCGTAGCCCTTGCCGGAGACGCGCGGATCGGGATCGCTGGCAGCACCAACGACGCGCGCCACGCCGGCATTGACCAGCGCGTTGGCGCAAGGCGGCGTGCGGCCGTGGTGGGCGCAAGGCTCCAATGTCACATAGGCCGTGGCGCCGCGCGCGAGGTCTCCGGCCTCGGCCAGCGCCTCTGTCTCGGCATGCGGGCGGCCGCCCACGGCGGTCACGCCGGTGCCGACAATCATCGGACCGGCGCCGTCGTCGCGCACGAGGATGGTGCCGACGGAAGGGTTGGTCGAGGTGCGGCCGGCATTGCGGCGCGACAGCCTGATGGCCGCGGCCATGAACCGGCGATCAAGCGCCCCTTGCGCGGCCTCGTCCAGTCGCTGTCCCGCCATGATCAGCCGGCATCCTCTTCGGTCTTTTCCTCGTCGCCCTTCAATTCGCCCAGCAGCTCGTGAAAATCCTTGGCCTCGCGAAAATTGCGATAGACCGAGGCGAAGCGCACATAGGCGACATCATCCAGCGATTTCAGCGCCTCCATGACCAGCCGGCCGACCTCGCCCGAAGCGATCTCGGTTTCGCCCGAGCTTTCGAGCTGTCGCACGATGCCGGTGACGGCGCGGTCGATGCGCTCGGGATCGACATTGCGCTTGCGCACGGCGATCTCGACGGAGCGCAGCAGCTTGTCACGGTCGAAAGGCACCTTGCGGCCAGACTTCTTGATGACGACGAGGTCGCGCAGTTGGACGCGCTCGAAGGTGGTGAAGCGGCCGCCGCAATCGGGGCACACCCGCCGCCTGCGGATCGCCGCGCCATCCTCGGCGGGACGCGAATCCTTCACCTGCGTATCTTCGGACTGGCAATACGGGCAGCGCATAGGGAGCCTTGGGTTCGCGATTCTGTGGGCGAAAGGCTTAGAGCCTTTTGTGGCTCAGAGATAGCGGGGCATAAGCAAGATTGCCAGCGCCCCTGCCCCGCCGGCCGGCAAGTGTCAGGGTGCGACATCCTTGGTTGAAAACCCGCAGGACGCGCCAAGATTGCGATAGGCCTTGGTGAAGCCGTCCATCGGAATGCTGGTGACCTGCTGTTTGCCGAAGGTCACATCGAGCGAGGTAACCTTGCGCATGGCGCGCAACAGGGCAAGGCTGGCCTTGGGCTGGTTGTCGACCATCCAACTCGGACGGCCGCCCGCAGTCGCGGTGGAGCTGACGGTCGCGGCGACCTTAATGCCCGGATCACCGAAAGTCGCGGCGATCTTGTCGCCCGTAGGCAGCGTCTTGTTGTCGATGATGAACATGATGGTCGGATAGGCGTCCGGCGGCAGCGCATCGCCGGTCGAGATCGACAGCGTCAGGGAGCCCGCGTTGCCGTCGCCATCAACGAAGGCCGTCGAGGCAGCGCAGGTCTTGTGCGCATCCTGGCCGGTATCGAGCGTGTCGATGATGGTGGTCCACCTGCCGAAGGTATTGGTGACCGGCATGTCGGACGCAGGTTGCGTCTGCTCCTGCGCAACCGCGCCGGACAGGCCGAAAACGGTCAGCGAGCCGGACAAGGCCAGGGCAGCAAGACGGAAAGTGCGCATCATCAAGTCTCCAGTAAGCCGCGCCGCCAATCAAGGAGCGACGCGAAGCGCGAGGATAAAAGATGAGGCGCGGCGCCCGGTCAACCGAAGGAGGGATCAACCGAGATAGGGGTAAAGCGGGAAGCGATCGGTCAGCGCCGTGACCTTGGCCTTCACCGCGGCCTCGACCGCCGCATTGCCTTCGTCGGAGTTCGCCACTTTCAGCCCGTCCAGCACCTCGGCGATCAGCTTGCCGATCTCGCGGAATTCGGCCTGGCCGAAGCCGCGCGTGGTGCCGGCCGGCGTGCCGAGACGCACGCCCGACGTCACGAACGGCTTTTCCGGATCGAACGGGATGCCGTTCTTGTTGCAGGTGATGTTGGCGCGGCCGAGCGCTGCTTCCGCGCGCTTGCCGGTGGCGTTCTTCGGGCGAAGGTCGACCAGCATCAGGTGATTGTCGGTGCCGCCCGAGACAATATCGAGGCCGGTCTCCTGCAGACTGGAGGCCAGCGCCTTGGCGTTGGCGACGATGCTTTCGGCATAGGTCTTGAAGCTCGGCTTCAGAGCCTCACCGAACGCCACCGCCTTGGCGGCGATGACATGCATGAGCGGGCCGCCCTGCAGTCCCGGGAACACCGCCGAATTCATCTTCTTGGCGATTTCCTCGTCGTTGCACAGGATCATGCCGCCGCGCGGGCCGCGCAGCGACTTGTGGGTCGTCGTGGTCACGACATGGGCATGGGGCAGCGGCGACGGGTGCACGCCGCCTGCGACGAGGCCGGCGATATGCGCCATGTCGACCATGAGATACGCGCCGATCGAATCGGCGATCTCGCGGAAACGCTTCCAATCCCAGATGCGCGAATAGGCGGTGCCGCCGGCCAGGATCAGCTTCGGCTTCGTCTCATGCGCGGTCTTCTCGATCGCGTCCATGTCGAGCAGGTGGTCGTCCTTGCGCACGCCATAGGACACGACCTTGAACCACTTGCCACTCATGTTGACCGGCGAGCCGTGCGTGAGGTGGCCGCCCGAATTCAGGTCGAGGCCCATGAAGGTGTCGCCTGGCTGCAGCAGCGCCAGGAACACCGCCTGGTTCATCTGGCTGCCCGAATTCGGCTGGACGTTGGCGAAGTTGCAGCCGAACAGCCTCTTGGCGCGCTCGATGGCGAGTTCCTCGGCCACGTCGACGAACTGGCAGCCGCCATAGTAGCGCTTGCCCGGATAGCCCTCGGCATATTTGTTGGTCATGATCGAGCCCTGCGCTTCGAGCACGGCGCGCGACACGATGTTTTCAGACGCGATCAGTTCGATCTCATGGCGCTGGCGGCCAAGCTCGTTGCGGATGGCGCCGAAGATTTCCGGATCGGCGTCGGCAAGCGTGGTCTCGAAGAAGGATTCGAATTTACTGGAGGCTGCCGCTGCATTTGACATGGCTTGCTTTCCCTTGGGGCCGGAGGTCTGCGAGGTCGCCGCGCATTAACACAGTTGTTTTCGGGCCGCCACGTTTGCGGCGCGAAATTTGCTGGCCGGTTTGCGCCAAGACGGACCCGTGCGACTCTAATCCCGCGGCTCGCGGCCCCTGAGGATCGCTTCGGAGAAGGTGATCTCGGTCAACAGCTTGCGCGCCGTACGGTCATTGATTTCGCCACGGCGCAGCATCGCCTGCAGTTCGGCGCGCTCGGCCTCGATGCCGGCAAGCCTGACTTCAAGCTCGACCCGGCTGGATTCGCGCGCCTCGGTGCGCGCTTCATCGGCGCCGTCGGAGAGCGAGACGCGGCGCCGGTAGATCGATGCGACACTCTCGGCAATGGCGAGCTTCATCTCAGCCATCTCCCCCTCGTTGCCGTCGCTGGCCAGGCCTTCGATTCTGGCAATGGCCGCGTTGGCGGCGCCGACCCGGGCCCTGCGCTCTTCGGCCGCGCCCGGGTGTTCGCCCGGTTCGACCAGACCGCGCGCGACCGCCGGCAAGGCAAGGCTGGCAATCGCCAGCGAGCAGATGATGACGCCGGCGGCGAGGAAGATCACGAGGTCGCGAGCCGGAAAGGGCGTGCCGCCCTGCAAGGTGAGCGGCAAGGACAAGACGCCGGCCAGCGTCACGGCGCCGCGCACGCCGGCGATCGAGCCGGCGAGCCTGACACGAAAACCGAAGGGCTCGGCCTTCCGCTTGCCGAACCGCGCGGCAAGCTCGGCGCCGGTGTCGCCGATCCAGATCCAGATGAAGCGCAGGCCGATCAGGCAGAGCGTAAGCAAGAGCACGGTCAATGCCGGCTCGAAAAGCCAGTGGCGGGCGGTCAGTTCCGGCGGCACGTTCCGGATGATGTCCGGCAGCTGCAGGCCAAGCAGGATGAAGAGCGAGCCGTTGAACATGAAGATCAGCATCGACCAGAGCGAAATCGTCTGGATGCGCGCCGAAACCGCCATGTGGCGGACGATGCCGGAATATCCGGTCAAAAGCCCGGCCGTCACCGCCGCCAGGATGCCGGAAGCGCCGAAATGCTCGGCGAGCAGATAGGCGACGAAGGGCAGCAGCACCATGACCAGCACCTGCGTTTCGGCCGGCGTGCTGGTCATGCGGCTGAGCATCTGCAACGACTTCGCGGCGATGAACAGCGCCGCGATACCGGCGAGGATGCCTATCGCCACCGCGACGAGGAAGCTCATGCAAGCCGCGGCGAACGAAAAGCTGCCGGTCAGCGCCGCCGCGACGGCGAACCGGAACATCACCAGACCGGACGCGTCGTTGAGCAGCGACTCGCCTTCCAATATGTGCATCAGCCGCGCCGGAACGAGATTGCGGTCGACGATCGAGGACACGGCGACCGCGTCGGTCGGCGACAGCACGGCGGCCAGGGCGAAGGCGACAGCCAGCGGAATGCTCGGCACCAGCCAATGCAAGGCGTAGCCGAAACCGACGATGGTGAAGAAGACCAGCCCGAGCGCGAGGTCGAGGATCGGGCCGCGGAGTGCCACCAGCTCACGCTTCGGCGCCGAAAAGGCGTCGCCGAACAGAAGCGGCGGGATGAACACCAGGAGAAAAAGCTCCGGATCGATCTCGACATGCAGGCCGCCTGCCGGCCAGGCAAGGGCCGCGCCGATGGCGATCTGCAGCACAGGCAGCGGCACGCGGACCAGCCGAACCAGCGCGCCCGAAACGGTGACGAAGGCGAGCACAACGAGGATGAAGACGGCGACGTCCATGGCGTGATTCCAGCGGTTCGGCCGACCATGGGCAATTGAACGCGCGCCGTCCAGCAACGCCCCTCCGACCGCGCGAGGCAATGCCGATTTCGGAGCGGCCCGGAAGATTTGAGTGAGCCGAAATGCGCCCCGGCTGGTGAACCAGCCGCTGTTCTAGGCGCGCATTGCCCAAACGAAAAAAGGGCCGCTGCTGGAGCGGCCTTTTTCGTGTTATATCATTGCTTACTGAGCCGAGCTGATCTGCAGCTCGGTGGCGCCATCAAGCGCGTAGATGTCGTCGCGGAACTGCACGACGCCGGGAGCAGTCGACCAGGCCGATAGATAGAGGAAGTGGACCGGCACCGGGTTGACGACCTGGATCGGCGTGTTCTCGCCGGTCTTGATCGCCGCTTCGAAATGCTGACGGTCCCAGCCGGGGGTGTCGCGCAGGATCCAGGTGACGAGGTCGCGCACATTCTGGACGCGCACGCAGCCCGACGAGTCGAAACGCATCAGCTTGCCGAACAGGCTCTGCTGCGGCGTGTCGTGCATATACACGCCGTCCGGGCTCGGAAAGTTGATCTTGACCGAGGCCATGGCGTTGTTGTTGCCCGGATCCTGGCGGAAACGGTATTTTGCGGCATCGTCCGTCGACCAGTCGATGGTCATCGGGTCGACCTCGCTGCCGTCCGGCGCGAACAGGCGGATGTGGCTGTCCTTGAGGTAATTGGGGTCCTTCCGCATCAGCGGAATGATGTCCTTGCGCACGATCGAGACCGGCGCGTTCCAATACGGATTGACGATGATCTCGTTGATCTTGGAGTTCACGATCGGCGTCTGGCGGTCGATCTTGCCGACGATCGCGGTATGGCGAAGCACGACTCGGTCGTTCTCGACCGCTTCGACCTGGGCCGCCGGAATGTCGACCAGCACATAACGGCTCCCGAGCGTGCCGGCCTTTTCCTTCAGGCGCTGCAGGTTGGTCTGCAGCTGGCCGAGCCGGATCTGCGCCGAAACGTTCATTGCGGTATAGGTGTATTTGCCCATGGCGCCGTCGGCCGGCAGGCCATGGCGGAGCTGGAAGCGCTTCACCGCGGAGTCGACATAGGAATCGAAGGCCGTCGAGATGCCAGCGCTCTGCGGCAGGTCGCCCGAGACCATCAGGCGCTTGCGCAGCGGCACGACATCCGGGTCGTCGTCGCCGAGCTGCAGTTTCTTGGTCGCCGGAACCTGTTCCCAGCCGCCCTGCGAAACGATGTTCTGGTACTGAGCCACGGCCTGCTCGGTGAAGGCCACCGTCTGCTGGCTGAAGATCGGCAGCGTCGAGGCGACCTTGTTGGTGTCGTTGGCGCGGGCGTCAAACTGGTCGTCCCAATTGCCGCGCGTCGAGGATTTCAGGATATCCCCGACCACATCCTGGGCGCTCGCATGGCCGGCGACCACGGCGGCGGCGAGCGCGGAGGCTCCAGTAAGGAAGAAACGGCGGCTGGTTCTCATGGCAGACATTCTTTGCTTAATCGCTCTCGCTCAATCGCTTGCCGGGCGGCTTTGTCCGCACTCTAGGGTCGGCAAACTTAACAATTCGCCAACCATGACCCCGCTTCACCGGCTGCCAGAAACGCGCTGCCGCCACGCAGGTTCCAAGGAGCGCAGGGCATAGGCCCGCAGCGTCACCCGTAATCCGCTTCCACCGCGATTATGGCGGCAACGTGGCCTTCGCCCGCGATTTGCTCGGGGCGGGAAGGTGAAAGAAATGGGTGCGATGCTTTTTTGCATCGGCGGGATGCCAGCGCGCCCTTGCGAAGTCGCGCCCCTCCCGTCAGGCACGCAGCTTCAACGCGCGCGGAGCGATGGTCGAATTCCAGTGGATGCCGCCTTCGCAAAAAGGAAAGGACCGGCGCGATCGGCTCCGGCCCCCTACTCTCTCCCCTTGGCCGCGCTTCTTCGGCGCGGCTTTCCCGTCCCAATTCGTGGCGCTTACATCCGATACGCGATGGTGTCGTTCCAGAAGCGGTCGAGGCGCTGCAGAGCGCGGTTCATCTGCTTGAACTCGTCGGTGTTGATGCCGCCGACCGCTTCGATCGAGCCGACATGGCGCTCGTAGAGGCCGGCGACGACATCGGCCACCTCGTTGCCCTTCGGCGTCAGCGAGACGCGGACCGAACGGCGGTCGATGCGCGAGCGCTGGTGGTTGATGAAGCCGAGGTCGACCAGCTTCTTCAAATTGTAGGAGACGTTCGAGCCGAGATAGTAGCCACGCGAACGCAGCTCGCCGGCGGTCAGCTCGGAATTGCCGATGTTGAAGAGCAGCAGCGCCTGGATGGCGTTGATGTCGGAACGGCCGTTGCGGTCGAACTCGTCCTTGATCACATCAAGCAGACGGCGGTGCAGACGCTCCACCAGTTGCAGCGATTCCATGTACAGCGAGCGGATAGCCTCGCGGCGATCGTCGGATACGTTTGCGGTCTTCGCCGCCGGACGCGAATTGATCATTGTCTTTGCCTCTCGTTTGTCGCCTTGGTGATTTTTTGTTTTTCACCTTGATCGCGACACTATCGAATACTCATAAAATTCGACTTAAACGCCAGGGCTAACAAGAGCTTACCGGTAAGAGGTTTCGGAAGACGCTTAACGATCGGTCACCCGAGCAAGAACAATTAACCTAAAGATTTAGCCAACGGATTTGCAGTGAAATCTGGCTGCGAAACCGGCCCAAGAAGACAGGGCACGAGACCTCGTCGGCCTATTGGCGAAGCTGGCGCTTCTGCAGCCAGATGGTGACGCGGAAGACGATATAGAGCACGGCCACGCAGGCATGCGAGATCACAATCAGCAGCCGATGACCGAAGAGGTTCGGGAAGCCGGCATACATCACCGTCTCGGTCACCGCGCAGATGAACCAGATCACCGGCCCCCAGGAGGCCAGCATCCAAAGCCCCGCCGCGGCGAAGGGGAAAAAGACGGCAAGCGTCGCCGCCGCCACCTGCCAATGCACCGGCATCAGGTCGAAGCGCCACAACTCGCCCGGATAAATGCCGATCAGGCGGATCCAATAGAGGATGCCGAACAGGAGGCAGTAGCCGGCGATCACACGCTGGAACCAGGCGAAGATGACTTCGGTGGTCGAGGGCTGCAAAACCACCCGCCTGGAGGTTACCTCGCTCACAGTGCGAGTTCCTTATCCCCGAGCGGCGCAAAATAAGCGTCGACCTCGGCGGTGCTGACCTCATCCAGGCTCGCCGGGCGCCACTCGGGTGTCGCCCCCTTGTCGATGATGGCGGCGCGGATGCCTTCGTAGAAATCATGTCCGGCCAGCATGCGGTTGAGGATGCGGAATTCCATCTTCATGCATTCGTCCATCGACAGCGTCGATCCTGCGCTGATCTGGCGCCAGGCGACGTTGAGGCTGGTCGGCGAGCGGGTTTTTAGGGTCGCCAGCGTCTTTGCGGCGAAAGCGTCTTCCTCCCCTGCCCGCTCCAGGCTGTCGACGATGCCGGCGAGCGAGCCTTGCGAAAAATGGCGCGCGATCGCTTCCAGGTCCTGCCGCTCGGTCTCGCGTTTTACGGGCACGAAGAAATCGCGCAGCTCCGCATTGGCGTCACCGCTCGTCGCCAACTCGTCGAGCAGGCCCGCCTGATCTTCGGCCTTCATGGTGTGGGTGGCGAGCCCCGACCACAGCGCGTCGCCATGGCGGATGCGGTTTCCCGTCAGCCCGAGATACATGCCAAAGGAGCCGCCGAGGTCCGGCAGCAGGTGGCTGGCGCCGACATCGGGGAAGAAGCCGATGCCCACCTCGGGCATGGCGAACTGCGCGTTTTCGGTCAGCACGCGATGCGAGCCGTGAAAAGAAATGCCGACGCCGCCGCCCATGACGATGCCGTCGATCAGCGCGACATAGGGTTTCTTGAAGCGCGCGATGCGGGCGTTCAACCGATACTCGTCGGCGAAGAAGTCGACAGGCGGCTTGCCGGCGCGGCCCGCCTCATAGATGTGCAGGATATCGCCGCCGGCGGAGAACGCCCTGCCCTCGGCCTTGACCACGACCACGCCGACGGCCGGATCCTGCTCCCACACGTCCAGCGCCTTGCCGAGCGCCTTGACCATGTTGTGCGTGACGGCGTTGAGCGCCTTCGGCCGGGTCAATGTGACCACGCCCGCCCTGCCCAGCCGCTCGAAGCGGATCTCGTCGCCTCCGCCAAAATCCATCGTCAGAGAATCCTCCCCCGCGCTTGCGGGAGGTGAAGTGCTAAAGGCGGCATGGAGACGCGTCAATGGTGGCGGTCCAGGGGCAGCGTTCCTTGCGCTGGCGGGCGGCCGCGCCAGATGTTAGGTAACCGGCAAAGCACTATGCCCGCACCCGACTGGTTTTCGAGCAGATCGACATGCCTGGAATTTCCCGCTTCGTGCTTGGATTGGTCGGTCTCCTGTGCTTTGGGGTGCCCGTCCGTGCTGCGACGCCCTCCGAGCTTTACCAAGCGCAAACGATCGTCACCGGCACCGGAGACGAGAACCGGCAGATCGGTTTCAAGGATTGCCTCGACAAGGTGCTGGTCAAGGTCTCGGGCGATCAGCGGGTGACGCAGAAGGCGGAGATGCTGGCGCTGCGCGAGAAGGCGGCCGATTTCGTCGAATCCTTCCGCTACCACGACCGGCTCGAGGGTATTCCGGTCCATGACGAGCAAGGCACGCATGACCGGCCGCACGACCTGACCTGCCTCTACAAGCCCGCTGTCGTCGACAAGCTGCTGGCGCAGCTCGGCAGCAGGCCCTGGGTCGGCGAGCGGCCGCCGATCGCCGTGTTCATGACCGCCGAGCAGGGCGCGCGGCATTTCTTGCTGACGCAAGACGAGCAGCGCGGCGACGCGATGCGCGAATCCTTCGCCAGCGCCGCCGGTCCGCTGCTGATGCGCGTCACCTTTCCAAGAACCGGGCAACTTGGTGGCGTCGATGAGAAGGCGCTTTCCGGGGCTGACATCACAAAGCTCGACAGACTGGCGAAGAAAGCGGGAGCAGCCCGGGCGCTCGCCGGCAGCATCGTGTGGAGCGACAAGGAACTCGGCTGGATCGCCGACTGGTGGCTGGCCGATCGCGGCAAGATCTATCGCTGGCAGGTGCGCGGCGTCAGCTTCGACGAGGCGTTCCGGGTGGCGATCAGGGGCGCGGCGCAGATCCTGTCGGGGCACGGGCAGCCTTAGGGCAGGTTGATATTCAGGTGATGCCGGTCTGCAAACGGCGGCTTCCTGCGCTTTCGGTGCTCGCGTACCCGGATGTACGCTCCGCTCCGGTTCTCGGAACCCGCCATTTTCGGCTCGGCCTGACCTGAATCTCAACCCACCCTGCGTTCGAGCGAGGCTGGCACAATCGTGTCGCATTGGTCAGCGGCCAAGACGCGTGGTAAAAGCCGGCCCAAAAGAGAGTTTCGGCGATGAACAAATTCACCCCCGCAAAGCCTGCCGGCGCGCGCAGCGTCGACGAGATCACCGGCAGCCGGCGGCTTAGGCGCATGCGCAAGGCCGACTGGTCGCGACGGCTGGTGCAGGAGAACCAGCTTTCGGTGAACGACCTGATCTGGCCGATCTTCGTGGTTGACGGCAAGAACATACGCGAGCCGATTGCCGCCATGCCGGACGTCTATCGCCTCTCTGTCGACCTCGCGGTCAAGGAAGCGGAACGCGCCGCCAAGCTCGGCATTCCGGCGATCGCTACCTTCCCCAATGTCGAGCTTGCGCTGCGCGACCAGACCGGCTCGCATATCCTCGACCCCGACAATGTCATCAACCGCACGACGCGGGCCATCAAAGATGCGGTGCCGGAGATCGGCATCATTACCGATGCCGCGCTCGATCCCTTCACCAGCCACGGCCATGACGGCATTCTGCGCGACGGCATCATCGTCAATGATGAGACGGTGGAGCAGGTCGCTGCGGCGGCCGTCATACAGGCCGCCGCCGGCGCCGACATCATCGCGCCGTCCGACATGATGGACGGCCGCATCGGCGCCATCCGCGACGCGCTGGACGCCAGCGGTTTCCAGGACGTGGCGATCATGTCCTACGCGACGAAGTTCGCTTCTGCCTTCTACGGCCCGTATCGCGAGGCGGTCGGCACCGCCGGCCTGCTCAAGGGGGACAAGAAGACCTATTACATCGACCACGCCAATTCCGACGAAGCGGTGCGCGAGGCCGAACAGGACCTCGCCGAGGGTGCCGACATGCTGATGGTGAAGCCCGGCCTGCCCTATCTCGATATCATCCGCCGGCTGAAGGACGAGCTGCAGATGCCAACTTTCGCCTATCAGGTCTCGGGCGAATATTCGATGATCAAGGCAGCCGCAGCCAATGGCTGGATCGATGGCGAGAAGGCGATGCTTGAATCATTGCTTTCACTGAAGCGCGCCGGCTGCGATGGCGTGCTGACCTATTTCGCGCCGACCGTGGCGGAGATGTTGCGGGGCTAAGCCCGCCTTTCGAACAACGCGGCCATCAGCTTTCGATCTGTCGACGCTGGCGACAGTCCCTTTGTGGTCGTAGTCAGTTGACGTCACCAGCGTGTAGAAGAAGTCATTCGATCTGACAACAACCGTTTGCAATCTGCAATCGGTTACGCTACTCGATAACTGCTTGCAAATGACAATTGGTTGTGGAGAGGGATCATGTCCAAGCTGCGTATCAACGCTTTCACGCTGTCACTCGACGGATACGGCGCCGGTCCCGATCAAACGCTTGAACACCCGCTCGGCGTGGGGGGCGAAAATCTGCACAAATGGATGACCAAGACCCGCGCGTTTTACCAGATGATCGGCAAGGAAGGCGGAACAACGGATACGGATGACGATTTTGCGGTGCGCAGCTTCGAGAATATCGGCGCATGGATCCTCGGCCGCAACATGTTCGCGCCGAGCCGGGGCCCATGGCCGGACGACAACTGGAAAGGCTGGTGGGGTCCCAACCCGCCCTACCACGTGCCGACCTTTATTTTGACGCATCACAAGCGCGCGCCGATCGAGATGGAAGGCGGGACGACGTTCTATTTCGTCACCGACGGCATCTACTCGGCTCTCGAACAGGCGAAGGCGGCCGCCGGCGGCAAGGATGTGCGGGTCGGCGGCGGCGTTTCGACCGTCCGGCAGTATCTGCAGGAGAGCCTGATCGACGAGATGCACCTGGTTGTGTCGCCGCTTCTGCTCGGCTCGGGCGAGCATCTGTTCGCCGGGCTCGACATGCTGAAGCTGGGATACAGCTGCACCGGGCAGGTGGCGACCGCCGATGCGACGCATGTGATGATCGGACGGGCGTAGGCTAGGCTCTCCCCCTTGTGGGAGAAGGGGAAGATGGCTCAATATTTCTCCGGCACGTAAAGCTCGCGCGGCAGCACCTGACGCTCATAGGAGGGGTTGAAGACGCGCTCCGGCAGCGTGATCTCCTCATGCGGCACGTCTTCATATGGCACCTGTTGCAACAGGTGGTCGATGCAGTTTAGCCGCGCGCGCTTCTTGTCGTTGCCCTCGACGATGAACCAGGGCGCCTCCTTGATGTTGGTGCGGGCGAATGTGTCTTCCTTGGCCTTGGTGTACTGCTCCCAGCGCACGCGTGACTGCAGATCCATCGGCGACAGCTTCCACTGCTTCATCGGGTCATGGATGCGCATCAGGAAGCGCATCTGCTGTTCCTCGTCGGTGATCGAGAACCAGTATTTCACGAGCGTGATGCCGGAGCGGACCAGCATGCGTTCGAATTCCGGAACGTCGCGGAAGAACTCCTCGACCTGATCCGCATTGGCAAATCCCATCACCCGCTCGACGCCGGAGCGGTTGTACCAGGAGCGATCGAACAGCACGATCTCGCCGCCGGCGGGGAGATGCGGCACGTAGCGCTGGAAATACCATTGCGACTTTTCGCGCTCGGTCGGCGCCGGCAACGCCACCACGCGCGCGATGCGGGGGTTGAGCCGCTGCGTGATGCGCTTGATGACGCCGCCCTTGCCGGCGGAGTCGCGGCCCTCGAAGATCACCACCAGCTTCTTCTTGTGGTAGGCGACCCAGGACTGCAGCTTGATCAGTTCGGACTGGAGCCTCAGCAGCTCGCGAAAGTAGGTCATCCGCTCGATGGAAGGCGGATGCGACTTCTTGTAGATCTTGGCGATCTCGAGCGAGAGTGCCGGTTCGGAAAGCTCCAGCTCATAGTCCTCGTCGAGCGTGTCCTCGAGCTCGGCTTCGAGCCAGTCCTTCCCCCCGGAATTCGGATTCACGTCATTCATCGCGCAGCTCCGTCGCCTGTCAGCCATCACCGCTTCGGAATGCGCCGCGGCTCCGGCCGGATACGCCACTCCGTAGGCCGACTGAGATACAGAGGCGCGATGACGGTTTTATTGCAAGGCGATCAGCCCAGCCTCGATAGAAGATATGTGATCGGCCCGTATCGATAGCGGGGCGACAAGCAGCTCAAATTGTCCTACAAATCCCCTTGCCTCTTTGCCGCGCCCGCTGCGGCGGCTCTCCAAAACAAAATCGCGAGGACCCGACATGGAATACCGCACCCTTGGCCGCTCCGGCCTCAAGGTTTCGACATTGACCCTCGGCACCATGACCTTCGGCGGCACTGGCCCGTTCGCCGCTGTCGGCAACTCCGATCTTTCAGAAGCGAGGCGCATCATCGATACCTGCATCGATACCGGCATCAACCTCATCGACACCGCGAATGTCTATTCGAACGGATTGTCGGAGGAGATCATCGGTGAGGCGCTCGGCGGCAAGCGCAAGAACGACGTGCTGATCGCGTCCAAGGCGCGCATGCGCATCGGCACAGGCCCAAATGACGAGGGTCTGTCGCGGCACCATCTCATTCGGGAATGCGAAAAGAGCCTGAAGCGGCTCAGAACCGATGTCATCGACATCTATTTCGTCCATCAGTGGGACGGGCTCACCCCGGTCGAGGAGACGATCGCGGCGCTCGACACTTTGGTCAACCAAGGCAAGATCCGCTACATTGGCTGCTCCAACTGGTCCGGCTGGCAGGTGATGAAGGCACTTGCCGCCAGCGACAGCCGCCACCAGGCCCGTTTCGTCACCCAGCAGATCCATTACACGCTGGAAGCGCGCGAGGCCGAATATGAACTGCTGCCGATCTCGGTCGACCAGGGCCTAGGCGTGCTGGTCTGGAGTCCGCTGGCGGGCGGCCTGCTCTCCGGCAAATATCATCGCGACAGCCCGACCGCGCGCCAGATCGGCGGCTGGACGGAGCCGCCGATCCGCGACGAGGACCGGCTGTGGCGCATCGTCGACGTGCTCAACGAGATCGGCAAGGCGCGCGGCATTTCAGGGGCGCAGGTGGAGCTGGCTTGGCTGCTCGGCCGTCCGGCCGTCAGCTCACTGGTGATCGGTGCCCGTAACGAGACGCAGCTCAAGGACAATCTCGCCGCTGCAAGCCTTTCCCTCACCGAAGAGGAGCGGCAGCGCCTTGACGCGGTCAGCCGACCGCCGGTGCTGTACCCCTACTGGCACCAGCAGTTCACGGCCAGGGACCGTTTCGGGCCTGCCGACAAGGTGCTCGACCGCTCCCACGCCTGGAGCGCGGCCGAACCTAGCCGGCGATAAAGCGCCAGACTTCCGCGTCGGGCTTGATCTGCCCGCTCAGCACGAAATACTTGTAAAGGACGAGCAGCGAGATCGCCTGCTCGTCCTGCTCATTTCCGAATTTGAGGCAATAGTCGTTGGCGGCGGCGGTTATCCGCTCTGCCTCGGCGGGGTGTTTTTCGAAATAGGCAACCTTTTCGACAAGGTCGGAGAAATCCCGCTGCAGGGGCACATAATGGATGTTGGGCTCGACCTTAGCCTCGGCAAACCAGGTTTCGTAGGTCGGTTCCGGCATCAGGCAAAGCGAATTGGAGCTCATGATCCATTTCAGGTTCGTCGCGACATCGTTGCCCTCCAGCGAGACGATGTAGCGATAACGCCGCTGCTGCTCGATGTTCAGGAACGGCTTGCGGTATCCGTCCGGCGCATCGGCCCTGTGGGACCCCGCATCGCAGATCGGCAGGCTGGCGGCCATTTCGACGAAGCGGGTGCGGATCGGATTGTTCAGATGACCGCGCCACACCACCATCGGGCGCTTGGCTGCGAAAGGCAGGCTGTCGGGCGGCATGTGGAAGTGGCGGAATTTGTTCAGCTTCATCAGCACGCCATTGGCGTTGTCGTCGCCGATGGGCCGGTCCTTGACGATCCTCGGAACCTCCGGAACGCCGACGACATCGCCGAATTCGAAATCGATCAGCAGGCCGGAATCGAAGTAACGCGCGAATTCCTTGAGGTCGTAGTAGTACATGCTGGAAGAGGTCGGCAGCTCGCCGACGGCTATGGCGTCGGGACTGGGCGCGAACGGCTCTTCCAGCTTGTTGTAATAGTTCAGCCGGTCGCGAACCGTCTTGCCTGAAAGCCGGGCCTGTTCCAGCCGGCGGGCCAGGCGGTCGCGGAACAGGGACTGCGGTGCGCGGTCACGCGCGAAATTGCGCGCGTAGTAGAACAGCTTTGCGGCGGTTCGAGAGAGTGTGGCCATGCGTCCGCGAGTTCAGCAAGATGGTCAATGGTAATCTGCCTTCATCCCCCTCGTCTCCTACAGCATTCTCTCGGCCATGTTGCAAGCCTGCTAATGCGAATGGCCACACGACAACTTACGCCGCGACGACGGCGAAGCCTCTGGCGCGCAAGCCGCGCCGGTCGTCATGCAAGGAGCTGACAAGCCGATCGCGACTGCCCCCGATGTGAGCCGAAAGCATCCGTGCCGCTTCCTCGGCATCGCCGTTTCTGACGGCGGCGAGGATGGCGTGGTGCTCGGCCCAGGCGCGGCCAAGCGCCTGCTCGTCCCGCACTTCCAGCCAACGCGCCCGCGACAGCCTGGTCATCGCATCGCGTACCGCCCTGAGCAGGAACTCATTGCCGGAAAGCCTCGCCAATTCGATGTGGAAATCCATTCCGACGCGATGCCACTCCTCGCGCGGTGTTTCCGCATCGCAGGAATCGAGCATGGCAGCGATCACATCGATCCCGGCGCGGTCCTCGAGCGCCGCCGTCAGGCGGACCGCCGCGACCTCGACCGCCTCGCGGTAGACGGCGATCTGCCCGAGTTCGGCCAGATTGATGGGCGCCACCGTCCAGCCGCGGCCGTCGCGACCGATCAGCCCTTCGGTTTCGAGGCGCAGCAATGCGGCCCGCACTGGCGTGCGCGAGGCGCCGAACCGGCTCTCGATCCAGCGCTCGGTCAGCCGCTCGCCCGGGCCGATCTCCAGGCCGAGGATCATCTCGCGAAGCTGCCGTTCGACATTTTGCATCTGCGACATTTGTCGTCCCGCTCTCCAAAGCCGCATTGACAAGCGGCAACTGCCAGGTCCATCAGAATACCAACTTGGTATCCCAATTTGGTATCCGCAACAACCTTGCATTGGCACGCGTGACATGACGCCTAACGAATCCGGACAGAGCGGCTTGAACATGCACTGGCGGCGCAATCTCGCCGTCTGTTTCGCAGGCTCTTTCAGCACGCTCATCGCCATGACGTTGCTTCTTCCGTTCCTGCCGCTCTACGTCGAGCAACTCGGCGCCGAAGGCCACGCGGCGATCGTGCAGTGGTCGGGAATCGCCTATGGTGCGACCTTCTTCGCGGCGGCGCTGGTTGCGCCCTTGTGGGGCCGGCTGGGCGACCGCTACGGCCGCAAGCTGATGCTGGTGCGCGCGTCTTTCGGCATGGCGATCTGCATGTCGCTGACCGGCATGGTGCAGAGCGTGTGGCAACTGGTGCTGCTGCGGCTGCTGATCGGCTTTGCCGGCGGCTATTCGTCGGGTTCCACGATCCTGGTGGCGATGCAGACGCCAAAGGAGCGCTCGGGCTGGGCGCTGGGCGTGCTTGCGGCGGGCATCACTGCCGGCTCGCTGGTCGGACCGCTGCTGGGCGGCCTCCTGCCGCCGCTGATCGGCATCCGCGCGACTTTCCTGCTCTCCGGCGCCGTCATATTCCTTGCGTTCCTGGCGACGACTTTCCTGATCAAGGAAAGCACCCCGGCGCGCAAGCCGGTCTCGGCGGCGAAGCCGAAAAGCGGCTGGTCGCAGATTCCCGACAAGCGGCCGATCGTCGCCATGCTGGCCACGGGCATGTTGCTCGCCTTCGCCACCATGTCGATCGAGCCGATCATTACCGTCTATGTGCAGCAACTCATCGAGGACCAGAGCAAGGTGACCATGGTCGCCGGCGTTGTCATGTCGGCGGCGGCGCTCGGCACCATCCTGTCCTCATCCTGGCTGGGTAAGCTTGCCGACCGCGTCGGCCACTGGAACGTCGTGGTCGGCGCCCTTGCCGTCTCGGCTGTACTGCTCATTCCGCAAGCCTTCGTCACCAATGGCTGGCAATTGATCGGCCTGCGCTTCCTGATGGGCCTGGCGCTGGGTGGCCTCTTGCCCTGCATCACCAGCGTCATCCGCCACAACATCCCCGACGGGATCGGCGGCAACGTGCTTGGCCTGGCGATCTCCGCGCAATATGTCGGCCAGGTCGCGGGACCGCTGTCGGGGGGCTTCGTCGGGGGCCATTTCGGCATGCGATCGGTGTTTCTGGGCACAGCGGTGCTGATGGCGCTGGGTGCGGCCTACAACTGGATTGTCCAATCGCGGCGGGCGCGGCATATGCTGCTGGAGGCCGGCGAGTCCTGATCGGCCTTCCGCCCAACCGCCATGGAGCATCCAGGATGAGCCTCACCGGGCAAGCATCGGACAGCGGGAGCCGCGTCCTCGTGGTGGCAGCCGGTCTCGTCGGCGCGGCCGGCGTGGCGTTGTCGGCGGCGGCGGCGCATCGCGGCGGCGCCTTTACCGGCACTGCCGCCAATTTCCTCCTTATGCATGCGCCGGCCTTTCTTGCCATCGGCCTTGCCGGCGGCAACCGTTGCCTCAGGATCGCCAGCCTCGTGCTGCTCGCGGGCCTGCTGCTGTTCTGTGGCGATCTGCTCGCCCGCGACTTTCTCGGCTCGCGGCTGTTCCCGATGTCGGCGCCGATCGGCGGCACCCTTCTGATTGCCGGCTGGGTGGCGATTGCCGTGTCGGCGCTGTGGCGCTCGCGGTCATAGCCTGTTTCCGGCGACTACTTTCCGCAGCCACGCCGCTTCCGCTTGCGCGCGGGCGGTTCGCCGGCGCGGCGCCGTTCAGGCTGCTCGGCTCCGGGCGTGATGCCCCAGTAGTTGCGATAGATGTCCTGAAACAGATGGCCGATCGGATGCATGATCGCTTCTCCTTCAATGTTTGAATCGATCCAATACATGGATGCGAAAGATGATTGCGGCTCAGCCGCGATTGCGCTCCACAAGGAAGCGCGGCTTGCGGCGCCAGGGACTCAAATTGCCGCGCCGCTTCTGACTGACGGCGGCTGAGGCGATGCACCAATCGTTGCGGTAGATATCCTCGAACAAATAGCTCACCGGATGCATGAAACCCTCCTGCCGACCGCCCCGCTGCGAAGCGGAAATTATTGGATCGATTCAAAAGATATTCCTCAATCACGGGACGTCAAGCAGAAATTTGAATCGATCCAACAAAAATGTTAGGTGACCGGCGACAATTCAGCGGTCATGGTCGTGCCGTGACCGGATTCGGAGGAACGACATGGCTTCACTCCTTGAAGGCCAGGCAAGGCCGATCAGGCTCGCGGACATCGCCAGGGCCGCCGGCGTCTCGCATGGCACGGCCTCGAATGTCTTCAGCCGGCCCGAGATCGTGCGCGCTGAAGTGCGTGAGCGGGTCAAGGCGGTGGCGGAGCAGATGGGCTATGCCGGGCCGGACCCGAAAGGCCGGCTGCTGCGCGCCGGCAAGGTCAACGCCATCGGCGTCGCAACCACCGAGCCCCTCTCTTATTTCTTCGACGATCCGTTCGCGCGCGCGATGATGGGCGGCATTTCAGAAGCCTGCGATGCCACCGGCGCGGGCATCGCGCTGGTGTCGGCGGCCAACCAGGAGAAGCTTGCCTGGAATATCCAGAGCGCGCTTGTCGACGGCTTCATCTTGTTCTGCATTGAAGGCGGCTCGCGCCTTGTCGACCTGACGCGCGAGCGAAGGCTGCCCTTCGTGGCGCTGGAACTCGGCTTCCAGGACGAGACCGTCTCGGCCATCGGCGTCGATAACGTCGCCGGCGCAAGACTCGCGGCGCGCCATCTCGCCGAGCTCGGCCATCGCCGTTTCGCGGTGCTGTCGCTGGCCTTTGCCGACGGCCGCACCGGCTTCGCCACGCCGGACATCGTGCGCGGCGCGCTCTACACCGGAACACGTGATCGCCTTGCCGGCTATTTCGAGGAGCTTGCCCGCTTCGGCGTTGATACGACGAAAATCCCAGTCTACGAGACCGAGAACGAGGAAAAAAGCACCAGGGCCGGCCTCGAGGCGATTTTCGCCAAGGATGAACCGCCAACCGCCATCCTGGCGATGTCGGACCGCATGGCCCTGATCGCCATCGACTGGCTGACCGCGCGGGGCATCAAGGTGCCGCAGGATGTCTCGATCGTCGGTTTCGACGGCGTGCCGGACGGCGCGCTGTGCACGCCCGGGCTGACCACGATCGCCCAGCCGATCACCGAGATCGGCCGCCGCGCCGCGCGCATGATCCTCGACCATGACGGCGCGGTGCGGCGCGAGACCATGGGCGTCGAGCTGATCGTCAGGGCCTCGACCGGCCCGGCCCGCAAAGGATAGGGCGTTTCACCGTTTCACGGAAACGGTGAACGTCCTACCTTCTTGTCTTTACGCAATTCCGGACGGAAGGCCACGGCGAAGTCGCCGAGCCTAACTGCGCGCACTTTTCCTGGAATGGCTTTCAGCGAACTCAGTATCCTCCCGCCCTCGCCGGTACCGGGTGCGCGAATCGCCTGTGCGGAACTTCCTCAGGCGCCGCCTTGGCGCGGGACTGGCCGAGGCCGGCGAGCCATTCAAGATAGAGAGCAAGCGCGAACTGCATGGCGATGCCGGCCGAGATCAGCAGCGTATCGTAAGCCGGACCACCGGGGTTGATCAGCTTCAGCACCTGCGCCGCCATGGCAAGCAGCGTGCCGGCGACGAACACCGGCAGCGAGCGCTTGCCCAGAATGGCAAGCGGATTGTCGGGCCGGACGCGGAAGAGGTTCGAGACAGCCGGCAACGCGACGATCAGGTAGCTGACCGACAGGATGTGCAACAACCTTGGCAGCGACAGGAAAGTCTTGTCGAAGCCGCCGATCACCACCGGCAGGTTGAACCAGGTTATCTGCCCCCAGAGCGGACTGTGCACCCAGATCGCTGCACCGACCACATAGATGCCGGCGGCACCCAACAGCCACGAATTGGCCGGAATCCGCCCGCCCCGCTTCACATGCAGCATGGCGGCAAGGCCGATGTTGAACAGGAACTGCCAGGACAACGGGTTGAGGAACCAGAGGCCCGGCTCCGGGTAGTTCGGCGGCGCGATCTGCCAGATGCCGGCGACGAGCCAGAGCAGGCCGGACACGATCAGCGCCGGCACCGGCCGATAGCCGACGAACAGCACGAAGGCCGGCGCCGCCAAAAGCAGCGCCGCGTAGACCGGCAGGATGTTGTTGTAGCCGAGCTGGTGGCCTAGCGTGACGATGCCGAGCAACACCTGCGGCGTGTTCTTCATCAGGGGCTCGATGTTGATCATGGTGAGCATTTCCGGGCGATGCGCGAACACCGCCGCGGCGCAAAAAAGCGCGATTACAACCATCGTGATGACGATGTGGGAGATGTAGAGCACGCCGGCGCGCCGCCACATTTTCAAGGTCGCAAGCAATCGGCCGCCCGGCTTGAACTTCGCGCCGTAGGCCAGCGCCACCGAGATGCCGGAGATCAGCACGAAGGCTTCGGCCGCGTCGGAAAAGCCGAAATTCTTGTAGGTCCAGTTCTCGAAGACCGTGCCCGGCACGTGGTCGACGAAGATGGTGAGCAGCGCGAGCGCGCGCAGCACATCGATACGTGTGTCACGATCGTTGATGCGTCTGTCACGCTCCCCGATGCGCTGGTCGCGCTGGTTGGAAACAGGGGTGGTCATCGACAAAAGGCCTCAAAGCTGGTTGTTCATAGCCAGCAATGCGACCCCCGGGGCGCACCGCTTCGATTCCTCCCAAGGGGAGGTGTATCGGCGCTGAAACGGACTGAAATGCGCCCGGTTCAATCAACTTTCGCGGAGCGCGAAAATATTCTGTTTTGAAGCCGGCAAATCAACAAATCTCTCATGGAATCAAATGGATGTGAGCGTGTTCGAATATAGCGACGAAAACAGTATCCTGTACGGCGATCTTGCCTTTCGCTATCGGATGGCGACACCGGCAAAGTCGACCGGCAAATGCATTTTTGTGCTTCACGGATCGGGCGTGGACGAAACGACGCTCATCCCGCTTGCAAGGAAGATCGCGCCCGATGCAACGCTGGTCGCCGCGCGCGGACGCATCCCCCAGGACGACGGCTTTCGCTGGTTCGAGCGAATCACGCCGACAAGTTTCGAACAGACCAGCATCCGCGACGAGACCGCCGCCTATGCCGAGTTCGCCGTGGAGATAGCGAAGCACCATGGCCTCGACCTGGGGCGCGCGACCTTCCTTGGCTACTCGAACGGCGCCAACGTCGTCTCCAGCCTGATGCTGCTCCATCCTGGCCTGGTCCGGCAGGCGGCGCTTCTACGAGCGATGCCGGTGCTCGACACTTCGCCGATGACCGATCTCGGCGGAACGCGTGTGCTGATCATCGCCGGTGCCGCCGACCAGACCTACGGCCCGTTCGCGCCGGCGCTGGTGACGCTGTTCAGCGAGCGCCGGGCCGAGGTCGACGCGCGCATCGTTGCCTCGGGTCATGAATTCGGCGATGCGGACGCGGCGATCGCGCGACAGTGGCTGGCTGGTCCTATGCCGGCGACCTGACCGTGTCCGCCAGCCCGGCAATACTGGCTTAGGCGGTAAGCTCGGCACGTGGCGGCTCAAGAGAATTCTACCCCCGTCCCATCCGGTTCCAGGCGTCCAGGCCCGCGATCTTGTAGGCTTCGGCCAGCGTCGGGTAGTTGAAGGTGTTGTTGACGAAGAAGTCGACCGTGCCGCCAAGATTGATGACCGCCTGGCCGATATGAATGAGCTCGGTGGCGCCTTCGCCGACAATGTGGGCCCCAAGCAGGCGGCGCGTCTCGACAGAGAACAACAGCTTCAGGAAACCGCTTGAGACGCCCATGATATGGCCGCGCGATGTCTCGCGAAAACGTGCCAGGCCGACCTCATAAGCATCCCCGCTCTCGCGCACCTGCTCCTCCGACAGGCCGACCGTCGATATCTCCGGCACGGCGTAGATGCCATAGGGAAAGCTTTCCGGCGGCGGCGGCAGGTTGACGCCGAAGGCGTGGCATGCCGCCACCCGGCCCTGCTCCATCGAGGTCGAGGCAAGGCTCGGGAAGCCGATGACGTCGCCGGCCGCGTAGATGTTCGGCACGCTCGTCTGGAAAGTCTGCGGATCGACCTTTACCCGGCCTCGGGCGTCGGCCTCGATGCCGACTGAGTCGAGGCCGAGGCTGGCTATGTTGCCGGTGCGGCCGGCAGCGTAGAGCACCATCTCGGAGCGGATGGTGCGGCCGTCGGTGAGCGTAACCTCGGCATGGTCGGGTTTGGAGGCGATCTCCTTTACCGGGCTGCCGAGCCGGATGGTCATGCCGCGGTCGCGCATCTGGTGAATGAAGTCGTCGACGATCTCGCGGTCGATGAAATCCAGGATGGAATTGCGCGGCTCGACCAAGGTCACCGGCACGTCGAGCGCCGAAAAGATGGTGGCATACTCAACGCCGATGACGCCGGCGCCGATCACCGTCAGCGTTCGCGGCAGGTGGTGGAGTTCCAGCATCTCGTCGCTGTCGAAGATGCGCTTCCTGTCGAAGGGCACGTCGGCAGGCCGGTGCGGCCGGGTGCCGACGGCAATCAGGGCGTTGGCAAAGCCAATCTCACTGTAATCACCATTGTCGGCGGTCAGGCTGGCCTTGTTCGGCGTGAGGAATTTAACCGCGGCGCGCGCGCTCCTCACGGTGTTGCGCATGAACTGGTGCTGCAATACCTCGACCTCGTGGTCGAGGGTCTTGTGCAACCGCTCGACCAGATCACCGATCGAAATGTCCTGCTTCACCCGATAGCCGCGGCCGTAGAAGCCGCGCTCGCGCCAGCCCGAGAGATTGAGCACGGTCTCGCGCAACGTCTTCGATGGGATGGTGCCGGTATGCACCGAGACGCCGCCCAGACGCCTGCCCCGGTCTACCACCAGCACCGATTTACCGAGCTTGGCCGACTGCACAGCGGCGCGGCGCCCGGAAGGTCCGCTGCCAATGACCAGCATATCGTAGTCCATTAACTGCCGCCCCTCGGATGCATCTTGTGCGCCGCAGCAAGCTAAGCTGACGGCCGCGTCATATTCAACTGCCTATCGAGATTTCTGGCCAATTGCGAAAAATCTGGAAAATGCAACCACATACACCGATGAACTTAACCCCGCGGCAACGCTTGCATGCAATGGTCTCCCGCGAGGCAACCACAGGCTAGCCGATTGTCCATGTCCAAAAGCGATACCTTGCCCGGCACGGCGACAGGATTTCTGGCCGAGCTACAGTCGCACCCAGTCGTCGTGGATCTCCGGGAAGGCCTGTTCCGTTTCATCGCTCTGGTTGTGGCTGCTATATTCGTCTACCGTGGGGTGCACAATGTCATCGTCGATCCGGGACGCCTCAACGTCCTGCTGCTGACGATCTCCGAGACGCTCACCTTCATTTGGCTGCTTCTGGCGCGGCGACCGCTGGTCCGCGACTGGAGCCCTTTCACGGTCTTTATAGCGGTGACCGCCGGTTTCGGCTCCGGCTTCGTGTCGCTCCAGGAAGGCACTGCCATCATTCCGCTCTTTATCGCGGCGCCGCTGCAGTTCCTGGCCTTGTGGCTGGTGATCTGGGGCAAGATGTCGCTCGGCCGCTCCTTCGCCATTCTGCCCGCAAATCGCGGGGTCGTCACCGGCGGGGCCTACCGGTTCGTGCGGCACCCGATTTATGCGGGCTACCTGGCGGGGCACATCCTGTTCCTGTTGTCGAGCTTCTCGGTCTACAATTTCACCGTCTACGCGATCATCACCCTGTTCCAGATCCATCGCATCCTTCGCGAGGAGCGCATCTTGGCACTGACGCAGGAATATCGCGACTATCTCGGACGGGTTCGCTACAGGCTCTGTCCCGGCATTTTCTGAGAGCACGCCGGCCGCCGGCGGGCACGTTCCTTGAATTCCTGGCCGCCCTCACCATTTGAAAAGGCGGCAGGCGTCCCGATGCGGGCGCCGCGACCGAGGGACGGACATGAACGCACGCGTATTGAACGGCGAGATCATCACGACCAGGTTCGAGGACACCCGCGCCTATCGCGGTGTGCGGACAAGGCGCATCCTTGCCTTCCTGCTCGATTACTTCTTCGTGGCACTGCTGACCATACCCTTCGCGATCCTGGTCGCCATTCTCGGGCTGTTGACGTTCGGCCTCGGCTGGGCGCTGTTTTCGGTGCTGGTGCCGATGGTCGCCATCCTCTACATCTGGAACACGCTAGGCAGCCGCGACCAGGCGACGACCGGCATGAAGATCATGGGCATCCGCCTGGAGAAGCTCGACGGTAGCCGCATCGACGGCATGACGGCGGTGGTGCATTCCGTTCTGTTCTGGGCCGGCAACGTCATCCTGACGCCGCTGGTGCTGCTGGTCACTCTGTTTTCCGACCGCAAGCGCACGCTGCACGACCTGCTGCTCGGCACCGTGGTCACCCGCACCGACATCTGACGGTGCCGACAGCCGCGTCCATCGAACGACCAAGCCGCCTGCCCCAAAATATGAACAGGCCGCAGACGTCGCGGCAGCACAATCCTGTTGAATTTTTCGCCGGCCGGGCCAAAGGTAGGGCGATTCGCAGGAGCGTATCCAAGATTAGATGACGCAGCATCCGACCCAGTCGCCGCAGTTCTTCCTGACCGCGCCGTCGCCGTGTCCCTATCTGGAGGGACAGTTCGAGCGCAAAGTGTTCACGCACCTTGTCGGTGACAAGGCGCCTGAGATGAACGACCTGCTGACGCAAGGCGGCTTCCGGCGCTCGCAGAATATCGCCTACCGCCCGGCTTGCGAGTCTTGCCGCGCCTGTGTGTCGGTGCGCATCCTGGCGCAGGAATTCGACCCCAGCCGCAACATGCGCCGCGTCATCCAGCACAATGCCGATCTCGTCGGCGCCATGCATGACGCTCAGCCCTCGACGGAGCAGTACTCGCTCTTCCGCAGCTATCTCGACGCCCGCCATCGCCGTGGCGGCATGTCGGACATGACCGTGCTCGACTATGCGATGATGGTGGAGGACACGCATGTCGACACCAAGATCATCGAATACCGGCGTCGTGGCCCAGACACTTTCATCACTGGCAAAGGCCAGGGCGAACTGATAGCCGTCGCGCTCACCGACAAGATGGCCGACGGCCTGTCGATGGTCTATTCCTACTTCAATCCCGACCTCGAGGACCGCTCGCTCGGCACCTTCATGATCCTCGACCACATCGCCCGCGCCAAGGCGATGGGCCTGCCCCACGTCTATCTCGGCTACTGGGTCAACGGCTCGCGCAAGATGAACTATAAGATGCGCTTCATGCCGCAGGAGCATCTCGGCCCGAAAGGCTGGGAACGCTACGACCACGAAGCGGTCATTCGCTGATAGTTCTCAAAACTCCGCCATTAAACTGTTTCAGGGTGGGAGATGCTGGCCTTCCCGCCGATGGCGGAACGGTGTGCAATCACGCCGTCGGCCGCCTTCTTCCACTTCATTTCGAGATACTGCCGCATGTCTTCCCACAATGCTCACACCAGGGGGCTGCTGCTGACGGCGCTTGGCGGGGTCACGTTGACCGTCGATATACCACTGATCCGGCTCGCGCATGGCGAGGCGTGGTCGATCCTGCTGCTGCGCACCGGATCCATGTTCACCGCGGCGCTGGTCATCTGGGTGATCTGGCGCTTGCTGAGCGACAAGGTGCCGAAGCTCATTCCCGGACGGCCGGGCCTGGTCGTCGCCACGCTTTACGGTCTCGGCTCGATCGCCTTCATCACCGGGGTCTATCACACTTCGACCGCCGACCTCGTCTTCATCCTGGCGTTCACCACGATGTTCTCGGCGCTACTGTCGTGGCTTTTCCTGAAGGAGACCCCGCGACCTGCGACGCTCGCGGCGCTGGCACTGATGATCGTCGGCGTCGGCATAATCGTTGGCGATTCGATCGGCACCGGCAATCTGTTCGGCGACATCATGGCGCTATGCTCGGCGCTTTGCGTCGCATCCGCCATCACCATATCGCGCGCCAGCGGCCAAGAGATGGGCTTCACGTCGCTTATCGGGGTGGTCCTGCCATTCGCCGTGGCCGCCTTCATGGTATCGAATACCGGCTTTCGCGTCGACGCGCCGTGGTGGATCGTCCTTAACGGCGCCGTGATCATGCCGATCTCGTTCTTCTGTCTGGCAAACGGACCGAAATACATTTCAGGGCCCGAAGTGGCGATGTTCTACCTGCTGGAAACCGTGTTCGCCCCGATCTGGGTGTGGTTGATCTTCTCCGAGACGCCGACACGCAACAGCCTGATCGGCGGCACGATCCTGATCGTGACGCTGGTGGCGCATTCGCTGTGGCAATTGCATGAGGGCCGCAAGCGCCGCGCCGCGCTTGCGGTGGTTCACCCGGCCTGAATTTTTCTCGGTTCGGCGGTCGCCTCGATTTTGGGCGGCGCGCCGGTATGGTCGGCGACCGGAGGAATCTCGTCCATCAATTCCACCTCGCGCAGCCACTCGCGCCAGATGGCCACGAGCAGCGCCATCAGCACCGGGCCGATAAACAGGCCGAGGAAGCCCATGGTCTTGACGCCGCCAATCAGTCCGAAAAAAGTCGGCAGGAAGGGCAGCTTGATCGGCCCGCCGACCAGCTTGGGCCGCAGTGTCTTGTCGACGATGAAGAGCTCCACCGCGCCCCATGTGAACAATGCAAGGCCGGCGAACAGCTTGCCGCTGGCTGCGAGGTAGATAGAGACCAGTGTGAAGGAGAGCGGCGCACCGCCCGGGATCAGTGCCATGATACCGGTGAGCGCGCCGAGCGTAACCGGCGACGGCACGCCGGCGAGCCAATAAGCGATGCCCAACACCAGGCCTTCGCCGATGGCTATGATGGTCATACCCGTCACGGTCGAGGAGATCGTCGCGGGCACGACGCGCGAGATGCGCTCCCAGCGCGTCGGCAGGATGCGCTCGCCCAAGCGATCGACCTGGGCCGCGAAAGACTCGCCGTCGCGATAGGCGAAGAATAGCGCGATCATCATGAACAAGAGCGTCAGCAGCAGGCTGAAGGCACTGCCGCCAGCAGCCAAAGCTCCGCGATAGATATTTCCGATATTGGAGCCGCTGACCGCTTGAATAAGTTCGCCGATGCCGCCGGGGTGGCCGAGATAGGCCGTCCACTGCTCGTTCAGCCACTCGCCGACCACCGGCATGGTGGCGATCCATTGCGGCGTCACCGCGCCGTGCCGGTTGGTCTCGATCGCCCAGGTGACCCACTCGCGCAGCTCGTTGATGGCATAGGTGCCGGCCAGCGCGATCGGCACCACCAGGAAGGTGAGGATGAAGAGGATCGCGAGCGTCGCGCCGACGGTGCGGTTGCCGCCGACGGCGACGAGCAGCCGGCGGTAGAGCGGCCAGCTCGCGAAGGCGATGACGAGGGCGGCTAGAACCGGAAACAGGAAACCGTGGAAGAAATAGACGCCGGCGGCGGCGATCAGCACCAGGAGCCAGCGCGCCGCCGACAGCGGCGGGATGACGGCCGCCCTCAGCGGCGTCGACAGGCCGAACAGGCGCTGCCCCGGCTTCTGGATCTCAGCCCGCTTCAACCCGGCGTTTCTCCCCTGCCCTGTGGTTTCCATGAGGCTTATGCACCATCATAGTGCAGCAATCGTGACGATAGTCCAAATAGTGCCTTTTCCTTCTCCCCTTGTGAGAGAAGGTGGCTCGGCGCACAGCGCCGAGACGGACGAGGGGTGTTCCAGCGCAGTGCGGCGCCAAACATCCAAGGAATTTATGCGCTTACGTCCGAGTGGCGATCCTTCCACCAGCCCTCATCCGGCCGAGCTTCGCTCGTCCACCTTCTCCCATAGGGGGAGAAGGTCGAGCGCCTCGCTACCCGAACTTCCCCGTCCTTGGAAAACCCTTCGGCACCATGCGGCCGGCGGCGGCGCGGGCGCCGATCCACTCGGCCAGTTCCTCGCGCGACTTGGTGAAGGTGCGGTCGGCCGAATCCTGCCAGGAGAGCCCGGTTTCCAGCGTGAAGGTCTTGAGATCCAGCACGCCGCCGTCCTTGTATTTCTGGAGGCGCACGCCCTTGCCGCGGGCCATTTCCGGAATTTCGCCGAGTGGAAAGACCAGCATCTTGCGGTTCTCGCCGACGATGGCGAGGTGATCGCCCGAGACCGGAATGCAGCGCTTGGCTTCGTCCGGCGCCTTGACGTTCATCACCTGCTTGCCTTTGCGGGTGTTGGCGACGACTTCTTCCTCCGAAACGATGAAGCCATTGGCGTCGTAGGAGACGAGCAGCAGCTTGCGCTTCGGATCATGGACAAAGGCGGTGACGATGTCCTGGTCGTTCTCCATGTCGACGATGATGCGGATCGGCTCGCCATGGCCGCGGCCGCCCGGCAGCCGGTCGGCGCCGATGGTGTAGAACTTGCCGCCGGTCGTGAAGACCAGGATCTTGTCGGTGGTCTGGGCATGGAAGGCGAGCTTCAGGCTGTCGCCTTCCTTGAAGGCGAGCTGCGAATAATCGGTCAGGTGGCCCTTCATGGCGCGCAGCCAGCCCTTTTCCGAGACGACGACCGTGACCGGCTCACGTTCGATCATCGCATGCGCGATGTCGGTGAGATCGTGCTCCGGCGCGTCGGCGAACTGGGTGCGGCGCTTGCCGAGCTCGGTCTCGGGGCCGAACTTGTCGCGAAGCTGGGTGACTTCCCACTTGATCGTGGCCCATTGCTTGGCGTTGGACGCGAGCAGCGCCTCGATCTGCTTCTTCTCGGCCGTGAGGCCGTCGAACTCCTTGCGGATCTCGATCTCCTCGAGCTTGCGCAAGGCGCGCAGGCGCATGTTGAGGATCGCTTCGGCCTGGGTGTCGGTGAGGGACCAGCGGGCCATCATCACCTGCTTGGGCTCATCCTCCTCGCGGATGATCCTGATGACCTCATCGATGTTGAGATAGGCGATCAAATAGCCGGCGAGGATTTCCAGTCGCTTCTCGATCTCGCCGAGCCGGTATTTCGAGCGGCGGATCAGGACGTCGCGGCGGTGGTCGAGCCACTCTTTCAACACGCCTTTCAGCGAGAGCACGTTCGGCACCTTGCCGCGCGACAAGACGTTCATGTTGAGCGGGAAGCGGCTTTCGAGCTCGGTGAGCTTGAACAGCGATTCCATCAGCAGGCCGGGATCCACGGTGCGGCTCTTCGGCACCAGCACGATACGAATGTCCTCGGCGCTCTCGTCGCGGATGTCTTCGAGCAGCGGCAGCTTGCGCGCCATCAACAGCTCGGCGATCTTCTCGATCAGCCTGGCTTTCTGCACGCCGTAAGGAATCTCGGTGACGACGATGCTCCAGGTGCCCCTGCCCTGGTCCTCCTGGCCCCATTTGGAGCGCACGCGGAAGCCGCCGCGGCCCGTCTCATAGGCTTCGAGGATCGAGGCGCGGTTGTCGACGATGATGCCCCCGGTCGGGAAATCCGGCCCCTGGACGAAATCCATCAGCTTCACCACCGGCGCGTCCGGATGCTCGATCAGATGAAGCGCCGCATCGCAAAGCTCGGCGGCATTATGCGGCGGGATCGAGGTCGCCATGCCGACGGCAATGCCGGAGGAACCATTGGCGAGCAGGTTCGGGAAGGCGCCCGGCAAGACGGACGGCTCCTCGTCCTCTTCATTGTAGGTCGGGCGGAAGTCGACAGCGTCTTCATTGATGCCGGCAAGCAGCTCGCTCGCCACCTCGGTCATGCGCGCTTCGGTGTAGCGCATGGCGGCGGCGTTATCGCCATCGATGTTGCCGAAATTGCCCTGCCCGTCGACCAGCGGGTAGCGCATCGAGAAATCCTGCGCCAGGCGCACCAGCGCGTCGTAGATTGACTGGTCGCCATGCGGATGAAACTTGCCCATCACGTCGCCGACGATACGGGCGCATTTGGCGAAACCCTGATCGGGGTTGAGCCTGAGCAGCCGCATGGCATGCATGATGCGGCGATGGACCGGTTTCAGTCCGTCGCGCACGTCCGGCAGTGCCCGGTGCATGATGGTCGACAGCGCGTAAGCGAGATAGCGCCGCTCAAGCGCTTCCTTCAGATCGACTGGTTCGATTTTGTCGCCGCCGCCATTGTCATCGGGCGGCAAAAGCCTTTTTCCCATGGGTTTGAACTATCCGAGCGGATGATTCGCGGCAAGCGCTGCGTTAACACCGGCGCTTTCGTCGCGGCCGCCCCCCGATGTGAACGGCTTCACGGAAGCTTCGGGACGGCGGCTGCAATTTGCCGCCGATCTGCAACAGGTCGCGGCGGCAACGCTACGCCGCCCAACATCAATCCGTTACATGCGCCGTCTATCTGGCAATGCAACGCTGGCGGAGGAAAGCCGCGATCTTCATGACAAATTCACCGCATCGCACAAAGGCTGCCGGCCGGCGTTTGCTTTTCGTCGCCATTTTCGACACATGTGCCGGGAAATGCCTTTTTCCCGTCCCGTTCGTCACGGAATGGTGATGGAGCAGGTTTCAAAACAATTTTCATCATAGCCAAATCAGGACAGGGAACTCGCCATGACAATCCAACGCTCCACGCTCAAGAAACTGGCTTTTTCGACCTTTCTGCTGACGCTGCCGCTCAACGCGGCCTTCGCCGCCGACCCGGCGGTCGCCGAACGCATCAAGGCAGCCCTTGCCGCCCAAGGTGTCGATATTTCCTGGACCGGGGTCTCAGGCGATGATTCCAACGCCGTGCTGCAGGGTGTCTCCATCAAGCCGGCCGCCGAGAAGGAAGCGCTGCCGATCGGCGACGTGAAGCTGGAAGGTGTCACCCAGGCCAACGACGGCTATCAGATAGCCACTGTTACGACCTCGCCCTTCCAACACAGCAAGGACGGCGTGACGCTCGACCTCAGTCCGGTGATCATCCACGACATGAAGGTTCCGGCCGAGGGCAGCACCGACACGCTCGGCTCGCTGATGATGTACAAGTCGGCCGAGCTGTCCAACATGACGGTCAAGGTCGGCGATAAGACGGCGTTCGCGATGGACGGGCTTGCCGTCCAGATCACGCCTCCGGCCGACGGCAAGGCGATGGACTTCACCGCCAATACCCAGAAATTCACCGCCGACCTGTCGCTGATCGACGATCCCAAGTCGAAGGAGGCGATCGACGCGCTCGGCTACCAGAACATCTCGGGCAACATCGCCATGGCCGGCACCTGGCAGCCGAGCGACGGCAAGATGGAGCTGTCGAAATACGACATCTCGGTTGAGAATGCCGGCACGCTAGGCATGACCTTCAACCTCGGCGGCTACACTGTCGATTTCATCAAGTCGATGCAGGCGATGCAGAAGCAACTCGCCTCACAGCCGGAAGGCGCCGACAAATCGGCGCAGGGCATGGCCATGCTCGGCCTCATGCAGCAGCTTTCCTTCAACGGCGCCTCGATCCGCTATCAAGACGATTCGCTCACCGGCAAGGTGCTCGACTATGTCGGCAAACAGCAGGGCATGTCGGCCAAAGACGTCGCCAACCAGGCCAAGGCGATCGTGCCCTTCGGCATGGCGCAGCTCAACAATCCGGAGCTCACTGCGGAAGTCTCGTCGGCGGTCAACACCTTCCTCGACAATCCGAAGAGCCTGGAAATATCGGCCGAGCCGCCGTCGTCGGTGCCGTTCGCGCTGATCATGGCGGGCGCCATGTCCAACCCGCTCGACCTGCCGAAGACGCTCGGCGTCAAGGTCAAGGCGAACCAGGACTGAGAGATCGGTTCGTCCCAAACGAAAAGCCCGGCAGCGATGCCGGGCTTTTAGTAGATTTCCATGAGAAAATAAGGGCTTGGGTCTGGGTCCTAGCCTTCCTTCTTCGTCACCGCGACGCGCAGCGACAGTTCGCGCAGTTGCTGCGGGGTCGCTTCCGACGGCGCGTTCATCAGAAGGTCATAGGCCTGCTGGTTCATCGGGAACATGGTGATCTCGCGCAGGTTCTTGGCGCCCACGAGCAGCATGACGATGCGGTCAACGCCGGCCGCCATGCCGCCATGCGGCGGCGCGCCGTACTGGAAGGCGCGATATAGGCCGCCAAAGCGCTCTTCCACGGTTGCGCGGTCGAGACCAACCATCTCGAATGCCTTGACCATGGTCTCCGGCAGATGGTTGCGGATGCCGCCCGACGCGATCTCGAAACCGTTGCAGACCATGTCGTATTGGAACGCCTTGATGCCGAGCGGTTCCTGGCCGTTCAGCGCGTCAATGCCGCCCTGCGGCATGGAGAACGGGTTGTGGGCGAAGTCGATCTTCTTTTCGTCCTCGTTCCGTTCGAAGAACGGGAAGTCGACGATCCAGCAGAGCTCGAAGCGCTCGCGGTCGACAAGGTTCAGTTCCTCGCCGGCGCGGGTGCGCGCGGCACCCGCGAAGGTGACGAACTTCTTCGGGTCGCCGGCAACGAAGAAGGCGGCATCGCCATCGGCAAGGCCGAGCTGCTGGCGGATCGCCTCCGTGCGTTCCTCGCCGATGTTCTTGGCGATCGGACCGGCGCCTTCGAGTTTTTCACCTTCCTTGCGCCAGAAGATGTAGCCCAGGCCGGGCTGCCCCTCGCCTTGCGCCCAGGAGTTCATGCGGTCGCAGAACGCGCGGCTGCCGCCGGTCCTGGCCGGAATGGCCCAGACTTCGGCTTTCGGATCGTTCGCCAGAATGTTGGCGAACACCTTGAAGCCGGAGTTGCGGAACTGATCCGAGACCGCCTGCATCTCGATCGGGTTGCGCAGGTCCGGCTTGTCAGTGCCGTAGGTGCGCATCGCCTCGTCATACGGAATACGGCGGAACTCTTGGGTCACCGGCTTGCCGTTGGCAAACGTCTCGAAGACACCGCGAAGCACCGGCTCCATGGTGGAGAGCACATCGTCCTGCTCGACGAAGCTCATCTCCAGGTCGAGCTGGTAGAATTCGCCGGGCAGCCGGTCGGCGCGCGGATCCTCGTCGCGGAAGCAAGGCGCGATCTGGAAATAGCGGTCGAAGCCGGAGACCATGATCAGCTGCTTGTACTGCTGCGGCGCCTGCGGCAGCGCGTAGAAGGTGCCGGGATGGATGCGCGACGGCACAAGGAAGTCGCGTGCGCCTTCTGGCGACGAGGCCGTGAGGATCGGCGTCGAGAACTCGGTGAAACCGACCTCGCCCATGCGCTTGCGCATCTCGGCGATGATCTTCGTACGCGCCACGATATTCCGGTGCAGCGTCTCGCGGCGCAGGTCGAGGAAGCGGTATTTCAAACGGATGTCTTCCGGGTACTCCGGCTCGCCGAATACCGGCAGCGGCAGTTCCTTGGCGGCCGACAGCACCTCGATCTCGCGCGCGAAAATCTCGATCTCGCCAGTCGGCAGGTTGGCGTTCACCGTCTCCGGCAGCCGCGCCTTCACCTCGCCGTCGACGCGGATCACCCATTCGCCGCGCACGGTCTCGGCCACCTTGAAAGCCGGCGAATCCGGATCGGCGACGATCTGGGTCAGGCCGTAATGGTCGCGCAAGTCGATGAAGAGCAGCCCGCCATGGTCGCGCACGCGATGCACCCAGCCCGACAGGCGGACGGAATTGCCGACGTCGCTCTTTCTCAACTGGGCACAGGTGTGGCTGCGGTAACGATGCGTGGTCATGGGTAAAGTCCGGAAATTGCGGGCACCAGCCCGGCTCGAAAATTGGCGCGAAAAGCGCATGAGAGGCCGGCTTTGTCAAGGCAAGCGGTCACACAGGCGCGCTTCGGCTACTCAGGCAAAGTGGATTTGCGCGCCCTGGCTTTGGAAATCGGCGAGTATGGCGGGAGGGGCGGTCTTTTCCACCACGAGATGGCGGATCGCATCGGCAGTCGCCATGCGATACAGCGTCGTGGCGGAGGCGCCGGCTGGCTAGGCCCGAACCGCCCTGCCCTTCCAACGGAATTGCGCTTTCGCGAAAGTTAGCGGTGCCCGGCGGCGTTGCGGCGCTTGACGAAAGCGCGCGCGGCTGAAATTGAAAGAGGCCTAATATTGTGCCAAAGCGATTTGATGCGCGTCATCACCACACAAGAAGAACTCGAGAGCGTTCTCGCGGCGTTCGAAAAGTCGGAATTCGTCACCGTCGATACCGAATTCATCCGCGAGACGACCTTCTGGCCAATCCTCTGCCTGATCCAGATCGCCTCGCCTGGGATTGAGGCGCTTATCGATCCGTTGTCGCCCGGCATCGACCTGAAGCCGTTTTTCCGGCTGATGGCCAACGAGGCGGTGCTGAAGGTCTTCCACGCGGCGCGCCAGGACATCGAAATCATCGTCCATCTCGGCAATCTCGTGCCGCATCCGGTATTCGACACCCAGGTGGCGGCTATGGTCTGCGGCTTCGGCGACAGCGTTTCCTATGACCAACTCGTCCAGAAGGTCACGGGAGCGCGCTTGGACAAGTCCTCGCGCTTCACCGACTGGCGCCACCGGCCACTCTCCGACAAGCAGCTCGAATACGCGCTTGCCGACGTCACCCATCTGATCAAGGTCTACCAGCATCTCAGCGCCGAGCTGAAGCGCGAGGACCGCGCGCATTGGCTGAACGAGGAGATGGATATCCTCACCTCGCGCGAGACGTATGATCCGCATCCCGAGGATGCCTGGAAGCGGCTGAAGATGCGGCTGCGCAAGCCGCAGGAGCTGGCGATCGTGCAGGCGGTGGCCGCCTGGCGCGAGCGCGAGGCGCGCGAGCGTGACGTGCCGCGGGGCCGCGTGCTCAAGGACGATGCGATCTACGAGATCGCGCAGCAGGCGCCGCGCGATGCAGCAGCTCTCGGCAAGCTGCGCACTACCCCGAAAGGCTGGGAACGCTCCGCCACGGCAAGCGCGCTGCTCGGCGCGGTCAATGCCGCCCTTGCCTTGCCCAAGGAGGCGATGCCGAAACTGCCGAAGAGCGTGCAGCCGCCGGAAGGATCGAACGCGGCCGCGGAGCTGCTCAAGGTGCTGCTCAGGATCATCGCTGAGAGGGAAGGCGTCGCCACCAAGGTGCTTGCCTCCAGCGACGATATCGACCGCATAGCGGCCGAAGGCGACGAAGCCGACGTGCCGGCACTGCAAGGCTGGCGCCGCGCCGTTTTCGGCGACCAGGCGCTGAGGCTGGTGCGCGGCGAGATCGGCATCAAGTTCGACAAGCGCAGGATCGCGGTGTTCGATCTGTAGAGCCTCTTCCTTCTCCCCTTGCAGAAGAAAGGAAAGAGCGCATCACACCGCGCCCAGCAGGTGCAGCGCGAACCAGATCCAGGCGACGAAAAGGATGCCCGCGCCGAGGAAGAATGCGCGGCTGCGGTGCAGCAAGTAGTTTCTGCCGAGATGCACGAAGGCGTGGACATAGCGCGTGACTATGAACAGCCACATCAGCGCGAGAGTCAGATAGTTCACGCCGTTGGTGACGAACACCGCCAGGCAGAGCACGTGAAAGAGAACGGGCAGTTCGAACTGATTGATCAGATTGTTGGCGACGGTGACGCTCGAGGCCGGCTCGGTCGAGCGGACCTTGTACTGGCTGACCTTGGCCTCACCCGATTTCACAGCCTCATAGCGCCGCTTCAGCATCACAAGATAGACGATGTAGACCAGCAGCACATGCGCCAGCATCGGCCAGAAGATCGTCGTCTGGCGCATCTGCCGCCCTCAGCGCCGCCGCTGGCCGGCCACCGCAAATACGGCGATGACGAAGACCGGGATCGCCAGCAGCGCGAATTTGGTGACGGTCAGCGAGGAGGCGAAGGCCAGCGAATCGGGATTGGCCGACTGGAAATCGGACAGCAAGCGCGCCACGGTGAAATTCTGGACGTAGTCGGCGACCGCGTATGGAAGCACCAGCACCAGCGAGAACAATGCCTGCACTTGCGCCGGCATGGCACGGAACGTGCTGAGCCGGCGACCGAAGACGAGGATGAGGCTGACGAGCGTCAGCGACAGCAGCGCCGGGAACAAGAGATCGAAGGTCAAACAGTGCCAGACGATGATGATCTCGCCGCCGCGCCGGCCAAGCGCGGTCAGCCAGGCCATGCCTTCGTCGGGGGTGAAGCCGGCGACGCGGATGTCGAGCGAGGCCAAGCCGCCGCTCAAGCGCTGGAAATAGAGGAACTCCAGCGCCGTCATGACCAGGAAAAGCGCAATCGAGGCGATGGAAAGTGCCGCCGCGTGCCGCGACAGCCGCAGCACCGCCACGCTCAAATCACGCCACAGTCCCCCCTGTCGGTCGGACTGGTCGGCCTCCCGATCAAATTCCGCCCGGGTAATTGGGGCTTTCGCGGGTGATCGTGACGTCATGGGCGTGGCTTTCACGAAGTCCGGCATTGGATATGCGCACAAAGGTGGCGCGCTCGCGGAAGTCTGCAAGGTCACGTCCACCCACATAACCCATAGCGGCTTTCAGGCCGCCCGCAAGCTGGTGCAGCACGCCAGCCACAGGTCCTTTGTAGGGAACCTGCCCTTCAATGCCTTCCGGAACCAGTTTCAACGTATCGCGGACCTCCGCCTGGAAATAGCGATCGGCCGAACCACGCGCCATCGCTCCGACCGAGCCCATGCCGCGGTAAGCCTTGAAGGAGCGGCCCTGGTGCAGATAGACCTCGCCCGGGCTCTCGTCGGTGCCGGCAAGCAGCGAGCCGATCATGGCAGCGCTCGCGCCTGCGGCGAGCGCCTTGGCCAGATCGCCCGAATATTTGATGCCGCCATCGGCAATGACGCTCACGCCGGCCTTGCTGGCCGTCTCGACCGCCGACATGATCGCCGACAATTGCGGGACGCCGACACCGGCCACGATTCGCGTGGTGCAGATCGAGCCCGGGCCGATGCCCACCTTGACGGCGTCGGCGCCGGCGTCGATCAGCGCCTTCGTGCCGTCGGCGGTGGCGACGTTGCCGGCCAGGATGCGCACGGAGTTGGACAGCTTCTTGGCCCGCGCCACCGCGTCCAGCACGCGCTGCGAATGGCCATGCGCGGTGTCGATGACAAGCAGGTCGACCCCGGCGTCGATCAGACGCTCGGCGCGCTCGAAACCATCATCGCCGACGCTGGTGGCGGCGGCGGCGCGCAGGCGGCCCTGCGCGTCCTTGGTGGCATGCGGATTGAGCTGCGACTTTTCGATGTCCTTGACGGTGATCAGGCCGACGCAGTTGCCTTTCCGGTCGACCACCACCAGCTTCTCGATTCGGTGCTTGTGCAGCAGGCGCTTGGCCTCGTCCTGGTCGACATTCTCCTTGACCGTGATCAGGTTCTCACGGGTCATCAACTCATAGACCTTCTGCGCCGGATCCGAGGCGAAGCGCACGTCGCGGTTGGTGAGGATACCAACCAGGCGGCCGACCGTGTGGCCGCCGGTGCCGCCATTCTCGACCACCGGAATGCCGGAAATGCCGTTGGAGCGCATCAGCGCCAGCGCGTCGGCAAGCGTGGCGTCCGGACCGATGGTGACCGGGTTCACCACCATGCCGGATTCGAATTTCTTGACCTGCCGGACCTGCTCGGCCTGCTCGGCGGGCGTCAGATTGCGGTGGATGACGCCGATGCCGCCGGCCTGCGCCATGGCGATCGCCAGCCGGGCCTCGGTGACGGTATCCATGGCCGCAGACAGGATCGGCACGTTGAGGTCGATATCGCCGGCAATGCGGGTGCGGATGTCGGTTTCGCCCGGCATCACCTCGGAATGGCCGGGCTGCAGGAGCACGTCGTCGAAGGTCAGCGCCAGCGCGCCGGTGGACGTTTCGATGATTTTTCCCATGGCCAGTCCTTTTGAATGCGGAAAAGGCGCTGAACCGATTGGCCAGCGCCGACTCTCATCTTCCCTTTCAGGATTGGCGGTGGCTGGTAACACGTCCCGGGGCGGAAGAAAAGCCGGTCGTTGCGCGGCGCGCATGCTTCCTATTTGGTGCCCAGCAGATCGTCGAGCAACTCGTGGCGCGGTGACACAAAGGGATTGACGATGGTGACGCCGCCCCAAGTGAAGCCATGCTGCAGGTCCTCCGACAAGAGCAACCGGCAAGCCGATAGCGAGGCTGTGGACAGAATGACGGCATCCCAAATACCGAAGCGATGGTCGGCGGCCAAGTCTACGGCCATCATCATCGCCTCGGGCGTCGTTCGGGCAACCGGGAACGCATCGCGCCAGTTCAAAAGTGCGTCCCGGGCTTCTGGATGCGATAGACCTGCCTTGCGCACCAACACATTGAACAATTCGCCAAGAGCCTGAACAGGAATGACCGTCCCCTCTTGCGGAACGTTAGCCAGCAGTTCGAGGACGACCTCGCGTTTTTCGGCGTCGTTCACACCTTCGGCGTAGGCAAGAACATTGGTGTCGATTGCGACCTTCACCGGTCGTCCTCATAAAGTTCGTCGCGGGTCCATTTTTCGGCGTCAACAACAGGCTGGCGCCTGAGACGCGACAGCAGGGACGCCCGCGAGCGGGAAGCCACGCCTTCGCTCTTCTCGGCGGGCACAATCCGAGCCACAGGCCGGCCATGACTGGTCACGACATAGCTCTGGCCATCCCGCACGCCGCGAAGAATGAGGGAAAACTTGCGATTGGCGTCGGCAGCAGAAACGGCTTCATCCACGACTTGCGCCTAGATTGTAGTTATCTACACTACAATAATGATCAGCATCACTCTCGGCAAGCAGTAGCGATGACCAACAGCGGTGCGTTCGCGTAAAAGTGACAGCAATTTAATGCGACACCCGGGCCAAGGCGTGATAACCGCCCGAGCTTGCCGGCTCGCCCCCAAGCCAGGCTGCAGATTCGCGAAGACAATCAGGGCGTTCCCTTGAACCGCATCATCCCGCTCATCCTAGCGGTCGCACTTTTCATGGAGAACATGGATTCGACCGTAATCGCCACGTCGCTGCCGGCGATCGCGATCGACATCCACACCAGTCCGATCGCGCTGAAACTGGCGCTGACGGCCTATCTGGTGTCGTTGGCGATCTTCATTCCGATCAGCGGCTGGATGGCGGACCGGTTCGGGGCCAAGACCGTGTTTCGCTCCGCTATCGGCGTCTTCATTGCCGGCTCTGTCGCCTGCGCGTTTTCCAATTCGCTGCCGGCTTTCGTGGTGTCGCGCTTCCTGCAAGGCATAGGCGGCGCGATGATGACGCCGGTCGGCCGACTGGTGCTGGTGCGCGCCACGCCAAAAAGCGAGCTGGTCGCGGCGATGTCCTGGCTGACCGTGCCTGCGCTGGTCGGCCCCCTGGTCGGCCCGCCGATCGGCGGCTTCATCACCACCTATCTGACCTGGCACTGGATCTTTCTGATCAACGTACCGATCGGGCTGCTGGGCATCTGGCTTGCCACGCGGTTCTTGCCCGAGACCGAGCCTGCGGAGACACCGCCGCTCGATTTCCCCGGATTTGTGCTCAGCGGTCTCGCGGCGTCCGGCGTCGTCTTCGGCCTTTCCGTCGTCAGCCTGCCGGCGCTGCCGCCGATGGCCGGATTCATCACGGTGGCGGTCGGAGTGCTCTCCGGGGTGCTCTATCTCATCCACGCCCGCCGCGCCAAGAACCCGCTGCTGGCGCTGGAGCTATTCCGCAACCAGGTCTTCCGATCCTCGGTGCTCGGCGGCTCGCTGTTTCGCATCGGCATCGGCGCGGTCCCGTTCCTTCTGCCGCTGATGTTCCAGATCGGTTTCGGGCTGACACCGTTCCAGTCGGGCATGATCACCTTCGTCTCGGCCATCGGCGCCATCGGCATGAAGTTCGCGACGGCGCTGCTCTTCCGGCTCGCCGGCTTCCGCCGCGTGCTGATCTGGGGCTCGCTGATTGCGGCCGTCTCGATCGCCATCTACGGCCTGTTCACGCCCGACACGCCCTACACGCTGATGCTGGCTATCCTTTTGGTCGGCGGCTTCATCCGCTCGATGTTCTTCACCGGCGTCAACGCGCTCTCCTATGCCGAGATCACGCCCGCCGACACCAGCAAGGCGACACCGATCACGGCGGTCTTCCAGCAATTGTCGATCGCCATGGGCGTGGCGCTGGCCGGCGGCATCCTCGAAGTGTCGACCTCCATCCATGGCGGGCCGCTGACCTTGAGCGACTTCCACATCGCCTTTTTCATCGTAGCGGCCGTCTCGGCGGCCTCATCGATCACCTTCATGCGGCTCGCGCCGGAGGCCGGCAATGCCGTCTCGGGACACGGCCGGCTGATCACGCCGAAGACGCTGGAATCGGTGGGCACGGCAGGGAAGTAGAGCGCGGTGCGCTCTCCCGTAACATCGTCATTTTAGGGCGGAGCGACGCGAAACGGAGCGCAGACCCTAGAGTGACGAGGTCCCGGGACCCTTGAACTCCTTGGCCAGCAGGTAAAGCTCCACCGATTCATCGCGCGAGGCCGGCGGCTTCACATGATGGACGGACCGAAAATTCTGCTTCAGCAATGACAAGAGCTCGTTCTCGGCGCCGCCCTGGAAGGTTTTGGCGAGGAAATGCCCCCCGGGCCTGAGCACGTGCAGCGCGAAATCGGCTGCGACTTCGCACAGATGCATGGTGCGCAGATGATCGGTGCGGCGGTGGCCGGTGGTCGGCGCCGCCATATCGGACAGCACCACATCCGGCCGGCCGCCCAGCGCCTCGGCAAGCCTCCGCGGCGCATCGGGGTCGAGGAAATCCATCTGCAGGATGACGGCGCCCGGGACGGCATCCATTTCGAGATAGTCGATGCCGACGACATGCGGATTCTCGGCTGTTGACTTCGTCCGCGCTGCCGCCACCTGGCACCAGCCGCCGGGGGCGGCACCCAGGTCGATGACCTTCATGCCGGGCTTCAGCAGATGATGCTTATCGTCGATCTCGATCAGCTTGTAGGCCGCGCGGGAGCGATACCCGTCCACCTTGGAGCGCTGCACATAAGGATCGTTCATGTGGCGCTCGAGCCAGCGGCGCGAGGATTCCTTCAGGCCGCTCTTTTTCTTGATCCGGGTCTTGAGAACGCGAATGCTTCCCGAACCCGTCTTTTCAGGCTTCTTGCTCACGATCGGCCGCCACGCCAAACGCCGTCATCGGCCATCAATTCGCTCAGGATTCCCTCGCGCAAGCCGCGGTCGGCGACACGCAGCCGCTCGGACGGCCACACGCCACGGATCGCCTCGAGAATGGCGCAGCCGCCGAGCACGAGGTCGGCGCGGTCGGCGCCGATGCAAGGGTTGGCGCAACGCTGCTGGAAATCCCAGCCGATCAGCCGCTCGATCATGCGATCGACGCTGTCGCGGTCCATCCACAGCCCATCGACGCGGCGGCGGTCGTAGCGCTCGAGATCGAGATGCACGCCGGCCAGCGTCGTCACCGTGCCGGAGGTGCCAAGCAGATGGAAGTTGGGGCTGGCCAGCACATGCGCGAGCCGGTCGCGGCCGTCGAAGGCCTTCAGCCGCGCCGCAACGTCGTCGACCATGGCGGCAAAGGTCTCGCGCGTGACAGTGCGGCCGCCGAAGCGCTCGGCGAGAGAGACGACGCCGACGGGCAGCGACGTCCAAGAGACGATGTGGTTTGCGAGCCGTGGAGAACGCCGTCCCGTCAAGTCGATCAGCGCTATTTCGGACGAGCCGCCGCCAATGTCGAACAGCACCACGCCCTGCGTATCGCGCTCAACCAGCGAGCCGCAGCCGGAGACGGCAAGGCGCGCCTCGGTCTGGCGGTCGATGATCTCGAGCTTCAGCCCGGCCTCGCGCTCGACGCGATCCAGGAACTCGACGCCATTGGCTGCCGAACGGCAGGCCTCGGTGGCGATCAGCCTGGCTTTCCTGATCTTGCGGTTGCGCAGCTTCTCGCCGCAGATCTTCAGCGCCTCGACAGCACGATCCATCGCCGCCTGGCCGAGCCGGCCGCTGGCCGTCAGCCCCTCGCCTAGCCTGACGATGCGCGAGAAAGCGTCGATGACCCGGAATTGGCCGTGACGTCCAGGCACCGCGACCAGCAACCGGCAATTGTTGGTGCCCAGGTCGAGCGCGGCGAAGACAGGCAATTCCTGCTGGGGCGGACGTGGCGGAGATTGGGGCGGCGGCCTTCGCTCAGCCTGCAAGGGCGGGCTCTGAGGCTGGCTTGCCGTCGTGCTGGCGGGCGCGGCAGGCTGCACGGCGCCGTTCTCGTCACGCGCGAACACCTTGCGACCGCGCTTGCGCTTGCGGCGCTTTCGCGTCTTGCCTTTCGGCTGATCGGCATGCTGATCGGCCTGACTTGCGCCAGTTTGTCTCTGGCCGGCATCTTTGGGGCCGGCATGTTTGGGGCCGGTGCGTCGGGGGTCGGCATGTCTCTGGTGCGAACCCGCATGGCGGCTGAATCGCACCGGGTGCGGGCTCGCCGACTGCGCCGGCGATGCCCCTGACATGCCCACTGCCGACGCGCCCGCGCCGGTATCGTGGTCTTCCACTTCAGTTCCTTCCGGCGCCGCGCGAACCGGGAACGGACGCAGCAGGCACCTCGATCTGTTTCAAGTTGGCAACAGAGTAGCAGTGCCGTTCGCAATCACCAAGAGTGCGAGGCGCTAAATTTGGCAGCATCACGTAGGGGCAATGTCTTGCCGGTTGAATAGCCGGCTTCAATCAGGCATGTCTCAAATGCGGGTTCGAAGGGGTTGGGCGATGGCAATATCAAATCAATGAGCTGCAACGCATGATGACGACGCCATGAATTGGAGGCGCTATTTCTGGCCGGTCATAGGCATCGCAGCCGTCGCGTTTTCACTGTGGCTGCTCATCCACGAACTGCGCGGCATTTCGTTGAACGATGTCTGGATCGGCATCGCCGCCATCCCTCCGCGCGACTGGGTGCTGGCGGCGATGAGCTCGGTCGTCGCCTATGCCTCGCTCGCCGGTTACGACCACATAGCGTTGCTGCATATCGGCAAAAAAGTATCGTGGCTGTTCGTCACGTTGTGCTCCTTCACCACCTACGCGGTGTCGCACAATATCGGCGGCTCGGTGTTTTCCGGCGCGGTGATCCGCTATCGCGCTTACGCCACGCGCGGACTGACTGGCCAGGAGGTCGGAGTGCTGGTGGCGATCTGCTGGTTCACCTTCATCCTCTCCAGCGTTTTCCTCGGCGGCCTCGTTCTGCTGTTCGAGCCGCAGATCATCGATCGCTTCACCGGCGCGCCGCATCACGGCGCCGCTTTCGCCGCGGGGCTCGCCATGCTCATCCTCGTCGGCGCCTATGCCTTCGGCAGCTGGCTCCGGCTGAGACCGCTGAAGATCGGCAGCTTCCAGCTCCACTACCCGGCGCTGCCGATCGTGGCGCGACAGTTGCTGGTCGGGCCGGTCGAGCTGCTGGCCGCCGCTGCGATCATCTATTTCGCCCTGCCGGAGGCCGGCAATCCCGGCTATTTCGTCGTGCTCGGCGTGTTCATGGTCTCGTTCTCGATCGGGCTCCTGTCGCATGCGCCGGGCGCGCTTGGCGTCTTCGAGGTCGTCTTCCTCACCGGCCTTTCCGACATGGATCCCGTGGGCGTGCTCGCCGCGCTTCTGGTGTTCCGCCTGTTCTATCTCATCATTCCGCTTCTGATCGGCCTCTGCCTAGTGCTGTATTTCGAGCATTCGCAGTACAGCAAGGGGAGCAGTTGAACCCCCACCTCCGTCTCAGCAAGAGAGCCAATCCATGTCGCCCAAAAGCGCAGACGGATTTTGGTCGAACGACATGCATCCGACAAAGGCTCAAAAAAGCCTGCGATTGAACTCAGCTGCGGGCTTGACTATTTTCCGATGGCGGCTACAAGGCAGCGCTCGCGGCACATGAGCCGCTTGGCTAGCGCGATACCAGACGCGCCTGCTGGGGAATAGGTTAACGGTAGACCCACGGACTCTGACTCCGTTAGTCCTGGTTCGAATCCAGGTTCCCCAGCCATCATTCTTTTTTCAATAAAACAACAACTTAGATGAAGTTCAATTCCTGATGTGGGCGCAAAGCAGTCGTGGCTCTTTGCGGTTGGCAGCGGACAGTCTGATATCGTGAAGAGTTTCGGGCGCCGGCAGGCGTACGAAAGTCCCCGAGGAAGGAACCCGCGGGGCACAGTCGATGGTTATGGGGATTTCGATTTTCGGCAGATGTCGGCGATGGCGCGACCGCCGTCGGGAAGCGCCGGGATGAATGCAGACAGACCGCTTCGTTGCGCCTCCGCGCGGTGTTGTCGGGACGGCCGGCGGCTGGGCGCGGCTTTGTCGGCGTCGATCATCACCATAGACGTGCGTCGATCCGTTGCCGGAGGCTGAGTGCCTGCAGCTGAAGGCTGAACCATTCCATGCCGGGTCATGGCGTGCTGCTCCCGGTCGACGGGGAACCCTGTGGCGGTCCGCGCGGCTGCCTCCATCGTTCGAAGGTCTCGATGACGATCATGCGTCCGCCGCAGCAGGGGCATGGCGGGTGGAAGTCGTCCGGTTCCTCAGTGGTGTCGTCATCGGACGGTGCGGTGACGTTCAGGAGTTCGCGAGCAAGCGCGAGGCTAGCCTTGCGGGCGCCGCTGGCAAGCAAGCCGTAGTGGCGGATGCGATGGAAGCCGCGCGGCAGGACGTGCAGCACGAACCGACGAATGAACTCGTCGGTGGCGAGTGTCATGACCTGCTGCCGCTCGGCGACAGGGCGGCGATAATCCTTGTAGCGGAAGGTGACGCCAGCCTCTTCGAAGGCGATCAGGCGGCGGTTCGAGATCGCGACCCGGTGCGTGTAGCGCGACAAGTAGGCGAGTACGGCTTCCGGTCCGGCGAACGGTGCCTTGGCGTAGACCACCCAGCGCTTCCTCCTGACGGGAGCGAGGTGGCGCAGGAATGCCCGCCGGTCGGTGAGGTGCGCCATCGATCCGAAGAAGCTGAGCCGGCCAGCGTCGTACAGCGCGACCAGACGGGTGAGGAAGAGGCGGCGGAACAGCTTGCCGAGTACGCGCACCGGCAGCAGGAAGGCCGGACGCGACGATATCCAGCGGCTCGCGTCAGGCGCGATGCCGCCGCCTGGCACGATCATGTGCACGTGCGGATGGTGCGTCATCGCCGAACCCCAGGTGTGGAGCACGGCTGTGATGCCGATGCTCGCGCCGAGGTGCTTGGGATCGGCGGCAATCGTCAGCATCGTCTCCGACGCCGCCTTGAACAGCAGGTCGTAGACGAGCGCCTTGTTCTGGAGCGCGATGTCGGCGACCTCGCCGGGCAGCGTGAACACGACGTGGAAGTAGCCGACCGGCAGCAGGTCGGCTTCCCGCTCGGCGAGCCATGTACGTGCGGCCGCACCCTGGCACTTCGGACAGTGCCGGTTGCGGCAGGAGTTGTAGGCGATGCGCCACTGGCCGCAGTCCTCGCAGGCCTCGACGTGACCGCCAAGGGCCGCGGTGCGGCAGTGCTCGATCGCCGACATCACCTTGAGCTGGGCGAGGCTCAGATGCCCGGCATGGGCGGCCCGGTAAACAGAACCAGCAGCACGGAAGATGTCGGCGACCTCGAGCGAGGCGCGCACGGCTCAGCCGTCGGGTGATACTTCTCCCTTGAACAGGCCGAGCTTGTCGAGCGGGCTCGTGACCGTGCGCACCGTGCGGGTCGCGACCTTGGTGTAGAAGGCGGTGCTATTTAGCTTGGCGTGCCCGAGCAGGACCTGGATGATCCGGATGTCCGTGCCGTCCTCCAGCAGGTGGGTGGCGAAGCTGTGACGCAGCGTGTGCGGTCCGACCCGCTTGGCGATGTCGGCGGCCTGCGCTGCCTCGACGACCACGCGATAAAGCTGGCGGGTGCTGATGGGCTTCATCGCATGCTGCCCCGGAAACAGCCAGCCGTCGCGATGCATCACGCCCTGCTGGCGTCCGACCTTCCACCACTGACGCAGCAGCAAGAGCAGGTCTTGTGACAGCATGGCGTTGCGATACCGCCCGCCCTTGCCGCGCTCGACCCGGATCAGCATGCGCTCGCTGTCGATGTCGCCGACCTTCAGCGCCGAGACCTCGGCGACGCGCAAGCCCGCGCCATAGGCGACCGACAGTGCGGCCTGGTGCTTGAGGCAGGTGGTGGCGTTGAGCAGACGGGCAACCTCGTCGCGGCTCAGCACCACCGGCAGCTTGCGCGGGTGCGCCAGACGAACGAGCTTGCGCGCCAGATCGGGACGATCGGCCGTATGCGTGAAGAAGAAGCGCAGCGCCGACACGATGCTGTTCATCGTCGGCACTGGAACACCGTCGTCCTGCTGCTCGATCTGGAACCGGCGCAGGTCGTCGGTTGTCGCTGTATCCGGCGACCGGCCGAGGAACGTCGCCAGGCGTCCGATGTCGCGGAGATAGTTGCGCTGCGTCTCCTGTGAGAAACGCCGCATGTTCATGTCGTCGATCAGCCGCTGACGCAACGGACTGATTGGTGCATCGAGAGCAGGATAGGTCATGGTCGGGCTCCTTGTTGAAGAAGCCCTTGATGCTCTGCCGCCGCCGAACCTCGCTCAATGCGGGTGCGACGACCGGTTCTTGATCTCTACCTCACCCCACGCGCCCATCCCGCATAGCGGGTTCGTTCTCCGGAACCGGCCAGTCTGGGGAGGCGTCATTCCAACGACTGAAGAGCTTAAGCGTTGGCGGTCGTACGAAAATCCCGAAAGCCGGTCATCGACTTCATTGTCGCTTTGTGGACATTCTTGAATCGAGGCAAGGAAAGTCTCCTCTCTGCGAGTACCAAGTTGCACCTCTGCCCATTGCTTCGCGACGCGGCTTGGCGCGACTTCGGATGCGATCTATGGAAGTGGCTGTTCAGCCGCCGAAGCGCGGCTCGGGAATGCCGCGAACGCCGAGGCCGCTGATGGCGAAAAGACTGCCGCGCAAGACGCCGTCGCCTGGAAAACGTGGCAGCGGAGGTTTTGCCATCGAAGTCACGTAGAGGATGTCGAGGTTCGGGCCTCCGAACATCACTGAAGTGACTTTCTTGACCGGCATGTCGATGACCCGGTCGACGGTACCGTCCGGCCGGTAGCGAACTATTTTCGCGTCGTAGACCTGCGCGTTCCAGAGGCAGCCTTCCTCGTCCACGGTTGAGCCATCGGCGGCGCCGCCTCTAGCGGTGTCGACTTTGGCGAAGGTGTGCCGGTTGAAGACGTTTCCGGTTTCAAGATCGTAGTCATAGGCCCAGATTTCGCCCGACCAGGAATCGGCAAAATAGAAGACGCTTCCATCAGGGCTCCAACAGGGGCCGTTGGACACGATGATGCCGTCGTCGAGCTTGTGCACGCTGAGATCAGGATCGACGCGATACAGTGCGCCGTTGGGCCCACTTTCCATGGTGTCCATCGAGCCGGCCACGAAGCGGCCGCGCTTGTCGACTTTGCCGTCATTGATGCGGTTGGATGGCTTGTCTGGTTCCGGATCGTGGATCAGTTCGACATCGCCCGTCTTGAAATCGAGGAGATGAAAGCCGCGCGCGAGGCTGACGATCGCTCCATCCCCATCCTTGCGCAGCGCCATGGAACCGATCTTCATAGGCACGTCCCAAGAGCGGATCTCGCGGCCATCGTGCGTGGCGCGGAACACCCGCCCGTCGAAGGAATCGATCCAGTAAAGGCGCTGTTGCCCAACATCCCAAAGCGGCCCCTCGCCAAGGGTTGTCTTAACGTCAACGACGACGTCGATCTTCATGGCACATCCTCCATTCGTCCTGCGAACCGTCAACCCTTGAACCGCGGTTCCTCAATGCCTCGAACGCCCACGCCATGGATTGCGAAGACGAACCCCGCCTCGCGCTCGCGATGATATTGGTACTGGAAGGGCCTGGCCATCGAGGTCACATAGGCGATGTCGAGATCGGGGCCGCCGAAGATGACGCTCGTCGTCGATTGGACAGGCAGACCGATGATGCGGTCAACTACCCCGCTTGGATCGAACCGGATAAGGCGTCCTGAATAGACTTCCGTGCTCCAGAGGTAACCCTCGGAATCGACCGTCGCGCCATCCGGCAGACCTCGTAGGTTCTCGAAGCTGGTAAAGACACGCCGAGAGCGTACGTTGCCAGTCACGACATCGTATGCGTATGCCCAGATGACCCGCTTGCCCGTATCGGCAAAATAGAACGTGCCGCCGTCCGGACTCCAGCAGGGTCCGTTGGAACAGATGATGCCGGCATCGAGCGTGCTGAGCGACAGGTCATGATTCAGCCGGAACAGCTTTCCGACGGGCTCGCGTTCCTCGAAGTCCATGGATCCGGCGACGAAGCGTCCCTGCCGGTCGACCTTTCCGTCATTCATCCGCGGGCGCAGTTCGCCTGGTTGCGTCTCGACGATACGCTCCGCGCGGCCAGTGTCGAAGTCGAAGGTGTAGAAGCCGTCGCGAAGCGACAAGATCGCGCCCCCCTGCTCACGCAGAGCCATCGAGCCGATCGGTTCCGGCACGCTCCAACTCTTGCGATCGCCACCCGCGCAATCTGAGGAATGGATCGAGGGTTTGTAGGAATCGATCCAGTAGAGCCGCTGCTCGCGCACATCCCATAACGGTCCTTCGCCGAGTTGATCTGGCCTGTCGGAGAGCACTTCGATCCTCAGCATGGCGAGATCCTTAGAAGGCAACCTTGTCGCCGCCTTTCAGCGACAGGATCTCGCGCGCATCGTCGGGCGTTGCAACTTCCATGCCCAAGCCCTCGATGATCTTACGAGCGAGTTGAACCTGCTCGGCATTCGACTTGGCGAGCTTGCCGCGGCCGGCCCACAGGCTGTCCTCAAGACCGACGCGGATGTTGCCGCCCAGGGCGGCCGCCTGGGCCGCGATGCGCAGCTGGCTGGCACCCGCGCCGAGCACCGACCAGCGGAATTGGCCGCCGAACAGACGGTCGGCGGTGCGCTTCATGTGGGCGACATCCTCAGGGTGTGTTCCGATGCCGCCAAGCAGCCCGAACACCGACTGGACGAAGAAGGGTGGTTTGACCAAACCGCGGTCGGCGAAATGCGACAGATTGTAGAGATGCGCAATGTCGTAGCATTCGAATTCGAAGCGGGTGCCGTTGTCGTAGCAGGTCGAAAGGATGTACTCGATGTCCTTGAAGGAATTGCGGAAGACTAGGTCCCTGGTAGCCTCCAGATGTTGCTTTTCCCAGTCGAACTTGAAGGTCTTGTACTTGTCGACAAGGTGATAGAGGCCGAAGTTGATCGAGCCCATGTTGAGCGAGGCGACCTCGGGCTTGAACTGGGCAGCTGGCCTGACTCGCTCCTCCACTTTCATGTAGGGACTGCCGCCGGTAGTGATGTTTATCGCCGCTTCCGTGCCCTGCTTGATCCGGGGCAGGAAGCGCGCAAAGGCTTCCGGCGTCTGGTCGGGCTTGCCAGTCTCAGGATCGCGCGCATGCAAATGAAGGATCGCAGCGCCCGCCTCGGCTGCCGCGATCGCCTCGGATGCGATCTCGTCCGGCGTGATCGGGAGATAGGGCGACATGGTCGGGGTGTGTATCGCCCCCGTCACAGCGCAGGTGATGATGACTTTGCCCGTCATTTGCGGGCCGGTTGATTTGCGTGTCGTGGTGGCGCCTGCTTGCGTCATTGGCCGAACTCCTCATCCGCCTTCTTCTTGTGCGCCGCCAGCGCCATGAGGCGACGGTCACGCCAGACCTGGCGGTCCAGCAATCCCTCTTGGGGCAGTCGTCGGCGGCGTTCGCTCTCCACCGTCTGGAGGACCTGGCCAGCCCAATCCACCCGATGCCGCATCTGCGGAAAGATGTTCGAATAGATCGACTGGTACCGCTCGACATAGTCACGCACGCCGCCCGGTGCATTGAGGTCGATCGTCTCGAATGGCCCCATGAACGACCAGCGGAGAGCCAGCCCATCCCTGATGCCGACGTCCACGTCCTCGACGCTCGCATAGCCGCCCGCAACCAGCCGGAACGCCTCCTCGAGTAGCGCGCCTTGCATCCGGTTCATGATGAAACCGTCGAGCTCCTTTGTCATGACGAGTGGTGCGTGGCCCGCCGAAACCAGAAAGGCGCGGGTCTTGTCGACGGTCTCGCGGGAGGTCCACGGCGCCGGCACCACTTCCGCCGCCGGCACGAGGTATGGCGGGTTTATCGGATGTACGACCAGGCAGCGGTGGCGACCTGCAAGATGATCGGTGAAGGTCGAGGGAAGGAGAGCCGACGTCGAACTTGCGATGACGGCACCGGGATCGGCGACGGCATCAATGCGCGTGAAAATCTCGCGCTTTATTTCGCGTTTCTCAGGGGTGTTCTCCTGGATATGCACCGCGTCGCGGACCGCCTCGGCGAGTTCATTTACGATCGTGATGCGGGCAAGCACCTCGTCGGGCACTTGGCCGCGCAGAAGGTCGTTCGCCGCGAGGTCACCGAGCACGCCAGCGATGTAGTTGCGGGCACCTTCGGCTGCTTCGGGGAGATGGTCCCACATGCGCACCGCATGGCCCGAGCGAGCAAAGCTGATCGCCCAACCTCGCCCAATGAAACCGCTGCCGACAATGGCTACCGTAGTCATGCTATTCTCCGGACATTGTGAGGACAGGATTGGATTTTTTTCTTATGCTGGAGCTATAGGGTCTCGACATTTCCATCCACGCCAAGCGACTGACCCGAGATGTTCAACCCCGCGTCCGAGAGCAGAAACGCGACCATGGACGCCACATCATAGGGGCTGGTCATCCGCCGCAGCGAGATGTTTTGCAGGTAACGGCCGGTCATCTCCTCGTAAGTGATGCCAAGCTGCTGGGCGCGCGCCGAGATGACGCTCTCGATTCGCGGCCCTTCGATGATGCCGGGCAGGATTGCATTCACGCGGATACCACTCGGTCCGAGTTCCTTGGCGAGGCTTTGGGTAAAGCCGACGACACCAAACTTGGCGGCCGAATATGGGGTGCGGAAGGCGTAGCCGTGGCGGCCCGCGGCCGAGGACATGGAGACGATGGAACCTCCTCCGGCGGCCTTGAGCATCGGCACGGCGCGCCGCGCACACAGGAATTGGCCCGTCAGGCAGACGTCGATACAGCGGCGCCAGTCTTCGAGAGCGATTTCGTCGACGCCCCCGGTTGGACCAGCGATTCCGGCATTGTTGATCAGCGCATCGAGCCCCCCGAGTGTCTCGGTCACCTTCTCGAACAGCCGGTCAACGTCAGCCTCGCTGGAGACATCCGCCTTGACCGCCGCTTCAACCGCGACGGTGTTGCCGACCGCGGCCAGCGCGGCGTCGGACACGTCGCAGACGACCAGGCGGGCGCCGAGCCGGCCAAGCGTCTCTGCGATGGCCAGGCCGATTCCGCCGGCGCCGGCGGTGACCAGCACGCGTTGGCCGGCGAGGCCGGAGAGATAGTCATCGGCCGAACGCGGCGCTCTCGATCTCATGATGTCATTCCCTTCGTCGTTCCCTCTATTGGACGCGCCGCTCGCGCAGGGCCATGACGGCACCGAGCACGACAAGGCCGTATAGGATCGCGCGGGTGGCATAAGGCAGCGTGGTGCCGGCAAGCAGCATCTGCAGCGCGGTGAGCAGAAGCACGCCGCCGAGCATGCCCAAGTAATGGCCGCGCCCCCCGGTGATCAGCGTGCCGCCGACAACCACCACTGCGATGGATGGCAGCAGGTAGTCGTCGCCCATGCCGAGGCTGGCCTGGCCGGAGAAGCCGGTCAGCATGACGCCTACCACGGCCGCGCACAGCGACGACAGCATATAGACCAGGATCAGCGTGCGCTCGACGCGAATGCCGGAGAGCTGCGCGGCGCGGACGCCGTTGCCAATGCCGTAAACGCGGCGTCCGAAGGGCGTGCGCCCGAGCACCAACACCGCGACGGCAACGAAGGCGAGCATGAACGGCACCACTGGGGTGACGCCGGCGAGGCGCCCGGTCATGAACCAGCGCAGCATTGGCGAGGAAAAGCCGGCCGGTGTACCCTGCGAATAGAGCAGCGCAAAGCCCTGCAGAATGCCGTTGGTGGCAAGCGTCATGACGATCGGTGAGATGCCGAGATAGACTATTCCGGCGCCGTTGGCGAAGCCGATCGCCAGCGCCATCACCAATACCGCAGGCAGCGCGTAGGCCAGCGCGGCATCGGACCCGTTGACCGTGCCGGCAAGAATGATGCCGCAGAGGCCAATGGTCCACGGCACCGAGAGGTCGAGGCCGCCGGTGAGGATGACCGTGCCCTGCCCCAGCGCCAACACCGCGAGGAAGGACGACAGGACCAGAAGCGAGTTCCAGTAGCCGGGATTGAGAATGGCGTGGCCGAGCCAGAGCTGGGTGGCGATGACGATCGCCACCAGACAGATATAGGCTGGTAACGCGTAGCGGAAGGTTTCGGCATAGCGGACGTGCAAAGGAGGTGCGGCACCGGCGCGCGACGGCGTGCGCGGAGCGATCTGCATGCGCCGGTCGGCGCGATCGAGCTGGGCCGGCAGAATACCGGCGCGCCAAGCGGCGAACTGAGCACGCGCGGCGCGTAGCTTCACCGCCAGCACCGAGCCGCGCGAGATTGAGCCGGCAAGCACGGCGAGGATCAGGATGGTGCCCTCGGCAATGGTCGAATAGTAGGCCGAGACGTTAAGTACCAGCAGTATGTTGACGACCATCATCAGGATGTAGGCGCCGAAAACGGTGCCAGCCGGGCCGCCCTGCCCCCCGCCCAGCCGGGTGCCGCCGACCACGACGGCGGCGAACATCGATAAGAGCAGCGGGTTGCCGACGAGCGGATCGCCGCTACCGGTCTGGGCGCTGATGAACACTCCGGCCAGACCGTAGCAACCGCCGGCGATCACGTAGACCAGGAAACGCACCATCACGACACCGACGCCGACAGCGGCGGCTGAATCCGGATCACTGCCAACCGCGTACAGCGCGGTGCCGAAACGGGTGCCCTTCAGCCACAGCCACATCAGCAGCACGACGCCGATCACAGCCAGGGGCATCGGCACCAGGTTGGGCAGCGCGTCGCCGAGGTAAAACGAGCCTAGGTCTGGGGAGACGAAGCCGCCCGGCTTGTCCATTACCAGAAGGGTGACGCCCTGCAGGATAAACATGGTCGACAAAGTGACGACGATCGGCTGCATGCGCAGCCACGCAATAAAGAAGCCGTTGAAGGCGCCGACCGTCATCCCGATGCCGATACCGGCCAGCGTCCACAGGACAATGTTGGCGCCCGGCGCCATGGGATCCATGCTTGAGGCCAGCGCGACATTGACCAGCGACACCACTGCGCCCGCTGAGAGGTCAAAGCCACCGGACAGCACGACCAGCGTCTGGCCCATTGCTGCAATCGCCGAGGTGGCGCCGCCGCTGGACAGGAAGGAGACGTCGAAATAGGTCAGCGGCCCGGCTCCAACCCAGTCGACCACCCCAAGCGAGAGCGCGAATACGATAGCGGCGATCAGCGCGCCGCGGTTGCGCGCGAGCCAGCGTGCGAGAGGAGCGGTTGCGCTGCGTCCGCGCGCCGAGACGAGGCTCATCAGGCGATCTCCGCGGCAGCGTGACCAAGGGCTGGCCTCATGATGTCAGGTTCGGTGATGCGTTCACCTGATAGCTCGGCCGCGAGACGACCGTCATAGAGGACGAGAACGCGGTCGCAGAGGTGGACCAGTTCAGGAATCTCGGTCGAGTGGAACAGGATGGAGCCGCCGGACTCGACGTAATGGCGCATCATTACATAGAGTTCGTGCTTTGTGCCGACGTCGATACCGCGCGTCGGATCGAACAGCAGCAGGATCCGGCTCTGGGCGACCAGCCACTTGGCGATGGCGATCTTCTGCTGGTTGCCGCCGGAAAAGGAGCGGGCACTGGTCCACAAGGCCCGACGGTCCACCTCAACTGTGCGGAACGCAGCCTCCACCGCCACGCCCTCGGCAGCAGCGTCGATCAGCCCGAAGTGCGTGAAGCGGTCGACCACCGGGAGAGAGGCGTTCTCGCGGCCCGAGAGATTGAGAAAGAGGCCTTCGGTCTTACGATCCTCCGGCACCAGACCGATGGCAATGTTCGGCCGCAACGCATCGCCTGGCGAACTCAGTCGAACCGCCCGACCATCTACCAGCACCTGACCGCGCTCGATCTCTGCCATGCCAAAGCAAGCCAGGAACAGGTCCTGTTGCCCCATCCCCTGCAGACCGGCTACGCCGAGTATCTCGCCGCGGCGGAGGTCGAAGCCGACGCCGTCAAGCTTGTGCCCCACCTTCAGATCGCGCACACCGAGCACCGGCGACCCGAAAGGCTGCCCGGCGTCTGGCTTGGGGGGGAAAGTCTGCTCGATGGAACGGCCGATGATGCTCTCGATCACCTGCGCGTCGCTGACCTCGCCGACCGGCGCGGTGGTGATGTGGCGGCCGTTGCGCAGAATGGTCAACGTATCGCAGAACGCGCGAACCTCGCGCATGCGATGAGTAATGAAGACGATAGTGGTACCGGCGGCCTTCAGGCGGGCGATGATTGCGCCGAGCCAGTCGACGTCACGGCCAGCCAGCGTCGAGGTCGGCTCGTCGAGCAGCAGTATACGCGGCTTGCGATAAACGGCGCGGGCAATCTCGATCTTCTGGCGCACAGCCAGCTCGAGGCTCGCTACCTCCGCGTCGAGATCGACCGAGAAGCCGAGCTCATCGACGTGACGGCGCAGCGCAGCGCGCGCGGCGACGCGGCGGACGAGCCCCGTCGGGCCCATCGATGCGTAGGGCAGAAGCATATTGTCAAGGACGCTGAGGTCGCGAATCAGCGTCATCTCCTGGAATGCTGTCTGCACACCGGAGGCATGCGCCTCGCGCGGCGACGACAGCCGGCGCTCCTCGCCAAAGATTCGTATGCGGCCGCTGTTCGGGCGCATCAGGCCGGACAGCAGCTTCACGAGCGTGGACTTACCGGCTCCGTTCTCACCAAGCAGTGCGTGCACGCTGCCCGGCCGCACAGCGAAGGAGACATCTTTGAGCGCAACGGTCGGGCCAAATGCCTTGCCGATGCTGTCGACCTCGATAGCGGGGATCACCGTGTGCGTAGTCATCGGGCCTTGTCTGCGGCAGCGCGTGGAAGAGGCGCCGCGACGAGAAACTCGCGCGGCGCTTTGGGCGACCATCAGTTTTCTGGCTGACCGACCAGTGCGGCGTTGAGGCCGATCTCCGGCGTCTGTTCCGAAAAGATTGAGGCGAACCATCCGGGATTGCTGACCAGTGCCGGGTTGAAGGCATTGCATCCGGCCTTCATTTCCTCCCAGGTACCCTCCTCGCATAGCTTGACCGTCTCGCTGGTGACGACCGGTAGCGGCAGGATGGTCAGCTTCGGCACGTCCTTTCCTTCCAGCGCCTGGACAGCCAGTTTGAGCGCGAGAGCGCCCGAATAGGGCGGCGAAGCGTATGAAATGCGTGGCGCACCGAGCGGCGCGTAGGGTGGCGAGGCACCCTCGACCTTCGTGCTCTGGGGCAGCATCTGGATGCGCCCGCCATTCGCGCCCTCTCCTGCGCACGGTTTTAATTCGTTCGGCTTCTTGCCGGCTTCGAGCTGCATGGCGTTTGCGGTAAAACAGCCGACTTGCAGCCACAGCCCGTCGACGTCGTCCCAGCTGCGAGTGGCCAGGATCTTCGACAGTTCCGTGCGGGCGACCGCTTGGCTCCACATGCCGACCGCCTCGCCGACGATCTTGATATTGGGGTACTTGGCAAAGACCGCCTTGGCTGCCTTGGTGCGTTGGTCATCGACGGAGGTGCCCGGCACACCGGTTAAGATGACGATATTGCCCTTACCACTGAGTTTCTTGACCAGCCATTCGGCGGTGACGCGGCCGGCCTCTTCCTGGTCAATGTGGATGTTGTAGGCGCAGGGCTCGGTGATCTCGGCATCGTAGGCGAACACCTTGACGCCCTTGTCGCAGGCATTCTTGACGACCTGATTGAGAGCCGTCGGCGAGATCGGGAAGATGACGATGGCTTTAGCGCCGGCCTGCACCATGGCATTGATTTGTTGAATCTGACGCTGTGCGTTGGGGCCGGCGACTTGGACCTGCAGGTCGACCTTATCGGCCATGCTCTTATGAGCGGCCATCGCTTTGACCATGTTGGCCGCCTCGGCTTGCCAGTCGTTGCCGATGAAGCTCATGCTCAGGTAAATCTTGTACTTGTCGGCGGCCTCGGCCGCCGAGCCGGCGCAAGCTGCGGACGCGACAAGGCCCGCCATCAGCGCAATGCGCCGGGCTATCGAAACGATACCCATCAGAAACTCCTCCCAGAGAATGTCGGATGCCTCCCAAGCGGGGTCCGCTTGCCATCCGATGGCGCCGACCGTATCATCTTTTGATCAAAGATCAATGATGAAAGGCAGGCGACCGCAGGCTTGACAGGAGGCTGTGGCGGCGCCATTGCGCTCAAGGACAGGTGCCCAATGGGGCGAGGCAAGGTCGGATGACGATGACAGCCTTTTGGCGGCAGGGTGCAGAAATCGCGCCGCTGTCACGGGATACACTGCAGGACCGCGTCTTCCGGCAGGTCACTGAGCTCATCCTCGACGGCAGCATCGTGCCCGGGGAGATGGTCACCGTGCAAAGCCTCGCCGACGCCTTCGGGGTTAGCCCGATGCCGGTGCGCGAAGCGTTGCGTCGGTTGACCGCGGCCAATGCGCTGACAGTCGTTTCAGGACGCTCGATCGGCATTCCGCCACTGAGCCGTTCCCGCCTCACGGATCTTAGAAACGTGCGGTTCGAAATCGAGGCAATTGCCGCTGCCTGGGCCGCCGAGCGCCGCAAGGACCACGTTCTGGCGGAAATCCAGCCACACCTTCAGGCGCTCGAGAACGCAAATGCTGCGGGCGATGTGAAGGCATACTTGCGCGCCAACCACGCCTTCCATTTCACCATCTACCGCGCGGCAGAATCCGACAATCTTTTGAAGATCATAGAGAATCTTTGGCTCCAGATCAGCCCGTACTTCAATATGCTGCATGCATCTGGCAACTACTCGACCGCGAACGAACAGCACCAAGCCATGTTTGGAGCCCTTCGCGACAGCGACAGTGCATCCATCAAGAAAGCCGTCCAAGCAGATATCGACGCCGCCTATCGGGTGCTCATGGGTCTCTTAAACTGATAGCGCGAAAACCTGAACCCGCAGGGAGACGTTCACCATTGCACGTTCTCGGCGGGGCTGTGGTGAGTTCTGGGCGGCGAAGGCTTGTCCACGGCAGAGACCTCAAAAAGCCTTGACTTCGAGCAAGAGCCGTTTGGCCAATCGCTTTCGGGTGCATGACCCGAAATACATCTCGGACGGGATTATGCGCAAATTGATGTAGTGCATTGTCCTTTGCACCCGGAAAGGACACGAGGCTCGCAGCCGGCCGCTCAAAAAGCAGCAGCGCGAAGTCAGTCCATCAAAACGTTGCGCTCTCGTATGGCGTTGCTGACGGCCTCGGTGACTTCGCGCGTGGTTGCCTTACCGCCGACATCGGGCGTCATTATGCCGGCTTCGCCAGCCCGCTCGATCGCGTGCATGAGCTGATCGGCTGCGCCCTGCTCGCCCAAGTGGCTGAGCATCTGCACCGCTGTGCAGAATGCGGCAATAGGGTTGGCAATGCCTTTGCCGGCTATATCGAACGCCGCTCCGTGAATGGGTTCGAACATCGACGGGAAACGATTTTCGGGATCAATGTTGGCGGTAGGCGCAAGGCCAAGGCTTCCAGTCAACGCGCCTGCGAGATCTGAAAGCACGTCGGCATGCAGGTTGGTCGCCACGATCGTGTCGAGGCTCTGCGGTTTCAGCACCATCCGCGCAGTCATGGCATCCACCAGCATCTTGTCCCAGGTCACGTCGGGAAATTCGCGTGACACGTCCTCGGCGATCTCGTCCCACATCACCATGCCATGGCGCTGAGCGTTCGATTTAGTGACAACGGTCAAGAGTCTCCTCGGTCGGGACCGGGCCAACCGGAAGGCGTAGCGAATGATGCGCTCCACGCCGACGCGCGTGAAAACGGATACATCCATGCCAACTTCTTCCGGCAGGTCGCGATGCACGCGCCCGCCGGCTCCTGAATATTCACCCTCCGAATTCTCGCGCACAATCACCCAGTCCAGGTCGCCAGCCCGGACGTCACGCAACGGAGAAGCGATGCCCGGCAAGATCTTGCTCGGCCGCACGTTGGCGTATTGATTGAAACCCTGACAAATTTGCAGCCGCAGGCCCCAAAGCGTGACGTGGTCGGATACGTCGACGGCGCCGACCGCGCCAAAATAGATTGCGTCGAATTTCTCGAGCCGTTCCAGCCCATCCTCCGGCATCATGACGCCATTGCGCTTGTAATAGTCTGATCCCCAGTCGAAGTGGCTGAATTCCAGCTTGAGGTCGCCGCGCCGATCGGCCAGCACCTGGAGCACAGTGATGCCGGCATTAATAACTTCTGGGCCAATTCCGTCTGCAGGAATTGCGGCAATCGAATATTCGCGCACTGTCAATCTCCTTGGGACGCAAAGGCAATCCCCCCACCCGATTTTTCGTCCGGCTAAAGGCACACATAACCGCCATCGATCACCAGTGCCGCGCCAGTCATATAGCGGGCGGCATCGCTGGCCAGATATACCGCCAGCGCGCCGAGGTCCTCGGGATCTCCCAACTTGCCCATCGGAATGGTCTGCACATAGGCCTCGATGATTTCCGGATTGTTCTGTGCCCAAAGCCTGTTCGGCTGGGTTGCGAAGATGCCAGGACAGATCGCGTTGACGGTTATTGCGTGCCGCGCCCAATCCACTGCGAGGCTTCGGGTCAGCATCAGCACTCCCGCTTTGGCCGTCTCGTAATGCCGGCCGTGGATGTTACGACCCGCTACCATGGCGTTTATCGAGGCAAGGTTGATCACGCGTCCGCCCCGGCCCCGGCGGATCATCGCGCCGCCGATGTGCTTACAGCACAGAAAGGTCGAGGTCAGATTCAGGTCAACCAACGCCTTCCACTGGTCCAAGGGCATATCCTCGACAGGTACGTTTATCCGCCGCCCGCCGATATTGTTGACGAGGATGTCAAAGCCACCCTGCACGGACACCGCCTCAAGGCAGGCTGCTTCGCATGCCGAAGGATCGCTCATATCCGCAACGATAGTCGCGACCTTGCGGCCCAGCGCGCGGATGTCGGCTGCGGTCTCCTCCAGAGTTTCCACCGTGCGGCCGACCATCGTAATGTCGGCGCCAGCTTCGGCGAGCCCGAGGGCCATCTCCCGCCCGAGCCCCCGACTGCCGCCCGTGATGAACGCGCGCTTGCCACCAAGGCGAAGCCGATCAAATACGCCCATTGCTGTTGCACCTCACGCGCAGCCATCGAAATAGGATCGCTGCGCCTTGCTTACGCGACCTCGCACACGATGTTGAATGCCAAGCTCGGATATTCCCATGCATCTGCGGCATAGTGGCAGCAGTCGGTGTTAGGCCCTTTGTTGAATACATCAGCAAAGTCAGGGTGCCAGCGCGATAGGAGCGGACGGTTTTCGGCTATGTCGCCGCCGCCCAGCGGATCGGCCTTTTGCCGACGGTGGGACTGGACTTCCGGCAATAACCATCGCCGGAACCCGTCCTCGCCTCTTCTCCTGGCGCCCGCCACGGAAGGTTGGAACCGAATTGGTTCAGCAAGGGAGGTCCTTCGTGGGCGGATACCCTATTCCAAATTTACATCACGTCATCGACGAAAGACATTGGCCTCCTCGCCGTGCAAGACCTACCCTGGCATGTAATCAGCGAGCAAAAAATCGGGTGCACCGTGGTTGCGGAAATTCGACCTTACTGGCGAAACTTTATTGACGGTGAATGGCTGGATAGTTCGGATGGGCGCTCGATCCCGATCGTCGACCCAGGCAATGGGAAGCTCATCTCCAGGGTTGCGTGCGGGGGAGCCGTTGAGATTGACCTGGCGGTCGCCGCGGCAAGGCGTTGCTTCCAGGAACGCCGGCTTCAGTCACTGACGCCCGCGGCTCGAGGCGAACTGATGTTTGCGATTGCCGGGGAGCTCGAAACCCTCGCCGATGAAATCGCGGAGTTGGAAATCCACGACAACGGCAAGACACGCGCCGCCGGCTACAACGAGGTGAAGCTCACCCAACGCTATCTTCGCTATTACGGCGGCATGGCCGACAAGCTGGAGGGACGGCAGATCCCGCTCGGAGACAACATCGTCGATTATACGATCAGAATGCCGTACGGGGTTTCCGCCCAGATCGTGCCCTGGAATGGACCGCTTCCGGTGGGGGCTCGATCTATCGCCTGCGCAGTGGTTACAGGCAACACAGTGGTGCTGAAGTCGCCGGAAGATTCTCCCCTCAGCCTGTTCGTGTTAGCGCAAGCCTGCGAACGCGCAGGCGTCCCCAAGGGTGCCGTCAACATCGTTTGCGGATATGGCTCCGAGGCGGGTGCAGCTCTCGTTTCGCATAAGGATATAGACCACATCGTCTTCACCGGCTCAGTGGCAACGGGAAAGAGCGTGTTACGCGCGGCGGCGGAGCGGGTTATCCCGTGCGTGATGGAACTTGGTGGCAAATCGGCCGCCGTTGCCTATGCAGACGCAGACCTTGACAATGCGGCGCGCAACGTCGCCCGCGGGATACTGCATCATGCCGGCCAAATATGTTCAGCCGCCTCACGGCTTGTGGCGCATCGTTCGATCGTCGGGCCGTTAGTCGAGAAGCTCAAGGCCGAGGCAGCTCGACGCACTGTCGGCCCGGGAGCTGAAGACTGCGATATGGGACCCGTGATTTCTGAGCGCCAACTGCAGCGCATCGAGGCATTGTGCGAGGTTGGAGTTGCCGAAGGAGCCACCCTGGCGACGGGCGGGAAGCGGCTGGAGCGCGAGGGCTTTTTCTTACCGCCAACGATTTTCACTGACGTTCGGCCAGATATGCGCATCGCGCAGGAGGAATTTTTCGGACCGGTCCTGGTTGTTATCCCGTTTGACACCCCCGAAGAAGCTATCGCAATTGCCAACGGCACCGACTATGGGCTCGCGGCTGGGATCTTCACCCGTGACCTCAAACTGGCGCTTTGGACGGCCGATCGCCTCGTTGCCGGCCAGGTCTATGTCAATGACTGGTGGGTAGGTGGTGTCGAAACGCCCTTTGGCGGGACGCGACGTTCCGGCTATGGTCGAGAAAAAGGCCAGGAAGCTCTTTTGGGCTATGTGCAGACCAAGAATGTCGGGATCAAGCTGTAAGAAATCGCCGAGCTTTCCGGCCGGTGCGCCTTAGGCATGACGGGCAAGGACGCCATCACTTGGCTGGACATGCCTTTCGTTTTGACAATACTGCGACCAAAAGCAAGTGACCGGGGTGCGAAATGGAAAGCCGTTGGCTTGAGGACTTTCTCAGCCTGGTGGACACTCGAAATTTCTCCCGATCGGCCGAGGCGCGATACACAACCCAACCGGCTTTCAGCCGACGTATCAAGAGCCTGGAGGATTGGGTCGGCGCCAAGCTCTTTGATCGGACCACCCAACCGATCAGTCTGACGCCCTCGGGCGAACGGTTCCGGCCTGTCGCCGAGGAGGTCCTTAGAAGACTCCTTCAAGGACGTGAGGATGCACGCCGGGTCGGTGAGACTTCGGCCAATCTGATCCGCTTTTCTGCCACGCACAGCCTTTCACTGACCTTCTTCCCCAGCTGGATCAGGTCGATCGAGGCCAAGACCCATACCCTCAACATCAGGCTGGATTCGTGTCAGTTCAACGATTGCATGCAGTCGCTGATCAAGGGTGAGTCCCATTTTGCCATCAGTCACGCTCACCCGCAGGTAGAGATGAATTTGCCCCCGATGCACTTCACCTCGAAGCTTGTCGGCACCGACCGCCTGTTGCCCGTTACACTACCCGATTCCGCCGGCTCCCCTCTAGATAAACTTCCTGGCACGGAGGACGAGCCCGTTCATTATCTAGCCTATACCGAGACGTCTGCGATCGGGCAGGCTGTCGAACACATGATCAACAATGTGGAAGAACCGGTCTATCTGGATAAGGTTTTCGTCAGCCAGTTGGCGGCTGTGCTCAAAACGCTAAGCCGCGAGGGACGAGGCATGGCTTGGCTTCCCGAGAGCAATATCTCGGACGAACTTGCATCCGGCAGCCTTGTGTTGGCCGGCGGCGAGAAATGGTTCATCCCCGTTGAAATCCGGATCTTCCGCTCGCGCGAGCGGCTGCCCGCGATGGCAGAAGAGTTGTGGTCCATCCTGGAGGGTGAGGCCGTGCCGGCAGACGCCCCCTCACCCGAGAACTGCTGATACCCCTCACGCATCGAACAAGGCCAAGCTTGCATTGGAGGAGGCCGATATACCGGTCTATCCTTTCTACAGGTGCAAGAGAGGGCCCGGTCTATGTTTCGAAAAAAGAAAATCGCCCTTTTGGGACTTATGCTTGAGAGCAACAGCTTCGCTCCGGTAACTGGGCGCGACGATTTTCTTAGCCGGCTCTACGTGGCCGGCCTCGAAATGGCCGAGGAGCTCCGTAAGGACGAATCGAAGATCCCCGCGGAAATGCACAGCTTCTGCGCCACGATGGACAGATCTGTCGAATGGGAAGCCGCTCCGATACTGATCGGCCTAGTTGAGGCAGGTGGACCGATCGACCATGACTTCTTCGCCCAGACCTTGGAAGACATGAAAGCTAGGCTCGAAGCGGCAATGCCGCTCGACGGGGTGTACATATGCAACCACGGCGCCATGATCACGACACGGGACCGAGATCCCGACGGCGAGATTTTCGAAATGACCCGCTCCGTGGTCGGCAAGGACTGCCCGATCGTGGCCACTCTCGATCTTCATGGAAACGTCTCCGATCGGATGGTTGCGGCAGTCAATCTGGTAGTGGCCTACCAGACCAACCCGCATGTCGACATGGTAGCTCGTGGTCGCGAGGCGGCTTTTGCAATGAGCTCCATGCTTTCTGGATTGCGACCGGCGTCTGCAATCATCCGTCTGCCAGTTTGCCCGCCGACCGTGACGCTTCTCACCGACAAGGGACCCTACGCGGATTTGATGAGATACGGCCAGGCCAGGTCCGGCGGGGAGATCATGAACGTTTCGATACTCGGCGGTTTTGCCTATGCCGACACCGCAAAGAACGGCCTGTGCATCATCGTGACCGCCCGCAGCGACCACGCCCTCGCCGAAGCGGTAGCCCGGGACATTGCAGAATTTGCCTGGCGTGACTACCGGCGCTATGACCCACACCTTACCCCGCTCGACGAGGCGGTGGCAAAGGCGGTTGCGGCTGGACAAGATCCGAGCCTCCCAGCCGTCATCCTCGCCGATGTCGCCGACAACCCCGGCGGCGGCGCGAACGGCAACACGACATGGCTTCTCGAAGCATTGATCAAGGCGCGAGCCAATGGAGCCGCGCTTGGCATTTTCAATGATCCGGCGCTGGCGCGAGAGGCCATGGAATTGGGAGAAGGCGCTCGGTTCCGGGCGGTCTTCAACCGGGTTGAGCCAGACAAGTTTTCCCGCCGATTTGAAGCCAATGCGACCGTGATGCGGATCCGCGATGGCGACTGTGTCGGCCGACGGGGCTTCTACGCCAGTCGCAGGCTCGATCTCGGCACGACAGTGCTTCTCGACGTCGAAGGCGTGAAGGTTGTCGTCATTTCCATACGTACGCAGTGTGCCGACCCGGTCTTCTTCGAGATGATGGGGATCGACATCGGCAAGGCGCGTTCAATCGTTGTAAAATCACGTGGCCATTTCCGTGCCGGCTTTGACGAATTCTTCGGACCAGACCAGGTGATCGAGGTGGACGCGCCCGGCCTGTCATCTCCGGTTCTGACACGTTTCGATTTTAAGTTCTTGCCGCGTCCGATTTTCCCGATCGATCGCGACGTTGTGTGGCCACGCGCCTGAAATCCCACGCGAATCGCACAAGTGAAACCATGAAATTGAATAATCTCAGCACACCCAGCCTGATCCTGGACAGGATACTGCTCGAGGCAAATACGCGCCGGATGTCCCGCAGGCTCAAAGACCATGGCGTCCGGTTTCGGCCTCACATGAAAACGGCCAAATCCATTGAGGTTGCACGCGTGGCGATCGCCGGCAATTTCGGCGGGGTCATGGTCTCAACCCTCAAGGAAGCTGAATATTTCGCAAGCCACGGAATCTCCGACATCACCTATGGTGTTACCGTTTTGCCCGACAAGCTGGCCCGGATCGCCGAGCTCGTCAAACGCGGCATCAAGGTGAGCGTCATCCTCGACCAGATAGGCCTCGTGCGGGAAGTCAATCGCCAAGCCCTCGAGTTGGGCGTTGTGGTTGATGTTCTCATCGAACTCGATTCAGGCGAGAAGCGTGCCGGTGTTCTAAGCGGTTCTGAGGAGTTGCTGGATATCGGCCGGGCGCTGACTGAACTGCCGGGAACCCGGCTTGAGGGCGTGCTGACCCATGCCGGTCATTCCTATCATTCACGCTCAATCGAAGACATCCGCAAGGTGGCGGAGGAAGAGCGTGTCGTGGCGGTGTCGGCTGCTGAACAACTAAGGGCGATCGGCCTGGCCGTTCCGGTCGTTAGCGTAGGCTCGACGCCGACAGCGACCCACGGCGTGAACTTCGCCGGCGTGACGGAGGTGCGTTGCGGCGTCTACATGTTCGGCGATGTAATGCAGTCCGAAATCTATTCCTGTGGGCGGGAGGACATTTCGCTTTCGGTTCTCGCGACGGTCATCGGCCATCGGCCTCAGTTCAACACTGCCCTCGTCGATGCGGGCGCGCTTGCCTTGTCCAAGGATCGCAGCACCGCGGCTTCGGGTCTGGCGGAGGACATCGGCTTCGGCATGGTCATGGACATCAATTGCCAGGAACGGATCTCCGGGGTCACTGTCGGCCATGTTTACCAGGAACACGGCCTTCTTGTGAGCCAGGGGCCATTCCCCTATGAGGCCTTGCCAGTCGGTTCCAAGGTGCGGATCCTGCCCAATCATGCCTGCATGACCGCGGCGATGTATGATCGATATCATGCCGTTGCCGGGAACCATGATGGCGATGTCGTGGAGTGGCCGCGCATCAACGGCTGGTGAGAAACTGCTAAGGACACCGCTGCTGCCGCTCCGCGCCGATCTGGTTGCAGGCCTCGCGCCTAGCAAAAAGAAAGCCCCTGCGCCAATCTCGCGTCAGGGGCTTGGTGCATGTCGCTCGGACGTGCAGCAGATCAGCCGATCTGTTGACGAGATCCGCGCTGGAAGGCGTTCGGGGCAACGCACCTCGGCATGGCATTCGCTTAAACGGTTGGCAGAGAAGCTCTCAAATCCTTGCGCCCGACGATGCATCGAAAAGGTGAACGGACGCCTCGGGGCAATGCAATCTGATCTTCTGTCCCGGCTTGTGGGTACGACGTTCAGGAGACAGCGCGCAAATTCGTTGTCCCGCGACGTCTGCAAAGATCTGTATGTTGGGGCCGGTCGGCTCGATGACTTCCACAGTTGCACCGAACCCTTCGCTTCCGCCGGACAAAACAAGATGTTCGGGTCTTGCTCCATAGATCACCTTTTGGCCCAGCTCGGCAGACGAATCACGTGAGATGGCGAGCCGGGTTCTATCCTTGGCCATCACAAAAGGCCCCTCGTTGTCAGCAGCAACGACGCCCTCGATAAAATTCATTGAGGGCGAGCCAATGAAATCCGCTACAAACAGATTGGCCGGAAAGTCATAGAGATCCATCGGCGTGCCAATCTGCTCCACACGCCCTTTGTTCATGACGACAATGCGATCCGCCATCGTCATCGCCTCTATCTGATCATGTGTCACATAGACCGATGTGGTCTTGAGCCTTTGGTGAAGGGCCTTGATTTCAGTGCGCATGACGACCCGAAGCTTGGCATCCAGATTCGAAAGCGGCTCATCGAAGAGGAAGACCTGCGCATCGCGCACCAGAGCCCTGCCCATGGCAACACGCTGTCGTTGTCCGCCCGACAACTGTCGCGGCGAGCGCTCCAGATATGGCGTAAGATCGAGTATCTCGGCGGCCTCGCTGATCTTTTCCGAAATCTCCTGCTTCGACCTTTTCCTCAACTTCAGGCTGAAGCCGATGTTGTCATAGACGCTCATATGCGGATAGAGGGCGTAGTTTTGAAATACCATGGCGATATCGCGGTCGCGCGCCGGCACGTTATTTATCACCCGTGTCCCGATCGATATCTCGCCGTCCGAAATCGGTTCCAGTCCGGCGATCATGCGCAGCAACGTGGATTTGCCGCAGCCGGACGGCCCGACCAGCACCACAAACTCCTGGTCCTCAATGTCGATATCGATGCCATGGAGGATCTGCAGGGTGCCAAACCACTTCTCCACGCCGCTGATGGTAACCGATGCCATATTGAGAGGTCCTTATGTTTCCTAGGCCTATTTGACCGCTCCGAGCGCCATGCCCCGGATGAGATAGCGCTGCAGCCAGGAGAAGACGATGGCGACAGGGACCGTGGCCAGCACAGTCGCAGCCATGACGTGATGCCACTCAACTTGGTAGCGTCCAGCCACCTGGGAGAATATCTGTACAGGCAGCGTGTAATCGTTCTGGCTGCGGATCAAGGTGAGCGCCAGCACGAATTCATTCCAGCTGTTGATGAAGGTGAATATCGCGGTCACGACCATGGCTGGAACTGCCAGCGGCAAGAAGATCTTTACCAAGCTGGTAAAGCTGGTTGCGCCGTCTATCCACGATGCTTCCTCGAGCTCACGCGGAATCGTGTTGAAGTAACTCTGCAGCATCCAGATCGTGAAAGCCATATTGAAGGCGACATAGGTGACGACCAGCGAATTGAGGCTGTTGACCAAGTTGAGATGCACCATCAGCCGGAAAAGGCCCAGGACAAGCACAATTGGCGACATCATCTGTGTCATCAGAAGGAAATTCCTGTAGAGCCCTTTGCCGGAAAAGCGGTAGCGCGACAGCGCGTAAGCGGCAGGAATGGAGAGCACGATGGCGATGATCGTCGAGGTCAGGCTGACATAGAGGCTGTTTAGAAGCGCGCCGCCGAAATTGGTTTTCACCCACATTTCGACGAAGTTTTCCCAACGAAATTCGCTGAAGGTCCAGGTCGGAGGATAGACGAAGAGTTCGTCGCGTGGTCGCAGTGCGGTCACGAACATGACGCCGAATGGCAGCAGGATGACAACGCAAAGCGGCGACAGCAAAAGCCAGTAAAGAAGGCTCTTTTTCAGCTTAGGCGTCATTTTTCACCTCCTCGGCGGTGCTGTCGTGTTCCTGGCGCATGACCATCAGGACATAAGCGATGGTGAAGACGAACAGGACGAAGAACATGATCAGCGAGATCGCGGACGCCTTACCGAGTTGGCCGAAGCGAAAAGCGAGCTTGTAGAGATAGGTCACCAGGATGTCGGTGCCGTTGGCGGGTCCGCCTTCCGTCATGACCCAGATGATTGGAAGCGAATTGAAGACATAGATGACGTTGAGCACGATCGCGATGTTGATGAAGGGCTTCATCAGCGGCAGCGTGATATAGCGGAACAGCTCCCAGGGCTTGGCGCCGTCCACAACCGCGGCCTCGTAGGAATCCTGCGGCAGAGAGGATAGGCCGCCAAGAAAGATCGTCGTTGTGAAGGGAATGGAAACCAGGATACCGACAAGGATCTCGACGGTGAAGGCAAGTGGAGCGGTGGCCAGCCATTCGATCGGTTCAGTGATGATGTGGAAATCCATCAGGGTCGCGTTTATGAGTCCTGCGCGACCGTTGAGGCTCCAGCGCCAGAGTACGGCTGTCATCGTCAGTGAGATTGCCCAGGGCAGCATGACAATTACGCGGGCAAGGCCCCGACCATAGAAATCGTCGTTGAGCATTATCGCGATCGGCAGTGATATGATCAGCGTTCCGCCCACCACCGCGACGGTCCAGATCAGGGTGCGCACCAATGATGAATAGAAAAGCGGATCACGAAACACTTCGGCGAAATTCGCCAAACCGATAAAACCCATCATCTTTCCGAAGCGGCTGACCTCCTGCATTGACGTCCAGGCTAGGTCAAGAATCGGATAGCCGATGATGGACATCGCCAGAAGGAAACTCGGCAGAATCATCAACAGCGGTGTCGTCGGTATGCGCGTCCGCGATTTCATTGTCCCATTCCACGGCTATTGAGGCTCGCTCAGGGAAATGGGCGGGCTACCCCGCGCCCGCCCATCTTTTGCGGCAGCGCCTACTTGCTGCGAATTTTGTTGATATCGGCAGCCGCAGCCTTTAGCGCTTCGTCTGGCTTGGCCTGGCCAAGATAGATCTGCTGCAAGGCGCGAACTTTCGTGTCGGCGATCTCTTCCCAATTCGCGATGGTCGGAGCAAACTTTGCATAGGGCAGACCCGCTGCAAAGCCGGCAATATCAGGATCGCTGCTGTAGTATTTCTCGGCCGCGACATTCTTCGTCACCGGCAGGAAGCCTTCGCCGTGGTCGAACTTGGTCCGCCATTCATCCTTGTAGGCAAATTCGATGAACTTCCAGGCCTCCTTCTTCACTTGCGAGGAGGAGAAGAGCATCAGCGTGTCGGTCACCCCGTAGGTCGCCTTGGCCTTACCTTCCGGGAAGGGAAGGACCTTGTACTTCAGGTTCGGGGCCTCGGCTTTGATCTGAGGAATGAGCATCGGGAAGGTGAAGACCATTCCGACTTTGCCTTGCTTGAAGAGGTTGAAGACATCTTCGCGGGTGTAGTTGGTCGGAGAAGGCTGGGTCAGTCCCTCGTCGATCATCTTCTTGTACAGTGTCACAGCCTGCAGTGCTTCGGGCGTATCGAGGCCCGACGTCCCATCAGCTTTCAGGATGTCGCCGCCATGTGTCCAAAGGCTGTAGTAGAAATAGGCGTCGGTCTCGATTTCCTTGCCCTGCAGGCCGAAGGCAAAGGTGTCGGGAAGAGCCTTGAGCTTCTCGGCAGTTGTATAGAATTCGTCCCAGTTGGCCGGAGCCTTGGCACCTGCCTTGTCGAGTAATTCGGTGTTGACCAGCATGGCGCGGGCAGAAGCGGCGACCGGCAGACCCATAGTCTTGCCATCGATGACGGATGGCGCCATGAAAGTATCGATGAAGGTCGACTTGAATTCTGGCGTCAGGTAGGAATCGACCGGCTCAGCGATGCCCTGGGAGGCGAAGTCAACCAGCCAGCGCGTGCCGATGATCGAAATGTCGGGGGCCTGGCCGCCGGCGATGTCAGTGGTCAGCCGCTGCAGGAGCGTGTCCCACGGAACCACCTGGATATTGATATGTATGTCGGGATTCTCCTTCTCGAAGGCGGCCGCCACTTCCTCAAAGTACGGGCCGGTCTTGGAGCTATACTCCGCCACGGTGAAGTTGACCTGCGTTTTGGCATAGGCCGGGCTGCCCGCCCAGGCCATGCCAACAGCGAGGGCTGACGCAGCCATCGCTTTGCGAATGCTGAAAGTCATGAATTTGTTCTCCTCATGAGTTGTTTCTCTTCTTTTCGACCCGAAGCGGCGGCACTGAGACGCCGCGCTGACCAAGCCACTGTGCGCCGGCAAAGCGATAGATTAAAATACAATTATCGCATGGGGGCATGAAGATGCGGCATAGGGCGCCTGAATGCTTCCCGGATGCTTGTCACAACAATATCATCGCAACAGAAGGCGAACTGGATCACCTTCTGTTGTGCTGCGATTTTATACTTGTGACGATATTTTTAGATTCGCCCGAAATTGAACTCCGGCTCGTAACCGAGGACTCGCCGCGCTTTATCAATCGATAACAATGTCTCGCGTCCACCGATCTCGCGCTTGAATTGTACGTTCGGAAAGACCGTTTTCATGAGCTCAGCGCTTTCTTGCTCCATCACGGTATTGGCGTTAGCGATGATGAAATGATCCGCACCGACGAGCTCAACATGCAGCGCCTTGCGCACCGCCTGGGCGCAATCGCGCGCGTCGATGTAGCCCCAGCAGTTCCACTCCCTGACATGCGGATCCTCTTGCCAGGACGAGAAACGCTCGTAGTCCGACGGTTCCATGACATTGGACAGCCTGAGCCCGATGAACGTCGTCCCGGGATTCCACCGCTGCATCTGTCGGGCCATTTCCTCGCCAAGGTCCTTCGACAGTGAATAGGCGCTTTCCGGTCGCATGGGATGATCTTCGTCAACCGGCACGTAGGCCGGCGGGTTCGATGCGCTGAAAGGCAGGCCCAAGGTGGTCTCGCTCGATGCCCAAACGATCCGCTTGACGCCCACGCGGATGGCTGCGTCAAAGACATTATAGGTTGTCACGATATTGTTGCGGAATATGACGTCGTCGGGCATCAGGTCGGGTGCCGGAATCGCTGCCAGATGAACCACAGCATCTGGCGTGCGGAACTTGCGGAAAGGGTGATCCTTGCCGCCGCTCCACTGCAAAGCGTCAATCACTTGGCCGAGATCATTGAGATCGACCTTGTAGAACGGACAGACAGGATCTGTTGATGTCTGCACGTCGACATTCAAGACGGTGTAACCGTGCTCCACCAGACCACGGCAGACTGCCCTGCCCGCCTTGCCGCTGCCGCCGGTAACGACAATGTTCTTCATTGAATGTTCCCTGTGTCCACCGCACCGGCCGACCTTTCTGGAATTCACCCGGCCAGCCAATCGGGTAGACCCTACGGCTTCGGTGTATCGAAAGACGAATGCGAAATACTGATCCTGCCATGCTTGTTCTGCATTGGAAGAGCGCCTCGGCGGCCGATAGTGGTTGATCGTTGAGAAGAGAACCGCCTGAACAAGGCGACCGGGGGATGAGACATGGCTCGCCATGACGGGACAATTGCGGTCGTAACGGGAGCAGGCCACGGCATCGGGCGTTCTATCGCCAGCCAATTGGTCGCCGAAGGCGCTGGAGTGGCAGTTCTCGAGATCGACGAGTCTAAGGGTAGCGAGACGGTCAGCCAGATTGTCGAGGTCGGCGGCCGCGCGGCTTTTGTCAAGGCCGACATAACAAATGCCGATCAGGTGGAGAGTGCCATCGCCGCGGCAGAGAACGCGCTCGGTCCTGTCAACCTGCTTGTCAACAACGCAGCCTTTACCGACGCAGGCGATCTCAAGAGCATGAGTCTCGACGCCTGGCACCGCGAAATCGATGTCAATCTCAACGGCACCTATCACTGCATACGCGCCGTCCTCCCGCGCATGCGATCCCGGCGCGGTGGCGCTATCGTGAACATCGCGTCGGTTAACGGGATGCGCTATTTCGGCAATCCGAGCTACAGCGCTGCAAAGGCAGGCATCATCAACCTTACCATGTCGGTCGCTTCCGAATTCGGCCGTGACGGCATTCGTTGTAACGCCGTGTCTCCCGGTTCAGTGCGCACCGACAACATCACTTGGACCATTCGCCAGCAAAAGGACCCGGCCGTCTTCGAGAAACTTGGCCGCTGGTATCCTCTCGGCCGCGTCGCCGAGCCAACGGACATCGCCAAGGCTGTCGCCTTCTTGGGGTCCAGCGATGCTGCGTATATTTCGGGAGTGGTCCTGCCGGTGGACGGCGGCATGCTGGCAGGCATGAACGTCATGATCGACGAATTCATCCTAGAAGCCCAAGACCGCCATGACGCCCCATGCTAGTCATCCCCGAAATACTCGCTCGTGATCTGGTGGCCATCGAGGAGGCCTTGGAGGCCGTCGAGCAGACCTTCTGCGCCAAGGCCCGCGGCTTGGCCAGGAACTACCCTGTCGTGCGGGAAGTGGTCGGCCACGCGGATGCGGTATTCGGCGTAAAGACCGGTGCCGACAATTCTGTGCCGTTTCTCGGCCTCAAGGCCGGCGGCTACTGGCCACACAATCTGCCACGGGGATTGACCAATCATCAGTCCTCGACCCTGCTCTTCGATCCCGATACAGGACGGGCCTCGGCTCTGGTTAGCGCAAATTACCTGACGGGGATCCGGACCGGGGCGGCAAGCGCGATCGCCACGAAGCATCTGTCGCGCCGGGATTCCGAGTCACTCGGCATCATCGGCACGGGCACCCAATCCGTCTATCAGCTCAAGGCGACGCTCACTGTCCGCAGCATTAAGACGGTCCACGCTTGGGATCCCTCGCCAGACAATCTGGCCGCATTCGGCAAGACGGTCACCGACCTTGGCATTGCCTATCGCGCTCACAAGAACCGCGCGGACGCGGTCCGGCTTTCCGATATCCTTGTCACGGTCACGCCATCCACGAAAGCGCTCGTCGAACGGGACTGGGTTATGCCCGGAACCCATATTTCCGCCATGGGGGCAGATACGCGGGGCAAGCAGGAGCTTGATCCGCAGCTTGTCTGCGCCGCCGCACTCTTCGTCGACGAGATGGCGCAGTCGCTCACCATAGGCGAATTTCAGCATGCTTACGCGCAGGGCCTGGTCGATGAAAGCAGCATTCGCGGTTCACTCGGCGACGTCATTGCAGGTACAGCCGACGGACGGAAATCCGTGGAAGAGATTACAATTTTCGACGGCACTGGCGTGGCCCTTCAAGATCTTGTCGTGGCTGATCTCGCTGTGCGGCGCGCGATCGAAAAAGGCCTCGGATTCCAGGTGGAGTTCTGATCACGCCTTTGCCGCAGTTAAAGCACGTCGCGATCCTTCGGATTCGCTCCATGCGTTTTAGGTCTTTGGTGTTACGCATGCCGGCAAGAAGCTCAATGGCGTCGAGCTAACGGCGCTTGAAAGAGGCGTTCATCAGCTGCCTTGTTTGATCTGTCGCAAAGCCGGCGAGGCGCTTCGCGGTATCATCGATGCCGGTTGTGCTGGAGGTGACGGAAATGCGAATCTTTTCCAGATGCCCGCGGATTTTGACGCTTGGCGGCGCGGCACTGTTAGCAGTGGTATCCATCGGAGGAGCAACGTCGGCGGAGGAGTTGACCGGTACCCTCAAGAAGGTAAGCGAGACCGGTTCCATCACTCTTGGCTACCGTGAAGCGTCGGCTCCATTCTCATTCCTGGACGAGAACAAGAGACCGACTGGATATGCCATTGAGTTGTGTCTCAAGATTGTGGACGAGGTGAAGACGGCTTTGGGCAGGCCAGACGTCGCCGTAAAATACGCCCCTGTCACACCCAAGACGCGCATTTCTATGGTTGTCGATGGTAACGTCGATCTCGAGTGCGGCACTACCACCAATACGCTCGCACGCCAGCAGCAAGTCGATTTTTCGCCTATCTACTTCACGACCGGGACGCGGCTGCTGACATGGAAGGCCAGCAAGGTAAGCGAGATCGAGAACCTGTCCGGCAAGATGATCGCTGTCGTCGGCGGCTCGACAAATGAAAAGGCCGTGAGAGGCCTCATCGACAAGGGCCAGCTAAGCGGAGTGCAACTCCTGGTCATGAATGATTATGCCCAGGGTATTGCCGCTCTTGAAACGAAGAAGGTCGACGCGTTCGCCACGGACGACATCGTCCTGTATGGCTTGCTTGCCAAATCTGACAAGAAGCAAGACCTTGAGGTCGTCGGTCGATACCTGAGTTATGATCCCTATGGGATCATGCTCCGTCGCGACGATTCGGCCTTCCGTTTGGTGGTGAACAGAGCGTTGGCTCGGGTCTTCCGTTCGGGAGAAATCCTCGGCATCTACGCCAGGTGGTTCGATCCAGTTTCAGTTCCCATCAGCGGAACGCTCAAAGCTGCATTTGAACTGCAAGCAATCCCTGAGTAGATGCGCCACCCAAGCTCTTGGGAGGGACCCAGGTCGATGGGGATATGCTTGGGCCGCCAGGTCGCGGCGAGCACGCCGCCTCTTGCCGGTACGCGCAATGGCTCGCCGGAATTCCTGGTTTAAGCCACCGAAGTCCACGACGGGCTGCCTTGGCCGTGTAGAATGCGAGGAACCCCGTCGCTGACCTTCTCCGGCCCGTCCGGCTGGCCGAATTGATGGACGCGCGAAACCGCGCTCATTGTCGGGCGGTCAGCGGCAGAGGGCGGCCATCGCGCGGTCCTTCGCCGGCGCGCCGAAAGTGGTGGTGCTGGACCAACCGACCTCTGCACTCGACGTCTCGGTGCAGGCAACGGTGCTCAGCCTGCTGAACGACCTGCAGCGGGATAAGGTGACTACCTATCTGTTCATCGGCCATGATCTTGGAGTTGTGCGCTATATGGCAGGCAGACCGGATTGGCGTTCTCTACCGCAGCGCCGCAATTCGGGTTGAGGCGAGGCGCAGAAAGTTCCAAAGGCTTCCAAAAAACCCAGCCAGTTCCTTGGCATCGATCGAAGATTATGGGAATGCCTGCTGGCGCTGTCCATCCGCACGCGTCCCTAGGCGGCCTTCACCCGCTCATTTTGAGTCTTTCCCTGCCAGGTGCCGATGGCGTTCGAAGATCGCCAGTTTGTGCCCGTATGTCATCGGCACCTCGGATCGGCACCCTTCGCATCTGAAGGTTTTGATGCTCTTGATCCAGGAGCCTTTCCGGACGATCGTCCTGGAGCAGCGTTGGCATTGGAACATCAAGTTCTTGTCATGCAGGTCACTTGAAAGGGGCATCATCCCTCCTCGCCGAGCGGACTGTACCGACGCGCCTTCACCCACGAGGTTATGCCATGTGCTGAAGCACAGAACCGTGACGGATGTCACATGCACAGGTTGCACCCACCACCAACGTTCCCTCTTGGCCAACCCTCAATGTCGGCCATCTATTAGCAATCAACGATATATTAATGCCTGACGTGCCAGCCTGTTCAAATCGGGAATTTCCCGATCGGCGATCCGGCACTCGGTGTGCCGAGACGCTCGACCGATGCGGAGCAAACGCATGAGTGTCGAAACAGCATTGGCGCAGCTATTGCGCATGATCCACCGTCGCGCCCTGAATTTGGCAGCCCTGCCGGACGATGAGAGAGATCCATATTACGACAGCATCCGCCGATCCTGCTGCGGAGCGGCCGAGCACATCGGTCAATCCCCCGACAACGCCGCCATCACCGCAAACAGCATGGTCGAATTTACCCGGGCGATGGTCGGTATCATCGAGGCGGAGCGCGGGTAGGCCGCAAAGCCGACACGCTGGTGTTGAGCTTGGAAGGTGTCGAGACGCGCGCTTACCGCTAATGCCGAAGGCTGCAAGATGTGGATTGCAGGGGCACTTCGTCGATCAGCTTCCTGGCGACGGTTATCTCGGACCATCCCACATGTCCGACGACAGGTGCTTGGTTGTCGGCATCACCGGCCAGCAAATATCCATAGGCCCGCCGGGCAGCAACCCATTCAGCATCCGATCTGACCTGTGGCCGTCCTGGGCGTATTCAAGCCCATACCCATGCGATTCAACGTCTTCAATATCGACATAGACCTTATCGCTTGGATTCGAGTCTCTGCCCGCTGGTTCCTCTGTGATGTCGCCGTGCACCGGGATTTCTACGGTCACGTTTCACATGCGCGAGGTCCCGGTGCGGGCGCGAAGTGGGGATCAACAAGGTTTGCGCCACCAGACGCCGGTCCAGTCCACCTGCTCCATTGGTTCGGTGATGTTACGTGCGCCGCGAAAATCCTCGACTGCCGCTCGGCAGGCAGGGACGGCGCCATAATCGTCGATGATGATGAAGCCGCCAGGTGAGAGCCGGTCATAGAGGTTATCCAGCGCCTCGATAGTCGACTGATACATATCGCCGTCGAGCCTGATCAGGGCGAAGTGTCGGTCGGCGAGCGTTGGCAGTGTGTCGCTGAACCAGCCCTTAAGGAACTCGACCTGATCGTCAAGCAGGCCGTAAGCGGCGAAGTGCCCCTGAACCGACTCGAGAGGGATTGCGAGCTGTTGAAACTTGTGGTGCGTATCTCCAGCGTCCGCCGGAAACCGGACGTCGTCTGACGGCGGCAAGCCCTGGAATTAATCGGCGACGATCACCTTACGGTCGGATACCCCGTGTGCTGCCAGTAATCCTCGCATCAAGATGCAGGCACCGCCGCGCCAAACCCCGGTCTCGATAAAATCTCCCGGGATCTCATCCGCGAGTGCCGCTTCAGTAAGGGTGCGCAAGTTTTCAAGCCGCTTCACCCCAATCATGGAATGGGCACGCGAGGGCCAGTCTCGGCCCTCGGTACGAAGGGCTTCGGCATAGGTGCCCCCCGACCAGGGATCCTGCGGTATGTCCTGATAGATGGTATTCGTGATGCAGCGGATCAAAAGATCCCCATAGAGGCGGGCAGCCATCTTCCCGTCGACGGACATGTCGAATTTCCTTACGCGTTGATGGCCGGACTGATAGCAGCGCCGGCAAACCGGGGGCAATCGCCGCGCGTACTGTAGATGCTGCGATCGTCTTACCATCACCTCGCCCACGTCGCCGTGCACGGGGATTTCTACGGCCACGTCTGACCTGCGCGGTCAACTGAGATGAGAGAGGCGCGGCCCAGACCGCGCCCTTCATAAACTTCTTTGGAGGCCTGTTCTCCGAACGCCGACCCGCGAGCCCTACTCCGCCGCCTCATAGCCCGCAATGCCCTTGATCTCGAGGAAATCCTCCAGGCCGTATTCGGCATATTCACGGCCGTTGCCGGACTGCTTGTAGCCGCCGAAGGGCAGGCCGGCGTCCCAGGTCGGGTAGTTGATGTAGACATTGCCGGAGCGCATGCGAGCCGCCACGTCGCGCGCCTTGTCGATGTCCTTGGCCTGGATGTAGGAGGCAAGGCCGTAGACGGTGTCGTTGGCCTGCTCGACCGCCTGCTCGACCGTGTCGTAAGGCATGATCGACAGCACCGGGCCGAATATCTCCTCCTTTGCGATGCGCATGTCATGCGTGACATTGGCAAAGACGGTCGGGCGGACATAGTAGCCGCGATTGAGCTCGGCCGGGCGGCCGGGACCGCCGGCGACCAGCGTGGCGCCTTCGTCGATGCCGCTCTGGATCAGGTCCTGGATCTTGTCGAACTGGATCTGGCTCACCACTGGGCCAAGCTTCGAGGTGGGCGCGTCGGCCGGGCCCACGGTGAATTTCTCCGCAGCTTTTTTCGCATAGCCGGCCGCCTCGTCATGCCGGTCGCGCGGCACGAACATGCGGGTTGGCGCGTTGCAGGACTGGCCGCTGTTGCCGAAGCAGCCGGCGACGCCCTTGGTGACGGCCCGTTCCAGATCGACATCGGGGAACAGGATGTTGGCCGACTTGCCGCCAAGCTCCTGATGCACGCGTTTGACCGTGTCGGCCGCCGCCTTGGCGACCAGGATGCCGGCGCGGGTCGACCCCGTAAACGACATCATGTCGACATCCGGATGGCTGGCCAGCGCCTGGCCGACCGTCGGACCGTCGCCGTTGACGAGATTGAACACCCCCTTCGGCACGCCGGCCTCGTCGATGATCTCGGCGAAGATGATGGCGTCGAGCGGCGCGATCTCGGAGGGCTTCAGCACCATCGTGCAGCCGGCGGCAAGCGCGGGACCGACCTTGCAGGTGATCTGGTTCAGCGGCCAGTTCCACGGCGTGATCAGGCCGACGACGCCGATCGGCTCTTTCACGATCAGCGACGAACCTTTGACGTGGCGGAACTGGAAGGTCTTCAGGACCTCCGCCATCTTTTCCAGGTGCGCCAGGCCGACGCCGACCTGGCTGTCCAGCGCCATCTGGCGCGGCGCGCCCATCTCGCGCGAGACGGCGAGCGCAAGGTCCTTGCTGCGCTTCTTGTAGATGTCGATGACGCGATTGATGATGTCGAGCCGCTCCTGGACCGAGGTGAAGCCGAAGGTGGCGAAGGCGCGCTTGGCTGCGGCCACCGCCTTGTCGACATCGGCCTTTGAGCCTAGCGAAATCTGGGCGAAGGCGTCCTCGTTCGAGGGATCGATGACGTCGAGCGTGTTCGGGACGACCGGGTCCACCCAGGCGCCGTCGATATAGAACTGCAGATTGTGGGACATGGTTTTACTCCTCGGCCAGCGGTGGGTGCTCGATTGTAGCGGATTGGGTCGTCGTATACAGACAGAGATAACGATGCCGCAAGCGCCCTGTCAAACGCAAGCGCAGGCGATTGAGCCAACCGTCCGTCGAGCCTGACGTGTCGGCTGAAGTCGACTGGAGCGGACTACGGCAGCGTATGTCCAGCGTCAGCCAGCAACCGCGCCGCCACAGCTTGATCGGCGGTCTTCAGCAGCAGGTGGTCGCCGTCGAAGGTGGACACCACGAAGATGCCAAGGCCGTTCTCCGACAGCGGCCGAATGACGGACAACACGATGCCGGTTTCGCCAAAGGCGAAAGGCCCTACGAATTTGAAGGCGACCCAGTCGCGATCTTGCCTGACGGCAGCCGGTACTCGCTCCTGCAGACAGGTGATCGAAAGCTCGTACTCGGTTCTGGCGATGCTGACGAAACCCCGCCCGTCCGCCCAGTCGGGAATGCCATGTCCGGCTTCCAGCCGCGCGATCGCGTATAGACCGGGCAGCTGCTTCAGCCTGATCCTGGCAGCCATTGCCACGCTCCGATTGCCGGTCATCCCGCGATCCTCTTGCTCATATAAACGGTCGTGCCGTTCATGAACGGCTCTTCCCGGTCGACCGAATAGCCCTGTCTCTTGTAGAGCGACACATTGGCCTCGAACGCGCCGTTGGTCAGCAGGCGAAGCTCGTGGCGCCCGGCCTCACGCGCCTTGCCCTCTGCCCGCTGCAGCAACAGCCGGCCGATCCCCTTGCCCTGCGCCTCCGGCGCGACGCAGACATTCTCGATCCAGAGATGATCGTCGGCGAGCATAGCCTCAAGCATGCCGACAATGCGATCTCGCGAGACGGCGAGGTCGAATGGATGATCCGCGACAGCCTTGTCGTAGTCGGCGCGCATCGGCAGCGGCTCGCGGCCGATAACCGGCACCCATTTGGCATAGGCTGCACGCACGATGTCGCGAATGGCGGCGGCGTCCGCCGCCTCGGCCGCCCGAAACCGGATGGAGGATTCGATGGTCATTGCAAGGCTCCAGATATGAAGAACCCCGCCGGCTGATAGCGCGGGCGAGGCAGGAAACGAACGAACCTTATTTATCGTGTCGGGTCTATCGTCGCGCAATCAGCCTCTCACTCCGCACTCGGCGAAGACGGCGTCGCGTGGCATTGGCGGGCGCGCGGGCGAACATGGCGGCAAGCTGGAGGAGGAACCGGCAAGCGTCAAGGCTCGGCCGCTGTCGGTCATTGGCCAACCCATTGGCAGGCCACCCATCGGCAGCGGCCAACCGTTCGTAAAAATCGATCATTATAACTCGAATAATTCGTTGGAAAGATTGGTTCTGGAATGGCATTTCGGCGACGAGGATGCCTGGAGAATTCGATTGTCTTTCCTGCCCGCCACTGCGAACGATCTTCCAAATCCCCTGAACCTTGCCGCTACCCAGCGCAAGCGCCCTGCCCTGACGGCGCTCTCGGCCGGCACTATGCCGGGGTTGCTCCTGGTGGCGATGATCACCAGCGTCGCCTACTCGGCGCGCGGCTTCTCGGGCCTCACCTTGTTCAGCCCGATGATCCTCGCCGTCGTCGCCGGCATGATCTATTCCAACGTGCTCGGCGTGCCCGGCCACGCCAAGGCCGGCATCGCCTTTTCGCAGAAGCGCCTGCTGCGCTTTGCCATCGTACTTCTGGGCTTCCAGCTCACGCTCGGCCAGGTGGCGGGGATCGGGTTTGGCGGTGTCGGCATCGTCGCCGCCGCGCTCGCTGCCACCTTCCTCTTCACCGTCATGCTCGGCAGGCTGATCGGGGTCGACCGCAAGCTCGCCCAGCTTATCGCCGCCGGCACCTCGATCTGCGGCGCCTCGGCGATCGTCGCCACCAACATCGTCACCGATGCCCGCGACGAGGACGTCACCTATGCGGTTGCCGCAATCACGCTGTTCGGCACTGTCGCCATGCTCGGCTTCCCGCTGCTGGTGCCGGTCTTCGGCCTTGACCAGCACGCCTTCGGTCTGTGGGCGGGAGCCTCGATCCATGAGGTCGCGCAGGTGATCGGCGCCGGCTTCCAGAACGGAACGCTCTCCGGCGAGACCGCGACCGTCGCCAAGCTGACGCGTGTCGCCATGCTGGCGCCGATGGTGATTGCGCTCGGCCTGATAGCGCGCCGTGGCAACACCCACGCTACCGACGCCAAGGCGTCGATGCCCTGGTTCGTCGCGGCCTTCGCGGCCGTGGTGGCGCTGAACAGCCTGGTCGCGATCCCGGCGCAGATCCATTCGGCAATCGCCTTGGCCGCGCAGATCATGCTGACCATGGGTCTCGCCGCCATGGGCCTGCAGGCCGATATTTCGGAGCTTCGCTCGCGCGGCCTGCGGCCGCTGATGCTGGCCTGCTCGGCCTTCATTTTCATCGCCACGTTCAGTCTGACGCTGGTAAAGCTCGTCTGAGACGGGCCGGGCCTCACCTCTCAGTCTTCGTCATCTTCCTCGAACTCGCATGCCGCGACATAGATCGCGGCGAGCTTCTCGATGCCTGCCTGGTCTTCCTTGTCGAAGCGGCCGGGCAGCGGGCTGTCGAGATCCAGCACCCCGAACGCGCCTTCGGCGTCGCGCAGAAGAACCACCAGCTCGGAACGCGAATCGGCATCGCATGCGATGTGGCCGGGAAATTCGTTGACGTCCTTGATCAGCATCGACATGTCGAGCTCGATGGCCTTGCCGCAGACGCCCTTGCCGACGGCGATGCGAACGCAGGCTGGCTTGCCCTGGAAGGGCCCAAGCACCAGCTCGTCCTCGGAGGCCAGGAAATAGAAGCCGGCCCAGTTGAGGTCGGGCACCATCTGGTAGATCAGCGCCGCTGTATTGGCGGCATTGGCGACGGAATCGCCCTCCCCCTCCAGCAGCGCTTTCAACTGCGCGGCTAACTCTTCGTAGAAGGCCTGCTTGTTGCTCGTATCGATTGCCGTTGCCGCGAACATCGCTTGATCTCTCCGTTGCAAGCCGGCCGCGCGGCCAGCTACAGTCCACCTCTCTCTGCCACCAAAATCGCCGCCGGGAAACAACCTATCGTGACCTCCAGCCATTCCAGAACAGTGACGGCCATGACGATCCGTATCGCCGCCGCGGTCATCCGCGACGACGGTGGAAGGCTGCTGCTGGTGCGCAAGCGCGGCACAAAAGCCTTCATGCAGGCCGGCGGCAAGATCGAGCCGGGCGAATTGCCGGCCGTCGCCCTTGCGCGCGAATTGCGCGAGGAATTGGGCATCGTCGTCGATCCGGGCGCGGCTTCGCATCTCGGCTCCTTCTCGGCGCCCGCCGCCAATGAGCCGGAGACCCAAGTCGAGGCCGAGCTGTTCGAGTTCTCCATCGCCGGAGAACCGGTCCCGGGGCGGAGATAGAGGAGATGATCTGGCTCAACCCGGAGGCGGAAGCCGGCTTCGAACTCGCGCCGCTGACCGCAACCTTCGTCCTGCCACGCTACGGCCGCCAGCCATGAGTTCACGTAGCCAGGAAAAACCGGCGGCGGGCGGCGCGCCTTTGACCTTCGCGGTGCTGGTCTTTCCCGGCTTTCCGATGATGGCGTTTTCTTCCGTCATCGAGCCGCTTCGCGCCGTCAATGTGCTTGCCCGGCGCGAGTGCTACCGCTGGGTAATCGTCGGCGCCGATCCCGGCACGGTCCAAGCTTCCAACGGCGTCGTCATCCAGCCCGGCTTTTCCGCGGCGGACGCGCCGAAGGTCGACCGCATTGTGGTGTGCTCCGGTGGCGATGCCGATCATGTCGTGGCCGACGAGGCGATGAGCTGGATCCGCAAAAGCCTGCGTGGTGGCGCGCATATCGGCGCGGTGGCGGACGCCGCCTTCTTCCTCGCCCGCGCCGGCCTGCTCGATGGCCATGCCTGCACCTTGCACTGGACCAGCCAAGCCGCCTTCACCGAGGCTTTTCCGGATATCGAGCTTCGGCGCGACCTCTTCGTCATCGACCGCAAGCGCTTTACCTCGGCCGGCGGCGTCGGTAGCCTCGACATGATGTTGGAGATCATCACGCGCGACTGTGGCGCCGAGATCGCGGCGGGTGTCGCCGAATGGTTCGTGCACAGTCCACTGCGCTCCAGCGTCGACCGCAAGCTGATGCCGCTCAGGTTGCGCACCGGTGTGCAGAACGAGCTCGTGCTGTCGGCAATCGCGATCATGGAGGACGCGGTCGAGGAGCGGCTCGGCATGGCGGAGCTCGCGGGGCGGCTCGGGGTGTCACCGGACAAGCTCGAGCGCAATTTCCGCGCCGAGCTGGATATCTCGCCCAACGGCTATTACCGGCGGCTCAGGCTGAAGCGGGCGGCCGACCTTTTGGCGCATTCGACGCTGATGGTGCGCGACGTGGCTTTGGCGTGCGGCTTTGCGTCGATGTCGAGCTTTGCAAGGGCGTTTCGCGAAGAGCATGGGCATGCGCCGAAGGCGATGCGGAGGCATTAATGCGCCTCTCACAATTACGCTGAGTTCCGTCACACCCCTCCCTGGCCCGCTAGCGTTGCAGCCCTGACGCGGCACTCAGCACAACATTTGCGGAATACCGCACAAGCTCAAAAGCCGACCCGGCTATGTTCGCGCGAACAGGAGGACGCTCATGAGCATCGTCGTATTCGACCCCGACAGCACCGAGGATGTGGACTTCAAGGACCGCATGCGCCATCCGGCGGCGGCCGATCCCGCGGGCGGCATGTGGCTGTCCGACACCGAGCCGTCCTTCATCGATGCGGACGCCTTGCGTAAGGGACGCCTTACCAAGCTGCGCACATGGATGCGCGAGGCGGGCTATGGCGGCGTCGTCCTGTTCGACCCCTACAACCAGCGCTACGCCACCGGCTCGCGCAACATGTTCGGCTATTTCCTGCGCAACTCGACCCGCTATTTCTTCATCCCTACGGAAGGGCCGATCGTGCTCTTCGAATATCCGCAGAGCTACCATGTCTCGATGGTGCTCGACACGATCGACGAGGCGCGGCCATCCAAGTTGGTCTGGTCGTCTGTCTCCGGCCGTGACGACGAGACCGCGGGACCCTTCGCCGACGAGATCACCGAGCTTCTGAAGAAGCATGGCGGCGGCTCGATGAAGCTTGGCCTCGACCGCTGCAGCCACCTCCAGGCGCTTGCGCTCGAAAAGCGCGGCTGTGAGGTGAAGGACTGCCAGGGCGAGATCCTCGCCGTGCGCGCGGTGAAGACGCTAGAGGAAGTGAAGTGCCTGCAAGCGTCGATGGCAGGCGCCGAAGCCGCGGTCGCGGCGGTGCGCGAGGCGATCAAGCCCGGCGTTTCCGAAAACGAGCTCTTCGCCATCATGTATCACGAGGTGATCCGCCAGGGCGGCGAGTTCATCGAGACCCGCCTGCTCACCTCCGGGCAGCGCACCAATCCCTGGTTCAACGAGGCGAGCGGGCGCAAGATCAGGCCGGGCGAACTGGTCGCGCTCGATACCGATACGATCGGCTGCTACGGCTATTATTCCGACTTCTCGCGCACCTTCCGCTGCGGCCCGGGCAAGCCGACGCCGTACCAGAAGTCGCTCTACCGCATGGCGCACGACCAGGTGCAGCACAATATCGGGATCGTGAAGCCCGGCATGGCTTTCCGCGAGATCGCCGAGAAGGCATGGAAAATCCCGGACCGTTTTGTAGACCAGCGCTACACCTCGGTCATGCACGGCGTCGGCATGCATGGCGAGACGCCCTTCATCGCACACGCGATGGACTATGAGACCTATGGCCGCGACGGCATCATGGTGCCGGGCATGGTGGTGAGCGTGGAAAGCTATATCGGCGAGAAAGGCGGCCGCGAGGGCGTCAAGCTCGAGGACGAGATCCTGATCACCGAGACCGGTACGGAACTGCTCTCGCGCTTTCCGTATGAAGACGAGTTTCTTGACAATTAGCCTCGACGCATCGACAGCACATTCCACATGAAGACGCCCATTTCCATCCGGCGCGGCACGGTGGCCGCAGTGTTCATCGATCTCCAGGAGGAGCATCGTAAGGACAAGCGCTATCTGGTCGAGGGGTTCGACGACATCCTCGCCAATGTGCGGCGCCTACAGGAGGCGGCGCGGCGCAATTTCGTGCCCCTTTACCACTGGGCCTATATCGTCGACCTCGCCGAGGCGCGGCCGTTCCATCCCGTCGACGAGAGCGGCAAGTCTGCCTTTTCCGACAAGGACGACCCGCTGACCGCGATCTGCCACGAAGTGGCGCCGCGAAACGGCGAAGCCATGCTGGTCAAACAGGAAGCCAGCGCCTTCGGCAAGAACGATTTCGGCGACAAGCTCAAGGCATCCGGCATCGAGTGGCTGGTGATTGCCGGCGTCTGGACCGAGGCCTGCATCGACGCCACGGTGAAGGACGCGGTTGCCCGCGGCTTCCGCGTGCTGCTGGTCAAGGATGCATGCGGCAGCGCAAGTGCGGCCATGCACCAGACCGGCATCCTCAACCTCGCCAACCGCCTCTATGGCGGCGCCGTCACCAACACGCTCGACGCCTGCCGGCTGATGGCCGGCGACACGGTCAATGTCTGGCAGGTCGAGGGCTCGGTACCGCTGCGTTTCACCTTCGAGAATGCGGCGCAACTTTACGCCGAGCTCTGACGTCCGTGGCCAGCAACCCGAGCGATCCGGCGAACCGAGGCAAGTATGCCGACCGGCTCGATCCGGAGCTGTGGGACTATATCGACAAGGTCAACAGCTGGTACCCGCCCGAGATCGTGGCCGCCCCCATCCCCAAGCAGCGTACGGTCTACAACCGGATGTGCGCTGCATTCCACCAGGGGCGTCCTGAAGGTGTGACCAGCAGTGACGGCATCGTCGCTACGGCGGCGCATCCGATCCCGATCCGCCGCTATCGCATGGTGGGCAAGCCGGCGGCGGCGGTCGTCGTCTATTATCACGGCGGCGGCTTCGTACTAGGCGACCTCGACAGCCATGACGACATCTGTGCCGAGATCTGCGCCGGAACTGGATTCGAGGTGGTCTCTGCCGACTATCGGCTGGCGCCAGAGCATCTGCATCCAGCTTCCTTCGAGGACGCGCTGGCTATGTTCGAATGGGTTGCCGCGACCAGCACGCTGCCGCTCTTACTTTGCGGCGAGAGCGCCGGCGGCAATTTGGCCACGGCCGTGGCGCAGGCGACGCGCCGCCATCCCCGGCACGCGTTGGGCCAGATGTTGATCTACCCCGGCCTGGGCGGCGACGAGAGCGGGCGGTCATATATCGAACATGCCGAAGCACCGCTGCTCACGCTCGTCGATATCGACTTCTATCGACGCGTCCGTTCCGCGCCCGGGCAGTCGCTCGACGATCCCACCTTTTCGCCGCTCCGGGACGGCGATTTTTCCGGCCTGCCGCCGACGATCATCGTCACCGCCGAATGCGATCCGCTGTCGTCGGACGGCGAGAGCTATCGCGACCGCATCCTTGCCGCGGGCGGACAAGCGCGGTGGCGCGAGGAGCCGCGGCTGGTGCACAGTTTTCTTCGGGCACGCCCGACGGTACCGCGCGCGGCGGAGGCGTTTGGGCGGATTGTCGCGGACATCGGCGCGCTCGGACGGGGCGAGTGGCCGTATTGAATAGCGCCCCCCTCACCCGGCTTCCGCTTCGCTTGGCTGACCTCTCCCCAAGAGAGCCAGGAGCCTGTCAGTGCCGTCTGAGTCAACTTCAGTCTGCGGAACAGCGCACAAGAACTGCGGAAAATCAAACATTTCGCCGCGGAAAGCGGACCTATCATTCCCTCACAGGCAACGGCGCCCCGCGGTCGCATCCGCCCCCGCGTCTGGCGATCCCGGGGCGACCGTTGGCTTCGTGCAAGTCCTTGCCCCAACAGACCGCCGCGCGGGCAACGTGCGCCAACAACAGAGGGAACGACGATGAAATTCATGCTGACCGACAGGAAACTGCACCCGCGTGCGGAGCCGATCGCCGACGATTTCAAGAAGGGCGCGATCAGCCGGCGCGAATATCTCGCCCTTATGGCCGGCTTCGGAGTCAGCGCCGCCGGCGCAATGGCGCTGGGCGGGATCGCCCCCTCGCCTGCCCGCGCCGCCGAGCCAAAAAAGGGCGGCGTGCTGCGGGTCGCGATGAACGTCAAGGGGTTCAAGGATCCGCGCACCTTCGACGGTGTCGAGATGTCGAATGTCGCGCGCCAGTGCAATGAATATCTGGTGCGCTGGAACACCGACTTCTCCTTCGAGCCCTGGCTGTTGGAAAGCTGGGAGACCAGCGACGACGCCAGGACCATCACGCTGCACGTGCGCAAGGGTATCACCTGGTCGAATGGCGACATATTCAACGCAGACGACGTGATCCACAACCTCAACCGCTGGTGTGATGCTTCCGTGGCCGGCAATTCTGTCGCGGCGCGCATGGGCGCGCTGGTCAACGCCGACACCAAGAAGCCGGTCGAGGGCGGCATCCAGAAAGTCGACGACTACACCGTCAAGCTCAACCTGCCCAAGCCCGACATCTCGCTGGTCGCCGGCATGGCCGACTATCCGGCGCTGATCATGCACCGCTCCTATGAAGGCGATGCCGATCCCAAGAAGGCATTGGCCATCACCACCGGCCCTTGCGAGCTGGTGAGTTGGGATGCCGAGACGGGCGCCGAGGTGAAGCGCAAGGACAAGCCCTGGTGGAAGGGCGAGTTCCATCTCGACGGCATCAAATGGGTCGACTACGGCTCCGACCCCAACGCCACGCTGTCGGCCTTCGAATCCGGCGAGATCGACACCGACCACGAGACCGCGTCGGACGCCGTGTCGCAGACGGATAAGATGGGCCTGCAGAACTCGGAGATCGCCACCGGCTCGACCATCGTCGCGCGCTTCAATGTCTCCAACGCACCATATGATGACGGCAAGGTACGACGCGCGGCACAGCTTGCCGTCGACAATTCGGCGGTGCTGAAGCTCGGGCTGGACGGCCGCGGAAAACCCGCCGACAACCACCATGTCGGCCCCATGCATCCGGAATTCGCCGATATCGGCCCTGCGGTGCGCGATGTCGACCAAGCCAAGAAGCTGATTTCGGAATCCGGCAAGGCCGACCACGAATATGAGCTGATCTCCGTCGACATCGAATGGCAAAAGAGCACCGCGGATGCGATCGCGGCGCAGATCCGCGAGGCGGGCTTCAAGATCAAGCGCACAGTGCTGCCGGCCGCGACCTTCTGGAACGACTGGAGCAAGTTCCCCTATTCCTGCACCGAATGGCTCGGCCGCCCACTCGGCGTCCAGGTGCTGGCCTTGGCCTATAGATCGGGCGCGGCCTGGAACGAAAGCGCCTATTCGAACAAGGAGTTCGACGAGCTTCTCGACAAAGCGCTTGCAACGCCGGACGCCGCGGCGCGCAAGGAGATCATGGCCAAGATCGAGCAGAATTTGCGCGACAGCGGCATCATCATCCAGCCCTACTGGCGCTCGGTCTACCGCACCTATCGCGAGGGCGTGCAGGGCTGCGAACAGCACCAGGCGCTCGAGCAGCATTTCGAGAAAGTCTGGCTGGAGAGCTGATCCTCCCGGGGCCGCGCGGCCGGCGCGACGTTCAAAGCCGCGCCGGCCGCTTGCCATTTGCCAAGCAACTGCCTTTCAGCTCAGATTGCGCCCGACCGGCACCCGCCGGCGTGGAATGCGAGAAGCAGCAAGGCATGGACCACTTCGACCTCGGCACCTATCGCCGCCCTATCTCCACCTCCTCAGCCGAGCCGCAGCGCTGGTTCGATATCGGGCTGAACTGGTGCTACGGCTTCAACCATGAGGAAGGAATAAAGTGCTTCGAGAAGGCGATGGAGACCGATGCCGGCTGCGCGTTCGTGCATTGGGGTATCGCCTATGCCGGCGGACCTTTCTACAATTTCAATTGGAAGGAGCACGGCAAGGCCGAGGCGGACCACTCTGCGAAACGTTGCTTCGAGCATGTGCAAATGGCGCTCGCCAATGCAGCGAGCGCGAGCCTTGTCGAGCGGCGCCGGACGAGCGTGACGGCGCAGCATTGTTGCTGTCATTAGGCGTGCCGTCGCTCTTCGACTGGGCGTCGGCCTACGAGAAGATCTCCGCCAACTCGTCGATGCTTGCCCCTTCCTTGGCCTGGCGCAGCTCGACATAGCTTACCGCCGTGGCTATCGAGAGCACCATCGACACCACGGTCTGCACCAGCGCGGCTCCGATCTCGGCGATGATGCCGCCGAACAGCACGAGAACCAGCAGTATTCCCCACTGTATGATCATCGCGATGATGATGAGAATGAGGAACAGGCCGAAAAGCGACCAGCGGCTGCCCTTGGTCAGGGCTCGGCTGCGCGACATCGAGCCAAACACGCCCCGCCGTTCCTGGATCAGGACGGGCACCGACATCGACCAGCCGAGCCACAGAATGATGCCCGGCACGATCAGCAGCATCAGGCCAATGCCCGCGCCGAGGCCAACGAGAATGCCGATCGCCAGCGTCGGCAGCAGAAAGCGGATCGCAATCTGGATGCAGTCGCCGAAGGACGGCCGCTTGCCATTCAGGTCCTCGATGGTCGCCCGCACCAGCGCCGACTGCAGCAGCAGCGTGCAGACGAATGAAATCAGGCCGGCGATGATGGTGATATAGGAGTTGCGAAACGCAGCGCTCGGGTCGGGCGTGGCGCCCGGCTCCAGCATCGCGTTGATCTGCGAATGGGTCGACATCCGGATGATCAATGTCGGCAAGCCCGCAAACAAAGCCGCCAACCCAACGCAAAGTCCAATGTTGCGGCCAATCACGCCGAAGGTGTTGCTGAATACCCTGCCGATCTCGAATCGGCCGGGTTGTCCCAATGTCGCAGTGGTCATGATAATTTCCCCCGAGTCACCGCCGTATCCAATCGGCGACTTCAAAGCAAATTTGCCAAGATTACGGGGTTACGTCCAGTGCGCTTGCAATTGTCATGGCGTATTGCCAGTGTCGACCCCGAACCGGGGGTTGCAGGGGATAAAGGCGGGTGACAGCCGCAGGGACGCAAGACGCGGAACGGCTGGCACAGTTGCACAAGCAACTGCTGGCGGACGATTCGATCCAGTTCGGGCTGCCGACCTATGTGCGGCCCGAGCCTCCCGAATGGCTGAAGCCGCTGCTGGATGGCTTGGCCAGGCTCGGCCCCTACATGATCTATCTGTTCTGGGGCGCGGTGATCGTCGGCGTCGCGATCATTGCTTTTCTGCTTCTGCTCGAAGCGAAAGGCGTCGCCTGGCGCCTGCCCTGGCGGCGCAAGCGCCAGGAGCCCGAGGAGAAGGAGGAGTGGCGCCCGGACGCTGAAGTCGCCCAGATCCTGCTCTCCGAGGCCGACGCGCTCGCCGCGCGCGGCGAATTTGACGAGGCGGTGCATCTTCTGCTGCGCCGCAGCGTCGCCGACATTGCGACCCGCATACCGGACTTCTTGCGCCCCTCGCTCACCGCGCGCGACATCGCAGCCGCAAGCTCGATCCCCACACGGCCCCGTGCCGCCTTCAGCGAGATCGCCCGCATCGTCGAAGCCGCCCTGTTTGCCCGGCGGCCCGTCGGCGCCGAAGGCTGGCGGCAGGCGCGCGGCGCCTATGAGCGTTTCGCCTTCCGGGACGCCTGGGCATGAGCGCAGCAACGACAGAAGCAGTGCAGGAGCCGTTCAGCCGCAGGACGGTGTTCTGGGGCATCTTCGCCAGCCTTTTGGCCGCTGCCGGCTTCTTCCTGCTGTCCACCTATGCGCCCGATTTCCGTCAGCCTGAAGGCGGCGCCACGCCGTTTTCGAAAGGCGGCACCGGTTATGCAGGGCTCGTCGAATGGCTGAGGCTCACCAATGGACAGGCGCCGCAGATGGAACGCGGCGAGAAGGACCTCGTGTCCCCGCTGGCTTCGACCTTCCTGCTCGTCGTCACCATCGCGCCCGGCAGCGACCCGGCAGCGCTCGATCGCCTCATCAAGCTGCGCTCGGGCAAGGACACGCTTTTCGTGCTGCCGAAATGGCAGACCATGCCATTGCTGGGCCGGGAAGGTTGGGAAACCAAAATCGAACGGTTGCCTAACTCGGTCGTCAACGACTGGCTCGGCCGTATCGCCAAGGCGAAGCTCGGCGAAGGCAAGCCGACGGTCGACACAATCGATGTCCAAGGCCGCAACATCGCCGTGCCGGACGAACTGCAATGGGTGGCGGATGATCATCCGCTGATCGCGGCCGGTAACGGCAAAGCCATCCTCACCGAACTCGACAACGAACCTTTCTACATCCTCACCGATCCTGATTTCATCAACAATGCCGGGCTCAAGGACGAGCAGACGGCAGCAGCCGCGCTCGACATGATCGCCATGCTGGAGCCCGCCAAGGGCGCGGTCATGTTCGACCTGACGCTGCACGGCATCGGCCAGAAATACGATCTCGCCAAGCTCTTGGTCGAACCGCCTTTCCTGGCGCTGACGCTTTCGGTGCTGGTGGCGGCCGCCCTTGCCTTCCTGCACGGGCTCGGCCGCTTCGGGCCGCCAAGGGCGGAAGGCCGCGCCATCGCCTTCGGCAAGCGGGCGCTGGTCGACACCACGGCGATGCTCTTGAGGCGTGCCGGGCGGCTGGAAGGACTTGGCGACCGCTATGCAACTCTGGTGCGGCAGCGCGCTGCCGCCTTGCTTGGCGCGCCGCACGGGCTGCAGGGCGAGGCGCTCGACCGCTGGCTCGATTCCCGCGACAAAAGCGAGGCGCACGGCTTTAGCCGGCGCTTCCAGGCCACGAACCAATCCAACAGTTTGGCAGAAATGCATGAAGCAGCCGAACAGCTGCATGACTGGACAGCAAGGAGGCTCGGTGAACGTAGATGACGTGAAGGCCCTGGCGAACGCAATCAGGGAAGAAGTGGCGAAGGCGATCACCGGTCAGCACGACACGGTAGATCTGATGCTGACGGCTTTGTTCGCCGGCGGCCATATCCTGCTCGAGGGGCCGCCTGGCACGGCCAAGACCATGACGGCGCGCTGCTTCGCGCAGGCGCTCGGCGTCGATTATGGCCGCATCCAGTTCACGCCCGACCTGATGCCAGGCGACATCGTCGGCGCCAACATCTACAATTTCCAGACCGGGCAGTTCACGCTGACGCGCGGCCCGATTTTCTGCGACCTTTTGCTCGCCGACGAAATCAACCGCACGCCGCCGAGGACGCAGGCCGCGCTGCTCGAGGCCATGCAGGAACACGCCGTCACCTTCGACGGCACCACGCATTCGCTCGGCAGGAATTTCATGGTGGTGGCGACGCAGAACCCGATCGAGCATCAGGGTGTCTATCCCCTGCCCGAGGCTCAGCTCGACCGCTTCCTGTTCAAGCACCGGGTGAGCTATCCGGATCTCGCGGAAGAGCGCGCCATCATCGTCAACCACGGCGGCGGATCGGCCTCGCACGACATCGAGCAATACGGCATCAAGGCGCAGACCGACCGCAGGACGCTGGAAGCGGCGCTTGCCACCGTCGGCGACGTCACGCTGGTCGGCGATGTCGTCGGCTACATCGCGGCGCTTGTGCGCGGCACGCGCGAAAGCCCCGACCTGGAGGTGGGCGCGAGTCCTCGCGCGGGCGCCATGCTGGCGAGAGCCGCGCGCGCAAGGGCGGCACTCGACGGCCGCAACTACGTTATCCCGGACGACGTCAAGGCCCTGGCCGTGCCGGCGCTGCGCCACCGCGTCGTGCTTTCGCCGGCCGCGCAGATCGACGGGCGGCTGGTCGAGCAGATCGTCTCCGACCTTGTCGACCATACGGAAGCGCCACGTTGATCTATCCGAGCGGGCGGGCAGTGTGGGCGGCGGCGGCGGGGGCGGTCCCCGCCTTCCTGATCGCGCTTGCGCTGCCCTCTGTCTGGTATCTCGGTCTTTTGTGGATCTGCGTTTTGCTTGCCTTCCTGGCGGTGGACGCTGCTGCGAGCAGAGGCCGCGCCTCGCTCGACGCGGTGCTGACGGCGCCGCCGCAGGTGGGCATCGGCGGGCGCTTCACGCTGCACATCGCGGCCGGTGTCAGGGCAAAGCTTAGGCGCCTGCAGGCGCGCGTCGGGCATGACCAGCGGCTGCAACCGGTTGCGGGTACCGGCGGCGCACTGCCGGTCAATGGCGGCACGCTCGACCTCGAATTTGAAGCCATCCGCCGCGGCATCGCCAGCTTCGACAGGCTCTGGCTGCGCTGGCAGGGCCCGTTCGGGCTGGTGTGGAACCAGGTCGTGCTGCCGGTCGACCGCAAGGTCGCGGTGCTGCCCAATGTCAACAGCGCGCGCGACGAGGCGATCACGCTCCTGCAGCGTTCGGCCCTTGCCGACGGCCATGCGCAGAAGCGCGCTGGACAGGGCCGCGAATTCGAGGCCCTGAAAGACTACCAGCCCGGCATGGGCCGGCGCATGATCGACTGGAAGCGCAGCGCCCGCCACGGCAAGCTTCTGGCGCGCGAGTTCCGGATCGAGGAGAACAACAACATCGTTCTGGCCATCGACAGCGGCCGGCTGATGTGCGAACCGGTCGACGGCGTGCCGAAGGTCGACCGGGCGGTGACGGCCGCACTTCTGTCGGCCTTCATCGCGCTCAAGGGCGGCGACCTCGTCAGCCTGTTCTCCTTCGACGCCCGACCGCGCGTTGCCAGCGGCGCGGTGCGCGGCTCGCCGAGCTTCACGATGATCCAGAAGCGCGCCGCCGAGGTCGACTATTCGACCGAAGAGACCAATTTCACCCTGGCGCTCACCACGCTTGCGGCTAGGCTCGACCGGCGCTCGCTGGTCATCGTCTTCACCGATTTCGTCGATCCGATAAGCGCCGAGCTGATGCTGCGTACCGTCGGCCGGCTGACCGAGCGGCACCTGGTGCTATTCATGCTGATGCGGGACGTAGAGCTCGAAACATTGGCCGACGTGGCGCCGGCAGAGCCCGAGGATGTCGCCCGCTCCGTCACCGCCGGCGACCTCTTAAGGCAGCGGCAGGTGGTGATCGGCAGGCTCAGGCTGCTTGGCGCGCATGTCATCGAGGCCGACCACCAGCGGCTCGGCCCGGCGCTGGTCGAGCGCTACATCCAGCTCAAGGAGGAGAACCTCTTATGACGCTGTCTGTCGGCACAGACGCGGTGCGCCAGTCGCTGGCCAGTTTCCGCCAGGAGCGCGAGGCCGACTGGAAAGCCTTCGAGGCGCTGCTGGCGCGCGTCGAAAAGCGCGCGCCACGCGCACTATCGGAAGACGAATTGTTGTCGCTCCCACTGCTCTATCGTTCGGCGCTGTCGTCGCTTTCTGTGGCGCGGGCGACCTCGCTCGACAGCGCGCTGATCGCCTATCTCGAGGCGCTCTGCCTGCGCGGCTATTTCTATCTCTACGGCGCGCGGCGATCTTTGCGGACGCGCATCGGCGATTTCTTCCTGCGCGACTGGCCGGCGGCGATCCGCGACCTTTGGCGCGAAGTGTGGGCGTCGGTCGCCCTCACGGTAGTCGGCGCCATCGCCGGCTATTGGCTGGTCGCGTCCGACAAGCGCTGGTACGACGCCATCATCGCGCCGAGCCTGGCGGGCGGGCGCAACCCGGATTCGTCGGCCGAGATGCTGCGCAGCGTGCTTTACGGCGGCGGCGACCATTTCCTGTCGGGGTTCGCCGCCTATCTCTTCACCCACAACACGCAGGTCTCGATCCTGGCCTTCGCGCTGGGCTTCGCCTTCGCGGTGCCCAGCGTGCTGATCATCCTGATGAATGGTTGCATGCTCGGCGCCATCTTCCAGATCTATGCTGCCAAAGGGCTCGGCTTCGAGCTCGGCGGCTGGCTTTCGATCCACGGCACGACGGAGCTGTTCGCCATCGCCATCGCGGGTGCGGCCGGCATACGCATCGGCACCAGCATCGCCTTTCCCGGCGAACTGACCCGCATGGCCGCTGCCGCCCGGGCCGGTCAGGTGGCGGCGACCGCCATGATCGGCGTCACGGTGATGTTGCTTTTCGCTGGACTGTTGGAAGGCATCGGAAGGCAGACAATCACCAGCGACCTCGCCCGCTATTCGATCGGCGGCGGCATGCTGGCTTTCTGGATCTGCTATTTCTACCTGTTCCGGATGGTGCGCCATGGCGACCGCTAGGGCAGCGAAGATCAAGGACCCTGCAGCGCTGATCCGCCCTCTGGTCACGCCGGAAGGCGTGGACCTGCGCGTGAAACTGGCGGATGCCGGCACCCGCGCTTCCGGATTCCTGCTCGACGTGGTGATCATCGTCGTGGCGGCGGTGATGGTAAGCCTCGTCGCGCTGTTTGGCCTCGGCGGGCTAGGCGTTCGGGATGCCCAGCCGCTGTTCATCGTCTGGATCATCTTCATCTTCTTCCTGCGCAACGTGTATTTCATCGCCTTCGAAGCAGGACGACGGGCAGCCACGCCGGGCAAGCGCATGGTTGGCGTCAGGGTAGCCTCGCGCAGCGGCGCCGGCCTCACGCTGGACCAGGTCATCGCGCGCAACCTGATGCGCGAGATCGAGGTTTTCCTGCCGCTGTCGATCCTCGCCGCGCGCGCCAGCGCCGATGTCGCCGACACGCTGACGACCATCTTCGGCCTTGTCTGGGCGCTGCTGTTCTCGCTATTCCCGCTGTTCAACCGCGACCGGCTCAGGATCGGTGACCTGCTCGCCGGCACCTGGGTGGTCGAGGCGCCGAAAGTGGCGCTGGTCGAGGACCTGTCGCTGCGCAAGGACCCGATTGCCGCCCGCTTCCAGTTCAGCCCCGCGCAGCTCGACGCCTATGGCATCGCCGAGCTGCAGAAGCTGGAAGAGGTGCTGCGCCGCGACGATTATGCTGCGCTGAGGGCTGTCGCCGAGACGATCGCCCGCAAGATCGGCGCCAGGGTCGAGCCGATCGATTCAAAGGCTTTCCTCACCGCCTATTATGGCGAGTTGCGCGCGCATCTGGAACGCAAGCTGCTGCTCGGAAACCGCAAGGTGGATAAGTATGCGCGGTAGCGAAGCCTCCCTCGCCTACCCCACCCACCTCTCATAATCCGACACCAGAAGGTGCAGCGGCGCGACATCCTCGTCGATGTTCGAGAAGCGGCCGATCGGATCGCGAAAAACGTTGTCGGTGAGGTCGTCATTGACGGTCGACACCTCCCCGATCAGCACATCTTTGCCCTCGGCCCAGAAGGCGTGCCAGACGCCGGGCAGCAGCGTCACGCTCTGGCCCGGATCGAGCTTCAGCAGCCCGCCCGCGGGCAACCTGGTAATGGTGCCGTCAACCGGCACCGAGACTTCGGCCTTCGGGTCGATGCCGCCATCGCGGTCGTGCATGAACAGTTCCAGCACCAGCTTGCCGCCGCCGCGGTTGATGATGTCCTCGGCCTTGATGTTGTGGCGGTGCATCGGCGAGAGCTGGTCCTTGCGCGAGATCATGATCTTCTCGGCATAGAGCATGCCCATGCCGAGCTTCATGTCCTCGTAGCGGCCGTTGCGGACGGTGAACAGGAACAGGCCGAGCTCGTCGAACTTCTCCTGGCCATAGTCGGTGATGTCCCAGCCGAGGCGCGAGGTGAAGATGGCGGAGGAGTCGGCCTTGTGCGCCTTCATCTCTTCCGGCGACCAATAGGCGAAGGGCGGCATGATATAGCCGAAGGAGCGGATGAAGGCGTCGGCTTCGCGGATGATGTCGTTGATCCTGGAGCGCTTCACGGTGGTTCTCCTCTGGCCGATGCGTTGCTGAAATCTGCCCCTCCGAATAGTCCAATGCCGGTCCGCTGTCGATGCAAACCCGCTGTTCTGGCCCGTGACATCCGGCCGGATCGGGACCATAAACCCAGCCGGACTTTTCGATTTTGCGCATGTCTTTGTCCCGAAACCGGATCCAGCTCTCGGGAGACATGCTTTGGATGGTGACTTTCATGCCAAGCATAGACGACCTCGACACGCCGGCGATCCTGATCGATGCGGCCCGCGCCGAAGCCAACATCAAAAAGGCGCAGGCGCATGCCGACGCCCATGGATTGAAGCTGCGGCCGCACATCAAGACGCACAAACTGCCCTATTGGGCGAAGAAGCAGGTCGCCGCCGGGGCCGTCGGCATCACCTGCCAGAAGATCGGCGAGGCCGAGGTGATGGCCGATGCCGGCCTCGAGGATATTTTTCTACCCTACAACATCCTTGGCCGCGCCAAGCTGGAGCGGCTGAAGGCGCTGCATGGGCGTGTCACTCTCTCGGTGACGGCGGACAGCCACGAGACGCTGGAAGGCCTCGCCGCCACCTTCACCGATGCCGGCCATCCGCTGCAGGTGCTGGTCGAGTGCGACACCGGGATGGGCCGCTGTGGCGTGCAGGGCGCGGCGGATGCGGTGGCGCTGGCGAAGGTCATCGACCAAGCCAAGGGCCTCGCCTTCGGCGGGCTGATGACCTATCCGGCGGCCGGCCGCGCCGCCGAGGCGGAGGCCTGGCTGAAAAGCGCGCACGACGCGCTTGCCGCGGCGGGGCTTGAATGCGCGCGCGTCTCCAGCGGCGGAACGCCGGATATGTGGCGCTCGGGCGAGAACAGCATCGTCAGCGAATACCGGCCCGGCACCTACATCTATCTCGACCGCTACCAGGTCGCCAAGGGCGTCGGCACGCTGGACGACTGCGCGCTGACGGTGCTTGCCACCGTCGTCAGCCACCCGACGCCGACCCGCGCGATCCTCGACTCGGGCAGCAAGGCACTATCCTCCGACACGCTCGGCCTGCCGGAGTTCGGCGAGTTGCTCGGCGTGCCCGGCGCCCGCGTGACCGGATTGAGCGAAGAGCATGGCACAGTCACGCTTGCCGATGGCGGCAAGCTGCGCATCGGCGAACGCGTGCGCGTCGTTCCGGATCATTGCTGCGTGGTGACGAATTTGTTCGATCAGGTGCATCTGATCGACGGCGACAAGGTGCTGGAGACGCTGCCGGTGGCGGCAAGGGGCAAGATGGGATGAGGAGCGCCCTTACCTTCTCCCCCCAGGGGGAGAAGGTCAGATCCGCTCAGCCTGCCGTGCCGCAACTCTCCGCATTGCCGTCACGCGCCGCCTGAAGATCTCGGTGCGCATCGCCATCAGGTGCAGGGCGAAGAACAGCACGGTGAAGCCGAGCGCCATCACGCCGAGCGGCCACAGCATCGAGGGGTCGATGGTCGGGCCGCCGAGGCGGAAGACCGAGGCGGGCTGGTGCAGCGTGTTCCACCAGTCGACCGAAAATTTGATGATCGGGATGTTGATGAAGCCGACCAGCGTGATGATGGCCGCGGCCCAGGCGGCCCGGCTGGCGTCGTCCAGCGCGCGGGTCAGCGCGATGATGCCGAGATACATCAGGAAAAGCACGAAGACAGAGGTCAGCCGCGCGTCCCAGACCCACCATGTGCCCCACATCGGCTTGCCCCAGATGGAGCCGGTGACCAGCGCGAGCGCGGTGAAGGTGGCACCGATCGGGGCCGCCGATTTCAGCGCGACATCGGCCAGAGGATGGCGCCAGACCAGCGTGCCCAGCGCCGAGATCGCCATGATCGTATAGCACATCATGGCGATCCAGGCGAAAGGCACGTGGATGTACATGATGCGCACCGTAATGCCCTGCTGGAAATCCTCGGGCGCGGTGAAGCTCATGTAGAGGCCCACGCCAAGCAGGATCGCCGCGACCGCCGCCAGCCACGGAATGACCCTGTCGGCCAGCCCGACGAAGCGCGTCGGGTTGGCGAGATCGATCCAGCCGGAAAGACGTGAGGTGGTGTCGCTCATGGCGACCTAAATAGACCGGCAAGGGGTCAGGGGCAATTCCCCCTCTCCTTTAGGGGAGAAGAGAAAGCCTTACGCCGCTTCCGTCACGGGACGGCTGAGCCGGCGGACCTCTTCATCGTTGAGCAGGCCGCCGGCGCGCAGCAGGGCGGCGAAGCGGCCGTTGCGCAGCGACAACTCGGTGAAGCCGCCCATCTCGACGACCTTGCCCTTGTCCATGAAGACGACGAGGTCGGCGTCGCGGACCGTGGTCAGGCGGTGGGCGATGATGAAGGTGGTGCGGTTGCGGCGCAGCTCGTCGATCGCTTCCTTGACTCGATCCTCCGTCTCGACGTCGAGCGCGCTGGTCGCCTCGTCGAGCACCAGGATCGGCGCATCCTTGAGCACGGCGCGGGCGATGGCGATACGCTGGCGTTCGCCTCCCGACAGCTGGCCGCCGCGCTCGCCGACGACGGTGTCGTAGCCGCTGCTCTTGGCCAGGATGAAGTCCTGCGCGGCGGCGGCATTGGCCGCGGCGTGCACTTCGTCATTGCTGGCATCGGCGCGGCCGACGCGGATATTGTCCTCGATCGAGCGGTTGAGCAGGCCGGCGTCCTGGAAGACGGTGGCGATCGAATGGCGCAGCGACTTGCGGGTCACGGTCTTAGTGTCGATGCCGTCGATCAGGATACGGCCGCTGGACGGTGTGAAGACCCGCTGCAGCAGATTGATCAGCGTCGTCTTGCCGGCGCCGGTCGGGCCGACAATGGCGACCGTCTGGCCTGCCTGGACCTCGAACGAGACGTCCTCGATGCCGTGGCCGGAATTGGCGAACTCGAAGCTGACGTCCTCGAAGCGCACATGGCCGGTGACGTTGGTGAGCTCACGCAAGCCGTCCGGCTCTATGGCTTCGGCGGCCGAGTCTTCAAGGCGATAGAAGTCCTCCAGCTTGGCGCGGGCCTCGGAAATCTGGGTGGTGAAGGCCGACATCTGGTCGAGGCGAGCGATCAGCATCCCGGCAAAGCCGGTGAAGGCGACGACGTCGCCGACGCGGAGCTGGCCACGGGTGACGAGATAGGCGCCAATCGACAGCACGATCATCATCGAGATGGTCGATGACAGGCGGTTCAGCGCATTGGCGATCGCCCACCAGTCGAGCACAGGATTCTGCGCGTCGAGCAGGTCCTTGACGTAACGCTTCAGCGTCGCGGTCTCATGCCCGATGCGGTTGTAGCTCTGCAGCACGGCGACGTTGCTGACCGAGTCGGACACATGGGCAAAGACGGTGTGGTAGTGGCGCTCGACGGCGGTCTGACCCGACTTGGTGCGGCGCATGACGATGCGGCCGATGCCGACGTAGAGAACGCCGAGGCCGAGCAGCACGACGGACATGCGGATATCCATGGCGAGCGCGGTCGGCACCAGCAGCACCAGCGCGATAGCCGTCGACAAATGCACGCGCATGAATTCGAGCCACAGGCTGAACAGGGTCTCGACAGCACGCAGCAGCGTGTGCAGCGAATTGGACGTGCCGCGCTGATGGTGCCAGGCGAGCGGCATTGTGATCACGCGTTCGAAGGACTGGCACAGCACTTCCGAGCGGCGGGCGTGGGCGAAGCGGTCGGCGCCGCGCGCCACCAGCACGAAGGCGATGACGTTGAAAGCACCGAGTGCGGCCCATACGGCGAGTGTCGAAAACACAGGCCCATTTTCGGAGATGGCACCGATCACCCTGCCCAGCAGGATCGGCTCGAGGATCGCGATCGCCGCGAGCGCGACGTTGGCGCCGCAAATCAGCGCGACGCGCTTCTTGTCGGCCGCCAGATAACCCAGCGCTCTAAAGTAGATCTGCAGAAGTGACACTTCAGCTACTCCGCCAAACTCTTGTCTGTGCTCAATGCCGGTATTGTGCACCGCACCATTTCCTTACACGTATCGATTAACGTGTCGCGAAACAATGCGTCGTCTATCCCTTCCGTTCCCATTTAGCGAACAAAAGATGACGACGGTACGAAATCTGACGTGATCACCTAACGGTTTGAGATAAAAGGTGAAATGTCAGCCTTGCGGCAAAATAATGGCACTTCGCCCCCGCTGCCACATTTTTAATCACAGCCAGCTTGCTTAGCTTGCCCTAAAGGAAGGCGCGGCATCGGCGCGCGGGAACGACGCCAAGTAAAAAACGGCAATCGGCCGCGCACCCTAGGGATGCGCGGCCGATAAGCCAAGTCTTTGATTTTACGCAGGTATCCTGACGACGACCTCAGTCTTGTCGCCGGCTTTCGGCTCGAAAGAGGCCGATTTTTTCTTCGAACCGTCGACTTCTAGCGAGATCGACTTGGTCTTTTTGTCGCGGATGACGCGAAGCTTGATTTCACCGCCGAACATCTTGAGCGTCGCGGCGTAGCCGTCCCAGTGCCCGGGCAGCTTCGGCCTAAACGTGATCTCCTTGCCGCGCCGCTCGATGCCGAGGATGCCTTCCACCGCGGCGCGGTAAAGCCAGCCGGCCGAGCCCGTGTACCAGGTCCATCCGCCGCGGCCGCCCTTGCCTTCGCCGGAATAGATGTCCGCGGCCACGACATAGGGCTCGACACGGTAGTGTTCGGCCGCAGCTTCGTCCGAAGCGTGATTGACCGGGTTCAGCATCGAGAAGCAGCGATAGGCCTCGTCGGTGCGGCCCATTTCGGCGAGCGCGATCACGAACCAGGTGGCGGCATGGGTGTACTGGCCGCCATTCTCGCGAACGCCCGGCGGGTAGCTCTTGATGTAGCCGGGGTCCTTCTCGCTTTTCGAGAAGGGCGGCGTGAACAGCTTGACGATCTTGAGCTCGTCATCGACCAGCATCCGGGTCGCCTGCTCCATGGCCGTGGTCGAGCGCGCCGGATCGCCCTCGCCCGACAGCACGCTCCAGGACTGGGCGATGGAGTCGATCTTGCACTCGTCCGAATCGTGCGAGCCGAGCGGCGTGCCGTCGTCGAAACTGCCGCGCCGGTACCACTGGCCATCCCAGGCGGTGCTTTCCAGGGCCCGCTTCAGCACGTCCGCGTGCTTCAGCCAGGCCTGTGCCCTCTTGCTGTCGCCCTGCCCCTTGGCGACAGCGGCGAAGTCGGTGAGCGTCTTCAGGAGGAACCAGCCCAGCCACACGCTCTCGCCCTTGCCGCCCTCGCCGACACGGTTCATGCCGTCGTTCCAGTCGCCGCCAAGGATCAGCGGCAGGCCGGCAGGGCTGCTGCGCTTGATCGCGAGATCGAGCGCGCGCCCGCAATGATCATAGAGCGAAGCGGTGTTCTTGGTGATCTCCGGCGTAAAGAAGGCGTCATGCTCGCCTTCGCCGAGCTGCTGCCCGTCGATGAAGGGCAACTGTTCCTTAAGGATCGCGAAGTCGCCGGTCACCTCGATGTAACGGGCCGTCGCATGCGCCAACCAGACCACGTCGTCCGAGATCATGGTGCGCACGCCGGCATCGGTGCGCGGCAGCCACCAGTGCTGCACGTCGCCTTCCGGGAACTGCCGGCGCGCTGCATTGAGAATCTGGTCGCGCGCCAGCTCCGGATCGTGCGCCAGAAGGGCGAGCGTGTCCTGCAACTGGTCGCGGAAGCCGAAAGCGCCGCTCGCCTGGTAGAAAGCTGAGCGCGCGCGGATGCGGCATGCCAGGCTCTGGTAAGGCAGCCAGTGATTGACCATGGCGTTCATCGCCTCGTCCGGCGTCTCGACCTGGATGGTGTCGAGGAAGCCGCGCCACGCTTTTTCATTGTCGGCCAGGCGCTGGTCGAAATCCTTGCCGCGGTGGGTCTGCACCAGCGCGCTTGCCTCGGCGGGCGTGGCCGCGTCGCCGAGCAGCCAGGACAGTGTGACGTCGCCACCGGCGGGGATGTCGATGTCGCTTGCGGCGACCGCGCAAGGGTCGTCGCCCGCCTCGATGCGGCCGGAGAGCGCAAGCCCGCCCAGCACGGCTTGCGGATACTCGGTCGTGCCGTGCCTGCCGATGAATTCGGAGCGGTCGGCGGTCACCGAATGGATCGGGTGGCTTGCCCCCAGGAAGGCGACTCGCTCGCCGAAGTCGAGGCCATAGGGGTTCTGCGCCAGAAGCGCGCCCGTTGCTGCATCGCGCGAAGGCACGATGGTCGCCGCCGTGCGCGAGCGATGGCCGCCCAGCACCCATTCGGCATAGGCGTAAATGCGCAGCCGGGCCGGCGCCGGGCCGGCATTCTGGATGCGCAACCGCGTGATCTTCACCGGATCGCTCGGATCCACCACCTGAGTAAGGTCCATCGACAGCGGCCCGCGCTTAGAGCGGAAGGTGGAGAACCCCTGCCCGTGCCACGTCTCGTAGACCATTGACGGATCGCGCACCACGGCCGCCATCGGCGAGAACGCCTTACCGCTCAGCTGGTCATAGATATAGACGCCCTCGCCCGGCCGGTTCGATACCGGATCGTTCGACCACGGCGTCAGCTGGTAGTCGCGGCTGTTGCGGCTCCAGGTGAAACCGGCGCCTTCGGCCGAAACATGGAAGCCAAAGGAAGCATTGGAGATGACGTTGATCCAAGGCTGCGGCGTCGAGCGCCGTCCGGTCAGCCGCGTTACATAGTGGCGGCCGTCGCCATCGAAACCGCCAAAGCCGTTCCAGAGACTGAGGCCTCTGCCGTCGGCTGCGATGTCGGTTCCAGCCTTGCTTGCCGGCACTGGCAGGGGCAGCGGCGGAACAGGTTCGCGCGGCGAGCCGCCCTCCACCTGCAGCAAGGCATCACGGGCCTGCAGCGCCGCCGTCTCGGCGCGTTCGAGCTGGTCGAAGATCGTGCCGTTGCGGGTGTGCAGGACCACCCGCGCGACCGACAGCAAGGTCTTGTAGGTCGGCTCGTCCATCAGGTCACGACGCACCGCGAAGATGTGCTGGCGCGGCCCCAGCTCGCGGCCGCGCAGGCGGCTGTTCTCGCACAGCGTCTCCACCGCGCGCTGCAGGTCCTGCACATAGGACGAGGCCTGTTCGTTGACGACGACGAAGTCGATCATCATGCCGCGCGCCCTCATGTACTCCTGGAAGCGCAGCGCCTGAGCGACGATCTCGAGATCGGCGACGTCGCCGATGCGCACGAGGAAGATCGGGAAATCGCCGGAGATGCTGGTCGGCCACAGGCTCGACTGGCGACCGAGGCCCGAGGCGATGGATTCCGCCGGCAGGCGCAGGAACGGATCGGGATAGATCAGGTAGCGGGCCAGCTTCTGCACATTGGCCGCGTCAGTGAGGCTGAGGCCAAGATGGCGCGTCTGCACCTGGCTGCGCGTCCAGGCCAGCATCGCCTGGCGGGCAAAGCTCTCCTGGTGGTCGAGCCGGGCGATCGCCTCGTCGAGTTCGGCGCGATTGGCGCCTACAGCGGTCCAGAAGGTCAGCGAGATCTTCTTGTTGGCCGGCACGCGCACCTGGCGGCGCAGCGCCGCGACCGGGTCGAGGGTAAAGCCCTGATTGCCGGACAGCCTGACGCCGGGGTCGAAGGCAACGGCATCGACGATGGTGCGGCCACGGCCGATGAAGGCGCGCCGGTCGGTCTCGGCCTCGGCATCGCGCGACGGGCCCGACGGGTCGGTGACGAAATGCACCATCGTAAGGTCGGGGTCGTTCTTGTCGCGCTTGCGCCGCGTGGCGAAGATCGCGCCGTTGTTCGGCGCGATCTCGGTCTCGACGAACATCTTGGAGAATGCCGGATGGGCATTGTCCGAGGCCTCGTTGCCCAGCACCAGCTCGGCAAAGGACGTCACCTCGATATGCCGGTCGGTGGCGCCGTCATTGTAGAGGGTGATGCGGCGGCCTTCGCCGTTGCCTTCGGAAATGACGATGCATTCGACCTCGGAGCGCAGCGAGCCGACCGATTTGGTGAAGCTTGCCTTGTCGTCGGCAAACAATGTCTGGACGCGCTCGCCCTCGGCGCGCTTCGGCTCGGCGGTGGCGGACCACCAGTCGCCGGTCGCGGTGTCGCGCAGGAAGATATAGGAGCCGAGGCGATCCTCACTCGGATCCGGCTGCCAGCGGGTGACGGCAAGCTCGCCGAAGCGGCTGTAGCCGGAGCCGGTCGCCGTGACCATGACCGAATAGCGGCCGTTCGACATGACATTGGTCGCCCGCAGCGCCTTGATTGGATCAAGGATAACCCGGCTGTCCGGGCTCTCCGTCTCGGTCTCGTCCTTGGATCGCTCGTCGGCTTCCGTCCTGACCGTCGCGGTCGGAATGTCGCGCGGCGCCTTCTCCTGCAGGAGAAGCTCGGCCGACTCGATCACCGGATCGCTGTGGAAGCGCTCGCGCAGCCGGCCCTCGAAAATGGCGTCGGCGACGGCGGCGATCGACATGCCGGAATGGTGCGCCATGTAATTCTGCACCACGGCATGGTCGGAGCCTTCGGGCACGCGCTGCGGCGTGAAATCGACGGCGTCGTAGAAACCGTGGCGGCCAAGCGCGCCGATCGAGCGCAGCCGCCGCAGGTTCTGCACCGCCTCGCGCGGACTGAACTGCGCGGCCAGGATCGTCGCGTAGGGCGCGATCACAGTGTTCTGGCCAAGGCCGCGCTTGAGGCCGAGGCCGGGCACACCGAAATTGGTATACTGATAGGTGAGTTCACGGTCGCGGGCGTTGTAGGCCGCTTCCGAAATGCCCCAGGGCACGTTCTTGGAACGAGCATACTGGATCTGGCGCTTGATGATAAGCTTGCTGGTCTGGTTGAGAATCGAGCCCTGCGGCTCCTTCATCACCAGCGGCGGCATCAGATACTCGAACATCGAGCCCGACCAGGACATGAGCGCGCCCTGGAATCCGATCTCGACGATCGGGCGTCCGAGACGGAACCAATGCTCGGTCGGCAGGTCGCCCTTGGCGATGGCGAACAGGCTGGTCAGCCGCGCCTCGGAGGCAAGAAGGTCGTAGCAGCTCTCGTCGAGCTGGCGGTCCTCGACACGGTAGCCGATCGACAGCAGCTTGCGTTCCTGCCGCATGAGGAACGAGAAATCCATCTCGAAGGCGTAGCGGCGGCAGCGCTCGCGCAGAGCGAGCAGCTTGGCGCGCAGAGCGGCGACGGCGCTCTCGTCATTGTGCGAATCGTGCACATGCGCCTCGCAAGTCGCTTCCAGCCTGGCCGCCCAGTCAGCGATGACATCGCTCCTGGGTGAAGCCGCCTCGGTGTGGATGGCGGTGGCGAGCTTGCGGATCTCGCCGGCGAGCACGGCAAGGTTGATGGTGCGGATCGAGGCCATCTCCGGCTGCGCCTTGATGGTTGCAACCGCGCGGCGCATGCCGTCGAGGCGGTCGGCCAGACGCTGGCGTAGCGGCCGCAACTGCCGCCGGTCGTCCGGCAGCTCTTCCAGGCTTTCGTCAAGGATGGTGACGGTGTCGATGATGCCTTCGAAATCGCCCTGCAGATGCACGGAGGGCGCTTCGGCCCATTCGGCACAGGAGGCGGCAACAGCGACCAGATGGCCGGCAAGATTGCCGCTGTCGACCGCCGAGATGTAAAGCGGATAGAGCGGCTTCAGCGTCGTCGTGTCATACCAGTTGTAGAGATGGCCGCGGTCGCGCGGCATGTTCTCGATCGTCGTCATCGTGGCGTCGATCCGAGTGATGGCATCCGACAGGCTGATCCAGCCGAAATCTCGCGCCGAAACCACCGAGAGCAGATAGACGCCGATGTTGGTCGGCGAGGTGCGCGGCGCCACCACCGGTGCCGGGCTTTCCTGGAAATTGTCCGGCGGCAGATGATGCTGCTCGGGCGTGACGAAGGTCTCGAAATAGTGCCATGTGCGGCGCGCGAAGGTGCGCAGCACCTGGATGTCGGCGCTCGATATGCGCAGCCTGTCCTCGGTCTCGGCCGAGCGGCTGATCCAGCAGGCGACAGCGGGCGAAGCGATCCAGAAGATGGCGAAGAAGAAGGCGACGAAAGCGCCGGTGGAATCGGCCAGCACCGGGATCGCCAGGCCGACGACGCCGATGATCACCGCGCCATACATCATGCCGTAATAGGCGCCGAGATCATTCCCGCCCTTGGCCGCCTGCGAGGCGGTGCGCCATTCGAGCAGGTTCTGCCGGCTGACGAAGAGGCGGTAGATGGTGCGGATGATGGCATCGCCCATCATCCAGGCGAGATGCGCCATCAAGAGCACCTTCAGCGCCACCAGCGCCGTGCCGAACACGGTGTCGCGCGCAAGCGCCGAGAAGTGGCCGCGCGGCGTCTGGTCGCCGCTCTTCGGCAGGATGCCGTTCACGATGTCGAAGGTCGGCGCCATGAACAGGCTCAGGATCAGAAGCGCCTGCCATTGCGCCGCCTGAGTGAAGGGCAGCAGCGTCCAGCCGGCAACACAGGCCATGACCCACAAGATCGGGGTCACCGAGCGGCGCAGATTGTCGACCATCTTCCAGCGCGACAGCGCCGGCACGCCGGAGCGCGGATCGAAGATGTAGCCGAGCAGCTGCCAGTCGCCGCGGGCCCAGCGATGGTGGCGCGAGGCGTCGACCGAGTAGCGGGTCGGATAGTCCTCGACCAGCTCTACGTCGGTGACCAATGCCGCGCGCGACAGCGCGCCTTCGAGCAGATCGTGGCTGAGGATGGTGTTTTCCTCGATGCGGCTCTTCAGCGCCGCCTCGAAGGCGTCGAGATGGTAGAGGCCCTTGCCGGTGAAGGACCCGTCGCCGAAGACGTCCTGATAGACGTCGGAGACCGCGAACACATAGGGGTCGAGGCCGCGATTGGCCGAGAAGACGCGCTGGAAGAAGGAGGCGTCGTCGCCGCTGGTCAGCGACGCCGTGATGCGCGGCTGCAGGATCGTGTAGCCCGCGGTGACGACGCGCTTTACCGGGTCGAAATGCGGGCGGTTGAGCGGATGGGCGAGTTTGCCGACCAGGCTAGAAACCGCGTCGCGCGTCGTGCGCGTGTCGGCGTCGAGGGTCATCACGTAGACAACCTTTTCCGGCAGCGGAACGTCGAGCGGCAGGAAAGTGGTGTCGCTGTCGCCGCGCAAGAGAAGGTTCAGCTCGTGCAGCTTGCCACGCTTGCGCTCCCAGCCCATCCAGCAGCCCTGCGCCTGATTGAAGAGCCGGCGGCGATGCAGGAGATAAAAGCGCGGAGAGCCTTCCGACGGATAGCGGGCGTTGAGCCTGGCGATCTCGTCGCGGGCATATTGCAGGATCTCGATGTCGGCGGCGTCGATCTCGGTCTTGGAATCCGGCCAATCGGACAAAAGCGCGAAATGGATTTCTTCGGCCGTGTTGGCGAGGTGATGCACCTCGATGTTGCGGATGTTTTCCTCGACGTCGTCGCGGGAGCCGATCAGCGAGGGCACCACGACCAGAGTGCGCGCCTCGGCCGGGATGCCGTGCTTGTTGTAGTCGTAGCCGACAAGCCGGGTGGGTTTAAGGAACAGCGCCACGACAGTGTTGAAGAAGGCCAGCGCGCCTTCGCTTGCCGGCACGGCGAACAGCGCCAGCATCAGCGTGATCGATTCCACCGACAGGCCGAGATTGGCAAGCGCCCTCCCCGACAGAACCAGCAGCAGCGCCGTCAGAAGAAAAACCGGCACCACGATGCCCAGCCAGCCGGCGCTGGCAAAGGCGCGCTTGAATGTCACATAGAAAGGCGGCCGATAGCCGATCGCCTTTTCCAGCTCTTGCCGGCGCGGCCCGACGAGGAAGAAGCCGACATCGGTGTGCACGTCCGGGTCCGCCGTTTCCGGCACGCCGGATGCGTCGGTGACGCCGGGGGTGTGGCCGGCAAGCTCGATCGCCTTTTCAGCCACCCGATATTCGGACAGCGCGGAGCGCCGCGCCAGCTGCTCGATCGCGGTGCGATACTGGTCGCGCGAGAAGAAATCGAGGTCGGCGAAATCGGTCTTTTCACGCAGCAGCGTGTCGATGCGGCTGACGCCTTCGAACCAGACCGTCCAGTCGACGTCGTTGATGAGGCGAAGGCCGCGGATGATATTGCCGGTTGTGACGTTGCCGCTGGACAGCGTCTGATGCTCGGAAATGATGATCTCCTCGGCGTCGGAGCCGGTCTTTTCGAGCTCGCCTTCCAGCCATTCCAGCGCCCGGCCGGCGTTCTGCGACCCGTCGCGCAGACGGTAGAGCAGCTGGGTGGCGAAAGTGGTGTCCTGCGCATGCGCGCTGTAGTGAGACAGGATCCTGGTGCGGTCGGCATTGTCGTCGGTCGCCAGAACCCGGTCGGCGACCTCGTTGGCGGTCTGGCGCATCTGCCTGGTGCGCTCGACACGCACGGCGATGCGGCGCAAGTTCTCGATCAGCACGAAGCGCAGCAGGGAGGGCAGCGCCCAGAGCTCGCCGATCTTCATCGGCTCGACCGACTGGAAGCCCTCAACGATGGCCTTGAACATGTTGGCCGAGACCGAGCTGTCGGAATGCTCGACAAAGCTCCAGGCAACGACGAAGGCGCGCGGCAGCACTGTGCCGTCGCCGAGCGTCAGCGTCGGCAGCTGGCGATAGAAGCGGCGCGGCAGGTCGCGCTTGACCTGGAAGATCGTCTCCTCGACCAGGTAATTGTTGTCGAGCAGCCATTGAGCGGCCGGCGTGATGGTCTCGCCCTTGGCCTGGGCGGCATTCGTCGAGCGGTAGACTTCGAGGATCTTCTTGGCGCTGTCGCGGATGCGGGCCTGGAACTCGAACGGGGCGAGGCCGAACAGGTCCTTGACCTCGCCGTTGGCTAAGGCGACGCCCAAGGCGCGCAGCCGGTCCTCAGGCAGGAAATTGGAGCGTATCGGCGCTTCCGTCACGGACGGGAAGCCGGTGCTTGTGTGTTCGATCTTGTTGGGATTGGTCTGAATGTTCATTGAAAATTCCGTAAGCGGGGGCGCAATGCGGCGTCACCGCCACGGCAATGGCCCTAAAACCGGTTCAATTGCAATTGGTTGCATGACTGATCGGCCGAAAGTTTGTTCTGCGCACCACAACAGGGGCGTGCCCTTTCGACAGCTTGCGGGCGAACGCCCCTCGCTCTTCGCCCCCGGTTGGATCAGGGCAAGGATTCAGGCTTTTTCGTGATACATGCAAGGGGCCGGGCGATAATTCGCCCGCGCCGCGATCATGTTTGGCAACAGCCGTTAATGGTTGGCGGCAAGGCGATCGAGCGCAATCACGAAAAGCAGCCCCCGCCTCTGGGGCCGGAGCCGCAATTCCGGGCTGTCGCGATCGAGGATCAGCGCATCGAGCGGTCCGAGGCTAGGCCCGTCGTCCGTGAGAAGCGTGAAGCCTGCGTTGGCCGCCAGAACCAGCGTCGTATCGGCGCGCGGCGAAATACGACTCTCACCGGAGACCGGCCGGCGCTCCACGATATGGGCCATGCGGCCACGGCGGGTCATGACGTTGAGATCGGTGATCGGACCGCCGATCAGCGCCGCGCTCGTCGGCACGTCGCCCGCAAAGGCGAGCGGCGCCGAGTCAGCCGTAAGGCGTTCGGGTGGCCGGCCGGCGATGTCTAGCACAACCCCTTCACCTTCCAGCACCGACAGCGTGCGGTCTATGCCGGTGAAGCTGGAGAACGGCCCACTGGTTGCGACGCGGGCCATGGAGACGCGCCAGTCGAAATCGTCGAGCCCGGCGCCATCGGGCGAGACGGCGATCTCGGTGGTCGTGCCGCCGCCATTCTTCCACGGCATGACGCGGTAATCGGCGGCACGAAGGATGCGCATGGCTTACAGCCGGACGATTTCAAGTCGATTCGACCTGAAATCATCCGGCTCTGTCTTCTTGGTATGGGGCATGATGTTGTCCGAAAACCGTTTCACACTTTTCGGCATCATGCTCTAGCCCAATATGCCCGGCAGGTTGAGCTGGTGCTCCCTGGCGCACTGGATGGCGATGTCGTAGCCGGCATCGGCATGGCGCATGACGCCCGTCGCGGGGTCGTTCCACAGCACGCGCTCCAGGCGCCTGGCGGCATCCGCCGTGCCGTCGGCGACGATCACCATGCCGGCATGCTGGGAAAAACCCATGCCGACGCCGCCGCCGTGGTGCAGAGACACCCAGGTGGCGCCGGAGGCAGTGTTGAGCAGGGCGTTGAGCAGCGGCCAGTCGGAAATGGCATCTGAGCCGTCCTTCATCGCTTCCGTCTCGCGATTCGGCGAGGCAACCGAGCCGGAATCGAGATGATCGCGGCCGATGACCACGGGAGCCTTGAGCTCGCCCTTGGCGACCATCTCGTTGAAGGCGAGGCCGAGGCGGTGGCGGTCGCCAAGGCCGACCCAGCAGATGCGCGCCGGCAAGCCCTGGAACGAGATGCGCTCGCGCGCCATGTCCAGCCAGTTGTGCAGATGGGTGTTGCCGGGGGTGAGCTCGCGCACCTTGGCGTCGGTTTTGTAGATATCCTCCGGATCGCCCGAGAGCGCGGCCCAACGGAACGGACCGATGCCTCGGCAGAACAGCGGACGGATATAGGCCGGCACGAAGCCCGGAAAAGCGAAAGCACTCTCGAACCCCTCGTCCTTGGCGACCTGGCGGATGTTGTTGCCGTAGTCGAGCGTCGGCACGCCGGCGTTCCAGAACGCCACCATCGCCTCGACATGTTCGCGCATCGACGCGCGCGCCGCCTTCTCCACCGCCTTCGGATCGGACGTGCGCTTCTCGCGCCACTCGGCCATGGTCCAGCCTTTGGGCAAGTAGCCATTGATCGGATCATGCGCCGAGGTCTGGTCGGTGAGGATATCAGGGCGGATGCCGCGCCTGAACATCTCCGGCACGATCTCGGCGGCGTTCCCGAGCAGGCCGACCGATTTTGCTTCGCCGGCCTTGGTCCAGCGATTGATCATCTCCATCGCCTCGTCGAGCGTTTCGGCCTTCTCGTCGAGGTAGCGGGTGCGCAGGCGGAAATCGATCGAGTCCGGGTTGCATTCGATGGCCAGGCAGCAGGCGCCGGCCATGACGGCAGCCAGAGGCTGGGCGCCCCCCATGCCGCCGAGACCGCCGGTCAGGATCCACTTGCCCTTGAGATGGCCATTGTAGTGCTGGCGGCCGGCCTCGACGAAGGTCTCGTAGGTGCCCTGCACGATCCCCTGCGTGCCGATATAGATCCAGGAGCCGGCCGTCATCTGGCCGTACATCATCAGGCCCTTCCTATCGAGCTCGTTGAACTTCTCCCAGGTCGCCCAATGCGGCACGATGTTGGAATTGGCAATGAGCACGCGCGGGGCATTGGAATGGGTCTTGAAGACGCCGACCGGCTTGCCAGACTGCACCAGCAGCGTCTCGTCCTCGCCCAGCGTCTTCAGCGAAGCGACGATTTGGTCGAAATCGTTCCAGGTGCGCGCCGCCCGGCCGATGCCGCCATAGACGACCAGCTCGTTGGGGTTCTCGGCGACCTCCGGGTCGAGATTATTCATCAGCATGCGCAGCGGCGCCTCGGTCGTCCAATAGCGGGCATTGAGCTTGTCGCCGCGGGGCGCACGCACTTCGCGGATGTTGTGGCGCGGATCGTTCATCATTGTCCCTTTCGAGTAAGGCGGCGCGTCAGCGCCCAGCCCATTCAATGGCGGTTTCGAGGATGGTTTTCAGCGTGGCGCGGATCGGCGCGGCATAGCTTGGGTCGTAAGGCACCGGCCAGTTTTCCGGCGAACCCTTCTCGGCCGGCTCGCGCATATAGCCGCGGTTGGAGAGCTCCATCTGCAACGCGTGGACGCCATTTTGCGGCTGGCCGAAGCTGCGCGTGATCCAGCCGCCTTTGAAGCGTCCGTTGACCACCCAGCTCTCGCCGGTCGCGGCGAGAATCTCGGCAACTTTTTGCTGCAGCGAGGGATCGGTGCTCCTGCCGTCATTGGTGCCGAGGTTGAAGACCGGCAGAGTGCCTTCGAAAAGGCGCGGCAGCACCGAGCGGATCGAATGGCAGTCATAGAGCACGATGTTCTCGTGCATGCCGCGCAGCCGGTCGATCTCCGTCTGCAAGGCGGCATGATACGGCGCGAAATAGGTCTCGCGGCGCTGGTCGATCTCCGACGGGGTCGGTTCGTCGCCCATGTTGTAGAGCGGATCGCCGTCGAACGTATCCGTCGGGCAGAGAGTCGTCGTCGCCTGGCCCGGATAGAGCGAAACGCCGGACGGATCGCGGTTGACGTCGATGACCGTGCGCGAGATGGCGGTGTGCACGATTGTTGCGCCAAGGTCGGCGGCAAAATCATAGAGCTTGTCGATCCACCAGTCGCAGTCGCGCCGGCCGAGCCAGGTCGAGACCAGCCGGCTGTCCAGTCCTGCAAGATCGATGCCGGTGTGCGGGATCGAGACCAGCAGCGGTGCCGTACCCTTGGTGACGGTGAGCCAGGAGGGCGAGGTCATCATGCCGCTCCGGCAATCGACGGCAGCGCCACCGCGCTCGCCGCCTTCACGGTGGCACCGCTGCGCACCATGGCGATCGCCTTTTCCATATCGGGATGGAAATGCCGGTCATTGTCAAGATGCGGCACCTCGGCCCGGACCAGCTTGCGCACCGCCTCCAGCGCTTCGCTGGAAGCCAGCGGCGCGTGGAAATCGCACCCCTGCGCCGCGGCCAGCAATTCGATGCCGACAACGGCGGTCGCATTCTCGATCATGCCGAGCAGACGGCGCGCGCCGTGAGCGGCCATGGAGACATGATCTTCCTGGTTGGCCGAGGTCGGGATCGAATCGACGCTCGCCGGATAGGCCTTCTGCTTGTTTTCCGAAACGAGCGCAGCCGCCGTCACCTGCGGGATCATGAAGCCCGAGTTCAGGCCGGGCTTCGGTGTCAGGAAGGCCGGCATGCCGGACAGCGCCGGATCGACCAGCATGGCGATGCGCCGCTCCGACAGCGAGCCGATCTCGCAGACGGCCAGCGCGATCATGTCGGCGGCGAAGGCCACCGGCTCGGCGTGGAAATTGCCGCCGGAGAGCGCGGTGTCGTCCTCGGCGAAGATCAGCGGATTATCGGTGACGCCGTTGGCTTCGGTCTCAAGCGTGTCGGCGGCCTTGCGCAGCACGTCGAGCGCAGCGCCCATCACCTGCGGCTGGCAGCGCAGGCAATAAGGGTCCTGCACCCGCTCATCGCCGACGCGATGCGATTCACGGATGGCGCTGCCGGCCATCAGATTGCGCAAGGCATCCGCCGTCTCGATCTGACCGCGATGCTTGCGCAACAGATGGATACGCGGATCGAAGGGGGCGTCGGAGCCCTTGGCTGCGTCGGTCGACAGCGCGCCGGCAACCAGCGCCGACTGATAGAGCGTCTCGGCCTCGAACAGGCCAGCCAACGCGAAGGCGGTCGAGAATTGCGTGCCGTTGAGCAGCGCCAGGCCTTCCTTGGCGCCGAGCGTCACCGGCTCCAGCCCATGCGAGACGAAGGCAACCTTGGCCGGGAACCGGCCGTGCGGGGTGAAGCATTCGCCGACGCCGATCATCACGGCCGTCATATGCGACAGCGGCGCGAGGTCGCCCGAGGCGCCGACGGAGCCCTGCGCCGGCACAACCGGAATGACGTCGTTGGCAAGCATGCCTTGAAGCAGCTCGATGGTCTCGGCACGGACGCCGGAGGCCCCCTGGGCAAGGCTGGCGAGCTTCAACGCCATCATCAGCCGCACCACGGCGATAGGCATCGGCTCGCCGACGCCGGCAGCATGCGACAGAACGATGTTGCGCTGGAGCGTTTCGAGGTCGTCAGCCGGGATGCGGACGCTGGCGAGCTTGCCGAAGCCGGTGTTGATGCCATAGACCGGCTCGCCCTTGGCGAGGATGCGGGCGACCGCCTCGGCGCTGTCCCGGATCTTCGGCCGACAGGCGGCGTCGAGCTTTGGCACGGCGCCACGATAGATGGCGCGCCAGTCGGCAAGCGTCGCGCTGCCGGGCGTCAGGGTCAGTTCGGTCATTGTCCTCTCCAGATACGGGCATGGAGCGGGTTGAAGCCCATGCGGTAAACGAGTTCGGCCGGGCGCTCGATGTCCCAGATGGCGAGGTCGGCCGATTTGCCGGCTTCCAGGGTGCCGGTCTTGTCGAGCAGCCCCAGCGCACGCGCGGCTTCGCGGGTGACGCCGGCGAGGCATTCGTCGACAGTCATGCCGAAAAGCGTCGCGGCCATGTTCATGGTGAGCAGCAGCGAGGTGAGCGGCGAGGTGCCGGGGTTGGAGTCGGTGGCGACAGCCATCTTCACGCCATGACGGCGGAACAGGTCGAGCGGCGGCTTCTTGGTCTCGCGGATGAAGTAGTAGGCGCCGGGCAGGATGGTCGCCACGGTGCCGGCCTTGGCCATCGCGGCGGCGCCCTCCTCGTCCGTGTATTCGAGATGGTCGGCCGACAGCGCGTCATAGCGGGAGGCAAGCGCCGCGCCATGCAGGTTGGAAAGCTGGTCGGCATGAAGTTTGACGGGCAGGCCGAGCGCCTTGGCCTTGTCGAAGACGCGCGCCATCTGCTCCGGCGAGAAAGCGATGCCTTCGCAGAAACCGTCGACGGCGTCGGCGAGCTTTTCGGCGGCGACCTGCGGCAGGATCGTGCTGGCGACGAGATCGATGAAGGCGTTCTTATCGCCCTTGGCTTCCGGCGGCAGCGCATGGGCGGCAAGGCAAGTCGTGCGCACCGTGACGGAGCGCTCGTCGGCCAAGCGGCGGGCGGCGCGCAGCGATTTTTTCTCGTTGTCGGCATCGAGGCCGTAGCCTGACTTGACCTCGACGGTCGTGACACCCTCGGCCATCAGCGCATCAAGGCGCGGCAGAGACTGGGCGACGAGCTCGTCCTCGCTCGCGGCGCGCAGCGACTTGACCGAGGAGACGATGCCGCCGCCGGCGCGCGCCACTTCCTCATAAGTGGCGCCGGCCAGCCGCATCTCGAATTCGTTGGCGCGGTTTCCCGCGTAGACGAGATGCGTGTGGCAATCGATCAAGCCGGGCGTGATCCAGCGTCCAGCGCAATCGATGCTCTCGGCGCCCTCCCCAACCGCAGCCGGCATATCGGCCTCGGGTCCGGCATAAACAATGAGCCCGTCCCGCGCGGCGACGGCACCCTTTTCAACGATACCGAGACCGGTTGCGCCTTCGGCCATGGTCGCCAGGCGCGCATTGCGCCAGACCCGATGGCCGCTCTTCCCGTTTGCTCCACCCATCATCTTTTCCATTTGCTTGGATAGCGATTATGTATATACATATTGAAACGCGGCGCAAGTGATAATGTCGCTCGGAAATTCAGATTCGGAGAGGAACGTGACGGCAATCTTTGCGGAACAGGCGTTGCTGCCCGAGGGCTGGCAAAGCAATGTCAGGATCGCTTTCGACGGCGGCCGCATCTCCAAGGTCGATGCCGGCTCTTCCGCGCAGCCGGGCGACGAGCGCCATGCCATTGTTGTGCCGGGCATGCCCAACCTGCACAGCCACGCGTTCCAGCGCGGCATGGCGGGGCTGGCCGAACTGCGCGGCCCTTCGGCCGACAGTTTCTGGAGCTGGCGCGAGGTGATGTACCGCTTCGCTTTGTCGATGACACCGGACCAGGTCGAGGCGGTGGCGGCGCAACTTTACATCGAAATGCTGGAGGCCGGTTTTTCTCGCGTCGGCGAGTTCCACTACCTGCATCACGACCGCGAGGGCCAGCCTTATGCCAATATCGCCGAGATGGCGGAGCGGATCGCGGCGGCCGCCGCTGGCACCGGCATCGGCCTGACGCTGTTGCCTGTCTTCTATGCCCATTCGGCCTTCGGTGGCGCCGCTCCCAACGAAGGTCAGCGGCGATTCATCAATGATGTCGGACGTTTCGAACGCCTGCTTGAGAAAGCCCGCGAGGGCGTTCGTTCATTGGAGCAAGCCGTCGTCGGTGTCGCGCCGCATAGCCTGCGCGCTGTAACGCCGGACGAGCTCAATTCAATCGCGGCCATGTCACCGAACGGTCCGATCCACATCCATGTCGCCGAGCAGGTAAAGGAAGTCGAGGATTGCGTCGCCTGGTCGGGCAAGCGTCCGGTCGAGTTCCTGCTCGCCAACGCCGACGTGGACGAGCACTGGTGCCTAATCCATGCCACCCACATGACGGAGGCCGAAACGGTCGACATGGCTACGGCTGGTGCTATCGCGGGGCTTTGCCCGATCACCGAGGCCAATCTCGGCGACGGCACTTTCGCGGCCCCGCTTTTCATCGAGCAAGGCGGCCGTTTCGGCGTCGGCTCCGATTCCAACGTTCTGATCGGCCTGCCGGACGAACTGAGGCAGCTCGAATATTCGCAGCGCCTTGCCCATCGCGCCCGCAACGTGCTGGCTCGGGCCGGCGGATCCACCGGACGCGCGCTGTTCGACGCTTCACTCGACGGCGGCGGCCAGGCGCTCGGCGCCGGCCCGTCGCGCATTGCCGCCGGCGGCGCTGCCGATCTCGTCTCTCTCGAGCAAAACCATCCATCGCTGGCAGGCAAGGCGGGCGACGCGATCCTCGACGCCTGGATCTTCGCCAATGGCACCAAGGTCGACTGCGTCTGGGTGCATGGCAGGAAGCAGGTCAGCGGCGGCAGGCATGCGAAGCGCGAGGCCGTTGCCAAGCGGTTCCGCGAAGTCATGGCCGCATTATCGCAAGGCTGAACAGGAACATTCGATGAGCTTGGTCGAGACAGATGATGTCGAAAGCAGTGAGAGCGTTTCGCTGCACCAGCGCATCCTCTCCGACATCCGCGAAAAGATCTTGTCCGGCGGCTGGGCGCCCGGACATCGCATTCCATTCGAGCACGAGTTGACGGCTCACTACAATTGCTCGCGCATGACGGTGAATAAAGCGCTGTCGCAGCTTGCCAAGGCCGGACTGATTGAACGCCGGCGCCGCTCCGGCAGTTTCGTGCGCCAGCCGCAGTCGCAAGCTGCGGTGCTCGAACTGCACGACATCCGGATCGAGGTCGAGGCGCTCGGACTGCCCTATCGCTATGAGCGGCTGAAGCGCCTCAAGCGGCGAAGCAGCGCCGAGGACCGTTCGCTGCTAGGACTTTCCGCGCCGGGTCCGGCGCTTGCGCTGGAAAGCCTGCATTTTGCCGGCGAACGGCCGTTCGCCCTGGAGCAGCGGCTGATCAACCTTTCAGCCGTGGCCGAGGCGGGCGAGGAGGAATTTCTCGACATCGCGCCTGGCCCCTGGCTTATCGGCCGCGTGCCGTGGAGCGAAGCCGAGCATCGCATCCGCGCCATGGCCGCCGACGAGAATATCGCCGACGCGCTCGACATCGAGGCGGGCGCGCCCTGCCTTGTGGTCGAACGCCGCACCTGGAGCGCCGAGCACCCGGTGACGCATGTGCGCTTCATCTATCCGGCGGAGAGCCACACGCTGGTGGCAAGGTTCACGCCATCGCAAGGGTGACTCCCCCCTCACCCAGCCCTCCGCTTCGCTCGGCTGACCTCTCCCCGCCGGGAAAAGGAGCCGGTCAGCGCCGGCGCAAATCTCTTCTCCGCACCGGGTGAGAAGGTGGCCGCGAAGCGGCCGGATGAGGGGAGTGGCGCCTCAGATCGCCGCCGTAATAATAATTTCCACCAGATATTCGGGGCCGGCGAGCTTGGCTTCGCCGGTGGCGCGGGCCGGGGTGTGGCCCTGCGGCACCCATTTGTCCCATTCGGCGTTCATCTCGGCGAAGGTGCCCATGTCGGCCAACCAGATGATCGCCTGGACGATCTTGGTCTTGTCGGTGCCGGCCTTGGCCAACAATTCGTCGATGGTCTTCAGGATGTCGCGCGTCTGCGACGCGACATTGCCGCCGGGCTGGCCAACCTGGCCGGCCAGATAGACGGTGTTGCCGTGGATGACGATCTGGCTCATGCGCGGGCCGACATCGATACGACGAATGCTCATTGCAGGGTTCCTTCCTTTTCAGAGTCGCGCCTGTTTAGAGTCCATGCCGGCTTCGGGCAAGGCCGGCGGCGGCGAAACCAATTGAGCCATTTGTCCGATCCGCGCCCACCGCGCACACGGCGAGTTGACCGCTTGTAAAACAATTCCGCTCGGGCGGCATGTTGACTAATGTAATAACATCACATATCGACGGCATACTCGAATTCGCGGACCGACGTCTCATGACCAATGCCTCCCTGACCTTCCGCGACCTGACGCTCGGCTATGGCAGCCATCCGGCGATCCACCATCTCAACGGCATTGTCCGCAAGGGCTCGCTGACCGCGGTGGTCGGCGCAAACGGTTCGGGCAAGTCGACGCTGATGAAGGGCATCGTGGGCGCGCTGAAGCCAATGGAAGGCGCGGTGGTCCACATGCCGGGCGCCCGCACCGCCTATCTGCCGCAGCAATCGGAGCTGGACCGCTCCTTTCCGGCGCGCGTCGTCGATCTGGTCTCGCTCGGCCTGTGGCCGAAGCGCGGCATGCTTGGCCGCTATACGAAAGAGGATCGCGAGTCGGTCAGCAAGGCGTTGATGGCGGTCGGGCTCGGCGGCTTCGAGAAGCGGCCGATCGACACGCTGTCCGGCGGCCAGCTGCAGCGCACGCTGTTTGCCCGCGTGCTGCTCCAGGACGCCGACCTCATCCTGCTCGACGAGCCCTTCAACGCAGTCGACGCCAAGACCGTCGGCGACCTGATTGCGCTGATCAAGCGCTGGCATGGCGAGGAGCGCACGATCATGGTCGTGGTCCACGATCTCGATCTCGTGCGCCAGAACTTCCCGGAGACGCTGTTGCTTGCGCGTCAGCCGGTGGCTTGGGGCGACACAAAGGAAACGCTGCGGCCGGAAAACCTGCTCAAGGCACGGCGTTTTCATGAGGCATGGGAAGAAAACGCACCGTGGTGTGAACCGAGCGAGCATGATCATACTCATGACCATGATCACGACCATCTCGATCATGGGCATGATCACCGGCACGGCTCCGGACCGAGGGCGGCGTGATGGACTTCCTCTACGGCCTGCTCATCGCCCCCTTTGCCGATTTCGCCTTCATGCAGCGCGCGCTGTTCGGCTCACTGATGCTGTCGCTCGGCGCTTGCCCGGTCGGCGTCTTCCTGATGCTGCGGCGCATGAGCCTGTCAGGCGACGCCATGGCGCATGCCATCCTGCCGGGCGCTGCGGCCGGCTTCCTGCTCTATGGGCTCGAGATCCTGCCGATGACGGTCGGCGGGCTGATCGCCGGCATCATCGTCGCGCTCGGCGCGGGCGCCGTCTCGCGCTTCACCATCCAGCGCGAGGACGCCTCGATGGCGGCCTTCTATCTGATCTCGCTTGCCGTCGGCGTGCTGATGGTCTCGATCCGCGGCTCCAGCGTTGACCTAATGCATGTGCTGTTCGGCACGGTGCTGGCGCTCAATAATGAGGCGCTCGTCCTGATCGGCGGCATCGTCGTGGTGACGCTCGCCAGCCTCGCCATCTTCTGGCGCGCGCTGGTCGCCGAATGCCTCGACCCGTTGTTCCTGCGCTCGGTCAGCCGCATGGGCAGCCCGGTGCATTTCATCTTCCTCGGCCTTGTCGTGCTCAACCTCGTCGGCGGCTTCCAGGCGCTGGGGACGCTGCTCTCGGTCGGGCTGATGATGCTGCCTGCCGCCGCCGCCCGTTTCTGGACCGTGCGCGTGGAACCGATGTGCGTGCTGGCGGTGCTGATCGGCTTTGCCTCCTGCATCGCCGGACTCCTTCTATCCTACCACGCCTCGCTGCCCTCCGGCCCGGCGATCATCCTTTCGGCCGGTGTCGTCTATTTCGGCTCGATCCTGTTCGGCACGCGCGGCGTGCTGCGCGCCCGCATCGTGCATCACCGCCACCGCACCGCCTGACGAATCTTCAAGCAAGGAGACTGTCTCCAATGAAATCCTTCCGTGCCGCGCTGACTTTGAGTGTTATAACATTAAGCGCCTTCGCGACCTCTTCTGCCTTCGCGGCGCCGCTCAAGGTCGTGGCGAGCTTCACCGTGATTGCCGATTTCGCGAAAAATGTCGGCGGCGACCGGGTCAACATCACCACCATTGTCGGGCCGGATGGCGACGCGCATGTCTATGAGCCTAGCCCGGCCGACGCGGTGGCGATGGCAGGCGCCGACGTCGTGCTGGTCAACGGGTTGCATTTCGAGGGTTTCCTGCAGCGCCTGGTCGACGCCAGCGCCACCAAGGCCGCGATCGTGACGCTGACCAAGGGCGTGACGCCGATCGATTTCAAGCCGGAATTCGCCGATGCCGATGCCGCCGAGGGCGCCGACACGAGCGGCGGCAAGACGGTCACCGATCCGCACGCCTTCCAGTCGATCGCCAATGCCAAGATCTATGTGAAGAACATCACCGATGCCTTCTGCGCGGCCGATGCCGCAGGCTGCACCGACTATAAAAACAACGCCGTCGCCTACACTCAAAAACTCAGTGCGCTGGAAGGCGAAGTGAGGGCTGCAATCCAGTCGATCCCGGAGGCGAAGCGCGTCGTCATCACCTCGCATGACGCCTTCGGCTATTTCGAACACGCATACGGCCTGACCTTCCTGGCGCCGCAAGGCATCTCGACCGATTCCGAGCCTTCCGCGGCCGACGTCGCCAAGCTGGTCGAGCAGGTGAAGCAGGACAAGGCTGCGGCGATCTTCGTGGAAAACATCACCAATCCGCGGCTGATCGAGCAGATTGCCGGCGAGACCGGCATCAAGGTCGGCGGCACGCTCTATTCGGATGCGCTGTCGGGATCGGACGGCCCGGCCTCGACCTATATCGACATGATGCACAACAACATCACGCAGATCAAAGGCGCGATCCTGGGTAGTTGATCAATCGAGCCTCCAACCGGGCGCGAAGCTGCCCGGTTGGATTTTTCGATCGGCCGTCGCTATTTGGCAGGGAATTCCTTCAATGCGGATTGCCGCCCCTCTCCCGGAGTGGCAAGACTGCCGCCAAAGAGATCGCGAGGACAACACCATGGAATACCGCCAGATCAGCGACGACTATTCGGTCTCCGGCCAGATCCAGCCGCAGGATATCGCAGCCATCAAGGATGCAGGTTTCAAAACTGTCATATGCAACCGGCCGGACAATGAACAGCCGGGCCAACCTTCGGCCGATAGCATCAAGGCCGCGGCCGAGGCCGCCGGGCTTGCTTTCCGCTATATTCCCGTCATCAGCGGCCAGCTCACCATGGACAATGTCGAGGACCAGGCCCAGGCGCTCGACGACCTCGAAGGGCCCGTGTTCGCTTATTGCCGCTCCGGCGCGCGCAGCGCCAACCTTTATGGGTTGATCCAGCAGCGGGGTTGAAGATCAACTTAGATCGGCAGCGCGCCGGTTTCCTTTAGCGTCTCCAGCACGATCGCCGTCTTCACGTGCTGAACGGATTCATGCGGCAGCAGAACGCCGTTGACGAACTCGGACAAAGATTTGAGATCGGGCGTCACCACCTTCAGGATATAGTCCATCTCGCCGGTGAGCGCGTGCGCCTCCTGGACCTCGGGGAGGCGGCCGACCAGCTCGCCGAAGCGACGGGCATTGTCGCGGTTGTGGGTCGCCAGGGTCACCGAGATGACGTTGACCAGCGAGAAGCCGAGGCGATCGCGGTCGAGCACGGCGCGGTAGCCCTTGATGTAGCCATCGTCCTCCAGCCGCTGACGGCGACGCGAGCATTGCGAAGGCGAGAGGTTCACGCGCTCCGAAAGATCACTGTTGGTGAAGCGCGCATCGTCCTGCAAAAGCGCCAATATCTTGCGGTCAAATTGATCAAGGCGCGCATCATCCATAAATATCCCTCCATTCATGCACAGTTTACGCACATCATGCGCATTTTTGGCGGTTGAATGCAAGCATCGTGCGGCGGCTCCGCGCTATTTTGGTGAAGATGGCCAAACCCGGCCGCACAGCTTTCGGAGGACTGCCATGGGCCCCTTCCCGCACGACGCACCGCCCGCGAAAATCAACAAGCAAAATCCCGCCGGCACCGACGGTTTCGAATTCGTCGAATTTGCGCATACGGAGCCCGCCAAGCTTGCCGACCTTTTCACCCGCATGGGCTATACGGCTGTGGCCAGGCATCGCAGCAAGGACATCACCGTCTGGCGCCAGGGCGACATCAACTACGTCGTCAATGCCGAGCCCGGCTCGCATGCGATGAAGTTCGTCGAGAAGCACGGCCCCTGCGCCGCCTCGATGGCATGGCGCGTGGTCGATGCCAAGCACGCTTTCGACCATGCCGTCTCGAAGGGTGCAACGCCCTATGAAGGCGCCGACAAGGCGCTCGATGTGCCGGCCATCGTCGGCATCGGCGGCTCGCTGCTCTACTTCATCGAATCTTATGGAGACAAGGGCTCGGCCTATGACGCCGAATTCGAGTGGCTGGGCAAGCGCGACCCCAAGCCCGAAGGCGTCGGCTTCTATTTCCTGGATCACCTCACCCACAATGTCTATCGCGGCAACATGGACAAGTGGTGGGATTTCTACCGCGACCTGTTCGGCTTCAAGCAGATCCATTTCTTCGACATCGACGGCAAGATCACCGGCCTGGTCAGCCGCGCCATTACCTCGCCCTGCGGCAAGATCCGCATTCCGCTGAACGAATCCAAGGACGAGACCAGTCAGATCGCCGAGTACCTCAAGAGGTACAATGGCGAGGGCATCCAGCACATCGCCGTCGGCACGGACGCGATCTACGAGGCCACCGACAAGCTTGCAGACAATGGGCTGAAGTTCATGCCCGGCCCGCCCGACACCTATTACGAGATGTCGCATGAGCGCGTGCATGGCCATGACGAGCCGATCGAGCGCATGAAGAAGCACGGCATCCTGATCGACGGCGAAGGCGTGGTCGACGGCGGCATGACGAGGATCCTGCTGCAGATCTTCTCGAAAACCGTGATCGGGCCGATCTTCTTCGAGTTCATCCAGAGGAAGGGCGACGAAGGTTTTGGCGAGGGCAATTTCCGCGCCCTGTTCGAGTCGATCGAGCAGGACCAGATCAAGCGCGGCGTGATCAAGCTGGGCGGCAAGGCGGCGTAGACAATCCGATTCGGATAGCTTGCGATACGAACAATTATGACCTAAATTATGGTCATACAGGATCGCATCTATGAATGTCTCCATCGCCGAAGCCAAGGCCAAATTGTCGGAACTCGTAAGCCGCGCGGAAGCCGGCGAGGAGATCGTGCTTACGCGCCATGGCAAGGTTGCCGCGCGTATTGTACCTCCGGAGGTGGTCGAGCCGCTTCCGCGTATCGGCGCCCTGAAGGGCAAGATCTGGATTGCGGACGACTTTGACGAACTCGGTCCCGAATGGGACGAGTACGTCAAATGACGACAGGCCCGTTTCTCGCCGATACGCATATTATCCTCTGGTCGATTTCGGACGATCGACGTCTCAGCGAGCAACACCGCGCCATCCTGAACTCGGAAGCCATGGTGTTCGCGAGCGCGGCAAGCGTTTGGGAAATCGCCATCAAACGATCAATTGGAAAACTTCAGGCGCCAGATGACCTGCCGGCATTGCTTCCGAGAATGCGGTTTCAGCCCCTCGCCGTTACCTTGCAGCATGCACACGCCGTCGGCGATCTACCTTCTCACCATGGCGATCCGTTCGATAGGCTGCTGATTGCACAGGCCCAGATGGAGAACCTGACGATCCTGACATCTGACTCGCATTTTGCTAGGTACAACGTTGCGCTAGGTTAACTTTCCAGCCGCAGCCGCTCGACCTCGTCCTTTCTCAGCTTGATGTCGTAGTCGAGCAGAAACTCATCCAATTGCGGCGGCGCCACCGAGGTGCCGGAGAGCATCGCATGCACCTGGCCGCGATGGTGGATGTCGTGCAGGAAGACGTGGGCGAGGATGTCGCCGACGCGTTCGGGGATCTTGCCGTCGTCGCGCCGGTCGGTGATGACGCGGCGGTCGAGATCGGCTTCCGACAGACCGTCGCAGAAGGCGACAAGCTTGCGGTCGAAATCGGCCTGCGCAGCCACCAGACTTGCCGCATCGCCGAACGGAGCGAAGTCGTCATAGGCCGCCGCGCCGAGACCGCCACCGGTCAGGAAATCGAGATAGAGAAGATCGACCGCGAGGATGTGATTGAGCGTCTCCCTGATCGATGGGAAAAAGCCGACGCGCCCGGCCTCGAATTCGCCGGGCTGCAGCGCGAGCACGGCGCGGTAGACCCGGTCGTTCGACCACAGATTGTTGCGCGCCATGCGGCGCAGATGCTCGAGCAGGGTCACCGTTTCGGCCTCCTCTCCCGGCTCGCGTCTATTTGACGTATTTCTCGACTTTCTGCTCGATGGCGCCGAAGATCGAATGGCCCGCTTTGTCCTTCATCTCGATACGCACCGTGTCGCCGAAACGCAGGAAGGGCGTCTTCGGTTCGCCGCTCTCGATCGTCTCGATCATGCGCAATTCGGCGATGCAGGAATAGCCGGCGCCGCCGGCCGAGACGGGTTTGCCCGGGCCACCATTCAGCTTGTTGGAGACGGTGCCGGAGCCGATGATTGTGCCGGCGGCGAGCGTCCGGGTCTTCGCGGCATGCGTGATAAGCGCCGGGAAGTCGAAGGTCATGTCAATGCCGGCGTTAGCGCGGCCGAAGGGCTTGCCGTTGAGATCGGCGAGCAGCGGCAAGCTGACCTTGCCGCCATCCCAGGCATCGCCCAGTTCGTCGGGCGTGACCGCGACCGGCGAGAAAGCCGAGGACGGTTTCGACTGGAAGAAGCCGAAGCCTTTCGCCAGTTCCGGCCCGGTGATGGCGCGCAGCGTCACGTCGTTGACCAGCATGACGAGGCGGATCGCCTCCCTCGCCTCTTCCAGGCTCGCGCCCATCGGCACATCGTCGATAATCACGGCGACCTCGGCCTCCATGTCCATGCCGAAGGCTTCGTCGGCCATGCGAATCGGATCGCGCGGCGGAACAAAACTATCCGAGCCGCCCTGGTAGATCAGCGGATCGGTCCAGAAGCTTGCCGGCATCTCGGCGCCGCGCGCCTTCCGCACCAGCTCGACATGGTTCACATAGGCAGAGCCGTCCGCCCACTGATAGGCCCGCGGCAGCGGCGAATGCGCATTGTGTTCATGGAAGCGCTCCGATGGTACCGCGTTGGTCTCGAGCGATTCCGCCAACGTCGCCAGATGTGGGGCAATGCGGCGCCAGTCGTCGAGCGCGGCCTGCAGCGTCGGCACTAGGAAGGAGGCATCGGTGAACCGCGTCAGATCGCGCGAGACCACGACCAGCTTCCCGTCGCGCGTCCCGTTCTTCAAGGTGGCAAGCTTCATGCGGTTTCCTCTCCTCGCGCGGCTTTGGCGCCGCTTAGTTGTACAACAAGGCCGTCGCGGGCGATCGTCAAGTCACCCGGCCAAGTTTTCCTGACAGCGGCGACCCAATCGGCGTCGCCGATCGCTGGATCGTCGGCGGGAATGAGGTGATTGAGCACCAGTCTCTTCACCCCAGCATCGCTGGCGATGCGACCGGCTTCCTCGGCGAGGCTGTGGCTGGCGAAGAGGTGCTCGCGAAGCCGCGCGCCATTGCCGGTCCGGGCGACCAGCCTTTCCACCCCTTCTTCCAGCATGGCTTCGTGGACGAGGATATCGGCGCTACGCGCGAACTCTGCCAGCGGCGGGAAGAAGGCCGTGTCGGCCGAGAACGCCACGCTTGTGCCGCCATGCTCGAAACGCAGCGCAAAACAGTCGGTCACCGGCGGATGGTCAACGCGCAACGCCGTCACCGTAAGGCCGCCCTCTTCCACAACCGATCCTTCGCCGAATTCCTCGACTGAGACCAACCCCCTGATATCCAGCCGGCCCTCGTCGACGATACGGATGTCGATGTCGAATTCCATCGTCTCGCAGAAATGCCGCCAATAACGGCCGGTGCCGGGGGGTCCATAGACGGTCACCGGCGTGGCGAGGCCCGCCGTCCAAGCCGTGTGGATCAGCGGTCCAAGCTCCAGCACATGATCGGAGTGGAGATGGGTGACGAAGACCAGGTCAAGCGCCTTGAGGCTGATCCCGGCATCGGTCAGAGCGCGCGTGACGCCGAGCCCGCAATCGACAACAATGGTTCGTCCGCCGATCTCGAGCAGCGAGGAGCTCGGCCATGGTCCGCCCGGCCGGATCGCCGGACCGCCCTTGGAGCCGAGCAGGACGAGACGTTCCACCACCTTGCCGGCGCTCAAGACCAATCGCCCTCCGGCGTGCCATTGAAGCGCTTCTTCAGGTCGGCCCAGCAGTCGACGTAGTTCTCCTGCAAGGTGCCGAGCTCGGCGGCATAGCGCGTCAGCATCTGGGGAAAGCGTGTCTCAAACATGAAGGCCATGGTGTTGTCGAGCTTGACGGGCTTCAGGTCGGCCCGCGTCGCCTTCTCGAAACCCGACGCGTCCGGCCCATGCGCCAGCATCTGGTTGTGCAGGCTGATCCCGCCGGGGACAAAACCTTCTTCCTTGGCGTCGTACTGGCCGTGAATAAGGCCCATGAACTCGCTCATGATGTTGCGGTGGTACCAGGGCGGCCGAAAGGTGTTTTCCGCCACCAGCCAGCGCGGCGGGAAGATGACGAAGTCGACATTGGCGGTGCCCTCCTCGCCGCTTGGAGCCGTCAGCACGGTGAAGATCGACGGATCGGGATGGTCGAACAGGATGGCGCCGACCGGCGAAAACGTCGCCAGATCATATTTGTAGGGCGCGTAATTGCCGTGCCACGCGACGACGTCGAGCGGCGAATGGCCGAGATCGGTGACATGGAAGGTGCCGCACCATTTGACGATCAGCCGGCACGGCGTCTCCTTCTCCTCGAACCAGGCGCAGGGCGTCTTGAAGTCGCGCGGATTAGCGAGGCAATTTGCGCCGATCGGGCCGCGGTTCGGCATGGTGAACTTGGCGCCGTAATTCTCGCAGACATAGCCGCGCGCCTCCTTGTCGGCGAGCTCGACCTTGAAGACGAGTCCGCGCGGCAGCACGGCGATCTCGCCGGGCCGAAGCTCGATCACGCCCATCTCGGTGACGAAGCGCAGCGCGCCGACCTGCGGCACGATCAGCAATTCGCCGTCTGCGTTGAAGAAATGATCGTCGACCATCGAGCGGTTGGCGACATAGACATGCGCGGCCATGCCGGACTGGCCGACCGCGTCGCCGGCCGTGGTGAAGGTGCGCATCCCGGAAATGAAGTCCGTCGGCTCGCTCGGCATCGGCGTCGGGTTCCAGCGGTATTGGCCGAGCGCCAACTCATGATCGCCGATATTGGGGCCTGTCTTCCACAAAGGGTAGCTAGCGCCCTTGAAGCGGCCGGTGTGTTTCACGCTCGGGCGGATGCGGTAGAGCCAGGAACGCTCATTGGTACCGCGCGGCGCGGTGAAGGGCGATCCGGACAGCTGCTCGGCATAAAGCCCATAGGCCGGGCGCTGCGGGGAGTTGCGGCCCTGCGGCAGCGAGCCGGGCAGCGTCTCGGTCTCGAAATCATTGCCGAACCCCGGCATGTAGGAAAAGCCCATCCGATCCTCCCTGATCCCGGTTCGGCCCTGCTAGGCAAAGGCTCGCCGACGATGTTGACCAAACTGGTTTCATTTGTAACCATCGAAAATGTAACTATCAACGACGCTGCGCCCATGGAATACGAGATCCTCGATCTTGAAAGCTTCCTGCCGTACCGGCTCTACCGGCTGGCCGATACCGTCAGCCGCGAATTTTCTAAGATCTACAAGGAGCGACACGGCCTGACGCGGCCGGAATGGCGCACACTCTCCGGGCTGGCTCAGCGCGGCACGATGACGGCGACGGAGCTCGGCGAGCAGTCAGCCATGCACAAGACCAAGGTTTCGCGCGCCGTGGCCGAGCTGGAGCGCCGGCGCTGGCTGACGCGCACGCCGGACGAGAAAGATCGGCGGGTCGAGCACTTGGCGCTGACCAAGGCGGGGCTCGCCGCCTATCGCGAGATGGTACCGCTGGCCAAGGCGTTCGAAAGGGAACTGCTGGCGAAACTCGGCAAAGAACAGCGCGTAGCGATCGTCCGCGGAGTGACGGCGCTGGAGAGGGCATTGGAAGGATAGTAGGCTGACAGGCGGGCGGGACAGATAGGGGCGTCAAGAATCGCGGCGCTTCCTAGCCTACCAATCCATCACCACCTTGCCCGAGCTGCCGCTCCGCATCGCGTCGAAACCGACCTGGAAATCGTCGATGCCGATCCGGTGCGTGATCAGCCCGGAAACGTCCAATGGTCCCTGCACAAGCGCGATCATCTTGTACCAGGTCTCGAACATCTCGCGGCCGTAGATGCCTTTCAGATGCAGCATCTTGAAGATGACCTTGTTCCAGTCGATCTCGAAACCGGTGGGCGCGATGCCCAAAATGGCGATCTTGCCGCCATTGTTCATGGTGTCGATCATATCGCGGAAGGCGGGTGCGGCGCCCGACATCTCCAGCCCGACATCGAACCCTTCGCTCATGCCGATCGAGGGCATGACGTCACGCAGCTTCTCCTTCGAGGCGTCGATCACATGCTGCACGCCAAGCTTGCGCGCCAGATCCAGCCGGACCGGATTGATGTCGGTGATGACGACTTTTCGCGCGCCGACGCATTGCGCCACCAGCGCGCCCATGATGCCGATCGGGCCGGCGCCGGTGACCAGCACGTCCTCGCCGACGAGGTCGAAGGACAGGGCGGTGTGAACCGCATTTCCCAGCGGATCGAAGATGGCGGCGATCTCGTCCGGAACGTCGTCGGGGATCGGTACGACATTGTGCTGCGGGATAACCATATATTCGCCGAAGGCACCGGGGCGGTTGACGCCAACGCCCAGCGTGTTGCGGCAAAGATGGCCCCTGCCCGCGCGGCAGTTGCGGCAATGGCCGCAGACGATGTGGCCCTCGCCCGAGACGCGCTGGCCGACCTTATATTCGGTGACCGCGGCGCCGTAGTCGGCGACGGTGCCGACGAATTCATGGCCGGTCACCATCGGCACCGGCACCGTCTTTTGCGCCCACTGATCCCAATTGTAGATATGGACGTCGGTGCCGCAGATCGCGGTCTTCCTGACCTTGATCAGCACGTCGTTGGGACCGATCTCCGGCACCGGCACCTCTTCCATCCAGATGCCCGGCTCGGCCTTGGCCTTCACCAGCGCCTTCATCATGTTGGACATTCTTTTCTTCCTCGAATCGCTTGATCCGGGACCGTTTTTCAGCCCCAGCCGTTCACGAAATCACACCCAGCTCCCTGCCGACCTCGCCAAACGCCTCGACCGCCCGATCGATGTCGGTGCTGGAATGGGCGGCCGACATCTGCGTGCGGATGCGCGCCTGGCCCTTCGGCACCACCGGGAAGGAGAAGCCAATGACATAGATGCCGCGCTTCAGCATGCGCGCGGCCATCTCCTGCGCCAAGGCGGCGTCGCCCAGCATCACCGGGATGATCGGGTGATCGGCGCCGGCCAGGGTGAAGCCCAGCTTGCCCATCTTGGAGCGGAAGCGATCCGCATTGGCATATAGGCGCTGGCGCAGCGCGTCGCCATTGCGGACCAGGTCGAACACCTTGATCGAAGCGCCGGCGATGGCCGGCATCAGCGTGTTGGAGAAGAGATAGGGCCGCGAGCGCTGGCGCAGCCAGTCGACCACCTGCCTCTTGCCGGACGTGTAGCCACCGGAGGCCCCGCCCAGCGCCTTGCCCAGGGTGCCGGTGATGATGTCCACCCTGCCCTCGACACCGCAATGCTCGGCCGAGCCGCGGCCGTTCCTGCCGACGAAACCGACCGCGTGGCTGTCGTCGACCATGACCATCGCGTCGTACTTTTCGGCAAGATCGCAGACGCCTCGCAAATTGGCGATGATGCCGTCCATCGAGAACACGCCGTCGGTGGCGATCAGCCGGAAACGGCAGTCCTTCGCCTCCTTCAGCCGCGCCTCGAGATCGGCCATGTCGTTGTTGGCGTAGCGGAAGCGTTTCGCCTTGGAGAGCCTGACCCCGTCAATGATAGAAGCGTGGTTCAAGGCGTCGGAGATGATGGCGTCCTCCTCTCCAAGCAGCGTCTCGAACAAGCCCCCATTGGCGTCGAAACAGGAAGAGTAGAGGATGGTGTCCTCCATGCCGAGGAAGGACGAGATCGTCGCCTCGAGCTCCTTGTGCTCTTCCTGCGTGCCGCAGATGAAGCGCACCGAAGCCATGCCGTATCCGTAGCGGTCGAGCGCATGCTTTGCCGCGTCGCGCAGGTCCAGGCTGTCGGCAAGGCCGAGATAGTTGTTGGCGCAGAAGTTCAGCACCTTTTCGCCGCCGACCTCGATCTCGGCGGACTGCATGGAGGAAATCACCCGCTCGGATTTGTAGAGCCCGGCCGATTTCAGGCCCTGGAGCTCGCTGTCGATGTGGGAAAGGAATGCTTTGCTCATGGGTCCGGCCCTGTTCGGTTCGAGGCCGGACTGTCGCGCTATGGCTGCAAAAAATCCATCGCAAAAGCGACCGCTTCTGTGGCGTCGCCAAAGCCGGACGGCAATCCTTCGCAACGGCGCGACGGCAATGCGATCAAAAAGCTGTGCGCCGGAAACGACATGATAACCATCTTGCGAGCTTTGTCGCGCCGCCATCATGGCGTCCAGCCTCTCTTGCCGAGCTGTTAACCCTTTCAAGGCAAGCGTTTTCCCGCCACGCATCCAAGGCAGGAATCCGTCGACCGGAGGGTCATTTAAATTATGTCGCAGCAGCCAGTGCAGAGCGTTTCGCGCAAGCTGATCCTGCTCATCAAGACCGGCTACTGGCTGGCGCTCACCATCATTGCCGCCATGGTGGTGGCCTCCTTCATTCTTCTGCAGCAGTTGATGGCGCAGCAGCAGCACAATGATGCCCTGCTCGACATCGTTTCGACGCAGAAGGCGCTGTCGCAGCGCATCGTCTTCCTGGCAAGCGCTACGGGCGCCGCCTCGCGCGACAAGCAGCCGGCGCTGGTCACCGCGCTCAAGCAGGCGACCGGCGAATTTGAAACCAGCTACGACCGGCTGCTCAAGGAGACCGGCGCCGATCCGCTGTCGCCGGCACGCAACGATCCGAAGTCGATCGAATATGTGCTGTTCAACAAGCCGTTCCACCTCGATTATTTCTCGGTCGGGCTCGTCGCAAATGGCGACAGGCTGGTCTCGTCCTTCGAGTCGCAGCTCGGCATGCAGAGCGACGGCTACAAGGCCGGCGGTGAACGCGCCGGCCTCGATGCTGCCGTCGCCAATGCGACACTGTCGGGCTACGCCGCGCTCGGCCAGCGCATCAGCGCCTTCGCCGACGCGCAGTCCAGCAAGATCCTCGACCTGCACCGCACGCTGTTCTTCGCCACCCTCGGCGTCATCGTGCTGGTGGCGTTGTTCATCTTCCGGCCTATGTCCAACGCCATCCTGCGCAAGACGCGCGAGCTGGTCGACGCGCGCAATTCCATGGCCTTCATCGCCGTGCATGACGGCTTGACCGGTCTTCACAACCGCACCTTCCTCACCGACCATTTCGACACCCTGATCAAGGGGGCGCACCGGCGCCGGGAGCGCCTGGCGGTGATCCAGTTCGATCTCGACCGCTTCAAGCAGATCAATGATACGCTCGGACACGCCGCCGGCGACTATGTGCTGGTGGTGACGGCGCAGCGTATGCGCGATTCCTGCCGGGCGTCGGACCTCTGCGCGCGGCTCGGCGGCGACGAGTTCGTCATGATCCTCAACGGGGCCGGCACCACCGAGGACATCCATGCGCTGGCCAAGCGCATCCTTGGCGAAATCAACGAGCCTATCACGTTCCAGGGCACGACCATCATGCCTGGCGCCAGCGCCGGGATAGCGGTCTATCCGGTCGATGCCGATAATGCGCAGGACCTGCTCGTCCATGCCGACCTAGCTCTCTATTCCGCCAAGAAGCTTGGCGGCGGCAATTTCTCCTTCTTCTCGGAGGAGCTGCGGCGCGAGCTCGACTACCGCAAGCAACTCGAACAGGACATCCGCACGGCGATCGCCGACCGGAGCTTCGAGGTCTATTTCCAGCCGCAGGTGTCGCTGACCAGCGGCAAGATCGGCGGCATCGAGGCGCTGGTGCGCTGGAAGCACGCCACCCGCGGCATGATCTCGCCCGGCGAGTTCATTCCCGTTGCCGAGAAATGCGGCTTCATGCCGGATATCGGCCGCATCGTCATCAGCAAAGCGATCAACGAGGCGGCCGAATGGGACCGCGCCGGCATCGATTTCGGGCGCATCGCCGTCAATGTCTCGGGCACGGAGCTGCGCGAGCCTGATTTCGACACGTTCCTGTTCGGCACGCTGGAGCGCGCAGGGCTGGCGCCACAGAAGCTTTCGCTGGAGATCGTCGAGTCCGTCATCCTTGACGACGAGAAGACGGGCATCGCCGCCAAGCTCCGCCACATCCGCGCCGCGGGCGTGCATCTGGAGCTGGACGATTTCGGCACGGGCTATGCTTCGCTAAGCCATGTCAACCCCAACGAGATCGACCGGCTGAAGATCGACCGCCGCTTCGTCCAGAACATCAACGAGAACGGTGACAACAGCAAGATCGTGCGCGCCATCACGGAGCTTGCCCGGGGGCTGGGCATCTCGATCGTCGCCGAGGGCGCCGAGACCGAGGCCGAGCTCGACTCGCTGATGGCGATCGGCTGCGACCAGGTGCAGGGCTATTCCATCGCCTTCCCGATGCCGCAGGACAAGGCGCGCGAATGGCTGGCGGCACGCAGCCCGAAGAAGGCGAAGCTCAAAGTGCTGCAGGGCAGCTTGGGCTAACACTTTCGCCAACAAACCAACCAGGCGGCCTATCGTGATCGCAACCGGTTTTTGCGAATGCCACTTCGTTATATCCTGCCGATCATGCTGCTTGTCGCATGGCCCGCCTTTGCCGCCGATCATACGATTTACCTCACTTTCGACGACGGTCCGCAGAACGGTACGGCCAACATCCTCGACGTTCTCCAGGCCGAGCAGGTGCCGGCGACTTTGTTCATGGTCGGCATGCATGCCGAGGCGACGGCACCGGCCGGGCGCTGCTGCAGCGGGCGAAATCGATGCCGCTGGTGACGATCGGCAACCACAGCTACAGCCACGCCTATAATCACTACTGGCATTTCTACGGCGACACCGAAGGCGTGGTCGCCGACATGCTGCGGGCCAATGTTGTGCTAGGGCTGAAACCGGCCGTTTATGCACGGCTGCCCGGTCGCAACGTGTTCCGGCTGCCCAATTACTCGAAGGACGACAATTCGCTCGGGCTGGCGGAGGCTGGGCGAGAGGATCCGGACTACGAATTCGTCGCAGCATCGGGATTCTGGCTATACGGATGGGATCACGAATGGATGCATGAGGACAGCGGCAAGCCGGTGCAGAGCGTGGACCATCTGGTCAGCGAGCTCGACCATCTGTTCGCATTTCGCCAGGCCGAACAAGCTGATCCTGCTCATGCATGACGAAATGGTCCAGGACGCCTTCGACGGCAAGGCGAAGCTGACGGCGCTGATCGAGCCGCTCAGGCTGCGCCACTACGCCTTCGGCGCGATTGCGGGCTACGACTGAGGCGCCTCGGCGTTCCGCCTGAGCATCGCAAGCACCTCGGCGAATTCGGCCAGCCTATCATCGGGAATGCCGGCCCGCAGCCGCATGTCAAAGGCGATGGCAGCAAGGCGGAGCTTTTCGAACAGCGCCTCGCCCGCTACGGTCAGCGCCACCTGGTGGACCCTCCGGTTTTCGGGATCGCGGCGGCGCGTCAGCAATCCCTGCGCTTCCATGGCGTTTAGGTGATGCGTCAGCGTCGCGCCCTGGATGCCGATCATGCCGGCAAGCTCGCGCTGGTTGGCCAGTTCCTTCGACTTGACCGACAGCAGGGTCAGCCAGACCGGCAGCGTGCCGCCAGCATCGACCAGCGCGGCATCGAAGGCCTGCGCCACCACTTTCGAGGTGCGGGCGAGATTCATGCCGACGGGCGGGCGGTCAAACGGTGTCATGACGTGACAGTAGAGCATGCAATGAGAAGGTGAAACTCGGCTCCATGAATTGACATCTAATCATTAGATATCTAACTTTGTCTAATTGATGGCGTCGCGACATGGCAGCGACGTGTGGCGGGCGGCAGAGAGGAATACAGTCATGCAATATCTCTATATCGTCGTCATCGGCCTGCACGTGATGGCCGGCGTTTTCTGGGCCGGCACGACCATTGCGGTTGCCCGCGATCCCGAGATCAAGGCGGAGCGCTTCATCCGGCCACAACTCGGCGCCTCCGGCCTGGTGTTCCTGACCGGCTTGCTGCTCTGGTATTTCTTCCATCAGGGCGCGTTCGGCCCGATGGAGAAGGCGCTGGCGCTCGGCATTTTGACGGCGCTGATCGCCGCCGGCGTGCAGGGCGCGCTCGTGGCCTCCGCCAGCAGGCAGTTGGCTAGTGCCGATCAAGCGACGCAGGTCCAGTTGCGGGCGAAGATGACCCGAGGCGAACGCATTGCGGGCGGATTGCTGGTCGTCACCGTGTTTTGCATGGCGACCGCCAAGCTGTTTTGACATCGCACGGCCGGCGAAACCGACCGGGCGCGGCGCGCGACGGACCGAAGCGGCAGGTGGCTCTCCTTGCAACGGTCCGTCGCGCCCACATGGCCGGCGGACTGGACGACGAGAGCAATTGCCTGGTCTAGACCATTTCGGGTCGCCTGGACGCCTCGCGAATAGCCTTGTGGACATTGCGCTGCAGATCCATGAAGGCGGCGCTCTCCATGACTTCTTCGCGGCGCGGGCGCTCGATGTCGACGTCAAAAGTCCGCATGATGCGCCCCGTGCCGATGCCCATCACGACAATGCGGTCCGACAGATAAACAGCCTCTTCGACGTCGTGGGTGACGAAAAGCACGGTCAGCCTGTGCTCCTCCCAGATCTGGGTCAGGAGTTCCTGCATCTGATGTCTGGTCAGGGCATCGAGCGCACCGAAGGGCTCGTCCATCAAGAGCATCTTTGGGCGGTAGGAAAGCGCGCGCGCAATGGCGACGCGCTGCTTCATGCCACCCGAAAGTTCGGATGGATAGAGATTGGCCGAGTGCGGAAGCTTGACCAGGTCGAGATGCTCGAGCGCGATCCTGCGGCAGGTGGCGCGGTCATGGCCGGCGGCCTTGAGCGCGAACTCGATGTTCTGCTGCGCCGTCAGCCAGGGCAACAGCGTATAGGACTGGAAGACGACGCCGCGATCGAGACCTGGCTTCAGGATCGGCGACCCGTCGATGTCAAGCTCGCCCGAGTCGAAATCCTGCAGTCCGGCGACGATCGACAGCAGCGTGCTCTTGCCGCAGCCCGACGTGCCGACCAGCGACACGAACTCGTTGTCGGCGAGGTCGAGGTTGATGTCGCGTAGCACTTCGGTGCGCCGCGCTCCGGTGCCGAAACTCTTGTGGAGGCCCTTGATCCGCAGTTTGGGGGAATTCATCGGCCGGACCTCGTCATGAACGGCTGTCCTGGCGGAACAGCACCTTGCCAAGCGCTTTCATGACCTGATCGGTGATCAGGCCGAGAATGCCGAGCAGAAGGATGTAGCCGATGATGGTGTTGGTCTGGAAATAGCGCTGCGAGACGGTGATGCGATAGCCGAGGCCGGATGTCGCCGCGACGAGTTCGGCCAGCACGAGCCAGGTCCAGGCCCAGCCCAGGCTGATGCGCAGCGTATCCCAGATGCCCGGCAAGGCGCTGGGCACCACGATGCGCGTCAGGATCTTGCGGTCCGGCAGGCCGAGCGTCCTGCCGAGGCCGACGAAGTCAGCCGGCACGCGCTTGACGTTATCCATGATCATCAGCACCTGCTGGAAGAAAGTGCCGATGAAGATGATCAAGAATTTCTGGACGTCGCTTGTCCCCGCCCACAAGATGGAGAGCGGCACGAAGGCGACGACCGGCATATAGCGAATGAAATCGACCAGCGGCTCGATGGCCGCTTCCCAGGTCCGGAAGCTGCCGATCAGCACGCCGATTGGAATGGCGAGCACCGAGGCGATGAGAAAGCCGACCGAAATGCGGTAGATCGAGGCCTCGAGGTCGGTGAACAGCGTGCCGTCGGCCCAGAGCTTGCCGAGTTGCGTCGCCACGCTGGCGGGGGACGGCAGGAAGATCGGCTTGACCAGGTCGAGCCCTGTCGCCGCCCACCAGGCGAGGCCGAGACCGGCGAAGACGGCCACCGCAATCATCAGGAAACGGGACCGCGCGATCGGCGCGCCGATCCCGGAGGATCGGCGGCGGCGCATTGCCGGCCCAGATGCCGTGCCGGACGGGCTCGCTTTGACAGCAGGCTCGTCAGGCATCTCGGCGACCGCCACCACCCGGCCTACTTCGCAGCCTTGACGAAGGCCGGATCGATCATCTGCTCCGGCGTCACGTCGGTCTGAAGCAGTCCGGCATTCTTGGCGGCGGCCTCGACGTCGGCGAACGTCTTGGTGGAAAAGTCGCCCGTCAGCGCGCCCTTGTTCTCGGCAAGCGAATAGTAGCGCACGCCGTCGAAGGCGGTGTTGAGGTCCTCGACGCTCGAGCCGACCGCCTTGGAGATAATGGCGCGGCCGCCGGGCGTGTCGGCATTGTAGTCCTTGAGCGCCGCATCCCAGGCCTTGATCATGGCAAGCACCTGGCCGGGACGCGACTTGATCACCTCGTCGCGCACCACCAACACGTCGCTGATCAGGCCGGGATCCTCGCCGGCGGTGAAGAGAAGCTTGACGTCCTTGTTCTGCGCCCTGGCCGTGGTGAGATAAGGCTCGTAGGTGACCGCGACCGGGACGCGGCCGGCGATCAGCGCGCTGCCGGCATCCGCGGCCGGCATCGGCACCGGCTGGACGTCGGCGATCGACATGCCGTTCTTGGCCAGCGCGTATTTCAGCAGGATGTCACTGGTCGTGCCTTCCTCGAAGGCGACCTGCTTGCCCTTGAGATCGGCGACAGAGTTGACGTCCTTGCCGGCGATCATGGCGTCGGCGGTCATCGAGACATCGAGCAGCAGCACGATCTTGACCGGCAGGCCGGCCGCAACCATGCCCATGGCGGTGTGGGTGGCGATGTTCGCTGCGTCGAGCTGGCCGCTCGCCAGGGCGGCGTTGATGTCCTTGTCCTCGGTGAAGTTGACGATCTGGACGTCCGACAGACCGCTTGCCTTGAACAGGCCCTTGGCTTCGGCGACATGCCACTGGCCGTAGCCCAGCCACGGCTCGATGCCGATCTTGAACGATCCAGCCTCGGGCGTCGTGGGAATGGCCTTATCGGCGGCTTGCGCCAGCGGGGCGAAGCCGACGGTGGCCGCCAACACCAGCGCACGGAATTGTCCTGTGAGGTTACGCATCATCTTTGTTCCCCTTGATGATTCAGACCGCTTTTTTGAACCAAACGTCCCGTCCGGTGAGAATGCGGCTTCTGCTTCTTGCGGCACTGTGCCTCGGCGTCTTACCTGCCACGTCGACGGAAGTGAAACGATATTCAACGTCGGCGATGATGGATGTCAAGGCTAAAATACATACATGCATATACAAGTTCGAGAGGCTGATTTCCGCGTTCTTGGCAGCATCTGGGCGGGCTCCACTCACAACTGGCGCCGAGGGGAATAGTCCCGGCCGCTTCAGGCCCTGAGCGACGGAGAATAGCGGCTGCCGAGCGAGTAGCGGCTGCCGACATAGGTGAGCTTGCTGATGGTGGCGACGATCGCGCCCGTCCATGTCCGGCGATGCAGGAGAAGGCAGCAACTGCCGATGTCGATGGCGAGGTGCCGCGCTGTCTCGGCATCGGCCGGGACCGCGGAAATGATATGTTCGACCTCGGTCACCGGCGTCTTCTGCATTAAGTAGTCGTAGGTCGCCGTCTTCGAGAAATCCTGCTTGTCATAGTCCGGTATCAGGCTCGGATTGACGAAGCGCTCTTCCAGTTGCACGGGCAGGTCGTTCTCGAAGTTGACGACCACCGAATGATAAAGCGACACGCGCCTGGCGAATTCGAAGGACAGCGAGAGCTCCTTGGTCGGAGTGATCCTTTCGAGGACGAGAACCTCGGAGCGATGCCTGTTGCCGCGCGCGACGATCTCGGCCGCGATGTTGTTGATCTCGATCAGCGTCGATTGCGGCCGGGGCGGCGCGATGAACGTCCCCACGCCCTGCAGCCGGATCAGGAAGCCGGCCGATGTCAACTCCCGTAAGGCGCGATGGACGGTCATGCGCGACACACCGAGCGCCGCAACGAATTCATTCTCGGACGGCAGCTTGCGGTCCTTGCTCCACTTGCCGGTTCCGATGTTGGTCAGGATATATTCCTTGACCTTTTCGTAGAGGGGGCTGGCCGTATCGGGCAATGCACTCATTTCAAAAGTCCTTTCCGGCAAACATCGGAAATCAGGTGCCGGCAGGCTGCCGCAGCCGGATAATGGTCTTCAAGCCATCGCCCTGCCCCGCCAAAAGACGCTGATAAGCGGCGGGAATATCGTCCAGGCCGATCTCGCGATCGATCAGGCTGATCAGCGATCCGGACAGCTCCGCCAGCATCCCGATGGCGTCGGGCAGCTCGTCGGCAAAGGCGTGGCATCCTAGCAACGCGATCTCACGCTCGACCAGCATGTTGGGGTCGATGTCGAGGCGGCCGTGGAAAATGCCGACCAGCGCCACGGTGGCGCCGGAGCCCAGAACACCCAGCAACTGGTTGAGCGCAGCGATGCTGCCGGTCGCCTCGACGGCCGCAAGCAAAGGCGCATCGGCGGTTCCGGCGGCGATGACCTCGCGGTCGAGATCGACGATGGTGGCGCCAGTCACCCGGGCGACACGCTCGCAGCGGGCCTTGTTACGGTCGGCGATCAGGACCCTGCCTGAGAACTTCCGCGACAAGAGCAGCGCCGCCAGGCCGATAGTACCGCAGCCGACGACAAGCACCGAACCCGCGATCTTCGGCAAGCGCCGCACGGCGTGCAGTGCGACTGCGAGCGGCTCGGCCATCGCCGCCACCCTTTCGTCGAGCGCGGCGTCGATGACATGCAGCAGGGGCGCTGGCAGCACCGCCTCCTCGGCAAAGCCGCCGTCGCATACTTCGCCGACGAAGCCCAGCGAGGCACACAGATGCCGCCTGCCTGCGCGGCATTGCACGCATTCTCCGCACCAGAAACGGGAATCGGCGACGACCCGGTCTCCCAGCCTGACGGCGTCGACGCCCGCGCCAACCGCCACCACCGTGCCGGTCAGCTCATGGCCGGCCGTGGACGGCGCGTGGCTTATCCATTGTCCGGTGCGGAAATTGTGGAGGTCGGAGCCGCAGATGCCGGCGGCGTCGACATTGAGCTTCACCCAGCCCGCCTCGGGGGCGCCTGGCGCGGCGATATCCTCGACACGCAGGTCGCCGGGTCCATGAAGTCTGGCGGCCTTCATCGCGCCGGCCCGTCAGGCGCCGAGATAGCGGTCGCGGATTTCCGAGACCGCGTTCTCATGCGAGCTGAACCCCTCGTAGCGGGCAAGCCTGCGGGCATGGCGGGCAAGCTCCGGATAGGCGGCCGAGGTCACATAGCCGACCGACGAGCGCTTGAGGAAATCCGTCACCGAAAGCGGTCCGTAAGTGCGTGCCCAGCGGCTGGTCGGCAGCACCGCATTCGGCCCGAGGACGAAATTGGCGAGCGTCACCGGCGTGTGCGGCCCCATGAGGATCTCGGCCGCCTCGGTAATGTGGCCGAGATGCGCGAACGGCTCCTTGGACAGGATCTCCAGATGCTCGGGCGCATAGTCGTTGATGAAGCGGTAGCTGTCCTCCAACGAGGCGGCCAGCACGATGCCGCCGCGCTTGCCGGTCAGCACCGCGCGCGAAAACTCGACCCGCTGCTCGCTCATACGGGACCAGTGGTCGGGAAGTGCCGCCACGGCGGCGTCGGCGACCTTGCGGCTGTGCGTCACGAGATAGGCAGAGGAATCCGGTCCGTGCTCGGCCTCGATCAGAAGGTCGAGCGCGGCGAGGCCGCCGTCGACGCTGTCGTCTGCGAATATGATCGCTTCCGACGGACCGGCTGGAAGACCGGTGTCGATGATCGAGGACAGCAGGCTCTTTGCCGCAACCACCCAGGGACTGCCCGGTCCGACGATCTTGAGCGCGGGCTTCACCGTCTCGGTGCCGTACGCGACGGCCGCAACGGCATGCGCCCCGCCACATTTGTAGACGGTCTCGACCCCGGCTAGGCGGGCGGCGACGAGCGTCGCTGCATCGACGGAACCGTCCGCGATCGGCGGCGTCACGATGGCGATCTGCGGTACGCCGGCGATGACGGCCGGAACCGAGGTCATCATGGTCACCGACGGAAAGGCGCCCTTGCCCCGCGGGACGTACAGCGCGACGGAGGCGATCGGCGTGTAGCGGTCGCCGGCATAGGCGCCGGGGCGGACCTCCTTGAGCCACATCGTCTCGGGACGCTGCTCCTCATGGAAATGCCTGATGTTTGCGATACCGAAGCGGATGCTGTCGACGACATCCTTGTCGACCTTGCCGAAGGCAGCGTCGAACTCCCCTTCCGGAACCTTCAGATTGCCCGCGGTCACATCGGCCTTGTCCAGATCCCTGACGAAACGGAGCAAGGCCGCGTCGCCTTCCGTCCTGACCGCCTCGAGGATCGGGCGGACTTGCTCGACGAAAACGGAAAGGTCGGCTTCGGCGCGCTTCAGCAGGCTCGCGCGCTGTTCGGCGCTGGCGGATGAGAGGTCGTGGAAGCTGACTTCGGACATGGCTGCTCCTCAGATATGCGGGAAAAGTATATACATGTATGTATAATGCTCGCCAGCATTTTTCTGCATCCTCCGGCGGGCCGGCCACGGCAAACTGCCTCAGATCGAGGCAAGAAAGCCGCCATCCACCGGAAAGCACTGCCCGGTGATGTAGGCCGACGCGTCCGAGGCCAGGAACACCGCGATGCCATGTAGATCCGAAAGGTCGCCGAAGCGATGCTGCGGGATCTTGGCGAGCATCGACTGCTGCCACGCCTCGTCGGCGTAGAACACCTCGGTCATCGCCGTCCTGAAATAGCCTGGAGCAATCGCATTGACCCTGATTCCGAGACCCGCCCATTCCGCCGCCAGCGCCCGTGTCATGCCGAGCAGGCCCGACTTCGACGAACCGTAGGGCACGGCCGTGGGGATGCCGACTTCGGAGGTCAGCGAGCACAGGTTGATGATGGCGCCGGGCCGTCCGGCATCGCGCATGTGGCGGGCACAGGCCTGGGCACAGAAGAAAGCCCCCTTGAGGTTGGTGTCGACGATCCGGTCCCAGAGCGCTTCATCGACATCGAGCGAAGGCCTGACCTCTTCCATGCCGGCATTGTTGACCAGGATATCGAGACCGCCAAGCAGGTTGGCGGCCTCGGCGGTTGCGGCGCGGCAGCGGGCGACGTCTGTGACGTCAAGGGCGATGGCATGCGCCACCCCGCCGGCAGCCCGGATCGCCGCCGTCGTCTCCTCCAGAGAATCAAGGCTGCGCGCCGTGACGGCGACAGCGGCACCGGCGGCGCTCAGCGCCTCGGCGATGCCGCGCCCGATGCCGCGGCTGGCGCCGGTGACGAGCGCCTTCCTGCCCGACAGGTCGAAGAGGGAAGCATTGCGCATGTCGATCCTTCCTTGGCCTTGCCGGCCTGCCCTCGCCCGCGAGACTAACCGATCATTGGTTATACATACAAGCATATACAAATGAATTTTGAGCGCCGCAGCGGGATTGGCTGGAGTGCCTACCCCGCAGCGATACCGCGATCCTGTCCGCCGCTTTTGCCGCCGCCGCGATTTCGCGCCGCGGCCTGTCAGTCAGATCCTTATCCCGAACCGGATGCCGTCATAGATGGCGGCGTGGATGTTGCGCGAGGCGACCGCGTCGCCGATGCGAAACAGCACGAAACCGCCTTCAGCATTGCGCGCGGGGAAGATGTCGCCGCCCTTCACCAGACGCTCATAGTCGACCGCGCCGCCATTCTTCGACAGTGGTTTCAGCGCAAGATAGAGGTCGTCTAGCGGTGCTGTGCCATGCTCAACCACCACCTGGTCGACACGCCTTTCCCCGCGCCAGCCGTCGGCGAAATCCGAGGCGAGCTCGGCGACGAGCTGGTTGCCCTCGCGCCGCACCGAACGCAGCCTTGTGTTGATAGTGACGGTGACGCCTTTCTCGTGGAAGGAACGCATATAAGGAACGTGGTTCATGCCGCCCATTTCCGGCGCGAAGAAGCGCTCCGGCGAGACCAGTTCCAGCCTGGAGCCACTGTTGGCGATGAGCTCGGCGGCGCCCATGCCTTGATGGCCACCATTGTCGTCATAGAGCAGCACGTTCTCGGCCGGCTTGACGGAGCCTGCCATGATGTCCCAGCTCGATGTGACGAGATTGTCGCCGGCCGTCAGCGGCGGGTTCTGCGGCATGCCGCCGGTCGCAACGATCACAACATCCGGTGCCAGCGCAAGCACATCGTCCTTCTCGGCCCAGGTGTCGTAGCGGATCTCGACGCCGAGGCGGTCGAGCTCGGCCAACCGCCAGTCGATAATGCCGATCAGCTCCTTGCGGCGTGGGTTCTGGGTCGCCAGCCTCACCTGGCCGCCCGCCAGACTGGAGGCTTCGAGCACCGTCACTCGGTGGCCGCGTTCGGCCGCGACGCGCGCGGCTTCAAGGCCACCCGCGCCGGCGCCCACCACCACGACTTTCTTCTTCGGTCCTTCGCTCTTGGCAATGATGTGCGGAATGGTCGCTTCGCGGCCGGTCGCGGCGTTGTGAACGCACAGCGCCTCGCCGCCCTCATAGATGCGGTCGAGGCAATAGGTGGCGCCGACGCATGGCCGGATCTCGTGCTCGCGGCCTTCCATCACCTTCTTCACAATGTGCGGATCGGCGATATGGGCGCGCGTCATGCCGACCATGTCGAGCTTGCCGGTGGCGATGGCATGGCGCGCAGTGGCGACATCGGAAATGCGCGCGGCATGGAAGGTCGGGAACTTGGTCGCCGCCCTCACCTCGCCGGCGAAATCGAGATGCGGCGAGGACCGCATGCCGGTCACCGGGATGACCTTGGTCAGCGACGCATCGGTCTCGATCGTGCCGCGGATAATGTTGAGGAAGTCGACCTTGCCGGAATTGGCAAGCCGCCTGGCGATCTCGACACCGACTTCCTTCGAGATGCCGTTCTCGAGATCCTCGTCGGCGACCATGCGGATGCCGACGATGAATTCTTTGCCGACCGCCGCGCGCACGGCGTCGAGCACCATGTCGGTGAAGCGCAGCCGGTTCTCGAGCGAGCCGCCGAACTCGTCGTCGCGATGATTGGTCAAGGGCGACCAGAAACCATCCATCAGATGCCCGTAGGATTCGAATTCGATGCCGTCGAGGCCGGCCGCCTGACAGCGCTGCGCGGCCGAGGCGTAGTCTGCGACGATGCGCTCGATATCCCACTCCTCGATAGTCTTCGGAAACGCGCGATGCGCCGGCTCGCGCACGGGCGAAGCCGACAGCACCGGCAGCCAGTCGGCCTTGTTCCAGCCGGTGCGGCGGCCGAGATGGGTAATCTGGATCATCACCTTGCAGTCATGCTCGTGGCAGGCATCCGCCAGTTCGGCGAGCCAGGGCACGATACGGTCGTCATAGACATGCAGATTGCCGAAGGCGGCCGGGCTGTCGCGCGAGACGATAGCCGAGCCCGCCGTCATGGTGAGCGCCATGCCGCCCTTGGCCTTCTCGGCATGGTAGAGCCGGTAGCGCTCCTTCGGCATGCCGTCCTCGGAATAGGCCGGCTCATGGCTGGTCGACATCACCCGGTTCTTCAGCGTCAGGTGCTTGAGCTGGTAGGGTTGGAGAAGCGGGTCGTTGCTGGTCATCGTCTTCCTGTCGTTTCACATTGCACGGGAGCGTCGCGCGTCGCTCCCGCTTCCATTTCACGCGTCGGATTCGTCCAAAAACCGCTGCGCACTTTTCGGTCCGATGCTATTGAGCGACCCAAACCCGCCGCTTCCGAAAGGTTGCGGCGCAATTTCCGCTTTGTTTGGCTGCCGTCCGGACCTTGGACGGCAGCAAGGAGCCGCCCATGACCGATGCCAAGAACCTCACCCAGCTCGGCAAGCACGTCGAGACGCCACAGAGCCCCGAACAGGCGCTCCTGGAGACCGTGCCGTTCCAGCGCGGCGACGGCCCGCCGGCGATCGTGCGCTTCACCTGCCCCGAATTCACCTCGCTCTGCCCGGTCACCGGCCAGCCCGACTTCGCCCACATCGTCATCGACTACGCGCCCGACAAGACGCTGGTCGAATCGAAGTCGCTGAAGCTGTTCATGACCTCGTTCCGCAATCATGGCGCCTTCCATGAGGAATGCACCGTGATGATCGGCCGCCGCATCGTGGAAGCGACGAAGCCGCTCTGGCTGCGCGTCGGCGGCTACTGGTTCCCGCGCGGAGGCATCCCGATCGATGTCTTTTGGCAGACCGGCGCCCCGCCCAAGGACGTATGGCTGCCCGACACGGGCGTCGCGCCCTATCGCGGGAGAGGTTGAAATTTTTGGCAAAAGGCTGGCAGGACAGCGCCCCTCTCTGTCCTGCCGGACATCTCCCCCACGAGGAGGGAGATTGGCAGCTTCGGTGTCCCGCTTATCCTGCAACGTCGGAGACTGGCGAAAGCCGGCGTGACATCTGATCTCCCCCCAAGTGGGGGAGATGGCCGGCAGGCCAGAGGGGGGCGCGAAGGATCGCCGACGCTGATCTTTAGTCACTTTCATTCGCACTGATACTGACTCAGCGCCCATTCGCCGGTGACGGACAGGAGGTCGGAGACCTTCCAGGTGCCACCGACCTTCTTCAGCTTCCATTCCAGGCGGTGCTGGTGGCCCTCGACGACGAAGGCGACGACCACCTTGGCCTCGTCGCCGTTGACGGCCTCGATGGTGCGCAGGCTCTTGTCGATGGCGAGCTTGTCATAGTCGGCATTGTCGAGCGCCATGTTGGGGTCGAGACATTCGCCCTGGCCCGAGGCGCGCAGCGCATCGCTCTTGTCGAGCACGGTTTTCGCCGGATCGGTGAAGTTCTTGCGCTGGGCCGGATCCAGTTCCAGTCCGAGATGCTCGTAGAAGGGCTTCACCACCGCGGTCGGCGATCCGGGCAGAACAGGGGCGGCAGGCGCCGGTTCGGCCGGGCTGCTGTCCGGCGCTGTCGCCGCAGGCGGCGAGGTGTCGACCGCAGGCGACGACGTGTTGTCGCCGGATGAGGCTTTCGGCGGCGGCGAGCCGAAGAGCCCCTGCGCGTTGCCGCCGCCGCTCAGCCCCGCGGCCAGCATCGACAAGCTCGCCAGCGCGAGGACGAGACGGCGAAGCACGGCATCACTCCGTCGAGGCGCCACATTCCAGCGCGCTGAGCTTCCAGTCGCTGGTCTTGGAGCTGATGTCGGCGATCTTCCACTTGCCGTCCACTTTCTTCAGCGACCACACCATTTCGCGTTTGGAGTCATCGCCTTCCGGGAAAAGATTGAAGTTAGCCGTCACCTCGGCGGTGTCGCCATTGACGGCCTCTGTGAGCTTCAGCGTCTTCGACAGGGTCTTCTGGTCGAAATCCTGGGCGTCGAGGCCGGGATCGAAATCGATGCAGGACACCTCGTCAGGCTTCTCCTTCTGCGCCTTGTCGTTGGCTTCGAACAGCTTTGTCACCGGCTCGGTGAAGCGGTCGCGGTATTTGGCGTCTCCCTCGAACTTCACCGAAGGCACGTAGAAGAACTTCACGGCGTTGGAGGCCGGCCCGGCGAGCACGGCGCCGGGCAAGGCGATCGAGAAGACAGCGGCAAGCACTATCGGCTTCATGCAGGATCTCCGGGGTTCGGTGCGTGGCGGCACGCTTGCCACCACGCATCCTGCATATCGCCTTTTTTGCGGCTCATGAAGTCCAGGCGTGCTCAGGCATCCAGCCAGACGTTCTGGAAGTCCATTTCATAGGTCTGATGCATCGAATAGTTCTTCACCTTCTTGTTCATGTGGCAGTAAAGCTTCTGCCAGAAGGGCTGAATGATGACGCCGGAGTCCTGCAGGATCGCCTCGACGTCCTTCATCACCTGCTTGCGCTTGGCGACGTCGATGAGCGACAGCGCCTCCTTGAGCTTGGCGTCGAACTCCGGATTGGAATAGGCCGTCTCGTTCCAGGCCTCACCGGTGCGGTAGCCAAGCGCCAGCACCTGGACGCCGAGCGGGCGCATGTACCAGATGGTCATGGAATAGGGATATTTCGTCCAGTCGTTCCAGAAGGTCGAACCCGGCAGCACAGTGCGCTTCACCTTGATGCCGGCGTCGCGCAGCTGGCCGGCGATGGCGTCGCCGGTGTTCTTCTGCCATTCGTCCTCGACGGTGATCAGCTCATGCTCGAAATCGGCCTGGCCTGCCTCCGCCATCAGCTTCTTGGCGCCGGCGGCGTCGCGCTGCTTCTTGGGCAGCGGATAGTATTCGGGGTGGATCGGGGCGACGTGATGGTTCTCGCCGACCGTGCCGCGCCCGTTGTATCCGAGTTGCATGACCTGGTTGTTGTCGACCGCCATCTGCAACGCGTTGCGCACCCGTTTGTCGTCATACGGCTTATGCGTGATGTTGGTGCGGGCGACGAGGGTTGTCGCCGTCGCGACCTCCGATTTCACCAGATTCATCTTGTCCAGAGGGTCGATGAAATCGGCCGGCGTCTCGAAATCGAGGTCGATCTCGCCCGAATCGAAGGCGTTCAGCGTCGCGTTGAAGTCGGTGCCGTAGTCGATGAACTCCACCCCGTCGAGCGGCGCTTCACCGCCCCACCACTTGCCGTTCTTGCGACGCTTGACGACCGCCTTCGACCCGACCGCATAGGACACAAGCTCGAACGCTCCGGTACCGATCGGCTTCTTGATCGGGTCGGCGCCGTCCTTGTCGAAGTCGCGATGCACGACCAGCGCCGGATAGTCGGTGAGGCCCGGGATGATGGCGATGTCGGCTTCGACGAGCTTCAGCTTGACCGTGTGGTCGTCGACCTTGGTGATTGCGCCATCCTTGGCCTTGCCGGTCTTGGTGTCGATCAGCGCGCCGACACGGGCGGCCATGGAATTGCCGGAAGCCGCCTTGTCGCACCAGCGGTTCAGATTGGCGACCACGTCGTCGGCATTGAAGGCATCGCCATTGTTCCAGGTGACGCCCTTGCGCAGATGCAGCGTGTATTCGGTGGCGTCGTCATTCACGTCCCAGCTTTCGAGCAGCACGGGCTCAAAGGTGAACTGGTGCGTGTAGCGAACCAGGGGCTCCAGCCAGCAGCGGGTGACGTTCGCCATCTCGGTCCAGTCATAGGTGCGCGGATCCTTCTGCGCCTTGACCGACATCGCGACATGCAGCGTTCCGCCCTTCTTCGGCTCGTCGGCCAGCGCCTTGGTCGGCGCGGCAAGGCCGAGCATGCCATAGGCGAAAGCCGTCGATGCGCCGAAGGCGCTGGCCAACGCCAGGAATTCACGGCGGTCGACACGGCCCGCGCGCGCCTCCTCGGCCATCGCCTCGATCGCGGCCGGGACCCGGTCACCATTGCTTCTGAAGATTGTCATTTTCTTTCTCCCATTGGTTTGATCGGGTCTTTTCGCCCGTCTGCTTGAACTGTGATCTATCAAGTAACGCTGTCCGGCAGTTTTTCCTCACGCCGCGCGATCAAATCCTTGAGACCCTCGGCGATGCCCTCGTCGAGCTTCGGCTCCTGATAGTCGGCCAGCATGGCGCGCGCCTTTTCGAGTCCGCGCGTATCGTGGTCCTTGGCGCCCTCGGCGCTCCATTGCTCGAAGGAATTGAAATCCATGATTGTGGGCATAAAGAAGGCACTCTCGAAATGCTCGAGCGTGTGCTGCGTGCCGAGGAAATGCCCCTGCGGGCCGACCTCGCGGATCGCCGCCATAGCATCCTTGAAATCGTCGAAGGACACACCGCCGGCATATTTGTACCAGCCGACCAGCTGCTCGCAGTCGGTGGCGAATTTCGAATAGCCGCAGGTCAGTCCCGCCTCCAGCCAACCGGCCGAATGCCAGATGTAGTTGGCGCCGGAGAGGATCGCGGCATGCATCAGCATATTCGCCTCATAGCCCGCCTGCGCGTCGTTGAGCTTCGAGCCGACATGGAAGCCGGACGTGCGCCATGGCAGCTTGTACTTCCTGGCCAGCGCCCCCATCAGATACATCATCTGTGCCGCCTCGGGCGTGCCGCCCATCGGCGCGCCGGTCTTCATGTCGACTGTCACCATGAACTGACCGTAGAGCTGCGGCGAGCCGGGCCGGATGAGCTGGGTCAGCGCCACGCCGGCGAGCGCTTCGGCGTTGACCTGCGCCACCGCGCCGACGGCGGAGGCCGAGGTCGAGGCGCCGCACAGCGCGAAAGGCGCCAGGATCAGCGGCTGATTGTGGCTCGCATAGACCCGCATGGCGTCGATCATGGTGGCATCCCACACCAGCGGCGAATTGCAGTTGGTGATCGCAACCAGCACCGGGTTGTCGCGCACGAACTCCTCGCCGAAGACGATGCCAGCCATCGCCATCGTGTCCTCGGCGCGCTCCTTGGACGTGACGATGCCCATGAAGGGCTTGTCGGAATGCTTCAGCGCCGAATGGATGATGTGGAGGTGCCGCTTCGGCACCGCGATTTCCATCGGCTCGCAGATGACCGAGCTCGAGGAATGCAGCGCCGGCGCCATGTAGGCCATCTTGTGGAAATTGTTGAGGTCGGCGAGCGTGCCGTAGCGGCGCTTGTTGTCGAGGTCGCGGACATAGGGCGCGCCATACATCGGCACGAAGATCGAATTCTTGCCGCCGACCCGCACGGTGCGCTCGGGATTGCGCGCATGGAGCGTGAATTCCGCCGGAACCTTCGAGACCAGCTCCATCAGCAGCGCGCGGTCGATGCGGACGCGCGTTTGCCTGACATCGGCGCCGGCCGCCTTCCAGAGCTCGATCGCGCCGTCGTCGCGGAATTCGCAGCCCACTTCCTCGAGAATCTTCAGCGATTCCTCGTGGATCAGTTCCACCGCCTCGTCGGGCACGATCTCATAGGCGGGGATCTTCCGCACAAGGGTTGGGAAGGACGCGATCGGCGCACTTCTCAATGCCTTCCGGCCAAGGCGACCACCGCCGCGGCGGTGAGTCTGTTCGGTCAGTTCAACGGCCGGTGCGTTCATGGAGGCTCCTTCTTCCCGCCCGACCAACTTAGCGAGACGAAATATGGATGTGATGCTGGAAAATCCTGATCTCTTGTATAAGGTCAGCTTATGCGAAACCTGCGCCATCTCCTGCCCTCCGCTGGCAGCCTCATCGTCTTCGAGGCTGCGGGCCGGCTGTCCAGCTTCACCGCCGCCGGACGCGAGCTCGGCATGACGCAGGCCGCCGTCTCCTACGCCGTGCGCGGGCTGGAGGAGCAGCTTGGCGCAAAGCTCTTCCAGCGCCGCCACCGGCAGGTGCTTCTGACGGAAGCCGGCGAACGCTTCCACGCGGATGTTTCGCTCGGTCTTTCGCATATCCGCAAGTCCGCTGAGGACCTTCGCCTGCAGGCGACGGGGGGTCATGTGACCTTGGCCGCCTCGACAGCCTTCGGCTCGTTCTGGATGATGCCGCGCCTGCAGCAGTTCCGCGACGAACTGCCGGGCGTCGACCTGCGCATCCAGACCGCCGACCGCGACCTCGACATCATCGCCGAGGGGATTCCGCTCGGCGTGCGCGGCGGCGTGCCGCGCGACTGGCCGGACTATCATTCTCTATCGCTCTCCGACGAAGAGATCTTTCCGGTCGCGGGGCCGAGCTATCTCGCCAAATTCGGCAAGCCGCGGACGGTCGAGGAGTTGGCGACGCACCGGCTGATCCATCTGGAAGAACCTTATCGCGAGGCGCCGACCTGGGACGAATGGTTCGCATCGGCCGGAACCAGCCTGCGCAATGCCGAGCGCGGCCTGCGCATCAACGACTATGCGCTGGTGATCCAGGCGGTGATGGAAGGACAAGGCATCTCGCTCGGCTGGCGGCACCTGGTCGAGCGTCTTGTGGCGTCAGGACTGCTGGTGCCGGTGACGGATCATGTGATGAGGACCGGCATCGGCTTCCATGTGATCTGGCCGAAGAACCGCGACCTCAGCGACAATGCGCGCAAGGTAAGGGACTGGCTGGTGGCCCAGGCGTGAACTGACCCCTCCCCCACCCCGTTCGAATCCGCCTATAATCGCCGGATGCCCATTCGCCAGCTTTCCGAAACGATGATCAACCAGATCGCCGCCGGCGAGGTCATCGAACGTCCGGCGAGCGTGGTGAAGGAGCTGGTCGAGAATGCGCTCGATGCCGGTGCGTCCCGCGTGGAGATCGTCACCGCCGGCGGCGGGCTGAATCTCATCCGCGTCACCGATGACGGCTCGGGAATTCCCGAACAGGAACTCGCTCTGGCGGTCGCGCGGCACTGCACCTCGAAGCTCTCCGACGACATCCACGATATCCGTTCGCTCGGCTTCCGCGGCGAGGCGCTGCCCTCGATCGGTTCGGTGGCACGGCTGTCTATCCGCTCGCGCACGGCGTTCGACAGCGCGGCAGAGATCGGCATCGACGGCGGCAGGGTCTCGGCGGTGAAGCCGGCGGCGGCCAACCGCGGCACAACGATCGAGGTGCGCGACCTCTTCTTCGCCACGCCGGCCAGGCTCAAATTCATGAAAGGCGAGCGCGCCGAGAGTTCGGCCACCAGCGACGTCGTGAAGCGGATCGCGATCGCCTTCCCGGCGGTGCGCTTCACGCTGACCGGCTCAGATCGATCGACCTTGGAACTGCCGGCAACCAGCGACACACCGGAAGGCCGGCTCGCCCGGGTCGCGCAGGTGATGGGTAAAGACTTCCCGGACAATGCCATCGCCATCGATGCCATGCGCGATGGCGTGCATCTTGCCGGCCATGTCTCGATCCCATCCTACACGCGGGCCAACGCGCTCCAGCAATATGCCTATGTCAACGGACGGCCGGTGCGCGATAAGCTGATCGCCGGCGCGATCCGCGGCGCCTTCGCCGACGTGCTGCCGCGCGACCGGCACGCAGTCACCGTGCTCTTCCTGTCGCTCGATCCTTCGACCGTCGACGTCAATGTCCACCCGGCCAAGGCGGATGTGCGGTTCCGCGATCCCGGGCTGGTGCGGGGCCTGATCGTCGGGGCCATACGCGAGGCGCTGGCCGGCGCCGGTATCCGCGCCGCAACCACCGGCGCCGCCGGCATGATGGCGGCCTTCAGGCCGGGCGCGGCGCCCTATTCGCATCCGGGTCCAGCCGGAGGCCACCGCAGTTACGAAGCCGCCCACCGGGCCTCGGCGGGTTTCGACCTGTCGCGCTCGGGTCAGCGGCCACTCGACATGACCTATGGTGAACCGGGGCCGCGGTTCAATGGCTTCGCGGAAACGGAGCAAGCCGCCTTCAACACCGGCCAACTCGCCAGCGCCGATGCCCGCGCCGGCATGGCCGAACCGGCCGAAGCGCTGCTCGGCATGGTGCTGGGCGCGGCACGCGCGCAGGTGCATGAGAATTATATCGTCGCGCAGACCAGGGATTCGCTCGTCATCGTGGACCAGCATGCCGCGCATGAGCGGCTGGTCTATGAGGCGCTGAAAAATGCGCTGCATTCGCGCGCCGTGCCTTCACAAATGCTTCTGCTGCCTGAGATCGTCGACCTGCCGGAAGAAGATGCCGAGCGGCTGGCGATGCACTCCGAGACGCTTGCCAAATTCGGGCTTGGCCTGGAACGCTTCGGCCCCGGCGCGGTGGCGGTGCGCGAGACGCCGTCGATGCTCGGCGAAACCAACGTGCAGCAACTGGTGCGCGACCTTGCCGACGAGCTCGCCGACAACGACACCGTCGAGACGCTCAAAGAGCGGCTGGACAAGATCGCCGCGACCATGGCCTGCCATGGTTCCGTCCGCTCGGGCCGGCTGCTCAAGGCCGAGGAGATGAACGCGCTCCTGCGCCAGATGGAAGCGACGCCCGGCTCCGGCACCTGCAACCACGGCCGCCCGACCTATATCGAGCTCAAGCTCGCCGATATCGAAAGGTTGTTCGGGCGGCGGTGAGAAACTGCGCCGGGCGCCAATCTATCGCTTCAGATTCACCACGATCACGCCGCCCAGCGCCAGCGCGCCGCCAAGGATACCGAGCAGGCTCGGCACTTCGCCCAGCCAGAAGAAACCGATCAGCGCGGAGGTCGGCGAGACCAGATAGAGGAAATTCGAGGCGCGGGCGGCCGGCAGGCGCGAGAGGGCGGTTGCCCAGGCGGCATAGGCGATCAACGAGGGCACGATGCCGAGATAGATGACCGCGCCAAGCCCGGCAGTGTCGGCGACCGCCGCCTGCGAAAAGGCTTCCGGCAGGAACGGCGACAGGCAAAGCGCGCCGAGCACCATGTTGAAAGCGGAGATCGTCAGCGGATGATGGCGGGCGAAGAGCGGCTTTTGCACGATGGTGTTGACGGCAGAACAGAGCGCGGAGCCCAGCACCAGCAACGCGCCGTTGTTGAAATGCAGGCCGTGCCCGTCGGCCACCGCGATGATGCCAATGCCGGCGAAGGAGATGACGGTGCCCAGCCAGGCGATGCCGGAAAAGCGCTCGCCGAGCAGGGCCATGGCCATGATTGCCGTGAAGATCGGGCTGACATTGATGATGAAGCCGGCCGCGCCCGCCGAGACGGTCAGCTCGCCGAAATTGAGCATGGCGGTATAGAGCGCGACGAAGATGGCGCCGCCAAAGGCAAACCGCCACAGCTCGTCGATCCTGGGCAGCGCCGGGCGCTTCACCGCGAGAAATATGCCGGCCGGAACCGCCGCGATGGCAAAGCGCAGCGCGCCGAGTTCCAGCGGCTGGAAAGCGGCAAGGCCGGCACGGATCGCGGGGAAAGCCGAGGCCCAGCCAAGCACCGTCAGCGCGACGGCGATGACCGCCGTGCCGTCCATGCGCTGTGTCTCATTCAACGTGCCGGTGTAAGCGCTCATTGCCGTGACCTCGTCCTCTTGTGCCATGGATGCAGAAAACGCCATTGCCGGCAAATTGACAAACGAGCAATTCGAGGATCAGGTGTGAGCATGGATCACAGCTTGGACCAGCTATTGCCGTTGGAAACCTTGCGGGCCTTCGATGCCGCGGCGCGTACGGGGAGTTTTTCTGCGGCGGCGGAGAAACTCAACCTCACCCATGGCGCGGTGAGTCGCCAAATTGCCAAGCTCGAGGACTGGCTGGGGCTGAAAGTGTTCGAGCGCAATGCGCGCGGCGTGACACTGACCATTGAGGGCAATCGCCTGCATCTTCGAACCACAGAGGCCTTCGCGCTGATTTCGGTCAATTCCGACCGCTGGGTCGAGCCGCGCGGCACTGCCGTGGTGCGGCTGGCCTCGATCCCGTCGGTGAGCGGGCTGTGGCTGATGCCGCGCATGGCGGCACTGGAAAACCATCCGACCAGGCTGCGCATCGTGCTCGATGTCGACAACCGCCAGGCCGATCTCGCCGACGAAGGCATCGACCTGTCCGTGCGCTGCGGGCGCGGGCGCATCCCCGGCCGCGTCTCGGTGCAACTCTTCGAGGAGCATATTTTCCCGATAGCCTCGCCGGAATTGGCGAAGGAGATCGGGCGTGGCGACCCTGCCCGACTGTTGAAATTCCCGCTGATCCACGATTCCGATGCTTCCGCCTGGCGCGCCTGGTTCGCGGCACAGGATATAGACTATCGCCCCCGTCCGCAGGATAGGCGTTTCGAAGACTATAATCTGGTGCTCGACGCGGCGGCGTATGGGCTGGGCATCGCGCTGGCGCGGCCGCCGCTGACAGCCGACCAGCTTGGATCCGGCCGTATCGTTGCCGTCGACGAGCGCGCCGCGCTCAATCCGGTATCCTATTGGATGGACCGCCCGGTCGGCCGGACGCGAGCCGCCGCGGCAGACCTAGCCAGGCGCATTGCCGAACAGGCGGGGCTTGCCCCGGAAAAGCTCGAAGCCTTCCTTCATGACGATGTCAGCGAAGCAGCAGCACCATGATCGTTGCCGTCACCGCCGAGACGATGGCAGTGACCACCGAGATCGTCCAGAGGGATATCGGAGCGGGTTCCGATCGCGGGGCGTGTCCTGCCGGACGTGTGGAGGCGCCGCGCGGCTGAGGTGCGTTGGCGTTGGCCGCCACCAGCACCGCGGCGGAAGCGACGGCCGGCGCAAAAGTGGACGGCGCCGGCGCAACCGCGGGCCTGGAAATATTGTCTGTAACCGCTGCCTGCGGTGAGCCGAAGCCGCGCGGGGCCTGATCGGTATCCGTCGCCGTCCTCCCCGTCGAGGGTCTTGCCGGCGAATCGTCGGCAACGGCATCGGGCTCCATCACGGCACGGTAAGCATCCTCGACCTCGGAGGACCACAGGCGCTGCGGCACCTGGGCGGCGGGGCGCGGCTGCGCGCTCTGCAGCGACTGGGCCGCGATTTGCGCCGCCTGCCCTGTCGAGGGCGCCTGCGGCTGGACCATCGTCTTGATCAAAGCCGCCACCGCCGGATCGGCCTTGGGCGACGGCACCGGCTGCGGGGTGAGCGCTTCGCCGATCAGTGCGTTCAAGCGGGTGGAGGTGATGTCCATGCCGGCTTCCGGAAACCATTTTGACGCTGAGCCATACTGCGTGAGCATTGCGTCAAGCTTGACGTTGCCAGCGATTTGTGGCGATTGAAACCCTATGAACGCAAGCGTCCTTTCATGATGAACCGTTTCGAAGGCCCGGGCGGCAGGGAAGCCCGGATTCGCTATCTCGACGGCGACTTCCAGGTCACCAGCCCAGGCTCTTTCGTGCGCTGCGCGGTGACGGGCGAGAACATTCCGCTCGACGAACTCAAATATTGGAGCGTCGCCCGGCAGGAGCCCTATGTGAACGCGGCGGTCTCGCTTGCCCGCGAGATCGAGATGCACCCGGAACTGCGCAAGCGGGGATAGGCCATGCGAGTCCATGGCCCGCCTTCACGCCCGGTCTCGCCAGCGGCGAGAGCAGCCGTTGAAGAGCTTCAAGAAATCCTTCAGGAGCTTGGTTCGATTGCCGCTCGTGGCCCGTGCGCGGCTGCGCGATCGGGCGGTGTCGAAGGCGCCTGGCGAGGCGTTGCCAGCGCTGACAAGGCTCAACCAGGGCGGCGCAAAACTCAGCCACGCATCTTGCGCTGACGCCAGGCGTCGAGGGTCTCGTCGATGATGCGCTCGGGCACGTGATCAAGTTCGAACACGGCCTCGATATCGAGCACGTCCAGTTGATCGAGGAAACCGGCGGGCACCTCGCCGTGGCGCAGTCGCGCGGCGTCCTTCGCCGTGGTAACGAGGCGCAGCCCCTCCTGCCGGGCGAGCGCCAGAAGGTCGGCAAGCTCGTCCTGGGCGTAGAAATGATGGTCCGGAAAGGCGCGCGAAAGCGCGACTTCGCCGCCCGCGCCCCGCACCGTGTCGAAGAATTTCTCCGGATGGCCGATGCCGGCGAAGGCAAGGAAGCGGCCACCGGCGAAGCGTGACGGATCCGCCGGCTCGACATGGGCCAGGAAGATCGGCCGGCCGGCGCGCGCCGCCTGGCGCACGACGGCGTCGGCGGCGGCCCCCTCGCCCATCTTCAGCAGGCCGCTGGTGAAGACCAACTGGTCGACGATTTTGGCGCGGAGCGGTCCGCCTGGAATGACGCGGCCGTTGCCGACGCCGAAGCGGGCATCGATCACGACCAGCGCATAGTCGATATGGATGCGCGCCGACTGGAAGCCGTCGTCCATGATCAGGAAGTCGCAGCCATGCCCCTCGATCAGCAGTTTCGCGCCGGCGGCGCGGTTCGCCGTCACCGCCACCGGCGCGTGTTCGGCCAGAAGCAGCGGCTCGTCGCCGACATGCTTGGCGGCGTCATGATGCGCATCGACGACATGCGGCTTGGCGAACGAGCCGCCATGGCCGCGCGACAGGAAGCCGGGCGTGAGCTGCATTCGCCTGGCCTGTTTGGCCAGGGCAATGGCGATCGGCGTCTTCCCGCTACCGCCGACGGTAAGGTTGCCAACGCAAAGCACGGGCGCGTCGACCTTCTCGCGCGGGGCGTGCCGCATGCGGCGGCCGGCGACCATGCCGTAGGCAGCAGACACCGGCGACAGAGCGAGCACGCGCCAGTCCGGCTTTTCCCACCAGAAGGGCGGCGCCTCGCTGGTCATCTCATCGACCGTTGGCGCCTTTCAGGCGCGCCTTGACGACCAGCGGCTGAATGTAGGGCTCCAGCGATTTCAGCGTGCGGGCAAGCGCGCCGCGCATCTCGTCGACGGTGGCGGCACCCGCCGCTATCATTTCGTGGCGCGCCACTTCGTTGGTCAAAAGGAAATTGACCGCGCCGGTCAGCATGTCGCGATCGCGCACCAGCTTGGCGCCGCCGCTGTCGAGCAGGCGCTGATAGGCCTCGCGGAAATTCTGCACGTTGCGGCCGGCAAGCACGGCGGTTTCGAGCATTGCGGGCTCAAGCGGATTCTGGCCACCTTCCGAGGTCAGCGAGCGGCCGACGAAAGCAATCTCGGTCAACCTCAGGTAAAGCCCCATGTCACCGATCGTGTCGCCCAGGAGGATATCGGTATCGGGGGAGATGCGGTCGCCCTTGCTTCGCCTTGCCACGGTCAGGCCCATGCCGGAAATCTGCGCGGCAAGCGCGTCGGCGCGGTCGGGATGACGCGGCACGATGATTGTCAAAAGCCCATGATGGCGCCTGTGCAGGCTGGCATGGACCTCCGCAGCCACGACCTCCTCGCCGTCATGGGTCGAGATCGCGGCCCAGGTCGGGCGATCGCCGATCTGGCGCTGCATGGTGGCCAGGGCGCGCTCGTCGACCGGCGGCGGGTTGGTGTCGACCTTGAGGTTGCCGGAAACCGTGACCGGCCGGGCGCCGAGCGCGCGGAACCGCTCGCCGTCGACATCCGATTGCGCGATGACATGGGCGAGGTTCTCGAACAGCGCCTCGGCGACGCTGGCGCGCTTCTTCCACGAGGTAAAGGAACGATCCGACAGCCGGCCGTTGACCAGGACCTGGGGCACGTTGCGGGCGCCGAGTTCCAGGATGGTCATCGGCCAGATTTCCGATTCGGCGATGATCGCCAGTTCCGGCCGCCAGTAGTCGAGGAAGCGGCTGACCGCGGGTTTCAGATCGAGCGGCACATATTGGTGGATGATGCGGTCGCCGAGGCGCTCGTCGGCCACCTTGGCCGAGGTCACGGTGCCGGTGGTCAAGACGATGTTGACGCCGTAGTCGAGAATGCTCTCGACCAAAGGCACCACCGCGATCGTCTCGCCGACGCTTGCGGCATGGATCCAGATCACCGGCCCTTCCGGCCGGGGCCGGCCGGCGACGCCGTAGCGCTCGCGGCGGCGGGCGCGATCCTCCTTGCCGCGCGAAGCGCGCCAGGCGACATAAGGCCCGATCAGCGGATAGGCGACCGCCCCCGCGTATCGATAGGCCGTAAGGGCCGCTCGTGCCCAACGCTCGCTCATTTGGCGCCGTCCACGAGGCGATAAGCCTCGGCCGTCGCGGCGTTGAGGGAAGCGGTGACTTCCTGGCGCTTGCGCTCCATCTCGGCATCGTCGGCATCGGACGGCACGAAGACCGGCGTCCCCACGACAACCGCGGAGCGGCCGAAAGGCAGGTTGATGGTGGTCTTGTCCCAGCTCTTCTCCAGCACCTTGCGGCGGCTGGTGGCGATGGCCGAGGGCAGGATCGGCCGGCCGGAAAGCCTCGCCAGAAGGACGATGCCGAGGCCGGCGTCGCGCGGCGTGCCGTGCGGGATGTCGGCGATCATGGCGACGTTCTTGCCGGCGACGAGCGATCTCTTGAGCGCAATCAATGCCTTGGCGCCGCCTTTATCGAGATGCCTCGAACTGTCGCGCCCGCCTGAGCCGCGCACCGCCTCGATGCCGAATTTCTCGATCATCAGCGCCTGGAGCTCGGCATCGGCGCTGCGCGAAACCATGGCGACCAGCGGTCGGCCCTCGGGGTAATAGGCAGGGGTCAGAAGATGCTGGCCATGCCAAAGCGCGATGATGCCGGGCTCGAGATGCGCGTATGCGCCGCCGGCGACCTGGGTCGATCCTTCGACCAGCGGGCTGGTGACGCGAATCAGCCGCACGAACCAGGCGAACAGGTTGGCGATGAAATTCTTGATGAAACTCGACTGCGCCAACGGCTCGCGGATGCGCCGCCACAGCGTGCGTGTTCCCCCGCGCCTGACGGATCGCCGCCCGGTCGCCCCTTTCACCGCCTCATGCTCCATCGACGTCAACCGCCGACCTTCGATTCTGGATCGAGCAAACGGTGCAGATGAACAACGAAATATCGCATATGGGCATTGTCGACACTGGCCTGCGCTTTGGCTTTCCAGGCGCCAAGCGCGCTTTGATAGTCGGGATAGATGCCGACGATGTCGAGGGCGTTGAGATCACGGAACTCGGTTCCACCCAGCTTTTTCAGCTCGCCGCCGAACACCAGGTGCAAAAGCTGCTTCTTTCCGTCTTCCACGGCCATGCCGATCCTTCGTGTACCTATGAACTGCGACAGGTCTAGACCAAAGCGTCTGGTTTTGGAACCGCCTGCCGACTCACCCTTAGTCAAGTCCAGAAAGGACGCCGGCAAGCACGTCGAGCAGTTCGCCACTGCCGGCGGCCAGCGCGCCGTGATTGATCACCTCGCCGGCATAGCGCGGCGGCTTGCCGCGGCGGTCGAGCAACGCGCCGCCAGCCTCGGCGAGGATCAGATCGGCGGCGGCAATGTCCCAGTCATGCGCATTCGGCTTGACGAAGGTTGCATCGAGCTTGCCGGCGGCAATCATGGCCAGCCGATAGGCAAGCGAGGGGATGTAGGCGGCCCGTCGCAACCTGTCGTGCCAGTCCTCCGGCATCAAGTCGACCAGCGGCTTGGGCCCGCCGATATCGATGCTTTCGCCCAGCGATCGCACATGGATGCGCTTGTCGTTGAGATAGGCGCCCTCGCCCGGCAGCGCCCAGTAGGTCTCACGCTTGGCAGGGCATTCGAGCACGCCGGCGAGCGAGCGGCCGTCCTCGACCACGGCGACGCTGACGCACCAGGAATGCAGGCCGTCGAGAAAGCCGCGTGTGCCGTCGATCGGGTCGACAACGAAGGTGCGGCGGGCCGACAGCCTGGCGTGATCATCGGCGGTCTCTTCCGACAGCCAGCCGTAATCCGGACGCGCCCTGAGCAAAGTCTCGCGTAGATACGCGTCCGCCGCATGGTCGGCCTCGCTCACCGGCGAGGTGCCGCCCTTCATCCATACCTGCGGGTTGTTGCCGAAATAGCCCATGGCGATGGCGCCAGCCTCGCGGGCGGCATCGCGCAGCAAGGCGAGGTCGTCACGAGCCTCGCTCGATGTCAGTTGTTCAAGCGCCGGCAAGGGTCATCCCTTCGATCAGGAGCGTCGGGGCAGCCGTGCCGAAATTGCGGTCGAGGTCGTTCGCCGGCACCATGTTGAGGAACATCGTCTTCAGGTTGGAGGCGATCGTCACCTCGGCCACCGGATAGGCCAGCGCGCCGTTCTCGATCCAGTAGCCGGAGGCGCCACGGCTATATTCTCCGGTCACCATGTCGACGCCCTGCCCGAACACCTCGGTGACGTAGAAGCCGCGCTTCAAAGACGCGATCAGGTCTTCCGGCGAACGCTCGCCGGGCTCGATGGCAAGGTTGGTCGAGGACGGCGAGACCGACGAGCCGCTGCGCGAGCCGCGTCCATTGGTGACGAGGCCGAGCTCGCGCGCGGCCGAGGTGGACAGGAACCAGTGCTTCAATACGCCCTTGTCGACCATCAGCAGCTTCTCGCCCTCGACGCCTTCGCCGTCGAAGGGGCGCGAGGCCTGCCCCCGCCGCCGCAAAGGCTCGTCGGTAACCGTGATCGCGGCCGAAGCCACTTGCTTGCCCATCATGTCGCGCAGGAAGCTGGTCTTGCGGGCGACCGCCGCGCCGTTGATGGCGCCGGCGAGATGGCCGGCAATGCCGCGCGCGACGCGCGGATCGAACACCACATCGACCGGACCGGTCGCCGCCTTGCGCGCGCCGAGGCGGCGCACGGCGCGCTCACCGGCCTTGCGGCCGATGTCTTCCGGCGCGTCCAGGTCGGCGAAATGCTGGCGCGAGGAGAATTCATAGTCGCGCTCCATCGCCGTGCCCTCGCCGGCAATGACGCTGGTCGAGCGCGAGAAGCGCGACGCGACATACTGGCCGACAAAGCCATGCGAGGTGGCGAGCACGAGGCCGCCCAGGCCGGCGCTGGCGCTGCTGCCCGAGGAGTTGGTGACGCCCTTGACGGCCAATGCAGCCGCTTCGGCGGCAAGGGCTGCCTCCTTCAGTTGATCCGCCGACACCTCGGTCGGGTCGAAGAGATCAAGATCGCGCAAATTGCGGACAAGCAGCGCCGGATCGGCAAGGCCCTGGAACGGATCCTCGGGTGAGACCTTCGCCATGGCCACGGCGCGTCCAGCTAGCGCCTTCGGATCGGAAGCAGCGGTCGCCGAGACGCTCGCCACGCGCTGGCCGACGAAGACGCGCAGCGACACATCCTCGCTCTCCGAGGATTCGGTGCCCTCGACCTTGCCCAGCCGCACAGACACGCCAGCAGAGCGCCCGCGCACCGCCACCGCATCGGCCGCGTCGGCGCCGGCGCGCCTGGCAGCCTCGACGAGCGCCGTCACGCGATCGGTCAATTTCGCTGCATCGAGCTGGTTGGTCATAGGGTTGTTCCTGTTTGTTCACGCGTTCACCCAAGGCCCTGGGTCGGCCCGAGCGCACTAACATTGGTGCTGCGCGCATCATTTGTGGATGCCGCCGGCAACATCATCAATGCTTTGCATCATTTGGATGCCTTGGCACCACCACTATGGATGCCTAGGCACCATCTATTGTTCCACCGACGCTTCTGCAATGGCGGATGCGGCAATCTCAAGGCAATCGAGGCGGTCCGCGCGAGGTGCTTTGCCGCAGCGGGCAAATCGCGAGCTACTCGGCCACCGGCGCCCAGATCACGTCCTCGATCCTCGTTGCACCCGTCGCCAACATCACCAGCCGGTCGAAGCCCAGCGCCGAGCCGCTTGCCTGCGGCATGATGGCCAAGGCCGCCAGGAAATCCTCGTCCAGCGGATAGCGTTCGCCATAGACCCGCTCCTTCTCGTCCATCTCGGCGAGGAAGCGTCGGCGCTGCTCCGCCGGGTCGGTGAGCTCGCCAAAGGCGTTGGCTAGCTCGACGCCGCAGCAATAGAGCTCGAAGCGCTCGGCAACGCGCGGATCCTCGGCGCTCGGCCGGGCAAGCGCCGCCTCCGAAATCGGATAGCCGTAAAGGATGGTGGCGCGTCCCTGCCCCAGCACGGGCTCTATCTTTTCCACCATCACCCGGCTGAACAGATCGGCCCAATTGTCGTCGGTCGCGGTGCGCAGGCCGGCCTGGACCAGCGCCGCATGAAGCCCCTCGCGATCCGTGCTGCCGTCAGCCGCGACGGTCGCCAGAAGGTCGATGCTGGCATGGCGAGCAAATGCATCGGCCACGCTCAGCCGCTCCGGCTCGGCGAAAGGGTCGGCCTCGCGTCCGCGAAAACGGAAACTCCTGGAGCCGGCCTTCTCCGCGGCGAGCGCCAGGAATTCGGCGCAGTCGTCCATCAAGCGTTCGTAAGTTTCGCCGACGCGATACCATTCGAGCATGGTGAACTCGGGATGATGCAGCGGCCCGCGTTCGCGGTTGCGCCAGACGGCGCCCAGGCTGAAGATGCGCTCCTCGCCGGCGGCGAGGAGCTTCTTGCAGGCGAATTCCGGCGAGGTGTGGAGATAGAGTGGCCGGCGCGACGCGTCGGGCCTGATCGCCTCGGTGGCGAAGGCCGCGAGATGCGCCTCGTTCCCCGGCGAAACCTGCAGCGCCGAGGTCGTCACCTCGATGAAATCGCGTTCCGCGAACCAGCCGCGAAGCGCGGCGGCGATGGCATTTCGAGCCATCAGCCGGGGGCGGCGATCGGCATGGATATCGGGGGTCCACCAGGGCGAAGCGGCGGTCATGGGCAGGAAAATCGCACGGAAGACTGGCGGTTCGGCGCAAGATGCGCTAGGGCGCACGCGATGGCCGCCGTCGCCGCTTCGTGGCAATCGACGCTCGCAGGCCGAAAAACTCGAACGGGATCGAATATCGTGGTCAAGGTCATCGCCAGCTCCTTACGCAAAGGCAACGTCGTCGATAAGGACGGCAAGCTCTATGTCATCCTCTTTGCCGAAAACATCCATCCTGGCAAGGGCACGCCGGTGACCCAGCTCGACATGCGCCGTATCGGCGACGGGGTGAAGGTCTCGGAGCGCTACCGCACGACCGAAATGGTCGAGCGCGCCTATGTCGAGGAGCGCGAGCACACCTTCCTCTATTCGGACGGCGAGGGTTTTCATTTCATGAACCCGGAAAGCTACGACCAGGTCGTGGCCTCGGAAGCCGTGGTCGGCGACTTCGCGCCCTATCTCCAGGAGGGCATGGCCGTGCAGCTCGCGCAGTTCAACGGCGTGCCTATCTCGCTCACGCTGCCGCAGCGCGCCACCTTCGAAGTGGTCGAGACTGAGCCGGTCACCAAGGGCCAGACGGCGTCTTCGTCCTACAAGCCAGCCGTGCTCTCCAATGGCGTGCGCACCGCAGTGCCGCCGCATATCTCCGCCGGCACGCGCATCGTGGTGATGACCGCCGACGGGTCCTATGTCGAGCGCGCCAAGGACTGAGCGCTTAGGTTAGCTTGCTGTGGCCCGCCTGGAGAACAGGCGGGCCATTTCTTGTTCGAGGCGCCGACCGGTCGGCAGCGGCAATACCGGACTGCCGGCTGCTTTCCAGCCCCAGATGCTTCTTCCGGCAGCGCACCGTCCGGCCCCTCCGTGGACCGGCCGTCTGGACTGCCGGTTGACATATGTCGTTCAGCGGCTGATCGTTTCATCCACCAGGCTCCGCTGTCCCATGACTGCCAACATTGCGCCCAGATCGCTCGACCCTGTCAGGACCCGGACCGCGAAGGGACGGGGCGTACCGTGAGCGCTGGGGCGCCCGCCGTCGCGCTAGGCCTCAGGGCCAACTGGAAGCAGTTTTCGCTGCTGGTGCTGATCAACGCCTTCGTCGGCGGCATGGTCGGCGTCGAGCGGACCGTCGTGCCGCTGATCGGCGCGGAGGAATTCGGCGTCGCCTCGACCACGCTCGTCGTCTCCTTCATCGTCAGCTTCGGCGTGGTCAAGGCCTGTGCCAACCTCGTCTCCGGCCAGCTTGCCGACACATGGGGCCGCAAGCGCGTGCTGATCCTCGGTTGGCTGTTCGGCCTACCTGTGCCCTTCACCATCATCTGGGCTCCGGGCTGGGGCTGGATCGTCGCCGCCAACGCCCTTCTCGGCATCAACCAGGGCTTCGCCTGGTCTATGACTGTGATCATGAAGGTCGATCTGGTCGGGCCTAAGTCGCGCGGGCTGGCCGTCGGCCTGAACGAATTCGCCGGCTACCTCTCCGTCGGCGTCACCGCTTTCCTCACCGGCTATCTGGCGAGCCGCTACGGGCTGCGCCCGGTGCCGATCTATCTCGGCGTCGGCTATGCGATCCTGGGTGCGACGCTGTCAATCCTGCTCGTGCGCGATACCCGCGAGCATGTGCGGCAGGAGCTGGCCAATCACCCAAAACAGGCTTCGCCGCTTAGCTTCCGCGAGATCTTCATGCTGACCTCGTTCGGAGACCGCAATTTGTTCGCCGCCTCCCAGGCGGGCCTGGTCAACAACCTGAATGACGGCATGAGTTGGGGGCTGTTTCCGCTCTTCTTCGTCGCCAACGGGCTCGGCGTCGAGCGCATCGGCATCCTCAAGGCGGTCTATCCGGCGGTGTGGGGCGTCCTGCAGGTCGCGACCGGGCCGTTGAGCGACCGCTGGGGCCGCAAGGGACTGATCGTCACCGGCATGTGGGTGCAGGCGGCGGGGCTTCTCTTGACCGCCTTGACCCGCGATTTCGGCTGGTGGCTGCTGGCGAGCGTGCTGCTCGGCCTCGGCACGGCAATGGTCTATCCGAGCCTGATCGCGGCTGTGTCGGACGCCTCGCACCCATCGTGGCGGGCGCGCTCGCTCAGCGTCTATCGTTTCTGGCGCGACCTCGGCTATGCAATTGGCGCCCTCGCCGCGGGCCTGATCGCCGACTTCTTCGGTTTCGTCCCTGCAATCATGGCCATTGCCGCGTTGACCTTCCTGTCGGGCGTAATCGTCGCAATAGCGATGCGCGAGACGCATGCCGCCGCCCGGTCTTCGCAAGGCGATGGTTAACCCCGGCCCCGAACAAGGTTTCCGTTTACGATATCGTAAGCTTGTTGCTGCGGGCCATTCGCCGGTCCGCTACAATTGCGACGGTTGAATTTTCCTTGAGATCGCGCATGAGCAGCCCCAACCGCATGCCCTGGGTGGACACGGCAAAAGGCCTTTCCATCATCCTGGTGGTGATGATGTATTCGGCCTACAACACCGGCGAATACACCGGCAGCGTCGGTTTCCTGCATTACGTGATCGGCTTTGCGACGCCCTTCCGCATGCCGGAATTCTTCCTGATCTCGGGCCTGTTCCTGTCGCAGGTGATCGACCGGCCGTGGCGGCGCTATGTCGACCGGCGCGTCGTCCACTATCTCTATTTCTACGTGCTGTGGGCTATCATCTCGATCGGGCTCAAGATCGGCATCTTCAGCCGCGATCCCGCCGGCATGCTGCACGACCTCGCAATGGCCGTCGTCCAACCCTACGGCGTGCTGTGGTTCATATACATGCTGGCGGTTTTCGGCGTCGTCATACGCCTGCTGCGAGAGCTTCGCGTGCCGCATTGGATCGTGATCCCTCTCGCCGCCGCACTGCAAATGTGGGCGCCGAAGCCCGACAGCTACGCGATCGAGCAGTTCGCGGCCTATTTCGTGTTCTTTTATCTCGGCTTCGTGCTTGCGCCGCTGATCTTCCGGCTGGTCGAATGGACACAGGCTCGTCCGGTGATCGCCCTGGCTAGCCTGCTCGCCTGGACACTCGTCAATGGGCTGCTCGTCTATTCCCCCGGCTATGCGATGCAGCCGGTGGGTATGCAGATGGGCCTGGCGGCATGGCCGCCGCTGCATCTTGCGCTGGCAATCGCCGGCGCGGTGGCGCTGTGCGTCGCCGGCGGTTTCCTGTCGAAATTCGCTTCGATGGAATGGCTGCGCTGGCTCGGCGAGCATTCGCTGGTCGTCTATGTCGCTTTCACCATTCCCATGTCGATCTTCCGCGGCGTCATGCTGGCAAGCGGCCTTCTGACCGACACCGGGCTGCTGAGCCTCGCCGTGCTGCTTGTCTCGGTCATCAGCCCGGTGGTGCTCTATTTCATCGTCAAGCGGATCGGCTTCGGCACCTTCCTGTTCGAGCGGCCGGCCTGGGCGCATGTCGACAGGCCAAACGCCGCGAAAGCCTCCAGCAAGCCCATTCCGCGGCCGGCGCCCGAAGCAGCCTGACTGGGCCGCCCTTTCCGCCGGTCCGTTACTTGCCGCCGTATCCCGGACGCTTTGCGGCCTTGATCTTGCCGCTGCTCCCGCCACCGCAGAAGAAGCAGCCGCCGCCGTCGGATTCCAGCCCCGACACGCCGGAGGGCATCGCCAGTTCCTGCAGCACGTCACCCGTGTCGGGATCAACGCGCACCAGGTCGCCCTCCTCGCCCTCCCAGGTGGCATGCCAGAGCTCGCCATCGACCCAGGTAACCCCCGTGACGACGCGCTTCGATTCGATCGTGCGGATCACTCTGCCCGTTTCAGGATCGATCTGATGGATCTTGTGCGCCCGGTATTCGCCGACCCAGAGCGAACCTTCGGCCCACGCCATGCCTGAATCGCCTCCGTTGCCGGGGGCAGGAATGGTGGCGACGACCTTGCCGATCTTCGGGTCGACCTTGTGGATGCGATCCTCGGCGATCTGATAGAGATACTCGCCGTCGAAGGCGGTACCGGCATGCGAGGCGACATCGATCGTACGCACGATCATGCCGCTTTCCGGATCGAACGCGTTCAGCTTGTCGCCGCTGGCGAACCAGACATTCTCGCCGTCATAAGTAACGCCGTTGACGCGGTCGACGCCGGGGAACGGTCCGTATTCACGTAGGATCTCGGCGGCTCGTTTCATTTCGATCTCCATTCGAACGATGGCCGCACACTAGTCGGTCGGCAGCGGCCCCGGGAGTAACAACACAGTCGGGAATCCGGTAACCGGCGGCATCATCCAGCGGCGCGCCCGGCCACGGCCGACCGCCTGCACCTTATTCTGAGTCGACAGCTCTTCCAGCGCTCGCTGCACGGTGCGCGCGCTGGCGCCAAGCGCGATAGCCAGCGCCGAGCTCGACCAAGCCTCGCCATCGGTCAGAAAGGCAAGCACCGCGCCGTGCTCTTCTTCAACCGGCGGCGCCAGCACGACGATGTCGGCGGCCTTCAAGGGCGTCAACGCAAAACCGGCGGCGGTCGCATTGATCTCGGCCAAAGCGGCGAGCTCGGCGCGCAGCCGCCCCATCTCGACCCTCAGCCGCGCGCGGTGCGATTCGTCGGCATGCCTTGCCCGGAACACGCGTCTCAACAGCACTTCCCGCGAGGCATCCGCCGGCCATGCCTCGGCTAGCGCGCGCGCCAACGCGAACAGCACCGGCCGCGTTGCCAGCGGAACGACCGCGTCGGCCGCGCGCACGAGGTTGCGACAGGCATCCACAACCAGCGAGTCGGAGGTAAGCAGCGCCTCGACCTCGTCCAGCAGCAGTTCCTTCTCCGTCCCGCGCGCGATCAGCCGGCCGACCGGAGTGTTCAGGACCAGGGATGCCGCCTCGACTTCGGCCTTCAAGGCCGGAATGTCGGCTTCGTAAGCGGCAAGCGATGCCCGGCCGAAGGCCGAGCGCGCCGCCTTTGTCCTGAGGCGCCTGACCGCGATGCCGGCCGCCGCCAGTTCATGCGCGACTCGCGCGACCGGCGGCAGCGGCGCCGGATTGAAATCCGAAAGCAGGCGCTCGGCCTCCTCGAGGCGGCCGATCAGGATGAGGCGGCGCGCCTCGAGGCTGCCGGCATACGCGGCATTCAGCCGGTCGCCATGCGCCGCAAGCGTTGCACGGGCGGACCGCAACGCCTTCTCCGGCCAGCCGAGATCGCGCGAGACCAGAGCGATCTCGGCCTCGGCGACGACACAGCGCGCGCGTGCGACCGCCTCCTTCGGGCTGAAGGCGCGGGCGGCGTCCTTCAGCAGGGCCTTGGCCCTGGCGAAATCACCGAGCTGCGCCATCGCAATGCCGCGCAGCGCCAGTGCCGGCGCGTCCTCGCGCAGGGCGACGCGCTTCAAGGCGCCGAGCGGATCGCCCGCGGCAAGCGCGCGGCCGGCGGCATTGATCAGCGAGTCCATGACATCGCCTCAGGCTGCGCCGGATCAAATCGCGTCACACTTGTAACTCTCACCATCGCAGCATGCGGCCTATGTCTGTCCCTGTCACCTCCAACCAAACTCAAGAACGGGACAAGAGCAATGACCCAACACATGAAGACACCGCCGATCGTTTCGCAGGAAGCGTGGGAAGGCGCGTATGAAGAGATGCTGGTGAAGGAAAAGGCGATGACCCGCGCCCGCGACGCTTTGGCCGCCGAACGCCGCCGCATGCCGTGGATGGAAGTCAAGAAGGATTATGTGTTCGACGGCCCGAACGGCAAGGCGAGCCTGCTCGACCTCTTCGAAGGCCGCCGCCAGCTCGTCATCTACCGCGCCTTCTTCGAGCCGGGCGTCTATGGTTGGCCGGAACATGCCTGCCGCGGCTGCTCGCTCGGCGCCGACATGGTCGGCAACCTCGCCCATCTCAACGCCCGCGACACCACACTTGCCTATGCCTCGCGCGCGCCGCAGGCCGACATCCAGCGGCTGAAGCAACAGATGGACTGGAAAATGCCTTGGTACACCATCACCGACAGCTGGGATAAGGATTTCGGCGTCGACCAATGGCACGGCCACAACGTCTTCATCCATGACGGCAAGCGCATCTTCCGCACCTATTTCGTGAACAACCGCGGCGACGAAGCCTTTGGCACCGTGTGGAGCTATCTCGACGTCACGCCGCTCGGCCGGCAGGAGGTGTGGGAGGATTCACCAGAGGGCTATCCGCAGACGCAGACCTACAAATGGTGGAACTGGCACGACAATTACGAAGCGGGTGCCGCCCCCGATCAGAGATGGGTCGAGGTGTCGGATGCCGGCGAAGCGGCGTTCCGCAACAAGAGCGCCTGAGCCTGACGCGACTCCGGCGGCGCGCGTCGCCGGAGTCGATCTCGCTACGCGCCCTTCCCTCTCTCCGGCGCTTGCAAACCTGACCGTATCAGAAGGTGGATTTCATGAGCATCGACAATCCCGCCCCTCGCCTGAGCGGCTTCGGCCTCGCCGACTGGCTTTGCCTCGCCGCGGCGCCGACCTTCGCCATGATGGCGCTGCTGACGGCTGCCTATGGCGACCACGACATGACGTGCATGTCGGGCGCCTCGGTGCTCAGCGGGATGGCGCCGATGTACCTTTTGATGGCGGCGTTCCATCTTGCGCCATGGCTGCGGCTGGTGCCGAGGCCGGGGTGAGACTGACGATATCGCCGGCTTCGATTTCAGGCCCGGCCACGGGTCTTTTTGGCCAGCAGGATGGACTCGACAAGCTGCTGGTCCTTGTAAGGTTTCGCGAGCAACGGAACATCGGACGGCAGATCGCCGATCGCCTTGGTGTCGGCATAGCCGGTAATGATAACCGCAGGCCAGTCCGCCTTCAGGTTCCGCGCAAATCGGATCACGTCCAAGCCTGAAACGAGCGGCATGGCGTAATCGGTGACGATTACGTCGAAATCGCCAGGAGCCTTCTCGATCCTGGCCAGCGCCTCGGCACCGCCGGCGGCGCATGTCACGTCGAAGCCGCTTTGCCTCAATGATGCAGCCGTCAACTCGCGCAGCGCATCGCTGTCGTCGACCAACAGTATAGACGGCCGGCCGCCATTGCCGTCGATGCTAGCCCGGCTGACCTGTCCCTGCTCGATCGGTCGGGCCGGCTGCTTCAACGATCGTGGCAGCCACAGCTGCATCGCCGTGCCTCGCCCGACAACACTCTCGATCCGAAGCGTGCCGCCTGACTGCTTTGCGAAGCCGTAGACGGTACTCAAGCCAAGGCCGGTGCCTTTGCCGACCGGTTTCGTCGTGAAGAAGGGCTCTATGACCTTCGCCACGAGATCGGCCGGAATGCCCGAACCGGTATCGATGACCGAGATGACGACATAGTCGCCGGCGGCCAGTTCGTCGGAGCTGCCTTGGGTCGTGTGATTTTCGGCCCGTATCGTGATCGAACCTCCCGTAGGCATTGCATCGCGCGCATTGAAAACCAGGTTCATGAGAGCGAGTTCGAGTTGGCCTGCGTCCACCAGCACCGGCCAAACCGAGTTGTCGATTTGCCATTCGAAGCGAACGAGCCCCCCTAGCACCGGCGCGACCAGTCCGTTCAGGGTCTCGGCCAGCCCCGTCAGTTGCAAAGGTTCGGGCTTCAGATGCTGGCGCCTGGAGAAGGCGAGCATCCGATTAACGAGGTCGGCGCCCTGCTTGGCCGAGCGCTTTGTAAGGTCGAGGACTTTCTTCGCCTGCTCATCGAGCGCGGTGCTGCGCTCGATGAGCCCGAGCCCGCTGAGGATCGCCGCGAGGAGATTGTTGAAATCATGGGCAAGTCCGCCTGTGAGCTTGCCGATCGCGTCAAGACGCTGCGTCTTGAGCAGCCTGTCTTCGAGCTCGCGGCGCTCGGTGATGTCGAGCAGCGTGCCGACAATCTCGTCCGTGTTGTCCACTGGATCATGCGAGATGACACCCTGGTCGAGGAAGCTTCGGTATTTGCCGTCTGCGCATTGCCAGCGGAACTCGCAGCTATAGGAGCCGGCCTCCTTGGCCCCGCGAAGAGCGGCTTCGACATCGGACAAGTCGTCCGGATGCACACGGCTCAGGCCGAAGCCGGGCTCGGACGTTAGCCGCTCGGGTGAAAATCCGGTCAACCGCTCGATCCCGCTGGTGACGAAACGAGCGTCAAAAGGCGGTTCGAGAGACCGGGCATGAAAGCAAACCGGAACCGATTGCAGTATGGCTTCCTGACGCTGCTCCGCGGCACGCAAGGCTCGTTCCGCCTCGACTCTCGACTTTTGCGACTCCAGCGCCTGCTCCAGCAAAGTCTGCTCCACGATCGCCTTGCGCTGGATCTCGAGGGTCTTCTCGTGCAATTCGACGAACACGGCCACCTTCGAACGCAGCATGACCGAATCGAAGGGCTTGAAGACGAAATCGACCGCACCGGCGTCATAGCCGCGCAGCATATGCGCTTCTTCCTTGTTGATTGCGCTCAGGAAGATGATCGGGGTGCGTCTCGACTGCTCTCTTTGGCGGATCAATGAGGCCGTCTCGTATCCGTCCAATCCGGGCATCAGCACGTCCAGAAGAATAACGGCGAACTCTTCCTTCAGAAGGAACCGCAGCGCCTCCTCGCCGGACTGCGCGCAAACAACCTCGCCCACTCCTGCCAGGACTTCGCTGATCGCCAGGAGATTGCGGTCGTCATCATCGACGGCAAGGATGCGCGCGCCTTGCGCCACCTCTGACAGCGCTGCGCGCTGCTCGGATTTGGTTTTCAGCATCCCTTGCATTGGCAACCCATCATACGGCCGCCAAGAGCGTCTCTGCCGGCTGTGCGTGCTGTCTCGATCGCCCGATCCAGACCCGGAGCAGCGCGAGCAGAAGGTCAAGATCCACAGGCTTGGCTATGTAATCCGAAGCACCCGCATCAAGGCACTTTTGCCTATCGCCCTTCATTGCCTTGGCAGTCACCGAGATCAGGGGGACATGCGCGATTGGCGGCATGCCGCGTATCTGCCGCATCGTCTCATAGCCGTCCATCTCCGGCATCATGATGTCGATGAGCGCGACGTCCATGTCGGGGTTTTGCTGGAGCAATGCGATGCCGTCGCGACCACGCTCGGCATGCAAAACCTGGATACCATATGTTTCGAGCACGCTGGTCAGCGAATAGATGTTGCGGATGTCGTCGTCGACGATGAGGACTTTGGCGCCGGCGAGGTCGGTCTTATCCGGTCGTTGGGAGGGCGCCGCCCCGTTGGTGTGACTGTCCCGCGGCAGGGTCGCCGACATCAGCAGCGCCAACTGGCCAAAATTCTCGGCACGGGCAACATCCGCCAACGCCGGTTTGAGTCCGATCAGTTGCTCCAGGGCCTCCGGATAAGGTGCGAAGAACACGAGCTTGGCTGAAAGGCGCTCGAGCGAAGCCGCGATCTCCTCAATCATCTTGGAGTTGTCCTTGCCCGACCTCCCAAAGCCCAGCACGATCGCGTCATAGATGTCGAAGTCTATTCCCCGACCGTTGGCGGCGATCCGACCGACAGGCGTTACGGAAGTGACGCCGTCGCGGATCGCGTCGGCCAGGGCAAGCCGCCGCTCGGGATCGGCATCCACGATCAAGACATTGCGCTGGAGGCGCAACTTGCTCGAATGAATATCCTCGAACACCTTCATGAGGTCGTCCGACGACACCGGCTTTGTCGAGACGCTGGCGGCGCCACTGCGCAATAGGCCGGCCGAATCTTCCGCACCCGAGATGACATGTATCGGGACGCCTGCGGTCTTGGGGTCGTGCCGCAGAAGATCGAACAGCACCCAGCCATCTATGTCTGAAAGGCCGAGGTCCAGCGTGATTGCATCCGGAACCAGCTTCCTCGCCAGCGCCACTGTCCCGGAGCCCGCGGTGGACAACACGCCCTTGAGGCCCGCCGAGCGCGCCATGCCCAGCAGCAGTCCTGCAAAGGTGGGGTCGTCCTCTATGATGAGCACGACCCGGTCTTCGGGCGAGAGGGCATCGCGATCGTCGATCAGTTCAGGAACGGAAACGCCGGCCGCGGCAGCGACCGCCTCCTCCTCGACAATAATGGGTTGCGAAACCGTTCTCGGTCCGTCGATGGGGATTACAAGCGTGAATGTGGAGCCCTTGCCTGGCGTGCTTTCCACTCTAAGCTCGCCTCCGAGCAGCCGCGCGATTTCTCGGCTGATGGACAGGCCGAGGCCGGTACCACCATATTTGCGGCTGGTGGTGCCATCGGCCTGCTGGAAGGCCTCGAAGATCAGCTTCTGCTTGTCGTCGGGAATGCCGATGCCGGTATCAGTGACCGCGATAGCGAGCGCCTTCGGCGCCTCAGCGCCGTTCCGCCGCCCGGTCTTCTCCGGCCTGAAAGTGAGGCTGACCTTACCGGTCGACGTGAATTTGAATGCGTTCGACAACAGGTTGAGCACGATCTGCTGCAGCCGCTTTTCGTCGGTCCGCACCGTCTCCGGAAGTCCCGGGTCAAGTTCTATTGTAAAGCCCAATCCCTTGTCGGCAGCCAGCTGACGGAAAGTGCGTTCCATGTGCTGGCGCAGATGCGCCAGAGGCATATCGTTGATCTCGACGGAAACGGTGCCAGACTCGATCTTGGAAAGATCGAGAATGTCGTTGATAAGGCTGAGCAGGTCGGTCCCCGCCGAATTGATCGTCCGGGCAAACTCGACCTGCTTGTCGTTGAGATTTCCCTGCTGGTTGCTGGCCAGCAGATTCGAAAGGATGAGCAGCGAGTTCAGCGGTGTGCGCAGCTCGTGGCTCATATTGGCCAAGAATTCAGATTTGTACTTGGAGGTCAGCGCAAGCTGTTCGGCTTTCTCCTCAAGAGCGCGCCGAGCCATCTCGATTTCCAGATTCTTGTTCTCCACCTGCTTCTTTTCGTTTTCGAGCAGTTGCGCCTTTTCCTGCAACTCCTCGTTGGTGGCGTGCAGTTCCTCCTGCTTCTTGGTCAGTTCCGTCTGGCGCGCCTGCAATTCGGAAGTCAGCAGTTGGGACTGTTTCAAAAGGCCTTCAGTGCGCATCGTCGCCGCGATCGTGTTGAGCACGATACCAACCGACTCCATCAGTTGGTTGAGGAACGATTGGTGCGTGTCGCGGAACTCGCTGAAGGAGGCAAGCTCGATCACCGCCTTGACTTCGTCTTCGAAGAGCGCGGGCAGGATGATGACATTGGCCGGAGTGGTATTGCCGAGGCCGGACGTGATGCGCAGGAAGTCCGGCGGCACATTGTCGAGAACGATCGCACGTTTGTCGGCAGCGCTCTGGCCAATCAGCCCCTCGCGCAGGTCAAGGCGCTGTTTCATGGCGGCCTTGCTCTCGGCTCCGTAGGATGCGGCGAGTTCCAGATAAGATTCGTCTTCTTCGCGGTTGGTCACGTAGAACACGCCGTATTGCGCATTCACCAGGGGCGCTAGCTCAGACATGATCAGACGCGACACGGTCGCCAAATCGCGCTCGCCCTGCAACATGCGCGAGAACCGCGCCAGATTGGTCTTCAGCCAGTCCTGCTCGGCGTTCTTGAGCGTCTGATCCTTGAGGTTGCGGATCATCTCGTTGATGTTGTCCTTGAGGGCGGCCACTTCACCCGACGCCTGGACGCTGATCGAGCGCGTCAGATCGCCCTTGGTCACCGCCGTCGACACTTCGGCGATGGCTCGCACCTGGGTTGTCAGATTGGCTGCCAGCTGATTGACATTGTCGGTCAAGTCGCGCCAGAGCCCTGCCGCGCCCGGCACGCGAGCCTGGCCGCCGAGCTTGCCTTCGATGCCGACCTCGCGCGCGACGTTGGTCACTTGGTCGGCAAAGGTGGCGAGGGTCTCGATCATGCCGTTGATGGTGTCGGCCAGCGAAGCGATCTCGCCCTTTGCATCGACGGTGAGTTTGCGGCGTAGATTTCCCTGCGCGACCGCGGTCACGACATCCGCGATGCCACGCACCTGGTTCGTGAGGTTGGTAGCCATGAGGTTGACGTTGTCGGTCAGGTCCTTCCAGGTGCCGGCAACGCCCTCGACGCGAGCCTGGCCGCCAAGCTTGCCTTCGGTGCCCACCTCGCGCGCCACGCGCGTCACCTCACCGGCAAAGGAGTTCAGCTGATCGACCATGGTGTTGATCGTCGACTTCAGCTCCAGGATCTCGCCCTTGACGTCCACGGTGATCTTCTTCGACAGATCGCCGCGTGCGACGGCGGTGGTCACCTCCGCGATGTTGCGCACCTGGCCGGTTAGGTTCTCGGCCATGGAGTTGACGTTGTCGGTGAGGTCTTTCCAGGTGCCGGCGACGCCGCGGACCTGGGCCTGGCCGCCCAGTTTGCCCTCGGTACCGACCTCTCGGGCGACGCGGGTCACTTCTCCGGCGAATGAGTTCAACTGATCAACCATGGTGTTGATCGTCGACTTCAGCTCCAGGATCTCCCCTTTGACGTCGACAGTGATCTTCTTGGAAAGATCACCGAGCGCAACGGCGGTAGTCACCTCGGCGATGTTGCGCACCTGGCCGGTCAGATTCGCGGCCATGGCATTCACATTGTCGGTCAGATCCTTCCACGTGCCGGCCACACCACGCACTTGCGCCTGCCCGCCGAGTTTCCCGTCCGACCCCACCTCGCGCGCAACTCGCGTCACTTCCGAGGCAAACGAGTTGAGCTGATCGACCATCGTGTTGATGACGTCTTTGATCTGCAGGATCTCGCCCAAAGCATCGACCGTGATCTTCTGGGTCAGGTCGCCGGTCGCGATTGCCGTCGCGACCTTAGAGACGTCACGAAGCTGCACCGTGAGATTGCCGGCCATTGCGTTAACGTTGTCGGTCAAATCCTTCCAGGTGCCGCCGACGCCTTCGACGTGGGCCTGACCGCCGAGCTTGCCTTCCGAGCCGACTTCGCGTGCCACGCGCGTCACTTCCGAGGCAAAGGAGTTGAGCTGATCCACCATCGTGTTGACGGTGTCCTTCAGTTCCAGGATTTCGCCCTTGACGTCGACCGTGATCTTCTTCGACAAGTCGCCGCGCGCGACGGCCGTGGTCACCTCGGCGATATTGCGCACCTGGCCGGTGAGGTTGGCAGCCATCAGGTTGACGCTGTCGGTCAGATCCTTCCATGTGCCGCCGACGCCCTTCACGTCGGCCTGGCCGCCAAGCTTGCCTTCGGTGCCGACTTCTCGGGCAACGCGCGTCACCTCCGACGCAAAGGAATTGAGCTGGTCCACCATGGTGTTGATGGTGTCCTTGAGCTCCAGGATCTCGCCCTGAACGGCCACCGTAATCTTCTTCGACAGATCGCCCGACGCGACCGCCGTCGTCACCTCGGCGATGTTGCGAACCTGCCCGGTCAGGTTCTCGGCCATTGAGTTCACATTGTCCGTCAGATCCTTCCAGGTTCCCGCGACACCACGCACCTGGGCTTGGCCTCCCAGCTTGCCCTCGGAACCGACCTCGCGCGCCACACGGGTCACCTCGGAGGCAAACGAGTTGAGCTGGTCCACCATCGTGTTGATGGTGTTCTTCAGTTCGAGAATTTCGCCCTTCACATCGACGGTGATCTTCTTTGAAAGGTCGCCGAGCGCGACGGCCGTGGTGACCTCGGCGATGTTGCGGACTTGGCCCGTCAGGTTCTCGGCCATCGAATTGACGTTGTCGGTAAGGTCTTTCCAGGTGCCCCCGACGCCCTCGACGCGCGCCTGACCGCCGAGCTTGCCTTCGGTGCCGACCTCGCGCGCCACGCGCGTCACTTCCGAGGCGAATGAATTGAGCTGGTCCACCATGGTGTTGATGGTGTTCTTGAGCTCCAGGATCTCGCCTTTCACATCGACGGTGATTTTTTTCGACAGGTCGCCCGAGGCGACGGCCGTGGTGACCTCGGCGATGTTGCGGACCTGCCCAGTGAGATTGGTCGCCATGGCGTTGACGTTGTCGGTCAGGTCTTTCCAGGTGCCTGCCACGCCCTTCACCCGCGCCTGGCCGCCAAGCTTGCCTTCTGTGCCCACTTCGCGGGCAACACGCGTCACCTCCGAAGCAAAGGACCCCAGCTGCCCGACCATCGTGTTGACGACCTTGCCGATACGGAGGAACTCGCCTCGCAGAGGCCGGCCGTCGATCTCCACCATCATGGTTTGCGATAGGTCGCCCTTAGCAACCGCGCCAATGACGCGCGCCACCTCCGTGGTCGGTTGGACCATGTCCTCGATGAGATCGTTGACGGAGCGGACGCTTGTTTCCCAGCTGCCCGTAGCATTGCGCACGTGACCGCGCTCACCAATCCGCCCGTCCTTGCCGACCACCCGGCTCAGCCGCTCGAACTCGCGCGTGACCTGATCGTTGATCTCCACGATCTGGTTGAAGGTGTCAGCGATATCGGAGTCGAGGCCTTCATAGACATTGTCGATGCGCACAGAGAAGTCACCGCGCCGGAAGGCCTTGAGCGCGTTCAAAATCTGACGGCGGTCCAATTGCGGCTTGGATCTCAGCGTACTCACAGCGCCCCCTCACAGCCCGGCAGATAACGACGGTCGTGAATGAAAATGCCCCTCGCGAGGATACTCCCGCGAGCGGCACAACGCGCGGACCGCATTTCGGTTCCATTAGCGGCGGCGAGATCTTCGTGGGCTACCCTCCTAGGCGGCCGGCAAACCGCCGGGAACGATCTTTCGTGGGCGGCTCGTTCCTCGGTCCAATTCTTTTTCACCGACCAAGAGGCTTTAGGAATATCATTCCTGTCTAATTCTATAAGTTTAGTGGACTTTAATCACAGCCATCTGTTTGGCTGCAAATCGGGCTCTGCCCGCTGCTCAAAGGATTAAAGTCCATGCGAAAATTCATTTCCGCCGCGCTTTTGGGGCTTGCCCTGTCTTCCGTCCACGCCACGGCAGGTGCCGCGGACGAGAAGAAAGTCGTCATCGCCTATCAGACTGGCGCGAATCCCTACAATCTTGGCATCGCCAATGGCGACCTCGCAAAGAAGACAGGCTGGGACATCGAATTCCGCCGCTTCAATTCCGGCGCCGACATCTTCGCAGCCATCGCCTCCGGCGACGTCCAGATCGGCGATGTCGGGTCGAGCCCGTTCTCCGCTGCCGTCAGCAAGGGTATCGATGTGAAGGCGTTCTACATCTCGTCGGTCTCTCGTGATGGCGAAGCCCTGGTGGTGCGGCCCGAAATCAAGTCGCCGGCGGATCTGCGCGGCAAGAAACTCGCCGCAGCACCAGTCTCGACCGATCATTACCAGCTTCTCGCCGTGCTCAAACAGGAAGGCATTTCCGAAAAGGAAACCCAGGTCATAGCCATTCCGCAGCCCGAGATCGTCGCCGCCTGGAAGCGCGGCGACATCGACGGCGGCTTCGTCTGGGATCCGGCGCTGTCCGAACTCAAGAAGAACGGCAAGGTCCTGCTCACCGCCGGCCAGGTCGCCGATCGCGGCGCGCCGACCTTCAGCGCGCTGGTCGTCACCGGTGCCTTCGCCAAGGCCAATCCCGAGTTCCTCGGCCAGTACGTCCGGCTGATCGACGGCTACAACCAGGCATACCTGAGCAACCCCGCCGCATGGGGCCCGGACTCGGAGAACGCCAAGCTGATCGCAAAATTGCAGGGTGGCACGGCGGCGGAAAATTCGGAGCAGCTGAAGACCACGGTCGTCCCCCCGCTCGAGGAGCAGGTTTCCGACAAGTGGCTGGGCGGCGGCGAGATAAGCGCGGTGGCGAAGATCCTCAGGGACACTGCGAGCTTCCTGAAGGATCAGCACAAGATCACCTCGGTCAAGGACAGCTACGCGGCGTTCGCCGATCCGCAATATGCGGAAGTGGCCAAGGCCTCGAACTAGCAATCCCTGAAGGAACCCGATCTGGCTGGCGCGCCAGCCAGATCACCGGAGGCCACCATGCTTCGAATTCGCGATGCCAGCGTCACCTTCCCGGCTTCCGATGGCCAGGACGTGCATGCGCTCGATCACGTCTCGCTCGATATTCCTCCCGATTCCATCGTCGTCGCGGTCGGTGCTTCCGGCTGCGGCAAGTCGACATTGCTTAACGCGATCGCCGGCTTTCTACCCCTTACCGAAGGGACGATCACGCTGGATGGGCGAGAAATCGTGGCGCCAGGCGGCGATCGTGGCGTCGTGTTCCAGAAAGATACCCTGCTGCCCTGGGCCAACGTGCTGGACAATGTTGCACTCGGATTGAAGTACCGGGGCGTGTCACGCGGCGAACGGTACGAGCGGTCAAGGCACCTGCTGGAACTGGTGGGACTCGCCGATTTCGCCGAAAAGCCGCCCTATGAACTTTCGGGAGGCATGCGCCAGCGCGTCGGCATCGCGCGGGCGCTGGCGACCGATCCGAAGATCCTACTGATGGATGAGCCGTTCGGCGCCCTCGACAGCCTGACTCGCGAGACCATGCAGCAGCTTCTGGCCTCGGTCTGGGCCAGGACGGGCAAGCAGATCCTGTTCATCACCCATTCGATCGAGGAAGCCCTCACGCTCGGTACAACCATCGTCGTGATGTCGCCGCGGCCGGGCCGCATCGTTGCCCGCTTCGACGCCGACTTCGTCCGCGACTTCGCGGAAGCCGGGGATATCGGGACGATCCAGTCCCACCCCCGCTTCATCGAACTGCGGCAGGAAATCCGCTCGCTCATCCACCAGCCGGAAGGCGCCCGGAAAGGAACCTTGCAATGACCCTTGCCGCCAATTCCCGAACCTCGTTTCCGACCGCGGCGGCTCAGCGACGGCCGTCTCGCCGGTTGCGCCGAGCCGCATCGGCAAGCACGTTCGGCATCAGCCTCGCCACGCTGGCCGCGCTGATCGCATTGTGGTTCCTGGCCGCGCAATTCGGCTGGGCCTCGCCACTCTTCCTGCCGTCGCCGGCCGATGTGCTGACCCAGGTCAGCGCAGTCGCGGCCGACGGCTATGCCAACGGCACGCTGCTCGATCATACGCTGGCAAGCCTTGGCCGCATTGCCGCGGCACTCGGCGTCGGCATTTTCGTGGGTATTCCGCTTGGCCTGCTCATGGGCCTGAACCGCTGGGTCAAGGGCATTTTCAGTGTGCCGATCGACCTCTACTGGGGGCTGCCGCCGCTGGCCTACCTTCCCCTGCTGATCATTTGGCTCGGCATCGGCGAGACCTCAAAGATCGTGCTTCTGTCGCTGTCGACCTTCGCGCCAATCTGCTTTGCGGCGCAGGCGGGAGTCCGGTCGGTGCCCGCTGAACGCATCAACGCCGCGCTATCGCTCGGCGCCAGCCGGCTGCAACTGTTCGCCAGCATCATCCTGCCATCCGCATTGCCGGAAATCCTGACCGGCCTGAAGATTGCCATCGGCGCCGGCTTGTCGACACTGGTCGCGGCCGAACTGATCGCAGCACAGTCCGGGCTCGGCTACATGATCATGTCGGCCGCCAACTTCCTCGCCACCGACGTCGTCTTCGTCGGCCTCATCGTCATCGCCGTGCTTGCTTTCGCCTTCACCAGCGGCATGCGCTGGCTGGAACACCGCCTCATCCCCTGGAAAGGCAAGCTCTGAGGCTTGCTCAAGATCCCGCAATCGCAGAAGGAAACAATCCGATGTCCAGCAACGAACCCCACGCGCTCGATCTCTACTGGTATCTTCCGACCCATGGCGATGGTCCCTACCTCGGCACAGAGGAGCGACACCGGCCGGCAACCTTCGGATATCTCAAGGAGATCTCGCAGGCCGCCGACCGGCTTGGCTTCAAGGGCGTGCTCCTGCCCACCGGAACGCGGTGCGAGGACGCCTGGATCTTGGCGGCCGGGCTGATCCCGCTCACGGAAAGGTTGAGATTCCTGGTGGCGCTGCGGCCGGGCAGCGGGACGCCAGCCCTGTTTGCTCGCCATGCGGCCACGCTGGACCGCATTTCCGGCGGCCGGGTGCTGCTCAACGTCGTCACCGGCGCGGATCCGGCCGACCTCGCCGGCGACGGCATCAAGCTTGGACACGACGAGCGCTATGCGCAGACCGACGAATTCCTGACCATCTGGCGGCGGATCCTTTCAGGCGAGCCGGCGGACTTCGACGGCAAGTATCTTTCAGCCCACGGCACGGACATTTCGTTTCCGCCCGTTCAGCAACCGCATCCGCCGCTCTGGTTCGGCGGCTCCTCCGATGCCGGCATTGCGATCGCCGCCAAGCATGTGGACGCTTATCTGAGCTGGGGCGAACCGGTCGACCAACTCGCCGAGAAAATCGATCGCGTGAAAAGGGCGACGGCGGCGCAAGGTCGCACGATCCGTTTCGGGCTGCGCATCCATCTGATCGTGCGCGAAACGGAGGACGAGGCCTGGGCGGCCGCCGATCGCCTCATCAGCCACGTCACCGACGACGTGATCGCCGAAGCCCAGAACGGTTTCGTCAACATCTCGGAATCGGTCGGCCAAAAGCGGATGTCGGCCCTGCATCAAGGCCGGCGCGACCGGCTGGTTGTCGGCCCGAACCTTTGGGCGGGGCTCGGACTGGTGCGTGGAGGCGCCGGGACCGCCCTGGTTGGCAATCCCGATAATGTCGCCGCGCGAATCCGCGAGTATCAGGAGATCGGCATCGAAACGATAATCGCGTCCGGCTACCCGCATTTGGAGGAGGCATTCAACGTCGCCGAACTGCTTTTCCCAAAACTTGGGCTGAGCGGCGAAGCGGCTCCGGCGGAACGCAGCTGGGACGTCGAGTTCGGACGCGGCGTACGCCCTAGAGTCGCAGCATCCGCGTCGTAGGATCGTTCATTCCGAGCGAGTCATGCGCGCCGGCGAAGCTGGCGCGCATTTGCCGTAATCGGCTTGACCGCCAGCATTGCCTTCCGCGCCGGCTCGCACAATAGTCGGCCCGATGTTCGAGGCGATTGCGAGTCACTGGTCGACGCTTATCCTGATCCTCTCGCTGGCGATGGCGGCGGTAGGCATCGTGCACGCCATCATGACCAAGGAGGACGTGCGCGCCGCCACCGGCTGGGTGGGCGTGATGCTCCTGTCGCCCTTTATCGGCGCGATCATCTACGCCATTGCCGGCATCAACCGCATCCGCCGCGCAACGATCAGCGCCTTGCGGCCGTCACCCGAGGCCGCCGCCGCCAGGCACGACCGCGACGTCGCGCTGGAAGCCCTGATCAACGCCGAATACGGCCAGCGTTTCACTGGGCTGAAGACGCTTGGCGACAGGGTGGCGCGGCGTCCGCTGACCTCTGGAAACACCATCGCCGTGCTCAAGACCGGCGATGAGGCCTATACAGCGATGTGCCGGGCAATTGATGCGGCGCAAAGAAGCGTCCTTCTGGAAACCTATATTTTTGACAATGATGCGGTGGGGGCGCTGTTCGTCCAGTCGCTCGGCAATGCCGTCCAACGCGGCGTCACCGTCCGCGTGCTGATCGACGCCGTCGGCGTGCGCTATTCGGTGCCGAGCATCCTGAAACAACTCAGGGAGGCCGGCGTCCCCGTCGACCTCTTCAACGGCAACATCGTCATGGGCCTGAGACTTCCCTATGCCAATCTGAGGACGCACAGGAAGATCCTGATCGTCGACGGCGCGGTGGCGTTCACGGGAGGCATGAACATCCGCAAGGGATTCTCGGCCGAATTCGCCGGTTCAGACAGTTCGCGGGACACGCATTTCGAGGTCACCGGGCCGGTTGTGGCCGACCTGTTCTCGGTTGCCGCCGAGGACTGGCGATTTGCCGGCAACGAGGCCTTGAAGGACGACCCATGGCAGGTCCAGCGCGCCGCGCCGCCGCCGGGGCAGCCGATGCTGGTGCGCGGGGTGGCGACCGGGCCGGATGCCTCCAACGAAACCAACCTGAAGCTGCTGATGGGGGCGTTTTCGGTCGCCCGCAAATCGATCCGCATCATGTCGCCCTATTTCCTGCCGGATCGCGAATTCATCAGCGCATTGACCACGGCTGGCCGCCGCGGCGTCGAAATCGACATCGTCGTGCCGGCGGTGAACAACCTTTTCCTCGTCGATCATGCGATGACGGCGCAGTTCGACCAGGTTTTGAAGCATTATTGCCGGGTCTGGCGCCACGAGGGCTCGTTCGACCATTCCAAGCTGATGGCGATCGACGGCGTGTGGGCCTATGTCGGCTCTTCCAATCTGGACGCGCGCTCGCTGAGGCTGAATTTCGAGATCGACATGGAAGTCCTGGACAAAAACTTCGCCGCCGAGATCGACGCCCGCATCGCGGCCGCCATCTCAACCGCCCAGCCAGTGACGCTGCAGACGCTGAATGCAAGGCCATTCATAATCCGCGTCTTCGACCGTTTGCTGTGGCTGGGATCGCCCTATCTTTAGCGCAGAAAATCGAGCAGCAGGATCATGGAGATAGACGACATCAAGGGACGCAGCCTGCCAGAGACCGTGCTGTTGTCGATCCGCGCCAGGAACGCGCGCAAGGCCAAGGCGACGCCGCGCAAGCGCGTCAACGACACTGAAATCGTCGTCGCCTCCTACAACGTCCATAAATGCATCGGCACGGACCGCAGGTTCGACCCTGAAAGGACGGCGCGCGTCATCCGCGAGATCAGCCCCGACGTGATCGCCCTGCAGGAAGCCGATAACCGCTTCGGCGACAGGGCCGGGCTGCTCGATCTTGCCCGCCTGGAGCTGGAGACGGGACTGGTGCCGGTGCCGGTCTCGGGCAACGGCAAGGGGCATGGGTGGCGCGGCAATGTGCTGCTGTTCAAGCGCGGCACCGTGCGCGACGTCCACCAGCTCAAGCTGCCGGGACTGGAGCCGCGCGGCGCGCTGGTCGCCGAAATCGATCTCGACGAGAAACGGTCGCTTCGCGTGATCGCCGCCCATCTCGGCCTTTTGCGCCGCTCGCGCTCCGAACAGGCCCGCGTGGTGCTCGACATCATGAGCAGCGCCGATGAAAGGCCGACGCTGCTCCTCGGCGACCTCAACGAATGGCGGCTCGGCAACCGATCGGCGCTGAACACGCTGCACACAACCTTCGGGCCGACGCCGCCGGCGGTGCCGACCTTCCCGTCCGGCCTGCCGGTGCTGGCGCTCGACCGCATCATGGGCAACCGGCATGGTTTGGTTTCAGGCGTAGAGGCGCATGACACGCCGCTGTCGCGCGTCGCCTCCGATCACCTGCCGCTGACGGCTTTCGTGCATCTTTAAGTTGCCGCCCTACTCTTCCCTCAGCCAGACCAGCATCTCGCCGGGGTCGCGATTGTCCCAGGCGAAATAGGGAACCGCCTTGAGCTTCGTCTCCTCAGTCGCCGGCGGTTCGGGACGATAGAGATCGGCGCCCCAGTTCTCCGTTTCGGCCCTGCTGCCGATCGTCGAAAGCGTGACGACGCCGCCAAGCAGGTTTGGCTCGGCGTGGGCCTCGAGCCTTGCCGTGCGCGGCAGGGCGATGCGATGCAGCCCGCCGCCATTGTCGGTCTCCTCAACGCAGTAGATCAGCGGGCCACGGGCAAGTGCTACGCGGCCGATGTCCTGGCGCACCTGCGGATTGGCGAAGAGGCGCGCCATCGACATTTCGAGGTCGAGCTCGACCTTGTCGCCCTGGCGCCATTCGCGGCGGATCGCGGCATAGCCGTCGACCGTCGCCGCCTCGAGATCGACCAGCTTGCCGTTGACCCGAAGCGCGGCCTTGCGACACCAGGCAGGCACGCGCAGGTGAAGCGTGAACGCTATCGGCGCTTCCGGCCCGAACTCGATCGAGACCGCGCCGTCCCAGGGATAGTTGCTGGTCTGGACGAGGGTTATCTGCTGGCCGGCGATCTCAAAGCGGGCCGTCGAGTCGCCGTAAAGGTGCACTGCCAGCGCATCATCGGCGAGGCCGTAGAAATAGCTGCCGATCGAGGCCACCATGCGGCCGATATTGGGCGGACAGCAGGGGCAGCGGTGCCATTTCCAGCGGTGGTGCCCTCCCCGGCTCTCCAACGGGTTCTCGTAGAAGAACAGCGAGCCGTCGAGCGACAGGCCCGAGATCGAGCCGTTGTAGAGCGCGCGCTCCATCATGTCGGCGTAGCGGGCGTTCGGACCCATGCCGAGCATGCGGCTTGCCCAGAACACCAGGCCGACCGAGGCGCAGGTCTCGGCATAGGCGGTCTCGTTGGGCAGGTCGTAATCGCTGGTGAAGCCTTCGTTGTGGGCCGACGGTCCGAGACCGCCGGTGACGTAAAGGCTCTTGGTCATCAGATCGTCCCAGAGCCGGTCGAGCGCCACGCGCAGCGCGTCGTCGCCATATTCCGTCGCTATATCGGCCATGCCGGAATAGAGATACATCGCCCGCACGGCGTGGCCGACGACCTTGTCCTGCTCGCGCACCGGCTTGTGCGACTGGTTATATTCGTAGGTCTTGAAGTGATAGGCCTTCGGATCGGCGCCGCGGGCGCGCGCCTCCTCGTCGAAATAATGCGGCTGCTGCCCGCGCTGGTCGATGAAATATTTGGCGAGCTCCATGTATTTCTTCTCGCCCGTTACCCGCGCCAGCTTGATCAACGCCAGCTCGATCTCCTCATGGCCGCAGTAGCCCTTCTTCTTGCCGGGCTCCGGGCCGAACATCGAGGCGATATGGTCGGCGTAGCGGCACATGATGTCGAGCAGCTTGCGCTTTCCCGTCGCCTGGAAGTAGGCGACGGCGCCCTCGATCAGATGGCCGGCGCAGTAGAGCTCGTGGCAGTCGCGCAGGTTCGTCCAGCGCAGGCCGGGCTGGATGCGCTGGTACCAGCTGGAAAGGTAGCCGTCGGGCTGCTGCAGTTTCTCGTACATGTCGATGACGGCGTCGATCTTCTGCTCCAGATCCGGGTTGCGGCGGCGGTAGAGCGAATAGGCGGCGGTCTCGATGGTCTTGCCCCAGTCGGAATCCCAGAACATCTGGGTCGTCACCGTCGAGCCGGTGAACTCGGCGCCCTCCCCGTTGGCCTCGTCGGGCGACGGCGAATGGAACGGGATGACCACGCCCGGCGACGGCCGGTCCGGATCGATCTGCTCCAGCATGCGCGCTTCGACGCAGCGGTCATAGAGGATATCGGGGGTCTTGGCTGCCACCGCATCGACACGGTCGCCCCAGAAGCCGCGGACATCGACCTGCGGCACGGGCAGCGGCCGGAAGGCGAGCTTCGGCTTGGCGGATGTCTCGGGCTTGGCCGAGGTGGCGGGTTGCGATGCGGTCATGAACGTCACTCCATTCGAATGCGGGCGGATTACTTGACGGCCCCGGCCATGAGGCCGCGGATGTAGAAGCGCTGCAGCGCCAGGAAGAGGATCAGGCAGGGCACCATCATTACGGTGACGCCGGCCTGCACCGCGCCCCAGTCGATGGCGCCGAAGCGGCCGGACTGGAGCGCCGTCATCATCACCGGCAGGGTGAATTTGGACTGGTCGGTCATCAACACGAGCGCGGCCAGGAACTCGTTCCAGGCGCCGAGGAAGGCGAAGAGCGCGATGGTGACGACGCCCGGCCAGACCAGCGGCAGCATCACCTTGATGAGCATGGTGACGTTGTTGGCGCCATCCATGCGAGCGGCCTCCTCGATCTCGCGCGGCACGGCGTCGAAAGCGTTGCGCATCATGAAGATCGAGAAGGGCAGCTGCAGCGTGACGTAGACGCAGACCAGCCCCGTCAGCGTGTTGTGCAGACCGAGCCTGGTCAGCACCAGGAAGATCGGCGTCAGGATCGACTGGAACGGGATCATGATCGTCGACAGGATGAGGACGAAGAAGAAATCCCGGAACGGAAAGCGGAAGCGCGAGAAGCCGTAGCCGGCAAGCACACTGACCAGCACGGAGAGCAGCACCGTCATCACCGAGACATAGATGCTGTTCTGCGCCGAGGCCCAGAGCCCGTCGCCGAAGGCGTTCAGCGTCTCGTAATTCTCGACCGAGAAGCCGGTGGTCGGCCAGGGCGGCAGCGGCGGCTGGCGCGCCTCCTGCGCCGGCTTGAAGGTCGACCGCACCGTCCACACGATCGGCGCCAGGAACAGCACCGAGGCGATGATGCCGGTGGAATGCCTGGCGAGGCTGAAGGCGGCCTTGCGGTTCTGCGACATCGCCTCGGCCATCAGTCGAGCCCCTCGGGCTTGCGCAGCAGCCAGAGCTGGATGAGGCTGAGCGCCACTAGGATGGCCAGCAGCACCATGGAAAGTGCCGCGCCATAGCCCAGCTTGAACGAGACGAAGGACTGATTGAAGATCCAGTAGACCGCCGTCAGCGTCTGGTTGCGCGGACCGCCGCGCAGGATGATGTAGAACTGGTCGAAGGCCAGGATCGAACCCGCCACCGACAGGATCAGCGCCAGCGCCAGCGTGCGGCGCATCAGCGGCAAGGTGATCGCCCTGAACCTTGCGAACGGGCCGGCGCCATCGATGACCGCGGCTTCCTGCAAATCCTGCGGGATCGACTGCAGGCCGGTCATCAAGATGATCATGGTGAAGCCGGCCACCTTCCAGACCACCATGGCAATGATCGACCAGAAGGCTGGCTGGAAGGTGGCGAGCAGATTCACCTTCTTTTCGGTCAGGCCAAGGTCGTAGGCGGCCGGGCTGAACAGGCCGGAATCGACATTCAAGAGCCAGGACCAGAGCAGGCTCGCCGAAGCAAAACCCACCACCGCCGGCATGAAGAAGGCGGTGCGGTAGAGGTTGGTGAGCGGCCGCGGCCTTTCGATGAAGATCGCCAGCGGAAAGGCGACGGCGAAGATCGCGATGGTGACGATCACTGTATAGTAGAAGGTGAATTTCAGCGCGTTCCAGAAGCGCGTGTCGCGCAGGATGGCGACATAATTGTCGAAACCGATGAAGGCATGCTCGCCCATCAGCGGCCAGTTGTGCAGCGACATCCATGCCGTCATGCCGAGCGGGATGACGAAGAAGACGGTGACGAAAGCGACGGCCGGCAGGACGTAGAGCAGGCCAACCCATTGCCGCAGGCTGGCGCTGGTGCGTGGCCTAGCGCGGGCGGGTGCCGAAGTTGCGATAATGGAAGCCATGTCGTTCTCACTGCGAGTGAACGATGCAACATCCCGGCCGCCCGGCCAGGGAGACGGGGCGGGCGGCCGGCCAGGGCCCCGGCGACGGGGCGTTGCGCGATCCCCGCCGCCGGTCGGCCCTGGTGTCTACTTGTTCGGCGCCTGGTCGATGATCGACTGCATCGTGCCCTGCGCGTTCTTGATGGCGCCGTCGACGTCGTCGCCGAAGAACACCTCGTTGATCATCTGCGTCCACGGACCGTTGGCGGAGTTGATCAAATCGTTGAACACCACCGAATAAGGCGTCCTGCCCTTGGCCATCGCCTCGGCCGCCACCTGGTAGCGCGGGTCGAGTTCCTTCAGCGCGTCCTTGGCGATGTCGTTGCGCACCGGCAGGCTGCCATATTTGGCGAGGATCGTCTGGCCTTCGAGCGAATAGGCGAAGTCCAGGAACTCCTTCACCACGGCGATCTTCTTGGTGCCCTTGGTGACGACGAAATTGTCGCCGCCGGCGAAGGACGACCAGCCGCCATCCTTGCCCGGCAGGAAGGTGATGCCGTAGTCGATATCCGGATATTGCGTGTTGAGCGCGCCGATGGCGAAGGCGCCGGAGGGCGAGATGCCGATCTTGCCGCCGGCGAAGGCGGCGAAGAAGTTGGCGCCGGTGTCGGTCTGCGCGCCCTCGGGCACCAGCCCCTTCTTGATCATCGAGCGGTAGAGGTCGATGGCGCCGCGCAGTTGCGGGCTGTCAAGCGTCGCCTTCGAGCCGTCTTCCGACAGGATGTCGCCGCCCGAGGCCCAGATCAGCGGCGTGAAGGTGAAGATGTTGCAGCCGCCGCAGTTGCCGGAGAAGTAAAAGCCCTTGATGTCGCCGCCGAGCGCGTTGACCTTTTCGGCGTCGGCCGCGATCTCGGCCCAGTTGGCCGGCCCCTTCTCCGGGTCCAGCCCCGCCTGCTTGAACAGCTTCTTGTTCCAGATCAGCACCGAGGCGTCGGCCGAGAACGGCAGGCCATAGATGCGGTCCTTATAGGTGCCGGTCTTCACATGCGCCGGCGAGAGGCTGGAAAAATAGGGCAAGGATTTCGCCCAGTCGGTGATGTCCTCCAGCTGGCCGGCGGCGGCGAAGGACGGCGTGTAGATCAGGTCGAGCGAGAGCGCGTCGGGCGCCGTGCCGCCGGCGGCGGCCGCGCCATATTTCGGGATGATCTCGGCGTTGGGGATGATGTCGAGCTTGATCTGGTCCTTATGCGCCTTGTTGAAGGCATCGACGATGCGCGGCATGAAGTTCGAGCCGTCGGCGCGCACCCAGATGTTGGCGGTCTCGGCGGACGCCGCCTGCAGGCCTCCGCCGATGACGGCAGCGGCAAGCATCAGCTTGGCAAGCATGGTCTTCACGTTACTCCTCCTCATGGTTCTCCTCCCAGTTGGCCACGCCGCCCGGCGGATGCGGGCGCGTGGCCTTGTTGCTTCATTCCGGCGGACTTCCGCATGACTGACGCACCACCAGGCGGCACGGCAGTTTCCTGATGCCCGGCGCGGCCGGCTGGCCGTCGACAAGCGAAAGCAGGGCAAGCCCGGCCTCGCGGCCGAGCGTCGAAAGATTCATGTCCACGGAGGTGAGCGGCGGGCGCGTCGCCTCGGCCACGATCTCCCAATTGTCGAAGCCAATGACCCCGACATCGTCAGGCACGCTTATGCCGCGCTCGCGCAGCGCATCGATGACGCCGCGCGCGATCTGGTCGTTGCCGCAGAAGACGGCGTCGGGCCACCCTTCCCTGTCCGCCTTGCCGAACAGTTTTTCGACTGCCTCGTGGCCCCAGGCTTCCGACCAGGCGCCGAGCAACGGCTCGCTCTCGGCTAGGCCGTTCTCCTTGAGGACATCGCGCCAGGCTTGCGCACGCGCATGCACGACGGCGAAGCTCGCCGGCCCGCTCACATGGGCAATGCGCCGGCGGCCGAGCCGCAAAAAATGCTCCACCGCCAGCCGCGCGCCGCCGGCATCGTCGGAGACGAGGCCGATCGCGCCGGGATCGGGCTGGGTGAAAGCGTAGACGACCGGAATGCGCAGATTGGAGAGATCGACCGGCAGATGGCGGTCGATGCGCTTTCCGGTGGCGACGATGCCGTCGACGCGCTTGTCGAGCATGGCCTCGACATGCAGCTGGCCGAGCCGCTGATCGTCCTCGACATTGCACAGGAACACCGACACGCCCTTGTCGACCAGCGCATCCGACACGCCGGCCATCAGCGGCAGCGAGAAGCGGCCATAGGTATCGTTGGTGAGCAGGCCCACGGTGAAGGAGCGTTTTCTGAGCAGGCTCTGCGCCAGGCTGTTCGGCCGGAAGCCGAGCAGCCGCGCCGTCTCGCGAATGCGCTCGCGCGTCTCCGCCGTCATCCGCCCCTGCCCGTTCAGCGCCTTGGACGCCGTGGCGACGCTGACGCCGGCCGCCGCCGCCACCTCGCGCAGCGTGACCGGCGGCTTGGCGGAAACTGGCGCTGGCTCGACGTCGGAAGGCATGGGCGCGGCGGATTCCCTTAGCTGGGAAAAGGTTTTCTCTTATCGCCCTACGCGGTGATCACGGGTGAGGTCAGTGGGCGCGAAGCGGGTTGGGAAAAGGTTTTCTCAGAGTGGAGAGTACGGGAAGGCGGGGAGGTTGGCAAGGGATAACAGCAATACCGCCTCTGCCGATGGGAACACCGCCATCGACCCTCTTCGCGCCCTTGCGCCAACGCTTCCTCGCCCGCTGCGCCGATCAGCTCGCCGGGCTGGCGGCCATCGCGCATCGGCCAACTCCCCTCCCAGCGACGATTCGCTGATTCGGCTCGCCCAATCGCTCTCCGGCGCGGCGAGCTCGTTCGGCTTTGCGGAGGCCAGCGCGCGGGACTCCGCGCCGGAGACGCGGCTCGCCGAGCAGGGCAGGCTTGCGCGGCGTTCGAGATGACGATGTCGAGGTCCTCGCCCACCGGGTCCGGTGGCGGATCCGACCAGCTCTCACGGCCCCACAACCAAATCTGACCTTTTTTGGGTGCATTTTTTGCCAGAATCCCTGAATCCTGTGGAAAGTTGCCCAAGTGTTGGGCAGTTCGATCCCCGACTGTTGCATTTCTGCAACCTCAAATTTCAACAACCTCTGCTAGAAACGTGGCGGGTTCTAACTTGGGGTTATAGGTATGCTTCTTCGTCTTTCCGCGAAATCCGTTCTGCTGGGCGCTGTTTCGGCCGTCGCCTTGATGTCAGCCGCGCATGCCGCCGACGTTGTCCAGGAGCAGGCGGCTCCCGGCTTCAACTGGAGCGGTGTCTATGTCGGCTTCGGCGTCGGCGCCGGCGCCAATGTGCACAAGCTCAGCAGCGACTTCCTCCCGGGAGCCTCGCTCAATGGCATTGGCGGCGAAGGCATCTACGGTGAGGCGACCGTCGGCTATGACTACATGGTCTCGCAGCGCTTCCTGCTTGGCGGCCTGATCGACGCGCATGTCGGCACGATCAAGACGTCGCTGGATGCCGCCGGCTTCAATGCCGACATCAAGGAAACCTACGGCTTCGATGTCGGCGTGCGCGCCGGCTACCTGATGACGCCGACCACGCTGGGGTACGTGCTGGGCGGCTATGCCTGGCAGAAGTACAAGCTCGACACCAATGCCGGTTTCGGCATGGACTGGGATCAGGGTGGCTATTTCGTCGGCGCCGGCGTCGAAACGGCGATCAACAGCAACTGGACGCTGAAGGGCGAGTATCGCTACACCCGCTTCAGCACCAAGGACAATCTGCTTTCCCAGTTTGGGCTGCCGGACGGTTCGCTCAATCTCGACACCTCGCGCCACACCTTCGAAGTGGCCGCCAGCTACCGCTTCAACGCGGCTGATGGTGGCGCCGCCAGCTTCGAGACGCCTTCATACAACTGGACCGGCTTCTATGTCGGCGGCGGGCTCGGCGCCGGCGCGGTTGTGCATCAGATCGAGATCCCGCCGCTCGGCGGCGCCAAGTTCAACGGCCTCGGCGGCGAAGGCGTGTTCGGCGAAGCCAGCATTGGCTACGATCAGGACATGGGCAGCTGGGTGGTCGGCGGACTCGTGGACGCGCGCCTCTCCGGCATCAAGTCGAAGCTTGACCTGGGCGGGCTCCTGGGTGGTGTCGATTCGGTAAGCTTCAACACCGACTATGGCTTCGACGTGCTCGGCCGCATCGGCATGAAGGTCAACGAGGCGACGCTGGCTTACGCGCTCGCCGGCTACAGCTGGCAGCACTTCAAGCTCGATGCTCCGGCACCGTTCGACGTCGATTGGGGCTCCAGCGGCTTCTCGGTCGGCGCGGGCCTGGAAACGGCCGTGTCGGACAAGATGACCGTCGGCATCGAATACCGCTACTCGCAGTTCGCCAAGGAAGATTTTTCGGACGAATTCCCGATCCCGAGCGGGCTTGCGACCTCGACGCCGTCCTTCCACACCGTGCGCATCGACGCCAAGTACAAGTTCAACTAAGCGAAGGCCTCCAGCCAGAGCAGGAAAGCCCGCCATCCGGCGGGCTTTCCTTTTGCGGGTCGACAATGGGCGGCGATCCGATCGCGCAATGGTGGGCGCTGCTCGCGGAAGCTCGGGCCTACTGTCTGAAAGCCCGGCTGATCTGATCCTGCAGCGGCTTGACCAGGTAAGACATCACCGAACGATCCTCGGTCTTGATGAAGGATTCCACCGGCATGCCGGGCACCAGCTTGACCTCGCCGAGCCGCGCGACCTCCGCGGCAGTCGTGGTGATGCGAACCGTGTAATAGCTGATGCCGGTGCGCTGGTCGGTGGTTATGTCGGGCGAGGTCCGCTCGACCATGCCGTTGATCTGCGGCGTGGTGCGCTGGTTGAAGGCCGAGAAGCGCAGCGAGGCAGGTTGCCCGACCCATAGCTGATCGATGTCGCTCGGCGCGATCTTGGCCTCCACCGCCAGACTGTCATTGTCGGGCACCACCTGCATAATGGTCTCACCTGGCTTCACCACACCGCCGACCGTGTAGGCGATCGACTGCTGCACCACGCCATCCTGCGGGGCGCGGATATCGACCCGCTTCAGCTGGTCCTCGGCGGCGACCTTGCGCTCCAGCAGCTCGCCCATCCGGCCATCGACGTCGCGCAGATCCTTGTTCACTTCGGTGCTGAGATCGAGGTCGATCTGGATGATCTGGAGCTTGATCTCGGCTATGCGTCCCTGCGCCTGCGCCTGAGCCGCGACAAGCTGGCCACGTTCGCCATCGAGGCGGGTCGCCTCGCGCTCGGTCTGCGTCAGCCGGTCGATCGAGATCAGCTTCTTGGCCCAGAGCGTTCGCACGGAAGCGAGCTCCTTCTGCACAAGCTCGATCTCCTTGCTCTTGGCCTCAGCCTGCGCGGTGTCGCCGACGATCTCTTTCTCGAGTTGCGCGATACGTTCCTCGAGCTGGCTCTTCTGGCCGGCACGGGACGTGCGGCGCGTCTCGAAATGCTGTTTCTCGCCCGAGATCGCCTCCGCGACATCCGGGTCGGCCGAGCGATCGAGAAGCTCGCGGGGAAACGCGATGCTGTCGGCACCCTGGCGTTCGGCGTCGAGCCGGGCCTTGCGCGCGGAAAGCTGGTCGAGCGCCTTGCTCACCACGCCGAGATTGGCAGCCGGAACGGTACGGTCGAGACGCAGCAAAAGGTCCCCGGCTTTCACGCGGTCGCCGTCGCGGGCATCGATCTCGGCAACGATGCCGCCCGTCGAATGCTGCACGTCCTTGACGTGGGAATCGACCACGAGCGTGCCCGGGGCGATGACCGCGCCCGCAATCTCGGTGACCGAGGCCCAGCCGCCGACACCTCCGGCAAGCAGGAGCACGACACCGAGGCCAAGACGCGTGTAGAAACGAATCGAGGCATGGGAGGCACCGTTCAAGCTAATGCCCTCCCTCGGTTCCATCCGCGACGGCCCGCGGCGGGTTTTCCGCGGCCACCCTCAGCTGTGGATTTGCCGACGGCACCGGACGCAGCGTCGGGAACATCTTGGCGAACACCTCGTCCTTGGGACCGAAAGCGTGAATGCGTCCCTGATTCACGGCCAGGACGAAATCGACGGCCGCCAGCACGTTTGGCCGGTGCGCCACGATCACGACGATACCGCCCCGTTTGCGCACGCCCAGCATCGCCTTGATCAGCGCCTGCTCGCCATCCATGTCGAGATTGGAGTTCGGCTCGTCCAGCACCACCAGGAATGGGTCCCTATAGAGCGCGCGGGCGAGCGCGATGCGCTGGCGCTGGCCGGCTGAGAGCGCCTCGCCATGCTCGCCGATCTCGGTCTCGTAGCCTTCGCGAAAACCGACGATAAGCTCATGCGCGCCCGCCGCTTTCGCCGCGGCGATGATGGCGCCGACATCGGCATTCGGCTCAAACCGGGCAATGTTGTCAGCCACCGTTCCGGCGAAGAGCTCGACATCCTGCGGCAGGTATCCGATGTGCCGTCCGCGCTCCGCCTGCGACCATTGATCGAGGTCGGCGCCGTCCAGCTTTATCCTGCCGATGGCGGGGAGCCAGGCGCCGACAAGCGCGCGCACCAGGGTGGATTTCCCCGACCCGCTCGGCCCGATGATGCCGACGCCGTGGCCTGCCTCCAGGGCGAAACTCGCGTCCTGAACCAGGAGTCGCTGGGTGCCCGGCGCGGCGACGCCGACATTGTGCATGCTGACATTCGCGCTCGGTGGCGGCAGCAACATCGGATCGGCTTCAGCCGGCAGCGCCGCCAGCACCCTGTTCAGCCGCTGCCAGCCCTGGCGCGCGGTGACAAAGCCCTTCCAATTGGCAATCGCAAGATCGACCGGCGCCAGCGCGCGGCCGCTGAGGATGGAGGCGGTGATGATGATGCCCGCCGTTGCTTGTCCCTCGATGACCAGCCAGGCGCCGAGGCCGAGCATGGCCGATTGCAGCAGCATGCGCAACACCCGCGACACCGCACCGAAACCAGCTGCGACGTCGCTCACCTTGCGCTGCTCGACGATGTAATCGAGGTTTGCGCCTTGCCAGCGCGCGGTAAGGCCGCCGGCCATGCCCATGGCTGCAACAACTTCCGCATTGCGATTGGCGGCTGTGACCAGACCATTGCGGCGGATGCCGCTCGTCGTTCCCGAGGAAACCGGCTTTCGCGTCAGTCGTTCGGCCATGATCGTGAGCGCGACCAGCACGATCGCGCCGACCAGCGCCGTGACGCCGAGCAGCCAGTGGAACATGAAGATGATGAAGAGGTAGAGCGGCAGCCACGGCAGGTCGAAAAGCGCCGTTGGCCCGCTGCCAGACAGGAAGACGCGAACGCTGTCGAGATCTCGCATCGGCTGCAAGCTGTCGCCGTCGCGGCCTGTCTTGAGCGGCAGGCGCAGAATCGATTGATAGACGCGGCCGCCGAGCGCTTCGTCGAGCGCGCCGCCAATGCGGACCAGCACGCGTCCGCGCACGAATTCGAGCACACCCTGCCCGCTATAGAGGATAAGCAGCAGGACCGAGAGGCCCACGAGCGTCGGCAGGCTGCGGCTCGGCAGCACGCGGTCATAGACCTCGAGCATATAGAGCGAGCCGGCGAGCATCAGAACGTTGAGGACGCCACTAAACAACCCGACGGAGAGAAAGGCGGAGCGGCAGGCGCGAAGGGCCTCGGCAAGCTCCGAGCCTTGAGGGCGCTTGGCGGGTTTTTCGGTCGGCCGGGCGGGCGTGGCAACTTTGGCGGCCGCGTCGCGCAAATCAACCGGACGAGCGCGAAACAGAACCAGGCCGCCGAAACCGGCGATCGCTGTTGCCCCAAACGCCGCGCCCCCCGAGAGCGATCCGCTCGCAAGAATCGCCATGCCGAGGATGAGAAGGATGAGGCCTGCCAGCCTCACCTTCGCCTGCCCTGTGCCTAACATGCCGGTTGTTGCCATGCCGGTTTCGCCAAGCGATTGGACCGCAACGCTCAGCTGATGCCCGTCAGCCCTCCGACCTCGTGGAGCGTCACCCAGAACTGGTCGAGCGTGTTCGGGTGCTCGTCGACGATGTTGGTGCCGTTGAACCAGGCGACATCGCCGCTAGGGCCGGAGGTCACCAGTTGGCCCTGGTTGAACCACATCAGGGCGTTCTTCAGGCCCTCGCCGTCGGCTTCCTTGCCGCCGTTCCAGTCGGTGATGCCGGTGCCAGGATCGGTCACGTCGACATATTTGGTCCAGGCCGTGGAGCTCGTTTTCACAGCGCTGCCCGCCAGCGCCGAGCCGCTCTGGTCGACAATGCCGTCGTTATTGGCATCAACATTGACGCCGAGACCGGCCCAGGCGCCCTGCCCCTTCAGCCACATCACCGCTTCGTCGATGAGGTTGTTGGGTTGAGCAACGCCGTTGTCGATGTTGAGCTGCGCGGCGATTGCCTGCTGCAGCATGATCAGGCGGGCATCGCCGCTGGTCGAGGCGGATTCAATTGATTTTGCTAAGCTGATCGAGATCAGTAGATCGTGGTCATCATCCGCGATGCCGTTGTGGTTGCTGTCGCCCAACAGCAGATAGCCATCGGTGCGCGGATTGATGTCGAGGCTCGACAGAACGCCGCTTGCGACAGCACTTTTGGTCGGATTGCCTTCGTTGTTAGCGACGTTGTCCCAGGCATCGGAGTGACTTCCCCAGAAGCCCTGCGTCAGCGCTTTGTTGGAGAAGCCCTCATAGTCACTGCTGTCGGTGGCGCTCGGCGTGCGCGTATGGCCGGCGGTGTCCGTATATGCGTCGGTCGTGGCCGTCGCATTGTTCACGTAGTTGCCTAACTGCGCCGTGCCGGTCGCCTGGTAATGCCAGGTTTCGCCGATGTCGAGGACGCCATTCTTATTGCTGTCGCCAGTGTTGAATCCGCCGCTGGTGATTGCCGTCGCATTGAAGTCGTCGGCTGTATTGCCGGGGGTGCCGTTGTCGTCCTTGACGACCACATTAGTGAGCGCGACGTTGCCGTCGTTTGTAACATCGTAGGTCCAAGTGACCGGTTGGCCCTGGAAGATGTTGAGGCCGTGATCGACGCCGTTCGTCTTCTTGTCGAGCGTGATGTGAGGGTCTGCACCGAAGTAGCTGGAGTCGTCGGTTGCGGTGTCGGTGCCGGTGTGGCCGGCGTCGTCAGTGAACGAACCCGACGCCGAGCCAGTGTTGGTGTAATTGTCGGTTCCCGCGACACCAGTGGCCGTGTAGATCCAGGCCTCGCCCAAATCGAGCAACCCGTTGTTGTTGACGTCGCCAACATTGTGGGTGGAGTCCCCGCTACCCGCCTGGCCGTCGACGCCAAGCACGGCCACGGGCGTCACGCTGCCATCGCTGTCGGTCACCGCCACACCAGACAGGGCAACATTCCCCGCATTGGTAACCGTGTACTCCCAGGAGATGGCCTCGCCTGACAGGATGTTGAGGCCGTCGCCCTTTGTCCCGTCGTCCACTGTCACCTTGTTGATGGCGATCTCGGGATCGGCACCGAAATAGCTGGAATCGTCGGTGTCGGTCACGGTGGTGCCATTGGCTGAAGCCGAAACCGAACCAGTATTGGAATAGTCGCCGATTACCGCCTTGCCGGAACCCGTAAACTTCCAGACCTCGCCGACATCGAGCAATCCATTGTTGTTGACATCGCCGATATTGTGATTGGCGTCGGCACCTAGAACCGCCGAAACGACCACACTTTGGTTGTCGGTGACGATGACGTTCGACAAAGCGACGTTGCCGGTGTTGGTGACCGTGTATTGCCAGGAAATGTCATCGTTGGCCAATACGGTCAGGCCATCGCCCGACGCCGCGCCGTCCACTGTCACCTTGTCAATTGCGATCGCGGGGTGATCCTCGGTGCCACCGGTCGTCGTGATGGTTCGCCATTCCTCGAAACCGCCATTCGAGCCTGAGAAGCTTGAATAGAGCGTCACGTAGGAATCCGCAGTCGCCCCAGCCGCTTGGAAGAGGCTCACCGGGATCAGGACCCGGTAGTCGTCGGTTCCCGATCCGTGATTGGCATCGATCAGCAATTGCGGCTTGGAATTGTCGAGGTCGAAGACCGACGTGAAGCCAGCGAAGCCCGCATTGTAGTCGGCTAGTGTGGCATCGGCGCCCGAAATATAGACCCTCAGGTCGGTCAGCGTGATTTCGCCGTTGGTGGCGTTGTTGCTTTCGTTGAGGTCGAGCCGGAACTCTATGTAGTCGGTACCGCCAATGTTGATCGATTGAATATCGCCGTATTGCAGGCTGTGGGTGAAAGACGACTTGTCGTCGAGGACGTTCCCGTTCTGGTCGGTATTGAATCCTTCCTCTATACCCGTCGCCTGCAACCGCAGGAAGGAGTCGTAATTACCCGTGCCCGAGCCAATGGTGGTTGCCTCAAGAAGAACGCCAAAACCTATATCGAGACTCATGTCCATCCTCCAGGGCGCGGTCGCGTCCCAATTGGCCGCTCCAGGCGGCGAAATAGCCCATGCCAAAAGCACCGAGATCGGCGCCCGAATTCAGTGAGGAGGATCAACTTGGCGTCCGGCAAGCCACACCCATCGGCCCCCGGCCGGCGAGCAACCAAATGCAACATGGCGGCTCACGACGGCTGACGAATCCGGTTATGACGGCTAAGGCGGCACAGATGCCGCGCTGAGTTCCCCTACCCTACCCCAATAGCGCCTTACTCGTTGTTGCCGGTCGCGAGTTTGTTCACGCTACTCTATATTAGGACATTATTAACTCTACCGTTGCGTGCGTCAACGGGCAATATCATGAAGAGTTAATGACAAAATCCAAGCGTACGGGCCAGCACGACCCATTCAGCATAAATAATACTTTCCACTATACTTAGGTCCTGATTCCTAGCGGACCTATGGCATTGTTGCGTCAGACTTCAGTTGCCAGACCTCGGCCGCCGTCGAACGCGCCGAATTGGCCGGGGGAACCCTCAGACCACCTTCTTCTTCCCGCGCGTGCCGCCATGCCTGGCCACGGCCTTGTCGACGGCGCGCTTCAATTCGTCCTTGATCTCCGCCGTCTCGGCCATCAGTGCCTCGATCTTCAGGAAATCGAGCACGCGATACTTCGAGACCTTCGGGCGAATCAGGATGTCGGGCCTGGACTGCTGCAGCTTGTTGGCGATGATCGACTGCATCATCAATTGCGAGGCGCCATACATCAGGTCGACCGTGGTCGGGTGCTTGCGCTCTGCATCGCTCGGCGCTCCGACCACGTCGATCGCGATGATGATGTCGGCATCCTTTTCGAGGAGATCGAAGGGGACCGGATTGTAGATGCCGCCGTCGATCAGCAGGCAGCCATTGCGCACCACCGGACGGAACACCGCTGGGATGGCAGCCGAAGCGGCGAGCGCCGAATGCAATTCTCCCTCGGCGAGCACCGCCAGCTTGTGACCGAAATAATCGGTCGCCGTCACCTTGAGCGGGATATTCAGCGCGTCGAACGTCTGCGGGATCGGCTCAGGCAGGAAGGCCTTCAGGATGCGCTCGATGTTGAACTGGCCGACGCGGATGCCGCCCTGCATGGCCTCCGCGATCGTGCCCGGCCGCGAGCGCCACATGCGCGCCGCCACTTCGGCCCGGCTGCCGAGGATCGATCGGGCATAGCCGTGGATCTCGGCGCCCGTCATGCCCGACGCCATGCCGGCTCCCATGATGGAGCCGATAGACGAGCCGGCGATCGCCACCGGTTTGATGCCAAGCTCGTCGAGAGCCTCGATGATGTGGATATGCGCGAGGCCGCGCGCGCCGCCGCCGCCGAAAGCCACCCCGAAGGTTGGGCTCATCCCTTGCCGCCCCCCGCCACCTGCAGCAGCGGCGGGCCGATGACCATCACGGCGGGATCGGTCGACAGAAGCTTCTTCGCCGCCGCCTTGACGTCGGCCAGCGTCACCGCGTTGATGAGCGCGGCGCGGCGCTTCATATAGTCGATGCCGAGATTGTCGACCTGCAGCTCGACCAGCGTTGCGGCGATGGAGCTGGAGGAATCCAGGTTGTTGATGGCGTAAGCGCCGATCATGTATTTCTTGATCGCCGCGAGCTCTTCCTCGGTGGGGCCGTTCTCGGCCATGTCCTTCACCACCTGGCGCACGATCGAAAGCGTTTCGGCAGCGCGGTCCGAGCGCGTCGCCGTCGTCACCAGCAGTGAGTGTGAGTGCTCGTTGTCGACGAGATCGGAACTGACGCCATAGGCAAGGCCGCGCTTCTCGCGCACCTCCGAAAAGAGCCGGGAGGTGAAGGTCGAGCCGCCCAGGATCTCGTTCATCAGGACCGTGGCGAAGAAATCGGGGTCGCTGCGTTTCACGCCCGGCCAGGCGAGCTGCAGCGAGGTCTGCGGCAAGTCGTAGTTCACCTCGAGCTGCTGCCCCAGCTTTGGCGTGACATCCGACACCGGAGCCAGCGCCTGCTTTTCAGGCAGATCCCCGAAGACGTCGTCCAGCTTGTTGCTCAGTGACGCGGCGTCGATGTCGCCGACCACCGCCACATGCAGGCCGCCGCGGGCGAAATTGGCCGTGTGGAAGGCTCTGATGTCATCAGCGGTAATGGTGGTCAAGCTGTCCTTCGTGCCCTGGTCGGAACGCGAATAGGGATGCTTGCCATAAATGGCGCGCAGCCACCGCTGCTGCGCCACCGTGTTCGGATCGCGCTCGTTGGCGAGGATGCCGGAGAGCACCTGGGCGCGGATACGGTCGATCGGCGCCTGGTCGAAACGCGGGCTGTTCACCGCCAGCTTCAGCAGGCCGAAAGCCTCGTCCTTCTGCTCAGACAGCATGCGCATCGAACCATAGGTGCCGTCGCGCGCGGCCTGGAAACTCATCTCGGCGCCGGCATCGTCGAGCTTCTGCTGGAAGGCGTCGCTATCGAGGCCACCGGCGCCTTCGTCGAACAGGCCGGTCATCAAATTGACCAGGCCCTCCTTGCCGGCCGGATCCTGCGCGCTGCCGCCGTCGAAGACGAAGCGGATGGCGATCAGCGGAATAGAATGGTCCTCCACCAGCCATGCGGTGATGCCCTTCTTCGACTTCACCTCCTGGATGTTCATCTCCGCGCGCGCCGCAAGCGCCGGCAAAAGCAGGAAGAACAGGGCAAAGCAAAGCGTGGCGACGGCGCGATAGACGCGTCCTCCTTCTTCCCTAGTCGAAGAAGGTACTGCGCTCGTACAGCTAAGAGCCATGCTCATCATCAATTCCCCGCCTGTTGCTGCGGCAAGAGATAGCCGGTGGTCGAATGGTCGAGCACCAGGTAGCGGGCGGCGACCGCCTTGACCTGGTCGGCGGTGACCTTGCGGATGCGATCTGGCCATTCCTGAACGTCCTTGACGTTGCCGCCCGTGGCAAGTGTGGAGCCATACATGTTGGCCATGTCGTCCTGCTTGTCGCGGGCAAAGATCATGGAGCGCACGTAGCGGGTCTTGGCCCGTTCCAGCTCATCGTCGCTCACGCCGTCCTTGACGATGCGGGCGATCTCGGCATCGACCGCCGCCTCGACATCGGCAAGCTTGGCGTCGCCGCGCGGCGCGCCATAGACCGTGAAATTGGTGGCATCGAGCATCGTGCCCTGGAAATAGGCTGCCGCGTCTGAGGCGATCCCCTGCTTGACGACGAGCTCTTGATAAAGCCGGCTGCGGTTGCCGCCGCCGAGGATCTCGGCGAGCAGATCGAGCGCCTCCGCCTCGCCGGGCTTGGCCGTATGATAGGATGGCACCACCCATTGCGTCGAAAAGCTCGGCACCGAGACGCGCGCGTCGGTCAGCGTCACGGTGCGTTTGGTGTTCTGCTCCGGCTCGACCGGGCGGATGCGCGGCCGCAGATCCGGACCGCGCGCGACCTTGCCGTAGGTGCGCTCGGCCATCGCCTTGACGGCATCCGGCTCGACGTCGCCCGCTACGATCAACACCGCGTTGTTGGGCCGGTAGTAGTTGTCGTAGAAGGCTTTCGCGTCCGGACGGTTCAACTGCTCCATCTCCTGCATCCAGCCGATCACCGGAATGCGGTAGGGCTGGTTCTGCCAGAGCGTCGCATCGACCTCCTCGTCGAGCACCGCCTGCGGATTGCTGTCGATGCGCGAGCGACGCTCCTCCAGGATCACGTCGCGCTCGGTCTTGATGACGTCGTCGGTCAGGATCAGGTTGCGCATGCGATCGGCCTCGAAGCCCATCATCTGTTCGAGCGCCGAGGGCGGCACCGTCTCGTGGAAGGCGGTGTAGTCGTAGGAGGTGAAGGCGTTGTTCGAGCCGCCGATCTCGGACACGGCACGGTCGAACTCGCCGGCCGCATGAGTGGTCGTGGCCTTGAACATCAGGTGCTCGAAGAAATGCGCGATGCCGGATTTGCCGGGCGGCTCGTCGGCGCTGCCGATTTTGTACCAGACCATATGCGTGACGATAGGCGCGCGATGGTCCGGGATGACGACCACTTCCATGCCGTTGTCGAGCAGGAAATCCTTGACGTGGCCATCGTCGGCCGCACGGGCCGGAGCAGCCGCCACGAGCGCCAGCGTGCCGGCAAGAAGCGCCGCGCGCAGCCCAATCCGCGTAGATGTCATCAAATTCTCCGGTCCCGGTTGCGCGACGATAGGCAAGGTTCGCTGGCGAGGCAAAGTGAATTGTTCGGCATTTTCGAGGCGCGGCTAGAACAACCTAAAGCGCGTCGCGATCCTTCGGATTCGCTCCATGCGCTTTAGGTCTTTGATTTTAAGCATGTCTTTGTCCCGAAACCGGTTCCCACTTCGGGACACATGCTTTAGCTGGCCTCGATGAACCGGATAACCGTTTCGCCGTAATTCCGCTCGTCCATCACCGAAAAACCGGCGCCCGGCTCGAATGGCGCCGACGCCGCCTCCTCCACGACGCAGAGCGCGCCGGGCAGAAGCCAGCCGCCGTCCCTGGCCGAGCGCAGCGCCCGTTCGCCGAGACCTTTGCCATAGGGCGGATCGGCGAAGATCAGGCCAAAGGGCGAGATCGTGCCGGCTTCGCCGAGATGGGTTGCGTCGCGGCGGAAGATTTTCGTGCGACCGGTGAGCCCATAGGCCTCGACATTCTCGCGGATCAGGCCGCGCCCCTCGGTCGATTCCTCGATGAAGACGCAGTAGGAGGCGCCGCGCGACAAAGCCTCCAGCCCGAGCGCGCCCGTGCCGGCGAAGAGGTCGAGCACGCGGCCGCCCTCCAGCTTGTCAGCGTAGCGATGCGCCAGGACGTTGAACACCGCCTCGCGGGTGCGGTCGGTGGTGGGGCGGATGGCATTGCTTTTCGGCGTCGCCAGCGGACGCCCGCGGAACTCACCGCCGACGATCCGCATCGCCGCCCCTCTTCGGACCGCGCGGCCTGTTGCCGCCATCGCCTTCGGGGCGCTCGCCGCGCGGCTTGCCGAACGGCTTCGCGCCCGGCTTGCCCTTGCCGCCCGGCTTGTAGGATGCCTTGCGCGCCTTCGCCTCGGCGGCCCTGGCCGCGTCGGCTTCCGCCCTGCCCTTGCCGATCGGCCGGGCGCCCGGCGCCATCCAGACATTGGCCTTGCGCTGGCCCGGCGGCTCGATCGGCCGCTGCTCGCGCTCGGATTTCTTGCCGCCGAAACGGGGCTTGTCGCCAAACCCGCCACGCGGCTTGTCGCCGAAGCCGCCGCGATCGGGTTTCGGGCCGCGCTCGCCAAACGCCCGCTCGGGCTTCGTCGAGAGCTTGCTCAGCGCCTCGTCGCGGCTGTCTTCGCGCCGCTTGCGCGCCTTGATCAGCCCGCCCTCGCCGATCGGCCGGCGGTCGCCGTCGCGCGTGAATTTCGGCCGGTCGGCCTCTTCGCGGCGCGGACCGCCGCCGCGCACCGGCTTGTTTGAAAACGGCTTCTGGATCTCGGCATCGAAATTGGCGCCGGATTCCTCGATCAGCCGTTCGCCGAGCTGCTCGCGCAAAACGCGCCCCTTGATCTCCAGCACATGGCCCTCGGGCAGATCTTCCAGCTGGAACGGTCCGTAGGAAATGCGGATCAGCCGCGTGACGTCGAGGCCAAGCGCGCCGAGGATGTTCTTTACCTCACGGTTCTTGCCTTCGCGCAGGCCGAGCGTCAGCCAGGCATTGGTTCCTTGCTCGCGGTCGAGCGAGGCCTCGATCGAACCATAGAACACGCCGTCGACGGCGATGCCCTCGCGCAAGCCGGCGAGCGCGCTTTCCTCGACCTTGCCATGGACGCGCGCGCGATAGCGCCGCAGCCAGCCGGTGGCCGGCAATTCAAGCACGCGCGACAGTCCGCCGTCATTGGTCAAAAGCAGCAGCCCCTCGGTGTTGATGTCGAGCCGGCCGATGGTCATCAGCCGCGGCAGGTCGGCGGGCAGAACGTCGAAGACGGTCTTGCGGCCTTCCGGATCGCGGTTGGTGGTGACGACGCCCGCCGGCTTGTGGAACAGGAACAGGCGCGTGCGCTCAATAGGCGGGATCTCGGTGCCGTCGAGATGGATGACGTCGTTGGCGCTGACGTTGAAAGCCGGCGAGTCCAGCACCTTGCCGTTGACCTTGACGCGGCCTGCCGCGATCAGTTCCTCGGCATCGCGGCGTGAGGCGATGCCGGCACGCGCCAGCCGCTTGGCGATACGCTCGCCTGCTTCGGGCGCGGCTTCCGAAGGACGCGGGCGCGGCTTGAAGCCGCCCTCGGGCTTTCCGGCGCCACGCGGACGATCGCTGAAATCACGCTTCGGCCGGTCGGCAAAGTCGCGCGCAGGACGCTCGCCGAACGCAGGCCGGGGGCGCTCGAAACGGCGTTCGCCACGTTCGCCTTCGGCGGCCACCGGCCGGTCACCGCGTGGCGTATAGGGCTTGCGGTCATTGCGCTTGTCGAAGGGCTTGCCGTCACCCGGCGGACCTTTGCGGAACGGCCGGTCGCCACGCTCCGCACTCTCGCCCGCTTCGCGCGGCTTGTAGCTGCGCTTGAAATCGCGGGCCGGGCGCTCGCCTTCGGCGGCCACCGGCTGGTCACCGCGTGGCGTATAGGGGGGCTTGCGGCCTTCGCGTTTGTCGAAGGGCTTGCCGTCGCGCGGCGTGCCTTTGCGGAACGGCCGGTCACCGCGCTCAGCGCCTTCACCTGTTTCACGCGGCTTGTAGCTGCGTTTGAAATCGCGGCGCTCGCCGTCGGCTGACATCGGCCGCTCACGCTTCGCGAACGGCTTCTTGGCGCCGTGGGCCGGCTTGCCGTCTCGCCGGCCCGCCGGCTTCGGGCTGCCCTTGCGCGGCCCGCGTGGAGATTTCTTGTCGTCGTCCATTACTTTGCTCGTCTTCGCCTGCTACAGCGCCGCGCGCCCTTGCGGACGCCCAACACCGGCAGTGTCATCTTGATTTTGCGCATCTGGTGGCGCGGCAAAAACCGATTCCGGTTTTCAGGGTCTCGCGCTAGATAACAGGATCACTCTCGGGTGGCGAGGAGTAATCGGAATGGAAACCGCTTGAAACGACCGGATTTCATGGCCTTGGCGCTTGAAGAGGCCGAGGCGGCCGCCGGTCGCGGCGAAGTGCCGGTCGGCGCGGTGATCGTCAATGGCAACACGGTGATCGCGAAAGCCGGCAACCGCACGCGTGAACTGGCGGACCCGACAGCGCATGCCGAGATGCTGGCGATCCGCGAGGCCTGCCGAAGGCTCAGCAGTGAGCGCCTGACCGGCCACGACCTCTATGTGACGCTTGAGCCCTGCGCAATGTGCGCCGGTGCCATCTCCTTCGCCAGGCTGCGCCGCCTCTATTTCGGCGCAGCCGACGAGAAAGGCGGCGCGGTGGTCAACGGCACACGCTTCTTCGCTTCGCCCATCTGTCACCACGCGCCAGACATCTATCCGGGGATCGGCGAGAGCGCCGCCGCCCTCATCCTCAAGGATTTCTTTCGGGAACGTCGGGAAATCTAGGGCTCTTACAGCCCCAGCCAATCGAACCAGCCGCCCTTCTTGCCTTCCGCCTGCGCCTTGAGGCGGCGCTCCTTCTTGTATTCGTCCTCGCCGAGCTCATTCTGCGGCGCGGTGGCGGCAGCCTGGCGATAGGCAAGCGGGGGCTCGCTCAGATATTTGCGCACGTTCGGGTTGCCTTGCTTCTGCTCGGCAAGCCGGCGCTGGATCTCCGCGGTGCGCGTAGCGCTGGAATCATCAGGCGACCAGCGCGGCGGGTGGCTGGATCCGGACTCCGCCATCGCCTTCTTCACCGCCTCTGGATCGGTCTGAACATCCTCGACCGCTTCCGGCTGGTAATTCGGATCGTTCTGGTGGGCGGTGGCATCGGCGCGGATGCGGGCGCGGCGGGCCTCCGGCGATTCGGGCCAATCGGCGCTCGCCGTCTCGATGCTCTGCTGCGGCGGCGGCAGGTTTTGCTTCTGGCCCGGCGCGGGCTTCACCAGGTCAGGACGCGGCTTGTAGTCGATCGCATCGCGGTGCTTCGGCGTGATCGAGGCAGCGCCGGAAACATCGTCGAACAGCTGCGCGGCTGCCGTCTTGTCGGTTCCGTAGGTCGGCGAACTCATGCACCCCGACAAGGCGATGGCCGATACCACAAGCGGCGCCACCAGCGCGGCGCGCGCGAACGTTCTGTCGGTCATGCCAAAAAGTCCCACTCTCACTGCCTTTCGGTCGCCACCGGCCAAGGGCACGGTCCCCTTCTTCCCCGCACTTGCGATGGAAATCCGGCGACAATTTGTCTGCCGGAGTGTCGCGTGTTTACCTCAACCGCTTATCAAGGGCAACGCACGGGCGGATATGGGCCGCCCGGCGTGGTACTTTTGCACTTATTTGACCGGCGCACGTCGTTGATCCCAAAATCGCTGCACACTTTTGGGCGACATGCACTTATAAGCGTCCGAGCGCCTTCAGCTCGTGCAGCACAGCCGCGTCGCGGGCCGAGACGTCCGGGAATTCCGGATCCTGGCCCACATCGGCGGTGTAGCGCCAGGACCGCGCGCATTTGGCAAGGCCGCGATCCTCGGCTTTCTCCACCACCACCGCCACGCCCTTGACGTCGTCGAGCGCGAAGGCGCCTTGCGGCGCCTTGCCATGCTTGATGACCAGGTCGCTGGTGATCGCCATCTCGGCCATGTCGACATCGGCGATGGCCGCTTCCAGCGCGGCGTCATCCAGCATCACCACCGGCACCGCCTCGAGCGAAGAGCCGATCAACTTCTCGGCCCGCGCGATCTCCAGCGCGCCGGTGATGACGCGGCGCACCTGCCTCACCTTGCTCCATTTCTCGGCCAGCGCCTCGTCGCGCCAGTTCTGCGGGATCTCCGGGAACTGGTCTAGATGCACCGAGACGGCTTCCGGATGGCGGTCGAGCCAGGCTTCCTCGGTGGTGAAGGGCAACATCGGCGCCAGCCATTTCACCAGGCATTCGAAGAGGTGGCGAACCACCTGCACAGCCGCCCTGCGGCGCAGGCTGGATGGCCCGTCGCAATAGAGCGCGTCCTTGCGGATGTCGAAGTAGAAGGCCGAAAGCTCGACCACCATGAAGTCCAGCAGCGCGCGGGTGATGCGCTTGAACTCGAACGCGTCGTAGCCCTGACGCACCACCTCGTCCAACTCGGACAGCCGGTGCAGCATCAGCCGCTCCAGCTCCGGCATCGTCTCCACCGCCACATCATTGCCGTCGTCATGGGCGAGCGTGCCCAGCATCCAGCGAATGGTGTTCCTGAGCTTGCGATAGGCGTCGATATTGGTCTGCAGCACGTTCTTGCCGAGCCGCTGGTCTTCCCAATAGTCGGTCGTCACGACCCAGAGCCGCAGGATATCGGCCCCGGACTGTTTTATCACGTCCTGCGGCACCACCGTGTTGCCGAGCGATTTCGACATCTTGCGGCCTTCCTCGTCCATGGTGAAACCATGGGTGATGACCGCTTCGTAAGGCGCCCTGCCCCTTGTGCCGCAGCTTTCGAGCAGCGAGGAATGGAACCAGCCGCGATGCTGGTCGGAGCCCTCCAGATAGACGTCGGCCGGCCATTTGAGGTCCGGACGGTCTTCCAGCGTGAAGACATGGGTCGAGCCGGAATCGAACCAGACGTCCAGGATGTCCATCACCTGCTGCCATTTCGAGGCATCGTGATTGCCGAGGAAACGTTCCTTGGCGCCGTCGGCGAACCAGGCGTCCGCGCCCTCCTTCTCGAAGGCGTCCATGATGCGCTGGTTGACGGCCTCGTCCTTCAGCACATTGCCGTCCTCGTCTGCGAAGACGGCGATCGGCACGCCCCAGGCGCGCTGGCGCGAAAGCACCCAGTCCGGGCGCTCTTCGATCATGGCGCGGATGCGGTTCTGGCCGGCCGCCGGCACGAAACGGGTATCGTCGATCGCCGTGAGCGCGCGGCTGCGCAGCGTCGTGCCGTCGCCGAGGTCCTTGTCCATGTAGACGAACCATTGCGGCGTGTTGCGGAAGATAACCGGCTTCTTCGAGCGCCAGGAATGCGGATAGCTGTGCTTCAGCCGACCGCGGGCGAAAAGCGCGTTGCGTTTGATCAGCTCATCGATGACCGCCTGATTGGCGTTGCCCTTCTTGCCGTTGTCGTCGATGACGCGCGCAGCACCCCCTTCGCGTCCCGGGCCGAAGCCCGGCGCGTCCTTGGTGAAGAAGCCAGCATCATCGACCGTGAATGGTATCGTGGTGTCGACGCCGCGTGCCCGAAGCTCGGCGGCCGCCTCCATCCACGCGTCGAAGTCCTCGCGGCCATGCCCGGGCGCGGTGTGGACGAAGCCGGTGCCGGCGTCATCGGTGACATGCTCGCCGGCAACCATCGGCACCGGGAACTCATAGCCGCGGCCGAGGCCCTTGAAAGGATGCGAAAGCGTAATCTTCCCAAGCTGTTGGGCCGATACGCTGTGAAGCCTGTTCAACGTGACCTTGGCCTTGGCAGCGCATTCCTCGGCCAGCGCGTCGGCAAAGATCAGCTTCTCGCCGGGCTGCGGGCCGAAGGCGTTCTCGGCCGCCGTCACCTCATAGAGGCCATAGCCGATGCGTGGCGAATAGCTGACGGCGCGGTTGCCGGGGATGGTCCAGGGCGTCGTCGTCCAGATGACGACATGCGCCTCGACGAGGTCGAGCGCTGCTTCGTCCAGCGCCGGGGCGGCGCCGGCGACCGGCTGGGCAAGGCTCGCGACCGGGAACTTCACCCAGATCGTGTCGCTCTCATAGTCCTGGTACTCGACTTCGGCCTCGGCAAGCGCGGTGCGCTCGACCACGCTCCACATCACCGGCTTCGAGCCGCGGTAGAGCTGCCCCGACATGGCGAATTTCAACAGTTCGCCGGCGATGCGCGACTCGGCGTGGTAGGCCATGGTCGTGTAGGGATTGTCGAAATCGCCGATGACGCCCAGGCGCTGGAACTCGCCGCCTTGAACCTGGATCCAATGGGCGGCGAAGTCGCGGCATTCCTTGCGAAACTCGTTGACCGGCACTTCGTCCTTGTTCTTGCCCTTGGCGCGGTACTGCTCCTCGATCTTCCATTCGATCGGCAGGCCATGGCAGTCCCAGCCCGGCACGTAATTGGCGTCATAGCCGCGCATCTGGAAGGAGCGGTTGATGACGTCCTTGAGGATCTTGTTCAGCGCATGGCCGATGTGGATGTTGCCGTTGGCGTACGGCGGACCGTCATGCAGCACGAACTTCTCGCGGCCGGCGGCCTCCTCGCGAAGCTTTCTGTAAAGGTCCATGTCCTGCCAGCGCTTGACAAGGCCGGGCTCCTTCTCGGGCAGTCCGGCACGCATCGGGAAATCCGTCCGCGGCAAATAGAGCGTTTTGGAATAGTCGATCGTCTCAGCAGTGTCGGTCATTGGGGTGTCGGTCATTGATCTGCCATCTGCGTTGCCCGGCGGCGGAAAGCCCGGGCGTTGAACTAGCATCTTCTTGGAAAAGCGCGAGGCGCGCGCGAAAACTCCCGGCGGCTCCAGCGGCGCTCAGGCCACCCGGAACACCGGGCCCGTAATTCGTATCGCGATCGCGAAAAAGCGCGAAAAGCTCATCATGGCGTGGCTTTTAGCGGATGGCGCGGCAGGAATAAAGCGCGGAATTCAAGGCAGGAAGCCGGTTCGCGGCCTACATGGTGAAATTGAAGCGATAAGTGGTCGAGACACCGAAGGTCCATTGGTTTCGGTCGCCCCGCTCCTTGACCAGGCTGGAATCGGCAGCCGGACCCATCAGGCGAGAATATTCAGTGAAGACGCTGGCCGTCATCGGCTCGGTCACCTTCCAAGTGATCGCGCCGCCGAGGCCCGTCGATTTCAGACCGCCGCCCGGATGGTACTCGCTCAAGCCCGAAGCCGCCGCTTCCTTGGCGTTGACGCCATAATAGGCGTCGAAATAGTTGGATGACGCGAAGGAGACGCGCGGGCCGCCGGAAATGCGGACCGTCGGCGTGATGTCATAGAAGGCGTCCGCGGCGATGTCGGCGACGAAACCGTTATGGGCACGAATGCCGTGCCGCAATTCGGCCCGCGCCCTCACCCAATCCAGCGGATAGAATTCGAAGAAGCCGCCCGCTTCACCGCCCCAGCGCACGGGATCGAGCCCCTTGAGCTCGTCCTTGCTGTCGCGAGAAAATATGAACTTGCCGGTCAGACCGGCGCGAACCGAACCGTCGTCGATCAGCGCCAGAGAAATATTGTCGTTGCGCGAGGTGAAGCGCGCCTCGGGACCGGCCTTGCCGAGCGAGATGATCGGCTGGGCGCTGACCATATATTTCCTGCCGCCCTCGAAGTTCGGCGCGACGAGGCCGGTGGCGCCGAGCGTCAGGTACCAGTCGCCGGATATCCAACCGCCCCCGCCTGCCTGGGCGACGGGCGCGGTGAACAAACCTACGGCGAAGGCCAGCGGAATCGTCCCGACAATACGCATCGTTACCCCTTACGCGAAACGCGCCGGCAAGACCATCCGCCGACGCTCAAGCCATGCCGCGCGTTGGGTAAAATTTGATTTAAAAACCGCTAAGATCGGAACCGGCCGGCGACCTATGCCCTTCCCGAGAGATGGGTGACAGTTCATTCCGGATAGATGGGTTACACTTTTGGCCCTTTGCAAGGAGAGCAAGGTGCCTTGGAAGGAGTGTAACGTCATGGACGAGCGGCTTAAGTTCGTGGCCCGTCTGCTGGACGGAGAGAAGATGGCGGTCCTTTGCCGGGAGTTCGATATCTCGCGCAAGACCGGCTACAAGATCCTCGCGCGCTACAATGATAGCGGCCTTGAGGGGCTGACGGATCGGTCACGCCGGCCCTATCGCCACGCCAATCAGCTTCCGTTTCAAATCGAGAAGCTGATTGTGCGCCTGAAGCAGGACAAGCCGACTTGGGGTGCGCCTAAGATACGCGAGCGGCTGGCCCGGCTCTATCCGGATGTGCACAGGCCTGCGATCTCGACGGTGCATGCGGTGCTCGACCGGCACGGTATGGTCGAGCACCGCAAGCGACGGCGCAACAAGGCGACGGGGACGCCACTTTCAAGCAGCTGTCGACCCAATGATCTGTGGTGTGCCGACTACAAGGGCGAGTTCATGCTCACCGATCGGCGCTATTGCTATCCGCTGACGATCACTGACTTCGCCAGCCGATATCTCATTGCCTGCGAGGCGCTGTCGACCACCAAGGAAGCCTATGCCTTCACCGTGTTCGAGAGCGTTTTCAAGGAGTTCGGTCTGCCCCGCGCCATCAGGACCGACAATGGCGTTCCCTTCGCCAGCCCCAACGCGCTCCTCAACCTCAGCAAGCTGTCGGTCTGGTGGCTGCGCCTGGGCATCGACATCGAGCG
>SAPZ01000070.1 GCA_004020875.1 Mesorhizobium sp.
TCACCGACACGACGATGCGCGACGGCCATCAGTCGCTGCTCGCCACGCGGATGCGTACCTATGACATCGTCGGCATCGCCGGCACCTATGCGCGGGCATTGCCGCAGCTCTTGTCGCTGGAATGCTGGGGCGGAGCCACCTTTGACGTCGCCATGCGCTTCCTCACCGAGGATCCGTGGGAGCGGCTGAGCAAGGTGCGCGAGGCTGCGCCCAATCTTCTGCTGCAGATGCTTTTGCGCGGCGCCAACGGCGTCGGCTACACCAACTATCCCGACAATGTCGTCCAGCATTTCGTCAAGCAGGCAGCGAGCGGCGGCGTCGACCTGTTCCGCGTCTTCGACTGCCTGAACTGGGTGGAGAACATGCGCGTCGCCATGGACGCGGTCGGCGCCGAAGGCAAGCTGGTCGAAGCGGCGATGTGCTATACCGGCGACATTCTCGATCCGGCCCGCGCGAAATACGACCTCAAATACTATGTCGGACTGGCCAAGGAACTGGAAGCGGCCGGCGCCCACATCATCGCCGTCAAGGACATGGCCGGATTGTTGAAACCGGCCGCGGCGCGCGTGCTGTTCAAGGCGCTGCGCGAGGCGACCGACCTACCGATCCATTTCCACACGCATGACACATCGGGCCTCTCGGCGGCGACGGTGCTGGCGGCGGTGGAGAGCGGCGTCGACGCGATCGACGCGGCGATGGATTCCTTCTCCGGCAACACCTCTCAGCCCTGCCTCGGCTCGATCGTCGAGGCGCTGAAGGGCACCGAGCGCGATCCCGGTCTCGACCCGCAATGGATCCGTCACATCTCGTTCTACTGGGAGGCGGTGCGCAACCAGTACGCCGCCTTCGAGAGCGATCTCAAGGGGCCGGCCTCGGAAGTCTATCTGCACGAGATGCCGGGCGGCCAGTTCACCAACCTCAAGGAGCAAGCCCGCTCGCTTGGCCTCGAGACTCGCTGGCACGAGGTCGCGCAGGCCTATCACGACGTCAACCTGATGTTCGGCGACATCGTCAAGGTGACGCCTTCCTCAAAGGTCGTCGGCGACATGGCGCTGATGATGGTAAGCCAGGATCTCACCGTCGCCGATGTCGAGAACCCGGCCAAGGACATCGCCTTCCCGGATTCGGTCGTGTCGATGCTGCGCGGCGACCTCGGCCAGTCGCCCGGCGGCTGGCCCCCGGCGCTGCAGAAGAAGGCGCTGAAGGGCGAGAAGTCGATCACTGTCAGGCCCGGCTCGCTGTTGAAGCCGGCCGACCTCAAGGCCAGCCGCAAGGACATCGAGACCAAGCTCGAGCGCAAGCTCTCGGAGTATGAGTTCGCTTCCTGGCTGATGTATCCGAAGGTGTTCACCGACTTCGCCGCCGCGCAGGAGACCTACGGGCCGGTGAGCGTGCTGCCGACGCCGACCTATTTCTACGGCATGAAGTCGGAAGACGAGATCT
>SAPZ01000071.1 GCA_004020875.1 Mesorhizobium sp.
CCTTCGTAGGGCGCTCCCCTCTCCGTCTCGGCTTCGCCGAGCCACCTCTCCCCACTTCGTGGGGCGAGGAACCTTTATCCTGAGGCGCTGCGATCCTTCGCGCTTCCCTCTGGCTAATCGCCAATGCCCCGCCGCCGAGTCCTCCCCATGAGCGGCACGATCTGGTCGAAATTCTTCTGGTCGGACTGGGAGTCCGATCCGAACCTGCGGCTGTGCTCGCTGGCCGCGCAAGGCCTGTGGATGCGCATGCTGTGCATTGCCGCCGCGCACGAGCCCATCGGCTATGTCGCGATCGCCGGCAAGGGGCTGGAGGAGACCGCCCTTGCCCGCCTTGCCGGCTGCGCGGAGACGGAGCTTGGCGCGCTGCTTGCCGAATTGGAAGGCAACCGCGTCTTCTCGCGCGACCGCCACGGCCGCATCTATTCCCGGCGCATGATCGCCGACGCCCGCAAGGCGCGCGCGGCGCGCCGCAACGGCTTGAAGGGCGGCAACCCAAGCCTTTCGAAGGAAAGGGCTTTTCCGCCCTCGGATAAGCGGCGGGCAAGGGCAGGGGATAAGGTGGGCGATAAGCCCCAGAGTCCAGACTCCCAGAGTCCACAAGCCATCGATCCATCGGGAGAAAAAGCCCATGCTTTTTCTTCCCCCGCTTCGCGGGACAGGAACGGAAAAGCGTCGTCAGGGCAACCGGCAAGGCCCGAACGGAAATGGCAGCGGCGCAGGACGCATGTCGATGCCGCCAACGCAATCATCGAGGAGATCAATGACCGCAGCCGAATTGCAGCAGGCGGCGAAGGCGCTGGCCGCGATGTTTTCCTGCTTCCCGCAATCCGCGCTGGCTGACGCCGAAATGCAGCTGCGCGGCTATCTCGCCGCCGTGCAGGATGCCGAGCTTCAAGACGTCGAGGCCGCCATCCGGCGCTTCATCCGCGGCGAGGCCAAGATGGCCAACGCCCAGTTCTGCCCGTCGAGCGCCCAGCTTTCCATCGAGGTGCGGGAGAGACGCCTGATGCGGGAGCTGACGGCGAAGCGGGGTGTCCAGCCAGGCGCGAGTTCCTCGCCCCCGCGCAGCGGGGGAGAGGTGGCGCGGCGAAGCCGCGACGGAGAGGGGAGCGCCCTCCGCGAGGTCAAAGCCGGCTGAGAACCCGACTCCTCGCATCACGAGCGGAAGCCGCAACGAGGCTCAACCTCCTACGCCATTGGCTTCGCGGAGGACGTCCCCCTCTCCGTCCGCTTCGCGGCCACCTCTCCCCCACCGTTGGTGGGGGCGAGGAACCCATGTCCGAACCGGATAGATAGGTAACAGAATGGACCGATTAGATGGGTGACAGTTT
>SAPZ01000072.1 GCA_004020875.1 Mesorhizobium sp.
TGTCCAGCCGATAGATGGGTAACACTTTGAACCGGATACATGGGTTACAGTTTTCCCCCTGAGTTGCTGTCCGCCGCTGTGCCGTCTGGTCTGGGTTGGACGGCACTGCGGCGGACCAGTTTCTTGTGTCGGCCATCGATGAAGCCGAGCGGATGGGCATAGAAGTGGAGCGCCCATTCGCCCTCCTCGGTCTCGGTCGCGGCAACCGCTTCGCCGGCCAGCGTCTTGGAGACGTAGATGAAGTCGCCGTTCCACTTGATCTCGCCGTTTTGGCGCACGCGCCGCACCGCCGCCTCGGCAGGATAGTCCGGTTCGGATATCGTCTTGGACATGGGTCGGGTTGATGCACGGTAGCGCTGTGCCGGCGTGTCCATGCCCAGCGCCTCATGCGGGCGCTGTTCGTTGTATTCGCGTCGGAAAGCCTCGAACGCCTGGACCTGCGCTGCCCGGTCGGCTGCTGGCTCCTTGGCCAGTGGCAGCATGGTCAGATGGAAGCGCTCATGGCATCCATTCTGCTGCGGCTTGCCCGGCTTGATGCGCTCCAAGACTATGCCGAGCTTGATGAAGCGCACCGCCAGTGGCGTCAGCCCGGTGACGCCGGCCGACGCGAACGGCGAACCATTGTCGCTTCTGAACCGATCCGGCAGGCCGTTTTCCTCGAAGGCTCGCTCAAACACCGGCCAGGCTTCATCTTCCGACGTCGAGCCGGTCGCCGCCAGCGCCAACAGATAGCGGCACGCCCCATCCATCACCGTCAGCGGCTCGCAGCGCCAGCCGTCGCCGGTCCGGAACCAGCCCTTGTGATCTCCCGTCCACAGCGCGTTCGGTCCCTCAGGTTCCGGCCATGGACCGTTGCCCGCTGCCCTCCAGCGTGCGCGGCGCCGCCCAACAAGGCCATGCCGCTTCAAGATCTCGCCGGCTGTCGAGACTGCCGGCCAGCCACAACCGGGCTCCGCCCGCTTCAGCCGGGCCATGATCTTCTTCGGCCCCCACAGCGGATGCGCTTCCTTCTCCGCCACGATCCGCTCCACCAGATCCGCTGCCGTTGCCCGGCCGTGATCGAGCGGTGCACGCGGCCGGTCGTGCAGGCCTTCCGGGCCGGACTCCCGGTAACGTCCAAGCCATTTGTAGCCGGTCTTGCGCGAGATCTCGAAGGCCGCGCAAAGCTGCGTCATCGTCTCCTCACCAGATAGGCATTCAACAACAAAACGAAGCCGCTCATCCATGATGCCAGTCTCTCGCCAAACCATCGCCGGTCCTCCCGGCTGGCAAGAAAACTGTCACCCATCTAATCGGTCCATTCTGTTACCTATCTATCCGGTTCGGACA
>SAPZ01000073.1 GCA_004020875.1 Mesorhizobium sp.
GCGCCGATGACATAGGCGACGTCGGCCTGCGCGAATTCGGAGTTGATGTCTTCCAGCTCGAACACTTCGTCATAGGGCACGTTGGCCTCGGCAAGCAGCACGTTCATATGGCCGGGCATGCGGCCGGCGACCGGATGGATGGCGTATTTGACCTCGACACCGTTGGCCTTGAGCTTGTCGGCCATCTCACGCAGCGCGTGCTGCGCCTGGGCGACGGCCATGCCGTAGCCTGGCACGATGATGACCTTCTGCGCGTTCATCATCAGGTAAGCGGCGTCGTCAGCCGAGCCCTGCTTGACGGTGCGCTCGATACCGTCATCGGCAGCCGCCGCCGTCTCGCCGCCGAAGCCGCCGAGGATGACCGAGATGAAGGAGCGGTTCATGCCCTTGCACATGATGTAGGACAGGATCGCGCCGGACGAGCCGACCAGCGCGCCGGTGATGATCAGCGCAAGGTTGCCGAGGGTGAAGCCAAGCGCTGCCGCCGCCCAGCCCGAATAGGAATTCAGCATCGACACCACGACCGGCATGTCGGCGCCGCCGATCGGTATGATCAGCAGCACGCCGAGCACCAGCGAGGCGGCGACGATCAGCCAGAAGACGAGCTTGGACTCGGTGGTGACCAGAAGCACGATCAGCACCACCAGGGCGACGCCGAGGACGATGTTGATGAGGTGGCGGCCGCCGATCATGATCGGCTTGCCGGACATGCGGCCGTCAAGCTTGAGGAAGGCGATGACCGAGCCGGTGAAGGTGATGGCGCCGATGGCAACACCTAGGCTCATCTCGACCAGCGCCTGGGCGTGGATGTCGCCCGCCGTGCCGATGCCAAAACTTTCCGGCGCATAGATGGCGGCCGCTGCCACCATGACGGCGGCGAAGCCGACAAGCGAATGGAAGGCGGCCACCAGTTGCGGCATCGAGGTCATGGCGATGCGGCGCGCGGTGACGGCGCCGATGCCGCCGCCGATGGCGAGGCCGAGCACGATCAGGCCGAAGCGCCCGACCGAGGGTGTCGCCAGCGCCAGCGTGGTGGCGATGGCAATGCCCATGCCGATCATGCCGTAGAGATTGCCCTGCCGGCTGGTGGTCGGATGCGACAGGCCGCGCAGCGCCAGGATGAACAGGATGCCGGAGACGAGATAGAGGAAGGAAGCGAGATTGACGGTCACGTCACTTTTCCTTCTTCTTGTACATGGC
>SAPZ01000074.1 GCA_004020875.1 Mesorhizobium sp.
GCCAAGGCCGCCTTTGGCAAGGACGAGGTCTATCTCGAAAAGCTGATCGAGCGTGCTCGCCATGTCGAGGTCCAGGTGCTGGGCGATATACACGGGAACGCGGTGCACCTCTTCGAGCGCGACTGCTCGATCCAGCGCCGCAACCAGAAGGTCGTGGAGCGCGCGCCGGCGCCCTATCTCAGCGAGGAACTACGCCAGGAGCTCTGTGGCTACGCGCTCAAGATCGCACGCGAGACCAGCTATATCGGCGCCGGAACGGTCGAGTTCCTGCAAGACGCCGACACCGGCAAATTCTACTTCATCGAGGTCAATCCGCGCATCCAGGTCGAGCACACCGTCACCGAGCAGGTGACCGGCATCGACATCGTCAAGGCGCAGATCCATATCCTCGACGGTTTCGCCATCGGCACGAAGGAATCGGGCGTGCCGGCGCAGAAGGACATCAGGCTCAACGGCCATGCGCTGCAGTGCCGCATCACCACCGAGGATCCGGAACAGAATTTCATTCCCGACTATGGCCGCATCACCGCCTACCGCGAGGCGGCCGGCTTCGGCATCCGGCTCGACGGCGGCACCGCCTATTCGGGCGCGGTCATCACCCGGTTCTACGATCCGCTGCTCGAGAAGGTGACAGCCTGGGCGCCGACGCCCGGCGAGGCGATTTCGCGCATGAACCGGGCCTTGCGCGAGTTCCGCATCCGGGGCGTCGCCACCAACCTCACCTTCCTCGAGGCGATCATCAATCACCCGCGCTTCGCCGACAATTCCTACACAACCAAGTTCATCGACACGACGCCGGAACTGTTCGAGCAGGTGAAGCGGCAGGATCGCGCCACCAAGCTGCTGAACTATCTGGCCGATGTCAGTGTCAACGGCCATCCCGAGACGCGCGGCCGGCCGATGCCGAAGGCGAATGCGGCCGCGCCCGTGGTGCCCTATCTCAACGGCCATATCCCGGACGGCAGCAAGCAGAGGCTCGATGCGCTCGGCCCGGAGAAATTCGCGGCCTGGATGCGGGAGCAGCGCCAGGTGCTGGTCACCGACACGACGATGCGCGACGGCCATCAGTCGCTGCTCGCCACGCGGATGCG
>SAPZ01000075.1 GCA_004020875.1 Mesorhizobium sp.
TGTGGAGCTTCAACAGGTTGTCCTCGATCAGGGCGAGGCGACTGATAGGCGTTTTTGACTTTAGGCTGCCATGTGGACGATGCCAATTGTATCTGTGCAGCCAGACAGGCAGTTCGGCGGCACGATGATCGGATGTCGGATAGGCAATGGCGTAGGCCCATTCGCGCAGTGCTGTCTGGATGAAGCGCTCGGCCTTGCCATTGGTCTTGGGCGTATAGGGTCTTGTCGTGACGTGCTTGAGGCCGAGATCGCGGCAGGCCTTGGCGAAGGCCTTTGATCTGTAGCAGGAGCCGTTGTCGGTCATGACGCGGGCTATCGTGACGCCGAGGCTGGCGTAATAGGCGACCGCGGCCTTGAGGAAGGCGATGGCGCACTCCTTTTTCTCGTCGGGCAGGATTTGCGAGAAGGCGATGCGGGACGCGTCGTCGATGCAGACATGGACGAACTCCCAGCCGGCGCCGCGCGACTTGCCCTTTTGCGGATCGCCGGTGATACGATGGCCGACTTGGCTGAAGCGGCCGAGCTTCTTGATGTCGATATGGATCATCTCGCCGGGATGCTCCCGCTCGTAGCGCCGGACCGGTTCGGCCGGCTCGATATCCCTGAGCCGCGACAGCCCGGCACGCTTGAGAACCCGGCTGACGGTGGCGGGCGAGACGCCGACCTCATGGGCGATGTGCTTGCCGGTCAGCCGCTGGCGACGCAAGGCTGCGATGCGCTCGGCCACGGACTGTTCGGTCAGGCTCGGCATGACGGTGGGCCGCGACGAGCGGTCGACCATGCCGGCCCGCCCTTTGGTCTTATAGCGCTCGACCCAGCGCGCCACGATCTTGGCCGACACGCCATAGACGCGCGCCGCATGGGCTTTGGAAAAAGCGCCTTCTATCACCGATAACGCCATCTCCTCTCGACGCAGCGGTGTGAGACGGGCATTCTTGTGGATGTTCATTCGGACCCTCCGATGGATGCTGAAGCGTGGTAACTCCAGTCTCCTCGGTCCGGTCCGAATGGACAACCTCTCGAAAGCTCACA
>SAPZ01000076.1 GCA_004020875.1 Mesorhizobium sp.
ATTATTCCTTGATGGTGACGACGATGCCTGCACCGACGGTGCGGCCGCCTTCACGGATGGCGAAGCGCAGCTTCTCTTCCATCGCGATCGGCACGATCAGCTCGACGTCGACGGTGATGTTGTCGCCGGGCATCACCATCTCGGTGCCGGCCGGCAGCGTCACGATGCCCGTAACGTCCGTCGTGCGGAAGTAGAACTGCGGACGGTAGTTGGTGAAGAACGGCGTGTGACGGCCACCCTCGTCCTTGGTCAGGATGTAGGCTTCGGCCACGAACTTCTTGTGCGGCTTCACCGAGCCGGGCTTGGCCAGAACCTGGCCGCGCTCCACGCCTTCGCGGTCGATGCCGCGCAGCAGCGCGCCGATGTTGTCGCCGGCCTGGCCCTGGTCGAGCAGCTTGCGGAACATCTCAACGCCCGTGCAGGTCGTCTTGGCGGTCGGACGGATGCCGACGATCTCCAGCTCCTCGCCAACCTTGACCACGCCGCGCTCGACGCGGCCGGTCACGACCGTGCCGCGGCCCGAGATCGAGAACACGTCCTCGATCGGCATCAGGAACGGCTTGTCCAGCGGACGAACCGGCGTCGGGATGTAAGCGTCGACCTGAGCCATCAGCTCGCGGATGGCGTCCTCGCCGATGGTCTTGTTGGAGTCCTCAAGAGCAGCCAGGGCCGAACCCTTGACGATCGGAATGTCGTCGCCGGGGAACTCGTTCTTCGACAGAAGCTCGCGAACCTCAAGCTCGACCAGCTCGAGAAGCTCGGCGTCGTCGACCTGGTCGACCTTGTTGAGGAACACAACGATCGAGGGCACGCCAACCTGGCGGGCCAAGAGGATGTGCTCGCGGGTCTGCGGCATCGGGCCGTCGGCGGCCGAAACGACCAGGATCGCGCCGTCCATCTGCGCGGCACCCGTGATCATGTTCTTCACATAGTCGGCGTGGCCGGGGCAGTCGACATGGGCATAGTGACGGTTGGCCGTCTC
>SAPZ01000077.1 GCA_004020875.1 Mesorhizobium sp.
CTTCAGCCGCCTGACTTCGGCACCAAGAGGGGAATGATCCGATCGGTCTTGGCGACGGCGGGGCGGCCGGAGCCGGCATAGGGGATGCCCAGCGCATCCCAGGTCTCGACCAGCGCGTCCTGCAATTCGGCGATCAGCGCGTCGGAGTGGAACGGCGTCGGCGTGATGCGCAGCCGCTCGGTGCCGCGCGGCACCGTCGGATAGTTGATCGGCTGGATATAGATGCCGTGCACGCCAAGCAGCCGGTCGCTCGCCATCTTGCAAAGCTCGGGGTCGCCGACCAGCACCGGCACGATATGGGTGGCCGATTCCATCACCGGCAGGCCCGCTGCGGCAAGCACCTGCTTGGTTCTGGCCGCCTGGCGCTGCTGCGCGTCGCGCTCGGCCTGCGAGCGCTTCAGGTGACGGATCGAGGCGGTGGCGGCCGCCGCGATCGCCGGCGGCAGCGCGGTGGTGAAGATGAAGCCCGGCGCATAGGAGCGCACCGCGTCGATCACAGCGCTGGTGCCGGTGATGTAGCCGCCGAGCGTGCCGAACGCCTTGGCGAGCGTCCCCTCGATGACGTCGATGCGGTCGGCCAGGCCCTCGCGCTCGGTGATGCCGCCGCCGCGCGGTCCATACATGCCCACCGCATGCACCTCGTCGATATAGGTCATGGCGTTGTGGCGTTCGGCCAGCTCGACGATCTGCCTGATCGGCGCGATGTCGCCATCCATCGAATAGACGCTCTCGAACACGATCAGCTTGGCGCGCTCGCGGCCGGCAGCCTGAAGCAAGCTCTCCAGATGC
>SAPZ01000078.1 GCA_004020875.1 Mesorhizobium sp.
GCGCCCTCAACAGCGCTGTAGCGAGCGAGCGGCGCAGCGGCGGTCATCGATGTTCTTCGGTAGGGTTGGGTTGCTGACACAACCTGATTCGAAGGAACCACCGATGACCAACGACATGATGAACCTGCGCACGCTCGTAGAGAAGACCCCCGATGCCGATATCCTGCGCGAGATGATCGGCTTTGCCGCCGAGCGGCTGATGGAGCTGGAGGTGGGCGCCGCCACCGGCGCGGCCCATGGCGAGAAGAACCCGCTGCGGCTTGTCCAGCGCAACGGCTACCGCGACAGAGACTGGGAGACGCGGGCCGGCACCGTCGAGCTGCGCATCCCCAAGCTCAGGAAGGGCTCTTACTTCCCGAGCTTCCTTGAGCCGCGGCGCATGGCCGAGAAGGCGCTGATCGCCGTCATCCAGGAGGCCTACGTCCAGGGTATCTCGACGCGCTCGGTCGACGACCTGGTCAAGGCGATGGGCATGAGCGGCGTCTCCAAGAGCCAGGTCAGCCGGCTGTGCGAGGAGATCGACGGCAAGGTGAAGGCCTTCCTCGACAGGCCCATCGAGGGCGACTGGCCCTATCTGTGGATCGATGCCACCTACCTGAAGGTGCGCCGCGGCGGACGCATCGTCTCGGTCGCCGTCATCATCGCCGTCGGTGTCAACGCAGACGGCCGGCGCGAAGTGCTGGGCATGGAGGTCGGCACGTCTGAGGCCGAGCCGATCTGGACGGAGTTTTTGCGCAAGCTGACCCG
>SAPZ01000007.1 GCA_004020875.1 Mesorhizobium sp.
GCCGGGGGCTCAGCCGGGGCCGGGGCATGCTGGCCGCCGCTTCTGCCAAAGACATAATACGCAACAATGGCCAGGATAATGACAACAAGGGCGATCAGCCACCCGCTGCCGCCGCCACCCGACCTGGGAGGCGGGCTCGAAGGGGTGAAGGGGTCGTTAGGGTTCGCCATGAAACGTGTCCTCCTTGGATGAAAGTCATCAAAATAACAGCCATCAACGCGCTGATCCCGCATCGGGTTTCACGCGAACGGACGGAAAGCGCTGAAAAACCGGCGTTTTCAGGTCCGCCAGCCGCCAGACGACTCAGTTGACGGCGGTAACACTATACCCTGCCTTGCGAAAATCCTCGACCAGTCCTTCCAGACCGGGCAGATGCATGGCGCCGACGGCCATGAAGACGTTGCCCTTGGCAAGAATCGGCATCGCGTTCGCGGCCATCACCTTGTTGCGGCTAGTGATCATGGTCTGCTCGAAGGCGGCATAGCCGGCCTGGTCATCGGCGGTCTGGGGCAGCACTGCCTTGAACAACGGCCAGAACATGCCGACCTCGCCGCGCCGGTAAAGGACGATCATCGTTTCGTTGACGTCGTTGACCTTGTCGCCAAGCTTCATCGTCTCGACCAGGCTCTTCATGTGGAATTCGAGCGGCAGCGAGGCCATGGCGCGCAACTGGCCGACGGCGGTCTCGAGCCCTTCGACGTCCTTGCCCGAGGCCTTGGCGTCCGAGGCGAGCTTGACGTCCAGCACGGGTTCGCCGGCGGATTGGCGCGCCACCTCGCAGGCCGGCAACGCCATCATCGCCGAAAGGATCCACGGCTTCATCTTGGCGACCGTGGCCGGTGGGATGCCGCGGGCATCGAGCCCCTTGTTCAGCGCCGCCGCATCGTCCGGCGACAGCAGCGACGACAGCGTGGTGTTGTCGGTGAACATCATCAGGCCGGGTTCGCTGGCCATCGCGGCCATCATCTTGGCCTTGTCCATTGCATCCGTGGTTTCGATGACGATGGTTCCGGCGCTGTCATAGGCTTTCTGCGCGGCGGCCGGCAGCGTGGTGACGCGCGTATCGGTCATGTGCATGGTGCCGAACAGATAGGACGGTTTCTCGCCCGGCTTCTCCAGCTTCCACAGCAGGCCCTTGCCGTTGGGAACGGCCGCTGCCTCGGCCTCGACCTTCTTGAAGGCGGCTGGATCGTTCTTCTCCAGCGCGGTCAACAGATCGGTGCCGGCGCAATTCGGCGCTTCGGCATGCGCCCGGCCTGCAAGCAGGAGAACGACGATGAAGGACAGGAAAAACAGCAGGTTGAGCGCCGCGAGCAGCTTCAACGAGACAAGGGCCGCGTGGTCGGCGATGGCGATGACGCGTTTCATGGGAAGCGTCTTAGCGCTGAAAAGCGGCAAAACGGTTAATCGGCGCGGTGAAATTGTTTGCGGTCCGATAGCTGCCACATCGTCATCCAGGTCTCCGCGACGGAGCTTCGCTCCTGCTCCGCCCTAGTATGACGAGGTCAGGGGCTTAGGCCCTTGGATGCGCCTTCTCATAGATGTCGAGCAGCCTCGCGGTGTCGACGCCGGTGTAGATCTGGGTCGTCGACAGGCTGGCGTGGCCGAGCAGTTCCTGGATGGTGCGCAGGTCGCCGCCGCGGCCGAGCAGGTGCGTGGCGAAGGAATGGCGCAACGCATGCGGCGTCGCCGTGTCGGGCAGGTTCAGCGCCGAGCGCAGCTTCGCCATCTCGCGCTGGATGATGGCCGGGTTCAGCAGGCCGCCGCGGGCGCCGCGGAACAACAGGCCGTCGGGACCGATGTGGAAGGGGCAGAGCCGGCGATATTCCGCGACCGCCTTGCGGGCCACCGGCAGCACCGGCACCAGCCGCGTCTTGCCACCCTTGCCCGTGACGCGCAGCACGGTGTCGGCTTCCCTTGCAAGATCGGCGCCTTTCAGGCTGAGCGCTTCGGAGATGCGCAGGCCGGAGCCATAGAGCAGCGTCAGCACGGCGGCGTTGCGGGCGGCGATCCAGGGTTCTGCCGCGAGCTGTCCCTCCATCGCCACGACCTTTCTGGCATCGCTTGCCGTCAGCGGCTTGGGCAGCGATTTCGGCTGGCGCGGCGCGCGCAGGGCGACGGCACCCGCGGCGTTGACGAGGCCGCGTTTTTCGAGAAAGCGCAGCAGCGAGCGGATGCCGGCAAGGCCCCGCCCCAGCGTGCGGGCGCCGGCGCCGTCATTGCGGCGCTTGGCGAGGAAGCCGCGCAGATCGGCAGGGCGCAGGTCGGCAATATCGGAAATGCCGGGCGGGCCGCCGCAATGTCCGGTCAAGAAATGCAGGAACTGGCGCGTGTCGCGTTCATAGGCTTCGACGGTTTCCGGCGACAGCCGGCGCTCATGCGCGAGCGTCTTCAGCCAGGTCTCGCGTGCCGCCTGGAGGTCGGGTTTGGCCGGGATGAGGAATTCCTGCATGACGGCATTGTCATGCATGCGGGTTAGGAAGCGGTGAAGAGGGCCTCATTGAAATGATGGCGTCAGGAGGCTAGAGCAAGGCAAAGGAAGTGCCGCCATGTCGAAGCTCGAAAACCCCGTACAGATGGCCGTCATCGGTGCTGCACACGGCATCAAGGGCGAACTCAGAGTGAAAACCTTCACCGGCGACCCGCTGGCGCTGGCCGACTACGGTCCGCTCTATGCCAAAGACGGCCGTGCCTTTCACATCACCGATATCAGGCCGGCGGGCACAGTCGTCGTCGTGCGTTTCAAGGGCGTCGGTGACCGCAATGCCGCCGAGGCCTTGGCCGGCACGGAGCTTTTCGTCGACCGTTCGGTGTTGCCTGACGATGGCGAGGAGGACGAGTTCTATCATGCCGATCTCATCGGGCTCGACGTCCGGGACGACACCGGCGTCATCGGCAAGGTCGTCGCCGTGCACAATTTCGGTGGCGGCGACATTCTCGATGTCACGCTTGCCGGCCGCAAGGGCGTGCTGATCCCGTTCACGCAAGCCGCGGTGCCGCATGTCTCGATCGCCGACGGTTTCGTCGAGGTCGATCCGCTGGCGGCGGGACTGGTCGATAACGATGAGGGCGAAGAGCCGGGTCATTCCGACTTTGACCCGAAAGGCAGGCCGCGCGGACCCAAGGATGCAGGGGGCAACCGGTGAGCTTTGCCGCCTCGGTGCTGACGCTCTATCCGGAGATGTTTCCGGGCGCGCTCGGCCTGTCGCTGGCGGGACGGGCGCTGGAAGCCGGCACATGGTCGCTGGAAGCGATCCAGATCCGCGATTTCGCCACCGACAGGCATCGCACGGTCGACGACACGCCGGCCGGCGGCGGCGCCGGCATGGTGATGCGCGCCGATGTGCTGGCGAGGGCCATCGACCACGCCTCGCCGCCGGGCGATGAGCGCCCAAGGCTGCTGATGAGCCCGCGCGGAAAACCACTGACCCAGGCCCGCGTGCGCGAGCTTGCCGCCGGGCCTGGCGTCGTCATCCTGTGCGGACGCTTCGAGGGCGTCGACCAGCGGGTGATCGACGCGCGGGGATTAGAGGAAGTTTCCGTCGGCGATTTCATCCTGTCGGGCGGCGAGCCGGCGGCGCTCGTGCTGCTCGACGCCGTGGTGCGGCTTCTGCCCGGCGTCATGGGCAATGCGGTGTCCGGCGAGGAAGAGAGTTTCGAAAACGGCCTGCTCGAGCACCCGCACTATACGCGGCCGCAGGAATTCGAGGGCAGGCCGATCCCGGACGTGCTGATTTCCGGCAACCACAAGAAGATTGCCGAATGGCGGCGCGCCGAGGCCGAGAAGCTGACGCGGGAGCGGCGGCCTGACTTGCTTGGCGGTACGCCTCAGCTGTTGGTGAAATAGTACAGAGCCAGAAGCAGGCCAACGGCGACGACGAAGCCACGCACGACGCCTTGCGGCACGCGCTTGGCGATCCAGACACCGGCATAGCCGCCGAGCGCCACGCCCGGGATCATGACGATCGCTTGCAGCCAGGCGACAACGCCCCCCGAAACGAAGACCAGGATGGCGACAACCGCGATCACGATGGACAGCATGTTCTTCAAGGCGTTGAGCCGGTGGTAATCGCCGGCTTGCGTCAGGCCGAGCGTGGCGAGCATCATCACGCCCATGCCGGCGCCGAAGAAGCCGCCATAGACCGCGGTCGCGAATTGCGCGATCGAACCGGCGAGCGAGCCGACCGAGGCCTGATGCTCCGGGCCGGCCGCCGGTTTCAGCCACGGCCCGGCGGCGAACAGGGCGGTCGCGGCGATCAGCAGCCAAGGCACGAGGGCCCGGAAGGACGGGTTGGAGAGCGCGAGCAGAACGAGCGAGCCGGCCAGCGCGCCGAGGGCCGAGATCAGGCAAAGCAGCAGGGCGCCGCGCCAGAAATGCCGGATATCGGTCCAGTAGGCGAGCGTCGAGGTGATATAGCCCGGCAGCTGCGTCACCGAGGAGGTAGCGTTGGCGACGATCGGCGGCAGGCCCACCAGCGTCATGGCGCCAAAGGTGAGGAAAGTGCCGCCGCCGGCGACCGCGTTGGCGGCGCCAGAGGCAAAGCCCGCGAGGAAGAGCAGGACGGCATCGGAGAACGTCATGGAGGGAAGGCCCGGGAATACACGTTCCCGGCTTAGAAAGCTTGGCGGGCTCGCGCAACCCGGCACGAGGCAATAAGATGGTACCAGGAGCGCAAAAAATATGCCTTAAAGTCCCTTTTTTGATGCATGTCGTCGCCCCAGAACCCCGCACACCTCTGGGCGACATGCATTTGGACGTGACAAAGCGCCGAAATAGCTGTATGTCGCCGCCCGAACCGGAAGAACGATCTTCTGGACCCGTCAACAAATGGCGGTGTAGCCGTCCCTGCTCGATGTTTCGACAAAGGGCATAGCCGAGCGGTCGTTGGAACTGCAAGGCGAGTGAGGACGCTCTGACTGTCGGAAGAACAAGAAGTGGATATTTGAGATGGATCTCATCCGTCAGCTCGAGGCCGAACAGGCCGCCAAGATCGAAGCCAAGCGCAAGCTGCCCGAATTCCAGCCGGGCGACACCGTGCGTGTCCAGGTGCGCGTCACCGAAGGCAGCCGCACCCGCGTCCAGGCCTATGAGGGCGTCGTCATCGCCCGCTCCGGCTCCGGCTTCCAGGAGAATTTCACCGTCCGCAAGATTTCCTACGGCGAAGGCGTCGAGCGCGTTTTCCCGGTCTACTCGCCGATGGTCGAGGGCGTCGAGATCGTGCGCCGCGGCAAGGTGCGCCGCGCCAAGCTCTATTACCTGCGCGACCGCCGCGGCAAGTCGGCCCGCATTTCGGAAAACACCGGCGTGCGCGCCCGCAAGCTGAACGACGAAGAGCGTGATGCGCTGAACGCCGAACGTGCCCGCATCGAGGCCGAGAAGGTCGCCGCCGCCCAGGCACTGGCCGCCGAGACGGCCGCCAAGGAAGCCGCCGAGAAGAAGGCCGCCGCCGAGGCTGCTTCGGCCGAATAAGGCGCTTCGACAGCATTGGTTCGGAAAGGCGGCTTCGGCCGCCTTTTTCGTTTTTCACTGAGCTGTGATCGCTTGCCGCAGGAAAACCGCGCCGCCATCGTTGACATCTAATTATCTTGTATACTAAATAATCGTGTACAAATCAAATGGAGATAAAGATGTCTGCACTCTACACCGCCCAGGCTCATGTCAGCGGCGGCCGCAACGGTCACGGCGAAACCAGCGACGGCCTGCTCAAGGTCGACCTTGCGATGCCGAAGGAACTCGGCGGCAAGGGCGGCGCCACCAATCCGGAACAGCTTTTCGCGGTCGGCTATGCGGCCTGCTTCGAGAGCGCGGTGCGCTTCATCGCCCGCCAGCAGAAGCTGCCGCTCGAGGACGCTTCGATCACGTCCACCGTCAGTCTTTATCCGAACGACCAGGGCGGCTTCCGCCTCGGCGTCGCGCTGGCGGCGGAGATCAAGGGGCTTGATCAGGCGGGCGCCGATGCGCTTGTATCGGAAGCGCATAAGGTCTGCCCCTATTCCAACGCTATCCGGGGCAATATCGACGTGGCGCTGTCCACCACAGCGCTTCCGGCAAAGGCAGCATGACGACGACAACCGAAACCATGGCCAAGCCAGCCCCGGCGCAGGATGCCGGGGCTATCGCCGTGCCACGTCTCGACCAGCAGCTCTGCTTCGCGCTCTATTCGGCGAGCGGGCTGATGACCAAGCTCTACCGGCCGCTGCTCGACCCGCTCGGCCTCACCTATCCGCAATATCTGGCGATGCTGGCGTTGTGGCAGCATTCGCCGAGCACGATCGGCGAGCTCGGCGCGGCACTGGGGCTCGATTCGGCGACGCTGACGCCGCTGATCAAGCGCATGGAAGCGGGCGGCCTCGTGACGCGCCGGCGCGATGCCGCCGACGAGCGGCGGGTGCTGGTAGAACCGACCGCGAAGGGTCAGGCGCTGCGGGCGAAGATGAAGGACGTGCAGGAAGGGCTGAACTGCGCGATGCCTTTGGACCGGGCCGAGCTGAAGGCCCTGCATGGCACGCTGACACGCCTGGTCGCCGGATTGCGCGAGGCCACGGCCAATCAGGACTGATCGGCGCAAAGGCCGTCCTCGAAACCATCCCCGAAGAGCATCAGATTGCGTGTTCACCGGCCTGCGGCAGCGCGGACCGGCTTGCAAGGCGCTTGCGGCAGGCTAAAGTCGGTGCCGGATTTTCTCAGGCCGCGAAATTGCAGCGTGGTCGCACCTTCGGAGATTTGTCATGACCAAGTCGAAATTGCTGCTGGCCGCCCTGGTGGCCTGCCTTCTCGCGCCTGTCGCCGCGCTCGCCGACAATCTGCCCGACCTCGGCGGCAAGAAGGTCGTGGTGGTGACGGAAAACGCCTATCCGCCGCTGCAGTTCATCGACAAGAAGTCCGGCAAGCAGATCGGCTGGGAATATGACGCGATGGACGAGATCGCCAAGCGGCTGAATTTCAAGGTCGAGTACCAGAACACCTCCTGGGACGCGATGATCCAGGCGGTTTCGGACAACCAGTACAACATCGGCATGACCGGCATCACCATCAAGGACGATCGCAAGGAGAAGGTGGACTTCTCCGACCCCTATATGCGCTCGGAGCAGTTCATGCTGGTGCGCGGCGACGAAAGCCGATTCACCGACGCCAAGACCTTCGGCGCCTTCAAGGACGGGCTGATCGGCGCCCAGCCTGGCACCACGCCCTTCTACACCGCCGTCTACAGCGTGCTCGACGGCAACGAGCAGAACCCGCGCATCAAGCTGTTCGAGACCTTCGGCGCGACCGTGCAGGCGCTGAAAGCGGGCGACGTCGACGTCGTGCTCACCGACGGCACCGCCGGCAAAGGCTATGTCGACGCTTCCGAAGGCAAGTTGAAGCTGATCGGCGGCCCGCTCGGCACCGAGGATTTCGGTTTCATCTTTCCGAAGGGCTCGGACCTTGTGAAGCCGGTCAACGCCGCCATCGCGTCGCTCAAGGCCGACGGCACGTTCGACAAGCTCAACAAGAAGTGGTTCCTCGATTACAAGATGGGGCAGTAGGCGCTGTTGCAGCCAGTGACGCGCGACAGTGGCGGGCCGAAGTCCGCAAAGGCCTCATTCCTTCACACCCCCCTCTGTCCTGCCGGACATCTCCCCCGCAAGGGGGGAGATCAGCAACTCTTGCGAAGGCATCTATTCGCCAGCGTTGGGAACTGATGTCCGCACCCACCTCCTCCAAACCCGAATTCCCCTGGTGGCTTGCCGCCGCGGCCGTCCTCGCACTGGCTGCCGCCCTCGCCATCGCGTCCAGCGATCTCTATGCCGAGGTCTTCGCCACCGTCGCCAAGGGCATCGGCATCACCATCTTCGTCACCGCGGTCGCTTTCGCCTTAGCCTCGGCGCTTGGGCTCGGCATCGCGCTCATGGCGCTGTCGGGATCGCAGTGGCTGCGCCAGATCGCGCGCTTCTATGTCGAGATCATCCGCGGCGTGCCGATCCTGGTGCTGTTGTTCTGGATCGCCTTTGCCGGCGCGCCGGCCTTCGTCGCCGCCTGGAATGCGCTGACCGCGCCGCTGCAGAGCGCCGGGCTGATCGGCGAATTGCTGGTGCGCGATGTCTCGCTGCTCTGGCGCGCCATCATGGCGCTGACCATCGGCTATTCGGCCTTCATCTCGGAGGTGTTCCGCGCCGGCATCCAGTCGGTCGAGAAGGGCCAGATTGAAGCCGCCAAGGCGCTTGGTCTTACCCGCGCGCAGCGTTTCAGGCTGATCGTGTTCCCGCAGGCGATCCGCATGATCCTGCCGCCGCTCGGCAACGATTTCGTCGCCATGGTCAAGGATTCTTCCTTGGTCTCCGTGCTCGGCGTGGCCGACATCACCCAGATCGGCAAGGTCTATGCCGCCGGCTCGTTCCGCTTCTTCGAGACCTATTCGATCGTCGCCTATATCTACCTCATCCTGACCGTCGGCCTGTCGCTGGCGTTGCGGGGGCTGGAGCAGCGGCTGCGCCGGCAACACGGGGAATAGCCGGCGGCAAAAGTCCGCGCTACGATCCCTCCGCTCATCATCGCGGAGGACGCGCCCATGAATTTCGACAAGGCCAATGCGGCGCTGGATTCCGTCTATTCGGCCGACTCGCCGGAGGGGCTCTCCAAGGCCTATGCCGACTGGGCCGCGACCTATGACATCGAGACCGCCTCGCTCGGCTATCTCCTGCCGTTCCTGATCACCGCCTGGGTGGCGCGGTATGTGCCGGCGGGCGAGGGCCCGCTACTCGACGCCGGCTGCGGCACCGGCCTGTCTGGTCCGTCGCTGAAGGCGCTTGGCTATGGAGAGATCGCTGGGCTCGACCTCTCCGACGACATGCTGAAGATCGCCGGCAGCCGCCAGGCCGGCAGCAAGCCGGCCTATGGCGAGCTGAAGAAGGCGATGCTCGGCGGCCCGGTGCCCTGGCCGGATCGGCATTTTCGCGCCTTCTTCTCAACCGGCGTCTTCACCATCGGCCATGCGCCGGCTTCCGGCCTGCACGAACTGGTGCGCATCACCAAAAGCGGCGGCCACGCCATCTTCACCGTGCGCGACCAGGTTTTCGAGAGCGGCGGGTTCCAGGCGGTGTTCGATGAGCTGACGCAGGCGGGGAAATGGCGGCTGGTGGAGCAGAGCCCATGGTTCCGCTGCTATGCGATCGGCGACCCGGAAGCGCTGGTGAAGACGTTTGTGTTTGAGGTGATGTGAATAAGCCGGGCGCCAGTTCCTCGCCCCCGCGAAAGCGGGGGAGAGGTGGCCCGGCGAAGCCGGGACGGAGCGGGGGGCGCCCTCCGCGACACCAGAGCCGCTGCAAGACAAGGCGCAAGACTGAAGGGCTCGAGGCGGTTAGGAGGCTAAAACTCCAGGCGCCGCGCAGGCCCCTCTCCGTCCCGGCTTCGCCGGGCCACCTCTCCCCACTTCGTGGGGCGAGGAACCAAGTCGCCGCAATTGCCGAAAAGCCAAAACATTGCTATCTACGCCGCCATGGAAAAGCTTTTCAGCGATCCGGCCTACAAGGGTTTCGTGCTGCAGGACAGGAAGCGCCTGCCGTCGCGTTTCTCCGCACGCGTTTGCGGCGCGCTGACCAGCCGACTTAACTGACCCGACTGACGCAGTCGTCGCGCCGGACTGCCGGCGTGCTTTTCCCATTCTGATATCGACGGATTTACGCACATGAGCGCACCGCGCACCCTCTACGACAAGATCTTCGACGACCACGTCGTCGACCGCCAGGACGACGGCACCTGCCTGCTCTATATCGACCGCCATCTCGTGCACGAGGTCACCAGCCCGCAGGCCTTCGAAGGCCTGCGCATGTCGAACCGCAAGGTCCGGCATCCGGAAAAGACGCTGGCCGTGGTCGACCATAACGTGTCGACCTCGCCCGAGCGCAAGTTCGGCATCAAGAACGAGGAAAGCCGCATCCAGGTCGAGGCGCTGGCCAAGAACGCCAAGGATTTCGGCATCGAATACTACTCCGAGAACGACGTCCGCCAAGGCATCGTCCACATCATCGGGCCCGAGCAGGGCTTCACCCTGCCTGGCATGACCATCGTGTGCGGCGACAGCCACACTTCGACGCATGGCGCCTTCGGCGCGCTCGCGCATGGCATCGGCACGTCGGAGGTCGAGCACGTGCTCGCTACCCAGACGCTGATCCAGCGCAAGGCCAAAAACATGCTGGTGCGCGTCGACGGCCAGTTGCCCGAAGGCGTCACCGCCAAGGACATCATCCTCGCCATCATCGGCGAGATCGGCACGGCCGGCGGCACGGGCTATGTCATCGAATATGCGGGCGAAGCGATCCGCTCGCTGTCGATGGAAGGGCGTATGACGATCTGCAACATGTCGATCGAGGCGGGCGCGCGCGCCGGCCTGATCGCGCCGGACGAGACGACCTTCGCCTATGTCAAGGACAAGCCGCGCGCGCCGAAGGGCGCCGCCTGGGATGCGGCGCTTGCCTACTGGAAGACGCTCAAGTCGGACGAAGGCGCGCATTTCGACAAGGTGATCGTGCTCGACGCGGCGAAGCTGCCGCCGATCGTCTCCTGGGGCTCCTCGCCGGAGGACGTCGTCTCGGTGCAGGGCATCGTGCCGAATCCCGAAGACATCACGGACGAGAACAAGCGTTCCTCCAAGCATCGGGCACTGGAATATATGGGCCTGACGCCCGGAACCAAGATCACCGATATCGAACTCGACCGCGTCTTCATCGGCTCCTGTACCAATGGCCGCATCGAGGACCTGCGCGCCGCCGCCAAAGTGGTCGAGGGCAAGAAGGTCAATCCGCGCGTCAACGCCATGATCGTGCCCGGCTCCGGACTGGTCAAGGAACAGGCCGAGGCCGAAGGCCTCGACAAGATCTTCGTCGCCGCTGGCTTCGATTGGCGCGAGCCGGGCTGCTCGATGTGCCTGGCCATGAATGACGATCGGCTGAAGCCGCATGAACGCTGCGCCTCGACCTCGAACCGCAATTTCGAGGGCCGGCAGGGCTTCAAGGGCCGCACCCACCTGGTGTCTCCGGCCATGGCGGCGGCCGCCGCGATCGCCGGCCACTTCGTCGACATCCGCGACTGGAAGTAACGGCGGCCGCGTCCCCAGAAAGGCCCGGTCGCGACTTCCGGGCCTTTTGCATTTTCAGCGATCTATCTGCGAATGATCTCGTGAAACTCCTCGCGCCGGCCGGGCTCGTCGGCGGCGACGACCAGAGCCAGCTGCCGCTCGTCGAAGATCCTGAACCATTCGTCCCATTCGACAAGCTCGTAGCCGCCGGCGTTAATCGGACGTTCAGGACGGTCGGTGTCTTCGTAGGCCTGCTGTCCAAAAACCAGCCGCAGCATGGCTTGCGTTCCAGCCTCCGGCGAGACGTCGACGATGGCCGGGAAGCCGGCGCGCGCCGCCGCCCAGGAGCGAATTTCATCGTGATCGGTCAAAGTGATCGTGTCGGCCATCGCAATCGTCTCCTGTGTGGCGTCTCCAGTCTGGCCGGACAACGCCGCTCCGGCAGGCCGGTTCCGCATGGCTTTGCGACGTATTTGCCGAGAGGGCTTAACCGCTTGTTTGCGCTTAAGTCCTAGTATCTCCCGTTGGGTAAGTTGGGGAAAGTCGCAGTCCTTTGGACACCGGTCTGCTCATAGCGCTGCTCAATCCGACGATAGCGCTGGCGCTTGGCGCTGCGTTCCTCGTGCTGTGGTGCTATCAGCGCCACCGGCCCTACCTCGCGGTCCTGGCGGCAAGCTATGCGTTCGCCGCAGGCGGGTTCCTATTCCAGCACTTTACCCTTCCGGTCGGGCTGGCGCCGTCCAAGTTCCTCTCCAATCTGTGCTTCTGCCTTGCGGGGTCCTGTCTGGTAGGCGCCATCGTCGCGCGCCACGGCCGGCCCGTCCCTTATATCGGGATCGGCGTGCTGGCGGGAAGCGGTATGGCCGCGTTCAGCTGGTTTCTGTTCGTTCAGCCGGACCTGACATGGCGCATCCTCGTCGTCAATTTCGCGCTTGGCGGCGTCAGTCTTCTGGCCGCCGCCGAACTGCGCGTGGTGCGTGGCAATGGTCCGACGGAGAAAATGCTGTTCGTGCTGGCGTTGCTTTCCGGGCTGAACTTCTTCGTGCGGACGCTGGCCGTCATCATCGCGAACGGACCGTTCAAGAGCTACGACCAGCTCTATACCTCGTCCTACTGGACGACGGCGCTGCTGCTGCACGCGCTGCTGTCGCTGCTGATCGCGCTTTGCCTGTTCACGGCAGCGGCGCTCGACGTGATGAAGGCGCTCAAGGCGGAGACCCACACCGATCCGCTCTCGGGCATCCTCAACCGCCGCGGCTTCGAGGAGCGGTCCAGCCTGCTGCTCGATCAGTGCGCGAGGGCAGGATTTCCCGTCGCCCTGGTGCTGGCCGACCTCGACCACTTCAAGGCACTGAACGATCAGTACGGGCATGAGGCCGGCGACCGGGTGATCGCCGACTTCGCCGCGAAGCTGCGTTCCGCCACCGGCGCGCGCGGAGCCGCCGGCCGCATCGGCGGCGAAGAATTCGCCGTGCTTCTGCCGCTCAGCGACCTGGGAGCGGCAAGGCTCTTCGCCGAGGCGATCCGTACCTTCTATTCGGCCGGCTCGATCGACGGCCTGCCGCCCGGCATCAGGGTCACCGCCAGCTTCGGCGTCGCCGCCCGCTCCGGCAGGGAAGGGCTGATGCCCTTGATGCGACGCGCCGACGAGGCGCTCTACAAGGCCAAGAAGAACGGCCGCGACAGCGTGCGGCTTTCCTACGAGAGGCCCGAAACGACGTTCGTCGCCGAGCCGCTCGCGGCCGTCTGAGGCAGGTGGACACCCGCGCCTTCGTTATCCACGGGTCTGCGCGCTGCGCTTCGCTCCTTGCTTCGCCTGTGGATGACGATCGGAGGGATGGCTCGGCCAGTCGCGGAACCAAGGCGATTGCCATTGACCTCTAAGCGGCGTTCCAAATGCTCTGACGACCAGACGGGCCTTTCAGCCAATCGAAAAAGTCCGCGGTCCTTCCGCCATGCCTGGCGTTAACGTGATTTTCGCCGGTAGATGATTATCTCCCGGGCAAGGAGCAGACATGGGCAGCGCCGACTTCGTCCTGATGATCAACATGCTCGTCGCCGGTCTGCTGGCCGCGGCGTTCATGGCGATTGCCGTGCATGGCACCGGACGCGTGTCGGCCCGCTGGCTTGCCTTCAGCTACGTGCTCGGCATGGCCTATTTCGCCATCGAATTCAGCATTCCCGCCTTCGCGGACGCCAGGTTGCCGGTCGTTGCCGCCTTTGCCGTGTTCCTCGGTGCCACCATCGCCTTCAATGGCGGGGTGGCCCACAAATATGGTGTGCGGCCGCCCTGGGTGCCGATGCTCTGCTTTCTGGTCGTCGCCTCGGTTGCCGTCTATCTGGTGCAGGACCTGCCGCGCCAGTCGTTGGCGCGGATGATGGCCTACCAGCTTCCTTATGCCGCCATGCAGCTCACCGCGCTCGGCATCGTGCTGTCCTCCCGGCAGAGGCTTGCATGGCTGGACCATGTGCTCGCGCTGGTGCTGAGCGCCAGCGCCGTGCAGTTTGCCTCAAAGCCGTTGATCGCGGGTGCGCTGGGCGGGTGGGGCGCCGACCCGCAGGCCTATGTGCAGACGGCCTACGCGCTTGTGTCGCAATCGCTTGGCACCGTGTTCGGGCTGGCGCTGGCGCTGCTTGCCTTGGCCGTGCTGGTGCGCGACGCGCTCAGCGAGGCGACCTCGAAATCGGAGACGGATACATTGTCGCGGCTGTTCAACCGTGGCGGTTTCGAGCGCCATGCGGATATTGCCATGCGGGACGCCGCCCGGCGCGGGGTGCCGGTGGCGTTGGTGCTCGCCGATCTCGACTATTTCAAGAGTATCAACGACCGCTATGGCCATGCCTGCGGCGACCGTGTCATCGAGACATTCGCCGGCTTCCTGCGCGAAGCCGCGGCCGAGCATCATGTCGCCGGCCGTATCGGCGGCGAGGAGTTTGCCATCATCCTGCCGGGTACCAATCTTGCAGCGGCGCGGCTGTTTGCCGAAGGCGCGCGCAACGCATTTGGGGCCCTGCCGATCGAGGGCCTGCCCGCCGACCATCGCTGCAGCGCCAGCTTCGGCGTGGCGGAACTTACGGCCGACGAAGGGTTTGCCGATCTTCTGCGGCGCGCCGACGCCGCGCTCTACGAAGCCAAGAATGCCGGTCGCGACTGCGTGCGCGTGTCAGGCGCGCTCAGGCGGCGCCAAACGCCGACGATCTTCAACGGCAAGGGCTGAGATTGGGCATCTCGCCGTCGGAAAGCCCGTACATATAGGAGCGGCCCTTGACCAGCACGGGCGGCTGGTAGCAGCCGGGCGCGCCGGGCTCGTCCGTGTCGTCATAGACGACTTCAGGCTGACCGGAGCTGGTGAATTCGGAAAGTTTCCCGGCAAGCTTGCCCTCGCCGACGATGATGCGTTTGTAGCCGGCCGCGCTGTCGATGACGAGGTTGCCGAAAGAATCAGCGTAGACGCGGTCGTGATGGCGCAACCCCGCTTCGGCCGGCGCGGCGATCACCAACACCAGCCCCGCCAGCACTGCTGCGGCAAGGCTTGCCCGCACTGTATTCGAACGCATGTCGTTCTCCCTTGATGGCGCGGCGGATCGCGCTTCGGATTCGGTCCGAATCAGAAGTTAACTCTTTCTTAACCTTTGTTAAGAGGCGGTAGGCTTTCGGCGCCGCTTCTTAAGGAACATGGTTAATTTCCGGGGCAGGTTGGTGCGAAGGGTCGGCCGGTGGGAGCCGGGCCGACGCCCGGGTGAACTTGATCTTGCCGCGCCGCATGGCTAGAGCAGTCCGTCGTCTCACAGCAACGGCAACCGCCTATCTCTTTGTTTTGACGCACTTCCGGGCGAGGGCTATGGCGAAGGGGCCGAACCTGACCGTTCGCGCTTCTCACGGATTTGCTGTAGCGTGCCGCGCACGAAAGGGACAGCGCATGAGCTTTGGCCACACGGTTCGGGTGTCGATGACGATCCCGCTGCTTCTCGCGGCCGCGGCCTGCGTGCCCCAGGACAACGCACCGAAGGCGGCAAATGCCGCGTCGCCCGCGATGTCGGCTGCCGTGGCACCGCCCTCCGCCGCACCCGCGACACCAGCGCCTTCCGCAACTCAAATGCCGCAGGGATCCGCGACGCCCAAGACGCCCGCACCCCAGGCAACCAAGATCATCACCGACCTTACCGTGCCGCGATCCGGTATCGGGACGGCCACCTACAGATGCCGTGATGGGGGCATGATCACCATCCAGAATCTCGGCTCGTCGCTGCGTGTGGTCCGGCCGGACGGCGCAGCTGAGGAGTTCGCGGCCTCGCCGGCCAACCAGAGCAGCCGCTATCAGGAAGCGGCTACGCATGACGCAATCGTGATCGATGGTCGCGAGGCGCTGGTGATGAAGAGAGGATCCACCCCGCAGGCCTGCAGGAGGTAGCGGGTGGGCTGATCTTCAGATGAGGCCGGCCTGCAGACGCCCTGACCTCAATCTCAATCCATCCGGCGCGCGATCTTGCTGCGATGCAGCGAACATTGCGCCAACTTCGAAACAGCCGCTAATCGATTGAAGCGCGCGGCCGTCAATTTGTCAGACTAAATGATGTTTCCAAAACGATTTTCCGGCTTTGACGCGGTGCAAAAAGAGCATTAGAAACCGCCTGTCCGGAGCCATATAAGAGGGCGGAAAACGCTGCTCCTCGATGGCGACATCCGGGACGCCGAACTGGGGCAGCCATGAGCAAATCACCAGCCACCCGCGCAGTTGCCAGACGTGAACGGCCGCTCTCGCCGCATCTGACGATCTACCGGCCGCCGATCACGATGACGATGTCGATCATCCATCGGATCACCGGCGGCGCGCTTTATTTCGGAACGCTGCTGGTGGCGGCGTGGCTGATCGCCGCTTCGAGCTCGCAGGCCGCCTTCGACTGGGTCGACTGGGCCTTCGGTTCGTGGCTCGGCAGGCTGGTTCTCTTCGGCTACACCTGGGCGCTGATGCACCACATGCTGGGCGGGCTGCGCCACCTCATCTGGGACACCGGCGCGGGACTGGAAAAACATACCGCGTCCAGGATCGCCTGGGCGACGCTCGCCGGCTCGATCGTGCTGACGCTCCTGATCTGGATAGCGGGCTATGCGGCAAGGGGAGCTTTCTGATGAACGCGCACAATTCGGACATGCGCACGCCGCTGGCGAGGGTCCGCGGCCTCGGTTCGGCCCGCGAAGGGACCGGGCATTTCTGGCGGCAGCGGCTGACCGCCATCGCCAACATTCCTTTGATCCTGTTCTTCGTCGGCTTCCTGATCGCGATCAACGGCCACGGCTACGCGGAGGTGCGGGCCGCGCTTGCGAACCCGTTTGTGGCGGTCATGCTCGGTTTGGTGCTGATCTCGCCGCTTTATCACATGCGCATCGGCATGCAGGTGATCATCGAGGATTATGTGCATGGCGAAGGCATGAAGCTGGCGCTGATCGCGCTCAACACCTTCTTCTGCGTGGCAGTCGGCGTCGCTTCGCTGTTTGCCTTGCTCAAACTGGCATTCGGAGGCTGACGTCTTGGCCAACGCAAACACGGCTTCGGCCTATAATTTTGTCGACCACAAATTCGATGTGGTGATCGTCGGCGCCGGCGGCGCCGGCCTGCGCGCCACGCTCGGCATGGCCGAGCAGGGGCTGCGCACCGCCTGCATCACAAAGGTGTTCCCGACCCGCTCGCACACGGTTGCCGCGCAAGGCGGCATCGCCGCCTCGCTCGCCAATATGGGCCCTGACAACTGGCAGTGGCACCTCTTCGACACCGTCAAGGGCTCGGACTGGCTGGGCGACATCGACGCGCAGGAATATATGGTGCGCGAGGCGCCCGCGGCGGTCTACGAGCTCGAGCATTACGGCGTGCCGTTCTCTCGCACCGAAGAGGGCAAGATCTACCAGCGGCCCTTCGGCGGCATGATGATGAATTTCGGCGAAGGCCCGCCGGTGCAGCGTACCTGCGCGGCTGCCGACCGCACCGGCCATGCCATGCTGCACACGCTCTACGGCCAGTCGCTGAAGAACAATGCGCAGTTCTTCATCGAATATTTCGCGCTCGACCTGATCACGGAACCGGACGGCACCTGCACCGGCGTGGTGGCCTGGAACCTCGATGACGGCACCATCCACCGCTTCTCGGCCAAGATGGTGGTGCTGGCGACCGGCGGCTATGGCCGCGCCTATTTCTCCGCCACTTCGGCGCATACCTGCACCGGAGATGGCGGCGGCATGGCGGCAAGAGCGGGGCTCGCGTTGCAGGACATGGAGTTCGTGCAGTTCCACCCGACCGGGATCTACGGCGCCGGCTGCCTGATCACCGAAGGTGCGCGGGGCGAAGGCGGCTATCTCGTCAATTCCGAGGGTGAGCGCTTCATGGAACGCTATGCGCCGTCCGCCAAGGACCTCGCCTCGCGCGACGTGGTCTCGCGCTGCATGACGATGGAGATCCGAGAAGGCCGCGGCGTAGGGCCGAAAAAGGATCACATCTTCCTGCATCTCGACCATCTCGATCCGGCGGTGCTGCACGAGCGGCTGCCCGGTATTTCCGAATCGGCAAAGATCTTCGCCGGCGTCGACCTCACCAAGGAGCCGATCCCGGTGCTGCCGACCGTCCACTATAATATGGGCGGAGTGCCGACCAATTATTGGGGCGAAGTGCTCAGCCCGACGCCTGAGAACCCGGATCGCGTGTTGCCCGGTCTGATGGCGGTGGGCGAGGCCGCCTGCGCGTCCGTGCACGGCGCCAACCGGCTGGGCTCCAACTCGCTGATTGATCTTGTCGTCTTCGGCCGTGCCGCGGCCATCCGCGCCGGCGAGGTGATCGACCGCAATTCGCCTATCCCTTCGCCCAACGCGGCCTCGGTCGTAAAGATCATGGACCGCTTCGACAGGCTGCGCCACGCCAACGGCTCGACGCCGACGGCGGTGCTGAGGGAGAAGATGCAGCGGGCGATGCAGGAAGACGCCGCCGTGTTCCGCACGCAGGATTCGCTCGACAAAGGCTGCAAACGCGTTTCCGAGATCTGGGGCGAACTCAAGGACATCAAGGTCACCGACCGCTCGATGATCTGGAATTCCGACCTCGTCGAGACGCTGGAGCTGGAAAACCTGATGGCCAACGCGATCACCACGGTCTATGGCGCCGCGGCGCGCAAGGAGAGCCGCGGCGCGCATGCGCGGGAGGATTTCTCGGCCCGCGACGACGCCAACTGGCGCAAGCACACGCTGGCCCATGTCAGCGAGGACGGCAAGGTGACACTCACCTACCGGCCGGTGCATACCGAGACGCTGCTGGCGGAAAAGGACGGCGGCATCAACCCGGCCAAGATCGCGCCGAAGGCCAGGGTGTATTGACCATGGCATCGGCTGCAGCGGGATATTCCGGCACGCCCCTTCCTGCCAAGCTCGGCCTGGAGGACGGCATGGTTGTCGCCTTCATCGCGCTGCCGCCGGAGCTCGACGATCTGGCGGAAGCGGTGTCCTTTGCCACGGTCGATCGGCTGCCGAAATGGTCGGCGATCTCGGGCAGCCGCAAATACGACGCCGTGCATGCGTTCGCCCGGCAGCGGGCGGAGATCGAGGATGGCCTTTCCGGCATCGAGACGGCGATCAAGCGCGACGGCATGGTCTGGGTCTCCTGGCCGAAAAAGGCCTCGAAAGTGACGACCGACGTCACCGAGGATGTGATCCGGTCGGAGGCGCTGAACGGCGACCTGGTCGACGTCAAGGTCGCCGCCGTCAACGAAATCTGGTCCGGGCTGAAGCTCGTCATCCGAAAGGACCGCAGGTAATGGTCGAACTCACGCTTCCCAAGAATTCCAAAGTCCAGCAGGGCAAGACCTGGCCGAAGCCGGAGGGCGCCACCAACCTGCGCGAATACCGCATCTACCGCTGGTCGCCGGACGACGGCGGAAACCCGCGCATGGACACCTATTTCGTCGACATGGACGATTGCGGGCCAATGGTGCTGGACGCGCTTTTGTGGATCAAGAACAAGATCGACCCGACGCTGACGCTGCGCCGCTCCTGCCGCGAAGGCATTTGCGGCTCCTGCGCCATGAACATCGACGGTTCGAACACGCTCGCCTGCACCAAGGGCGCCGAGGACATTTCCGGCGCGGTGAAGGTCTACCCGCTGCCGCATATGCCGGTGATCAAGGACCTTGTGCCCGACCTCACCAATTTCTACGCCCAGCACGCTTCGATCGAGCCGTGGCTGAAGACGGTCTCGCCGACGCCGGCCAAGGAATGGCTGCAGAGCCACGAGGATCGCGAGAAGCTCGATGGGCTCTACGAGTGCATCCTGTGCGCCTGCTGCTCGACGTCCTGCCCGAGTTACTGGTGGAACGGCGACCGCTATCTCGGCCCGGCGACGCTGCTGCAGGCCTATCGCTGGCTGATCGACAGCCGCGACGAGGCCAAGGGCGAACGGCTCGACAATCTGGAAGACCCGTTCCGGCTGTACCGCTGCCACACCATCATGAACTGCGCGCAGACCTGCCCGAAGGGGCTCAATCCGGCGAAGGCGATCGCTGAGATCAAGAAGATGATGGTGGAGCGAAGGGTTTAGTACTAGCGGTGATCGCTTCCGAATTGCAAAAGTAGCGGTCCGTCACACCCCCCTCTGTCCTGCGGGCCATCTCCCCCGCAAGGAGGGAGATTGGCTTGTCATTCCGGCTTTCGCTAATCTTCAGCGTTGCAATAATGGGCGAGGGGCGCTGCAACTGCTGATCTCGCCCTTGCGGGGGATGGCCGGCAGGCCAGAGGGGGGTGCTGTCCCTCCAGCCTCAAAGGATAGGCAACTCAATGACCGATCTCCCCATCCTCTCACCGGTGGAAGCCCGTGTCCTCGGCTCGCTGATCGAGAAGAAGGAGCTGACGCCGGACGTCTATCCGCTGACGCTGAACGGCGCGCACGCAGCCGCCAACCAGAAGACGGCGCGCGAGCCTGTCATGGTGCTGGAGCTGACCGAGATCCGGCGGGCGCTGAGCACGCTGGAGCAGAAAGGGCTGGTGCGCCAGGCCTTCGCTTCGCGCGTCGAGCGCTACGAGCATCTGATGGCGCAGCGCTTTTCGCTGACCACGCCGCAGATCGCGGTGATCGGGCTTTTGCTGCTGCGCGGCGCGCAGACGGCGCATGAACTGCTGGCGCGCTCCGAGCGGATGGCGCGTTTCGCCTCGATCGAGGAACTTCGCGACAATCTCGACCTGATGATCGGCCGCCGCCCGCCGCTGATCCAACTGCTCGAACGGGCGCCGGGCCAGCGCGAGGAGCGGTACGTTCATTTGCTGAGCGGGCCGGTGGAAGCCGCGGCCGTCGCGGCGCCGTGGCAGCCGGCGGCGGCAGCAGACTCCGACCTTGAGTCGCGCATCAGGGCGCTGGAGGAAGAGGTCGCGGCATTGCGGGCGAAGATCGAAGCGTTGGGCTTGTAGCTCTCACTAGAAGCGTTGGCGCGAGGCCCCCTCTCTGTCCTGCCGGACATCTCCCCCTCGCGGGCCCTCGCGGGGGAGATCAGATGCCACGGCGGGTTTCGCCAATCGCCGACGTTGTTCGCCACGACGTTGTTGGCCAATCGCCGACGTTGAAAGAGGAGAGCCGGCAATCGAGCTGCCAATCTCCCCCTTGAGGGGGAGATGCCCGGCAGGGCAGAGAGGGGCGAAGGAATGCCTGCCGGCGGCTAGAAGGCGCCGCTACGCGAGCTTTGCGTCCAGCGACACCTTGATGGCCCCAAGGGCTTTCGACACTGGGCATTCGGCCTTGGCTTTCTCGGCCAGTTCCTTGAACTTCGCCGCGTCGATGCCGGGCACCTTGCCGACCAGGGTGATGGCGCTGCCGGTGATGCCGGTGCCGGGCACCAGCGTCACCACCGCCTTGGCGTCGAGCTCGGCGGCGGGCGTGCCGTTTTCGGCAAGGAAATGCGACAGCTGCATGGCGTAGCAGCCGGCATGCGCCGCCGCGATCAGCTCTTCCGGATTGGTACCGGATTTGCCGCTCTCATCCTCGAAGCGCGCCTTGAACGAATAAGGCGTTCCCTTCAGTGTCCCGCTCTGGGTATCCAGCGTGCCCTTGCCCTCTTTCAGATTGCCTTTCCAGACGGCGTTTGCGGTGCGGTCCATGGAGTCCTCCTGGTCTGTCGGGGTTGCGTCGGCGGCCGCCGGCGTTCTCCTGAACTATAGCGCGGGCGCGGCGGAAGGCCATCCACGGCATGTTGAGATTCGGGTGAGACCGCCTGACCTCAATCTCGACGCGCTTTCCCGTCGGGGTGTTGGGTCGGCCGAAAAAATCTCAGAAAATTTGCGCGCAAAAATGTCGACTTCCCATCGGCCCGGCCGTCCTGCGGGCGGCCACTCGCGGCCGATGGAGATTTGAGATGGACAATCTGTTTGTTGCGATCTGGGGAAAGCCGGAGCGAAATGCCCGGCGAGCGGAGGAGTTCTGGCTGGATCCGCCGGCGCCCGGTTTCGGTCGACTGGTTGCGGCCATCGCTATTGTCGGAGTGTCGGCATGCCTGCTCGATCACATGGCCACGGCAAGCAAAACTGACACCGCTGCCTTTGCCTCTTATAACGCGGCCACCCAAGGGAGCTCGAAATGAAATATGTCCTGCTGGTCTATGGCGAGGAGAAGGACCTTTACGCGCTTACCCCGGAACGGGCGGCCAGGCTCGATGCCGACTCGCTTGCCTATGACAGGGAACTCGGCAGGCAAGGCAAGCTGGTCATCGCGCAGGCCCTGCAATCGGTGAAGACATCGAAATCGCTGAGACGGCGCAAGGGCAAGGCGCTGGTGACCGACGGGCCGTTCGCCGAGACCAAGGAGCAGCTGCTCGGCTTCGTCATGGTCGAGGCGGCCGACCTTGCCGAGGCGCTGAAGATCGCGGAACGCATTCCGCTGGCCGAGCTCGGCACCGTCGAGGTCAGGGCGATCTACGACATACCGGGGTCATAGGCCCCGGTCCCTTGATGAGATCTGCAACGACCTCATTCTGGCACATTGTGATGCCGTCGGGGGCCGTCCACCCCAACACGTACTGCAAGTACGCTCCGCGCCGGTTCTCGGTACCCGCCCAGTTTGGTCGCTTCGCGCCCTTCTTCGACTCCGACTCGGCCTGACCTGAATTTTCGGCGTCACTGCAACACAGATCAGATCGCTTCACCCCTGAGTAGCCTCGGCGTGTCGGCGGAGAGGCCTGAGGCCTGGCGGATGAAGAAATCCTTGAGCTTCGGCATGCGCTCGACCAGCCCCAGGCCGAGATCGCGCACGGCGCGCAGCGGACCGATGTCGTTGGAGAACAGCCGGTTCAAGACGTCGGTGGTGACGCCCATCTGCAGCGTGTCGAAGCGGCGCCATTGCTGGTAGCGCTCGAGCACGTCGAGCGCGCCGATGTCCTGGCCGAGACGGTCAGCCTCGACGATAACTTCGGCGAGCGCGGCGACATCCTTGAAGCCGAGATTGAGGCCCTGGCCGGCGATCGGGTGGATGCCATGGGCGGCGTCCCCGGCGAGGGCGATGCGCGGCGCGACGAAGGCGCGGGCGAGCGTCAAGCCAAGCGGCCAGGCGCGCGGCTTGTCGACGACCCTTATTTCGCCGAGCTTCAGGCCGAAGCGCTGCTCCAGATCGTGCTCGAAGACAAACTCGTCGCCCTCGACCAGCGCCTTGGCGTCTTGCGTGCGCTCCACCCAGACGATCGACGAGCGGTTGGTTCCATCCTTGCCCGGCTTCAGCGGCAGTGTCGCGAACGGGCCGGCGGGGAGGAAATGTTCCTCGGCGCGTCCGTTGTGCGGGCGCTCATGCGCCACCGTGCAGACGATGCCGGACTGGCCGTATTCCCATTTGACGGTCTTGATGCCGGCCATGTCGCGCAGCCTGGAGTTGACGCCGTCGGCGGCAATCAGCAGCCGCGCCTTCAGCGTCGCGCCGTCGGCCAGGTGCACGGTGATGCCGGCGCCGTTGACGTCGAAGGCGCTGACCGCGACGCCTTCGATGATATCGATGCCGAGCTTTTCGGCGCGGCGGCGCAGCGCGCCGTTCAAGTCACGGTTGGCTACCATGTGGGCGAAAGGCTCGCCCGGCGCCACCTCGCCGTCGAAGGTCAGGAACACCGGGCGCACCGGGTCGGCGGCGCGCGAGTCGGTGATGATCATTTCGGTGATCGCCTGCGCTTCCGGCGCGATCTCATCCCAGACACCGAGCTGTTCCAGCATGCGGCCGGCGGCCGCGGCGATGGCCGAGGCGCGGCCATCCCGCTGCCAGACGCCTGCAGGGGCGGCCTCGACGACGGCGATGGCGAGGCCCGGCTGCGCCTGCTTCAGCGACACGGCCGCGGTGAGGCCGACATAGGCCGCGCCGGCGATGAGCACGTCAAGCGGCGCTTCGCGGTTCGCATCGGTTTTTGCTCCATCCGGCTTGCGGTCGACCATGGCATCATCCTCTCGCGGCTTCGTCGGGCCGCCGCTTGCGGCCTTGACTGGCCGCACATCCTGTCCGAAACCGGCCATGGCGCATCCTTGAAGGATTTCAGACATGACGGCGGCCATGGACGAGCTTCTCGACATTCTCGACCTCGAGCAGCTCGAACACAATCTGTATCGTGGTCGCAGCCCAAAGGTCGACTGGCAGCGCGTCTTCGGCGGCCAGACCATCGCCCAGGCGCTGGTCGCCGCGCAGCGCACCGTGGAACCGGAGCGCCATGTGCATTCGCTGCACGGCTATTTCATGCGACCCGGCGACACCAAGCTGCCGATCGTCTACGAGGTCGACCGCATCCGGGACGGCGGCTCCTTCACCACGCGCCGCGTCGTGGCGATCCAGCATGGCCAGGCGATCTTCTCGCTAGAGGCCTCGTTCCAGCAGGACGAGATTGGCCTTGAGCACCAGATGCCGATGCCGCGCGACGTGCCGGCGCCCGACACGCTGCTGTCTCAGCGCGAGCTGCTCGGCAAATTCGGCGAAGCGGTGCCGGAAGGCATCAGTCGTTACTGGGATCGCGACCGGCCGATCGAAATGAAGCCGGTGATGCTGAAGCACTACACGAGCCGCGAGAAGCTGGAGCCGCAGCAGAACATCTGGATCCGCACCACCGGCCCGGTGCCCGAAAACCGTGCGATACAGGCGGCTGTCCTCGCCTATCTCTCCGACATGACGCTGCTCGACACCTCGACGTTCGCGCATGGCCGCGCCATCTTCGATCGCGACATCCAGGCTGCCAGCCTCGACCATGCCATGTGGTTCCACCGCAGCCACTCGCTGGACGACTGGATCCTCTACAATCAGGACAGCCCGTCGACGCAAGGGTCGCGCGGCTTCACCCGCGGTTTGCTGTTCGCGCGGGACGGAACGCTGATCGCTTCGGTCGCCCAGGAGGGCCTGATCCGACTCAAGCGCTGAGCCGGCTTCTGGTTGATGCCTGCCAAGTAGGCATTTTTGAAATTTTGCCTATTTTTTGATCATGCGGCTCGATGCGACCGCGCACAAATGATGTGCGCGGGCCGCTCTGTCCCTTTGTTTACAACAGGTTAACGCCCTGCTTCGGCAATTGGCACGGAGCTTGAATCCTGTCGGGCACTCTCCGGCTCTCCTCGGGATCGGTGTAGGTGTGCAAACGCGGGGGACCGCAACAGCAAAGGGTGAAACCTTATGAAAATCGTGATGGCAATCATCAAGCCGTTCAAGCTCGACGAGGTGCGCGAAGCGCTCACCGCCGTCGGCATCCAGGGCCTGACCGTCACCGAAGTCAAAGGCTACGGGCGTCAGAAGGGGCACACGGAAATCTATCGCGGCGCGGAATACGCGGTCAGCTTCCTGCCCAAGATCAAGATCGAGGTCGCGGTCGGCGCCGACATGGTCGACAAGGCTGTCGAAGCCATCACCTCGGCCGCCAAAACCGGCCAGATCGGCGACGGGAAGATATTCGTCTTCGGCATCGACCAGGCGGTGCGCATCCGTACCGGCGAAACAGACACCGACGCGCTCTGAGCGGCGACCATCCATTCCAACGGAGAGTTCAATGAATATTCCTTCCAACTTGAAGACGGCGGGACGCGCGGCCGCTTCGCTCGCTTTCGTAGCGCTGAGCACCGCCGCCGCCTTCGCGCAGACAGCCGCGCCGGCCGCGACGACCACCCCCGCGCCAGCGCCGACACCTGTGCTCGACACCGGCAATACCGCCTGGATGCTGACCTCGACGGCACTGGTGCTGATGATGACCATTCCAGGCCTGGCGCTGTTCTACGGCGGCATGGTGCGCAAGAAGAACGTGCTCGCCACGATCATGCAGAGCTTCGCCATTACCTGTCTGGTGACGGTGCTGTGGTTCATGTTTGGCTACTCGCTCGCCTTCACCACCAATGAATCGGCATCGCTGAATGCCTATATCGGCGGCTTCTCGCGCTTCTTCCACCACGGCATCACCGTCTCGACGCTTTGGCTGCCGGGCGTCTCGAACATTCCCGAGTTCGTCTTCTCGATGTTCCAAATGACCTTCGCAATCATCACGCCGGCGCTGATCGCCGGCGCCTTCGCCGAGCGCATGAAATTCTCGGCGCTGCTGATCTTCATGGGCCTGTGGCTGGTCTTCGTCTACGCGCCGATCGCCCACTGGGTATGGGGCGGCGGCTTCCTCGGCACCGCCGGTGTGCTCGACTTCGCCGGCGGCACGGTCGTCCACATCAACGCCGGTGTCGCCGGCCTGGTCTGCGCGCTGGTGCTGGGCAAGCGCGAAGGCTACGGCACAACCAACATGGCGCCGCACAATCTCGTCTATTCGGTGATCGGTGCCTCGCTGCTGTGGGTCGGCTGGTTCGGCTTCAACGCCGGTTCGGAACTTGCCGCAGACGGCCTCGCCGGCGCCGCGATGATGAACACGCAGGTCGCCACCGCCGCGGCGGCGCTCGCCTGGATGTTCGCCGAATGGATCGTCGCCAAGAAGCCTTCGGTTCTCGGCATCATCTCGGGCGCCGTTGCCGGCCTCGTCGCGGTGACGCCGGCTTCCGGCTTCGTCAACCCGACCGGCGCCTTCATCGTCGGTATCCTCGCCGGCGTCATCTGCTACCTGTCGGCGGTCAAGCTCAAGCATGCGCTCGGCTATGACGACTCGCTCGATGCCTTCGGCGTGCATGGTGTCGGCGGTGTGGTCGGCGCTCTGCTCACCGGCGCGCTCGCCGATCCGGCCATCAACGCGCTCGGCAAGGACGCCTCTGTCGGCAAGCAGCTCTACGGCATTGTCTTCACCATCCTGTGGACGGCGATCGCCACCTTCGTGATCCTCTACATCGTCAAGGCGCTGGTCGGCCTGCGTCCGTCCACCCAGGAAGAGGTAGAAGGTCTCGACGTCACCCAGCATGGCGAAGTGGTGCCGTAAGGCTGCCCTTGTCCTTACCTGGGCGCAATTCCGGAGGGTTTCACACTTTTCTCGGAATTGCCCTGGGGCCGGCGGATCCTCCTCCCGCCGGCCCGGAATTCCTCCCAAGATCCCGTCGTGACGCTCTCGAAAGGGGCTCACGCCTTGAGGCCCGGAACATCCTTCCGGGCCTCCTTTTTTTGACAGGCGGCAATCAAGCGGTTTCGATCACATTCACTTGATCGAGCCGGCATGAAACATCCGCCTGCCAGGTTCCGTACTGGGATTGCGAGCGTCATCAAGACGTCCGCCAAACAAGAGGGAAGGAACCACCTGATGAACATCAAGAACATCTTCCTCGGAGCCATGGCTCTTTCGATGATCAGCGGCGTTGCACTTGCCGGTGCGCTCGACGAGCCGGACAACATGGCTCCGTTCTTCACTGATTCCAGCATGAAGACCATGAAGCCGGAAGCCGACTTCAAGGCGGCCTGGGCGGCGACGCCGAAGGACAAGCAGGACAAGATGATGAAGGAGTGCCAGGACGCGGCGATGAGCAAGCCCCACGCCGAATTCTGCGCCAACCTGATGGCGTATGGCGGCGCCAACAAGTGATACCCGAGGTCGGGTCCGAAAGGGCCTGATCGTTTCGGCATTTCGAGCAGAAAGGTGGCGGGCTTCGCGGCTCGCCACCGTCGTTTCCGCATCATCGCCGGTAAAGGCCCATGGTTAATGCGGCCTTAACCTTCCCCCCGATAGTCTGGCGTTCGAATCTGCCGGAATGCGCCATGCGCCCGGCCAGGCAACGATCACGGGGAAGAGCATGCGTTCAGGCGCTTCAGCACCGCTCGCGCTGACCGACACGGGGCACGGCATCCAGGCATTCGCGCGGCGTCAGGTCGGGCGGCTGGTCGGCGCCGGGCTGTTCCTGTTCACCGCCTTCGGCATCGCGGCTTTGGCCACGTGGAACGTTGCCGACCCGAGCTTCTCGCATGCCACCAGCAACGTCGTCACCAACGCCATGGGTTATGCGGGTGCTGTGTTCTCCGACCTTGCCATGCAGTTCTTCGGCCTTGCCGCCGTCGCCGGTCTGGTGCCGGCGGTGATCTGGGGCTTTCTGCTCTTCACCGCGCGCGGCGTCGATAAATTACCGAAGCGCGGCTTCGCTTGGTTCGGCTTCGCGCTTCTGGCCGCGGCTATCGCCGGCTGCGTGACGCCGCCCAACACCTGGCCGCTGCCGACCGGCCTCGGCGGCGTCTTCGGCGACATGGTGCTGAAGATCCCCGGCATTGCGGTCGGCGGCTATCCGAAAGGGCTTTTCGCCACCATCATCGCGATCGTCCTCGCCGCGCCGATGTTGTGGCTGTTTGCCTATGGCTCGGCGCTGATCGCGCGCAAGAACGGCTTTGCCGTCATGGAGCGCACCGCAGCGCCCGATCCGCGCGAGCAGGACGAGATGCTCTTCGACGAGGACGAGGATGAGGGCGACGAAGGCATCCTGGCGCTCGGCGCCGTCACCCATTGGTGGCTGTCGTTCCGGGCTTTCCTGCACCGCCGCGCCGCGCGCCGCAGGCAGGAGCGCGACGAGTTCGAACCGGCGATGGAGCCCAAGGCCAGCGCCTGGCGGCGCGCGGCCGAGCGCGTCGAATCGGCCGAATTCGCCGAAAGCCGGGTGAGCCCGGGCGGCCGCGCACGTGTCGAGCCGGAATTCTTCGCCGCCATGGTCAACGATCGCAGCGCTTCGGTCGATCCCGCGGACCAGGATATTTTCGACGACGAGCAGGACGAAGACGTCGACCTCGACGACTTCGACGACGAGGCGCCTGCCCAGCGGCGCGGCGCGCCGGCGGCCAAGGTGCGGAACTTCCGCTCCGACGCCGCGACCCGCGTCGAGGCGCCGGCGGCTCGGCCGATGCCGGGCGCCCGCGTCCAGCGCGAGGCGCAGACCTCGCTGATCGGCTCCGACACGTTCGAGATGCCGTCGCTGCATTTCCTGTCCGAGCCGAAGAACATCGCCAAGGATCCAAGCCTATCGAAGGACGCGCTGGAGCAGAACGCGCGGCTGCTCGAGGGCGTGCTGGAGGATTTCGGCGTCAAGGGCGAGATCATCCACGTTCGCCCCGGTCCGGTCGTCACGCTCTACGAGTTGGAGCCCGCGCCAGGCATCAAGTCCTCACGCGTCATCGGCCTGTCCGACGACATCGCGCGCTCGATGAGCGCGATCGCGTGCCGCGTCGCGGTGGTGCCCGGCCGCAACGCCATCGGCATAGAGCTGCCGAATGCCAAGCGCGAGACGGTCTATCTGCGCGAGATCATGGCCAGCCGCGACTTCGAGACGACGAAGGCGAAGCTGGCGCTGGCGCTCGGCAAAACGATCAATGGCGAGGCGGTTATCGTCGACATCGCCAAGATGCCGCACGTGCTGGTCGCCGGCACCACCGGCTCGGGCAAGTCGGTCGCCATCAACACGATGATCCTGTCGCTGCTCTACCGCATGACGCCGCAGGAATGCCGGCTGATCATGATCGACCCGAAGATGCTCGAGCTCTCGGTCTATGACGGCATCCCGCATCTTTTGACGCCGGTCGTCACCGATCCGAAAAAGGCGGTGGTGGCGCTGAAATGGACCGTGCGCGAGATGGAGGACCGCTACCGCAAGATGTCCAAGGTCGGCGTGCGCAATATCGACGGCTTCAACGCGCGCGTGCAACTGGCCGAGAAGAAGGGCGAGAAGATCTCGCGCACGGTGCAGACCGGCTTCGACCGCCAGACCGGCGAGGCGATCTACGAGACCGAGAACCTCGATCTCGAGCCGATGCCTTATATCGTGGTCATCATCGACGAGATGGCCGACCTGATGATGGTGGCCGGCAAGGACATCGAAGGCGCTGTGCAGCGCCTGGCGCAGATGGCGCGCGCCGCCGGCATCCATGTCATCATGGCGACGCAACGCCCCTCGGTCGACGTCATCACCGGCACCATCAAGGCCAATTTCCCGACCCGCATCTCCTTCCAGGTGACGTCGAAGATCGACAGCCGCACCATTCTGGGCGAGCAGGGCGCCGAGCAGCTGCTCGGAATGGGCGATATGCTCTACATGGCCGGCGGCGGGCGCATCCAGCGCGTCCACGGTCCGTTCGTCTCGGACGACGAGGTCGAGCGGATCGTCGCGCATCTCAAACTGCAGGGCGTGCCGGAATATCTCGACGCCATCACGGAGGACGACGAGGAAGAGGACGAGGACGGTCCGCCCGGCAAGGGTGGCTCCGGCGGCGGTGGCGGCGGCAATTTCGAGGATTCCGACGATCCTTACGACCAGGCGGTGGCCGTGGTGCTGCGCGACGGCAAGGCATCGACCAGCTACATCCAGCGCCGGCTCGGTATCGGTTACAACCGCGCCGCCTCGATCATCGAGAAGATGGAGAAAGAAGGCATTGTCGGCCCGGCCAACCATGCCGGCAAACGCGAGATTTTGGTGCCGACCGAGGACGACAAATTCTAGGGTTGTCGATATTCAGGTGAGGCCGGCCTGACTTGAATCTCGGCAAACTCCTGGCCTGGCGAGATGCCAACGGGCCAGCAAGCAACCGGAACTCGTCTGGCGCGTTTGTGCGAAGTTGTCGCGCACCCGCCAAACTTAAGCCCTAGTGGGAGTCCAGATACTGCCACGACACGAATCACAGGAAGTGACCGGCATGAAGACCCAGACCGAATTCGCCATCACCCGTCGCCAGCTCCTCGGCCTCGGCTTGATGCTTGGCGGAGCTGCCGCTCTCAACCTTGTGCCCGGCTACCAGCTTGTGGCGGCCGCGCAGGCGGCGGTGCCGCCGGCGGCGCAGAAGATCGCCGACCATTTCTCCTCGGTGAAGTCGATGAGCGGCGAGTTCGTGCAGTTCGGCCCGAAGGGCGAGCAGACCGGCGGCAAGTTCTTCCTGGAACGTCCAGGCAAGATCCGCTTCAACTATGACGGCTCCTCGAACTTCCGCGTCATCTCCGACGGCAAGTCGGTGGTGATCCTCAACAAGAAGCTCAACACCTCCGATCTCTACCCGCTGTCGAAGACGCCGCTGAAATTGCTGCTCGACGACCGGATCGACCTCTCCGGCGGGCGCGTCAAGGCCGTCAAGGAAGAGGACGACCTCACAACCATCAAGCTTTCCGACAAGTCGGTCTTCGGCAATGCGATGATCACCATGATGTTCGACCCGAAGACCTATGATTTGCGCCAGTGGACGATCACCGATGCGCAAGGCAAGGACACTACGGTGATGATCTTCAACACCAAGGAAGGCGTCAGCTTCCCGGCCGATACCTTTGCGATCGACTACACGGCGAACCGTGAGCTGAATACGAAGACCCGCTAGCCTTTCGCCGCTGTCGGAGCCTTATCCCGTTACGCTGCCCCTCATCTGGCTGCCGCCATCTTCTCCCCGTGAACAGGGCTTGGCGCCACCGCTTTTCGCTAATTGCCAGGGCGCCTCCACCGCTTCTTTCTCCCCGTTGACGGTCAGAAATGCTTGGTAGGGCAATAAGAGGGCTGCGCCGACCTTCGTGAGGTGTAGCCACCTTGTCTTTGTGACGCGCCACTGGCAGTAGATCGGCGACCTTTGCCGGACCCATTGAATGCCCTTCACCATCGCCACCTGGAACATCAACTCCGTGCGCCTGCGCATGCCGATCGTAGAGCGGCTGCTCAAGGAGCACGCGCCGGACGTGTTGTGCCTGCAGGAGACCAAGGTTCCCGACGAACTCTTCCCGGAGAAGGCATTCCGCAAGGCTGGCTATGAGCACATCCTGTTCCACGGCCAGAAGGGCTATCACGGCGTGGCCACGGTGGCGCGCCGGCCGATCGAGCTGGTCGAGAAACGGCGCTTCTGCGAGATAGAAGACAGCCGGCATCTGTCGGCCACGGTCCAGGCGGGCGGCAAATCGGTGCTGGTGCATAATTTCTACGTGCCGGCCGGCGGCGACGAGCCGGATCCGGAGATCAACCGCAAATTCCGCCACAAGCTCGATTTCGTCCATGAGATGAACTCCGTCCCGGCGGGCGGCGACGAGCTATCCGCGTCGATCCTGGTCGGCGACCTGAACATTGCGCCGCAGGAGCACGACGTCTGGTCGCACAAGCAACTGCTCAACGTCGTCAGCCATACGCCGGTCGAGACGACAAATTTCGAGGCGATGCGCAAGGCTGGCGGCTGGGTCGACCTGATGCGGCTCAATGTGCCGGCCGAGAAGAAGCTCTACACTTGGTGGAGCTATCGCGCGAAAGACTGGGAGGCGTCGAACCGCGGCCGCCGCCTCGATCACGTCTGGTCCTCCGCCAACCTGGTGCCGGCTTTCAAAGGCTACGAGATCCTGCAGGCGGCGCGTGGCTGGGAGAAGCCGTCCGACCATGTGCCGGTTATAGCGCGGTTCGACCTGGATTGACGCGCAGCGGGAGAGGGCGGCGCTGGCGTTCGCTCCTTACTCCGCCCTGGAATGACGAAGGCGCTCTCTGGCCGACGCCTAACCGCTACCCCGTAAAGCGCGGCGCCAGTTCCTCGATGCGGGCGATCATCTGCTGGAATTCCTCCAGGATGCGCTCATGCAACAAAACTGCGATCTCCGGATATTCTTCCAGGATTCGGTGGAACATCTTGCGGCTCAGCCGGATCACTTCCGAATCGACCGCGGCGGAGGCGCTTGTCAGCCGGTTGGTGTCGGCGATCAGCGCCAGTTCGCTGAGCATGGTGCCCGGACCCGCAGTGCCGATCGGGACGCGTTCGCCGCCTAGCTCCCGATAAAGCGTAATGAGGCCGCTGACCACGATGTAGGCAGAGTCGGCGACGTCATCCTCGCGGTAGAGCTTATGATCGGCCTGCAGCACGGTGGTCTCGGCGCCGAAGGCGAGCAGGCGCAACTGTTCCTGCGTGAAGCCCTGGAAAAGCTTCACATTGGACAGGATGCGGATGTCATCATCCAGCGCCATCCTAGCTGTGTCCCCGAGCGGTCAGTCCAGTCCCTCCTTTGGAGCGGCGCGCCCTCCTGGGCGCGCGGGAAGCGCTCCACCATGCATCGTGCGATGCTTGCAACGAGCCGATCCATCACCCTCCAGCACCAGGATCGTACCCGAAACGGTCCCGCCCGACCGCTCTCATCTCTTTTGGCTCAATTCCGGACGGAAGGCTACGGCGAAGCCGCCAAGCCCAACCGTTTCGTACTTTTCCTGGAATTGGTCTAGATCATGAAATGTTTAAGGAACCAGCTTGTAGCCGCCGCTTTCTGTCACAAGAATTTCGGCATTGGAAGGATCGCGCTCGATCTTCTGGCGCAACCGGTAGACATGGGTCTCCAGCGTGTGCGTGGTGACGCCGGAATTGTAGCCCCAAACCTCTTCCAGAAGCACGTCGCGCGTCACCACCTTCTGGTCGGCACGATAGAGATATTTGATGATCGAGGCTTCCTTCTCGGTCAGCCGTACCTTGGCGCCGCGCGGATCGATCAAAAGCTTCTGGCTGGGCTTGAACGTGTAGGGGCCGACCGAGAAGGTCGCGTCCTCGCTCTGCTCGTGCTGGCGAAGCTGGGCGCGGATACGGGCCAACAACACGGCGAAGCGGAAGGGCTTGGTCACATAGTCGTTGGCGCCGGCCTCGAGACCCAGAATCGTGTCTGAATCGGTGTCATGGCCGGTCAGCATGATGATCGGCGCCTTGTAGCCGCCCTTGCGCAGGATCTTCACCGCCTCGCGGCCGTCCATATCGGGCAGCCCGACATCCATGATGAGCAGGTCGACGACGCCGCCGCGCGCGGCGGCAACGCCTTTTGCGGCGGTCGATTCCTGTTGGACGTCGAATTCCTCGTAAAGCGCCAACTGCTCGACCAGGGTGGCGCGCAGGTCGTCGTCGTCGTCGACGATCAGGATGGTGCGTGATGTCATGGATATCAATCCGTTGTTTTAAAAAGAATATTCAGTTGACCTCCCCCCATTTATGCGGAAGCTCACCGGCGCAACAGCCGATCACAGTGATTTGTTCCGTGACACGATCATACAAGAAAAAACGCGCGCGCAATGAGGCGGGCGCATTTTTGCCGAAAGGCTTGCGCGTTTTGGTGGTGCGCGCGCGCCCCGGCGACCCCGCGCAAGGCTTGCTGCAAGCCGGCAAAACGGTGTTTCCCTGCGCGCTGGGGCGCAGCGGTATCACCGCGAACAAGCATGAAGGGGATGGCGCGACGCCGCTGGCGTCGATGCGCATCCTGTCAGGCTATTTCCGGAGCGATCATTTCGCGAGCGGGCGCAGGACGAGGCTGCCGATGGCGCCGATCGGCCCGAATCTCGGCTGGTGCGAGGTGCCGGACGACCGCAACTACAACCGTCCGGTGGAGATCCCCTATGGCGCGAGCCATGAGCGGATGAAGCGGGATGACCGGCTCTACGATGTCTGCCTGGTGCTCGACTGGAACATCGCGCCGCGCTTGCGCGGGCGCGGCAGCGCGATCTTCTTCCATCTGGCTCGGCCGGGCTTCACGCCGACCCAAGGCTGTGTTGCCGTGACGGCGCGGACCATGGCGAGGCTGCTTCCGTTGCTGTCGGACAGGACGGTGGTGAAGGTGGTGCGGTAGGTAGCAGGTCTCTCTTTCCCTATTGCCTGCTGCCTAATTCCTACCGCCTCTTTCCGGCTTGTGCCAACCTGTCCCGAGCAGTCCGATCTCTCGGAACTCGCGGTCCAATGCCTTTGAGACGTCGCGGCGCCGGCCTCCGACGTCGCGCAGGTCGCGGTCGGAAAGGTCTTCGACGGATTCCACAGGCAAGGTGGCGGCGACCCGGGCCTGACGCAGCCAGTCGCGTGCCGAACGAAGCCAAAGTGTGAAACCGGAAGGGGATTCCAGCGTGGTGCAAGACTTCAGGGCGATCTCGGACATGACGGTGTTCCAGTTCTCCGGATATCAAATCCGGTTTTATGGTGTTTTGGATGAGGTCATGATGCCGGATTGAAAAACAAACGGGAAACGAGTAGTTCTTTTCTGATCATCAAGTTTTATTTGGAGATCGCATGTCCAAGCTGCTGCCCGGGACGCGCGCGCTGAGGACGTTCGAGGCGGCCGCCAGGCACCTCAATTTCACCCGCGCCGCCGATGAGCTCGGCCTGACGCCGGCGGCGGTCAGCCACCAGATCAAGGAAATCGAGGATCAGCTCGACCTGGTTCTGTTCACGCGCACCAGCCGCAGCATTCGGCTGACCGAGGCGGGCAGCCTGCTGCACGATGCGTCCATCGACGCGCTCGACCTGCTCAACCGGGCGGTCAGCCGCGCCCGCAAGATGACGCGCGGGACGTCGCTGCTGAAGGTGACGCTCGACGCGCAGTTCGCGACAAAGTGGCTGATGCGGCGCGTCGACGATTTCCGCCGGCAGAAGCCCGGCATTGAGCTGCGCTTCGACATCACCTACGACGTCAGGGATTTCGAGCGTGACGATGTCGATATCGGCATCCGCTTCGGCACCGGCAAATATCCGGGGCTCGTCGCGCACCGGCTGTTCGAGAACATCATCATCCCGGTGTGCAGCCCGGCGCTGCTGGCGTCAGGTCCGCCGCTGAAGGAGCCGCGCGATCTGTTCAATCACACGCTCGCGCATATCGAATGGTCGCGGCAGGGCGTGACCTGGCCGAACTGGAGCATGTGGATGCACGCGGCCGGCGTCGAGGATTTCGACGACAGCCGAACGCTGGTGTTCAGGACCTCGACAGACGCCACGCAGGCCGCGCTCGACGGCAATGCGGTGGCGCTCGCCGACTTCGCCATGGTGGCCAATGATCTTTCGCAGGGGCGACTGGTGCGGCCATTCGAGCTCGGCATCAAGGTCGCGCCGGACTTCGCCTATTTCCTGGTCTATCCCGAGGCCTCGAAAAACGACGCGCGGATCATCGCCTTCCGCGAATGGCTTCTCGACGAGGTGGCGAGAACCCCGACCTGAGACTTGTCGTCAGCCCGTCGGCGCCGCCGATGCGCCGAACCAGCCGATCACCGCGCCGATGATCAGCATCACGCCCAGCCAATGGCCGGCATCGATCAGCGTCAGCGCCCAGCCGAAGCCTTGATAGCGATGGTTGACGGCAAGCGTGCTGGCGATGAAACCCAACCAAAGCACGAAGCCGAACAGCAAGCCCGCGACCGGGTTCGGCTCGCCCCCGGTTATGGCGCCCACTACCAATGTCAAGACAAGCGCCATGACGAGCTCAGCGATGAAGCTGACGATGAACGGAACGGCCGAGCGCTTCATGGTGGCGGGGTCGAGCCTGGCCGCCTTCAGCCAGGGTTTGCTCAGGCTCATATACCAGGCGGCGCCGAACAACCATGCGACGACGGCGGCGACAACAACCGCCAGCCAGTTCACGACCGAAAAATCCATGCTTCCCCCCAGATCGACACGCGATGGAACGCTTGTTCGGCGATCGCGTCAAGCGAGGCGCCAGACGGTCGTGCGCTTGACCTCGGCATCCTCCAACTCGCGCGTCACCGGCACCTGGTAGACGGCAAGCGATTGCAGCCCGGCCCTGGGGAGGTAGGCGCGGCCGGGATCGCCGACGAGGACCTCGGCGCCGCGCGCCCGCAGGTTCGTGAACCAGGGCAGCAGCCTGCCGGCGAAGGCCTTGTCGTAGAAGACGTCGCCGGCAAGCACGACGTCCCAGCCATTGTCGGTGCCGACGCAATCCGTGCCGAGGAATTGCGCTTCGACGCTGTTGGATTCGAGGTTAAGCGCGATCGCCGTCTCGCAAAACGGATCGATGTCGGCGGCGATCACCTGCTTCGCGCCTGCTTTCATCGCCGCGATGGCGACGAGGCCCGACCCGGATGCGAAGTCGAGCACGCGTTTTCCTCGCACGGTTCCAGTATGATCGAGCACATAGCGGGCGAGGCCCTGCCCGCCGGCCCAGGCGAACGCCCAGAAGGGCGGCGGCAGACCAATCTCGGCCAGTTCCTCCTCGGTGCGTAGCCAAAGGTCATGCGCCTCGTCGGCGAGGTGCAAAAGTACTTCCGGCACATGCGGCGGCGCCATCAGCGCTGTGTTTTCGAGGATGAACTTTTTGGCGCTTTTTGGCGTGAGCTTGGTCACGGCGCCGGGTTGAGCTCGGCCATGCGGCAGACCTCTTTCCATTCGGCCGGCGTCACCGGCTGTACGGAAAGCCGGCCGAGCCGGACCAGCGCCATACCGGCGAGCTTGGGATTGGCCTTGACCTGTTCCAGCGTCACCGGCTTCGACACGTCCATGTAGGCGCGAATGTCGACACATTCCCAGCGCGGATCGTCGCTCGTGGTGTCGGGATGCGCCAGCGCGCAGACCTCGGCGATACCGACGATGTTGAGCCCCTCATTGGAATGATAGTAGAAGCCGAGATCGCCGATCTGCATCGCCTTCATGTTGTTGCGGGCGGCGTAGTTGCGCACGCCGTCCCATTGCGTGCCGGCCTTGCCCTTGGCCTTCAGCGCCTCGAAGGAAAAGACCGAGGGTTCGGACTTGAACAGCCAGTAGTTCATATCGTTTGTCCCATCGCTTTGCCGCCACGCATGGCGTTGCCGTCTATGCTTACTCTCTCGCCGGCATTGCGGCGAGAACCGCGAACGATCAGGCGCCAGCTGGCTTCTGGAAGACCCAGTTCCACGGACGGATCTGGACGCTTTCGAACAGGCCGGCCTTGGCGTAAGGGTCGGCGGCGGCGAGCGCTTGCGCGCCTGCCATGTCCGTCGCCTCGATCATCACCAGGCTGCCATCCGGCTTGCCGTCGGCGTCGAGGAAGGGACCAGCGAAGGCAAGCTTGCCTTCGGCGATCAGCCCTTCCAGGAACGCCGCATGCGCCGGCCTGGTGTCGACCCGCAGCTGCAGGCTGCCGGGCTTGTCCTTGCAAATCAACGCGAAGAGCATTTTCCACTCCGATGGTTCAGATGTCGGTTTCGGTCTTGAGCGGGCGCGTCATCAGCGCGGTTACCGCCTCGCCGATGGTGATCTTGCCGTCGAGGATGGCGGCGACGGCCGAGATGATCGGCGCCTCGATACCGCGCTCGGCGGCGATGCGGGCGGCAATGCCTGCCGTCGGCACGCCTTCGGCCAGCGGCAGGCCGGCAAGTGGCTTGCCCTGGCCGAGCGCCAGGCCATAGGCAAAATTGCGCGATTGTGCCGAGGAGCAGGTGAGCAAGAGGTCGCCAAGGCCGGAAAGCCCCATCAGCGTCTCCGGTCTGGCCCCGAAGGCGGCGCCGATGCGGCGCAGTTCGACGAAGCCGCGCGTCACCATGGCGGCCTGGGCGCTGGCGCCGAGGCCCGCGCCGGTGACGGCGCCCGCGGCGATGGCAAACACGTTCTTCAGTGCGCCGCCGATCTCGACGCCGATCAGGTCATCGCTGGAATAGCAGCGCAGGTTCTCCGCCGAGAAGCGGGCGGCAAGCTCGGCCGCCAGTTCCGCGTCGCGGGCAGCGACCACGACGGCGGTCGGCAAGCCACGCGCGACATCGCTGGCGAAGCTCGGGCCGGAAAGCGCCGCGACCGGATTTTTGGGCAGGCATTCCTCCACGATCGTCGAGAGCAGCGCGCCGGTGTCGCGCTCGATGCCCTTGGCGCAGAGCACCAGTGGTACACCTGCAGGAACGTGGTTTTTGGCTTGGGCGAGAACGGCGCGCAGAGACTGCGCCGGCGTCACGGCGAGCACGCAGTCGGCGCCGTCGAGCCCGGCCGCCATATCGCTGGTGGCCGCGATGCCGGGTGCAATCCTGATGCCGGGCAAATAGCGCGGGTTCTCGCCGCGAGCGATGGCGGCGACGGTCTCAGTGTCGCGCGCATAGAGGCGCACATCATGGCCTGCGCGCATCATGGCTAGCGCCAGCGCCGTGCCCCAGGCGCCGCCGCCCAGCACCGCGACGCGCCAGCCGCTGCCCGACTTCCTGCCGCTCGTTGCCTTCGCGCTCATGCCTTGGCACCACGCCGACCCGAGCCGACCATGGGCGTGGAAACGCTGTCGAGCGGCCAGCGCGAACGCGGCACGAAGTCGGCGGTGTTCTCGTCGGCGATGCCGGCGCGCAGGCGTTCGATGCCGGCCCAGGCGATCATCGCCGCATTGTCGGTGCACAGTTTCTGCGGCGGAGCGACAAAGGCGAAGCCGGCTTGCGCGCAAAGCGCTTCGAGCGTTGCCTTGATCGTGCGGTTGGCGGCAACGCCGCCGGCGACGACCAGCGCCGGCTTTGCCTGGTCGGGGGATTCCCGGCGGAAGCGGGCAAGGGCGCGGCCAACGCGGTCGCCCAGCGCATCGGCCACCGCCGCCTGGAACGACGCGCAGATATCGGCAACGTCCTGGTCGCTCAGCGGCGCAATCGCGGTCGCTGCCTGGCGCACCGCCGTCTTCAGGCCGGAGAAGGAGAAATCCGGCTGCGCCGAGCCTTTCATCGGGCGCGGGAAGGCGAAGCGGCCGGCGTCGCCTGTCGCCGCCGCCTTCTCCACATTCGGTCCACCTGGATAGGGCAGGCCGAGCATCTTGGCCGTCTTGTCGAAGGCTTCGCCGAGCGCATCGTCGATCGTGGTCGCCCAGCGCTGGTAGTCGCCGACGCCGCGCACCGCGACGATCTGGGTGTGGCCGCCGGAGACGAGCAACAGAAGATAGGGGAAGTCGAGACCGTCGGTCAGCCGCGCGGTCAACGCGTGGCCTTCAAGGTGATTGATGGCGATAAGCGGCTTGTTCGCGGCGGCGGCGATCGCCTTGGCCGTCATCAGGCCGACGATCAATCCTCCGACCAGGCCGGGCCCTGCCGTCGCGGCGATAGCGTCGACCTCGTCGAGCGACACCTTGGAATCTTCAAGCGCCGCCGCGATGATGCCGTCCAGCGCCTCGACATGAGCACGCGCCGCGATCTCCGGCACGACGCCGCCGAAGGCCGCATGCTCCTCGATCTGGCTCAGCACGATGTTGGACAGGATTTCGGGCGCGGAGCCGCCGTCCAGCGCCACCACGCTGGCCGCCGTCTCGTCGCAGCTCGTCTCAATGCCCAGAACGCGGATCAATTGGTCGCTAGCCTCAAAGATTGTTTCACCGACCATTCCCAATTAGGAGGTCTGCCGATATTCAGGTGATGCCGGCCTGCAAATGGCGGACTTCTGCGCTTCCGGTGCTCACGTACGTTTAGTACGCTCCGCTCCGGTTCTCGAAATCCACCATTTTCGGCGCGGCCTGACCTGAATCTCGGCAGACCTCGGTCTCTCGCCCGGGGGTTATCACGGACCGCGCGCCATGCAAACTTTGAAAATCGGAACACGCGGAAGCCCGCTGGCGTTGGCTCAGGCGCACGAGACGCAGGCGCGGCTGATGCAAGCGCATGACCTGCCCGAGCAGGCGTTCGAGGTGGTGGCCATCTCGACCAGCGGCGATCGCATCCAGGACCGGCCGCTCTCGGAAGCCGGAGGCAAAGGCCTGTTCACCAAGGAAATCGAGGAAGCCCTGCTCGACGGCCGCATCGACATTGCCGTGCATTCGTCGAAGGACATGCCGACGGCGCTGCCCGATGGACTGGAGCTTGTCACCTTCCTGCCGCGCGAGGACGCGCGCGACGCCTTCATCGGCAAGCGGGTCAAACGGATCGCCGACCTGCCGCATGGCGCGGTTGTCGGTTCGTCGTCGCTCAGGCGCCAGGCGCTGCTTCGCCGCATGCGGCCGGATTTCGAGGTGGTGATCTTCCGCGGCAATGTGCAGACAAGACTGCGCAAGCTGGACGAAGGCGTCGCCGAGGGCACGATCCTCGCCTATGCCGGGCTGAAGCGGCTCGGGCTCGAAAACGTCGTCACCGATCTGATGGCGCTCGAGGATTTTCCGCCGGCGCCGGGGCAAGGCGCGATCGGCATCGAAACGCGTATCGGCGATCGCGAGGTCGAAAAAATGCTGGCAGCGATCCATCATGTGCCGACCGGCCAGGCGCTCGCCTGCGAGCGCGCATTCCTCGCCGCGCTCGACGGCTCGTGCCGCACGCCGATTGCCGGCCATGCGACGGTGGCGGGCGAAAAACTATCCTTTGCCGGGCTGATCATCTCGCCCGATGGAAGGCAATCGCATGAGGTCCGGCTGGAAGGCGAGGCCGCGGACGCGTCTGAGATCGGGCTGGACGCAGCGCGAACGGTTCGCGTGAGGGCCGGCGCTGAATTCTTCGACGGCTGGGCCTGACATGGTCCGTGTCCTGGTGACGAGGCCGGAGCCAGGCGCATCGCGCACGGCACGACGCCTTGAAGCCCTCGGATTTCAGCCTGTCCTGCTGCCGCTGACAGAAACCAGCGCATTGCCGGTCGAGGCGACGATCGGCGATGCCGTCGCGGTTGCGGTCACCAGCGCCAATGCGGTTCGCCATGCGCCAAAGGCGCTGATCGCGTCGCTTGCCGGCCTGCCTTGCCACGCGGTCGGTAAACGAACGGCCGAAGCCTGCCGCGCGGCGGGATTTCTTTCCGTCGCGGAAGGCCCGGGCGACGCCGAGGCGCTGGCCGAGGCCATCGCCGGCGGCCTTGCCGGAAAGGCAATCGTCTATCTGTGCGGCCGCGTTCGGTTCCAGGCATTCGAGCAGCGGCTGACGGCGGCTGGCGTGCATGTCAAGGCGGTCGAGACTTACGACACGACCAGCATCGACTATGGCGATGCCGTGGTGGTCAGCCGCCTGTCGGGCCAGCCGGTGGAGGCCGCGCTGCTTTATTCGGCCAAGGCCAGCGCGGCGTTGGTCAGCCTGATTTCGCGGCCCAACTTGCGGCAGCTCTTTAAGAAAACGGAATTTCTTGCGCTCTCTGCACGAGTCGCCGAACCGCTGGATGGGATTGCCGGTCAAACGATCAGCATCGCATCCCAGCCTGAGGAAGACGCCTTGCTCGCGCTTTTGTCGCAACCGCGCTAGGCCGCGTCATCACACCGCCCCTTTTCACCGCTTGGTGATGTGCTAGAGCATCCTGACGCTCTGGACCCATTGATCCATCCCCAAGCCATTTTGCGGAGCCCAAGCATGGTCAAGACGCCGAAGATGCGACATTCGAAGAGTCGGCGCGAGCCGGTGACCATCGAACTCGAGCCCGGCGCCGTCTCGCGAATCACCGACGAGGATGCCGCGAAGGCCAATGCCGCGCAGACCGACGAGGCGAAGGCGGAAGAGGCCGCGGCCGCGTCGCAGGCGGAGGCGCCGGAAGAGCCGATGCATGCCGAGCAGACCGATATCGAGCCGTGGGAGCATAGCGACCCCGCCCAGGCAGCGGCCGATAAGACTGAGGCCGGCAAAGGCGAGCCGGAGGCGCCGTATCCAGGCGGCTCGGATGCGCCGAAGAGCCAGCCCAAGGGCTTCGAATACAATTTCGAGGACGCATCCGCTGCGGCCACCGGCGCCTCGGCATCGAAGGCAGGCGAGGCACGGGACGAGGATCGCGTGCCGCAGCCGCCGCGCAGAACCGGAGTCAACACCATCGCCGCGGGCGTCGTCGGCGGCGTGATCGCGCTTGCCGGTGCCGGTTTGCTGCAGGCTGTCGGCCTGCTTGGCGCGCCGGGGTCGGGGGGCGGATCGCTGGACGGCGTCAATGGCGAGATCGCGTCGCTGAAAAACGAGATCGCGTCGCTGAAGGAAAGCGGCGACAAGGGAGCCTCCGCCAAGGTGGACGCCCTGTCCTCGGCGCTCGAGCAGGTCAAGTCCGATGTGGCGGCGTTGAAATCCTCGGCGGGGCAAGGCGGCGACCGCGCGGCGCTCAAGGCGCTCGGTGACAAGGTCGGCCAGATCGAGATGACCGTTGCCGGGCTGCAGAAGAACGGCAATGCGGCGCCCGTCGATCTCGCCCCACTCAACGAGAAGATCGCCGGGCTCGACGCTCAGGTGAAATCGGCCGGCGACGCGGCCAAGGCCGAGGACGGCCGGCTCGCGGCGCTGGAACAGTCCGTGTCGCAGCTTTCCGGCAAGGTCGACGCGCAGGCCTCGCAGCCCAAGATCGCGCTGGCGATCGCGGCTTCGGCGCTGAAGTCGGCGCTCGACCGCGGCGCGCCCTTTGCGACCGAGCTCGACACCTTCGCGGCGATCGCGCCGGACGCGCCCGAGCTCGCCGCGCTGCGCTCCTATGCCGAAAAGGGCGTGCCGACCCGCGCCACCATCGCTTCAGAGGCCGAAGCCGCCGCCAATGCCATGGTCGAGGCCGCAAAGCCGGTCGACCAGAATGCCGGCTTCTTCCAGAGCCTGGTGTCGAGCGCGGAATCGCTGGTCAAGGTGCGGCCGGTCGGCACCGTGGAAGGCAAGGGCGCGCCGGAAACCGTCGCCCGCATGGAAGTGGCGGTCAACCAGGGCGACTACGCCAAGGCGCTCAGCGAATATGACACGCTACCCGACGCGGCGAAGGCGGCCGGCGCCGATTTTGCCGGCAAACTGAAGGCGCGGCTCGAGGTGGAAAAGCAGCTCGAAGCGCTGATTGCCGGCGCGACGAAGGCGTGAGGACGACAGTATGATCCGCCTTCTCGCCTTCCTCGCCGTCGTCTTCGCGCTGGGACTGGGCTTTGCCTGGCTCGCCGACCGTCCGGGCGAAATGCTCGTTACCTTCAACGGCTACCAGTACCAGGTCACGCTGATGGTGGCGGCGGTGGCGATCGTCGCCGTGGTCGCCGCGGTGATGATCGTCTGGTGGCTGATCAAGTCGCTGTGGAACAGCCCGTACACCATCTCGCGCTATTTCCGGGTGCGCCGCCGCGATCGCGGCTACCAAGCGCTGTCGACCGGCATGATCGCGGCCGGCGCCGGCGACGGCGCGCTGGCGCGCAAGAAGACCAAGGAAGCGGCGAAGCTGATCAACGCCGACCAGGAGCCGCTGATCAACCTGCTCGACGCGCAGGCCTCGCTGCTCGAAGGCGACCATGAAGGCGCGCGCGAGAAGTTCGAGCGCATGCTCGACGATCCCGAGATGCGGCTGCTCGGCCTGCGCGGTCTCTATCTGGAGGCCGAGCGCCTCGGCGATCGCAATGCCGCGCGCCACTATGCCGGCCGCGCCGCGGCGGTAGCGCCGCAGCTCGCCTGGGCGGCGGAATCGACGCTCGAGGAACTGACCGAACGCGGCGACTGGGATGGCGCGCTGAAGCTGGTCGAGGCGCAGAAATCGACTAGGCAGATCGAGCGCGACGTAGCCAACCGCCGCCGCGCCGTGCTGCTGACGGCTAAGGCGCAGGCTCTGGTCGACAGCGATCCGAATGCCGCCCGCACCGCGGCGCTCGAAGCCAACAAGCTTGCGCCCGATTTCGCGCCGGCCGCGGTGATCGCCGCCGATCTGGTTATCCGACAAAACGACGTGCGCAAGGGCGCCAAGATCCTGGAGGCCGCCTGGAAGGCCGAGCCGCATCCCGACATTGCTGAGCTCTACACTCACGCAAGGGCGGGCGACGCCGTGCTCGATCGCCTCAACCGCGCGAGGAAGCTGCAGGAATTGAAGAAGAACCACGCCGAGTCGTCGATGGCAGTGGCGCGGGCGGCGCTCGACGCGCAGGATTACGCCACGGCGCGGCGCGAGGCGGAAGCCGCGATCCGCATGGATCGCCGCGAGGGCGCTTATCTTCTGCTCGCCGATATCGAGGAGGCCGAGACCGGCGACCAGGGCAAGGTCAGGCAGTTGCTGTCCAAGGCGGTTCGCGCGCCGCGCGATCCGGCTTGGGTGGCGGACGGCGTCGTCTCAGAGCGCTGGGCGCCGGTGTCGCCGGTCACCGGCAAGCTCGACGCCTTCACCTGGCGCGCGCCGATGGAGCGGCTTGGCCAACTGATCGACAGCGAGACGGATGTCGCGGTGCCGGCGATCACGGCTGCGCCGCCCGCCGCACCCGCTGAAAAGGCGATCGACATTGTTGCCGAGGCGCCTGTGGAGAAGCCGGTGTCGGCGAATGGCGACGAGAAGGACGCGGCCGTTGCGGAAGCCGTCAGCGAGGCTGAAACCAGCGGGCGGGGTTCGGAATTGCCGCCTCTGCCGGACGATCCGGGTGTCGCGCCGGAAGAAGAAGCGGAAAAATCGCCGCGCGGGTTTCGTTTGTTCTGAGGCGGGGTTTTGGCGGGCAGGGAAAAGGTATCGATGCTCGAGCGCGTATTGGCCTTCCTGAGGGATCTGCCGGGAGCCGGGGAAGCCAGGCCGAGCGCCGACGATCCGCGCGTCGCGGCTTCCGCGCTGCTCTATCATGTGATGAACGCCGACGGCGTGCGCCAGGACGTCGAATGGGAGCGGTTCAAGCAGATCCTGGCCGAGACCTATTCGGTGAGCGGCGATGAACTCGATGCGCTGGCCGCGGCCGGCGAGCGCGCCGACAATGAGGCCATCGACCTCTACGCCTTCACCAGCGTCTTGAAGCGCGATCTCGACGCCGAGGCGCGCAAGGCCTTCATCGGCCTGATGTGGGAAATCGTATATGCCGACGGCGAGCTTGACGAGTTGGAGGACAACACCGTCTGGCGGGTCGCCGAATTGATCGGGGTCGAGCGTCGTGACCGCATCGAGGCGCGCCGCAAGGCGGCGGCGCACGTGCCCGGCGCGCGGGGCAAGTCGAGCGACGAATAACGGGACCTTTCGCCTTCCATGCCATCCAGACAGAGGCCGAGACCAAAAATCCTGATCGTTCTGCATCAGGAGACTTCGAGCCCCGGCCGCGTCGGCCATATGCTGCTGGAACAAGGTTTTGACCTCGACATCCGCCGGCCACCGCTCGGTGACGCGCTGCCCTGCACGCTGGACGATCATGCCGGCGCGGTTGTCTTCGGTGGGCCGATGAGCGCCAATGACGAGGACGAGTTCGTCCGCCGCGAGACCGACTGGCTGGAAATCCCGCTCAAGGAGAACCGTCCGTTCCTCGGCATCTGCCTCGGCGCGCAGATGCTCGCCAACCATCTCGGCGGCAAGGTCGAGGGCCACGGAGACGGGCTGGTCGAGATCGGCTGGTATCCGCTGAAGGCGACCGAGGCCGGCAAGCAGCTGCTGCACTGGCCTGAGATGGTCTACCAGTTCCACCGCGAGGGCTTTTCGCTGCCGAAGGAAGCGACGCTGCTGGCGACCGCGGAGACCTATCCAAACCAGGCGTTCCGCTATGGCGAGAATGCCTGGGGCACCCAGTTCCATGGCGAACTGACCCGCGCGATGATGCATCGCTGGGTGGTGCGCGGCGCGCACCGCTTCGAGCTCCCCGGCGCCCAGCCCGGCCGCGACCATCTCGGCGGCCGGCTGATCTGGGACATGCACCTGAAGCGCTGGCTGGGCGAGTTTCTGGGGGTGATTTTTGGCAGGCCGATGGTGGGGTAGGGCGAAGGCCGACTGCCCTGAACGGCCGAGCTTGACCGAAGACGACTCATGCCTGCCAATGGGTAACGCTTGGTTTGTGCCTGCATTCCGGTCATTGCACGAGTTGCCTCTCTCGATCGACAACGGACACGCTAGGTGCATCGGCGAGACGCCTGAGCTAATCTGTGTGTGAGCAATGGAGAGGATCAAGGTCGTGCCGATGGAGGATTTTGTTGGTCGCTGGATTGCTGGGAACGACCAGCATGCGACCACGACGATCGAGATCAAGATTGTCGATGGTCACCTCGTCGTGTGCGCCATCGATGGTTCCAGCGGTGAACTGGCAGAGATCCAACGCTTGACCTATGGGAATGAAGAAGTCCGCTTCGCCGCCCAATGGTCGTCCGGCAAAACTTCCACATACCGAATACTACTGTCGGATGGACGGTTGGTCGTCCATGTCACGCTTTCCCGCACGGACTATTTCAAAAGGGATCTGAACCCCGACGGAACGTACAGGTGGCGCAGCGGCATACTGCACGTGGCGCCCGGCCATTCGGCGGGTGGTTCGCTTCGCCACGCGATCCGCTCAAGCGGGCGTACCGACGATGTGATCAGTTTTCCCGACAATCTCAGTTGCGGCCCAATTGATTCCCAGGAGCCCTCGGCGCGAGCGCGCTGGTGGGCCTCGATATACGACGAGTACGACGTCGATTTCGACGGGTTCTGGAAGCAAATCATGTCGACCTCGGACCGCCTCGTCGTCTGGGTCGGACGCCATAGTGCCCAGGAGCATGCTTTCTTCCTGGCACTGGTGGATCGCCTCGGCGACCGTCCCTACGACATCATCGACGTCACCGGGTTGCAAATGCCGTTGATCCGGCCCGACGGCAAGCAGCGACTGTCGAGCCCCATACAGGCCGTTTCGCTCATGAGCGAAACGGAGCTCGCCTTGTTGTTCGGCACGGAGCGCGCGATGACGCGCCAGGAACGAGAGGAGGCCGCGCGACGCTGGCGGAGCTTGAAATCCGAAAACGCACCGTTCCGCATCGTCGCCGATTCCGGGCTCGTCTCGGCGCCTATAGATGTCTTCGATGAGCTTCTTCTCGAGCGGGCCAGCAAGGATTGGCGCAAGGTTGCGCGCGTCATCGCCGATACCATGGGGCACAATATGGAGCCGTATATCCAGGTCGGCGACATGATGCTGCTGACCCGTATCGTGGCCCTTGTCGATCAGGGAAAGCTCATGGCCCATGGTGACCCCTGGCTTATGCGAAAATGCGAAGTACGGCTCCCGGATTAGCAAAAACGGGCGTCGCCGGGGACAGATAGGCTCGCAAATGCCGCGACCGCGATAGCGGGACGCCACCGATTGCCACGCCGCATGGCACCAACCATTGGCCCTTTGCACGGACAATCTCATCGGTATCGACGAGTGGCGAATCTGTGCTAAGGCGCCGCCGACCAATCAAGAGGACGACACTGTGAGCGAACTGACCCTGGCCGAGGCGACCGAAAATATCTATGCCTCACTCCGAGCGGACAATGCCGACCTCGATACGCATATCGCAACCCTCAAGGCGGCGCTGGCACGGGAGGGGAAGAAACAGGCGGTGTTCGATCCAACCAGGCTGGTGCAGAACAACCGCGCCGGCCGCAAGTTGATGCAGGCCTATTTTCGCCAGCGCGGCGTCAGCGTGAGCTTTTCGGAGTAGAGCGACCGGTGAACGAGGCGAGGACGGATCACGGCGCTGCCGCCGCCGGTTCGTTCTTCCTCATCCTCAGCTCGTAGTTGAGCCGGTAGCGGCCGCCCTCGAAATTCCAGATCAGCGGGTTGCGCACGCCGTCAATGGAGCTGGCGCCGGCCGGCAGGTCCGGAAACTCCCTGACGTGGCTGGGATCGTCCGGGCTGGTGTCGTCCTGCTCGAACACCTTCATCCCGGCATGGTCGACAAAGGTCATGTCGGCGCTGCCGAACCGCGCCGCCCAGTCCTTCTGGTCGGCGGAGTCATCGCAGTCGAATTCGACCTCGCCGGAAGGCGGGAAGCGCATGGTCCGGCTGTCAAGCGACAACTGGGTGAAGATGTCGTCGGAGCCGAATTCGGGATTGGTTTCGTCCTCGCAGATCAGCGCCTTAAGCTCCAGATTCCGCACCGTGGTCTGCATGGACGCGCTCACCCGCACGGGCTGGCTTGCGGCCGCCGCCTGATGGATAACGAGATAGCCATGCGTGCCGCCGCCCATGGCGCCGCTGATGATGCGGCTGGTGCCTGAGACCGCGATCGGCGGCTTGCTGCCGTGCGGGTCGTCGAACTCCTCCAGTGTCGCCCTGTAGCCCGCCGGATCGGGTAGACCATCGGCTGTCAGCGTGACGGTCTGGTCGGCGCCGCTATCGGCCTGCCCCACGACATCGAAACGAAACCACGCCTCATCCTGGCTGCCAAGCAGGCTGCCGGCTTCGGTAAGCGCCGCAAACTGCGGCGGTTCGCCCGGCCGCAGCGGGCAGGCCTCTTCCTTCGTGGCACATGTGTGGCGGCGCACCAGGAGCGCATAATTGCCCTGCCACTTGCGGTCCTTGCCGGTGACGCGGATGAAGAACTCCTTCGGCAGCGCATAGGTGTGGACGGTGAAAATGTGCTCGCCGTCCTGCACGGTCCTGGTGCTGCCATAATAGCTGGAGATCGGCGTCGTCATGTTGGACGGCTGGTAGATATCGATGTTGACGTCCGGACTGTCGGGCCCGATCGAATAGCTGCCGGCGTCCTGGCGCACGACATGGAACCATTGCATGGACCCCGGATAGCGGATCTGGGTGACGTCCTGTCCGTTCCTGAAGTCGATCAGTTCTTCAGCTTGCGGCTTGCCGTCCGGGCCCTTCTTCACTGTCAGATTGACCGGATAGGCGATGGACGGGCTGCAAAAATTGTTGCCCAGGTTGAGGTCGGCGGTCAGCAGGTTGTGGTCGCTTTCGAGGTCGGCAAAATCGACCGGGAGGGTCACGTGCTGAACGCAGATCGGTCCCTCGATGCCGCCGCTTAGATAAGGCCTCGGCGCGGCGAGGATGTAGTCGTAGCGCTCGTTGTCGATAGAGTTGGAGATACCGTCATCGGCGCGGTTGGTCGCCGCCCAGCTGTCGTAATGTTGCGACGTCCAGTATGTGCCGGGGGTGGCGAAACGGCGCGCCCATTCGCCCGTCGGCGGGTGGAACAGCGGCACATTCAAGTCGCCCATCACCAGCACGCGCTCGCGCTTGCGCTGCGCGGGCGTCAGTGGCGACAGCGTCGTCTCGATCAGCTTCTCGATCTGGTCGAACTGCGCATCGCGCGCGTCGGCGTGCAACTCGGCCGGGCTCTTGTCGAAATAGTCAGCCTGCATATGGGTGAAGACGACAGTGTAGTTGCTTTGCGAAGGCAAATGCAGCAACCGCACGATCGCCGCGCCCTTGCCCGACAAGCAGTCGACACCGCCGCAATGGTCGTAGAGGGTGAAGCCGACTTCGTCGGTCGCCGCATCGAGCGTCTCGCCGTCGTTCCCGCCCCATTTGAAGCTGTCGTCGGGCAGCGGCAGGAATTTGAAATCCTTCTTGGCAAACAACATCAGGCCGCTGTCCTCGCCGTCGATCTTCTCGACCGGCTCGCCATAGATCGCCACGGCAGCGGCCGGATCGAGGCTAGTGATGGCGTCGACAAGCGCCTGCGGCCGCACCTTCAGCAGCGCAGCGTCGATCTTGCGGACATAATTCGGATAGACGGGCTTGAGCTTGTCGATGAGGATCTGCTTGGCATCCTCATCCCATGCCTCGTTGATGGCGATTATATCGAAGCGGTCAGTGTTCCCCAGAATAGTGTCGGCCAGATGCTCGGCCTGCTTTTCGGTCTGGCCCTGGATCTGCACAAGGCAGTCAGCGAAGTTCGGATTGGCGCATTTGAAAATCGGCGAAAGCAGATAGGCATTGAAAGTGGCGACGCGAACCGTCTCCACTTCCTGCGCCTTCGCCCCGCTGATTGGCCAGGCAATCAGCACGACAAGCAGGACAATCGACTTGGCCAAGACAAGATCCGACCAGGACGTGCGTCTGGAATGAAACATAAGCCTGCCCCCTTCGTTGCCGCATTACTTGCCGACGCATAGTAACAAACGGGAGCGATCGCACCGTGAAGCCATTCACGTTGCCCAGGGGGCGCAGCTTTGGCGGGTGTAGCGATTGGCCAACCGATGGAGGCGGCTACGAATATCGGCGCAAGCTGCCTGGCGTCGAATCCACGGCTTGGGGCCATTGCCCAATCAGTTTCGACTATTCAGATGCCGCACCCGCCGCAGCGCGGGGAACAGCCAGGCCCACAATCCCGCCACCGCGACAGCGCCGATGCCGCCGATCACCACGGCGGGGACCGTGCCGATCAGCGCCGCCATGGTGCCGGCGCGGAATTCGCCGACTTCGTTGGAGGCGCCGACGAAGACCTGGTTGACGGCGTTGACGCGGCCGCGCACCTCGTCGGGCGTCCAGAGCTGGATCAGCGTCTCGCGGATATAGACGCTGAACATGTCGGTAGCGCCGAGCAGAGCGAGCGCCGCGATCGACAGCCAGGTCATGGTCGAGACGCCGAACAGCACGGTGAAGGCGCCGAACAGGGCGACGAAGCCCAGCATGATCTTGCCGGCATGGTCGCGGATCGGGTGGCCTGCAAGCCAGACGGCGACGCAGATGGCGCCGATGCCAGGCGCCGAGCGCAGCAGGCCGAGGCCCCACGGGCCAAGCTCCAATATGTCGCGCGCATAGACCGGCAGCAGCGCCGAGGCGCCCGACAGGAGCACGGCGAACAGATCGAGCGAGATCGCGCCGAGCACGATCTTCTCGCCCCAGATGTAGCGGAAGCCGGCAAACAGCGTCTGCATCGTCGGCTTGTCGGTGGCCGTCTGCTGGGCGGGCTTCGGGATGGTGAAGATCAGCACGGCAGCGGCGAGCATCAATATGGCGGCGGTGGCGTAAGCGACTTCCGCCGAAACGCCGTAGAGCAGGCCGCCGGCGACCGGGCCGACGATGGTCGCCGTCTGCCAGGCCGACGAGTTCCAGGCGATCGCGTTGGCAAAGTCCTCCTGCGGCACGAGATTGGCGAAGAGCGAGGAGGAAGCCGGACCGTAGAAGGCCCGCGCAATGCCGAACACCACCAGCACGATGAAGATCGGCAGCGGGCCGTGAAGGCCGCGCAGCGTCAGAAGCAGCAGAGCCAGCGCGCAGCCGGCCTCGACCAGCGTCGCCAGGGTCATGATCAGCCGGCGGCCGAAGCGGTCGGCGACCACGCCGGTGACCAGGACCAGAAGCAGCGAAGGCAGGAACTGGACGATGCCGACAATGCCGAGGTCGAACGGGTCGCGGGTCAGGTCATAGACCTGCCAGCCGACAGCGACGGACACGATCATGGTGGCGAAGGTGGTGAGGAAACGCGCCGTCCAATAGCTGAGGAAAGGGCGGTGCCGGAACGCGGCGTAGCGCTGGTCGGGTGAAGTTGCTTCGGCTGTCATGATTCGAGAGCCCCTTGCTACAATGGCCGGCGGGGCACTTCCACGGTGGGCGCTGGTCCGGCCAGAACGCTTTAGCCCAGTTCGCTCTCCAGCGCGCTCAAAAATCAGCACTGGATCAAAGAAAATCGAATTTTTGCCCGGACGGTGACTCAGCTCCGCAACGCAGCCGAGATGGCGTCGAGCCCGCCGCGCAGCTCTGCTTCCGTCGGCCAGCCGAAGCCGAGGCGGAAGAACCGCTTCGGCATCTCGAACCAGTGGCCGGGGCCGACATAGGTGCCGTGCTCCTCCAGCAGCCGGGTGTAGAAGCGGTCGAGGTCGAAGCCGGCGTCGACATCGAGCCGCGGGAAGCCGACGACGCCGCCTTGCGGCCGCACCCAGTCGACCAGCGTCTCGCCGTCGATCCAGTCCTGCACGATGTCGCGGCGCCTGGCCATCTCGGGGAGCAGCGAGGCGAGGAAGGCGTCACGCCTTTCGAGCGTGGCGCGGGCGATCGCCTCGTCGATGACGCTGCCGCAGATGCCGATCTGCTCCTTGGCAGCGAGGAAGGTTTCCTGCAGCTCCGGATCCCGGGTCGCGAGCCAGCCAATACGGATGCCCGGAATGCCGAAAGCCTTGGACAGGGAGCAGACGCTGATGGCGCTTGGGCTGAGCGAGGCCGCCGCCGGCAGGCGCTCGCCATAGGAGAGGTCGCGATAGGTCTCGTCGACCAGCAGCCGGCATATCTGCTTTTCGGCAAGCGCGACCAGCGCGTCGAGTCGGCGCGTGTCATCATCGTGCCGGTCGGGTTGTGCGGGTAGGTGACGCTGATCAGCTTCGTGTTCGGCCGCAGCTCCGCCGCGAGGCGCTCAATGTCGACGGCAAAGCCCTGGTCGAAATCGAGATCGACGTAGGATATGGCGCAGCCGATCGCCTTCGGCGTCTCGATGTTGGTGGTGTAGTTCGGCCGCACGACGACGAGATGGTCAGCGGGCGACAGAAGCGCGGTGGCGATGATGAACAGCGCGCCGGCCGCGCCCGCGGTCACCAGCACATCGTCGGGGGAAAGGCCCCTGTCCTGCCCGGCGATCAGCGCCCGCAACTCCTTGTCGCCGCGATGCTCGCCATAGAACAAGGTGAGATCGGGCAGCGTCAGACCGATGTCGGAGAGTTTCTGGTCGGCGATGGAACTTTCGGAAAGGTTGTAGCGGATGCGGTCGTAACCGTATTCCTCCGGCGCTTCCTTCTCGATCAGCATCCTGGCGTAGTTCATGGCCCGCTCCCCCAATCTCAGGTAGTAACCAAGCCACAAAAGCAGGAAGCCTGCCAAGGTCGATTCCCCGGCAGGCTTCCCTAAACCATTGGTGCAGGCGCGCTATTTCAGGCCGTCGCCTTGGCCTTCCTGCCCCTGGCGGGCTTTGCCGGTTCCGGTTGCGGTTCCGCCTTGCGGCCGAGGCCTATCGACTTGGCGAGCTGCGAACGCGAGGCCGCATAGTTGGGAGCGACCATCGGATAGTCGACCGGCAAGCCCCATTTGGCGCGGTAGGCTTCGGGCGTCAGGCCGAAATGCACGCCGATATGGCGCTTCAGCGATTTGAACTTCTTCCCGTCCTCGAGGCAGATGATGTAGTCCGGCGTCACCGAGCGCCGCGGGTTGACAGCTGGGGTCGGCGGAGGCGCGGCGGGTTCCGCCGGCTGGCTGATCCCGCCGATCGATGAGGCGACGCTGGCGATCAGCCCGCCCAGGTCCGAAGCGGGCAGGCGGTTTTTCGCGACATAGGCCGATACAATGTGAGCCGTGAGCTCGAGCAGGTCGACTTCCTTGGCTGTGCTGGTGTCCTCGTCCACGTAGTCCCTCCATTTCTGCCGCAAGGCCGCGAAAGCGATTCGGCTTTCGCGGTGTAATATCAAAGCGCTGCGAGCGTTGTTGGCGAATTCGGGAAGCCGCAGGGGCCGCAGGCTGGCGAATTCCTAGTCGGCAAATCTGCGGGGCGCAACGTTTTGTCGCGTCAATACACGCTGTTTTGAACAATTATACTGAAATGTAACAATATCAGACGATTAGCGCCCTGTCGTGCCATAGACGAAATCCACCCTCGAAAGCGCGAGTGTTGTCGCCGCGCCGGGATCTTTCAGGCAATTCATCGAGCTTGTCGACATTGCCGCCGCCGATCACGACATAGTCCGGCTGCAAAGCGGCGCGAAGCCTGTCGACGACGTCGAAAACGTATTTGCGCCACTTCTTCTTCCCGTGCTTCACCAGGCCGCGCTCGCCGACATAATCCTCGAAAGTCGCCCCCTTCTTGTAAGGCAGATGGGCAAGCTCCAGGGGCTGGCCGACATTCCTGATGATCATGGCGGCGCCCAGGCCCGTGCCGAGGCCGAGGAACAGCATTCGGCCACCGTCATAGCTGCCGATCGCCTGCATCAAGGCGTCGTTGACGACTTTCACCGGCTTGCCGAAGGCAGCGGTGAAATCATAGCCGTTCCAGCCCTTGCCGAGATTGAAGGGATCGAGCGAGGGCTTGTTGTCGCGCACGGGGCCGGGAAAACCCATTGAGATCAAGTCGTAGGTCAGGCCCTCGGCCAGTTTTCCGACCGAAGCGACGACCTGGTCGGGGGTCAGTCTCGGGCCGGACGGAACGCGGCGCATCTCGCCGCCGGCGCTGGTGAGGATCTTCACATGCGAGCCGCCGACATCGATGCTGAGTACGATCGGATCGCTGCCCGTCGCGGCGGTCTTTGCTGCCTTCGCCATTTCCCTCCTCCCCGGAAGTTATCTGGTCGGATTGATCCAGCCATCTGGCGGGCCGAAGCCCTCCATGGCGTCGGCCGGCCCCCAGGTCTTGGGCGCATAGATTGCCGGCGGGGTGGTATCGCCGAGCACCGGCCCGACGATGCGCCAGGCAAGCTCGGCCGCGTCCTGGCGCGTGAACAGCTGACCATTGCCGTTCATGGCGTCGCCGATCAGCCTTTCGTAAGGCGGCATGTCGCCCTTGGAGTCATCGAGCGCGGTGAGTTCCACCTGTTCGCCGATCATGTCGTCGCCGGCTCTCTTGCGCTGTGCGCCGATCGAGATCGCCACCTGCGGGTCGATGCGGAAGCGCACATAATTGGCGTCGTCCGGCTTGATCGGATCGAAGACGTCAAGAGGCGGCCGCTTCAGCCGCACGATCACCTCGGTGGCGTGCACCGGCAAGTTCTTGCCGGCACGGATGAAGAAGGGCACGTCGCGCCAACGCCATGTGTCGACGAAGAAGCGCACCGCGGCGAAGGTCTCGACGGGCGAGTTCGGCCTGACACCTGGCTCGGCCAGATAACCATCGAACTGGCCGCGCACGACGTCGTCCCTAGTCAGCGTGCGGATCGCGCGCAGCACCTGCACCTTCTCGTCGATAAGGTCGTCCGCCGAGCGGCCGACGGGCGGCTCCATGGCGAGCAGCAGCAGGATATTGAGCAGGTGGTTCTCGATCACGTCGCGGATGCAGCCGACATCGTCGTAGAATTTGCCGCGGCCTTCGATGCCAAAATCCTCGGCCATGGTGATCTGGACGCTCTCGACGAAGTTGCGGTTCCAGATCGGCTCGAGGAAAGAGTTGGCGAAGCGGAAATAGAGCAGGTTCTGGATAGCTTCCTTCCCCAGATAGTGGTCGATGCGGAAGATCGACTGCTCGTCGAACACCAGATGCAGCACCCGGTTCAGCCAGCGCGCCGACTGCAGGTCGTGGCCGAAGGGCTTTTCGATCATCAGCCGCGCGCCGCGCGCGGTGCCGGACTGCTCCAAACCTTGCACGACGGTCTCGAACATCGTTGGCGGGACGGCCATATAGTGCAGCGGGTGTTGCGCCGGGCCCAGTGCCGTCCTCAGCTTCTCGAAGGTGGCGCTGTCGCGGTAGTCGCCGCTGACATAGCGCAGCAGCGAGGCGAGCTTGGCAAAGACCGTGTCGTCGATGCCGCCAAGTGCCGTGACGATGCCGTCGTGGGCGCGGTCCACCAGTTTAGGCAGGTCCCAAGGGTCGAAGGCGACGCCGATCACGGGCTCGGCCAGTGTTCCCTTGGCGACCATGTGGTAGAGCGCCGGGAATATCTTCTTGTGCGCAAGGTCGCCGGTCGCCCCGAAAAGCACCAGCGTGTCGGACCTTTGCTGACTCATGCCGTCTCTCCCTTCACGCGCCGGTCTTGGGCTTTTCGACATGGCCGCCGAAGGCGTAGCGCATGGCGGACAGGAGCTTGTCGGCGAACTGGGATTCGCCCTGCGAGGAGAAGCGGTCGAACAGCGCCGAGGACAGCACCGGCGCAGGCACGCCGGTGTCGATCGCCGCCTTCAGCGTCCAGCGTCCCTCGCCGGAGTCGGAGACACGGCCGCCGAACTGGGCGAGCGCCGGATCGCTCTTCAGCGCTCCTGCGGTAAGATCGAGCAGCCAGGATCCGATGACGCTGCCGTGGCGCCAGACTTCGGCGACCTGTGGCAGGTCGATATCGAATTGGTAGTATTGCGGGTTTTCGAGCGGGCTGGTCTCGGCGTCGGCGGTGCGCTGCCTTTTGCCGGCATTGGCCGATTTCAGGATGTTCATGCCCTCGGCATAGGCGGCCATGACGCCATATTCGATGCCGTTATGCACCATCTTGACGAAGTGGCCGGCGCCGCTCGGGCCGCAATGCAGATAGCCGAAAGGCGCCGTGCCGGCATCCTTGGGCGGATTGGCGCCCGCATCGGCGCCCGGCGCCAACGTCGCGAAGACCGAATCCAGGTGCTTCACTGCTTCGTCCGGGCCGCCGATCATCAGGCAATAGCCGCGCTCGAGACCCCAGACGCCGCCGCTGGTGCCGACATCGACGAAGTTGATGCCCTTCACCGCCAGCTTCGCCGCCTGGTCGACGGCATCGTGATAGTAGGAATTGCCGCCGTCGATGATGATGTCGCCGGGCTCCATAAGCGCGGCGACCTGGTCGACGATCCTGCCGGTGATCGCGGCCGGCAGCATCAGCCAAGCGCAGCGCGGCTTGGCGAGCTTGCCGACGAATTCCTCCAGCGAGGCGGCGCCCACGGCGCCATCCTTGACCATGCCGGCGACGCTTGCCGAATTGATATCGTAGACGACGCATTCATGGCCGTCGCGCATCAGACGCCGCACCATATTGGCGCCCATCCTGCCCAGCCCCATCATTCCGATCTGCATGGTTTCATCCCGATTGCTTGAGGAAAGAAGAATTCACTGGCCGTTTGGTTGGTCGATCGCGACGGTGAAGTCGACATTCTCCCAATGCATCGCTTCCGGCCAGAAAAAAGTGAAGACGATCGTGGCTCCCGGTTGCAGGCGGTTAACGGGCAAATCCACCAGATGGATGCCAAACGGATTTTCGGCAGTCCTGCTGTCCTGCACCGTCAGCCATTTGTCGCTGCTCCAATGAACGACGCCGGGCGCCGACAGCTCGACGCGCAACAGCTTGCCCGCGGGGATGGAGCGGATCTTGTTGTTGAAGCGCCAGATCCGCAGCGGCGAGACCGTTTTGCCCTTGATGTAACGTTCGAGGCCCTGCGGCGGCAGGTCGAAGACAGCGCCGTCGCGCAGCGAGCGCAGCAGCTTGATGTGCTCGGCATGGGCCCAGACCAGCGGCATGGCGCTACCGGATGGTTTGCCCAGCCACAGCTCGCGGTCCGGCATGTCGGCGCGATCCCAGACCTGCTCGGGCAGAAGGCCGCCCACGCCGGCCGAGCGTTCGAAAGTCTCAAGCAGCTGCGCCGCCTTGTCGTTGCGGCCGGCGGCCAGTTCGTAATGGGCGCGCTCGCCGGCAAGCAGCGGCCACGGCCGTCCCTGGCCGGTGCCGTCGAAGGGCGAGCCGTCCTCGTGCTCGCCATAGCCGTCGCTGCTATAGCGGTACCAGAGCGGCCCTTGCGGCAGCTCGCAGCGCAGCTCGGCGTCGATGGCCTTGACGGTGTTCAGGATGCGGGGGTCATCCGCGGCTCTGAGACCGAAACGCACCAGCGCCAGCGCGTCCGGACTGATAATCGCTTCCGCCGGCTTGTCGGTATCGGCTGGCGGCCTGTTCTTGATCGGCACGAAGCCGTCCTTCGGGGAAGCGGCGGCGCCTTCCTCTGGCGGGGCGATGCGGACATAATAACCTTCGATACCCGCTTTGGCGCTTGTCTCCGTACCGGTCACATAGGTCCAGCGCTCGATCTGGTCGTTCCAGCAATCGGCGGTCTCGCGCAGATAGTTTGCCGGCTCATTTTTGCCGCAGGCATCGAGCATGTCGGCGGCGGCAAGCAGCCCCGCTATTTCCACAGCCAGCGTGAACGGGCTGTAGCCGGCATCCTCTTCCCAGCGGTCCTCGCCGGTGACCGGACCGTTGCGCACGACATAGGCGGCCGCGTTCTCGATCATGGCGAGGAAGTCGGCCAACTGTGCGCGCGGCAGGTGGCCGGCGCGGCGCAAGGCGTCGGCGAGCAGGAGCGGAAACGCGCATTCATCCATCTGGATGCCGGGCCAATAGGCGGTGCCGTCGGACCATACATTCTGCGGCCAGTGGCCGTCCGGCTGCTGGATCGAACGCAGATAGGTGAGGATCTGCAGCGCCTGCCTGCCATCGCCGGCGGCCAGGAAGCCGCCCGCCGTCTCGACCAGGTCGCGCGGCCAGACGAGGTGATAGCCGCCGAGGTCGTCGTCGCCCTTGTTGAAGCCCCAGGGGATGGACAGGCTGGCCACGGCGGCGCCGGGCCTGGCGACCGACAGGTGTGTCGCCAGCACCGCGGTGCTGGCGCGGTAAGTGTTCAGGCCGGAGGCACCCTGGCGGTCGAGTTTTTCCAGCCTTGCCTGGAATGTCCGCCAGTTTTCGACATAGGTTTTCGCGGCGGGCTCGAAACCTTGTTTCAGGCTGGCTAAAGCGAGGTCGGCGGCTTCCTCCGGCGAGGCGCCGAAGCCGAGCGCTAGCAGGGCAATTGTCTTGCCGGCCGAAAAGCCGATCTCGCCGGTGAGCGCTACATTGCCGTTTTCGGCTGTATGGCAGGAAGCGTCGAGCGCTCCATTGTCGTGCAATTGCCGCCAGCCGTCGGAGAAGCCGACATAGCCGGCCGAGCAGGCGCCCCAGGGCAAGGACGAGGCGAGCGCCAGCGAGACGCCGCGTCCGGTGGCAAAGAGAAGACGCTGTCCCTTATGCTCGCCGATCCAGGCCGTGTTGCCCATGCCGGCGTTGACGAGATGCGGCGCAAGCAGCGCGTAGACGCGATAGTCTGCCGCAGAGCCCTTGAGCGCAATGAGACTGGTTTCCTGGAGCAGAACAGGTCGTTTCGAATCCGTAACGATCTGCTTTTCAATTCGGTAGGCGCCGTCAGCGGCAATGTTGGTCAGTCTGTAGCCGGGTACCCCGTCCTCGAAAGGTTGAATCGTATGGGCGGCATCGCGCTTCTCTTCGGAGAAATAGCCGCCCGGACCGGTGACGATCAGGCCCAGGTCCCGCGTGCAAGCGCTGTCGAGGCGCGGATAATAGATCTCGTTCAGGATACCGTGGCTGGCGGTGAACCAGAGCGGGCTTCTTGCCGAAAGGGCGGTTCCGACGCCGCTCTTGGCGCTTGATGTCCAACGCGCGGGAATCCCGGGCGCGCCTTCGGCTACGGTCGGCGTTACTGCCATCCAAACCTCTCTTCTGCCGCGTTCCTAGACCATCAACGAGAGGGTTTTCAATCGCCGCACCGCAAGTTGATCGAGTGGCCCCATCAAGCTTCGCAGTTGACAGCTTGCAGTTCCTCCAAATTTGTCTGACAATAGATAAAAAACAAACGCTACACGTCACGACCATTCGTCAAGATCAGCAACCTCGGGAGGAACCGACATGAAAAAACTGCTCGTATTGAGTGCATTCGCGGCGATGCTCGCCTCGGGCACCGCGCTTGCCGACACCAGCGGCAAGAAGATCGCCTTTTCCAACAATTATGCCGGCAATTCGTGGCGCCAGGCGATGCTCGACAGCTACGGCATCGTCACCAAGAAGGCGGTCGAAGACAAGATCGTCGCCGCGGCGGATGTCTTCACCACTGCCGACAAGGAGGTGCCGACCCAGGCCGCCCAAGTGCAGAATCTGATCCTGCAGGGCTATGACGCCATCGTCATCAACGCCGCCTCGCCCGATGCTCTGAACGGCGCCATCAAGCAGGCCTGCGATGCCGGCATCGTCGTCGTCTCCTTCGACGGTATCGTCACCGAGCCCTGCGCCTACCGGGTTGTCGTCGACTTCAAGGACATGGGCAAGCAGGAAGTCGAGCAGATGGCCAAGTTCCAGCCCAAGGGTGGCAATCTGCTGGAAATCCGCGGTCTGGCCGGCACTTCGATCGACGACGCCATCCATGCCGGCATCCTCGAGGGCGTCGCCGCCCATCCCGAGTTCAAGATCGTCGGCTCAGTGACCGGCGACTGGGACCAGACGACGGCGCAAAAGGCGGTGGCGACCATCCTGCCCTCGCTGCCCGACGTCGTCGGCATCGTCGACCAGGGCGGCGACGGATATGGCGCGGCACAAGCCTTCGCAGCCGCCAATAAGCCGCGCCCGACCATCATCATGGGCAACCGGCAGGACGAGCTGAAGTGGTGGAAGGAGCAGAAGGAAAAGGACGGCTACAAGACCTGGTCGGCCTCGATCGCGCCCGGCGTGTCGACGCTCGCCTTCTGGGTAGCGCAGCAGGTGCTCGACGGCCGCAAGGACATTCCGCATGACCTCCTGGTGCCCTATCTCGCTTTCACCCAGGACGATTTCGAGGCCGCACTGCCGAAGATCAAGGAAGGCGGGGTCGCCACGCACGAATACACGCAGGAAGAGGCTATCGCGGCGATCAAAGCCAACATCAAGTAGTCGCGGCGCGAATTTGCCAGCCGCATCGCCGACCGGATAAAGTTGAGAATGCTCCAGGCTATTGCGGATATCGTGAGACTGAACGGCGCCGAAAAACATTTCGGCGCCGTTCGTGCCCTCAATGGCGTCGACTTCCATGTCGGCGCCGGCGAATGCGTCGGGCTTGTCGGGCATAACGGCGCCGGCAAGTCGACGCTCATGCATATGGTGGCCGGCACGCTGCGGCCGGATGGCGGACAGATCGCGGTGCGCGGCAACGAAGAAGCGGTCTATTCCGTAGCCCGTGCGCTGGAACTCGGCATACGGTGCGTGTTCCAGGAATTGTCGCTCTGCCCCAATCTCAGCGTCGCCGAGAACACGCGCATCAACCATCCCTCGCTTACAGGCTTCGGCTGGCGGCGCAAGGCCGCCGACCTCATCAGGGCCAAGCTCGACGAGATATTCCCCGACCACGGCATTTCGGCGGACGACATCGCCGGCGACCTGTCGATCGGAAGGCGGCAGATGGTCGAGGTGGCGCGCGCATTCACCCTGACCCGCGAGCCGCTGCATCTGGTCATCCTCGACGAGCCGACCTCGTCGCTCGACGCGCACACCGCAGGCCAGCTGCTTTCCTTTGTCCGCCGCTTCGTCGAGGCAGGCGGCAGCTGCATCCTGATCTCGCATGTGCTGGGCGAGGTGCTGCAAAACGCCGACCGCATCGTTGTGATGCGCGACGGCAAGGTGGTTGCGGCCGACGCAGCCAGTGCCTTCGACCGCGACAAGCTTGTCGCCGCCATGGGCGGAGCCGAAGGGCATCAGAAGACCGCCGCCGAGACCCGCAAGGTCGCGGCCGGGGCATTGAGGGTGCGCGCACGCCCAGCGCGGCAGCAAGACGAAAAGGAACTTGTGGCGCGGGCCGGCGAGATCATTGGCCTCGCAGGTCTTGCCGGCCACGGTCAGACCGACCTTCTGCTGGCGATCTTCTCGGCGGCCGCGCGCGCCAAAGCCGGTCTCGAGGTGACGGCACCCGTGGCGCTGGTCGCGGGCGACCGCCAGTCGGACGGCATCTTCGCGCAATGGTCGATCGCGCAGAACATCGGCATCCGCTCGCTCGCCAGGCTGCGCAAGGGCCTGCTGATCTCGCCGCAGCGCGAGGCCGAGCTCGCCGAATTCTGGAAGAACAAGATCGGCATCCGCACGCCCGACATGAACAACAACATCTATTCGCTGTCGGGCGGCAACCAGCAAAAGGCGCTGTTTGCGCGCGCGCTTGGCTCCGACGCCGAGATCGTGCTGATGGACGACCCGATGCGCGGCGTCGACATCGGCACGAAGCTCGAAGTCTATGACCTCGTGCGCGAGGAAGCAGCCAAGGGCCGCACCTTCCTCTGGTATACGACTGAGACCGAAGAGCTCGACAATTGCGACCATGTCTATGTCTTCAAGAACGGCCGCATCGTCGCCAATCTCGGCCGCGACGAGCTGACGGAGGAAAAGATCATCCAGTCCTCGTTCGGCGATGCGGCCTGACATGACCGCGATCGCTCCCGGCACGCTCCCGAAATCCTCGCCCCGTGGCAATGCCGCCAGGGCGCGCCTGCTGCGCGGCCTGCTGCCTGCCTTATCGCTGGCGCTGGTGCTTATCGCCATCGCCTGGCTCAACCCGCGCGCCATCAGCTATTTCGGCTTCAATCTGATGCTCAACCTGGCGATCCCGATCGCCCTGGCGACGATCGCGCAGATGTTCGTCATCGCCGGCAACGAGCTGGATCTCTCGATCGGCACCTTCGTCGGCTTCGTCGGCTGCGTCACCGCTACCTGGCTGCGCGATGCGCCGCTGCTGGGCATCGCCGTGCTGCTGGGCTCGATCGGCGCCTATGCGCTGCTCGGCGCGCTGATCCATTTGCGCAATTTGCCCTCCATCGTGGTGACGCTCGGCATGAGCTTCGTCTGGCAGGGGCTTGCCATCCTTATCCTGCCCAAGCCCGGCGGCAAGGCGCCAGACTGGCTGCTGGCGATCATGTCTTTCAAGCCGCCCTACGTCCCCTTCCCGATCATGGCCGCCCTGATCATCGCCGCGGTCGTGCATTTCGGCCTGATGCGCACGTCCTATGGCGTCATCCTGCGCGGGTCCGGCGGCAACGCCGCGGCGCTCAGGCGCGCTGGTTGGTCGCTGCTCAAGACAAAGATCGTGCTGTTCGCACTGACCGGCCTGTTCGGCGTGCTTTCCGGCATGGCGCTGATCGGCATCACCACCTCGGCCGACGCCAATATCGGCAATGGCTATACGCTGCTGTCGATCGCCGGCGTCATCCTCGGCGGCGGCGAGTTCGTCGGCGGGCGCGTGTCGCCGATCGGCGCCGTGATTGGCGCGCTGACGCTGGCGCTCGCAGCCTCGCCGCTCTTGACCTTCATGCACATCCCGCCCGACTGGCAGGTGGCCGCCAACGGCGCGATCCTGATCATCGTGCTGGCGGCGCGGGTGCTGATCAGCCGCAGGGAGCGGTGAGCGATGACCTCGGTACGGACGGCGCTTGAAAAACCCTGGATCTGGTCCTTCGTCGGCGCGGTCGTCGTCTGGCTGGCAACCGTCGCTTTCACGGGCGGCTACGGCGGCGGCGGCATGGTCACGGCAGCCCTTTCGCTCGCGGTCTTCACCGTGATCGTCGGCGTAGGCCAGATGTTCGTCATCACGCTCGGACCCGGCAATGTCGACCTGTCGCTGCCGGCCAATATCGGGCTGGCCAGCGCGGTCGCCATGAAGGTGATGGGCGGCAGCGATTCGATGATCGTCGTCGGGCTGCTTGCTGCGCTCGCCTGCGGCGCGGCCACCGGCGCCATCAATTATCTCTTGATCTGGGCGCTACGCATCCCCCCAATCATCGCGACGCTCTCGGCCAGCTTCATCATCCAGTCGGTCGACATCAGCTACGGCCGCGGCCTGCAGATCAAGCCGCCGCCGGGCTTCGCCAGCTTCACGAACTGGCAGGTGCTGGGCATTCCGGTGCTGGCGATGCTGACGGTGGTCTTCACGATCGGCGCAGCCTTGGCGTTGCAGCGCATGATCTTTGGCCGCTCGGTGCTGGCGATCGGCCAGAACATCCGCGCCGCCTGGCTCGCGGGCGTCCATGTCGGCCGCATCCGCTTCCTCACCTACACGTTGTGCGGGGCGCTCGGCGGCATAGACGGGGCGCTGCTCGCCGGTTATTTCCGCGGCGCCAATGTCGACATAGGCAACGAATATCTGCTCGCGTCGATCGCGGTCGTCGTCATCGGCGGAACCTCGGTCGCCGGCGGCAAGGCGAATGTGCCCGGCGTCTGGGGCGCCGGCCTGTTCCTGGTGCTCCTGCTCACCATGCTCAACACATTCGGCGTCAGCGCCGGCGTGCGGCTGGTGCTGACCGGCCTGATCATCGTCGGCGTGATCACCGCCGCCGGCGGCGAGAAGGCGGTGCGGTAACAGCGTCCGCCGGCCATCTCCCGACGAGGCAAGAGGTTCGTGCTATTTCGCGGCCTTGGCCCGGGCGATCGCGTCGACGATCATCTTCTTGGCGTATTTGGAATCGTGCCAGCCCTCGATCTTGACCCATTTGCCGGGCTCGAGGTCCTTGTAGTGCTCGAAGAAGTGCTGCACCTGCTGGCGCGTGATTTCCGGCAGATGCGTGTACTCGGTGACGTTCTCATAGCGTAGCGTCAGCTTGGGCGAGGGGACGGCGATCACCTTCTCGTCCTGGCCGGCATTGTCTTCCATGATCAGGACGCCGATCGGCCGCACATTGATGACGCAACCCGGCACCAGCGCGCGCGTGTTGCAGACCAGGACGTCGATCGGGTCGCCATCGCCCGACAGCGTGTGCGGCACGAAGCCGTAATTGCCGGGGTAACGCATGGAGGTGTGCAGGAAGCGGTCGACGAACAACGTGCCGGCCTCCTTGTCCATCTCGTATTTGATCGGCTCGCCGCCGATTGGCACCTCGATGATGACGTTGACGTCCTCAGGCGGGTTCTTCCCGGTGGCAATCGCTTCGATACGCATGGCTAAATCCCTCTTTCGGTTGCAAGACCGATAGCGGGCGAAGCGTCATGGTGCAATGCGTCGAATAGTGCCTGACGGTAATGGAAGAGCACAGTTTGTGATGGGCTGTAACCCAGCCGATGCTAGTCGTTCCAGACGAAGGCGACCTTCTTTAACGCCCTCTGCTCGAAGACCTCGACGCCTTCTGCGATATCACGGCCGCCATTGCCGGCATAGAAGGCCAAGGCATTGTGATTGTCTTCCAACGCCCATACCACAAGGCCACGCAAGCCGTGGTCGGCGAGCCGGGCCTTGGCCGCCTTGAACAGCCGGCTGCCGAGCCCGATGCCCTGATATTCGGGCCGCAGATAGAGTTCGTAGATCTCGCCCTGCTGGCGGAGCTCGCGGGCGCGGTTCTTGCCGATCGTGGCATAGCCGGCGACCGTTCCGCCGATCTCGACCACCAGCACGGTGGCGGCGCGGCGAATCGCGTTGGCCCACCAGTCGACGCCGCGGCGGTTGATCATCGAGGTCAGCGTGCGGTGCGGGATGATGCCTGAATAAGCGCCGCGCCAGGCCTGCTGGTGCACCTCGGCGATGGCGCTAGCGTCGCGCGGCTCTGCCTTCCGGATGTCGATCGTCAGCGTGTTCATGATTGGTTAACCATAAACCCGCATTGGGCGATTGCAAAGAGTCGCCCATCACGCCTCGACGCTTTCGCACAGGCGAAAGGTGCGTCCGCCGACAGGCTCCTAGAGCCGGAACGTTTCAGGTCTGCTCGACCTGAAATCTGAATCCATCTCTAAATCCAAGAGATAGAGCATGATGTCATCCGAAAGCCGCTTCACACTTTTCGGCATCATGCTCGGGTCAGATTTCGACGAGATGATCGTCGAGTTCGTTGCTGTCACCTTCGGTGACCGGGAAATGCTCGGCGAGCACCGCGCCGACCGATTCGATGGATTTCACGAAGCCATCGGCCAGGCGGTCGTCGCCGGCATGCTTGGTCAGATCGCGCACCACGCCGTCCCAGACATGCTGGCCGACCTTGGCGTCGATGCCGGAGTCGGCGACGACTTCGGCATAGCGCTCGGCGATGGAGACGAAGATGAGCACGCCGGTGCGCGCCTGCGTGCGGTGGACGTTGCGGGCGAGGAACTGCTTCACGGCATTGGCATGCGCGGCCTGATAGCGCAGCCTTCGCGGCACGAAATGGATGCGCAATGCGGGCAGGAACCAGAGCAGGGCGAACACCGAAGCCAACGCCAGCAGCTGCGCCAGCACGAAATGCGGCAACCGTATGGTCAGCCACCAGGCCTCCAGCCCGTAGGCGACGGCGAGGCTGGCGATGAACAGGCCAAGCGTCGTCGTGAAAGCGGCCGGAAAGAAGTAGCCGTCGCTGGCTCTTGCGACGACGCAATAGATCTCGCCGTCGGTCTTCAATTCGGCGGCCCGGATCGCTTCGGCGATGCGGTCATGATCTTCGGCGCTGATCGGTCGCGTTGCCATGATGCCTCACCAGCTTCCCGAAGAGCCGCCGCCGCCGGACGAGCCGCCGCCGCCGGAAAATCCGCCGCCGCCCGAGGACCAGCCACCGCCGCCTGACGACCAGCCGCCCCCCGACGACCACCCGCCCGAGGATCTCCGGTTCTGATCGAACGTCATGCCGAGCCAGCGGTAGCGGCCAGGGCCGATCTTCTGGCCGAAGATGGGCGGCAGCACCGTCATCGCGATGCCGCCGAAGAAGATCAGCGCCCAGATGGTGATGAAGATGGCGAAGAACAGGTTGTCGGAATTGAACGGCGCCTGTTGGTTGCGCTTGCCGCGGGCCTCCAACTCCTCGGGATTGCCCTCCAGCACCATGATCATGTCGTCGACGGCCTTGGTGATGCCGCCGGAGAAATCCCCGGCGCGGAAGGCCGGCACCATGTCGTTCTCGATGATCAGCTTGGTGTGCAGGTCGGTCAGCGTGCCCTCAAGCCCGTAGCCGACCTCGATGCGCATCTTGCGGTCGTTGGGCGCCACCAAGAGCAGCACGCCGTTGTTTTCCTTGGCCTGGCCAAGCTTCCAGAAGCGGAACAGCCTGTTGGCGTAAGGCTCGATCTCCTCGCCGCCGAGGCTGGGGATGGTGGCGACGACGATCTGGTCCGAGCCTTTGGTCTGGAAGTCGGCGAGTTTCTGGGTCAGCGCCGCGCGTGTACCGGCATCGATGATGCCGGCATTGTCGACAACGCGGCCGGTCAGGGCGGGGAGATCGGCGCCGAGGGCGGCGAAGGGGAGGAGGAAGAAGGCGGTAAGCAGGCCAAGCAACGAGAGGTAGGCGCTCTGTCGCCCCCCTCTCTGTCCTGCCGGACATCTCCCCCTCAAGGGGGGAGATTGGACGTCACACCGGCCTTCGCCAATCTTCAGCGTCGAAGAGAGGGCGAGGTTGTAGAAACTGCTAATCTCCCCCCTTGAGGGGGAGATGTCCGGCAGGACAGAGAGGGGGGCGAAGGAACTCAAGGCTGGCTCGATAAGCTAAGTCGCTCTCACCCACCCTGCTTGGTGGTGCTCGTGCCGAAATCGACCTTCGGCACCTGCATCTTGTCCTCGTCGACGGTGAAATTGGCAAAGGGCTGATTGCCGCGGAACCAGAAGGTCGCCCACAGCACGGACGGGAAGGTCTTCAGCGTCAGATTGTAGTCCCTGACGGCCTGGATGTAGTCGCGCCGCGCAACCGCGATGCGGTTCTCGGTGCCTTCGAGCTGCGCCTGCAGCGCCAGGAAATTCTGGTTCGCCTTGAGGTCGGGATAGGCTTCCGACACCGCGATCAGCCGCGACAGCGCGCTGGTCAGTCCGGCCTGGGCATCCTGGAACTTCTTCAGCGCGTCCGGATCCTTCAGCGTCTCCGGCGTCACCGTGATCTGCGTTGCCTTGGCGCGCGCCTGAACCACCGCGTCGAGCGTGTCCTTTTCATGCGAGGCATAGCCCTTCACCGTCTCGACCAGATTGGGGATCAGGTCCGAGCGGCGCTGATACTGGTTGAGCACCTCACTCCAGGCCGCCCTGGCGTTCTCTTCCGCTGTCGGAATGGTGTTGTAGCCGCAGCCGGCGAGCAGCGGCAGCACCAAGGCCATCATCAGCAACGCGGGCAAATTGCGAAAGGGGGAGGGTAGTGAGAGGCGCTCGGTAATCATGAATGGTCCCTCGACAGAATTGCATGCAAAGCATTACCACAATCCACGCGCAAGAAAATGTCCGGCTCATGACGCCTTTTGCGCGGCTCGGGCGCGTGCCCCGGTGAATAGTCGATCGCACAGAATTTCATCGCTTTTGTCGACGCAATTCCGGTCGGAAAACCACTTCGCACTTTTTCTGGATTTGCTCTAAGCTGCGGGCCGGAAAGGGCAATTGCCATGGCAGAGCGCCGGGACGACGAGGCCGAATCGCGCCGCATCCTCGAACGCGTGCAACAGGAGACGTCCCCGAGCAGCGCGTCGTTCACCGCGCGCGCAGTGAAGGATGCGCGCGACCACGTCACCGCCGCCGACACGGATCGCGCCGATCCCATCGAATATTGGGGAACCCGCATTGGCCGAACGCTCGGCTTCGTCATTGCCATTGGGCTATTGGCCTGGCTGGTGTATGCCGCCACACGTGGCGGCTAGGATTCAGATTCCATGAATGCAGAAAAGATCGACGCGCCGCGCGCGGTCATCGTCATCTCCAGCCATGTTGCCCGCGGCTCGGTCGGCAACCGCGCGGCGGTGTTCGCGCTGGAGACACTGGGTTTCCCGGTCTGGGCTGTGCCGACCGTCATCCTGCCCTGGCATCCGGGGCACAGCCGCGCAACCCGCATCGTGCCGCCGCTCGACCAGTTCAAGGCGCTGATGGCCGATCTCGAGCGGGCGCCCTGGCTGGGCGAGGTAAGGGCCGTGCTGTCGGGTTATCTCGGCGAAGCGGGCCAGGCCGAGGCGGTCGCCTCGCTGGTCGCCGCCGTCAAGGAAAGGACGCCGAACGCGCTTTACGTCTGCGACCCGGTGATGGGCGATTCCGGCGGGCTCTACGTGCCGGAATCGACGGCAGCCGCCATGCGCGACAAGCTGATGCCGATCGCCGATATCGCGACGCCGAACCGTTATGAGCTGGAGTGGATAGCGGGCGCGCCGCTGCCCGACATCAAGGCGGTGACGGCGGCTGCCCTTCATGCCGGACCCTCGACCATGCTGGTGACCTCGGCGCCGGCGATGATGGCGGGAGGCATCGGCAATTTCCTGCTCGACGGCACCCAGGCGCTGCTCGCCGAGCACCGCGTGATCGAGAAGCCGCCGAACGGGCTCGGCGACCTGACGGCCGCGGTCTATCTGGCGCGGGTTCTCTCCGGCCAGGCGCCGGTCAAGGCACTGCAATCGACCACGGCGGCCGTCTACGAGATCCTCGCCCGCACTGCGAAGCGCGGCGGCGACGAGCTGCAGCTCGAAACCGACGCGCAGAGCCTGTCGCATCCGATGGCCATGGTGCAGCTGCGCCATCTCCTGCATCCCGGGCGGGACAAGCAGGCGTGAGGCCAGGCGGGCTGGCCGGCGTCGACGGCTGCAAGGCCGGCTGGATCGCCGTCCACTGCGCAACGGACGCCGCGCCCTCGGTCTCCGTCTTCCCGAGCTTCCGGGCATTGCTCGACGCGCTGCCCGATACACTGATCGCCGTCGACATGCCAATCGGCCTGCCGGATTTTTCGAGCAAAGGCGGCCGCGGGCCGGAGGCGCTGGTGCGGCCGCTGCTCGGGGCAAGGCAGTCGAGCGTGTTCGCCATCCCCTCGCGGGCGGCGCTCTATGCCGACACCGGCGATTTCACCACCGTGGAGGCGTGGTATGCAGCACACCGGCGGGCAAGCGCGGTGGCGATGGGGACCTCCGACCCGCCGCGCGGCGTTTCCATCCAGGCCTTCGGCATCTTTTCGAAGATCCGTGAGATCGATCAACTGTTGATCGCGCGGCCCGAATTGCGTGGCCAAGTCTTCGAATCGCACCCGGAAGTGGCGTTCTGCCGGCTGAATGGCGGTACGGCGATGGCGCTGCCGAAGAAGATCAAGGGCGCAGTCAACCCGGCCGGCATGGAGGAGCGCAAGGCGCTGCTTTGCCGGCATGGCTACGAAAAAGCGTTCCTCGATCAGGCGTTGCCGCGGGGTGCTGCGAGCGACGACTTCCTCGACGCGGCGGTGATGATGCTGATTGCCGGGCGTATCGCCAGCGGCAAGGCACGGCCTTCGCCCGATCCGCCGTTGCTGGACCGTTTCGGCATTCCCGTCGCCATCTGGGCCTGAAGAAATTGAATGATTTCGGTGCCTGATGCATGGCTTTGTAGCCGGCGCCGACAATTCTGCATTGCTCACTCCGGGCTTTTGCCGCTACAGGCATTCCAATCGCCACGACCTTGCCGTCTCAAACCCGGAAAGGCTTCAGCCGCCCATGCCGCATCTGCCCGAGCATCTGATCACCGGCTACCGCAACTTCATGAACGGCCGCTATCCGGCCGAGAGCGGGCGTTATCGCTCGCTGGCGCGCGAGGGTCAGGCGCCCGAGACGATGATCGTCGCCTGCTGCGATTCGCGCTCGGCGCCAGAAGCGATCTTCGATGCCGGCCCCGGCGAGCTCTTTGTGCTGCGAAATGTCGCCAATCTGGTGCCACCCTACGAGCCGGACGGCGAGTATCACTCGACCTCGGCCGCGCTCGAATTCGCCGTGCAGAGCCTGAAGGTGAAGAACATAGTGGTGATGGGCCACGGCCGCTGCGGCGGCATCCGCGCGGCGCTCGACACCAATTCGGCGCCGCTGTCGCCCGGCGACTTCATCGGCAAGTGGATGAGCCTGATCGCTCCGGCCGCCGAGACCGTGGCCGCCAGCACGATGATGACGGCGACAGAGCGCCAGACCGCGCTGGAGCGTATTTCCGTTCGTTATTCCATCGCCAATCTCAGGACCTTTCCCTGCGTCTCGATCCTCGAAGGCAAGGGCAAGCTCTCGCTCTATGGCGCATGGTTCGACATCTCGGCCGGGGAGCTGTGGGTGATGAACAAGGAAACCGGCGATTTCGAGCGGCCCGAACTGTAAGGGAGGAGCGATGCACCGGATCAGCTGGGGGATCATCCTGGCGGCGACGCTGCTCATGTCCTCGCTCGTCCGCGCCAGCGCCGATGACGGTGCCGTCATCAACTGCTGGTATTCGGCGCTGCTGGTCGCCGACCGCACCGAACTTGCCGACCTGCTTTCCGACGACGTGCGCATGAAGCTCGATGACATCGGCGTCGTCCAGACAAAAAAGGATTTTATCGCCTCGATCGACGAATGGCAGGGCGCGGTCGCGGGCGCCGCGATCCGTCATCGCATCGAAAAGAGCGAGAACGGCGAGACGACGGTGCTCGCCTGCTACGATTTCCCCAGCAACGACACGCTGATGCGCGAGACCTTCACCGTCGCCGGCGGGCGCATCACCGCCAGCACGCAGAAAGCCGTGGCGCAGGACTGCAGTGCCTATTGAAGTCTGCCGTGTTGCGCGGTGTGGGACATCGCCCTACATCGGAGGCAACCCGCCTCCATCCACTCACCGGAATTGTTCATGTCATCTTCAAACGCCGTCGACCTCGCCGCCCATCCGCTGACCCTTTGGCAGGGGCCGCTCGGCCTGCCGGATTTCTCGCGCATCGGCGACGATGATTTCGGTCCGGTCTTCGACGCGGCGCTGGCGGCGCATCAGGCCGAGATCGACATGATCGCCGGCAACAGCGAGACGCCGACCGTCGAGAACACGCTGGCGGCGCTGGAGCTTGCCGGCGAGCCGCTCGACCATGTCTCGTCTATCTTCTGGTGCCGGGCCGGCGCCCACACCAACGACGCGATCCAGGCCATGGAGCGCGAGGTCTCGCCGAAGATGTCGCGGCATTTCTCAGCGATCTCAATGAACGAGAAGCTGTTTGCCCGCATCGACGATCTCTACCAGCGCCGCGACAGCCTGAAGCTCGATGCCGAGACGCTGCGCGTTCTGGAGAAGACCTGGAAGGGTTTTGTCCGGTCGGGCGCCAAGCTCGACGCCGAGGGCAAGAAGCGGCTTGCGGCCATCAATGAGGAGCTCTCCTCGCTCGGCACCAAGTTCGGCCAGAACGTGCTTGCCGACGAGCGCGACTGGGCGCTGTTCCTCGACGAGGCCGATCTCGCCGGCCTGCCGGACTTCCTGAAGAGCGCCATGGCGGAAGCGGCAGAGATGCGGGGCCAGAAGGGTCGTTATGCGGTGACGCTGTCGCGTTCGATCTATGAGCCCTTCTCGACCTTTTCCGAACGCCGAGACCTGCGCGAGACCGCGTTCAAAGCTTTCACCATGCGCGGCCAGAATGGCGGCGCGTCGGACAACACCGATATCGTGCGCGACATGCTGAAGCTGCGAGCCGAGAAGGCGAAGCTTCTGGGCTACGAATCCTTCGCGGCGCTGAAGCTCGACGACACGATGGCGAAGACGCCGAAGGCCGTGCACGAGCTGCTCGATCCGGTGTGGGAAAAGGCGCTGGAGAAGGCAGCAAGCGACCAGAAGGAGCTGGAGCGGCTCGCGACCGAGGCCGGCAGCAACGAGAAGTTCGCCGCCTGGGACTGGCGCTTCTACCAGGAGAAGCTGCGCGCCGAGAAATTCGCCTTCGACGAAGCGGAGCTGAAGCCGTACTTGCAGCTCGAACGGGTCATCGAGGCCTGCTTCGATGTGGCGACACGGCTGTTCGGCATCACCTTCGAGGAGAAGAAGGGCATCGCCGCCTGGCATCCCGACGCGCGTGTCTTCGTGGTGAAGAATGCCGACGGCAGCGAGCGCGGCCTGTTCCTGGCCGACTATTTCGCGCGGCCGTCAAAACGTTCCGGCGCCTGGATGAGCGCGCTGCAATCGGGCTACAAGCTCGGCCATGGCGCGAAGCCGGTGATCTACAACATCATGAACTTCGCCAAGCCTCCGGCCGGCGAGGCAGCGCTTCTGTCGGTCGATGAGGCAAAGACGCTGTTCCACGAGTTCGGCCACGCGCTGCACGGCATGCTGACCGACGTCACGTGGCCGTCGGTCTCCGGGACCTCGGTCAGCCGCGACTTCGTCGAGCTGCCCTCGCAGCTTTACGAGCATTGGCTGACGGTGCCGGCGGTGCTGGAGAAGCACGCGCTGCACGTCAGGACCGGCAAGCCGATGCCAAAGGACCTGCTCGACAAGATGCTCGCCGCCCGCACCTTCGGCGCCGGCTTCGCCACCGTCGAGTTCACCGCGTCGGCGCTGATCGACATGGCCTATCATGCAAGGCCAGACGCACCGGCCGAGCCGCTTCGCTACGAGGCCGAGACGCTGGAAAAGCTGCACATGCCCGACATGATCGCGATGCGCCATCGCACTCCGCATTTCGGCCATGTCTTCGCCGGCGACGGATATTCAGCCGGCTATTATTCCTACATGTGGTCGGAAGTGCTCGACGCAGACGCTTTTTCGGCTTTCGAGGAGACGGGCGATGCCTTCAATCCGGAGCTGGCCGAGCGGCTGCGGAAAAACATCTATGCCGCGGGTGGGTCGAAAGACCCGGAGGAGCTTTACACGGCTTTCCGGGGAAAGATGCCGTCGCCCGAGGCGATGATGGTGAAAAGAGGGCTGGTGTAGCGCCGGCTTTCCTTCCCCTTGCGGGAGAAGGTGTCGCCGAAGGCGACGGATGAGGGGTGCTCCAGGGAACGCCGACGTCTCACTCCGCTGGAGCAGCCCCTCATCCGTCTCGGCGCTATCGCGCGGATCCACCTTCCCCCAGAAGGGGAGAAGGGGTCGTTTTATCCCCCCATGGATCCGCCACTCTCGGCCAGATCGGCCGGTTCAGCTTCCTGTAATCCGTCTTCGCCGGGTTGCTCGGATAGGAACTCGGCGCCGCGACATAGATGATCTCGGCGGCGATCGGCGCGAAACCGGCGTAGAAATGGTTGGTCGATTTGATCAGCAAAATGTCCTTGCCCATCGGATCGATGCCGATGTTGGAGAAGACATCCGGCTCGAAGGTCTGGGTGCGGTTGGTGTTCAAGATGACGTCGACCTCGGTGCCTTCGATGCGCACCACCGCAGACGGCCCCAGTGTCACCCGGCTAGGCCCGAAGCTTTGCCAGCCTTCGTTGGTCGTCTTCAGCACAGTGACGCGGGCGTCGATCGGCTCGCCGGCCTGAGGGCCGGCCTTGCCGCCGAAGCGAAGGTCGATGACCGCGCCTTCGCCGGCCGCGTGACAGAAGGTCACCGCGACAGGATCCCAGATCGTTGCCACGCCAACCTTGTTCACCCCGCGCCTGAGCAGCTCGCGCAGCACGATGGTGCCGTCGCCCGGCACGCCGCCGCCCGGGTTGTCCCAGATGTCGGCGATCACCGCGGGCTTGTTCTGGCGCGTCGCGTGCACGGTAAGTGCCTGCTCGATGCCCGCCGAGGCGGACAGCATCGTCATCGCCGTCTTTTCGCGCAGGGCATAGAGCTCGCGCCCAAGGGTTTCCGCCAAGGCATCGCCATTGGCCTTGTCGTTGTCGGTAACGACCAGGATGCGTGTGCCCATTTCCGGCACGTCGGCGGCCATGAAGCCGTGGATCACCGAGACCGACAGCACCCCATCCTTGCCGTGCAGCGCCTTGATCCTGTCGACGAAGGAACGCATCGGCTCGCGGCTGGTTGGCAGCACCTGGATCATGCGGCAGTCGAAGGTCGAGATCACCGGCTTGATCTCGCCGCGCGCCGCGGCGAGGCCGAGCTCGACGACATGCTCCCCGCGTTCGTAGAAATCGGTATGCGGGAATTCAAGGAAATAGGCCATGACATTGCAGGCCGCGACCCGCTTCGGCGTCAAATGGCTGTGCGGATCGAACTCCGAGGCGATCACCACTTTCGGCCCGACGATCGCGCGGACACGCTCCAGGAAATCGCCTTCGCAATCATCATAGCCCTGCGCGACCATGGCGCCGTGCAGACCGAGGATGACGGCGTCGACCGGCAGCGCCTCCCTTAGCTGGCCAAGAATCTCGTCACGCAGCCCCTCATAGGTCTGGCGTTGCACCAACCCGCCGGGCTCCGCCCAGGTCGCGGTGCCTTCGATGACGGTGAGCCCTTCCTTCGCGGCGCGCTTGCGCAGCGCGACGATCGGCGAGGAGCAGAGCGTCGGCGTCTCCGGATGCTTGCCCGGACCGGCATAGAAGGCCATCTCGAAAGAGGCCCGGTCGGTCGGGACCGGCGAGAAGGTGTTGGTTTCGGTCGCCAGCGAGGCGGTGAAGATGCGCATGAACGCTCCCTAGACTTCTTGTTTTTCGCAATTCCGGACGAAAACCGCTGCGTAGTTTTCCTGGAACTGCCGGGATTGCTATTTGACGGCCCCGAGCGCAAGGCCCCGGACGAGGTAACGCTGCAGCCAGATGAAAAGGATCGCCACCGGCAGCGTGGCCAGCAGCGTGGCCGCCATGACATGGTGCCATTCGATCGTATAGCGGCCGGCGACGAGCGAGAAAACCTGGATCGGCAGCGTGTAGCTTTCCTGGCTGCGCAGCATGGTGAGGGCGACGACGAACTCGTTCCAGGCGTTGATGAAGGTGAAGATCGCCGTAACCGCGATCGCCGGCAGGCAGAGCGGCAGGAACACTTTGCGCAAGGTCAGCCAGCGGCCGGCGCCTTCCATCCAGGCCGCCTCCTCGAGGTCGCGCGGAATGGTGTCGAAATAGCTCTGCAGCATCCAGACCGTGAAGGCGACGTTGAAGGCCATGTAGATGAAGCCGAGCGCGGTGGTCGATTCGACCAGGCCCCAGGCGGCCATCAGCCGGAACAGTCCTAGCACCAGCACGATCGGCGAAATCATCTGCGAGATCAAAAGGAACTGGCGGAAGGCTCCATAGCCGGCAAAGCGGAAGCGCGACATCGCATAGGCCGCCGGTACCGATATCAGGATCGCGCCGATCGTCGCCAGCGCCGAAACGTAGAGTGAGTTGAGCAGCGCCTGGCCAAAACCGGTCGCCACCCACATGTCGGCGAAATTCGACCAGCGGAATTCACTCGGCCACCAGGTGGGCGTCAGCACCTCGGTGCGTGGCTTGACGGCGGTGAGGAACATCACGGCGAAGGGGAAGATCGTCACCACGATCAACGGAGCGAGCAGCAGCCAGGCGATGACGGTGCGTTTCAGCTTCGGCGTCATACGCGCTGCTCCCTCATGGCGAGGCGCACGTAGATCATGGTGAAGACGAGCAGGATCGCGAACATCACCAGCGACACGGCGGAAGCCTCGCCCAGTTTACCGATTCGGAAGGCGAGCTTGTAGAGATGCGTCACCAATATGTCGGTCGAATTCGCCGGCCCGCCCTGCGTCATCACCCAGATGATCGGGAAGGAGTTGAAGACATAGATGGTGTTGAGCACGATCGCGATGTTGATGAACGGCTTCAGCAGCGGAAAAGTAATTTCGCGGAACTGCTGGAACAGCGTCGCGCCCTCGAGCGCCGCAGCCTCATAGAGATCGTCCGGGATCGAGGAGAGGCCGCCGAGAAAGATCGTGGTGGTGAAGGGCACCGTCACTAATATGCCGATCAGAACCTGCATCGGGAAAGCGGTCCCGGCGCTCGCCAGCCACTGGATGTTCTGGCTGATCAAGCCGAGCTTCATCAGCGCCGAATTCAGCATGCCGCTTTCGCCGTTGAGGGCCCAGCGCCAGACCACCGCGGTCATGGTGAGCGACACCGCCCAGGGCAGCATGACGATGACGCGGGCAAGGTCGCGTCCGTAGAAATCCATGTTGAGGATTATCGCCACCGGGATGGACAAGAGCAACGCGCCGCCCACGACCAGAACGGTCCAGAGCCCGGTACGCCAAAGTGCTGCGACGAAATCCGGATCGGCGAACAGTTCGGTGAAGTTGGCAAGACCACTGAACTCGCGCAACTGGCCGAAGCGGTTGACGTCATGCGTCGAGATCTGGATCAGGTCCCAGACCGGCCAGAAGATCACCACCGCCGCCAAGAGCAGGCTGGGCAGCGTCAGCAGATAAGGCAGGAAACGATTTTGCATCGGCTGGTCTGTACCGCGTTGCGGGTGGAAATTGGATCGCGCTGGCTTAACAAATTGACTTAATCCGCCTCATTCTTCTCAGGACGTCGCTTCAGGGCTTCTTGCTGTACTGGCCACCTGCCTGCCCGTCCTCCGCGGCGGTTGCGGAAGAGAGCCTTCCTCTCCCCCGTCGATCGGGGGAGAGGTGTCGAGCGAAGCTCGACGGAGTGGGGGTCGCCTTCTAGGCGCCAGGCGAGGCGATGCTTGCGCCTAATGCCCTTCCAATGTCCGTCCGTCGGGGTTGCCATGTGGTTCCCCCACTCCGTCTCGGCTTCGCCGAGCCACCTCTCCCCCCTCCGGGGGAGAGGAAGAAAAGATGTGGCGCGCCCCGCGGGGGTAGGGCGCGCCACGGGCGCAGGGAGATACGCCCTTATTTCTTGAGCACCGCGTTGGCCTTGGCCGCCGCGTCCTTCAAGCCAGCCTCGGGATCGCCGCCGAGATAGATCTTCTGCATGGCGTCCGAGGTGATCTGGGCGATCTCCTCCCAGCCCGGGATGATCGGCGCGAAGCGGGCGTCGGGCAGAAGCGCGGTGAAGGCGGCGAGGTCGGCGTTGTGGACGTAATAGTCCATCTTCGCTTCTTCCTTGTTCACTGGCAGGAAGCCTTCGCCCTGCGTGAACTTGGCGCGCTGCTCCTTGGTGAACAGGAAGTCGAGCAGCTTCCAGGCCTCGTCCTTGTTCTTGGAGTTCTTGAACATGATGATGGAGTCGGTGACGCCATAGGTGCCGCGCGCGCCGGTCGGGCCGGCAGGGATGGCGGCGACGCCGTATTTCAAGTTCGGCGCTTCTTCCTTGATCTGGTTGGACAGGAAGGGCGCGGTGATCATCATGCCGACCTTGCCCTGCTTGAACAGGTTCTGCACGTCCTCGCGGTTGTTCGAGGTGACGCCCGGTTCGGTCAGGCCCTCATCGATCATCGACTTGTAGAGCTTGGCGGCTTCGAGCGCGCCGGGCGTGCCCAGACCGGAGGTGCCGTCCTTGTTGAGGATCTCGGTGCCGAAGGACCACATCGCATAATAGTAGTAGACGTCGGTCTCGATCTCCTTGCCCTGCAGGCCGTAGCCGAAGGCGCCGACCGCCTTGATCTTGCGGGCATCTTCCTGCAGCTCGGTCCAGGTCGCCGGCGGCTTGGCAATGCCGGCCTTCTCGAACAGCTCCTTGTTGTAATACATGGCGCGCGCCGAAGCCGCGATCGGCAGGCCATAGGTGTGGCCATTCATGATAGAGGGCTGCAGGAATGTGTCGATGAACCGGTCCTTGAACTCGGGCTTGATGTAGCTGTCGAGCGGCTCGGCGACGTCCTGCTGGACGAAATCGATCAGCCAGCGCGTGCCGATGATCGAGAGATCCGCATTGGTGCCGGCGGTGATATCGGTGGTGAGCTTCTGCAGCAGCACGTCCCACGGCACCACTTCATATTTGATGGTGATGCCGGGATTGGCCGCCTCGAATTCCTTCTTCACCGCTTCGAAATAGGGGCCGGTCTTGGCGCTGTATTCGGCGACGGTGACGCGCACCTCGCCGGCATCCGCCGGCGCTGCCAGCGCCAGCATGCTCATTCCGGCCAACAGGCCGACAGTCCATTTTGCAAGGCTCATCTGATTTCTCCCATTGATGCACGTTGGCGCCTGGCCCTTAGGAGCACAGGATTTATGTTACTTTCCTACATTATCCATGATTTTACGACACGCAAGCGGATTATCATGTTGCTTAATTACATTTGGTTGGCTAGCGTGCCGGTCTAGAATGAGGGATGGAGGAGACGCAGCGTGAGCTCGACAGCCGAGTTCGAAGGCAAGACCGTCGTTGTCACCGGCGCCGGCGGCGGCCTCGGCTCGGCGATCGTCGAGCTCATGGCCGAGCGCGGCGCGCGCATCGTCGGCTGCGACCAGTCGATGGAGGCGCTGGCCAGTCCGCATATCGCCTCACGCCATGTCTTCGACCTGCTCGACCGGGCCTCGATCGAAGCGGCGATCCCGGCGTTGCTGGACAAGGACGGCGTGCCAGACATACTGATCAACAATGCCGGCTGGACGCGTGCCGAGACCTTGAAGGCGCTGACGGCGGAGAAAATCGAGCAGGAGCTCGACCTCAACTTGACTGGCGTGATGAGTTTCGCCGACCCGCTCATCAAGGCGATGGCGGCGCGCGGCTCAGGCAACGTTGTGTTCATCTCCTCGGTCAACGCCATCGCGCATTTCGGCAATCCGGCCTATGCCGCCGCCAAGGCCGGCATCAACGCCTATGCCAAATCGGTCGCCGTCGAGCTCGGCCGCAGCGGGTTGCGCGCCAATGTGGTGTGCCCGGGATCGATCCGTACCGCCGCGTGGGACCATCGCCTGGCCAAGGACCCCGAGATCCTCGGCCGGCTGAAGCGGCTCTATCCGCTCGGCCGCATCGTCAATGCTTCCGAAGTGGCGGAGGCGGTGGCCTTCCTTGCCTCCAACCGCGCTTCCGGCATAACAGGTGCCGTGGTGCCCGTCGATGCCGGGCTGACAGCCGGTTACCTGCCTTTCATCGACGACATATTGGGAGCGTAACCATGACCGACGTCCAGTTCCGCAACCTGTCGAAATCCTTCGGCCAGCACAAAATCCTGGAGGACATCAATCTCGACATCAAAAGCGGCGAGTTCGTCGTGCTGGTCGGCCCGTCCGGCTGCGGCAAGTCCACCTTGTTGCGCATGCTGGCCGGGCTGGAGACGATCACCTCCGGCGATCTCGTCATCGGCGGCACGCGCGCCAACGACCTGCCGCCGCAGAAGCGCAACATCGCCATGGTGTTCCAGTCCTACGCGCTGTTCCCGCATCTGAAGGCGTCGGAGAATATCGGCTTCGGCCCGAAGATCCGCGGCGAGAACCGCGCCGCGATCGACGACAAGGTCAAGAAGGCCTCAGGCGTGCTGAACCTCTTCTCCTATCTCGATCGCTATCCACGGCAGTTGTCGGGCGGCCAGCGCCAGCGCGTCGCGATGGGCCGCGCCATCGTGCGTGAGCCTTCGGTGTTCCTGTTCGACGAGCCGCTTTCCAATCTCGACGCGCAGCTTCGCGTGCAGATGCGCACCGAGATCAAGGCGCTGCACCAGCGGCTGAAATCGACTATCGTCTACGTCACCCACGATCAGATCGAGGCCATGACCATGGCCGACCGCATCGTGGTGATGGACCGCGGTCGCATCCAGCAGGTGGGGCAGCCGCTGGAGCTTTACGATCGACCTGCCAACAAATTCGTCGCCAGCTTCATCGGCTCGCCGTCGATGAGTTTTGTCTCCGGCGCGTTGAAGACGGCCGGCGCCAAGTCCTGGTTCGAGACCAAAGGCGGCGGCCGGCTGGCGCTTGCCGCCAGCGCGGCTTCCGGCAGCGACACGGTCGAGGCCGGCATCCGGCCCGAGCACTTCGTGGTCGGCGCCGGCGACGAGGCCATCGCCATCAAGGTCGATGTCGTCGAGCCGACCGGCTCGGAAACCCATGTCTACGGTTCGGTCGGCGACGACACGGTGCGCGCGGTGTTCCGCGACCGGCTGCAGATCAAGCCGGGCGACCGGCTGCCGGTGAGCGTCGACCCGCGCAACGTCCACCTTTTCGACAAGGCGACGGGCCTGCCCTTGTGAGAAGACGATGAAGAGCCCGGCCGACATCATCACCCGCCTGCAATTGATGTCGCAAGACGGCACCAAGTCGGACCGACGGCTGGCCGGGCTGGTGCTTTCCGACCTTGATTTCGCCTCCAAGGCCGCCATCTCGGAGATCGCCGCGCGCGTCGGCGTCAGCGAGCCGACCGTCACCCGCTTCTGCCGGAATCTCGGCTGCGAGGGCTTGCGCGATTTCAAGTTCTATCTCGCCCAGGCGATCGCCATCGGCGGCCAGTATCTGTCGCCGGAGCCGCTCAGCCGCGACGCGCGCGAGCAGCGCATCGCGTCGGCCATCACCGAGGCGGCGATCGCCGCCATCCAGCGCGCCAGCGAGAATCTCGACATGACGACGCTGATGGATGTCGCCGCCCGGATTGCAGGCTCCGGCAATGTGCTCTGCATCGGCTCCGGCGGCATCTCCTCGATGATGGCGACCGAGATGCAGAACCGGCTGTTCCGGCTCGGTCTCTCGGCGCTCGCCCAGACCGACGGCCAGCTACAGCGCATGTATGCCGCCGTCGCGACGCCGGAGACGATGCTGCTTGCCTTCTCCGTTTCGGGCTATGCACGCTCGGTGATCGAGGCTGTGGAGGTCGCGCAGCAATACGGCGCCGCCACCGTCGCCATCACCGCGCCGGACTCGGCCTTGGCCAAGGTTGCAGATACGGTCATCCTGCTGCAGTCGGTCGAGGACGGCAACATCTACAAGCCGACCTCGTCGCGCTACGCGCTTCTGGCCATCCTCGACATGATCGCCACCACGGTGGCGGAATCACGCGGGCCGAAAGTGCTGGAGAATCTGCGCCGCATCAAGCAGAGCGTGAACACGCTCAAGGTGGACGATCCGAAGCTGCCGCTGGGGGATTGAAGCGATAAATTTCGCCTGTGGCAGGCAAAATTGCCCGCCCGCAAGCTGCTCAATCTCCAACCGCCGCGCCGCCCTCATCCGCCTGCCGGCACCTGCTCCCCGTCACTAAACGGGGAGAAATGCCCGGCAGGGCAATGAGGGGCAGCGCCTACCAGGGAAATCTGGTCAATGCGGTCTCAATTGCCGATGAGAGCTTCAACGCTTTTGGTCAATGTCCTTGGTTCCCCCACGACCCGCAGCGTCTTCAACCGCGACGTGCCGCCGGCGACCACCGAAACGGCCGACACTGGCACACCCAGCGCCTTGGCCATCATCCGTTCCAGCGCTTGATTGGCGGCGCCGTTCTCCGGCACGGCGCGCACGCGGGCCTTGAGATGGCTGCGCCCGTCGGCGGCGGTCTCGACGCCGTCGATCCGGTCGAGCGCCGCTTTCGGCGTCAGCCGCACGAAGAGGTCGATGCCGTTCTCGCGCGGCCGAAACGGCGTGCTCATCAGCCGCCGGTGACGACCCAGGACCAGACCGTGGTGACCAGGAACTGCCGGATGAAGAAAAGGATCAGAAGCAGGATGATCGGCGAAATGTCGATGCCGCCGAGATCGGGCATGAAGCGGCGGATCGGGCGCAGGGCCGGCTCGGTCAACCGATAGAGCATGTTGCCGACGCTGCCGACGAACTGGTTGCGCGAGTTAACGACATTGAAGGCGTAGAGCCAGGAAAAGATCGCCGAGGCGATGATGATCCACCAATAGATATCAAGCGCCATGACGATGGTCTGAATAAGGGCGATCATGCCGGTCTCCGAATTGTCGCCGACATGTAGCCATTGCTTGGCGTGCGGGCAAGGCCCGCGGGCTTGGCGAGCGGGCTTGGCGAGCGGGCAAGTCCCGCCCGCACGGGTCTGTGGCTGGCCCATCGTTTCGCCTTGACATCAAACGGGCGCGACCGATACAAGCCGATCCGCTGGAACGGGGCTGTAGCTCAGCTGGGAGAGCGCATCGTTCGCAATGATGAGGTCAGGGGTTCGATCCCCCTCAGCTCCACCAGCCAGCACAAGCGTTCGCTTGTCGACGGCTTCTGCCTCCTCGCTCGCCATTTCGTGACCGCCGGATTTCGGGCCGCGTGCCTGGAACCAATGGCGGGGCAATTCGGTTCAGCTATAGTTTTGAAGCTGATAATGCCCAGCCCGCTGGGTAAGCGGCGATTCTCGAGGAGTTCCATCATGCAGATTTCGTCCAGGTTCCGTTCAGTCGCGGTTGCGGCAATCGCCGCCGCAGGCGTGAGCATTGCCAGCGCCGCGCATGCCGACAGCGGCACGATCCGCTTCTCCGTTTACAAGGCGGCCTTTTTCATCGGCGGCTCCGGCGGCGAAGGCACGCTGACTTTCCATGGTAAACGCTATCCGATCTCGATCGGCGGCGTCTCGGGCGGCCTCGCCTTCGGCGCGTCCAAAACCTATTTCCAGGGCAGGGTGCGCCATATCCGTCGCGCCAGCGATGTGACGGGCGTCTATGGAGCTGCCGGCGGCGGCGGCGCGCTCGGCAGAGGCGCCCAGGTGATCGTCATGACCAATGACAAGGGCGCCCAGCTCGAGCTCACCGGCAGGCAGGTCGGCCTGCAGGTCAATGCCGATCTCAGCGGCATCAGCATCGCGCTGAAGCGATAGGGCCGTCACTTTCTGGCACTCCCGGGAGAGCTACCCGGGAATGCCATTCGATCGCGGAATCGAGCGCCCCAGGTTTACGCTAAGCCTTTCGCTTGGCCGGGGTGGCCAGGTGCCGAACACGTTCGCTAACCGAATATCCTTGGCGCATTCAGGTAGCTTGAAATCAATTTTGTTTTTCGTCGCACGGGTCAGTGCGCCCTCGGCGCAGCCCCTTCTGCGCTGATTCTCGGTCAAACCCTCATCGGCAGATTGTCCCGCAATTGGCCTTGCCTGACTGAATAGCGGAGCGCTCCAATCCTGGAACGTCCGAACGCAACGGTCATGAACGTTCACTGAATGGAGCCTTCAGCCTCCGTTCCGAGTGACTTCCCTACAAAGGGCCGTTCAACAAGCGGTCCCCCGCCGCATCGAAGGAGAAGTCCATGACCCGCACATCGATCATCGCAACGGCCTTTGCCGCAGTCGTTGGTTTCACCGCCATCGCGCCCGCCATGGCCAACGACGTCAACATCGAACAATATGGCTGGCGCAATTCAGCGGGCGGCGCCCAGCATGGCTACCGTAACCGCGTCCATTTCCACCAGGATGGCCGCTTCAACACCGCGATCGGTCAGCAATATGGTCGTCGCAACCTCTCGGTGATCGGGCAGCAGGGCGTAAACAACTACGGCGCGACTTATCAGTACGGCAACCGAAACGCTGCGGGCATTGCCCAGATCGGCTCGAACCACACCGCGATCCTGACGCAGGACGGCAACGGCAACATCGCAGCCGGCGTTCAGGTCGGCCACGGGTGCAATGCCGACGTCAGCCAGGGTGGCAGCGGCAATGTAGCCGCCTTCGTCCAGGATTGCCCCTGAACCACGGTGGCCGGCAATGGTTTGCCGTCCACCATCCTGGTAGTGCGAGGAGATCATCCATGACCAGACTGGACAAGCATGCGACGGCGGCATGGGCCGCGCTCCTGGCTGCGATAACCGCTGGCGCGACAGGCGCGACGGCCGGCAAGGATCGCTCGACTTCCGGGCCGGTGCGATGCGAGATACGGGACACGATTGAAGCAGACGCCATCCTGCTGGAGCCCCTAGTCTATGCTGACAAGAGCACCAGCGGCACCTACACGATCAGCGTCTCGGGAGATGGTGCGTCCGGCTCCGCCAATATCCGGCAGGGCGGCGTCTTCGAAGCCGATCCGGGCAATCCCGCATCCCTCGGCCGGATGAGCTTGGGAGCGGATGGCGCTGCCTACGACGTCAAGCTGAAAGTGATCGCAGGCGACACGAGCGTCAGCTGCGTCAAGCAAGTGCCTGGCGCAACCTGAGCGTCGGTTCTGCCGGTCGGTCGATCGAAAGGAGGGCTCCGGGCACCGGAGCCCTCTGCCATTTCCCGCCCCGGAGTAGCTTCGGGGCGGAAGCTTGCCGTCCAGATCACACTAAGAAAACATCCAGAGCCGCTGGCGATCTGTCGAAGTCTGAACCAATGCCGGAACTTGAACGGCTGCTGAACGATCCCTTCCGTCATGGTTCAGCCTGGTTATGCGACTGTCCCCCATCGACGGTCGAACCTGCCAGGAGACGTAACATGAACCGCCAGATCACAAAGCTCATCCACGCCACCGCGCTCGCCGCCGCCATCGGCCTGCCCCTTGCTTCCGCTCCCGCAGAAGCGGGCGGTTCGATCGGGTTCTACTACTCGCCTCGGACGGCCCGCGATGCGCGGGCGCTGGATCTCGGTCTACGCGCCTATTCGGCCTATAACGGGCTGCGCAGCGGTGCCCATATCAGGCAGCTCGGCAGGAACAATCGTGCCGGCATAGGTCAGGACGGTGCCGGCAACCTCGGCGTAATTCGGCAGGAGGGCAGTGGACACATCGCCATCTTGCGGCAAGACGGCAACGACAATTCCTACGGCATTTTCCAGTTCGGCAGAAACACCGATGCCAACGTCGCGCAGGCCGGCGACGGCCAGAGCGGTGCTGCCGTGCTGTTCGGCTGGTAGGCGAGAAATCGCCGGATTGCGGATACGTGGACGGCGGTCCGGCCGCGTATCCGCCGTCGATTGTCTTCGTCACATCCTGCCATGCCTGCAAGCGGGCCTCTGCAAAAAGCGCAGGCAGCTCCGGCCCCCTGGGTAGGCTCAATTGTCCCAGTCATCCCAATTGTCTTCGTCCTGTGGCGGGTAGTTTGGAACGACCCGGATAATCGGCCGCGGACGCTGATAGCGCCAGTCATACCCGTCCGGCGGCTGCGGCTCATAGGTGCGATAAGCGGGTTGGTAATAATGTTTCCGCTTCCAGTATTGATGCCTCTTGTGCGGCCGAACGCAGTAGCCGTCATCGGTCAGATAAGCGCATGTGACATGCGCCTCCTGCACCAGGCTATTTCCAGCCGGCACGCCAATCGTCGGCGCCGCCTCGACCGCCGGCATCATCGCCAGCATGGTCCCGGCAAGGGCAAGAACAGATAGTTTCATCGGCCTCTCCAACGTCTCCAGAATAAGGCCGGAGGAACGTCCCGATTTGGGGCGATTTGCGGCGGCCGAGATCACTTTGATTTTCCGCCGCACATATGAGCGTTAGATCATGTACCGGGCCGGCGTCAGGCTGAGGTCAGAGCGACCGCTTTCGCGCAATCCCTAGCTCCCCGACACAGGATTTTTGAAAGGTGCCGTTCGTCTTGGCGTAAGATTTGCCATTCACTCCGTGAAATCATCGCAAACGCCAGGGTTGGTTGAAGCCGCCCCAACCTCGACATCCGAGGGTCTTCGCGACGGAGCTTCGCTCCTGCTTCGCCCTAGAATGATGATCGCGATGGGCGTTTCGGCCAATCTCCAACGCTGACCTGTCAAAACCCCTGTGCAGTGCCACTGGCGTTCCCGGCGCGCCCCTAACGCTAGTTGCCCAACTGATCGAGAAGCGTTTCTATTTCCCCCTTCTTGGGCGCTTCGGGAGAATCAGGCGCAGCTTGCGGGTCGACCGGTGTGGGTTCGGCCGCCGGCGCGGCGATCTCTGCCTCGGTCCCGCTGCCGGTTTTCGAACTTGGCGGCGGCGCCCTGTTTTCCGTATCGCCGTTGTCGGGCGCCGCGGCTGCCCCCGGAGGGGCAGGCGGAGCTTTGGGCCGGGGCGGGGCGTTGCGCAGAATGTTGCCGAGCAGATCGGCGGCTCCCTTGCCGGAGCCGTCTGCGTTCGAGCCTGTCTGGCCCGGGATCAGCTTGTCGAGATTGAGTTTTCCGGTTGGCAGACCGAGGCGGCTCAACATATCCAGCGCGCCCTTCGGGTCCTTGGCCAACGCGCTCACATCCGGATAAGCACGGGGCGCGGAGAGCGGACCCTGGACCACGATTGGCACCCCGATGCCCTTCACGGCGACGTCGCCTCCCTGCCCGGCAAGCGAAGCGACGACGCGGGGGTTGAGACGCATGTCGAGGGTCTGGTCGGCGAGGTCGATCCTGCCCGCGCCGTCCATCCGCACCAGCGGGCCCAGCAGGCTGATGTCCGTCGTCTGCGCGACGCCGTTGTCGATCGCGAATGAGGCGCCGAGTTCGGTGATTGTCGTCTTCTTGGCCTGATCTTGCTTGAAGCCGCCGGCGAGCAGCCCGACTAAATTGTTATAGACCTCCGCTATGTCGATGCCGCGGAAGGCGCCGTCGCTGAATTTCGTCGCTGCCTTGCCGCGGAGGGAGCGGGCAAGCGATTTCGTGGTCTTTCCAGAGCCTGAAACCGCGACCGTCGCATCGAGCGTTCCTTCGATGCTATCGAAATCCGCCGCGTCATCAAGCAAGGGCGCCGCAGCCGCGCCGGTGATCGCCGTGTTGAGGTCCAGAGAAGCGGCGTCGCCGGAGCCGTCGGCGGTCATCGCCGCAGCAATCGTGCCGCCGTAGAAGCGGCTTTGCGGCACATTCAAGTGAGCCTTGCCATCCGCCACCGTCAGGCTGGTTGCCACCGGCCCGGCGAAGAGCTTTCCATAGCCGAGCTTGTCGGCCTGGATATCCGCCTTGGCATCAAGTCCCTTGAGGAAGGAGAGATCGATCGGCGCGTCGGCTGCCGCGCCTGGTTTTTGTTTGCCGCCGGCCGCGGCCCCAGCGCCGCCAGCGAACGCTGCAAGGTCGAGTTTCGCGAAATTGAGCGACGTCCGGATGGTGAGAGGCTCCCCCAGTTTCACCGAGCCTTGCCCCGACGCCTTGACGCCGTTCAATGTGGCGGTGGCCTTCTGGAAGGAGAATTGCGTTGGGCTAGCGTCGACATCGCCCTTGAAGGCAAAGTCCTGCAGGCTGCGGGAAGCGCCTTGTCCCAGCCATTGCATCAGTCTGTCGACCGAGGGCGATGTGGCAGAGACCTGGCCCTTGAACGTGCCGCCACCGCCGACAGTGCCGCTTATGCTGCCTTCGAGAAATTTGGAGGAAACCGAAAGGCTGATCGGGCCGGACGCGTCGGCAACGGAGCCGCCGGCTACAAAGGATGCCGGCGCGATCTGAGACTTGAAGGCAACGGCCTGCCCCCGCCAGGCAAGCTTGCCTGTGACATCGACCGGCTTGCCGATATCGCGAACCTTCGCATCAAGGGTGAGCCCGGTGATTTCGTCGGCCGTTCGGGTTTCGGCAAGCGCCGCAAGCGGAAGCTTGCCTTCTCGAATCCCGACCGTTCCCTGCAGATTGACGCTGCTGCGTATCCGCTCGGCGGTAAGCCCGCGAAAAGCGAATCCCATATCGGCCGTGAGCTTGCCCGACAATGGCACGGATTGTCCGGCAAGCTTCGCCAATGAGACGATGTCCAGCCCGGAACTCGCGATATTGCCCCGTATGGTCGGAGGTGTTTCACCGACATTCGTCGAGGCGTTCGCCGTGAGGCTTCCCGCGTCCAGGCCGAAGTGCTCGAGCTTTGTCTCGAGATGCCCGCCGCGCAACGTCGCGGCGAGCTGGACATCGGAAGCCCGTATCTTGCCGCCGACCAGTTCATCGATTGTCACGCTGATGTCGGCGTCGAAAGCGGCCAGCATGGCAAGGTCGGGCTCTCCGGAACCAGCAGCTGTTTTGCTCGCGCTGGAACCAGCCCTTCCGAGATCGCTCAAGGCGTCGATGTCGAAGCGCCGGGCCGCCAGGTCGGCTAAGAAGTGATGCCGCACCCCTGGCTGAAACAGCGCATCCATCTGGAAGCTCTGGTCGCCGATCTCGAACTTTCCGCCCTTGATCTGATAGCTCCCATTGCCGTTGAGCTGGATCTCGCCGCTCGCCTGCAAGGCAGAGAATTTGGCAACGGGCGCCGGGTCGAGCTGCGCCTCGACGGCGATTTGGGCGGGCAGCCTTTTCAGGATAGGCCTCAAGGCGGAAAGGCTGCCGCTCATTTCAACGCGGCGGCCGTTGCTGGTGCCGGCCAATGAAAACGAGACCTCCCGATCGAGGTCCGGAACCCTCAGATCGGCGTCGATTGCAGTCACCTTGGCGGCCTTTACGGTCGACGCGTCCGAGGTGAGGGTGCCGTTCGTTATCGTCAGCTGGTTGATCGCCAGCCGCTCGAGCGTGTCGACAACCGCCGCGAACGGATCGGCCTGAACCTCCTTCTGTTCCGGCGCTGGCTCCGCGTTCGCCGAAGCCTTGAGCGCGATTGTCGGATCCGCCAATGCGACCGACTGAATCTCAAGTTTTTTCGACCACAGCGACGACAGCGTCACCGATGTCGAGAATCGCGGAGCGGATATCGCGATGTTGCCCGAGCCGGTCGAGAGCGAGATATCGTCCGCGACGACTGCCAGCCTGGGCAGGAGCGACAGTCGGATGGGTCCGTCCAGCCTGATGGTCATGCCGGTCGCGGACGAAAGTTGCCGACCCAGTTCGGCGCGAACCCAGTCGGTTGAAACAAGAGCGGGCAGAAGGAAGAGTAGCCCGACGACAAGGACGACGGCTACGGCGAGTGCAGCGACGATCTTTCTCACATCGACCAGCCAAATGATCGGAAGAATCAGTATCGTTAAACATACATGCTTCCGGCGCCCGACTGAATCCGGCCGGAATTTTCGGACCTGGCTCGCGGAGGTCGAGGGCTTTTTTGCCAGGCCCATCGCGATCGAAACAATGGTCCGGCATGTTGCGCTCGGCGTCTCCGAAAAAAGCCTGGCGCCACTCACTCCGGAGGACGCCGACGCAAACGGAGGCTTCGGACCGGCCTGATCCCACTCATCGGGAAACTGCCGTCGCTATGTGATTGCGTTGGCGCGCATAGGCCAAGCAGGCGTCCACCGTGCTGACGCAGAGCGCATCGACGCTGTTCGGCAGGTTGTTGTCGCCGGCATAGGCGACTTCGGCCACACGACCGCCGATCATGCGGATCTGCGTGTTGCAGTAGCCACCGGGCGCGACGTTGACCGACCCGCCGACCGCGGGGATCGCGCCCACGGCCATCGTCGGCACTGCGATGCTGAGATTGCCGCGTTGGACAGTGCGTTGATAGGTCCAAATCTGGCCGGATGATCCCATATCGGCGGTCGCGGTCGGAAAGCCGGCGCACATGCGGACATCGGCCTCGCTGAGACCAACCATCTCCTTGCGGGCAGCGGCCGTGGTGGGGTCGACCTTGGCGATGCTCGATGTGTCGTCTGGGATGACGCAGGACGACAGGATGGAGATGCCTGCCGCGACAAAGGCAAGTTTTCGAATACGCAAGGATGTCATGCCGTCGGTCGGAGTTGCGTGCCGCCCCAGCGCCCTCCTGCCTACCTAGGCAATCGACCAAACGCGTCAAGCCGAGATAGACGCGGACATGCCGCTCTATATCTTTGCTTTTACGCAATTCCGGACGGAAAACCGCTTACACTTTTCCTGGAATTGCTCTGTGCCAATGCGCTCACACCACCCGGAAATAGCTCGTCATGCCTGTCTTCTGGTGCTCGATGATGTGGCAGTGCAGCAGCCAGTCGCCGGGATTGTCGGCGACGAAGCCCAACTGAACTTTCTCGTCGGGCTGGATGAGGTAGGTGTCGGAGACGAGCGGCTGCACTGCCCTTGTCGAGGACGACAGCACCTTGAAGCTCATGCCGTGCAAATGGATCGGGTGCGCGTGCGGGGTGAGGTTCTCCATGTCGATGATGTAGCTCTTGCCGAGCTTCAGCTCGGCAAGAGGCGCGGTCGGGTCAGGCGTGTCGCCTGGCCAAGGCACCTTGTTGATCGCCCAGAAGCTGTAACCGAGCGAGCCGCAGATGCTGTCGGCCGAAACGTTTTCCGCCGTGGCGCTCAGCGCCAGCGGAATGCGCCCGGCGCTGGAAAGGTCGACCTCCGCCAGCGGATTGGCCTCGAGCGGGCCGAGATCGCGCGGATCGTGCCTCAGCGATTTGCCGACCGAACGCAGCGTCGCCAGGATTTTGGGCTTCGTGCCCCTGACATCGCGCAGGCTGACGATCGCGCCTTCTTCGTCGGGCATGCGGATGGCAAGCTCCAGCCGCTGGCCGGGTCCCAGCTGCAAGGCATCCGGCGTGAAGCGTTGCGGCACAGGGTTGCCGTCGAGCGCGATTACCGTCGACTCGGCGCCATCGACGCGGAAGGCATAGATGCGGGTGACGTCGGTGATGGCGGCGCGCAGTCGCACCAGCCCGCCGGCTGGCGCATCGAATTGCGGCTGGTCCTGCCAATTGGCGGTGCGCACCGTGCCGAAGGTGCCGGCCTTGGCTGCGTCGCGCGGCCGGAACGGCTCGATGAACTGGCCGTCGTCGCCGAGCCGCCAGTCGCGCAGGTTGATCACCATCTCGGCGTCGAAGACAGGATCGGCCGGGTTCTCGACCACGATCACGCCGGTCAGCCCGTGACCCATCTGGATCAGCGTGTTGCAATGGGGGTGGTACCAGAAGGTGCCGGCATCGGGCGGCGTGAAGGTGTAGTCGAAATGGTCGCCCTGATAGACATAGGGCTGGATCAGGAACGGCACGCCGTCCATCTTGTTGGGAACGCGGATGCCGTGCCAGTGGATCGTCGTCGGATCGTCGATGCCGTTGATCAAGCGCGCGGCAAACGCCTCACCCTTCCGCATCCTGACGACCGACGGCGGGCCTGCCTCGCCGTAGGTCAGGACATTCTGCGTCGGCGCGCCGTCCGTCAGCCGCGCCTCGATGCTGGCGGTCTTCAGGATCAGCGGTTCAGGCTTCGCCGCCGCCCAGCCGGCAAACTTGCCGGCGGCCGAGAGGCCGATACCGGCCGCGCCGACGGCCGCGACGCCCTGCAGGAGTTTGCGGCGTGTGAGGACCGACATGGGAATCCTGAAATAGATGAGTGGCTGCCTCAAGCTTTATCATCATTCGGGCGCATCCCGAAACGGACAGATCGCCGCCCCGGCATGGAAAGCCATCGCGCACTTTTCCTGATATCGCCCTAATCGCGCAGGCTGAAGACGAAGGGCGCGGTGCGGGTAACGCGAGCGCCGAGCTCGGCCGGCGGCACCGGCACCGAAGCGCCCTGCAATGCGCCAAGCGCGGCGCGGTCGAGATCGCCGTCACCCGAGGATCGCGCCAGCCGGGCCGAGACCACCCTTCCGGACGTGTCGACCGTGAAGGTCACGCTCGGCGTGCCCTCGGCCCGCCTGGAGCGCGCCGCGCTCGGATAGCGCGTGTGTCGCCTGATCCACGCCGCCAGGCTGGAATTCCAGCGCGCGGGACTGACGCTCGAGCGCGGCGCCGCGTTCGAGGATTGTGGCCCCGCTGCCTTCGCCGCCGCCTTGGCGTCGATGTTGGCGGTGGCCGTCGCCTTGGGCGGCTGCGCCGTTTCCTTTTTCACCCGTTCCTTCGGCTTTTGGACCGGCTTCTTCTCAGTCTTCTTCCTGGGTTGGACCGGCTTTTGCGCCTTCGCCTCGGGCTCGACGGGTTTCGGCACCGGCAGCGGAATGACGACATCGGGCGCGATCGCCTCGACAGGGTCGGGCACGACCTCGTCCAGTTGTTGCTGCTCGCTCAGCGCCGCGACGGTGTGCTGCGCCGGCGCAGCCTGTTCAGCCTCCTGCGTGTCGTCGAGTGGCTGTTCGATCACCGGCTCTGCCTGCTCCGCCACCGGCGTCGGATCGGTCACCGGCTTTGTGCCGATGGCTTTTTCCGTCTCCTCCGGCGCATGGGGCGGCTCCGGTGTCACGGTGTCCAACATCGAAGCCTCCTCCGGCACGGCGGGCGCGGTCATCAGCGGCGCCATCTCGACCGCCAGCGCCGGCGGCGGACCGCCATCCTGCATGTCGGCGAAACTCAAACTCTGCACCGCATATGCGACCGCCACATGCGCTGCCAGGATGATCGCGGCGGCGCTCGTCCACAGGCCGGCTTCACGCGCGCGGAAACGCGGCTGGGAGATCCGGGAAAGAGCCGCGACCGTCATGGCGCCGGGCTCCCACCCGATGCCGGAGCAGGGTTCGCACCGGTCGCGGGCGTTCCGGGCGTGGCTTGCCCGCCGACGCCGCCAGCGGTTTCGAGGCCGACCAGCGCGACCTTAAGATAGCCGGCGCCGCGCAGCAGGTTCATCACCTCCATCAGGTCGCCATAGCCGACCGTCTTGTCGGCGCGCAGGAAGATGCGGGTCAGCTTGTCGCCCTTGGTGCGGCGGTCGAGCACCGCGGCAAAGTCCAGACGCGGCACGCTGTCATTGCCGATTGCCAGCGTGAGATCGCTTCTCAGCGTGAGGAAGAGCGGCGTTTCGGGGCGCGGCGCGGGCGTTGCCGTCGAACCGGGCAAGTCGACATTGACGTCGACGGTGGCGAGGGGTGCTGCGACCATGAAGATGATCAGGAGCACCAGGATAACGTCGATGAACGGCGTGACGTTGATGTCGTGGCTTTCCTCGAGATCGTCGCCGCAGGTCTCGCGGATGCGAGCCGCCATGGCCGTTACTCCGCCGCCATCGCCGCCGCCGGCGGCACCGTGCGGAAATCGAGGTCGCGGCTGACCAGCCGCTCGACGCCGGCGGAAGCGTCGGCCAGGATCTGCCTATAGCCGGCTATCGAGCGCGCGAAGACGTTGTAGATGACGACCGCCGGAATGGCCGCGACAAGGCCCATCGCGGTCGCAAGCAGCGCTTCTGCGATGCCCGGCGCGACCACGGCGAGGTTGGTGGTCTGCGCTTGCGAGATGCCGATGAAAGCGTTCATGATGCCCCATACGGTGCCGAACAGACCGACGAAGGGCGCCGTCGAGCCGATGGTTGCGAGCAGGCCGGTGCCGCGCGACATGCGCCGGGATGCCGCCGCCTCGATGCGCGAAAGCCGGGAGGCGACGCGCTCCTTCAGGCCGTCGCCGGAGGCATGGTCGAGCGCGCCAGCCGAAAGCGCCCGTTCTTCCTCCGCCGCCCGCACCAGAAGCGCGCCTGGACCGCCGCTGTGGCCAAGCTCCCGGCCGGCTTGCATCAGCGTCGCGGCATTGCCGATCGCATGGGCGGCGCGGCGGGCCCTCAGCTTGCCGCCGAACACCTCCAGCGACTTGGCGAGCCAGATCGTCCAGGTGACCAGGGATGCAAAGGCCAGCCCGACCATGACCGCCTTCACGACGATGTCGGCGTTCATGAACATGCCCCAAGGCGAGAGGTCATGCGGCAGTGTCAGCGTGAGGGAAGGCTCTTGGCCGGCGACGCTGCTCGTAGCCGGCTGGATGGCCGGATCAGCCGGCGCGGTGGCGGGCGCCCACGCCGCCGGTGCTTGCGGAGCTGGGGCGATTGTTGCAGGCGAAGCCTGTTCGGCCGGGGCCTGCACGGCGGGTGCCACCGGCTGCTGCACCGGCGCTTGGATCGGCGGCTGTTCCTGCGCCTTGGCGATGCCGGTGGAAAGAATGAGGGACGCAGCCAGCGCCGCGAAAAGACCGTTCCAGGACAAGGCTCGTCCTCGCTTCATCATCGCAATGCAGTGGCCGCCGTGCATCCTGTACAGACGCTAAGCGGCCATGCCGGTTGACTATGAAACATGACATTAAGAGTCAACTATAAAGATGACCGCGTTACTCAACAATTCACGATGCGCCAATGCCCGCCTGGGGTACAGTGCGGGCCTGGACCGCAGGTCGGTTGCCGGGCACGATGCGCATGGAGCAACCAAGTGCTAGTTTTGTGCGCAATTCCGGACGGAAACCGGTATGCACTTTTCCTGGAATTGCTCCAAAGCAGGCGGCCGATGATCAAGGCGATACCATTCGACTTCCCCTATGACGGCAGGCTGGTGCCGCAACAAACGGCGCTGCTCGTTATCGATCTGCAGGAGGATTTCCTGTCGCCGACCGGCTATTTCGCCAGGAAAGGCTATGATCCGTCGCCGCTGAGAGCCATCCTGCCGGCGGTGAATCGGCTGATTGCCGCCGGTCGGGCCGCAGGCCTCACCATCATCCACACAAGGCAAGGCTACCGCGCCGACAAGGCCGACATGACGCCTTACGAAAAATGGCGCCGCAAGCGGGCTGGCCTCGACGGCACCGATGTCCTGCTGCGCTCGGGCCCGGGCTTCCAGATCTGCGCCGACATCGACGTGAAGCCTGAGGACGTCATCATCGACAAGACCTGCAACAGCGCCTTCACCTACACGGATCTGGAGATGGTGTTGCGCGCGCGGGACATAACGCATCTGCTTTTCACCGGCTGCACGACGGATGTTTGCGTGCACACCACATTGCGCGAAGCCTGCGACCGCAATTTCCAGTGCCTGACGATTTCGGACGCCTGCGCCAGCGGCGACCAGTATGCGCATGAAGCCGCGCTTCACATGGTGACGGTTGAGGACGGCGTCTTTGGCGCGTTGGCGAACTCGGGGGCCGTTATCGCCGTGTTGCGGGAGCTCGCCGGCGCCGTGCGCTGAAGGAAATTCGGGGTCTTATCGAAATTCTTCGCCCCACCGTTCCGTTTCCAGTTTCGGCTTCGTCTTGACGGTCGTAACAGGTGCGGGAGCCGCGATGGCCTCCGCCCACAGGACAAACGGAGCCGAGCCATGTCGATGACAGTGACCTTGATCAACGTCTTCACCGCCAAGCCGGGGAAGCAGCAGGAACTCGCCAGGACGCTTGCCGAGGGCACGCGAAACTTCTTCAGCAGGCAGCGGGGCTCGTTGTCGTCATTCGTGGTCGTCGGCGGTGACGACAGCAAGGTCGCCAACATCTCGCAATGGCGTTCGGCCGAGGACATCTCGGCTTTCCGTGCCGATCCCCGTTTCGCCGATTACATGAAGAGCATCATCGAGCTGGCCGCCGGAGATAGCATGATGGGCCACACGACCTATTCCCATACGGGTGGTGCTGAAAACTAGGAGGACGCGTGACCGGTTCGCAGGATCAGTCCGTTGCCGCGACCAAGCTTCGCGCCTTCGAGCGCGAAGCCGCTTTGCTGAGAGCCAAGCTGCACCGCTACGCGGCGCGCATGATCGGATCGGTCATCGATGGCGAGGACATCGTTCAGGAAGCCTTGGCCAAAGGCTTCGTGGCGATCAGGAATGGCGACATGCCCGACAGGACCGAGCCCTGGCTGTTTCGCATCGCGCACAACGCGGCGGTCGATTTCCTGCGCAAGCGCGCCCGCTTGCGGGGCCGCGAAAGCGAGGTCGAGCTCGACACGATCGCCGACGAGAATTCGGCGCTGGATGCGCATATCGCCGCCGAGGCGAGCCTGGCCGAGCTGATGCAATTGCCGCCGGCGCAACGGTGCGCGGTCGTGCTGAAGGACGTGCTCGGCCACAGCCTGGAGGAGATCGGCGAAATCCTCGAAACATCCGACATGGCGATCAAGGGCGCGCTGCAGCGCGGGCGCGAAAGCTTGCGCAAGCTGGCGGCCTCTCCGCGCATGGCTTCGCCCCGTCCGGCGCTCGACCGGCAGGACATGCGCCGCTTGGGCGACTATGTGGCCGCCTTCAACGCAAGGGATTTCGACACGCTGCGCGGTCTTTTGGCCGAGGATGTCAAGCTGGAGCTGGTCAATCGCCTGCGCGCCGACGGCAAGGAATATGTCGGCAACTATTTCGGCCGCTATGCCGACGAAACGCATTGGCATTTCACGACCGGACTTGTCGAAGGCCGGCCCGCCATCCTGGTCACCAGCCCGGAGCGCCCGGATGGACCGCCACGTTATTTCATCCTCATCGATTGGGAGAACGGCCGCATCGCCGGCATCCGCGATTTTCTGTTCGCGGATTACGTGATGGACGGCCTCGTGTATTCCGGCACGCCGTGATTTCAACCTATACGGTGTTCCGCAAAGGGGGATGAGGCAAACGCACCCGGTTGTGGAACCTCCGCCTCGCGGCGCGCCAGCGAATTCGCGAGCAGCGTTATCGTCTCGCGCCCCATGCGGGCGATATCGCCCGGACGATCGATGCCGCTGATCATTAATTCCTCGATGCCGAGCGCGGCATAGGGCAAAAGCGCCAGGGCAATGCGCGCAGGCGGCCCAGCGATCTCGACCCCCTTGTGATCCGGGGTTCCGCTCCAGCCGTCCGCGTGGATGCGCACCGGCAGCGCGAAGCGCAGCCTGCTACCACGGCCGTGCTCGGCGGCGGCGCCGCGCGCACGCTCGATCAGTTGCCTCACCTCGTCCAGCGAACCGGCGGCCAGCTCGAAGACATCGGCATGCTTGCCGGCCACTTTCAGCGCGGTGCCCGACTGGCCGCCGAGCCGGATGACGAGATCGGCGCCATGCGGGCCTTTGCGTGGCACGAAACCACCGCGAACACTGTAGAAGGCGCCTTCGTGGTCGAACGGCCTGTCGTTCGACCACAGGCGCTTCAACAGCACCAAATATTCATCGATGCGCTGCCAAACGACGCTGTGGCCGACCGGCCGCGCCTCGGCATCGCTGTCCTCCAGCGGCTCGCTCAACATGCGAAGCGACAGACGGCCGCCGCCTCTACGGTCGAGCGCGGCGAGCTGCCTCGCCGCCACCGTCGGCTCGATCACACCGGCCCAATGCGCGAGCACCACCTCCAACGAGCCGGTACGGTCAAGCGTCTGCGCGGCGATGTCCATATTGGTGAGCAGGCCGGCCGGATCATCCACCACCAGCCTGCGGAAACCGGCGTCCTCGATCAGCGACAGTTTGGTCGCCGTCTCGGCGAAATCATAGAAGAAGCTGCCATTGTCAGCCTTGCCTGGAACATGCGTGAACTCGATCGGCATTGCCATCTCCTCCATCACGTCGGCTTGCCCGCTCCAAAGCCTTCGAACCAAATCCGAGGACGCAGGCGCGCGACAGCGCCCCGGCGCTCGGCCAGCTTTCCACTCCGGTACGCAACTCAGATTGTTTGACGGCGGATCTCGGTCCGCCTTGAAATCAGGGGATCAACCCCAGCACCACCGCGCCGGTAAACACGAATGCAAGCGCGAAGACGAGATAGGCGAAGGTGCCGCCATAGGCGGGCCTCCAGCTCTGGTCGGCAGTCAGCTTCTGGCCCTTGCGGGCGGTCTGAGCGTTCTGGATATAGGACATATCGGCCTCCGTCTCAGCGCTTAATCTATAAAGTTAGTAGACTTTGTCGATTGCTATTTTTTACCGACTTTTGGGAAAACATTCTCGGGATGAGGCGAGCGTTGGTAATTATTGCTCTCGAAACGGAATGTCGGGGCGCGGATCCATGGAGGCAGGCCCAGCAAATGCCTGGAAGCTCCGGCTTTTTAACGTCAATCCGCCTTGCTCAACGCTTGGCTATGCCCGACCCGACGCGCTAGCATCAGAAAAACACCTCACGGACTCCAGGGAGACAAAAATGGGGGGAAGGCTGACTGGCAAGGTCGCCATCGTTTCAGGCGGCGCGACGGGCATGGGCGGGGCGGCTTCGGAGCTGTTTGCCGCCGAAGGCGCCAAGGTGGCGATCATCGACCGCAATGGCGAGGCGGCCGGCAAGACCGCCGCGGCGATCCGGGCGCGGGGCCATGTGGCGGAGCATTTCGTGGCGGACGTTTCGGACGAGGCGCAGGTCGAGGCTGCGGTGAAAGCGGCGACGGCAAAGCTCGGTCCGGTCACGGTGCTGTTCAACCATGCCGGCACGATCGTCATCAAACCATTCCTGGAGACGAGCCTGCAGGAATGGGACTGGCTGCATGCCGTCAACGTCCGCTCGATGTTCCTGATGACCCGCGCCGTGCTGCCCGGCATGATCGCCGCCGGCGGCGGCTCGATCGTCTGCACCTCGTCGATCTCGGCCGTGGCGGCGACGCCGAACGAAGTGCTCTATGACACCACCAAGGGCGCCTGCCACATGTTCGCGCGTGCCATCGCGGTGGAGTTCCGCGACCGCAACATCCGCTGCAACGCCGTCTGCCCCGGCTTCATCCGCACGCCACACGGCCTGCGCGAGGTCGCCGATCTCGGCAAGCTCGGCGTCGATGTTTCCGACGCCGCCATGGCCGCGCAGCAGGGCCGCATCGGCGAGCCGGAGGAAGTGGCGAAGGCGGCGCTGTTCCTGGCCAGCGACGAATCGAGCTTCGTCAACGGCGCGCATCTGTTCGTCGACAATGCCTTCACGGCGATCTGAGGCCTTTCCTCGCCCCACTAAAGTGGGGAGCGGTGGCTCGGCGAAGCCGAGACGGAGAGGGGACTCCCTGCGTGAAGCCAGAACCGGCTGAGAATTTGCCGCAAACTCGGCGCCGAAAGCGCAACCATTCGACCGTCGGCGCCGGCCGCTTCGCGGCCACCTTTCCTCCCGCTTTGCGGGGGCGAGGAAATCCACGCCTACCGCTCCTCCCTTCGGAACGGCTTGAGCAGCGCTGACGGCGCCACTGCGTTGCGCGACATGAAGGCCATGGCGACGATGGTGAAGATGAAGGGCAGCATCAGGAAGGCTTCGTAGGGGATGTGGCCGAGGCCGCTCGCCTGCATCCTGAGCTGCAGTGCGTCGACGAAGGCGAAGAGCAGCGCGGCACCGGCCGAGCGCCAGGGGTCCCAGCGGCCGAACACGACCAGCGCGATCGCCACCCAGCCACGGCCGGAGACGACGCCGAAGGTGAAGGCATTGAATTGCGCCATGGTGAGGAAGGCGCCGGCAAGCCCCATCAGCGCGCCGCCGAGGATCACCGCCTGGAAGCGCGTGGCGATGACGCTGACGCCGGCGGAGTCCGCCGCGCGCGGGTTCTCGCCGACCATGCGCACCGACAGTCCCCAGGGCGTGCGGTAGAGCACGAAGGCGGCGAGCGGGACGGCCATGATGGCGAGATAGACCAGCGTGAACTGGTTGAACACCGCGGGGCCTAAAACCGGCATGCCCGAGAGCAGTGGGATCGGCACCGGCTTGAAGCCGTCGATGCTCGGCGGCACCGATTGCTGGCCGAAGATCAGCCGGTAGAGGAAATAGGCAAGGCCCGACGAGAACAAGGTCACGCCGATGCCGCAGACATGCTGGCTCAGCCCCAGCGCCACCGTGAACAGCGCATGCAACGCGCCCATCGCCGCGCCAACCAGCACGGCCACAAGCACACCCAGCCAAAGGCTGCCGCTGAGGCTCGTGGCGGTGAAGCCGGCCATCGCCGACAACAGCATGATCCCTTCGATGCCAAGATTGAGCACGCCGGCGCGTTCGGAAAACATTTCGCCGAGCGTGGCGAAAGCGAGCGGCGTGGCGATGCGGACAATGGCGGCAAGGAAGCCGACCTGGAAAATCTGCTCGAACACCGCGCTCATGTCTGCGCTCCCACGCGGCGGATGCGATAGGCGGTGAAGAGCAGCGCCACCAGCATGGCAAGCAGCGCCGTGCCCTGGATGACGTCGCTGAGGAAAGCTGGCACGCCGGTCGCGCGCGACATCGCCTCGGCGCCGGTCATGACGGCGGCCAGGAAGATCGCCGCCGGCACCACGCCGAGCGGGTTTAGCCTCGCGAGCATCGCGACGACGATGCCGGAATAGCCATAGCCGGGTGAGATGTCGCTCATCACCTGGAAGTGCACGCCGCCGACTTCGCCGACGCCGGCCAAGCCCGCCAGCGCGCCGGAGAGCAGCGCGGTCGACAGCAGCACGCGCTGCACGTTGATGCCGCCAAAGCGCGCGGCTTCCGGATTCTCGCCGGTGACGCGGATGCGGAAGCCAAGCGTGGTGCGGGCGATCAGGAACCAGCAGAGCGGTGCCGCGATCAGCGCCACGACGACGCCGAGATGCAGCCGCGTGCCTTCGATCAGCACCGGGAGATTGGCGGAATCCTCGATCGGCGGCGAGATCGGGTAGCCGGAAAAGGTGTCCTTCCACGGCCCTTCGATCAGCGCCATCAGCGCGTAATAGATGACCGAGTTGAGCAGCAGCGAGCTGACCACGTCGTCGACCTTGAATTTGACGCGCAATGTCGCCGGCACCAGCGCGACGACAGCACCGGCGGCCGCGCCCACAATCGCCATCAACAGCATGGCGAGGGTGCCCGGCATGGGGATCTCGCCGACGAAGCAGCTTGCCACCGCGCCGGCGAGCAGCTGGCCCTCTGCGCCAATGTTCCAGAATTTGGCGCGGAAGGCGATCGCCACCGCAAGGCCGGTGAAGATCATAGGTGCCGCGCGCACCAGGGTCTCGGTGATTGCGTAGCTGTCACCGAGCGAGGCTGACAACATCACGCCATAGGCTTCGATCACGCCTGCGCCGGCGATGGCAATCAGGCCGCTGCAGAGCACCAGCGTCGCGGCGATGGCGATCAAGGGGAGCACCAGGTTGAACCAGGCCGGTGTCGACGTGCGGGCTTCGAGCCGAAACATCAGGCGTGGCCCTCCGCGCCGGTCATCATCAGACCGAGCCTTGCGACGGTGGCATCCGCGCCCGAAAGCGTGCCGGCGATGCGGCCCTCATACATCACCGCGATGCGATCCGAGAGCATCAGCAATTCCTCGAGGTCCTCGCCGATGACGACGATGCCGCAGCCCTTGGCGCGCATGGCGAGGAATTTTTCGTGGATGAAGCGCGCGGCGCCGATGTCCAGACCGCGCGTCGGCTGCGAGACGATCAGCACCTTGGGATCGAAGGCGAGCTCGCGCGCCAAAAGCGCTTTCTGCAGATTGCCGCCGGACAGCGCGCCGGCACGCACCATCGGTCCGGGGCAGCGTATGTCATAGGCCTTGATCTGCTCTTCGGCGAAGGCGCGGATCGCGGCCGGGTTGAGCAGGCCCTTGCGGCTGAAAGCTTCGGTGCCGATGCGCGGCAGCACCATGGAGTCGGCCAAAGGCAGGTTGGTGACCAGGCCGGTTGTCATCCGGTCTTCCGGGATGCGGCCGAGGCCCAGCGCCTGCAGTTCTCTGGGAGAGAATTGCGCAATCGTTTTGCCGGCTATCGTCATCGTTCCGACCTTCGGCGGCAGCATGCCGAAGATCACATCGGCCAGCGTCCGCTGGCCGTTGCCCGACACTCCGGCGATGCCCAGAATCTCGCCCGCCCGGACGAAAAGCGACACATCACGGAGCGGCGTGCCGGTATGGCCCGAGGTGGAGATGCCGTCGAGCGTCAGCACGGCGGAGCCGGGCGTCGAAGCCTCCTTGACTGGCGGCACGATCTCGTGGCCGCACATCAGTTCGGCCATCGCGGCCGAGGTCGTCTGCGCCGGATGATCGACGCGGCCGGCGACCTTGCCATGACGCAGCACGACGCAGCGATGCGTGAGCGCCCTGACTTCGTTGAGCTTGTGCGAAATGAAGATGATGCCCAGCCCCTGAGCCGCCATGGAGCGCAGGGCCGCGAACAGGCCGTCGACCTCCGACGGCGCCAGCACGGCGGTCGGCTCGTCGAGGATCAGAAGCTTCGCGCCGCGAAACAGCGCCTTGACGATTTCCAGCCGCTGCTGCTCGCCGACAGACAGCGCCGACACCGGCAGGTTCGGATCGAGGCTCAGGCCGTACTGCCGGCTGATTTCATTCAGCCGCGCAAGCCCGCCGGCGCGGTCAATGCGGCCGGATCTGCCGGGAATACCGATAAGCAGGTTTTCCAGCACCGTGAGGCGCGGCGCGAGGTGAAAATGCTGATGCACCATCCCGATGCCGGCGGCGAGCGCATCGGCCGAATTGTGAATGGCGACCGGCCGTCCTTCGACCAGTATCTCCCCGGCGTCCGGCGCATAGGCGCCGAACAGCACGTTCATCAGCGTCGTCTTGCCGGCGCCGTTCTCGCCGAGCAGGCCCAGGATTTCGCCGGGCGCGACGCTGAGATCGACGGCCTCGTTCGCCTTGACGGCGCCGAAGATCTTGGTGATGCCGCGCATTTCGATGAGTGGGGCGGACAAAGGGTGCTCCCGGGATTTGCGATCCGGCTAACCGCGAAGGGCAGCGCCGATGCCCCCCTTTTTGGCCTGGCGGCCATCTCCCCCTCAGGGGCCTTCAAGGGGGAGATCAGATGTCACGCCGGCTTTCGCCAACTTTCAACGTTGAAAAGATCAAGCGCCGTCAACGAAACTGCCAATCTCCCCTCGAGAGGGAGATGTCCGGCAGGACAGAGACAGCCTCGCGCCAGCCCCTCAGCCGGGCGTCAATCCGAAACCGGCGTGTTCTCGTCGACGTCCACGCGGAAATTGCCTTCGAGGATCTCGGCCTTCTTCTTCTCGACCAGATCCTTGACCTCTGCCGGCAGCGTCTTGTCGAATTTGTGATAGGGGGCCAGATACGAACCGCCCTTGGCCATACGCGAGAAATCGCCATAGTCCTGCGCGGTGAAGACGCCGGCCTTGACCAGCTTTATCGCCTGCTCGACCGTCGGATACATGTCCCAGACCGGGCCGGTGATGACCGTATCGGGGCCGAGGCTAGACTGGTCGGACATGTTGGAGATGGCGAGGATCTTCTTCTCGACCGCCGCCTCGATGACGCCGAAGCGCTCGGCATAGATAACGTCGACGCCCGCATCGATCTGCGCGACGGCCGCTTCCTTGGCCTTGGGCGGATCAAAGAAGGAACCTATGAAGGCGACCTTCTTCTTGACGTTCGGGTTCACCTCCTTGGCGCCGGCGAAGAAGGCGTTGACCAGCCGGTTCACTTCCGGAATGCCCATCGCCGCGACAGCGCCGACCGTGCCGGACTTCGACATCTTGCCGGCGATCATGCCGGACAGATAGGCGGGCTCATGGATCCAGTTGTCGAAGACGCCGAAATTGGGCTCGGCCGGGCCGGCGCCGGAGCCGAACAGCCAGGCCGTCTTCGGGAACTGCTTGGCGGTCTTTCGCGATTCACGCTCGGCGGCGAAGGCGTCGCCCAGCACCAGCTGGTAGCCGCCTTGAGCATATTCGCGCATCACGCGGCTGAAGTCGGCGGTCTGCACCTTTTCCGACCATTTGTATTCGATGCCCAGTTCCTTCTCGGCCTTCTGCAGGGCGACATGGATCTGGTTGTCCCACGGTTCCTCGATCGGGGTGGCGAAGATCGCCGCCACCTTCAGCTTCTTGTCCTTGGCGAAAGCCGCGCCGGGCAGCACGGTCGCCGCGAGGCCGAGCGCGCCAAGTTCCAGCACGTTGCGCCGCGACAGGCCGGCGCGTTGCGTTTTGCTATGGTCGTTTTCCATTGAAGTGCCCCTCTGTTCGACAGCCGTGTCGAGCCGGCCGTTCCAAAAATGTCAGACGCTCAGGACTATGGAACGGCGCCTGAGATTTGTCCACATGGTCAAATTTGGCGTGTCGCCTCGGCGTTCGTCATCCACGGGCGGAGCAAGGAGCGTAGCGGCGCAGCGCAGACCCGAGGATCCATGCCGGAACGTCGGAGCGCCCCAACAGCGCAGAACGAGCGATTCTGCGCTGACCCTATTCTGCGCCGCCGCGTTCGCCGTTGATGTAACGGCATGGATTCCAGGGTCTACGCTTCGCTTCGCCCTGGAATGACGAAGTTACGGGACGCCACCCGCAGCCCCCAAGCCCCCGTCTCGGCAAACCGCCTCAACGCCGGCGCCGGCTCCAAGATCGCCCTGCCGGTTCGCCCATGCCAATACTCCAGGCGCTCGACGATCCTGCCGGCTCCTTCGAGCCCGGCCCAGAACATCGGCCCGCCCTTGCCGACCGGGAAGCCATAGCCATTGACCCAGACGACATCGATGTCGGAAGCGCGTGCGGCGATGCCTTCCTGAAGGATCTTTGCGCCTTCGTTGACCAGCGGATAGAGTGTGCGCTCGATGATTTCCTCGGCGCCGATCTGGCGTTGGGCGATCCCGAGTTCCTCCGCCTTGGCACGGATGAGCGTCTCGACTTGCGGATCCGCGACCGGTTCGCGCGCGCCGCTCTCGTAGCGGTACCATCCACTTCCGGTCTTCTGGCCGAAATGACCCTGCTCGCACAGCATATCGGCGATTACGGCCGCCTGACCACGCGCCTTGCGGTTGCGCCAGCCGATGTCGAGGCCGGCGAGATCGCCCATCTGGAACGGTCCCATCGACCAGCCGAAATCGGTGAACGCCTTGTCGACCTGGGCGGGGGAGGCCCCTTCGAGCAACAGCGCTTCGTTCTCCGCACCCCGCGCGGCCAACATGCGGTTGCCTACAAAACCGTGGCAGACGCCGACGACGACCGCCACCTTGCCGATAGCCCGGGCGAGATCGGTCACCGTCGCCAGCACCTCGGGCGCGGTCTTTTCGGCGCGCACGACCTCCAGCAGCTTCATGACGTTAGCCGGCGAAAAGAAATGCATGCCGAGCACGTCTTGCGGCCGCGACATCGAGGCCGCGATTTCGTTCACGTCGAGATAGGAGGTGTTGGTGGCGAGGATGGCACCGGGCCTGGCGATGGTATCGAGCTTGCCGAACACCTCCTTCTTTACCGCCATATCCTCGAACACGGCCTCGATGATCAAATCGCAATCTGCAAGATCGGCATAGTCGGTGCTGCCCGTGAACAGGCCGAGCCGCTTCTGCTTGGCCTCTTCCGTCAACGAGCCGCGGCTGACGGAGACGGCATAGTTCTTCTCGATCGTCGCCAGCCCGCGCCGCAGCGCCTCCTCGCTGGTCTCGAGCAATGTCACCGGGAGACCGCCATTGGCGAAGGCCATGGCGATGCCGCCGCCCATCGTGCCCGCGCCGATGATGCCGACGCATTCGATCCGGCGCCTCTGGAGATCCTTGCCGGGCACCTTTGCGGCCTCGCGCTCGGCGAAGAACAGATGCCGCTGCGCACTCGACTGATCGCCGGAAACGAGTTTCAGGAAAAGCTGCCGCTCGGCGGCCAGCGCCTCGTCGAACGGCAAGGTGATGGCGTTGCGCACGGCTTGGGCGCAGGCAAGCGGGGCTTCCAGCCCGCGGGCTTTTTTGGCCAGCTCAGCGGCCTGAGCGTCGAAAGCGGCAAGATCGGTCCCGGCAAGGCGGTCATTGCGGTCGCGTACCGGCACGAACGGACCGCCTCTATCAGCCATTTCGCCAGCGAAGCGAACCGCCCCTGCCAGGAGATCACTGTCGACAACAGCGTCGACGAGACCGGCGGCTTTCGCCTCGCCGGCCGAAATCGGCGTTCCGGACACGATCATGGCGAGCGACTTCGCGGCGCCGATCAAGCGTGGCAAACGCACCGTGCCGCCGCCGCCCGGCAACAGGCCTAGCTTTACTTCCGGCAGGCCGAGCTTGGCGCTCTTTTCCGCTACGCGAAAATGGCAGCCCAATGCCAGTTCCAGCCCGCCGCCCAGCGCCGTGCCATGAATGGCGGCCACCGTCGGCTTGGGAACCGTTTCCAGCAAAGCGATGATGGCGCGCAGTTCCGGCTGCTGCACCGGCTTGCCGAATTCGGTGATGTCGGCGCCGGCTACAAAAGTCCGCCCGGCGCAGGCGATCACGATCGCCTTGGCGGCAGGATCGTCGCGCAAAGCCGCGAGCGCCTCATAAAGCGGCTTGCGGACATGAAAACTCAGCGCATTGACCGGCGGGTTGTCGATGGTCACCACCGCCACGCCGTTCTCGTTCGCGATGCTGACAGAACTGGACAAGCGGAACCTCCCGAGACCGGCTACAACCGCGCAAGGGTTTACTAGGCCCGCCTGCCAATGGGAACCCGATCCGGCCCTGGCCCAATGATTGGCCGGCGGTCAGTTATCCACCCGGCCGAAGGGCGGCACGTCGCCGATCACTTCGCGCTTGTCCTTGCCGCAGACGAAGGTCTTGGCTTTCTCATCCGCCAGCTTGCGCGCCTGGTCGTTGGCCTGCGGGTTGCCGGTCGCCAAAACCAAGCCAACGGTGCAGCCCTGATGCTCTTCGGGTTGCGCGACCTTGGCGACGACCAGCACGTCGGTCGATTTCTTCTCGCCCTCAGGGTTGCTGACCGAGCGGCGATGAATGGCGGCGAAGGGGATGGCGACATCGCCATTGGTCTCGATCCGCCATTCCACCTTGGGGCCCGACCCGTTGAAGGCGGTGAAACTCTCCCAGACCGCGGTCATGTCGTCGGACGGAAAGCCGTAATAGACGGATTCGCGTGCGTCGTCGTAGCCGATCAGCACCGGGTAGCCGCGATAGCCTGAGCAGACGAGGCTCGCCCAATCGCCGTCGCCTTCCGCGGCCTGCGCATAGGTCACGCAATCCTTTTTGGAGTCGAGATCGGTGTAGGCGCTGGAGATGTCGCCGGCCTGGGCCGCCTGGCAGAAAGCGGCGAGGGCAAGCGGGGTCAGAAGGGCACGCATCGATGGCAACTCCGTTTCGAGTTGCCGGAAGCGTACCGCCGTCTGCTATTTCTTCAAGCTGGCTTCGATCAAGAGGTCGGCGTTGCGGGCAACCGACGCCGCTGGTCCGCCACGGCCGAAAAGCTGGCCGCTGATATAGGCGCCTTCGATGAGAAGCAGCAGGCCGTCGCCCAGCGTGTCGGAATCCACCGCGCCCATCGCCGCCGCCATGGCGCGCAGGCGCCGGCGCAATTCCTGCTTGTTGTTCTCGCTGACGATGCGCGCCGGGTGGCCGCGCTCGGGATATTCCACAGCGGCGTTGGTCATGCCGCAACCGCGATAATCGGGCTTTTGCGTGCGTTTTCCGACCCGGGTCAGGAAAGCGATGATCTGCGCGCGCGGATCGCCCGGATGCGCGTTGACTGCCTCGTCGAAGCGTTCCCAGAATTCGAGGTCGTATTTGCGCAGATAGGAGGCGGCAAGCTCGTCCTTGGAAGGGAAGCTGCGATAGAGGCTGGGCTTGGTGACGCCGGCGCGCTTGACGATCTCGTCAACGCCGATCGCCCTGATGCCCTCGCGATAAAAAAGGTCACGCGCCACGTCCAGAATCTTGTCCGCCGCCTTGGGGGCAGGAGCCGCGCTCAACGACGCTTCAATTTTATTGTCCGATGACATGCAAACAACTCGCTTGACAATGTTACTGACCGGTACGTATGTAGGGCGACGTCCCATTGCAACGTACCGGTCAGTAACATGATAGCCCAGTCCCGCCCGTTTGGCCAGCGCTACGCCTTCGTCGTCGTCGCCGTCATATTCTTGTGCCTGTTGATCGCCGCCGGGCTTCGCTCGGCGCCCTCGGTGATGATGGTGCCGCTGGAGGAAAGCTTCGGCTGGCGCCGCGATGTGACCTCCTGGGCCGCCAGCATCGGCATCCTGCTCTATGGGCTGACCGGCCCGTTCGCGGCGGCACTGATGGAGCGCATTGGGATGCGCCGCACGCTGCTCGGATCGCTGGCGGTGATGTCGGGATCGACGGCGCTCAGCCTGTTCATGACGCAGCCCTGGCATCTTTTCCTTACCTGGGGTGTGCTTTCCGGCATCGGCTCCGGCGCGGTGGCGAGCGTGCTCGGCGCCACCATCGTCAACCGCTGGTTCAAGACCAATCGCGGCCTGATTATGGGGCTGATGTCGGCCTCCAGCGCCACCGGCATGCTGGTGTTCCTGCCGGTCATCGCCTCGCTGGCGCAGAGCGGCGGCTGGAAGCCAGTGGCGATTGCGGTTGCGCTTGCCACTGCCGCGCTGATCCCGTTCGTCTTCCTGCTTGTGCCGGAGCGTCCCGCTTCGATCGGCCAGGTGCGCTACGGCGCCGATGCCGACGACGTGCCGCCGGTGTCGCCCGCATCGCAAGGCAACTTCCTGGCGCATACGCTGAACACGCTGCGCCGCGCCGCCTCCACACGGGTGTTCTGGTATCTCTTCGCTACCTTTTTCGTCTGCGGCTTCACCACCAATGGCCTTGTCGGCACGCATCTCATCGCCTTCTGCGGCGATATGGGCATCGGCGAGGTGCAGGCCGCCGGGCTCTTGTCGATGATGGGCATTTTCGACCTGATCGGCACGACTTTGTCCGGCTGGCTCACCGATCGTTTCGATCCACGCAAGCTGCTCGGCGTCTATTACGCGGTGCGCGGCCTGTCGCTGATCTATTTGCCCTATTCCGGCTTCTCGGCGACCAGCCTGATCATCTTCGCCGTGCTCTACGGGCTCGACTGGATCGCCACCGTGCCGCCGACGCTCAGGCTCGCCAACGAAGCCTTCGGCGACCGCAGCGGCCCGATCGTGTTCGGCTGGATCGTCGCCGGCCACCAGGTGGGCGCCGCGGCGGCCGCGGCTTTCGGCGGCACGATGCGCGAGCTGCAGGGCAATTACGAGCTGGCCTTCCTGATCGCCGGCATGACGGGCATCGCGGCGGCTTGTATCTCGCTGCTGATCAATACCGCCAAGCCGGCTTTCGAGCCGGAGCCGCAGGCAGCTTGAGGCATGTCGATATTCGGATGAGGCCGGCCTGCAAACGGCAATCTCCTGCGCTTCCGGTGCTCACGTACTTTAAGTACGCTCCGCTCCGGTTCTCGGAGACGGCCTTGTTTGGTCGCTTCGCGCCCGTCTTCGACTCCGGCTCGTCCTGACCCGAATCTCGACACGCCTCCCGGCGCAGGTTCCCCTTTTTCCCCTTGGGGGAGAGGGCAAAGGTGCACTGTTATCAAAACTTCATGGTTCCGAGATACGCCTGAAACAATGAGGCGACAGCTTGGCGGTCCTGTTCAAAGCCATCCGGAGACAGCCATGAACAAGCTTTCCCTCACCCGCCGCGCTTTCGTCACCTCGGCCAGCGCCCTTGGCCTTGTCGGCGCCTCCGGTCTGGCGCTGCCCTATTATTCCCGCGCCAGCCAGCGCCCGGCCTTCACGCATGGCGTCCAGTCCGGCGACGTCGATGCTACGTCCGGCATGGTCTGGACCCGCACCGACCGCCCGGCGCGCGTCATGTATGAAGTTTCGACGACCGAAAGTCTTGCAAACGCCACAAGGCTGGCGCCGCTCGATACCTCGCCAGCCAGCGACTATACGGTGAAGCGGCTGCTCACCGACCTCCCCGCGGACCAGGACATCTTCTACCGGATGATCGCGGCTGACCTGTCCGACATCAACGCCTTGTCCGAGCCGATCGTCGGCCGCTTCCGCACCGCGCCGTCCTCGAAGCGCGACGTGCGCTTCGCCTGGTCGGGCGACACGGCCGGCCAGGGCTGGGGCATCGACGAGACCGGCATGAAGACCTATTCGACCATCGCCAAGCACACGCCGGACTTCTTCCTGCATTCGGGCGACACGATCTATGCCGACGGCGCCATGAAGGACGAGGTCGACCTGCCCGGCGGCGGCAAGTGGAAGAACGTCGTCATGCTCGACGGCAAGCGCAAGGTCGCCGAGACGCTGGACGAATATCGCGACCAGTGGAAGTACAACATGATGGACAAGCATGTGCTTGCCCTCTCCGCCATCTGCCCGACCTTCTACCAGTGGGACGACCACGAGGTGCTGAATAACTGGTCGGACTCGAAGGACCTCAGCAAGGACGACCGCTATAAGGAAAAGTCGATCCATGTGCTGGCGGCGCGGGCGGCGCGCGCCTTCCATGAGATGACCACCATCCGCTACGAGCCGTCGGAGCCGGGCCGCGTGTACCGCAAGATCTCGCACGGGCCGCTGCTGGACGTGTTCTTCCTCGACATGCGCTCCTATCGCGGCCCGAACGGCGCCAATCTGGACGAGACGCTGACGCCGAAGTCACGCATGATCGGCGAAGAGCAATCCAAATGGCTGAAGCGGGAACTGGCGAACTCCAAAGCGACTTGGAAGATCATCGCCGCCGACATGCCGCTCAGCCTGGTCGTCTGGGACGATGCGGCGAAGAAGGTCGGCTTCGAGGCTGTCAGCAACAACGACAACGGCAAGCCGAAGGGGCGTGAGCTCGAATTCGCCGATGTGCTGCGCTTCATCAAGACTGCCGGCATCACCAACACGGTGTGGCTCACCGCCGACGTGCACTACACGGCGGCGCATTACTACAACCCCGACAAGGCGCAGTTCCAGGATTTCAATCCGTTCTGGGAATTCGTCTCCGGTCCGATCCATGCCGGCACGTTCGGCCCCAACGACCTCGACATGACCTTCGGGCCGGAGCTGAAATTCATCAAGGCGCCGTCCGCCGAGCAGGGCCAGAACCTGCCGCCGTCGGCGGGTTTGCAGTTCTTCGGGCTGGTCGATATTTCGGGTGCGACCGAACAGCTGACGGTACGGCTGATGGATCGCGACGACAACGAGCTTTACAAGGTCACGCTCGACCCGGTGCGATCGGCGTAAGGCGTTTCCAAATGACGCGATGGCGACCGCGGATGCGCGGTCGTCAATCCGGATAACAAGCGCGCGGAATGTTCGGCCAAACCGCCGTGTCGCAGTTGGCATCCTTCTGGCGCTGCTTGAAGGCGGCGCTGACCGGGCCGGTAACGATCGGGTCGACGCCGTCGGGGGCATCGGCGAACATCTGCTGCGCGGTCCTGGCATCAGGCGGCGATATCGGGTCGGCTTCCCTGAGCGCGGCCGCCGATTGCGCGGCGCCGGCCGCGACGAGCAGGCCAAGCGCCGCCCACGCAAAAACCGGACGCAATCTGGACATCTGATCGGTCATGAACATCGAACTGCCCGGCCCCTCAAAGGTTCCGCCTTGGTTAACAGAATCATTTCACACCAAGACGTTTAACAATCAGTGACCATTTATTTGGGGTCGGGCCTCCCCTTTCGCAATTGCGAAAAACCTTGTATGAGCCGCGCAACCGAAAAAGGCGGCGCTTGTTAAGCCTGCTGCCTGCAACGTTCCCGAGACCAGAAAAATGAACCTCCGCAATATCGCGATCATCGCGCACGTCGACCATGGCAAAACCACGCTGGTCGACCAGCTTCTGAAACAGTCCGGAGCCTTCCGCGACAACCAGCGCGTCGCCGAGCGCGCCATGGATTCCAACGACCTCGAAAAAGAGCGCGGCATCACCATCCTCGCCAAGGCGACCTCGGTCGACTGGCACGGCACCCGCATCAACATCGTCGACACGCCCGGACACGCCGATTTCGGCGGCGAGGTCGAGCGCATCCTGTCGATGGTGGATTCGGCGATCGTGCTCGTCGACGCCGCCGAAGGCCCGATGCCGCAGACCAAGTTCGTCGTTGGCAAGGCGCTGAAAGTGGGCTTGCGGCCCATCGTCGTCATCAACAAGATCGACCGTCCGGACGCCCGCCATGTCGAGGTGGTCAACGAGGTGTTCGATCTCTTCGCCGCGCTCGACGCCACCGACGAGCAGCTCGATTTCCCGATCCTCTACGGCTCGGGGCGCGACGGCTGGGTTTCCGAGAATCCCGAAGGTCCGAAGGACCAGGGCCTGGCGCCGCTGTTCGACCTCGTCGTCAAGCATGTGCCGGCGCCGACGGTCCATCCCGGCCCGTTCCGCATGATCGGCACCATCCTGGAAGCCAACCCGTTCCTTGGCCGCATCATCACCGGCCGCATTGAATCCGGCACGCTGAAGGCCAACCAGGCGGTCAAGGTGCTGCACCATGACGGCACCCAGATCGAGACCGGCCGCGTCTCAAAAATCCTTGCCTTCCGCGGCCTCGAGCGCCAGCCGATCGACGAAGCCCAGGCGGGTGACATCGTGGCCATCGCCGGCCTGTCCAAGGGCACCGTGGCCGACACCTTCTGCGACCCGTCTGTGAGCGAGCCGTTGCATGCGCAGCCGATCGATCCGCCGACGGTCACCATGTCCTTCCTCGTCAATGACAGCCCGCTTGCCGGTACCGAGGGCGACAAGGTGACCAGCCGCGTCATCCGCGACCGCCTGCTGCGCGAGGCCGAGGGCAATGTGGCGCTGAAGATCGAGGAGTCGGCCGAGAAGGATTCCTTCTTCGTTTCCGGCCGCGGCGAATTGCAGCTTGCGGTGCTGATCGAGACGATGCGTCGCGAAGGCTTCGAGCTCGCCGTATCACGCCCGCGCGTCGTCATGCAGAAAGGCCAGAACGGCGAATTGCTGGAGCCGGTCGAGGAAGTCGTCATCGACGTCGACGAGGAGCATGCCGGCGTCGTCGTGCAGAAGATGTCGGAGCGCAAGGCCGAGATGGTCGAGCTGCGTCCGTCCGGCGGCAACCGCCAGCGCCTCGTCTTCCACGCGCCGACGCGCGGCCTGATCGGCTACCAGTCGGAGCTGTTGACCGACACGCGCGGCACCGCGGTGATGAACCGGCTGTTCTTTGCCTATGAGCCTTATAAGGGCGAATTGCCCGGCCGCACCAATGGGGTGCTGATCTCCAACGAGCAGGGCGAATCCGTCGCCTACGCCATGTGGAACCTGGAAGACCGCGGCCCGATGATCATCGATCCGGGCGTGAAGGTGTATCAGGGCATGATCATCGGCATCCACTCCAGAGACAATGACCTCGAAGTCAACGTGCTCAAGGGCAAGAAGCTCACCAACATCCGCGCCGCCGGCAAGGACGAGGCGGTGAAGCTGACGCCGCCGATCCGCATGACACTGGAGCGGGCGCTGGCCTGGATCCAGGATGACGAGCTGGTCGAGGTGACGCCGAAGACCATTCGGCTGCGCAAGCTCTATCTCGATCCGAACGAGCGCAAGCGTTTCGAAAAGGCCGCCAAGGTCATGGGCGCGGCCTAAGCTTGCAGCCAAAGGGTTCAAAGGAGGGAGCGCGTGCTCCCTCTTTTCGTTTCAGCGGCACGCTGCCGACAGAATAGCGCGGCAATCCGCCTCCTTGGCCAGGTCGATGCGCACCGCCAGGCCGTCCCGAACCGGCTTGCGCAAGGCTTTCGCTCCATCGGGTTCGATGGTCAGTCGCCTTCGGTCGTCCAGGGCCTGGAGCCTTGACCGCGAGAGGCCAAGCTCGCCGGCAAGCAGGCGGTCCAGCCGCAAAGGCGTCGTGCCGTCCAGCCGAAGCTCGAGCGCGAGCGCGTCGGCGTGTCCCGGCTCGCCGTCCAGCAGGTCCTTTCGGACCGTGACATCAGGAGAGTCCTCGACCCGCCCGGCCCGGTTGCACAGCGAGGCGGCATCGAAGGCAAAGCGGCGAACAAGCGCCGGATCGTTGTTTTCGAGCGCTGCCAGCCGCGCCGGCTCGATATCGTGGCGGTTTCGCCGTTCCAGGATGGTGAAATTCCAGGAGTTGTCGCAGCCCACGCAGCGATAGATCAGCCAGACGTCGATGCGCTTGCCATTGGCATTGACGCGGAATTTCTTGCTGCATCGATAGGGTTTGATGTCGCCGCAGCGGTTGCAGTTGATGAGAGGTCGTGGCGCGATTGCGGGCGCGATCGTCCAGTGGACACGCAAGGTAGACATGCCGGTAGCCCTTCCCGTCGGGAAGTCCGTCAGGCCGGCAATGTCCGAGATGCCCTCTCTTGTTGAGCATGATCTTTTCCGAAATCCGGGTACCGCTTTTCGGACTCATGCTCGTGCAGGCACGGTGTGGCGAAGGCTGCGCGTGTTGGACGTCAGGCCTGCGTGGGTCACACGCGGCGGCTCAGCAATGCCAAACCGGTCTCGAACCGCCGCCTGAAGAACACGTGAAAATGGAGCAGGCGGCGTTATCGTCGCGCCTGCGGTGCATTCAAGGGAGTTGGCGAGACCGGTGGTTACTGAGGCAAAGTGATGCTCGAAAAATGGATGTCGGGCAGGTCTTCTAGCTAAGGCCGAAGGGGTCGGCAAGAGCTGTAACTATAAGCGTCGGCGGCGCCGACGCTGGCAGCTATTGTCGCCTTGCTAAATGATCGCGCCTTGCTGGGCGTGCCAAATCTGCTCCAATCGGCTATCGTTTCTTTTTATCTTGTAGGAAGCGCCCATGCACCTCGCCTCGCTGCTGATCTTCGCCGCCGCTTTGTTCGTCGCCGCGGGCTCGCCCGGGCCGTCGATCGCGGCGCTCGTGGCGCGCGTCATCTCGAAGGGGTTCCGCGACGTCTTCCCCTTCCTGCTGGCGATGTGGATCGGCGAGGCGATCTGGCTGTCGCTGGCGGTGTTCGGGCTGGCCGTCGTGGCGCAGACCTTCCACTACGCCTTCGTCGTCGTGAAATGGGTGGGCGTCGCCTATCTCGCCTATCTGGCGTTCAAGATGTGGACGGCGCCCGTCGAGGCCAAGGAAGGCGAGATGCCACGCGAGGATTCGGCTCTGAAACTCTTCTTTGCCGGCATGGCGGTGACGCTCGGCAACCCGAAGATCATGATGTTCTATCTGGCGCTGCTGCCGACCATCATCGATCTCGCCTCAGTCAGCGTCGTCGGCTGGGTCGAGCTGACGCTGACCATGGCTGTCGTGCTGGTGGTCATCGACCTAGCCTGGGTGCTGGCCGCCTCTCAGGCGCGCCGGCTCCTGAAGAGCAAGCGCGCTATGAAGATCGCCAACCGCGTCAGCGCCACGACGATGGCAGGCGCCGCCGCGGCGATCGCCGCGCGCTAAAGCAATTCCAGGAAAAGCGTAAGTGGTTTTCCGCCCGGAATTGCGTCAGAACAAGAAGATAGGGCAGTTCGCCGTTTCCGTGAACGGCGAACCGCTTTAAGCCGCCGGCCTCACATCATTTCGATGATCGGCGCGATCTCGACGCTGAAGGCCGGGTCCATCAGGATCGGGCAGTCCTTGGCCTTGGCGACAGCGTCGTCGATGTCCCTGGCTTCGACGACGGTATAGCCGGCGGTCGGGTTGCTGCCGCCATTGTTCTCGATCCTGCCGCTCGGCAGCACAGTCTTCGACATGCCGACCGGATTGCCGCCATCGACCACGGCCGAGCCGAGCTTGTCGTACCAGCCGGTCCAGGCATCCATTGCCGCTTTGCGTTCGGCTTCATCTGTCGGCATCTTGCCGGAGCCGTGATAGACATAGAGAAATTTCGCCATGTTCTCCTCCCTTGTCGGCAGCGTCGAACCGGCATGCGGCCACGCCGCTTGCGATATGCGGCTACGCCACAACCCGATATGCGGCTACGCCGTAATCGTGGATACGCGGCAATCCCGCAGTTCTGGACATGCAGCTACCCTGCATCTTGCATATGCAGCTACGCTGCAATCCTGATCATCGGACCAAATGACGCGGCGGGCAACGAAAATTCGGTATTGCTAATATAAGACCTGCGGCCGTCATCTCGCCATGGCGCGGTATTCGGGGTTGGGCCGCATGTCGACGGCAGCGGCTACCCGGTTCGACATGTTGAAGAAGGCGGCGGTCGAGGCGATGTCCCAGATGTCGCGGTCCGAAAAGCCGGCCTGGCGCAAGGCGGCGCGATCGGCTTCCACGATCCTGGCCGGCTCTTCCGTCAGCTTCACGGCGAATTCGAGCATGACGCGCTGGCGGTCCGACAGCTGGGCGGCACGGAAATTCATCACCATCATCTCGCCCAGCGCCGGCTCGCCCGACAGCTGACGCACCGCCGCGCCGTGCGCGGTCAGGCAATAATAGCAGTGGTTGATCGAGGATACGGCGACTGCGATCATCTCGCGCTCCAGCTTCGACAGGCCCGAATCGCCCAGCATCAGATTGTTGTACATGTCGGTAAAGGCACGCAGCTTCTTCTCGTCGAAGGCGTAGGCGAGAAGCACGTTGGGCACGAGGCCGAGCTTCTCCCGGCATTTGTCGAAATAGGCTTTCGTCGCCTCGCTGAGTTCCGCCTGGACAAGGTCAAGCGCGGTAATCCTGTCATCCATGATCGTTCTCCTTGCAACACAACCGGCGTCGATTCGAATTTTTTAATGCGTCGTCAAACCTTTGTCGCGAAGCGGCGGTCATCTGCTACGATAGCCACAAAAGCATAAGACGGGAGGGACCAAGCGTCATGGCCAGCGTGAAATCCAAGCCGAAGAAGAAAGCGGCAGCCGCCGCGAAAGCCGAGGAGCCCGCAAGGCTTGCCGACTATCTGCTTGCGCGGGCGCCCGCCGAGGATATCGCGGCCTATGACTCGGCCGACCTGGAACGCGCAGGCGAGCTCGCTGCCCGAGCGGTGGCCGGCCACAGGAAGGGCGAAAGCGTCGTCGCCGTCGATGCCGATTCGGGCGTTGCCTGCGACGGCCGGCCGGTCACGGTCATCACCGTCGTCAACGACAACATGCCGTTCCTGTTCGATTCCATCCTGGGCGAGATCACCGAGAGCAGCGGCCAGCCGACGCTGGTCACTCATCCGATCGTTACCGTCCGTCACCGCAAGGCCGGCGTCGTCGACGTTCTGGGCGACAGCGGCAAGGAGGACGACGAGCACGAACGGCTGAGCGTTGTCCACGTTCACGTTCCGAGGCTGACCGCTGAGGAGGCGAAGAGCCTTACCGAACGGCTGCGCAAGATGCTGTCCCAGGTCCGGGCCGCAGTCGTCGACTGGAAGCGGATGCTCGCCCGCCTCGACCAGGCGATTTCCGAGTTCCGCTATTCCGCTGTGCCGCTCGACAAGAAGAGCGTCGCCGAGGCGATCGCCTTCCTCGAATGGCTACGCGACGACAATTTCACCTTCCTCGGCATGCGCGAGTTCAAATATGTCGGCGGCGAGGAGAGCGGCTCGCTGGAGCGCGCCGACAAGCCAGGGCTCGGCATCCTGGCGGATCCCGACGTGCTGGTGCTGAGGCGTGGCACCGAGGCGGTGACGACGACGCCGGAGATCCGCGCCTTCCTGCACGGGCCGGAGCCGCTGATCGTCACCAAGGCGAACGCCAAGTCCCTCGTGCACCGCCGCATCTATCTCGATTATGTCGGCATCAAGACCTACACGTCGAAAGGCGCGCTCGCGGGCGAATTGCGCATCGTCGGCCTGTTCACCTCGACCGCCTACACGCGCTCGGTGATGAAGATTCCTTACCTGAGGTCAAAGGCGGAGACCATCATCGCCAAGTCCGGTTTCAATCCGAACGACCATTCCGGCAAGGCGCTGATCAACGTGCTGGAAAGCTATCCGCGCGACGAATTCTTCCAGGTTCCGGTGCCGGTCCTCAGAAAGCATGCCAATGCCATTCTCGGCCTGGTCGAACGGCCGCGGATCAGGGCGCTGGTGCGCGCCGACCAGTTCGATCGTTTCGTTTCAATCCTCGTCTACGTACCGCGCGACCGCTATGACAGCGTCGTGCGCGAGAAGATCGGCGCCTATCTCAAGACCGTGTTCGAGGGCCGGCTGTCGGCCTATTACCCGGCCTTCCCGGAAGGCGGGCTGGCGCGCGTGCACTTCATCATCGGCCGTTCCGGCGGCAAGACGCCGAAGATCGAGCAGTCGACGATCGAGGTGGCGATTCGCGACATCGTGCGCACCTGGGAAGACGCGCTGTCCGAGGCTGCGGAAGCGGCCGGCAGCGATCCGGCGCTGAAGGCGATCGCGACGCGATTCCCCGAAAGCTACCGCGATAGCTTCTCGGCCGCCGTGGCGCTGGCGGATGCCGGGCGCATCGCCAAAATCAGCGCCGACAATCCGATCGCCATCGACTATTACCGCCATGCCGACCAGAAGCCGAACCAGGCGGCGCTGAAGATCTACCACCATGGCAGCCCGGTGGCGCTGTCGCGGCGCGTGCCGGTGCTGGAGAATATCGGCTTCCGCGTCATCAGCGAGCGCACCTTCGAGGTCGGCGGCGATCCGGCCGATCGAGTGTTCATCCACGATATGGAATTGGAGAACAGCTACGGCAAGCCGATCAACCTCGCCGATGGCGGGGCGCTGTTCGAGGACGCGTTCTTGTCGGTCTGGCGCGGCGACGTCGACAATGATGGCTATAACGGCCTCGCGCAGACCGCCGGCCTGTGGTCGGGCGAGATCACCATCCTGCGCGCCTATGGCCGCTACTTGCAGCAGGCCGGCATTCCGCAGAGTCAGGATTTCATCGCCGCCGCGCTCAATCGCTACCCTGAGATCGCGCGCGGCCTGCATGCGCTGTTCGTCGCCCGGCTCGGGCCGACTGCGGAAGGCGACGGCGCGGTCGCGGCCAAGCACCTCAAGGCCAAAATCAAGGACGCGCTGGAAGAGGTCCCCAACATCGACGACGACACCATCATACGCCGCTACCTCAACCTTATCGAAGCCTCGCTTCGCACCAATCATTTCGTAGCCGATAAGAAGGATAAAGGGCAGTCGCTGGCGATCAAGCTCGACTCGCAGGCGGTCGAGGGACTGCCGGCGCCGCGGCCCTGGCGTGAGATCTTTGTCTATGGCTCCGAGGTCGAGGGCGTGCATTTGCGCTTCGGCCCAGTGGCCCGCGGCGGCCTGCGCTGGTCGGACCGCGCCCAGGACTACCGCACCGAGGTGCTGGGCCTGGTGAAGGCGCAGCAGGTCAAGAACGCGGTAATCGTGCCTGTCGGCGCCAAGGGCGGCTTCTATCCGAAGAAGCTGCCGATGAGCGCCGGACGAGACGCCATCTTCGAAGCCGGCACTTCGGCTTACAAGAACTTCGTCTCCAGCCTGCTTTCGATCACCGATAATATCGGCGCCGACGGGGTCATCCCGCCGGCGGGTGTGGTGCGGCGCGATCCTGACGATCCTTATTTCGTCGTCGCCGCCGACAAGGGCACGGCGACCTTCTCCGACACCGCCAACGCCATTTCCGAGAAGCACCACTTCTGGCTGGACGATGCTTTCGCCAGCGGCGGCTCGGCCGGTTACGACCACAAGAAGATGGGCATCACCGCCAAAGGCGCCTGGGAAGCGGTGAAGCGGCATTTCCGCGAGATGAACCGCGACATCCAGACCTCGCCCTTCAGCGTCGTCGGCGTCGGCGACATGTCGGGCGACGTGTTCGGCAACGGCATGCTTTTGTCGCCGGCCACCAGGCTGATCGCGGCCTTCGACCATCGCGATATCTTCATCGATCCCGATCCCGACATGGCGGCCGCGATGGCCGAGCGCCAGCGCATGTTCGCGCTGCCGCGCTCATCCTGGCAGGATTACGACAAGTCGAAGCTGTCGGAAGGCGGCGTCATCGTCTCGCGCAATCAGAAATCCATCACGCTGCCGCAGGCGGCCGCTGCCGCGATCGGGCTGGCCAAGACCACGGCCACGCCGGTCGAGATCATGAACGCCATCCTGAAGGCCCCGGTCGACCTTTTGTGGTTCGGCGGCATCGGCACCTATGTGCGGGCTTCCGGCGAAAGCAATCAGGATGTCGGCGACCGCGCCAACGACGCCATCCGCGTCACCGCGCTCGACGTGCGAGCCAAGGTGATCGGCGAGGGCGCCAATCTCGGCGTCACCCAGCGGGCGCGCATTGAGTTCGGCATGAATGGCGGCCGCTGCAACTCGGATGCCATCGACAATTCGGGCGGCGTCAACTGCTCCGACGTCGAGGTCAACATCAAGATCGCGCTGGCCTCGGCGATGCGCAAAGGCTCGCTGACGCGGCCGGCGCGCAACAGGCTGCTGGCCGAGATGACCGACGAGGTGAGCGCGCTTGTGCTCTTCAACAACTACCAGCAGACGCTGGCGCTGTCGCTCGCGCGCAAGCGGGGGCTGGCCGACATCGCACACCAGGCCCGCTTCATGACGGCGCTGGAGGCGCGAGGCCTGCTCGACCGGGCGGTCGAGACGCTGCCTTCGCCAGCAGCGCTCGCCGAACGCGAGGCGCGCGGCGAGCCGCTGACCAGAGCCGAGCTCGGCGTTCTGCTTGCCTATGCCAAGATCGTGCTGTTCTCCGACATCGTCGCCAGCGACGTGCCGGACGATCCGCATTTCGACCGCGACCTGATGGGCTATTTCCCTGAGCGCATGGCCAAGAAATTCGCCGGCGAAATCCGCGACCACAGGCTGCGGCGCGAGATCATCGCGCGCGTCGTCGCCAACGATCTCGTCAATCGCGGCGGACCATCCTTCGTCAATCGGCTGCGGGAAGCCACCGGGCGGCCAGCGGCCGATGTCGTGCGCACCTTCGCCGTGGTTCGCGACGGCTTTGCGCTGCCGGCGCTCTACCGCGAGATCGACGCGCTCGACAACCAGGTCGACGGGCAGACCCAGCTCGATCTCTACCAATCCGTCAGCCGGCTCATCTTTGTGACCAGCGGCTGGTACCTTAAGAACGAAGCTGGCTCCGCACCGCTCGGCCAGCGTATCGTCGAGCTGCAGGAGGCCCGCAAGGCGCTGGAGCCGAAGCTTCTGTCGCTGCTGCCGGCCTTCTCGCGCGAGCGGATCGAGGAGCGGCGGCACGTCTTGTCCAAGGACGGCGCGCCGGAGAAGCTCGCCGGCCAGCTCGCTCTGGCCGAGGTGGCCGAGCTGATCCCGGATATCGCGCTCACCGCCCGCACCGCCAATGCCGACATCGTCAGCGCGGCCAAGGCCTTCTTCGCCGCCAGCGATGCCTTCCGCATCCCGCGCGTCGAGGAAGCGGCGCGCTCGATCATGCCGCCCGACTATTACGACCAGCTGGCGCTGTCGCGCGCCACCGACACGATCGGCGTGGCGCGGCGCGGCATCGCGGTGGCGGCCCTGACCGCGCACGGCACAGCGGCGGATCCGGTCGCGGCGTGGCTGGAAGCCGGCGGCGAGCGCGTCGCTCGCATCCGCGAGCGGCTTCAGGCGCTGACCGAAGGCGGCGAGATCACCGTCTCGCGGCTGTCGGTGGCATCCGGGCTGATGACCGACCTGACGGGGATGTGAGCTGGTGTTCCTCGCCTCCGCCGAAGGCGGGGGAGAGGTGGCCGCGAAGCGGCCGGAGAGGGGCTTCGTAGGGCGGAGACCTTTCTCCAACGATCGTCGCTGCTCCAGTCGCCGCACTCCCCTCTCCGTCTCGGCTTCGCCGAGCCACCTCTCCCCACTTCGTGGGGCGAGGAAAGCAATGGCAGCGCCAAGCTTGTTCATTTGCATCGCTGCCTGAAAACATGCAGACATGGCGCCCGACGCGGGCGATGCCAAGGAATCAGCATGGTGGCAGTAGATACAGTGCAGCGGGCATCGGGGCGCGGCATCTGGGGCTGGATGTTCTTCGACTGGGCGGCGCAGCCTTTCTTCACCGTCGTCACCACCTTCATCTTCGGCCCCTATTTCGTCTCGCGCATGGCGAGTGACCCGACCGCCGGGCAGGCCGCCTGGGGCTACGGCATCGCCGCGGCGGGCCTGGTCATCGCAGTGCTGTCGCCGGTGCTCGGCTCGATTGCCGACCAGACCGGGCCGCGCAAGCCATGGATCGCCTTCTTCGCAACGATCAAGATCGTCAGCCTCAGCCTGCTGTGGTTCGCCGTGCCCGGCTCGAACCTCTTCCTGGTCGTGCTGTTGTTCTCGCTGGCGTCGGTTGCGGCCGAATTCTCCACCGTGTTCAACGATTCCATGATGCCACGGCTGGTGCCGAAGGAAGAGATCGGCCGCATTTCCAATATCGCCTGGGGACTCGGCTATCTCGGCGGCATGGTGGCGCTGATCTTCGTGGTGCTGTTCCTGGCCGGCAATCTCGAAACCGGCAAGACGCTCATCGGCCTCGACCCACTGTTCGGGCTGGACCCGAAGCTGGGTGAGGATGCGCGCTTCACCGGGCCGATGTCGGCCGGCTGGTATTTCCTTTTCATCCTGCCGATGTTCTTCTTCACGCCCGACGCCATCAAAGGCATCCCGATCGGACCGGCGGTGCGCGAGGGCCTGTCGGAACTGAAGTCGACGCTCGCCGAAGTGCGCCGGCGCAGCGGCATCCTGCGCTTCCTTTTGGCGCGCATGATCTATCAGGACGGCGTCAACGCGCTGCTTGCGCTCGGCGGCACCTTCGCGGCCGGCATGTTCCACTGGTCGATCACCGAGATCGGTATGTTCGGCATCATCCTCAACATCGTCGCCATCTTCGGCTGCTGGATCGCGGCGCGGCTCGATACGGCGCTCGGCTCGAAGCATGTGGTGATGATCTCGTTGGTCATGCTGTCGGTCGCCACGATCGGTGTCGTCTCGACCGGCCCGGGCTTCACGCTGCTCGGCCTGATCCCGCTGCCGACAACCGATTCCGGCGGACTGTTCGGCACCGCGGCCGAAAAGGCTTATATCCTCTACGGGCTGCTGATCGGCCTCGCCTTCGGACCGGTTCAGGCCTCGTCGCGCTCCTACATGGCGCGCAGCGTGACTGCCGCCGAGTCAGGCCGCTATTTCGGCATCTATGCTCTGGCAGGGCGGGCGACCAGCTTCCTGGCGCCATTCATGGTGGCGAGCATCACCACGATGAGTGATTCGCCGCGGCTCGGCATGGCGGCGATCATTCTGTTCCTCGGCCTCGGCATGGCGATCTTGGCGGGGACGCCATACCCGGCGGACAAGCGGTAGGAGACGCTTCGATATTTCTACTCCGCTGGCCACTTGCCGCGGTTTTCTGCGCTTCCGGTGCTCACGGACCTTAGGTCCGCTCCGCTCCGGTTCTCGAAAACCGCACCAATCGACTCAGCGGAGCGAATTCCTGAAGCATCTCCGCGCCGGGCATCAATGCCTGAAATGCCTGACCCCGGTGAACACCATGGCGATGCCGTGCTCGTCGGCGGCGGCGATCACGTCCTCGTCGCGCATCGAGCCGCCGGGCTGGATGACGGCGGTGGCGCCGGCTTCGATCGCCGACAATAGGCCATCGGCGAAGGGGAAGAAGGCGTCGGAGGCGACGACCGAACCCTTGGTCAGCGGCTCGGCGAGGCCTGCCGCTTCCGCCGCGTCGAGCGCCTTGCGGGCGGCGATGCGCGAGGAATCGACGCGGCTCATCTGGCCGGCACCGATGCCGACCGTCGCTCCGTTTTTCGCATAGACGATGGCGTTGGACTTCACGTGCTTGGCGACGCGGAAGGCGAATTTGAGGTCGGCCAGTTCGGCCGGTGTCGGCGCGCGCTTAGTCACCACTTTCAGCTCGAGGTCGTCCACGACGGCATTGTCGCGGCTCTGCACCAAAAGCCCGCCGGCGACTGACTTCACCGTCGTGCCGGCGGCGCGCGGGTCGGGCAGACCGCCGGTGACCAGCAGGCGCAAATTCTTCTTGGCCGCCACGATGGCGGTGGCTTCGTCGGTGGCGTCCGGCGCGATGATCACCTCGGTGAAGGTTTTCACGATCTCCTGCGCCGCCTCAGCGTCGAGGATGCGGTTCATGGCGACGATGCCGCCGAAGGCCGAGACCGGATCACAGGCCAGCGCCTTGGCGTAGGCCGCCTTCAGCGTTTCACCCTCGGCAACGCCGCAGGGATTGGCGTGCTTGATGATGGCGATCGCCGCCGAGCGGGCCGGATCGAACTCGCCCACCAGCTCGAAGGCAGCGTCGGTGTCGTTGATGTTGTTGTAGGAGAGCTGCTTGCCCTGCAATTGCCTGGCGGTGGCGACACCCGGCCGCTTGTCGCCCGAGAGATAGAAGCCGGCATTCTGATGCGGGTTCTCGCCATAGCGCATCACCTGGTCGAGCCGGCCGCCGAAAGCGCGCCATGTCGGGTGCTCGATCTGGAGCTCCTCGGCGAACCAGCCGGAAATCGCGGCGTCATAAGTGGCGGTGCGGGCAAAGGCCTTGGCCGCCAGCTTCTTGCGGAAGTCGAGCGACAGCGAGCCGAGATTCATCTCCAATGCGTTGACCACTGAAGCATAGTCGGCCGGGTCGGTGACGATGGCGACATAGGCGTGGTTCTTGGCCGAAGCGCGGATCATCGCCGGGCCGCCGATATCGATGTTCTCGACGATCGAGGCATAGCCGGCGCCAGAGCCGCGGACCTCCTCGAACGGATAGAGGTTCGAGACGACCAGGTCGATCGGCTCGATGTGGTGGTCGCGCATGGCCTTGGCATGGTCGGCATCGTCGCGGATGCCGAGCAGCGCGCCGTGCACCGAAGGATGCAGGGTCTTCACCCGGCCGTCCATGATTTCGGGAAAGCCGGTGAGTTCGGAAACGTCGCGCACCGCAAGGCCCGCCTCGGCGATGGTCTTGGCCGTGCCGCCAGTCGAAACCAGTTCGACCCCGGAAGCGGCGAGCGCTTTGGCAAAGTCGACCAGCCCGGTCTTGTCGAAGACGGAAAGCAGGGCGCGGCGCACCGGAACGAGATCCGGCGCCGGAATGTTTTTTGTGGGCACGGCCATGGCGGGCGGCCTTTCGGAGCTGTTGGAAGGGACGTCGGCCGGCCCTAGCATATGAGCCCCGGAAATCAAGTGAATCCGGGGCTGGGCGCGCAGCCGCGTTTGCCGGGCAGGGTCAGTTGTTTTCGGGATAGCCGGCAATATCGGTGCGCGTCAGCTGCCAGTGGACTTCGGCAATCTCAGAGGCCTTGAAGGCGAGCACGATCTGCCGGCTGCGGCGCGGGCCGCTCAGGCCGGCGAAATAGATCGATTCCTCGACCTCCGGCACGACTTCGGCGCAGGTGAAGACCCAGCTGTCGCCCTGCGCGGCGGCAAGGGTCAGCCGGTCGTGACCGTCCTGCAGCAGGCTGATGTCGGGGTGGACATGGAAGCGCACCGTGACGAAGTCGCGGCCATTGTTGCGGATCGCGGCATTGCCCGGGCGCAGGAAACGGTCGCGGCCGGCAAGAACGTTGCCGTTCGTGCCGAGCTTCAGCTCGCGCTCATGTAGGAAGCCGAATTGCTGGACATAGCCATCATGGCGGGCAACGAAGCCTTGCATGCCCTTCTGGTCGAGGCGCTTGCAGGGCACATGCTGCGGGCCGCCGATCAGCGGCGAGCCCAAAAGGTCGCTGACCCGCAGCGAATGGCTGAAGCGCGCCGACGAGGTGTCGTTGATCGTCGCGGTCGAATGCGCGGCGGTGGCACGCGCCAGAGGCCGGAATTCCGGGGCGCCGTAAGTGTCGATGCCGGCATTGACGATGAAGTGCTGGCGCCCGGAGGAAAGCTCGAAGGCGAGACAGCCGGCATGCGCGGCGTTGGAGACGTCGATCGGCGGCGGCAGGCCGGTGTCGGCGATCACCGTCACGCCGCCCATCGAAAGGCGCTCATAGCCGGAATGCGGCGCGTGCAGCAGCGGGGCGCCCACCGTGTCGTCATGGCGCATGATGGTGGCGATGCGGTCATGGATGGTGGCGCCCATGCCGTTGAAGCGGGCCAGGCTGCCGTCCTGGTGGCGGAAGAAGCGCAGCGCCGGCAACATGCGGTCGATGGCCCCGATCAAGGCCGCCGGCGGCGCCTCCGCCTGGTTGGCATAGGTCTGGCGCAGCGGCAGGAGATCGGCCAGCAATTCCAGCACGGCCATCGGCTTGCGCGAGATGTGGCCGCCATCGGGCAGGATCTGGTGCTCCAGCTCCTCAGCCAGGTTGCGCGTCGCGGAACGCAGCGCCGAGGCCGGCGCCGGCAGGGACAGCGCGGCGAAAGCGAGCGCGATGCGGGCGCGCAGCCTGGCCTCGCCATCCGGCATCTCACGCGACACCGAGCGCAGGTAGCGGATCTGCACGGCAAGCGATTTGAGGAAGGCGCGATAGAACGGGAATTCGGCGCCTTGCAGCACCACCGAGGAATGCTGCAGCCAGGCGATCACGCGCTTGGCCGTCGTTCCCGGCTCCCAGGCGACGCCGGAAATCTGATTGCCGTGCATGGCGATCCAGTCGGTCACCAGCGCCCTGGCGTTGGCGGCGGCGAGCTCGGTGCCGGCGGCGCGCATGTGGCGCAGCCAGCGGAAGCCATGCAGCGATTTCTGCCAGCCGCGATTGGGTACGTCGAGCTGAAAGGGTGAAGTGCCGCCGGTCTCGACCAGATGGCCGGACAGCGGATAGCGGCCGTAATAAATCTCCAGCGCGATTTGCGGATCGGCGAGCCGCAAATCCGGCGGGGCGATCAGGACGCGTTCAGGCGTGCGACCGGAATAGCGCCAGCGGTAGACCGGACCGGCGCGCAAACGCCGGCGCGTCTTGCGCCAGAACTCCTTCGCGACGAGCGTCCATAGACGCGTCGTGCTGCCGGCAACAAATGCCAAAAGCCCTCCTGATGTCCCCATAACCCAAGCACAAGCTTATGCGATTCAAGAACTTATGCGAAGACGGATTTCGCCGAAGTGAACCGCTTCACGCCGCTTTGCCCGTGTCGTCCCTGAAAAGTCAGCGGGTTTAATACCGATAACGACTTATCCGGCCCGTCTCATCCGTGCGGCGAAGAAGCCGTCCAGGCCGGAAATTGCTGGCGATTCCAGCGCCAGGTCGGCCGGGGTGGTGCGCAGAGTCCCCTGCGGCGTCAGGAACGGATCGATGCCGGCAAAATCGCCGGGCTGGATCGGATCGGCGGTCACGCCGGGGTTCCCGACGAGGAAGTCGCGATAGAGCTCCTCGCCTTCGATCGGGTCGAGCGAGCAGTTGGAAAAGACGACGCGGCCGCCGGGCCTGACCAGCGTGAAGGCGTGGGCAAGCAGCTTGCGCTGGAGGGCGGCGAGCTTTTCGACATCGGCCATGGTCTTGGTCCATGGCACATCGGGGTGGCGGCGCACGGTGCCGGTCGAGGAGCAGGGCGCATCGAGCAGCACGGCGTCAAAGAGTTGCGAAGGCTTGTAGTCGAGCAGGTCGGTATGGACCAGATCGGCCGCAAGGCCGAGGCGGTCGAGATTCTGCGTCAGCCGCGCCAGCCGGTTCTTCGAGGTGTCGACTGCGGTGACGCTGGCGCCGGCCAGGATAAGCTGCGCGGTCTTGCCGCCGGGCGCGGCGCACAGGTCGGCGACGCGCTGGCCCCTGATGTCGCCGAACAGGCGCGCCGGCAGGCTTGCGGCTGCATCCTGCACCCACCAGTCGCCATCGGTGAAGCCGGGCAGGTCGATGACATTCGCCGAGAGCTTTTCGACGCGCACCGTGCCGGTGGGCAGCACGATGCCGCTTAGACGCTGGGCCCAAAGCGCAGGATCGGCCTTGACGGTGAAATCGACCGGCGCCTCGTGGCGATGCGCGGCAAGGATGGCGCGCGCCTTGTCGGCTCCGTAGGCGGCAGTCAGCCGCTCGGCAAACCATTGCGGCGCCTCGCTGGTGGCGGCAAGCGCCGGGCCAAGCTCGGCCTCCTTGGCGCGGGCAAGCGAGCGCAGCACGCCGTTGACGAGGCCGGAGAAGCGCAGAGTGCGCGGATCGGACTTGGCGTGGGTGACGGCAAGGTCGACGGCGGCACTGTCGGGAACATCGAGGAACAGGATCTGCGCGGCGGCGACATTGAGGATATGCGAGAGCGCCGTCGCATTGGCCGGCAGCGGCTTCTCCAGCCGCTTCGTCAGCAACCCGGCAATGGTCATGCGGTGGCGCAGCGCGGTCACCAGGATGGCGCGCACCAGCGAACGGTCGCGCCCGTCCAGCGCCTTGTATTGCGGGTGGCCGTGCTCGTTGTCGGTCAGCCCGTCCAATGGGGTGCGCGCGTCGATGACAGCGGCAAGCAGGCGCGCCGCCGCCTTGCGCGCGGCAAGGCCGGCGATGTTCTCATCATCGGCCTTGCGTTGCGGATTGCCTGGCTGTCCGCGCCTCGGCGGCGTCACGACCACGGACCCTTCGATCGGACATTGCGCGGTCCGGTCGGGTTGCGGCCCCACGGATTGGGTCTCGGCTGCGGCGGTCCGGCAGGCGGGGCGGGTTCCGTCCGCTTGCCCCACGGACCGGCCGACGTCTCCTCGGGCTGGATGGGCGGCGGCGCGGAAGCCTGGCGTCGATTGGCCGGCGGCGCGCGCCCCAGTTCGCTTGCCATCTCCTGCAGCGCCGCGATGCGGTTCTCTGTGCTCGGATGGGTCGAGAACAGATTGTCCATGCGTTCGCCATGCAGAGGGTTGATGATGAAGAGATGCGCCATCGCCGGGTTGCGCTCGGCATCCTCATTGGGGATCTGCTCCGCGACGCGTGCGATCTTGGCGAGCGCCGAAGCCAGCCACAGCGGATTGCCGCAGATCTCGGCGCCGCGACGGTCGGCCTCATATTCGCGGGTGCGACTTACGGCCATCTGCACGATCATGGCGGCGAAGGGCGCGACCAGCATGGCCACAAGCACGCCGACGAAGCCGAAAGAATTGTTGTTGTCCCGGTTGCCGCCGAGGAAGAAGGCGAAGTTGCCGAGCATCGAGATGGCGCCGGCGAGCGTCGCCACGATCGTCATGGTCAGCGTGTCGCGATGCTGCACATGGGCAAGCTCATGCGCCATCACCGCCGCGACCTCCTCGTGGGAGAGCCGCTGGAGCAGGCCGGTGGACGCGGCCACCGCGGCATTCTCGGGGTTGCGGCCGGTGGCGAAGGCGTTGGGCTGCGGGTTGTCGATCAGATAGGTCTTCGGCATCGGCAGGCCGGCCTGCTTGGCCAGCGCCTGAACGATCGCGTAATATTCCGGCGCGTTCTTCTCGTCGACCTCGACGGCGCGGTTCATCGACAGCACCATCTTGTCGGCGTTCCAGTAGCTGAACAGGTTGGTGCCGGCTGCGATCAGAAGCGCGATGACCATGCCGCTCGAGCCGCCGATCAGATAGCCGACGCCCATGAACAGCGCCGTCATCGCGGCAAGAAGCATGGCGGTGCGAAGCGTGTTCATCGTGTCATCCGTTCGGGGCGATGGAGAATTGGGGTCGATCCTTTTGTGGTCATGGCTATATGATGGGAAAGGCGGGGCCCCGTTTCAATCGGCAGGGAATATCGCATGACCGAACTGACCAACAAGACCGAAACCGGGGGCGAAGGCGACAGGCCGCGAAAGATGCGGACGCCGGCCGCGAGCCGCGCGCTGGCGGAGGCCGAGGCCAGGCGCAGGGAATATCGCGAGGCCGAGGCAAAATTGCCGAGGGAAATCGGCGGCCGCGGCGGCAAGGAACCGGGCCGCTATGGCGATTGGGAAGTGAAGGGCCTCACCAGCGACTTCTAACCGGATGTGCTGATATCCAGGTGGGGCCGGCCTGCAAGCGGCTCGGCCTGACCTTAACATCCTTAGGCCGCAGCCTGGGTTGGCGCCAACACGATGAAACCATTGTCGTCCGTCGCAATGCCGATTTCGTCATAGGAACGGATTGTTGGGTGCGGTGTGACGAGCGGGTGGACGTGCGTGGCGCTGATCACCATCACCGAGGCGCCGGACGCCTCGCCCGCCGCGATGCCTGCCGGCGCATCCTCAAAGACCAGGCAATCGCGCGCCTCGACGCCAAGACGCTTTGCCGCCAGGAGAAAACAATCCGGCGCAGGCTTGCCACGGGTCACGTCTTCCGCCGTCACCATCATGGCGGAAACCGGGATGCCGGCCGCCTCGATGCGCAGCAGCGCCAACTCGCGTGGCGCCGAGGTGACGATGGTCCAGCGCTCCGGCGGCAGCGATTCCAGGAACGCGACGGCGCCGGGGATCGGGATGATGCCTTCGAGGTCGTCCGCCTCGGCCTTGAGCAGCGCATCGGCTTCCGCAACCGCATCGACGCCCGGAAGCATCAATCCGCCGATCGTCTCGATCGCCCGCTTGCCATGGATGGTCGGCAGGAAGGTCGCGACATCCAGCCCGTGACGCTGCGCCCACTTCGTCCACACCCGTTCGGCCGCGGCTATGGAGTTGAGCACTGTGCCGTCCATGTCGAACAGGAAGGCGGCGAACTTTGAGCCTGAAAACATCAAATTTCCTGGAGAATCGTTTTCGGGGAGGGCGAAACGCAGGGCTCAGTCTAGACCGACCGAGGCCGGCTGAGAAGGCGAGAAGCCCGCACTTCGACTCGGCACGGGAACAACCTTTGGTTCGCGGCGTTGATCAGGCGATCTTTCCGAAATCATAAAGGGGGCATGCGATGCTGATCCGGCTCGGCTATGAAATCGCCATTGAATGCGCGGCAGAGACGCCGATCATCTCGCTTCTCGATATCCATCCCGAGCGCCATGCCGACATCAAGCGACAGACACGGGTCCTGACATCGCCGTCGGTGCCGACCCGGACCTATCGCGACCGCCACGGCAATATCTGCCGTCGCTTCACCGCGCCCGCCGGAAATTTCCGCATCCTCTACGATGCGGAGGTTGAGGACAGCGGCGAGACGGACGAGGTCAACACGCTGGCGCGGGAAATGCCTGTAGCGGACCTGCCCGACGACGTGCTGGTCTATCTGCTCGGAAGCCGCTATTGCGAGACCGACCACCTCAGCAACACCGCCTGGCAGCTTTTCGGCCAGCTGCCGCCCGGCTGGGCGCGGGTCCAGGCAATCGTCGACTATGTCAACAGCCGGCTCTCCTTCGGCTACGGCTATGCGCGGGCCACCCGTACGGCGGCCCAGGCGCATGAGGAGCGTGTCGGCGTCTGCCGCGATTTCGCGCATCTGGCGATCACGCTTTGCCGGTGCATGAACATTCCGGCGCGCTACGTGAACGGCTATCTTGGCGATATCGGCGTGCCGGCCGATCCGGCCCCGATGGACTTCTCGGCCTGGATGGAAGTCTTCCTGGACGGAAAATGGTACACGTTCGATCCGCGCCACAACCGGCGGCGCATCGGCCGCGTCGTCATCGCGCGAGGCCGCGACGCCACCGACGTGCCGCTGCTGCACAGTTTCGGTCCGCATCGGCTCTCGCTTTTCAAGGTGTGGACCTATGAGCAGGAAGGCAACCGCTTCAATCCTCCGCACCACGGCGTCGACCGGACGGTCAACGCGCAGATGCTGGCCTAAAGTCGGTCTATATTCAGGTGAGGCCGGCCTCCTAGGCTGCGGCGCTCAAAGGCTGAGCGCCGTACTGTTTCATCACGGCTCATGGCTGCCGCTGACCCGCTTCGGCACAGCCCGATTGTGTCGAACAGGGACCGGGCGCGGCAGCCGGAACGATCATGGCAAGCACTTCATGGAGCTTACCTTGCCTGAGCATTTTCGTTAACTTCTCGTTCACCCACAAATCTGCTGAAAGCCAGTAAAAACAATACATTAACTGCTTGTTAAGCGTCTTTTGGGCGGTTGCCGGCAGGTCTGGCCGAAATCCTGCAACGCCTTTGCCGAGCGGCACGGTGCCGCGACAGTGGGGGCGGAAGGGATGCGGCGGTTCAGAGGTGTCGTTCGTGGGGTGGACGGCTTTACCCGGAATCGCGAAGGCAATTTCGCGGTTCTGTTCGGAGCTGCCGCATCCGTCCTCGCGCTGGGGGTGGGATTCGCAGTCAATATCTCGCAGCTCTACAATGCGAGGTCGAGCTTGCAGAGCGTCGTCGACGCCGCCGTCACCTCGACGGCCCGCGATCTCACCCTTGGCATCATCACGGAAGCTGACGCCAGCAAAACGGTGCAGGCCTTCCTCGACGCCAACAGCGCCGCCGGCATCCTGCAGGCCAACCAGATCGTGCTGGACAAGCTTACGATCAACAAGACGGCCAACACCGTACAGGCGGATGCGCATGCCGATGTCGGCCTCTTTTTTCCGCTATTCAGCACCGACAGCATGCGGCGCGTGACCGCTTCGACCACCGCGCTCTACTCGGACAAGACGGTGGAGGTGGCGATGATGCTCGATGTCACCGGTTCGATGGCGGGCCAGAAAATCAAGGACCTGAGGGCAGCGGCGAGCAACGCGGTCAATTCGTTCCTTGGCGGCCAGAGCGCCACCAATCCGCGCGTGCGCGTAGCGATCGTGCCCTATGCCAATTCGGTCAATGTCGGCTCGCTGGCAGCAAGCACGGTCTTTGTCGAGACCAAGCCCAGCGAGCGCAAGCAGGCGCCGGGCAATGACGATCCGAAATATGTCTCGGCGTCGACACGGCCGGACAATTGCGCGACCGAGCGCAAGGGCGCCTATCAATATTCGGATGCCGGCCCGGCAGTCAGCATGGTCAACCGCGACCTCTATTTGTCGGCCTTCGCCCAGCTGACCAACACCGCAGCCTGCCCCGTTGCCACGGTTCAGCCGTTGACCGCGAATGCGTCGAGCCTGAACAACGTCATCAAGGACCTTGTCGCTTCCGGCGGTACCGCCGGCCATATCGGCGTGCAATGGGCCTGGTACATGCTTTCGGAGAACTGGGGCAGCGTGATGGTTGCCTCGCAACGACCGGCCAAGATGGATCCGAAGAAGGTGGCGAAATATGTGATCCTGATGACGGACGGCGAATTCAACCTGTCCTATTTCGACGCCAACGGCCCAGACCAAGTCTATAACGACGCCGGCAAGGTGCAGACGCGAACCGCGGCGACGACGCTCTGCGCGGCTATGCGCGACCAAGGCATCGAGATATTCACCATCGGCTTTGCCCTCTCCGAGAAGAACGCCAAATCGACACTGCAGTCCTGCGCGAGTCCCGACTCGGGCAACAGCAAGCATTTCTACCAGGCGGCCAACGGCACCGAGCTCGACCAGGCCTTCCAGGATATCGTGCGCAACATCGACAAGCTGACGGTGACCAGGTAGCGGCCCTCAAGCCCATTGCATGGCACGCCCAAACGGAAAAGGCCGCCGCTTCTTCAAGAAGCCGGCGGCCTTCCGTGTTTCCGTCCATGACGCGGCTCCTGGCGGCAACCCCTTCGGGCTACCTGCCGCGCGTCTCGCGCCTTAACGGGAAGACTGCTTCCCGGAAGTGCAATCCGCAGAGCTCACGTTATGGAAAACGAAATCACTCGACATCGGATCACCTCCTTTCAGTTCGTTGAACACAATCAGATGATGGGGTGTGTCGCGACGGAAGACAAGATGACGCTGCGGAATGGCTGTGCTTCGGGCGGGAATCCCGCTGTTGCGGTGCTTTTGCGCAACAGATCGGATTGCGGTCCGCGGGCCAGTGGACGACAGTGCGGTTTGGGAACAGGGCGGATGCGACATAGCGGGAGGTGGGAATGGACGCCGCCGACAGAGCCGCGCGGATCGTACGCAAGGTCGTCGAAACGCTGAAGCCGGGGTTTGCGGTCAGGCTGTGGACCGGCGAGCGGATCGGGCCCGCCAGCGGTCCGGTGCTCGCCATCAACGATCAGGACATCGTCTGGCAACTGGTTCGCCGGCCGACCTTCTCGACGCTGGTGGAAATGTGGATTTCCAAGACGGTCGATATCGAAGACGGCACGCTGTTCGATTTCTATGCCGTGCCGTCGCAAGGCAAGCTCAAGACGAGGCTCAAATCCCTGCCCAAGCTGGCAATCTTGCGCGACCTGCCGATAGTGTTGTTCTCGCGCAAGCAGATGACGGCGCGCACCGACCTTTCCGGCCGCAGGCCTTTCGTCAGCGGATCGAACAAGGAGGCGATCCAGCACCATTACGACATTTCGAATGATTTCTATCGGCTCTTCCTCGATGAGCGCATGGTCTACAGCTGCGGCTATTTCCGGGATTTCGCCAACGGCATCGACCGGGCGCAGGTCGACAAGCTCGATCATATCTGCCGCAAGCTCAGGCTGAAGCCTGGCGAAAGGCTGCTCGATATCGGCTGCGGCTGGGGCGCGATGCTCATCCATGCGGCGAAGAACTACGGCGTCGTCGGACACGGCGTCTCGCTCTCGCAAGCCCAGACGGAACTTGCCCGCGAGCGCATCCGGGCCGAAGGGCTGGAGGACCGCATCACCATCGAGATCAAATCCTATGCCGAACTCTCCGGCACCTTCGACAAGATCTCGTCGATCGGCATGTTCGAGCATTTGGGTCTTGCCAACCACGCGGCCTACTTCTCGGCCGTCCATCGTTTGCTGAAGCCTGGCGGCATCTATCTGCACCACGCCATCACCAGGCGCAGCAAGGGCGACATCAGGAAGACGCTGCGCAAGGGGGCGGAATACAAGGCGCTGATCAAATACATCTTCCCCGGCGGCGAGCTCGACACCATCGGCATGACGCTCGGCAACCTCGAGGCGCACGGCTTCCTCGCCTATGACGTGGAGAACCTGCGCGAGCATTATGCGCGAACCTGCCGGCTGTGGGCGGAGCGCCTGCAGGCGCGCTTCGACGAGGCGATCGCCGAGGTGGGCGAGCCCAAGGCGCGGCTGTGGTTGCTCTATCTGACGGGTTGCTCGATCACCTTCGAGCGCGGCTCGGCGCAGATTTTCCAGACCGTCGTCACCAGGCGCGCCCGCGGCCCGAGCGGCCTGCCGCCGACACGGGCGGACTTGTACCGGTAGACGGCCCGCTTCAGTCCATCAGACGCATCGGAGCGCCGATCCCGATCCGCGCCGGCCGGTCTACGGTGCAGTAGACGCCGAGATTGTGGGCGTTGTGGCGCACCAGATTGCGCAGGATGCCGGGATCGGTGTCGAAGCCTTCCTGGGCGATGATGGTGAAGCCGCAGCGGCGGCAGGGTTCGGAGACGGTGAGCTCGAGGTCACCGACGGCGAGCTTCCTGCCGATCCATTCCGTTTCCGGGAAGACGCCTTCGACCGGCGCCATGTCGACGACGATGTTGGGCCGGAAGCGGCGCGGATCGGGCGTGCCCTCGGGATGCAGCGCCTTCAGTCGCGCCAGCGAGGCGGTCGTGAGCAGATGGATCGGCGCCTTGGCATAGCGGGCTTCGGTCGGCGGTCCGGCATAGCCGGGCGCCGCGTTCTCAGTACCGAACGGACGGATGGAGGCCTCGAAGCCGAGAAAGCCTGAAACCGCGCGGTCGCTTTCCGGGTCGGGCGCCGGCAGCCAGCCGCCGCCGGGCACGGCGATTTCGAGCCGCCATTCCTCGCTCATCGGGGCGTTGGTCAACCGGGTGCGGATCAGCGGCACCTTGTGCCACCTGGCCTCACGATCAGGGCGGGCGATCTCGCCGTCGGAAGCATCGACCAGTCCGAACAGCCGGTCGCCATCGACAGTCGTCGTGCCGACGGAAATGGCATCAAGCCGCTCGCCGGCGAGCGAGCTCGCCGGATAGCGCCAGAGCTGGCTGACGGTGCCGAGGACCGTCTCGCCGGCCATCAGCCTTTCTTGTTCTGGCGGTTGACGACGAGGTCGTCGACCACGGCCGGATCGGCTAATGTCGAGGTGTCGCCCAGCGAACCGAAATCGTCCTCGGCGATCTTGCGCAGGATGCGGCGCATGATCTTGCCGGAACGGGTCTTGGGCAGGCCGGGCGCGAACTGGATCTTGTCCGGCGTGGCGATGGCGCCGATCTCCTTGCGGACATGGGCGACGAGTTCCTTGCGCAGGTCCTCGCTGCCCGTCTCGCCGGCCATCAGCGTGACGTAGCAGTAGATCCCCTGTCCCTTGATGTCGTGCGGATAGCCGACGACCGCTGCCTCGGAAACCTTGTCGTGGCTGACCAGCGCCGATTCGACTTCGGCCGTTCCCATGCGGTGGCCGGAGACGTTGATGACGTCGTCGACGCGGCCGGTGATCCAGTAATAGCCATCGGCGTCACGACGGCAGCCGTCGCCGGTGAAGTACTTGCCCTTGTAGGTCGAGAAATAGGTCTGCACGAACCGCTCGTGGTCGCCATAGACGGTGCGCATCTGGCCCGGCCAGGAATCAGTTATGCAGAGATTGCCGTCGGTGGCGCCTTCCAGCACCTTGCCTTCGCCGTCGACCAGCTGCGGCTGAACGCCGAAGAAGGGCCGCGTGGCGGAACCGGCCTTCAGGTCCGTGGCGCCGGGCAGCGGCGTGATGAGGATGCCGCCGGTCTCGGTCTGCCACCATGTGTCGACGATCGGCACCTTGCCGTTGCCGACGACGTTGAAATACCACTCCCAGGCTTCCGGGTTGATCGGCTCGCCGACCGACCCAAGAACGCGCAGCGATTTGCGCGAAGTCTTCTTCACATGGCTGTCGCCTGCGCCCATCAGGGCGCGCAGCGCCGTCGGCGCGGTGTAGAAGATGTTGACCTTGTGCTTGTCGATGACCTCCCAGAAGCGCGCCTGGGAGGGGTAGTTGGGCACGCCCTCGAACATCAGCGTGGTGGCGCCGTTGGCCAGAGGCCCGTAGACGATATAGCTGTGGCCGGTCACCCAGCCGACATCGGCCGTGCACCAGTAGACGTCGCCGTCATGGTAGTCGAAGACATATTGATGCGTCATCGAGACGTAGACGAGATAGCCGGCGGTGGTGTGCAGAACGCCCTTCGGCTTGCCGGTCGAGCCGGAGGTGTAGAGGATGAAGAGTGGATCCTCGGCCTTCATCTTCTCCGGCTTGCACTCAGCCTTCACCGAAGCGATCTCGTCATGGTACCAGACGTCGCGACCGGGAGCCCAGCCGACCTTGCCGCCGGTGCGGCGCACGACCACGACCTTGTTGACCTTCACGGAGTTCCTGGCGGCGATGTCGATCGCCTTGTCGGCATTGTCCTTCAGCGGAATGGTCTTGCCGCCGCGCAGGCCCTCATCGGCGGTGATGAGGAAGGTCGATTCGCAGTCGACGATGCGACCGGCGAGCGCGTCCGGCGAGAAGCCGCCAAAGACGATCGAGTGGATGGCGCCGATGCGGGTGCAAGCAAGCATCGCATAGGCCGCCTCCGGGATCATCGGCATGTAGATGGTGACGCGATCGCCCTTCTTGACGCCGTGCTTCTTCATCACATTGGCGAGCCGGCACACATGTTCGTAAAGCTCGTTGTAGGTGATCTTCCTGTCGTCGTAAGGATTGTCGCCTTCCCAGATGATGGCGGTCTGCTTGCCGCGCTTCTTCAGATGCCGGTCGATGCAGTTGTAGGAGACGTTGGTCTGGCCGTCCTCGAACCACTTGATCGAGACTTTGCCGTCGAACGAGGTGTTCTTGACCTTGGTGAACGGCTTGAACCAGTCGATGCGCTTGCCGTGCTTGCCCCAGAACTTGTCCGGGTTCTTCACGCTGTCGGCATACCATTTGAGGTAGGTATCGTTGTCGATCAACGCGTTCTTCTTCCACGCCGGCTGGACGCGGTGGACATGCACATCGGACATTTCTTGCTTTCCTCCCAAACCACTCCACCGGCTTGCGCCGCCAGCGGCATCGCGGCGAACCGGCCGCGAATTCGCGGGCATTATTAACAGTTCCGCCGTGACGGCAATATTAGACGTTGGATTCGCGCGGCGGGATGACGCAGGGTCATGCGCCCAGGGCTATTAGCACTCCCGCTTGGTGGCTGCTAACCGCCTGTTTTAATGAGGAAAATTTTTATGGACCTCGCAAAAAGCCATAGACAGTTAAGCAACCGTGCGCACAATTCGGCGTTGGGAGGAAGGAGAATCAACCAGGGAAACGCAATGCGCGACAATTCCGAAATGGACCTGATGCTCAGGGGATATGGGCTGACCACGGCCAAGATCCTTTACCACTACCCGGACCACCCGCACCTGCTGCAAAGCTTCGTCTGGCAGGATTACGATATAGCGCCGCAATTCCCGGTGCTGATCCGCTTCATCGAGTTCTGGAAGACCAAGCTCGACGGACCGCTGCATTCGGTGACGTATACGCACCACAAGCTGATCGCGCCGAATGAGTGGCGGAAGGTGGATGGGGAGTTTCTGGTGCACTGAGCGGCGGTACAGCTGATCTCCCCCGCAAGGGGGGAGATTGGCAGCTTCAACGCCGGCACTCAAACCGCCGGTGGGTTCAGCCGGGCGAAGCCCTCCTGGCGGCGATAGGGAAAGTACGGATAGGGCGCAGTCACCGCGCTCGCTTCGTCCAGCGCCTTGATCTGCTCCGGCGTCAATGTCCAGCCGACGGCGCCGAGGTTCTGGCGGAGCTGCTCTTCGTTGCGCGCGCCGATGATCACCGACGACACGGTCGGCCGCTGCAGGAGCCAGTTGATGGCGACCTGCGGCACGGTCTTGCCGGTCTCGGCCGCGACCGCTTCCAGCGCGTCGACCACCTTGAAGAGAAGCTCGTCCTCGACGGGGGGGCCGAAATCGGCGGTGCCGTGCAGCCGGCTTTTTTCCGGGAAGGGCTGGCCGCGGCGGATCTTGCCGGTCAGCCGGCCCCAGCCGAGCGGGCTCCACACCAGGGCGCCGACGCCCTGGTCTAGGCCGAGCGGCATCAGCTCCCACTCATAGTCGCGGCCGACCAGCGAATAATAGACCTGATGCGCGACGTAACGCGGGTAGCCGTGTTTGTCGGCCAGGCCGAGCGACTTCATCACCTGCCAGCCGGAAAAGTTGGAGATGCCGACATAGCGCAGCCTGCCGGAGCGCACGAGGTCGTCCAGCGCCGACAGCACTTCCTCGATCGGTGTCGAGGCGTCGAAGGCATGGAGCTGCAAAAGGTCGATATAGTCGGTGCCGAGACGCTTCAGCGCCGCGTCGACGGAGCGGATCAAGCGCGAGCGCGACGAGCCCCAGTCGGCCGGACCGTCGCCCATCGGCAGCGAAGTCTTGGTCGAGATCAGCACAGCGTCGCGGCGGCCCCTGATCGCCTCGCCAAGCACCTCCTCCGAGGCGCCGTTCGAATAGACATCGGCCGTGTCGAACAGGTTGACGCCAGCCTCCAGGCAGATATCGACCAGGCGGCGCGCTTCCTGCGCGTCACTGTTGCCCCAATGGCCGAACAGCGGGCCGGAGCCGCCAAAAGTTCCGGCGCCGAAGGAAAGAGCCGGCACTTTCAGGCCGGAAGCGCCGAGAGGTCGATAATCCATTTTTTTCTCCTGATTGGATGTCGAAGGGGTCAGCGCTCAACACTGCGCCGTGACCGGCTTGCCGATCGCGCTGCTATGTTCGAGGCGCATCGCGGCGAACACCACGCCCAGCGCGGCGATCGGCACCAGGCCGGCGACGAGGGGGACGGCGCCGAGGCCGGGGCCGTGGTCGATGACGAAGCCGCCGAGCCAGGCGCCGATGGCGTTGCCTAGATTGAAGGCGGCGATGTTGAAGGAGGAGGCCAGGCCCTGGCCGGCACCCTTGGCCTTCTCCAGCACCCACATCTGCAGCGGCGCGACAGTGGCGAAGGCGGCAGCACCCAGCAGGCCCACGGCAATGATCGCTGTGATCGGCTGATGGATCGCCGCGGTCATGACGAACAGCACCCCCGACAGCGCGACCAGCGTGCCGACGACGGTCGGCACCAGGTGGCGGTCGGCGAGGCGTCCGCCAAGCAGGTTGCCCGCTACCAGGCCGCCGCCGAAGACGAGCAGGATCGGCGAGACGGCTGCCTCGGAAAAGCCAGTGACGCGAGTGAGGATCGGCGCCAGATAGGTGAAGGCGGCGAAGACGCCGACCCAGCTCAGCACGGTGGTGAGAAGGCCGAGCAGCACCGGCCGGCGGCCGAGCACTGCGAGCGTGCCTTCGGAGCTTTCCTCTTCGTCCGCTGCTGCCGGTTCGTCGCGCGGCACCAGCAGTGCGATCACCGCAAAGGCAACGACGCCGACCAGCGTGACGGCGAGGAAGGTCGAACGCCAGCCATAGGCCTGGCCGAGCCAAGTGCCGAAGGGCACGCCGAGGATGTTGGCGACGGTGAGGCCGGTGAACATCAACGCGATGGCCGAGGCCTTCCGGTTGGGCGCGACCAAGCTGGTGGCGACGACGGAACCGACGCCGAAGAAGGAGGCGTGGGCGAAGGCGGTCAGCACACGCGCCGCCATAAGCGTCCAGTAGTCAGGCGCCAGCGCACAGGCGAGGTTGCCGACGGTAAAGACCACCATCAGCGCAAGCAGCAAGGTCTTGCGCGGCAGGCGGCCGGTCAAGGCTCCAAGCAGCGGCGCGCCGACGACGACACCCAGCGCGTAGCCGGAAATGAGCAGGCCGGCTGCCGAGATCGAGACGCCGAGATCGGCGCTGACATCGAGCAGCAGGCCCATGATGACGAATTCGGTGACACCGATGCCGAAGGCGCCGGCGGTGAGGGCATAGAGAGCAAGAGGCATGGCAGGATCCGTTCGGTGCTGAAGGACGCTCAAGTCCCGCGCCCCCTGTTTGTTGGAGCATGATCTTTTCCGAAAACCGGTTCCCACTTTTCGGGATCATGCATCGACCGGAAGATCGTGATGCCTCGAGCTGTGAACCAGCCTTGCACCAGGCATATTTTCTGTGAAATAGATTCACGAATGGCGAGGCCCGAAATCAACCGCTCCGGCGAGATCGAAGTGTTCGTCCGCGTCGTCGAGGCAGGTAGCTTCTCGGCGGCAGCGCGGGCGTTGCGCATGACGCCCTCGGCCGTGAGCAAGCTGATCGCGCGGCTGGAGGCACGGCTCGGCGCGCGGCTGGTCAGCCGCTCGACACGCAAGCTGCAACTGACGCCCGAGGGAACCAGCTTTTACGATAGCAGCTTGCGTATCCTTGCCGATCTCGATGCGGCGGAACGCGAAGCGGCAGCGGGCGCCCAGCCGCGCGGCAGGCTCAGGGTCAACTCCTATGTGCCCTTCGGCCAGCACCGGCTGATGGAATTGCTGCCGCGTTTCCTGGAGCGATATCCCGAAATCTCGGTCGAAGCGGTGCTGACCGACAATGTCATCAACCTGTTGCAGGAGCGGGCCGATGTCGCCATACGCGCCGGACCGCTCAGCGAGTCACGCCTGGTGGCGCGCAAGCTCGGCCAGAGCCGGATGGTGGTGGTCGCGGCCCCCGCCTATCTCGAAGCGCGCGGCACGCCGCGGACCGCTTGAAGACCGAGAACACGTTTTCAATGGTGTTCGTGTGGACATCGCCGCGAGCGTATTCCTTTGCCGAATGCTTCACGGTGTCATGCTTGGTGAACTCTAGGCCGGTGATCGGGTAGAGGTTGCTTTCGTCGGTATAGAGCGTCGATTTGCGGTCGGCGTTGCGGACCAGAACGTCGCGAACTTCGGCCTTGTTGGCGTGCTGGACATGGAACATGCGCGACTTGCCGCCGCGCTCGACCAGACCGACGATTGCGATCTTCATCGGCTTCTTGCGCTTCAGGTAGGGACGGCCCTTGCGGTGCGGCGAAACATAGCCGTCTTCGCGGCGGCCGAAATATGTTTCGTCGGCTTCCACGGTCTTGCCTTCGCCACCAATAGGACCAGACGATTTAACGTCTTCCTTCATGGCCTCACGAATGCGATGCGCCATGAACCATGCGGTCTTGTAGGTGACGCCAAGCATGCGGTGTAGCTGGTGCGCCGACATGCCTTTCTTCGAAGCGGCCATAAGGTGAGACGCCAGCACCCACTTGTTGAGCGGGATTTTGGAGCGTTCGAACACGGTGCCGACCGTCACGGTAAAGGGCTGGCGGCATTCGTTGCACTTGTAGAGTCCCGGTCGAGTGGACTTGCCCTGAAGCTTCACAATGCGGTCGGGATTAGCGTTCCCACAGTGCGGGCAGAACGGACCATGCGGCCAATGGATGGCTTCCAGATGCTCGCGAGCCTTGTCGGCGTTGGTGTAGATTTCGCTGGTGAGATTGAGCATGTCCGTAACTCCTTGGATTCACTATCGCAAATCCGCTGTAGTACGTCAAGTATATAATTGGGAATAAATTCCTTCTGACTCTGCTTGACTCTTCCGGCACCCTCTGGAATCTATAAGAACATAACAGGAACAATTGCTGCCGGAAGTGGACGTCATGGCGATGAGCGCCGTGGCGCGGGACACTGTTTTTGCCCTGCGCCGCCAGATCGCGAAGATCGAGGGAACGTTGCCCGAGCGCCTGCAGGCGCCGGCGCCTGGAGCAATTCCAGGAAAAGTGCGACGCGGTTTTCCGTCCGGAATTGCGGAAAAACAAATCCCTGCCGATGTTACCGGATCGGACAGGACACTTGTCCGGCGTGGCCTCGCCGTGGCTTCGGCGGACGCTTTCCTGCATACCGGCATCGAACGTTTCGACACCGCCCTCGGCGGCGGCCTGCCCAGGGCGGCGCTCAGCGAGATCCATGGGCTGGAGACCCGCGATGCCGGCGCGGTCGCCGGCTTCGCGTTCTCGCTCGTGAGCCTGATCCTCAAGGAGAAGCAGGGCCTGCCGATCCTCTGGGTCGGCACGGCGGAAATCTTCCACGAGGCCGGCCTGCCCTATGCCAGGGGCCTTCATGCCCTGTTCGGCATCGAGCCGGAGCAATTGTTGTTTTCCGAAGCGCCGAAACTGCTCGACGCGCTATGGATCGCCGAGGAGGCCGCCCGCATGACGGCCTTCGCCGCGGTCATCCTCGAGATCCGCGGCAGCCCGCGGCTTCTCGACCTCACCGCCACGCGCCGGCTGCACGCTCGCGCCCAGAATGCCGGCCGCCCGGTTCTGTTGCTGCGCCAGGCCGGCGAGGCAGATCCAACCGCCGCACCGGTGCGCCTCATCGTCTCGGCGGCGCCCGCGGCAAGCCGCGAGACGGTCGCCGGGCCCCTCGCCGGCTCGATCGGCCGCCCCGCCTTCAAAGTCGATATCGGCAAGAGCCGCACGGCCCTGCCCGGACAATTCACACTGGAGTGGAACCCAAATGAGCACGCTTTTGCGGAAAGAACAGAGAATCCTGTCGCTGTGGTTCCCGCATCTCAGCGCGGAACGGATCCTGCGCCAGCGTCTGGGGCGGTCCTGGCGTTCCCGGCCCTCGCAGCACCTGCCTCTGGTGATCAGCCATCGCGACAACAACACCCAGCGCATCGCAGCCCTCGACGAGCGGGCTGAGGCGCTGAAGCTGAAGCGCGGCATGGGCATTGCCGATGCTCGCGCCATGCACCCCACGATCGACGTGGTCGAGGCCGACCCGGAAGCCGACCGCCGCCTGCTCGAAGGCCTTGCCGACTGGTGCGACCGCTATACGCCCCTGGTGGCGATCGACGCCGAGGACGGGCTGTTCCTCGACGTCACCGGCTGCACGCATCTGTTCGGCGGCGAGCGCGCCATGCAGGACGAGATCCTCACCCGCTTTTTCCAGCAGGGTTTCGATGTCCGCGCCGGGTTGGCCTCGACCCCCGGCGCCGCCTGGGCAGCGGCCCGCTTCCACGGCAACCGTATCGTGACCGGCGGCGAGGAGGAGGCGCTTCTGGCGCCGCTGCCATTGTCGGCGCTGCGCATCGCGCCGGAGACCCGCGTCAGCCTGGAAAGTGTTGGCCTGCGCACAGCCGGCGCGGTGATGGCGGCACCCCGCGCGCCGCTCGCCCGCCGCTTCGGCGCCACTCTGCTTCTGCGCCTCGACCAGGCGCTCGGCCGCCTCGACGAGGCCGTGTCGCCGCGCCTTCCCGTCGCGCCGCTCTCGGTCGAGCGCCATCTTGCCGAGCCAATCATGCTCACCGACGACATCGAGCGGCTCATAAGCCGGCTTGCCGTCGCCCTGAAGACCGACCTCGAACGCCGCGGCGAGGGCGCAAGGACGCTGGCGCTGCTTCTCTTCCGCGTCGACGGCGCCGTCAGCCGCATCGCCGTCGGCACCTCGCGCCCGATACGCGAGCCGCGGCTGATCCAAAGACTGTTCCATGAGCGGCTTGCCGCGCTGGAGCAGAACATCGACGCCGGCTTCGGCTTCGACCTCGTGCGGCTCTCCGTGCTGTCGGTCGCCGCCTTCGACTTGGTTCAGGGCGCCCTCACCGGCGAGGCGGACGACGATGACGCCGACATCGCGCTGTTTGCCGACCGTGTCCGCGCCCGCCTCGGCGAGGCAGCCGTGCTGAAGCCGGTGGTTGTCGAAAGCCATCTGCCGGAGCGCGCCGTCAAGACCGTGCCTTTCGCGGAAGCGCCGCAAAGGCGCGCCCCGGCGGCCGGGCGTGCGGCGCCGCCCCGAACGGCCCCGCCGATGACCATCTATCCGCCGGAGCGGCCGGTGCGCCTGTTCCGCTCGCCGGAGCCGATCGAGGTGCCGGCGACCGAGATCCCGGAGGGTCCGCCGATGAATTTCCGCTGGCGGCGCGCGCTTTACCGCGTCGCCCGCGCCGAGGGGCCGGAGCGCATCGCCGCCGAATGGTGGCGGCAACTGCCCGGTGAGGAAGAAGCGCCGACCCGCGACTATTACCGCATCGAGGACAGCGAGGGACGCCGCTACTGGCTTTATCGCCAGGGTCTCTACAGCACCGCGCCCCGGGCCACACCGCCACGCTGGTTCATGCATGGGGTTTTCGCATGAACGCGCTGACCGCCATCCCCTATGCCGAGTTCGGCATAAGCTCGAATTTCTCCTTCCTGCGCGGCGCCTCCAAGCCCGAGGAGCTGGTGGTCGCGGCAAAATTCTACGGTTTTTCGTCGATCGGGCTTGCCGACCGCAACACCGTCGCCGGCGTCGTGCGCGCCTGGCAGCAGGCCAAGGTGGAGAAGATGCCCTATCATCCCGGCTGCCGCCTGGTGTTCGGCGACGGCACGCCGGACATTCTCGCCTATCCCCGCGACCGCCAGGGCTGGGGACATCTGTGCCGCATGCTGACGCAAGCCAATCTGCGCGACGAGACCGAGAAGGGCGCGACGCTGCTCAAGCTCAACGATCTGCTTGAATGGGGCGATCGGATGTCGTTGGCGATCCTGCCCAATCTGTCCGGCGGCGCGGAATGCAACCTTGCATTGATTAGCCGGCTTAAAGATCGCTTCAGCGCCGCGCTCCGATTGGCCGTGGCGCCGGATTATGGCGGCAATGACCGCTTCCGCATCGAGCAGGCGGCGGCGATGGCCGAGCATGCGCGTATTCCGCTGATGGCGACCAACGACGTGCTCTATCATGCCGCCGAGCGCCGCCCTTTGCAGGATGTGCTGACCGCGATCCGCCTCAACACACCAGTTTCCGAGGTCGGGCTGGAACTGACCGCCAATGCCGAGCGCCATCTGAAGCCGCCGCTGGAAATGGCGCGCCTTTTCCGCCGTCTCCCTGAAGCGCTGGCCGAGACACTGCGCTTCGCCGACGAATTGACCTTCTCTCTCAGCGACCTCGAATACAACTACCCGGACGAGCCGACCGAATCCGGCCTCGGGCCGCAGGCCGAGCTCGAGCGCCTGGCCCGCGAAGGAGCGGTCAAGCGCTATCCGGCCGGCGTTCCCGAGTATGTGCTGGAACGCATCGACAGCGAGCTCGCGCTGATCGAGCGCCTGAACTATGCGCGCTATTTTCTGACCGTCCACGACATCGTCAAATTCGCCCGCAGCAAGGATATCCTTTGCCAGGGCCGCGGCTCGGCCGCCAATTCGATCATCTGCTTCTGCATCGGCATCACCGAGGTCGGCCCCGAGCGCATCGACACCTTGTTCGAGCGCTTCATCTCCGAGGAGCGCAACGAGCCGCCCGACATCGACGTCGACTTCGAGCATGAAAGACGTGACGAGGTCATCGCCTATATCTACGAGAAATACAGCGCCAAGCGCACGGCGCTTGCCGCCGCCGTCATCAGCTATCGCGGCCGCTCCGCCCTGCGCGAGGTGGCCAAGGCCATGGGCCTGTCTGAGGATGTCCGCAGCGCGCTGTCCAGCACCATCTGGGGCTGGTCAACCTCCGAGCTCGGCGAAAGGGAAGCCAATGCCGGCGGTCTCGACCGCGCCGATCCGCTGTCGCGCCAGGTGCTGGAGCGCGCCAACGAGATCATGGGCTTTCCCCGCCACCTCTCCCAGCATGTCGGCGGCTTCGTCATCACCCGCGACCGGCTCGACGAGGTCGTGCCCATCGTCAAGACGGCGATGGAGGAGCGCAAGATGGTCGAGTGGGACAAGGACGATCTCGACGCGGTGAAGATCCTCAAGGTCGACGTGCTGGCGCTCGGCATGCTGACCTGCCTGAAGCGCGCCTTCACCTTGCTCACCGACCACTATCCGCGGGCGCGGGATCCGTTTGGACGGCCTTACGTGCTCGCGACCCTTCCCGAAGAGGATGAGGACGTCTACGCCATGATCCAGAGAGCCGACACGCTCGGCGTCTTCCAGATCGAGTCGCGTGCGCAGATGTCGATGCTGCCGCGGCTCAGGCCTCGCGAATTCTACGATCTCGTCATCGAGGTGGCGATCGTGCGCCCGGGCCCGATCCAGGGCGACATGGTGCATCCCTATCTGCGCCGGCGGCAGGGCAAGGAGGCGGTCCATTATCCCAGCCTTGAGCTCAAGAAAATCCTCGGCAAGACGCTGGGTGTGCCGCTTTTCCAGGAACAGGCGATGAAGATCGCCATCGTCGCCGGCGGCTTCCGGCCGGGCGAGGCCGACGAATTGCGTCGCGCCATGGCGACCTTCAAGCGCACCGGCACGATCGGCAACTACCGCCAGCGCATGATCGACGGCATGGTCGCCAATGGCTACGAGAGGGAATTCGCCGAGCGCTGCTTCAAGCAGATCGAAGGTTTTGGCGAATATGGCTTTCCCGAAAGCCATGCCGCGTCCTTCGCGCTGCTGGTCTATGCTTCCTGCTGGTTCAAGACCTTCTATCCCGATGTCTTCTGCGCCGCGATCCTGAATGCGCAGCCAATGGGTTTCTACCAGCCGGCCCAGCTGGTGCGCGACGCGCGCGACCATGGCGTCGAGGTGCGCGAGGTCGACATCAACCATTCCGTCTGGGACTGCACGCTGGAGGCCACCGCCTTCGATCCGTCCCGCATCCTCGAGCGCCACGCCTCGATGCGCGGCGTCATCGAGACGGCGCATGCGGTGCGGCTCGGCTTCCGCCAGATCAAGGGCCTGTCCGAGGAGCGCATGGTTATATTGGTCGCGCAGCGCGGCGACGGCTATCGATCGGTCAGAGATGTCTGGCTGCGCTCCGGCCTCGATGTCGGCGAGATCGAAAGATTGGCTGAGGCCGACGCGTTCCGCTCGATCGGCCTCGACCGCCGTGCCGCGCTCTGGGAGGTCCGCGCCCTCGACGGCAGGAGCGCCGCCGAGAGATTGCCGCTGTTCGACCAGCCCTCGCTCAGCCTGCGCGAGCTGGAGCCGCAAACGAAACTGCCGAAGATGCCGCTCGGCGAACATGTCGTGCACGACTACCGCTCGCTCGGCCTGTCGCTGAAGGAGCACCCCGTCGCCTTCCTGCGCGAAAGGCTTACCCGCGCCGGCGTCACCCCCAACGCCCACCTGCCGTCGGTGCGCGACGGCCGCCGCGTCTCCGTCGCCGGGCTGGTGCTGGTCCGTCAGCGGCCGGGCAAGGGCAACGCCATCTTCCTCACGCTGGAGGACGAAAAATCGATCGCCAACGTCATCATCTGGCCGCGCGTCTTCGACCGCTTCCGTCCGGTGGTCATGGGCGCGCGCCTCATTCGCGTCACAGGCAAGCTGCAGCATGAATCGGACGTCATCCACATCGTCGCCGACCGGATCGAGGATTTGACCTCCTGGCTGAGCGTGCTGCTGGAGTCCGCCAATCGCCCGGTCATCGAGCACAATCACGCCGAACCGCCGGTTGGATCAAAGCCTGCCCAAAGCCGCGGCCTGCCGGTCCGCCAGGATCTTGAAGCCCTATCGGGTGCCGCACAACAGGTCATGCCAAAAGGACGGAACTTTCAGTAGCAGCGATTTCCAGCACAATAGGAACCGCGGCGGGAGCGAAAAACGCCTTCGTCATCCACGGGCGAAGCAAGGAGCGAAGCGACGCGGCGCAGACCCGAGGATCCATGCCGTTACCTATGAGCGTTGCTGCGGTGCAGAACTATCTCTGTGCTTGCACCGTTCTTGTCCTTCGCGCGAGGTCACGGCATGCATCCAGGGTCTCCGTGACGCCACTTCGCTCTGGGATGACGACATACCTCGAAGGCCGCGTGACAGCGCAAACCCGCTCACGATGGCCCGCTGAGCCGCGGCGGCGGCACCAGCATGTCCTCGGCCGAGATCGTGCGCGCCTCCGAAGGCAGCATGATCGGGATGCCGTCGCGCACCGGATAGGCGAGTTTCGCCACGCGCGAGACCAGCTCGCCCCGCTCCGGATCCCAAGTCAGCGGCCCCTTGGTCAGCGGGCAGGCGAGCAATTCAAGAAGCTTCGGATCGACCTCGGCCTTCCGCCCGTCACGCCCGTCCGCGGGCATCGCACTCTTCCATTGTCCAATTCCTCCGTCCCTAAGTGTGTTGAGATTCAGGTCAGGCCGAGTCGAAAATGGTGGCTTCCGAGAACCGGAGCGGAGCGTACTTAAAGTACGTGAGCACCGGAAGCGCAGGAATCCGCCATTTGCAGGCCGGTCTCACCTGAACATCAATACACTTTATTGTAGACTGGACCCAAACTCATCACCCTCTCGCGCCAGCGTCATCTCGGTGATGGCAATCAGCGTCTCGGCGCGCGTCTTCAGGTCCGGCGCTTCCAAGAGCGCCTGTTTCTCGGCCGGTCCATAGGGCGCCATCATCGACAACGCGTTGACCAGCATGCCGTTTTCGGCGCGGCTGACGCTTTCCCAGTCGGCCTCGAGGTCGTTGGCCTGCAGGTAGGCGCGAAACGCCTTGAGCAGCGCCGGCCGGTCGATCTCGCCGGCGGCCGGGTCTTCCTCGAGATCGGCGAGAAACGGCGTGATCTTGCACTGCCGGAAAGGGGCCTTCGCCGCGAGCTCCTGCACGATGCGGAACCGGCACACGCCCTGCAGCGAGATCAGGTAGCGGCCGTCGCCGGTCTCGGCGAGAGAGATGATGCGCCCGGCGCAACCGACGCTGCATAGCTCCGGCTCGCCGTCATCGCGCAATGCGCCATCGAGGCTCGGCTGGATCATGCCGATCAGCCGGGAGCCGGCCATCGCCTGGTCGATCATCTGCAGATAGCGCGGCTCGAAGATGTTGAGCGGCATGCGGCCGCCCGGCAGAAGCAGCGCGCCGGCGAGCGGGAACACCGGGATTGCCGACGGCAGATCCTTGCCAAGCCGATAGAGTGCGTTACCGACGCGCACCGCGACCCTCCCAAAGCAACACCGGCAAGCGCATCACCCTACAACCTCCTCTCGCCGGCAGACTCGTCCCGGCTTGGCGGCGAACCGCCAACCTGCCCTTATCTGGGGCTGGCACTCCTCCGCTCAAGCCTGCCAGCTGCGACAGCTGGCAAAAAACTTTGCGCGCGATTCCGGACAAGTGGGCAGCGGCGTTCGTCCGGAATTGCGTCAGAACAAGTACCTGGAGCGTTTCGGCTATTCTGTGAAACGCCCAAACGCTTCAAGAGAACAGCAGCGACGACAGCTTGCGCCGTGCCGCGAGCGTCGCCTCGTCGGTCATTCCCCAGGCCTCGAAGAGCTTCAACAGCTGCGCCCTGGCGCCGTCGTCGTTCCAAGACCGATCGGCCTTGACGATCGCCAGCAGATTGTCGGCGGCGGCATTGCGATCGCCGCGCGCGTTCTGGATCATCGCCAGGTCGAAGCGCGCCTGGTGGTCGGCCGGATTGGCGGCGAGCCGTCGCTCGAGCTCGGCCGGATTGCCGAGCGCGGCCGCTTCGGCCGCCAGCGTCATCTTGGCGCGCAGCGCCGCCAGCGCCGGCGCGTCCTTCTTGTCGTCGGGCGCCCGGGCCAGAACGGCTTTGGCGCCGTCCGCGTCCCCGGCGTCGAACAGGATCTCGCCCAGCCCCGCGATCGCCTCCAGTGTCTCCGGCGCCTGCTCCAGAATCGCGTCATAGATGTCGGCGGCGGTCTGCACGTCGCCGGCTGTGCGCGCCTCGGCGGCCGCGGCCAGCGCGTCGGCGATCTGCGGCGCGCCGCCGCCCTTGCCGCCGACCTTCTGGATGAACTGGTTGATCTGGCTTTCGGGAATGGCGCCCATGAAGCCGTCAACCGGCTGGCCGTCCTTGAAGGCGATGACTGCGGGGATGGACTGGATGCCGAGCTGGCCGGCGATCGAGGGATGGTCGTCGATGTTCATCTTGACCAGCTTGACCTTGCCGCCGGCGGCCTTGACTGCCTTTTCCAGCTGCGGCGTCAGCTGCTTGCAGGGCCCGCACCATGGCGCCCAGAAATCGACCAGCACCGGCTGACGCCGCGATTCCTGGATGACGTCGGCAGCAAAGGTGGCGGTGGTGGTGTCCTTGATCAGGTCGGCCGCCGCCGGCGCTTCGCCCAGCGAAACCTTGGCGCGGTCGCCGCCGCCATATTGCACCGTTTGGGCGTACTGGCCGCCATTGCCGCCGAACGCGCCGCTATACGGATTGTTGTCGCTCATCGTGTCGCCCTTTCGGTCGCGCTCCCAGGCGTCGGCGCCCAGCGCGTCATTGTCGGATTTCGGAACCGCCTTCCATGTGGCGATCAAGCCCTGACTTTCAAGATTATGAGACTTTCAGGATAACAGGATCGTGGCCGGTTGCCTCGACGAATTTGATCAGATCGGCGGCGGCGATCGACGTCGTTGCCTCATTGGTCAGCGGATGGCCGTTGATGACGTCATGGCTCATCAGTTCCTGGTCGAGCACCACCTTGACCTTCCCCTCCGTGTCGTTGATCAGGCCGAAGACCGTCACCGCGCCAGGGATGACGCCGAGCAGCTCCATCAGCATCTCGGGCTTGCCGAAGGAGACCCGGCTGGCGGCGCCGATGAGATGATGGATCTGCTTCAGGTCGACGACGGCTTCCTCGCCGACGGTGACGAGGAAATAATTGTCCTTCTTGTCCTTGAGGAACAGGTTCTTGGTGTGGCCGCCGGGAATCTCGCCGCGCAGGCTTTGCGAATCGGCGACCGTGAACAGCGGCGGGTGCCGCACGGTCGAGACCGCAATGCCGAGATCGGCAAGAAATTCGTTGAGCTCGGCTTCGGTCTTCGGCATCGGTCCTCGCGCAATCAAAAGGGGTCATGCCGTTTACGGCGAACGACGGCATCCTCGCAAGGCCGTGCGAGCAGGGTCAGGCAACTCCAGGAGAAATGTCGGACCGTCAGGGCTCGGCGCGCACGGCGTTCTGAGCGAAATGCCTCGAGGCAAAGCGGGTTCTCCATTGCCTTCTGGCGGCGAGATGCTTCGGCGATTGCGGCCTCGCCCACAGGTGCCTCCAGGTCGCAGGAAAAAGACCGTCATTTCCCTGTTGCAATCGCCGCGCTCTTCGGCCATATAGGCGCGGCTTGCGGCCGAGGCCGCGCGAGCGGGTGTAGCTCAGGGGTAGAGCACAACCTTGCCAAGGTTGGGGTCGGGCGTTCGAATCGCCTCACCCGCTCCAGTTTCCTCCACCGAGGATCAAGCATCGAAAAGCCGCGGTTCACCGCGGCTTTTTCGCGTTTGGATCCTGCTGATCTGCCAATTGCGTTCGGACTGCGGGTCAAGTGATGGTTCTTTCCCTGACAGTTGGGGTCCGCAATTCGGAAAGTGCTGGCGTCCCATCAGACTTGGGTCGCATGCCGAAGGGACTGTAGAACCTCTTCTGCCACGTCCTCGATAAGTATATGTTGGGTCAAAGTGCTGGAATTAATCCGGCCGGCATTGTCGCGGGGTCATTCTCGCGAGTCGTTACGTTGGGGCATAGCAGGAGCAATTCCAGGAAAAGCGTGAGCGGACTGGTTCGGTGCCTTCGCCGCATCCTTCCGCTAGAAATGGCGTCCGAGCAAACAGCTAGAGCAAAACGGCCATGAGGTTCACAGCTTTACAGGATCCGTGCGGCCAGTGGATGGTCTATGATCAGCGGTCCGGGTGCCCGGCGCAGATACCGGACATGGTGTTTATTGGCCTCCAACGCGCGCAGGCGGAAGAGCTCGCCAGCCAGGCAAATGAACTCGTCTCGACACCCCGTCCGGCGGCACTTTCGCGGTATTTCAGCCTTTTATCGATATTTTACTGGCCTGCGGCGGAACAACCGGCCGCTATTTCGACTTCTCTGCGCGTCGTGGAAGGCGAACCTGGCAGGCACTGGGTCAAAACAAGGACTTGAAGTGCTCTGGCCGCGCCGCAACAAGGAGCGCCGATGAGGTTCGCAGCGATGCAGGATCCGTGTGACGACTGGCTGGTCTGTGATTTGGTTTTCGACCTGCCGGCGGAAATGGAAGGTCGGCCGCTGATCGGGTTGACGCGCGCCGAAGCCGAGCAGTTTGCTGACCGGGCCAATGCCAAGCACGCTGCCAATTTCCCCGTGCCGCTCGCCAGCGTCGCCTGACCGTGCAGCCGCGATTCGGCGTTGCGCCAGCCGATTCGAGCGCGAGAGCGGGGAATGAGCCGGCATGAAGCGGTCGTTCCGCGGAAACATCCGACGCACGGGTCTCAACGCCGGGAGCATGATGCCGAAAGGTCTGAGAGGTTTCCGACGGCATCATGCCCTCTCCTTGAGTGAGAGACGGATTTTGGACGTCCGGTCCAACCTGCCTGAAATCACACGGCTCGGACGCCCGCCACCTAATGGTTGTGGGACTGCTGGAACCCGGCCACGTCATACTGCGATACGCTCTTCGGATTCTTCGAGTTCTGCGGCTGAGTCCCGGCATAATGTGTTCCCGCATTGCCATCCGGATTGAAAGCAGAACCCGGAGCGGCGGCGGCGTTGCCCGGGGTTGCACTCCCCGTCTCGGCGGTGCCGATGGTCTGGTTCGGCTGACCGGTCGTGCCGGTGACGGTGTGGACGTTGGCGGCGAAGGCTATTCCGGTGGAAGCTATGAACAAGCCGGTCACTAACGGCGTGAGGAGATGTTTCATCGTATTCTCCTAAAAGCGCTGGGTTTCAGGAGGGGCTCTCGGTCTTTGGGAGCACCCGGCTCAGTTGATGCATGTCGCCCAAGACCGCGTGTGGCGCGGAGCGAGATGCAGCAAGACAGGGACAAAGGGGGTCGACCGAATCCGTGTCGACGCACCCTTGACATGCCAAAAACGTCTTTCGGACCGCCTCTCTTCCCGGACCTCGCGAATCTGTGATGTGGACGGAGCCGGCCCCGCTCATTGCGCGGCTAAGCCAGGCGCGCCCGCGTCGTCCTCGGCGTCGCCAGCAGAAGGCTGGTTTCGCTGCCTGTTATGCCGGGGATCAGCCGGATTCGCCGCAGCACCGCGTCGAAATCGGTGAGCGTGGCGGTGCCGAGCTCGACCACGAGGTCCCAGCGGCCGTTGGTGGTGTGGATCGTCGAAACCTCGGGAAAGCCGCCGAGCGCCCGTATGACACGGTCGGCGGCATGGCCCTCGATCTCGATCATCATCACGCCGCGTATCCTCTGGTCGACCGCGTCGGCGCGCAGCACCACCGTGTAGCCGATGATCTCGCCGGATTTCTCCAGCCGCTCCATGCGCGCCCTGACCGTGGCGCGCGACACGCCAAGATCGACCGCGAGGTCGGAAACGCTGCGCCGCGCATCATGCCGCAGAAGCGTGACCAGTCTTTCGTCGAGCGCGTCCATGATTGCCCACTTCGATCAAATTACTTGCCCAGACTGATAAATCATTCTTCTCGAAATGCCAATTTTACCTGTTCGAACCGCCAGCGCCCCATGCTCCAATCACACCAATCAATCGCGAGGACTGAAAAGAATCATGCGCTGCAGGATCGTCGGCGCGCCGGTGCAGGACGGCGCGGGCAGGATGGGATGCGACATGGGGCCGAGCGCGCTGCGCACGGCAGGCCTCGTCTCGGTGCTTTCGGAGCTTGGCCATGAGGTCGAGGACTGGGGCGCGGTCGAGAAGGCGGTGGCGCGCCCGGTGGTCCACGGCAACCTCGCGCTGAAGGCATTGCCGGAGATCTCCGCATGGACGACGGCAATTGCCGAGACCGCTTATGAGGCTTCCAACGAAGCCATGCCGATTTTCCTTGGCGGCGATCATTCGATCTCAGCCGGCACCGTCTCCGGCGTGGCGCGCCGTGCCGCGGAGCGCGGCCGGCCGCTTTTCGTGCTGTGGCTCGACGCGCATCCCGATTTCCACACGCTCGACACCACCACCAGCGGCAATCTGCACGGCGTCCCGCTCGCCTATGCCAGCGGACAGGCAGGGTTCTCGGGCTATTTTCCGGATCTGCCCGCGACCGTCGACCCAGCCCGCGTCTGCGCCATGGGCCTGCGCAGCGTCGACCCGGCCGAGCGCCGCGCGCTGAAGCAGGCGGGCGTCACCGTGCACGACATGCGCGCCATCGACGAGCACGGCATCGCGCCCTTGCTGCGCGCCTTCCTGGCCCGCGTCGAGAGGGAGAACGGGCTGCTGCACGTCAGCCTCGACGTCGACTTCCTCGACCCGTCGATCGCGCCGGCCGTCGGCACCACCGTTCCCGGCGGCGCCACCTTCCGCGAGGCGCATCTGGTGATGGAGATGCTGTCAGACTCAAGCCTGGTTTCGAGCCTCGACCTGGTCGAATTGAACCCGTTCCTCGACGAGCGCGGCCGCACCGCGATCCTCATGGTCGACCTCACTGCCAGCCTGATGGGCCGCCGCATCATGGACCGCCCCACCCGCAGCCACTCCGGAAGCCTCTGATCATGACGCAGCCTTCGCGCCTCGCCATCGTTCCCTTCGTAAGCGTCGACCGCATGATGAAGCTGGTGCTCGCCATCGGCGTCGAGCGCTTCCTCATCGAGCTCGCAGCATACATCGAGGAGGATTTCCGCCGTTGGGAGCTGTTCGACAAGACGCCGCGCATCGCTTCGCACAGCCATGACGGCGTCATCGAGCTGATGCCGACCAGCGACGGCAAGATGTACGGCTTCAAATATGTCAACGGCCATCCGAAGAACATGCGCGAGGGCCGCCAGACGGTCACGGCCTTCGGCGTGCTGGCCGATGTCGGCTCCGGCTATCCGATGCTGCTCACCGAGATGACCATCCTGACGGCGCTGCGCACCGCCGCCACTTCCGCCTTGGCCGCCAAATACCTGGCCCCAAGGGGCTCGCGCGCCATGGCCATCATCGGCAACGGCGCCCAGTCGGAGTTCCAGGCCATCGCCTTCAAGGCGCTGCTTGGCGTCGACAGGCTGCGGCTCTACGACATCGACCGTTCGGCGTCCGAAAAATGCGCCCGCAACCTCGCCGGCAAGGGCTTCGACGTCACCATCTGTTCGACCGGCCAGGATGCCGTGGAAGGCGTCGACATCATCACCACGGTGACGGCGGACAAGCAGTACGCCACGATCCTCACCGACAACATGGTCGGCTCCGGCGTCCACATCAACGCCGTAGGCGGCGACTGCCCAGGCAAGACCGAGCTGCATCGCGACATCCTGTTGCGCTCCGACATCTTCGTCGAGTTCGCGCCGCAGACGCGCGTCGAGGGCGAGATCCAGCAGCTCGACGCCGACCATCCGGTGACCGAGCTGTGGCAGGCGATGACCGGGAAGGCTGAGGGCCGCAAGGCGCCGGAGCAGATCACGCTGTTCGATTCCGTCGGCTTCGCCACCGAGGATTTTTCGGCGCTTCGCTATGTCCGCGACCAGCTCCAGGCCACCGGCCTCTATGAGGAGCTCGACCTGCTCGCCGACCCCGACGAGCCGCGCGACCTGTTCGGCATGCTGGAGAGGGCGGCCATGCAGCCGGCGGCGTGAGGCCGTTGGCCCGGACTGTCCTAAGCGCCGGCCAGCCTCATAGGGCATTGACGATGCAGGGGCCTAACGCCGCGGCGCCGCGCAGCTCTCCCGCTCGACCAGCGCCGGCGCCAGCACCTCGCGCCTTGACGGCGCTTCCGGCTCGCTCAGCCGCTCCAGCAGCAGGCTCACCGCGCGTATGCCGATCTTCTCCACCGGCTGCGCGATCGTAGTCAGCGAAGGCCAGGTGGTGACCGCATAGGGGATGTCGTCGAAGCCGACCATCGAGATGTCGTCGGGAACTCGCAGGCCTCGCGCCCGCAGCGCCGTGATCGCGCCCATGGCCATCAGGTCGTTGCAGGCGAACACCGCGGTAATGTCCGGCTCCCGCCCCATCAGCTTATCCATTGCGACGCGACCGCCGGCGAAGTGATAGTCGGAATCGACGATCGACGAGGCCGGCAGTTCGAGTCCCGCTTCACCGAGCGCCCGCACGAATCCGCGCAGGCGGGCCGGGCTGGAGCTGGAATCGCGCGGGCCGCCGATGGCGCCGATCTTCCGATGCCCGAGCCCGACCAGATACCGGCCGGCGAGATAGCCGCCGTGGTCGTGGTCGACAAGCACCGAATCGACATTGACCGACTGGATCTCGCGGTCGAGCAGCACCGCCGGCACGCTGGGCAGGAGGCGGGCGAACACCCGCGCATGGTCGGACGAGCCGGCAAAGATCAGCCCGTCGATCTGCTTGGCCATCAGCACCGAGAGGTAGCGCTCCTCCTTCTCGGCATTGCCGTCCGAATTGCACAGGATCACCGTGTAGCCGGATACGAAACCCGCATCCTCTATCTGACGCGCGACGCTGGCGAAGAACGGATTGGAATTGTCCGGCAGCAGAAGGCCGATGGTCTTGGTCTCGCCGCGCCGCAGACTCCGCGCCACCGAGTTCGGGCTGTAGCGCAAGGCGGTGATCGCGGCCCGCACACGCTCGGCCGTCTCCGGCTCGACATGACGCGTGCGGTTCATCACATGCGAGACGGTCGCGACGGACACCCCCGCGTGGCGCGCAACATCGGCAATAGTCGTCATATCCCTGGTTCCCCGAGGTCTCCTACCGAACCTTGCGCAGCAGCCTCTCCCGATATGCGTCTAGGATGACCGCGAGCACGATGACAAGGCCGATCACGATCGGTTTGAAATTGTCGCCGACGCCGAGCAGCTGCAACCCGGTGGAGAGCACCTGCAGGATGCAGGCGCCGACCAGCGTGCCGATTATTGAGCCCTTGCCGCCGCTGAGGCTGGTGCCGCCGATGATAACGGCGGCGATGGCGTTGAGCTCGTACCCGACGCCGGCGATGGGGCTGCCGATGTTGAGGCGCAACAGATAGACCATGGCCGCAATGCCGGCGGTGAGGCCGCTGATGGTGAAGGCGGCGACCTTGTAGAAATCCGGATTGTGGCCCGACAGCCGCACCGCCTCGTCATTGGTGCCGACGGCGAAGATCATGCGGCCGAAGACGGTAAAGCGCAGCACGAACCAGCCGGCCGCGATCACCAGCACCGCGACAAGGAAGATCGACGGCAGGAAGCCGCCGATGATCAGGTTGCCGAAATCGACGAAACTCTGCGGCAGGCCGGTGATGGTGGAATTGTCGCTGACGACGCGGGCGGCGCCCGCCGCCATGTTGAGCATGCCGAGCGTGACGATGAAGGAGGGTATCTTCCAACGCGTCGAGATCCAGCCATTGAGGAAGCCGCACACCGCGCCCGTCGCCATGCAGGCCAGAAGCGCCAGCGTGATCGCGACCGCCGGCGACAGGCTCTCGTCGATCATCACGGTGGCGCCGACCACGGTGCAGAGCGCCAGCACCGAGCCGACCGACAGATCGATGCCGCCGGTCAGGATGACGAAGGTCATGCCCGCCGCCAGCACCGTGTTGATGGCGATCTGCACGAAGATCTTCAGCGCATTGTCGGGGGTGGCGAAGTAGGGCGCCGTGGCCGAGAAGAACAAGGTGATCAGCACCAGCGCCAGGAGCACGCCGGCGTCGCGGATCAGGAAGCGCAGGAATTTCGCCCGGCCGGGTGAAACAGGCGCCGACACCAGCGGTTCGGACGTCTCGGTCATGGTCGCACATACTCCTGATAGGCGAGCGACAGGATGCGCTCCTGATCGAATTCGGCGCGCGGCACCTCGCCGACGATACGGTTCCTGGAAAAGACGATGATGCGGTGGCACATGCCCATCAGCTCGGGCAGGTCGGACGAGACCATGATGATGCCCTTCTGTTGCGCCGCCAGCATCCAGAGCAGCTGGTAGATCTCGCGCCGGGCGCCGATATCGACGCCGCGCGTCGGCTCGTCGAGGATCAGCGTCGAGGTGCCGCGGAACAGCCACTTGGCCAGCACCACCTTCTGCTGGTTGCCGCCCGAGAGGTTGCGCACGGCCTGCTCGATCGAGCTTGCCTTGACCCGCAGCTGGCCGACGAGATCGTTTGCCGCCGCGGCCTCGGCGCGGCGGTTGAGCAGCCCGTTGCGCGAGATTTTGCCGAGATCGGTGATGGTGATGTTCTTGTCGACGGCCATGTCGAGCAGCAGGCCCTGACCTTTGCGGTCCTCGGTAAGCAGGCTCAAGCCATGCCGCACCGCGTCCTTGGGGGCGGCGATCGCCACCGGCTTGCCGTCGATCTCGACAACGCCGTCGAGCTTCGGATCGGCGCCGAACAAGGCGCGCATCGCTTCGGTGCGGCCGCTGCCGACCAGCCCGGCGACGCCGAGGATCTCCCCATGGCGCACGGCGAAGGAGATATCGGGCGTCGAGGCGTCGCGCTTCAGATTGGCGACGCTGAGCGCGACCTTGCCCGGCACGATGGCGTCATCGAAGCTGTACTCGTCGGCGATGTCGCGGCCGATCATCATGCGCACCAGGTCGGGCACGGTGAGGCCATGGAGATCGCGCGTGGCGACCACCCTGCCGTTGCGCAGCACCGTCACCCGCTCGCCGATCTCGAATACCTCATGCAGGCGGTGCGAGATGTAGATGATGGTGACGCCTTTTGACTTGAGCCGCTTGATGATGGCGAAGAGCCGCGTGATCTCTGGCGGCGTCAGCGTCGCCGTCGGCTCATCCAGCACAAGAAGCTTCGAATCGTCGCTCAACGCCTTGGCGATCTCGACCAGCTGCATTTGCGCCACGCCGAGCGCCTCGACCCGCGTCCGCGGGTCAATCTCGAGGCCCACCTCTTTCAGCAATGCGACAGCGCGCCGGTTGAGCGCCTTGCGGTCGACGATGCCGAAGGCGCGTCGCGGCAGGTTTTCCAGCATCAGATTCTCGGCGATGCTGAGATAGGGCAGAAGGTTGAGCTCCTGGTGCACGATACGGATGCCGCTCAGCTGCGCGTCGTGCGGCGACTTCGGCTGGTAAGCCGCGCCGTTGAAGGCGATGGTGCCGGTGTCCGGTTCGTAGATGCCGGCCAGGAGCTTGATCAGGGTCGACTTGCCGGCGCCGTTCTCGCCAAGCACGATATGTGTTTCGCCGCGCGCGATCGACAGCGAGACGTCGCTCAGCGCCACGACGCCCGGGAAGACCTTTCCGACCCCTTCAAGGGAAAGAATCACATCGTCCATGCAGCAATCCTGAATGGCGTTCTTCGGCCGCAAGGCGGCGTGAACGCGCCGCCATCGCCGCCGGCAGTTTGCCGGCGGCGATGATGAGACAAGCGAAAGGACGGCACCAGAGGGAGTCCCGGCGCCCTTGCTCGCCTCAGGCCGTAATCAGCTTGACGTCGGTCTTGACCCAGCCGGAGAACTTCTCGCCGGCGAGCTCGCGCAGGCCGTAATCGATGCCCATGGCCGCCATCTGCGCGCCATACTGCTCGACCGTGGCGAGCATCTTGCCCTCTTTCAGCAGCGGGCCGACGGCCGGGATGTTGTCGAAGCCGACCACCTTGATCTTGCCCGACTTGCCGGCGGCGTCGATCGCCTTGACGACGCCGAGCGCCATCGAATCGTTGGCCGCCATCACGCCCTGGATATCCGGATGCTGAGTGAGGAAGTTGGTCATCAGCGTGTTGGCTTCCTCGGTCTCCCAATGCGCGGTCTTGGAGTCGAGCAGCTTCAGCCCGTACTCCTTCACCGAATCGTCAAAACCGAGCTTGCGTTGCTTGGCATTGTCGGCCTCAGGATTGCCCTCGAGGATGACGACCTTGCCGCCCTTGCCCAGCGCCTTGCCGAGCGCGTCGCCGGCAAGCTTGGCACCGGCGCGGTTGTCCGGGCCGAAGAAGGCGAGATCCACGCCGGCCTTCTTCTTGGCTTTCTCGTCGAGCGCGACGTCGATGTTGATGACCTTGATGCCGGCCTTCAGCGCCTTGGCGATCGGCGTAACCATGGCCTTCGAATCGGCCGGCGCCACGACGATGATGTTGTATTTCTGGGTTATGAAGTTCTCGATGGCATCGACCTGGGCGGCGAAGTCGCGCTCGTCCTTCATGCCGACGGCGGCGAAATCGAACTTGTCCTTGTTCTTAGCCGCATACGCCTCCGCGCCGGCCTGCATCTGCTTGAAGAACTCGTTGGCCAGGGACTTCATCACCAGGCCGACCTTCGGCTTGTCGGCAGCAAAGGCCGGGCCGAGCGGCAAGGCGAGCGCGCCGGCGGCCAGTGCGCTGGTCTTCAGGAATTGGCGCCGCGAGACCGGGCCAAGCCCGTGCATGTTCAAAATCTTGCTCATTAGTCTCCTCCACTTGATTGAGCCGTAATCGGTTACGTAACCGATTACGCGGCAGACTAGGTTGCTATTTTATCAGATGTCAATATCGACGGTAAGGTGGGCGAGGAGGGCGCTTCGTCGAAGCTGACGTTGGCGATAGAGTGAGGTCTGATCCCTACGGACAGGGCAATCGCATGGGCAGCGCTAGCCCCGCTGCGTCCCGGCGCTGCGCGCCGGGCCAGCTCTCAACCGCCGAGGCTCGACCTTCGCGAGCTTTAGGTTCCTCGCCCCGCCAAAGGCGGGGAGCGGTGGCTCGACGAAGCCGAGGCGGAAAGGCGAGCGCTCCATGCGACTGCCCTGCCCCCGAGGAGGAGATCACGCGGCTCGCCGTTCCGATAACTACCGCCACCCCAGCGCCGGGGCGACATGCTTCAGGATCGCTTCGATAACATGGGCGTTGTAGTCGACGCCGAGCTGGTTGGGCACGGTGAGCAGCAGCGTGTCGGCCTCGGCGATCGCCTCGTCCTGCCTGAGCTGTTCCACCAGCTTGTCCGGCTCGGCGGCATAAGTGCGGCCGAACACGGCGCGCTTCTCCGGCTCGATATAGCCAAAGTGGTCCTCGCCCTCGCTGCCGCCGAAATAAGCCCGGTCCATGTCGTTGACGAGGGCGAAAATGCTGCGGCTGACCGAGACGCGGGGCTCCCTGGCATGGCCGGCTTCCTTCCAGGCGGCGCGATAGGCTCTTATCTGCTTGGCCTGCTGGACATGCAGCGGCTCGCCGCTCTCGTCGAATTTCAGCGTCGAGCTCTGCAGGTTCATGCCGAGCTTGGCGGCCCATATGGCGGTGGCGTCGGTGGCCGCGCCCCACCAGATGCGGTCGCGCAGTCCGGCCGAGAAGGGTTCGAGCCTGAGCAGGCCGGGCGGGTTGGGGAACATTGGCCGCGGATTGGGCTGGGCGAAGCCTTCGCCGCGCAACAGGTCGAGGAAGATCTCCGAGTGCCGGCGCGCCATGTCGGCGTCGCTCTTGCCCTCTTCCGGCACGTAGCCGAAATAGCGCCAGCCATCGATCACCTGCTCGGGCGAGCCGCGGCTGATGCCGAGCTGCAAACGCCCGCCGGCGATGAGGTCCGCCGCGCCCGCGTCCTCCGCCATGTAAAGCGGGTTCTCGTAGCGCATGTCGATGACGGCGGTGCCGAGCTCGATACGCTTCGTCTTGGCGCCCGCCGCGGCAAGCAGCGGAAACGGCGAGGCGAGCTGGCGGGCGAAATGGTGGACGCGGTAATAGGCGCCGTCGGCGCCGAGCTCCTCGGCCGCGACCGCAAGGTCGATCGACTGCAGCAGCGCGTCGGCGCCCGAGCGCGTGCCCGATTGCGGCGAGGGCGACCAATGCCCGAAGGACAGAAATCCGATCTTCTTCATGGCTCCATTCCTGCTGGAGTGGCCCATCGGCCGCTTAAACTCCTTGTTGCACCAGCAGATAGCCAGGGCAGCGCCGCGATACAACGGACACCGAACGGATACAGACCGTCAATGAGTTCTTCGAAATGTCCGGTCCAGTTCTCGCGTCAAAGCGCGATCACATCACGGCACATATGGTGCATGTCGGTTCCAGCGGGCCGATCGGCCTGCGATCACCTCTGGCATTCTCGCCGCCGCCGGAGCGCTGTATCGTCGCGCCAGCCGATGATTCCTCAGCATTGGGCGAAGCCTTCATGCATGGTCTGACACCCGTATTTTCCACTGTAACGGCCTCTTTCCTGGCCTCCTTCGTTGAGGTCGTCGAAGCATTCACCATTGTCCTGGCCGTCGGGCTCACGCGCAGTTGGCGCCCGGCGCTGACGGGCGCCGCACTGGCGCTTATCCTCCTGGCAGCGCTGGTGCTCGTTTTCGGGCCGCTGCTGGCGCTCGTCCCCATCGCCACCCTGCAATTCGCGGTCGGCGTGCTCCTGATCCTGTTCGGCATGCGCTGGCTGCGAAAGGCGATCCTGCGCAGCGTCGGCGTGATCGCGATGCATGACGAGGAGCAGGCCTTTTCCGAGGAGACGGAGATGTTGCGGCGGCAGGCCGGCGACCGCCGCGCCGATTACCTGGCCGCCGTCGCGTCGTTCAAGGCGGTGCTGCTCGAGGGTGTCGAAGTGGTCTTTATCGTCATAGCCGTCGGCGCCGCGCACGGGCAGACCCTCTATGCCGGCCTTGGCGCGCTGGCGGCCTTCGTGCTGGTGATGCTGATCGGCCTTGCCGTGCACCGGCCCCTGGCGCGCGTGCCCGAGAATTCGCTCAAATTCGTCGTCGGGCTGATGCTGACCAGCTTCGGCGTGTTCTGGACCAGCGAGGGCCTCGGCGCGGCGTGGCCGGGCGCCGACCTCGCTCTGCTCGCCATCTTCGCCGTCATCGCCGCCGCATCCTTTGCCATCGTGCGCTGGCTGCGCGGCGCCTATCCCGCGCCCGCCGAAGGAATTGCCCGATGATCCGTCTTGTCTTCAAGGAACTCGTCGGCATGTTCGTTGACGACGGCAATCTCGCGCTGCTGGCGCTGATCTTGATCGCGCTGGTCACCGCCGCGGTCAAGGTCCTGGGGCTGCCGCCGCTCGTCGGCGGCTTCCTGCTTCTGGGCGGCTGCCTGGCAATCCTCCTGGAGAGCACCCGCCGCGCCGCGCGCGGCAAGGCGCGCTGACGGGCGGTTGTTCTCTGCCAAATCGGCGCAAACGCTGGAGATTTGGCGGAAGCCTCTCAACCTGTCATTCACGGGCGGAGCGACGCGAAGCGGAGCGCAGACCCGAGGACATTCCATGACCTTGGCGGAGGAACGCAGCGGAGCAGAATTCTGGACCGCCGAAACACCTCGACGTCACGGAATGGATCTGACAAGCGTTTCGGCCAAATCTCCGACGTATGCCGCCTGCCAGGCAACCGTAGTCGTCGGTCGTTCCGTGCCGGGAACTAGTAGACCGTGAAAAGCGTCGGCAGGTGGCCGCTGAGGCGGGCATACTCGACCACCTCGATCACCGGAAACAGCGCCAGGAAGTAGAGCCCGTCGCGGAACGTGTTGCGCAGCGCGCGAGTCGAGAACAGCCACTGTTCCTCGTCATGGTAAAGCAGTGGGTTCGGCCAGAAGCGCGGCGTGCGTTGGGCATAGGCGGCATGGACGGCGCCAAATTTGCCGGCGAGGTACTCGGCCTCCTTACGCGCGGTGAACCGGAAGACGAGGAAGCTTGCCAGGCCGAGCATCGCGGCCGCCAGCACCGAGCCGAACATCAGCCCGATACCGACCGCGCCGACGGTCGAGAAGAAATAGAGCGGGTTCTGGGTCATCGAGAACGGGCCGGACACGATCAGCTCGTCATTCTTCCTGCCGCCGACGAAAAGGATGCTCCACAGCCGGCCCAGGAAGCAGGTCAGCACCATCGCAAAGCCGATCGTCTCCAGCGCTTCATGTCCGTTCGATCCTTCGGCCAGCGCCGGTCTGCTGAAGAGAAGCAGGATGACGGCAAGCACAGCTGCCACCTGCACGACGATCAGTCGCTTGTGCTGGTCGAACGCTTTCGGCGCCGATTTGAGGGACGTGTAGGCCATTCTTTCTCACCGCTACGGCGCCGAGACGGACGCCGGATTTTCTCTAGCTCTTCCGCGGCGCGATGACGAGACCCGGCCAATGTATTTGGCCGACCTTACGAATTTGTAAGGACGCGGACAGGCTGCGGTGAATTCGCCTGCCTAGCCTGACTGCCACGGGTTGTCGGCTTGAACGGAGCGCCGACGACCGGCTCTTACGGGATGACAGCCTTCGCCATGATCATGACAGCCATCGAAGATGGGTCCGAATTGAACCGGGTCCCGGACGTCGCCATCGATTTCTGGCTGATCAAGATCATGGCTGTGACCATGGGCGAGACGGCGGCTGATTATCTCGCCGTCAATCTCGGCCTGGGCCTTACCGGCACGTCGCTCATCATGGCCGTGGTTCTGATTGTCGCGCTCGCCCTGCAATTCGCGCAGAATCGCTACGTGCCCTGGGCCTACTGGCTGGCGGTCGTGCTGATCAGCATCGTCGGCACGCTGGTCGCCGACAATCTCGTCGACAATTTCGGCGTGCGGCTGGAGACGACGACCATCATCTTCTCGGTCGCCCTCGCGCTGACCTTCATCGCCTGGTACGTCAGCGAGAAGACCCTGTCGATCCACACCATCTTCACCACCAGGCGCGAAATCTTCTACTGGCTGGCGATCCTGTTCACCTTTTCGCTCGGCACGACCGCCGGCGATCTGGTCGCCGAGCGCTTCGACATGGGTTATCTCGCGACCGGCCTTATATTTGGTGCTGTCGTTGCGGCGGTCGCGCTGGCCTGGTTTTTCCTCGGGCTGAACGGCATCCTCGCCTTCTGGCTCGCCTATATCCTGACCCGGCCGTTGGGCGCCTCCTTCGGCGACCTGCTGGCGCAGCCGGTCGAATATGGCGGCATGGGCTTCGGTACCACTTTCACCAGCCTGACCTTCCTCGGCTGCATCGTGGTCATCGTTCTTTATATGACGCTGAAGAGCCTGATCGACGAAGATGAGCAGGCTCTGCTCGACTGAGCGCGATCCATGAACCACCCGTCTCGCAAAAATGTGTAGCGGTCTTCGATCCACGAATGCGTAAAAGCAGATGGTTAGAGCAATCCATCCGGAATTGCGCCAAGACGACAAGATGGGCATGATGCCGTCCGATAGCCGGTTCACGCTTTCGGCATCATGTCCTGGAGAACCAGCCAGGAAGAGCCCGGCCGGCGCCGCCATGCCGGCAGGGTTGAGGCGGCAAGGACAGCACGGGGCGATGCGACTTCTGCTTGTTGAGGATGATCCGAGAACCGCCGACTACATCGTTCGCGGGCTGACCGAAGCCGGCCACGTCTGCGATCTCTTGCGCGACGGTCATGACGGCCTCTTCGCCGCGACCCGCAACGCTTATGACGTGATCATCGCCGACCGCATGGTTCCAGGCCTCGACGGGCTGTCGATGATCAAGGCGGTGCGCGCCGCCGGCATCCATACGCCGGCCATCTTCCTGACCTCGATCGGCGGCGTGGACGACCGCGTCGAGGGGCTCGAGGCCGGTGGCGACGACTATCTCGTCAAGCCCTTCGCCTTTTCCGAGCTGCTTGCCCGCATCAACGCGCTCGGCCGCCGGCCGGCGGCGCAGGAGCAGAAGACGGCTTTGCGCGTCGCCGACCTGGAAATGGACCTCATCCAGCGCCGCGTGACCAGGCAGGGCCAGCCGATCGACCTGCAGCCGCGCGAGTTCAGCCTGCTCGAGGTGCTGATGCGCGGCGAAGGCCGCGTCATCACCCGCACCATGCTTCTGGAGCGCGTCTGGGATTTTCACTTCGACCCCAAGACCAGCGTCGTCGAAACCCATATCAGCCGGCTGCGGGCCAAGGTCGACAGGCCTTTCGATGTGCCGCTCATCCACACCGTGCGCAACACCGGCTACAGCCTGCATGTCCCCGCCTGATCTTGCGTCCGCACTTGTAGAGCGACCAACCGCGCTTGCGGTCACATGAGCGAGAGGCGCTCCAGCCTGCTGCGCAGCACGCCGTTCCGGCTGGCGCTGACCTTCGCCTTCCTGTTCCTGCTTGCCTTTATCCTGTCCGGTGCGGTCGTCTATCAGTTGATGAGCGCCTCGCTCGCCAGGCAGCTCGATCAATCGATCAAGGAGACCTACTCCCTGATCGCCGCGACCTATTCGGAGACGGACAAGGAGGACCTCACCACCGCCGTGAAGGACCACGCCCAGTTCAGTCAGGACAAGGACCAGATCTTTTCGCTCACCGATCGCGCCGGCAAGCGCCTCGCCGGGGATTTCACCGCTTCAGGCCTGCCGGACGGGTTTTCGATGTTCGCAGCCGACTTGCCAGGTGTGCCGCCAGGTACCGAATATCGCGCCTATTCGGGCACGGTCGGCAACAACAATTTGACCGTCGCCTTCTCGCTCTCGGAAACCGAGGATCTCGAGATGATCGTGCTGATGAGCTTCGGCTGGGGCACGCTCTTCATCACCGTTCTGGCGATAGCCGGCGGCGCGGTGCTTGCCTCGCGCGTGCAACGGCGGCTCGACGGCATCGCCAGCACCATGGACGACGTCTCGCATGGCCGGCTCGACGCGCGCATCCCGCTGATCGGCAGCGGCGACGACATCGACGCCGTCTCCGCCCAGGTGAATGCGGCGCTCGAGCGCCTGTCCGCCTTGGTCGACGGCATGCGCGAAGTGAGCGCCAACATCGCTCATGATCTCAAGACGCCGCTCAACCGTCTGCAGATGATCCTGGAATCCGCCGCCGATAAGACGGTGTCCGGCGAAGATGTCTCGGCCGAGTTGACCGACGCCCGCGCCGAAAGCCAGCAGATTAACAGCACCTTTGACGCGCTTCTCCGCATCGCCCAGATCGAAGCCGGCGCCCGCAAGGCCCGTTTCGTCGATCTCGACGTCGGGCCGATCGTCGAGACCATCGGCGACGTTTATGCCGATGTCGCGGAGGATGACGGCAAGTCGCTGTCGACGAGTGTCGTTCCGGGTACGAAATGGTATATTCACGGCGACCGGGACCTGCTGATGCAGATGCTCGCCAATCTGGTCGAGAACGCGCTTCGGCATTGCCCGCCGGGCACCGCGATCGGGCTTTCAGTGACCAGGGACGGCAGCCAAGTCCTCATCCATGTCCGCGACAATGGCCCGGGCATTCCCGCCGAGGAACGCGAAAAGGTATTCCGCCGCCTGTACCGGCTGGATGCGAGCCGCACGACGCCGGGCAGTGGCCTGGGCCTGAGCCTGGTCAAGGCGGTGGCGGACCTGCATGGCGCCGCTATAACTCTTGAGGATTGCAACCCGGGTCTCGGCGTGACCGTCAGCTTTCCGGCCGTGCGAGCACCCGTTGCCTGAGGGTGGGATGATAGAGCAATAGCCGGCGGCCGGGGACGCACCACGATGCCGGCTGTCTCAGCGTGGTCGCCATGTGATGGCGGAATTGGTCACATAGTTCCAAGCCGCGCCCACCGCAGCCGCCGCCAGACCCGCCATCCACCAGCGCGAGGGATTCGTGTAGAGCAGGCTCGACACGCCGACGCCGGCCACCACGCCGAAACTGCACAGGGCCGCGAACATGCCGAAGCCCGTCAGGAACCGCCAGCCCCGCCGGCGCAGGTCCCGGTAGGTGAAGGCATTGTTGAGCGTGTAGTTGAAGGCCATGGCGGTGAACATTGCTGCCGTCTGGGCTGCAGTGAATGGCAGGCCCTCTGACAGAAGGGCATGCAGGGCCGCGAGATGGACGAACACGCCGGCGGAGCCGACGAGACCGAAGGCAAGAAACCGCGTCGAGATCAAGTCTCCCGACGCCTTGGCGATCAGCAGGCCGATATATTCGAATACGACCATCGAATCGAGTTTGCTCTGTCCATGGAGGCGAGGACCGAACACATAGGGAATTTCCTTGATCCGCATGGCCGGTGAGGACGCCACGATGTCCAGCAGGATCTTGAAGCCCTGTCGCGACAAACGCGGCGCGACCGCATCGACGATTTCACGGCGCGCCATGAAGAAACCGCTCATCGGATCACGGATCGGCGTCTTCAGGAGCAATTGCGCAAGGCGTGTCGCAAGCCTGCTGCCGTTCGTGCGCAGCTTGGTCATCGCCCCGTCGGCGCTGCCGTCATCCTGGTAGCGGCTGGCGATCACCATGTCGGCCTCGCCGGCACGAACGATTTCGAACATCGCGGACAAGCGCGTTTCGTCATGCTGGAGGTCGCCGTCCATGACCGCGACGACAGGCGCCGAGCTCGACAGGATGCCCTCCAGGCAAGCACCGGCAAGGCCGCGGCGAGCAATGCGCCTGATGGCGCGAACGCGGTGATCGATCGCCGCGATATCGCGAACCGCCGCTATCGTTCCGTCTTTCGAATCGTCATCGACGAAGACGACTTCCCACTGGATATGTGCAAGCGCCTCGCGCAACCTGGCGACCAGCAACCCGATATTGGCGCGCTCGTTCAGCGTCGGGACGACGATGGTGAGTTCGGCGCTTCCACGTGAGGCAACGGCATGTCCGTGCATCGGATCAGCGTCGAGCGGCATCCGGGGCGTGGCCTGATTCATGGCCGGGCGCCGCCCGGAGGGATCGCAGTCTGGCCCCGAGGCGGCGGGGGCATCATGCCTGCTCGTTCAACAGGCAATATCAGCATGTCGAAGACCGGAAATCCGGCGACGCGCTGGGTGACGTGCCGGGCTGGGCCGGTCGCGACAAACAGTCCAGCGAGGCTGTCACGATAGCCCTTTTCGTTGGCTGCCTCGTTGGCGGGATCGAGCGCCGCGATAAGGTACCCCGCGCTGCGGCTGTTCAGCCTATTATCGTCCATGAACTGAAAATGGCGGGGATCGCCCGGCAGCACCTCGATCGGAACGGCACGCCCGATCGCGGCGCCAATGCGCGCTGCCTGCATCCAGTTCGACGCCACCACGAAGCTGTCGCCTGCCCTTGCCTGGCTGGTTTCGGCGCTCTCGGTCAGGACTGACCAGTCGACGATCTGCCAGTTGATGTCGAATTTCGGCGCCCGGTCGAAGAAGGGCCGGGTGAAGGCGCCGGTCCTGGCTTGGACGGCGAATCCGATCGCCAGCAATGGAACCGTGATGGCCGGGACCGCGAAGGATGTGCTGAGCCAGCCGGCATGGCGCCTCGAGAAATCATGACACCATTGGCCGATGAGCGGAAACGCGAAAAGGAACCCGCTCATCGACCAGTGCGGAAGCGAATGCTCGCTGAAAAGCGCAATCGCGTCGAAGAAGACCACCGGAGGGGCCGCGATCAGCAGGAAGAAACGATCGGTCGGCGCCGCACCAGGCCGAGCCGCGCGCCATAGGCAAGCCATCGCGACCAGCCAGATCGTTGGCCAGAGATAAGCTACCTGGCCAAGCATGGTCAGCCCGAAATTTGCCGGATGCAGGAGGTGGCCACCTGTCGCCAGGCCTCGCCCGGACTGGAACGCCAGTGATACCCAGCCGTGGCGCATGTTCCACAGCAGGACCGGTATAAGGCCAACCGCCGCGATGACCGCCGCAAGCCAGGGCCCTGGCGTGCGAAGTTGGGCGCGGCCGGACTTCGTCACGGCAAGTATCGTCAAGGCGGAAATCGCGAACAGGCCAGCCTGATATTTCGACATCAGGGCCAGACCGAGCGCCACGCCGGCCGCGATCCACCGCGGCAGGCCGTGCCGCGTTTCGCCCCCGATAAGCATCGGCGCCACCAGCCAGGCGCTGGCCAGCAAGAAGAAATCGAGCGGTCCGTCAGGAACGACGAAGTGCCCGGCCGAAATCAGGAAGAATGGCGCCACGCTATAGCAGGCGACAGCCCAGAACGCGGCCGCGGCGCCATATGCCAGTCGGGTGAGCTCAAAGAGCAGAAGTGCCGAAAGCGAGCCGAGCAGTACATAAGGGAGCCTGACAGCGAAACGGCATTCGCAACCCGTGAGATCCGCCATCAACCTGGCAAGGGCGAAGCCGAGCGGAGGATGATCGAAGTAGGACAGCGAATGGCTGCGCGACACCACCACCGCGTAGGCCTCGTCTATCGAAAGGGGAATGACTGCGGCCAGTCCCAGTCGCAGCGCCAGGAACGCCGCGATCACCAGCAGCGCCTGACGGGCAGGTGATGTCCAGGAATAGTCCGACGGCTTCGCGGGCGGGTTCCCGGCGACGCTGCTTACCCACGATTGAACGGCTTGCATCGGACGCTACCGGACCACAGGCACGCTCGCGGTCGATGACGGAGCGGCACTCGAACATGCAGGTGCATATGTCCGGGCACATGTGACCGGGCGGAGGCGGGCGCCGGAACGCAACATTTGTGAACGTCTCCTTCAGAGCGCGACAGGCTTGCGGCACGGGTGGAACATTAGCCGCGGCTGTTCGAAGGAGACTTTGCCTCGTCATTCATACTGGCTGTTTGCCGGGGTCTTACAAATCGGTAACCTCGGGTTTCTCCTCACCGGACATGGCAGCCGATCGCTCCCGAGGACTGGCTATTTGCTGCCCGCCCGGCGGAAGTCCGACGGCGACATGCCGGCGAGCTTGCGAAAGGATTTGTTGAAAGCGCTGAGCGAGCCGAAGCCCGAATCCATGGCGACCCTCAGCACATTGGCGTCCTCGTGCATCAACAACGCCTGCGCGTAGCTCAGGCGCAGCAGGTTGACATATTCGTTGAGCGTCATGCCGGTCGACTTCTTGAACAGGCTCATGGCGTATTTGGGATGGATGTCGGCGGCGGAAGCGATGTTCACGCAGTCGATATCGTAGAGAAAATTTTCGGCGATGAAATCGCACATGCGTCCGACATTGCGCGAGGACTGCTGGTCGAAGGGGCTGCCCGCCCCATGTCCGGCGGCGGTTACCGGAACCAGCCGGTAGGGCTCGAAACGCACCCGTTCGAGCCGAAGCAGCAGCTCGTTGACGGCATGTTCGGCCCTCGCCGCATCGCCCGAGCGCGCATAGTCGTTCCAGCGCTTGAAATTGTCGTTGTCGGATTGATCGGTGGCATTCGTCACCAGCGTCGCGCCGGTCATCAGCCGGTGCCTGACATCGGCCGGCAGATGCAGCCTGAAGAAATGCACCAGCGGCAGATGCGCGCCGGCATAGATGGCGTCGTCGGTCAGATCGTCCATCTGGTGCGGCAGCCCGCCCCAGAACAGGCACATCTCGCCGGCCGACAGCGAAATCTCGTGCTCGGCCATGCGGTAATGTACCGAGCCCTGGACGACGAAGTTCACTTCCACCTGCGCGTGCCAATGCGGCTTCAGCATAACCAGCGGGTGGTTGTGGAACATCTGCAGCATGAGAGGCAGGCCTTCGACGCTGCTCGCGCCAGGCTGGTAGAACGGACGCTCTGGCATCTTACTTTCCGCCAACTTCTTATTCCCTCTGACGAGGACAAGCCTTCCGCGCCGCATAATCTAGCCAGGCTCACGGTGAGAGAGCAAATGAAATGGGAGGATTTCAATGCGCATCACACTGACCTGCGCCGCGCTCGCGCTTGCCCTTGGTTCCGGCCCCGCTTTGGCGCAATCCGGCGAACTCACGATCTGGAGCTGGAACATCGCCGCCTCGTCGCTGAAGTCGACGGTCGAGGGCTTCAACAAGAAGTACCCCGACATCAAGGTCACGGTCCAAGACCTCGGCAACCAGCCGACCTACGACAAATCGATCGCCGGCTGCGCCGCCGGCGGCGTCGGCCTGCCCGACATCGTCTCGATCGAGAACGGCGAGGCGGAAAACTACTGGAGCCAGTTCCCGGACTGCTTCGTCGACCTGCACACGCTGGGCTACACCGCGGAGGACCAGAAGAAGTTCCCCGATTTCAAGCGCACCGAGCTTGAGGTCGGCGACAAGGCCTATGCGATGCCCTGGGATTCCGGCCCGGTCGCTGTCTTCTATCGCCGCGACTTCTACGAGAAGGCCGGCGTCGATCCGGCTTCGATCAAGACCTGGGACGATTTCATCGCCGCCGGCAAGAAGATCCAGGCCGCCAATCCCGGCGTCTCGATGACCAACGCCGACTTCAACGGCGACACCGAATTTTTCCGCATGATCTCCAACGAGCAGGGCTGCGCCTATTTCGCCGAGGACGGCCTGTCGATCACCGTGGCCGAGCCGAAATGCGTCGACGCCATGACGAAGGTCAAGGAGATGAAGGACGCCGGTATCGTCTCTTCGGCCGACTGGTCGACCAAGATCACCAACAACACCGCCGGCACCGTCGCCAGCCAGGTCTATGGCGGCTGGTATGAAGGCACGATCCGCACCGAATCGCCGAAGGAAAGCGGCAAATGGGGCGTCTATCTGATGCCGAGCCTGACCGCCGACGGCCCGCGCGCCGCCAATCTCGGCGGCTCCTCCTTGGCCATCACTTCGGCCTCGAAGAACAAGGAAGCGGCCTACGCCTACCTGAAATACACGCTGGAGACGAAAGAGGGCCAGATCACCATGCTGAAGGATTTCGGCCTGGTGCCGTCGCTGGTCTCGGCGCTCGACGATCCATATGTCGCGCAGGGCCAGCCCTATTGGGGCGGCCAGGCGGTGTGGAAGGATATCCTCGCCACGCTGCCCAAGGTGGTGCCGAGCCGCGGCACTCAATTCCAGAGCGATGCCGAGATCATCGTCCGCGCCGTGCAGACCAAATATCTGGCCAACGGCTATCCTGACGCCAAAGCCGCGCTCAACGACGCCGCCAAGCAGATCGCCGCCGCCACGGGCCTGCCGGTGAAGTAGCGCCGCTTTCCCTTCTCCCCTTGTGGGAGAAGGGAAAGATAGAGGAAAGGAGGAAGCCGAATGCGCACGCAGAACGCCACCGCGTACCGCTTCCTCACGCCCTACCTTTTGATCTTCGCCATCTTCTGGATCTGGCCGATCATCTCCTCGTTCCTGATCTCCTTCCAGGCGACGCGCACCGTGCCTTGGCGTTTCGCGCCGGCCTTCAACTGGGGCCGCCTGATCGGCGACCCTGCCTTCTACAACGCGTTGAAGAACACGCTCTTGATCCTGGTCATCCAGGTGCCGGTGATGATCTCGCTGGCGATCGTCATGGCGGTGCTTCTGAACTCGCCGCTCTTGAAGGCGCGCGGCCTCTACCGCTTCGCCTTCTTCGCTCCGGTCGTGGTCGGCGAGGTCGCCTATTCGGCCGTGTTCCGGCTGATGTTCAGCCTCGATTTCGGCATCGTCAACAAGCTCCTGGAGAGCGTCGGCCTCGCCAAGATCGACTGGTTCTCCAACGTCACGCCAGCCATGGCGCTGATCATGATCGCGGTCACCTGGCGCTGGGCCGGCTACAACGCCATCATCATCCTTGCCGGCCTGCAATCGATCCCCGAGGACGTCTACGAAGCGGCGACGCTCGACCGCGTCAGCAAGCTGAAGCAGTTCTTCCATATCACCTTGCCGCTGTTGAAGCCGGTCATCGTCTTTTGCGCCGTGCTGTCGATCATCGGCACCATGCAGCTTTTCACCGAGCCGTTCCTGATCACCGAGCGCGGCGGCCCCGGCGGCGGCACGGAGACGCTTGGGCTGCTGCTCTATCGCCAGGGTTTCCGGTCGCTCAATTTCGGCTACGCATCGGCCGTCGCCTACACCATGGCGGGCCTCGCCATCGCCATCACGCTGGTGCAGCTCTGGCTGACAAGAGAGCCGAAATGACGGGGGAGCCGAAATGACCTCGCGCTTGCAAAGACGGCTCGGCCGCAGCATCGCGCTGCATCTCTTCCTGACGCCGCTGGCGCTGGTCTGGCTGTTTCCGCTGTGGATGATGGTGGTGTTTTCCACCATGCCGGACAACGGCATCTTCAGCCCCGGCATCGAGCTACTGCCGCACGACAATTTCCTCGACAATGTCGCCAACCTGCAGCGCGACACCAATTTCATTGGCGCCATCGGCATCTCGGTCTCGGTCGCGGTGACCTATACGATCCTTTCGGTGCTGCTCACCTCGATGGCCGGCTGGGCGCTGGCGCGCTATGAATTCCACGGCAAGGGCGCGGTCGTCGCGATCATCTTCGGCACCATCACGCTTCCCTATGCGGTGGTGCTCATCCCGCAATTCATCATGGTTGCGCGCGATTTTCAGCTCGCCAACACCTGGATCGCGCTGATCGTGCCGCCGCTGTTCAATTCGCTCGGCGTGCTGTTCATGCGTCAAGCCTTCTCGATGATGCCGGCAGAGCTGTTCGACGCGGCGCGCGTCGAAGGCGTGAAGGAATGGCGCATCTTCCTGTTCGTGGCGCTGCCGCTGGCCCGGCCGATGCTGGCGGCCCTGGCGATCATCCTCTTCCTCGCCTCGTGGAACAACTATCTCTGGCCGCTTTTGATCAACAGCCAGCCCGGCGCGATGACGGCGCCGGTGGCGCTCGGCACTTTGATCGGCCTCACCAAGGTTTCCTGGGGCGGCATCATGGCCGGCGCCGTGATGCTGACCGTGCCGATGCTCATCGTATTCGTGCTGTTGCAGCGCCATTTCATCGCCGGCATCGCCGCCGGCGCGGTCAAGTAGAAAGGGGCGCGATGGCCGCCGTCACTCTCACCAATGTGGTCAAGCGCTTCGGTGTGTTCGAGATCGTCCACGGTGCCAATATCGACATCGCCGACGGCGAGTTCGTCGTCTTCGTCGGCCCGTCCGGCTGCGGCAAATCCACGCTGCTCCGGATGATCGCCGGGCTGGAGGACATCAGCGGCGGTAAGATCGCCATCGGCGGCAAGGTGATGAACGATGTCGAGGCGGCCGACCGCGGCATCGCCATGGTGTTCCAGTCCTATGCGCTCTACCCGCATATGACGGTGGAGCAGAACCTCTCCTTCGGTCTCCGGATGAATGGCAATCCGAAGGCCGATACCGAGCGCCGGGTGAAGCGCGCCGCCGAGATCCTGTGCATCGACGAATTGATGCAGCGCAGGCCGAAACAATTGTCCGGCGGCCAGCGCCAGCGCGTCGCTATCGGCCGCGCCATCGTGCGCGAACCGCAGGTCTTTCTCTTCGACGAGCCGCTGTCCAATCTCGACGCCGAGCTCAGGGTCCAGATGCGGGTCGAGATCTCGCGCCTGCACAAGGAGTTGGGCGTCACCATGATCTATGTGACGCACGACCAGACCGAGGCGATGACGCTGGCAGACCGGATCGTGGTGCTGAAGGCCGGCAATGTCGAGCAGATCGGCGCGCCGCTCGACCTCTATGACGACCCGGCCAATCGTTTCGTAGCCGGCTTCATCGGCTCGCCCAAGATGAATTTCATCGGGGCCAAGGTCGTCGAGACGTCGAACAGCGCCATAATCATCGAACTCGTCAACCATGGCGGCGCCAGATTGCGCAAACCGCTCCGCGACGCCTTTCCCGCCATCGGCGCCGAAATCGTGCTCGGCGTCAGGCCGGAGCATTTCTTCGAGGCCGGCGAGGGCGATTGCGACATCCCGATCAAAGCCGATGTCACCGAGCATCTGGGCTCCGTGAGCTACGTCTATGCCAACGCCGGGCCTGAGGAGCTAATCGTCGAGCGCGAGGCCTCGCGCCAGCGCGCCGGCAGCGATCATTTCACGGTTTCGATCAAGGCCGAGCGTTCGCTGCTCTTCGACAAATCAGGTGCGAGGATTCGCTGACTTTCTTTTCCGCCCGATTCCCAAGCCGTGGCGGCGACCCATGGAGAATTCGACATGACATCTGCAAACATCCGCTGGGGCATCCTCGGGCCCGGCAGCATCGCCAAGTCGTTTGCCGGCGGCGTGGCGCAGTCGCGCACCGGCACGCTTGAGGCGCTCGGCGCCCGCAACCCCGCCAAGCCGCACCTGGCAGAGACTTTTCCGGGCGCCCGCATCCTCGACGGCTATGACGCGCTGCTTGCCGACAGGGACGTCGATGCCGTCTACATTTCGATCCCGCATCCCGGCCACGCCGAGTGGGCGATCAAGGCTGCCGAGGCCGGCAAGCATGTCTTATGCGAGAAGCCGCTGGCGCTCACCGCCTTCGAGGCGGACGCCATGATGCATGCGGCCCGCAAGGCCGGTACGTTCCTCGGCGAAGCCTTCATGTATCGGCTGCATCCGCAGACCCGGCAGCTGGTCGAGCTGATCAAATCCGGCGCGATCGGCGAGGTCCGCATGATCAAGTCCAGCTTCGGCTTCGCCATGCCGGGCTTCATGCCCGAGCACCGGCTCTACGCCAACGACCTCGCCGGCGGCGGCATCCTCGATGTCGGCGGCTATCCCGTGTCGATGGCGCGGCTGATCGCGGGCGCCGCGACCGGCCTGGCTTTTGCCGAGCCCGACAAGGTCGTGGGAGCGGCCCATCTCGGCCAGTCCGGCGTCGACGAATGGGCTTCCGCCTTGCTGCATTTCCCCGGCGGCATCGTCGCCGAGATCTCCTGCAGCATTTCGCTCGACCAGGACAATGTGCTGCGCATTTTCGGCAGCAATGGCCGGATCGAGGTACCCGATTTCTGGTTCGCCGGTGGCAACCGCGATGTCGGACCGGGCCGGATCGAGGTGATCCGGTCCGGGGCGGCTCGCGAGTTGATCAACCTTAACGAGACGCGTCACCTCTATTCGTTCGAGATCGATGCCGCGGGGGAAGCAATCCAGGCAGGCAGGCAGGAATTCGCATGGCCGGGCATGTCCTGGGCCGACAGCCTCGGCACGTTGCGCGTCCTCGACAAGTGGCGCGCCGCCGTCGGGCTCGAATACGAGATCGAAAAGCCGGCTAAGCGGATCAACACACTCTCCGGCCGGCAGCTGTGTGCCGATGGCAAGACCATTGCCAAGCGCGCCATTCCCGGCCTGCCGAAACTGGTTTCGCTTCTGGCGCTCGGCTTCGAAGATTTCCGAACCTTCTCCTCCGGCTCGATCCTGCTCGACGCCTATTTCGAGGCCGGCGGCAATCTGTTCGACACCGGCTATGTCTATGGCGGCGGCTACACCGAGACGCTGCTCGGGCAATGGCTCACAAATCGCGGCGTGCGCGAGCAATCGGTCATCATCGCCAAGGGCGCGCATTCGCCGCTTTGCTATCCCGATGTCATCGCTAAACAGCTGGCGCAGTCGCTCGACCGGCTGCAGACCGACCATGTCGACATCTATTTCATGCACCGCGACAATCCGGACGTGCCGGTCGGCGAATTTGTCGACGCGATGGACGCGGAGGCCAAGGCCGGCCGCATCCGCGGCCTGTTCGGCGGCTCCAACTGGACGATGGAGCGCATGGATGAAGCGATCGCCTATGCCGAAAAGAACAGCAGGCAGAAGCCCGGCGCGCTCTCCAACAATTTCTCGCTGGCCGAGATGCTGGAGCCGATCTGGGCCGGCTGCGTCACCTCCTCCACCGATGCCTGGAAAGCCTGGCTGACCGCGCGGCAGATGCCGAACTTCGCCTGGTCGAGCCAGGGCCGCGGCTTCTTCACCGACCGCGCCGGCCGCGACCGGACCGACAATGAGGAGCTGGTGCGGGTCTGGTATTCGGAAAGGAATTTCGGCCGGCGCGACCGCGCCATCGAACTGGCGCGCAAGCTCGGCAGGAGCCCGATCCATGTCGCGCTGGCCTACGTGCTGGCGCAGCCCTTCCCGTCGGTGCCGCTGATTGGCCCGCGCACGCTGGACGAGCTGGAGGACAGCCTCAAGGCGCTGGATATCAAGCTGACGCCGGAGGATGTGGCGTGGCTGAACGAGGGGGCAGACACGAGGAGGGCTTAGGGCTACGCTGAAGATTGGCGAAACCCGCCGTGACGGCCAATCTCCCCCCTTGCGGGGGAGATGCCTGGCAAGGCAGAGGGGGGTGCTGTCCCGCCAACCTCTCCAACCAGCTACCAGCTGAGGCAGTGTGACGACCTGGCCAAGGTAGCGTTCCGTCACACCCCCCTCTGGCCTGCCGGCCATCTCCCCCGCAAGGGGGGAGATCGGCTAATCAACGATCCACCCGCGTCGACAAGATAATGGACGACGACGTCCGCTCCACGCCGTCCATCGCCCCGATCCGGTCGAGCAGCGCGTCGAGGTCGCGGATCGACGGCGCGTCGACGATGACGATCATGTCGAAATTGCCGCTCACCGAATGCACTGTCCTGACCGGTGGCATCGCCTCCAGGCTGCGCACCACCTTGTCGGCGAGCTTCGGCGTGACGGTAAGCAGCACATGCGCCTTGACCAGCCCATGCTCGTAATCGGGCGACAACCTGACCCCATAGCCCGTGATGATGCCGCGCTGTTCCAGCCGCTCGATGCGGCTCTGCACCGTGGTGCGCGACACGCCGAGCTGGCGCGCGAGCTCGGCGGTCGGGGCGCGGGCGTTGGCGCGCAGGAGGGTAAGCAGGGCTTGTTCCGCTGCTGTGATCATTTCGACGAAATCCTTCGGCGGATTGCTTTAAATCCAGCTTCATATTGCCAGATTCCACGCTTCCTTTCGACAGGCAAGCTGCGAGGATTCCCGCCGAATCGAATTGGCCCAACTTGGAAATTGGCAGGGGAATTGATCATGAAGAACATCGTTGTCGTGGGGGCCGGCAAGATCGGCTCGACCATTGCCGAAATGCTGAGCGCCACCGGTGACTATCGCGTCACGCTCGTCGACCGCTCGGCCGCCCAGCTTGCCGCCGCCGAACTGCCGGCCGGCATCGCGACGCAGGAGCTCGACATCGCCGCCGCCGGCAAACTGGAGAAGATCCTTGTCGGCAAATTCGCCGTGCTGAGCGCCGCGCCCTTCCACCTCACCGCACGCATCGCCGAGGCTGCCGCCGCCACCGGCGTGCATTATCTCGACCTGACCGAGGATGTCGTCTCGACCCGCCGGGTCAAGGAACTGGCGCGCGGGGCGAAAAACGCCTTCATCCCGCAATGCGGCCTCGCGCCGGGCTTCATCTCGATCGTCGCCAACGACCTCGCCAGCCGCTTCGACACGCTGGAAAGCGTGCGCATGCGCGTCGGCGCGCTGCCGCAATATCCGTCCAACGCGCTGAACTACAATCTCACCTGGAGCACGGACGGCGTCATCAACGAATATTGCGAGCCATGCGAGGCGATCGTCGAGGGTGAGCTGATCGAAGTGCCGCCGCTGGAGGAGCGCGAGGAATTCTCGCTCGACGGCGTTACCTACGAGGCCTTCAACACCTCCGGCGGCCTCGGCACTCTGGCCGAGACGCTCAAAGGCAAGGTGCGCACACTGAACTACCGCACCATCCGCTATCCCGGCCACGCCGCGATCATGAAGGCGCTGCTCAACGATCTCGGCTTGCGCCACCGCCGCGACGTGCTGAAGGACATTTTCGAAAGCGCCCTGCCGGCGACGCTGCAGGACGTGGTCATCGTCTTCGTCACCGTCTCGGGTCGCCGCAACGGCCGCCTGCTGCAGGAAACCTACGCCAACAAGATCTATTCGCAGCGTGTCGGCAACATCGTGCGCAGCGCCATCCAGATCACCACGGCGTCGGGCATCTGCGCCGTGCTCGACATGCTGGCCAACGGCTCACTCCCGGCGATGGGTTTTATCCGCCAGGAAGACATCGCGCTCGACACCTTCCTCGCCAACCGCTTCGGCCGCGCCTACGCCCAGCACGAGATGGTGAGCCGGCTGGCGAGCTGAGCTGGCTAATCTCCCCCCTTGAGGGAGATGTCGCCAAAAGCGACAGAGGGGGTCGCCACGCGTGAAGCGCTAACCTCCTCGCGAGGGGCGCTTTTCCTCTCCCCCGTAGATCGGGGGAGAGGTGTCGAGCGAGGCTCGACGGAGTGAGGGTCGACCAGCACCAGCCGCTGCTATTTCAAGCCGAGGGCGATGCTTCGCCTCGATTGAGACCGGTAGCTGGTTGTCAGCGCATCCGCATTCGAGCAGCGGCTTCCCCCACTCCGTCGCCGCTTCGCGGCGCCACCTCTCCCCCCTCCGGAGGGAGAGGAAAAGGGGAGCTTAAACATGCAGCGCGTGGCCCAGCGCCTTCAGCGCTGCTTCCTGAAAACCCTCGCCTTGCGTCGGATGCGCATGGATGGTCCCTGCGATATCCTCCAGCCGCGTGCCCATCTCCAGCGCCAGCCCGAACGCTGTCGCCAGTTCCGACACGCCTTGCCCGACCGCCTGGATACCCAGCACCAGGTGATTATCCGCGCGGGCCACGACCCGCACGAAACCGTCCTCCCCCTGCTTCGTCATCGCCCGGCCGTTGGCCGCGAAGGGGAACTGACCGATCTTTACCTCGCCGGCGAGCGCCTTCGCGTCTTCCGGTGACAGGCCGGCGGTGACCAGCTCCGGATCGGTGAAGCAGATCGCGGGAATGGCGCGCTTGTCCCAGCTTCTTTTGTGGCCGGCGACGATCTCGCCCACCATCTCGCCCTGCGCCATCGCCCGATGCGCCAGCATCGGCTCGCCGGTGACGTCGCCGATGGCATAAATGCCGCGCATTGAGGTGCGGCACTGGTCGTCGATGCGGATGAACTTTCCAGCCCTGTCGAGGTCGATCTGCTCCAGCCCCCAACCTTCGGTGAGCGGCTTGCGGCCGACCGTGACCAGGATCTTGTCGGCAGCGATCTTGGTACTCTTGCCGTCGACAGTCTCGACCAGCAGCGCGTCACCCTTGGTCGACAATCCCTTCGCCTTCGCCCCTGTCATCACCTCGACGCCGAGCTCGCCGAGCCGCTTCAGCACTGGCCTCGTGAGCTCGGCATCATATTGCGCCAGCACGCGCGGCAACGCTTCGACTATCGCGACCTTGGCACCCATCCTGGCGAAAGCCATGCCGAGCTCGAGCCCGATATAGCCGCCGCCGACGACCGCGAGCTTCTTCGGCACTTCGGCGAGCGCCAGCGCTTCGGTCGACGAGATCACCGGACCGCCGAAGGGCAGGAACGGCAGCTCCACCGGCGCGGAGCCGGTAGCGATCACCACCGTTTCGGCACGGATGACTTGCGTCCCGATCTCGGTCTCGACCTCGACGGTCTTGCCGTCCCGGAACGTCGCCCAGCCTTGCACGGTTTTGACCTTGGCCTTTTTCAGCAATCCGGCCACGCCACTGTTAAGCCGGCTAACGATGCCGTCCTTCCAGGCGACGGTCTGGGCCAGGTCGAGCGTCGGCGCGGCGACCTTGATGCCCAGCGGATCCTTGCCGCCGGCCAAATGCGCGACCTTCTCGAACTCCTCCGCCGCATGAATCAGCGCCTTGGACGGGATGCAGCCGACATTGAGGCAGGTGCCACCCGGCTTGCCGGTTTCGACGATCACCGTGTCGACGCCGAGTTGGCCGGCGCGGATGGCGCAGACATAACCGCCTGGGCCGGCGCCGATCACGAGCAGCTTGCAGGAGATTTCTTTCATTGGGTCCTCGTTGCGAGGCACGGGGATTTTGCCAAGCGGGCGCACGACGGCGAATATCCAGAGCCCAGGCGGAAACGAAGGTGGTTAGGGGATGTCGTCCGAACTTCGTCATTCCAGGGCGAAGCAAGGAGCAAAGCGACGCGCGTAGACCCTGGAATCCATGCCGTGACGTTCGAGCGCTGTGACGGTGCAGAATTCTGCGCCGCTTCACCCTTTGCCGCCGGGCACGGCATGGATCCTCGGGTCAAGCCCGAGGATGACGAAGGTACGGGGGCAAGGTCTCTCTCCATCCCTTCAATCCACGAAAATCAGCGCCGGCGTTTCCAGCAGCGCCTTGATGCGCTGCACGAAGACCGCGGCATCCCAGCCGTCGATGACGCGATGATCGAAGCTGGACGACAGGTTCATCATCTTGCGCGGAATGAACTGCGTGCCGTCCCAGACCGGCCGCACCATCATCTTGTTGACGCCGACGATCGCCACTTCCGGATAGTTGATGACCGGCGTGGTCGCCACGCCGCCCATGGCGCCGAGCGAGGTGATGGTGATGGTCGAGCCGGACAGCTCCTCGCGGCTCGCCGTGCCCGCCTTGGCCGCATCGGCAAGCCGGTTGACTTCCGCGGCACTGTCCCAGAGATCTCGCGCTTCGGCATGTTTCACGACCGGCACCACGAGGCCGTGGGGCGTCTGCGCGGCGATGCCGATATGGATGCCTTCATGCTGATGGATAACGCCGGCCTCGTCGTCGAACAGCGCGTTGAGGTTGGGCTGCTCGGCGATCGCCTTGACCATCGCCCGCATCAGGAAGGGCAGCAGCGTCAGCTTGGGGCGATCCGCCCGCTTTTCCTTGTTCAGCGTCGCGCGCAATTCCTCCAATGCCGTGACGTCGATCTCCTCGACATAAGTGATGTGCGCGATGCGCGATTTGGCGAGCGCCATTTTCTCGGCGATCTTGCGCCTGAGCCCAACGACCTTGATGTCCTCGACAGCGTCCTTCCGGGCAAGTCCGGTGGCTCGGGCGACCTGCGGGCCGCGTGCCACGAATGCATCGATGTCTTCATGGTTGATCCGCCCAGCCGGACCGCTGCCCGGAACCTGGCGCAGATCGACGCCGGCTTCCTTGGCGCGCAGCCGCACGGCCGGCGAGGCCAGCGGCTTCTCGCCCTCCGCGCGCGGCGCGCCGGAGCTGGAGGCAGGGCGCGCGGCCTTCGGTGCGGTGGCCGGCGAAACCTTGGTCGGCGGATCGGCTGGTTTCGGCGCCACTTTCGGCGCGGCCGGCGCCGGCGCCGGTTTTGCCTCGGCCGGTGCGGCCGGCGCTTTCACCTCGGAGGCCGCCTCGGCGGCGGCCTTCACATTGCCTTCGCCGGCCACCTTCAGCCGCACGATCGGCGAGCCGATCGCCACCGTGTCGCCGATCTCGGCGCCGAGCCACAGGATCTCGCCGTCGACCGGCGACGGGATCTCGACCGTTGCCTTGTCGGTCATGACGGCGGCGAGAACCGCGTCCTCGCGCACGAGGTCGCCGACCTTGACATGCCACTCGACAAGCTCGGCCTCGGCGACGCCTTCGCCGACATCGGGAAGCTTGATGACGTGTTCGCCCATCTCAGGTTTTCCCCTCACGCTTCCAGTGTCTCAATCAGGGCGCGGCCGACCCGAGCAGGGCCTGGGAAATAGTCCCATTCCTGGGCATGCGGATAAGGCGTGTCCCACCCGGCGACCCGCGCGACGGGCGCTTCCAAATGGTAGAAGCAGTTCTCCTGCACCAGCGAGACCAGCTCGGCGCCGAAGCCGGAAGTCAGCGTCGCCTCGTGCACGACGACGCAGCGTCCGGTCTTCTTCACCGAATTCACGATCGTGTCGAGGTCGAGCGGCAGCAGCGTCCTGAGATCGAGCACCTCGGCATCGATGCCGGTCTCCTCGGCCGCGGCCTGCGCGACATAGACCATCGTGCCATAGGCGAGCACCGTGACCGCCGATCCGGACCGGCGGATCGCCGCCTTGCCGAGCGCAATCGTGTAATGGCCGTCGGCGACCTCGCCGAGCTCATGCTTCGACCATGGCGTTACCGGCTTGTCGTGATGGCCGTCGAACGGGCCGTTGTAAAGCCGCTTCGGCTCGAGGAAGATCACCGGGTCCGGATCCTCGATCGCCGCGATCAGCAACCCCTTCGCGTCGTGCGGATTGGAGGGCACGATCACCTTCAGGCCGGAGACATGGGTGAACAGCGCTTCCGGGCTCTGGCTGTGAGTCTGGCCGCCGAAGATGCCGCCGCCGGTCGGCATGCGCACCACGATCGGGCAGGTGAAGTCACCGTTCGAACGGTAACGCAGCCGCGCCGCCTCCGACACGATCTGATCGTAAGCTGGATAAACATAGTCGGCAAACTGCACCTCGACGCATGGCCGCAGCCCATAAGCTGCCATGCCGATGGCCGAGCCGACAATGCCGGATTCGCTGATTGGCGCGTCGAAGCAGCGGCTCTTGCCGTATTTGGCCTGCAGGCCTTGCGTGGCGCGGAAGACGCCGCCGAAGAAACCGACATCCTCGCCATAGACGATGACTTGGCTGTCGCGCCCCATTGAGACGTCGAGCGCATCGCGGATCGCCTCGATCATGGTCTTTCTGGGCATGGTCAGACCCCCGCCTGCTGGCGCTGGCGCCTGAGATGCGGCGGCATCTCGGCATAGACGCCCTCGAACATGTCGCGCGTCGACGGCTTGCCGCCGGCATGCAGCGTGCCGTGGCTCTCGGCCTCCTTCTGCGCCGCGATTACCGTTTCGAGGATCTCGGCTTCTGCCTGGGTGTGGCGATCCTCGGACCAGACGCCGTTATGGATCAGGTGGTTCTTCAGCCGGATCACCGGATCGCCGAGCGGCCAGGCGTCGGATTCGGCCTTTGGCCGGTAGGCCGACGGATCGTCAGAGGTCGAATGCGCGCCGACGCGGTAGGTGACGTATTCGACCATTGTCGGCCCGAGATTTCGGCGCGCCCGCTCGACCGCCCATTTTGCCACCGCATGGACGGCGAGATAGTCGTTGCCGTCGACGCGCAGCGAAGGAATGCCGAAGCCGAGCCCGCGCGCGGCAAACGTGCCGGATCCGCCGCGCGCGATGCCCTGGAAGGTCGAGATTGCCCACTGGTTGTTGACGACGTTGAGCACGACAGGAGCCTTGTAGGTCGAGGCGAAGACCAGCGCCGCATGAAAATCGGACTCCGCCGTCGAGCCGTCGCCGATCCAGGCGGCGGCAATGCGTGAGTCATTGGAGATCGCCGAGGCCATCGCCCAGCCGACCGCCTGGATATATTGCGTCGCCAGATTGCCCGAGATCGAGAAGAAGCCGTGCTCCTTCGAGGAATACATGACCGGCAGCTGGCGGCCCTTCAGCGGATCGGCCTCGTTGGAATAGATCTGGTTCATCATCGAGACCATCGGATACCCGTCGGCGATCAGCAAACCTGCCTGTCGATAAGTCGGGAAGTTCATGTCCCCCGGCTGAAGCGCCTTGCGGAAAGCGCAGCTCACGGCCTCTTCGCCGAGATGCTGCATGTAGAAGGAGGTCTTGCCCTGGCGCTGCGCCATCTGCATGCGCGCGTCGAAGGTCCGAAGCGTCATCATATGGCGCAGGCCTTCGAGCAGTTCCTGGTCGCTGAGCAGCCCCGCCCACGGCCCGACGGCTTCGCCGGCTCGGTTCAGCACGCGGATGATGGAGAACGCCATGTCACGGATGGTGCGCGGATCGACGTCGATCTCCGGACGCGGCACCGAGCCGGCCTTCGGTATGGTCACATTCGAGAAGTCGGGTGTGCCGCCGGGCCGCACCTCGGGCTCGGGCACATGAAAGCGCAACATTCCAGCATCGGCCATGAGCTCAGGTCCTCCAATGTTGCCGGTGCGATCTTTGCACATCCGCGCCGCCACACCAGTGCCAATTCGCCGGGTCTGGGCACGGCCTTCCTCCCCGGAGCCGGCCTCTGGCACCGGATGTGGCGCGCAGGCTCAAGATGCAGATATGGCAACGAAATTTCTTGTCGATGTTTTCGCCCAGCGCGCAATTTGGCGGAAGTTTGCGGGGCGATTGCCGCCAGAAAAGGCAAATGGAGGCCGGGGCCGGGCGCGGTCTTCCCCTTCTCCCCTTGCGGAGATGGTGGAGACTCTGGTTCCTTGACCCCGCCCCGTGCTAACTCACCCGGCATGGCACAGAAGAAGGGTTACGAGGTCGATTCGTGGCTGGCGAGGCCCGATCCCTCCATGGGAATCGTCCTGCTTTACGGCCCCGACCGCGGCCTTGTCGCCGAGCGGGCAAAAACCTTCGCGGCAAAGACCGGCTTGCCTCTGGATGACCCGTTCTCGGTGGTCAAGCTGGATGGCGCGGAGGTCGACCGCGACGGGGGCCGGCTGCTCGACGAGGCCCGCACCGTGCCGATGTTCTCCGACCGGCGGCTGCTTTGGGTGCGCAATGCCAGCGGCCAGAAGGCGCTGGCCGACGACATCAAGGCGCTGACTAGCGAGCCGGCCAAGGATGCGATCATCCTCATCGAGGCCGGCGACCTGAAGAAAGGTACGGGCCTCAGGGCCATCGTCGAGGCCGCCGGCAACGCGATCGCTCTGCCCTGCTATGCCGACGAAGCGCGCGACCTGGACTCGGTGATCGACGACGAATTGCGCAAGGCCGGCATGTCGATGACGCTGGACGCCAGGCAGGCGCTGCGCCGCAATCTCGGCGGCGACCGCCTTGCCTCGCGCGGCGAGATCGAGAAGCTGGTGCTTTATGCGCATGGCCGCAAGGAGATCGACATCGAGGACATCAACGCGCTGTCAGGCGACGTCTCAGGCGCTTCCTTCGATGACGCGGTCGATGCCATGCTGGACGGCAAGGTCAGTGATTTCGACGTCGCCTTCACCCGTCATTGCCAGTCCGGCGGTCATCCTTTCCTTGTGCTGTCCTCAGCGATGCGGCAATTGCAGGCAATCCAGGCGATGCGCGGCCAGATGGAGAGCGGCGGCCGCAACGCCGCCTCGGTCGTCGCCGGCGCCCGCCCGCCGGTCTTCTTCTCCCGCCGCAAGCTGGTGGAAAAGACGCTGGAGCGTTGGAATGTCGAGGCGCTCGGCCGCGCGCTGGCACGGCTGCAGACAGCCGTGCTGCAGACACGCAAGCGGCCCGATCTGGCGGAAGCGCTGGCACGGCAGGCGCTGCTGGGGATCGCCATCGAGAGCGCGAGATTGGGGCAGAGGTAGACGAGTCAAATCGCTTTTCCGCACCTCCTGGCGTAGATTTCACTCGTTAGTTGTGGCTTAATGCTCGCCGCAACTGCCAATGAGGGGGCAAATGATCAAGAAGGTCGCTATCGGTTTCGGTTTCAGCGTGTTGTTGACGATCGCCTTTTGGCAGGTCACAGCGCGTCTGTCGCTCGGTCACGATCTGGACAACGTCGCCTTCCTAGCAAGCCCGTTCTTAGCGATTGTTATCTCGGTAGTGTTGGTTCGCTCCAGGCTGATGAACAACAGCCGTGCGGGCGATGGTACGGGGCAAGTCTAGCTGCCAGGACCACTGGTCGCCCACTCTTTCACGCGAACCCAGGCATCAGACCAACTTTGGCGACTGGCGAAATCCTTTAGCGATGGCTAACCCCTCCACGTCTTGGAGGACCGCAGAGCAAAGGCCCGCACTCTCTGTCTATCACCGATATATCAGGTGCATCCAGCCTTAAGCCAATGCCTCAGATGCCGGTGAATATCGTTACGCCGCAGCCGCCTATCGCTCGTCCTTCAGCCGCCGGCAGAGCTCGTCGAGCTGCTCCAGCGAGCGGTAATCGACGCGCAGCGTGCCGCCCTCGCCCTTGTGCTCGATGCTGACGATCATGCCGATCGTGTCGGTTATCAGCTTCTCCAGCGCCAGCGTGTCGGGGTCCTTTTCGGGCGCGCTTGTCGCGGACTTCACCTTGGCCGGCGTCGGGCCGGCGGGCGTCTGCGCCAGCGCTTCGGCCTGGCGCACGGAAAGCCCCTCCTTGACGATACGCTTGGCGAGCCCGGCCGGATCCTCGGCGGTCACCAGTGTGCGGGCATGGCCGGCTGAGAGATCGCCGTCGACCAGCATCGAATGGATAACGGGAGGCAGCTTCAGCAGACGCAGCGTGTTGGCGACATGGCTGCGGCTCTTGCCGATCACCTGGCCGAGATCGGCCTGGGTATAGCCATGCTCGTCGATGAGCTGCTGATAGCCTTGCGCCTCCTCGACCGGATTGAGGTCGGCGCGCTGCACGTTTTCGATGATCGCCAATTCCAGCGCGGTGCGGTCGTTGACGTCGCGCACGATGATCGGGATTTCGGTAAGCCCCGCGCGCTGCGCCGCCCGCCAGCGCCGCTCGCCGGCGATGATCTCGTAGCGGCCGGCCTGTGTCGGCGAGGGGCGCGCGACGACCGGCTGTACGACGCCATGCTCGCGGATCGACTGGGCAAGGTCGGTGAGCTCGGCATCGCCGAAATGCCGGCGCGGGTTCTTCGGGTTCGGGCTGACGAATTCGATCGGCACCTTGCCGTCGGCCGCCACCGTCGCGCTCGGCTTTTCCGGCGCCGCCGGACGGTCGATTTCGCCGATCAGCGCAGCGAGGCCACGGCCCAGTCTTTTTCTCGATTGGTCTTCGCTCATTATATTGTCCAGATCGTTTCGGAATCGAATCGGCTTATTAACCAGAGCTGCCAGACGGCTGCGGCTCAGGCGGCGCGCAGCTTGCGCTCGCGGCGGATCACCTCGGAGGCGAGCTGCAGATAGGCCTGGCTCCCGGAGCATTTCAGGTCATACAGGATCGCCGGCTTGCCATAGGACGGCGCTTCCGAGACCCGCACATTGCGTGGGATGATCGTTTCATAGACCTTGTCGCCCATATGCGTGCGCACATCCTGCACCACCTGGTTGGCGAGGTTGTTGCGGCCGTCATACATGGTGAGCACGATGCCCTGGATGGTAAGGTCCGGATTGATCGTGTTGCGGACCTGCTCGACCGTTTCCAGCAACTGACTGAGACCTTCGAGCGCGAAGAACTCGCATTGCAGCGGCACGAGAACGGAAGCGGCTGCCGCCATTGAATTCAAAGTCAAAAGATTGAGCGAGGGCGGGCAGTCGATCAGCACATAGCCGAACGGCGCCGAGCGTTCAGCCGCGGCGCGCAGCGCGTTGCGCAGCCTGAGCACGCGGTCTGGCGCCGAGGCGATCTCCATCTCGATGCCGAGCAGGTCGAGCGTAGAGGGCACGACGGATAGGCCCGGCACCGCCGTCGGCACGGCAGCCGCTTCCAGATCGAGCTCGCCGGTCAGCACATCATAGGACGAGACGGTCCTATCCTTGCGGTCGATGCCGAGCCCGGTGCTGGCATTGCCCTGCGGATCGAGGTCGACGATCAGCACGCGCTCGCCGATTGCGGCCAGCGCCGTAGCCAGGTTGATGGCTGTCGTCGTCTTGCCCACGCCGCCCTTTTGGTTGGCGACAGTGATGATACGCGGTGCTGTGCTCATGGGCCTATGCCAGTAATTCATTGCTGTTTCGCCGGGCGCAAGTCGCTGATTTCGAGGATGACGCCATGGGGGTCGGTCATGCTCGGATGTTCTACCAGATCGAAGGCCCAGCGGTGAGCGCTTTCTTCCACTTCGGCCCGGTAATCCCGGCCTTTATGGAAAAGCGCGTGCGCCCCTTTGGTCAGCCAGGGCGAAGCCAGATCGAGCAGGTCCGGGAGTGCCGCCAGTGCCCGCGCCGTGACGATTTCCGGCGCGGGAACAAGCGGATAGCTATCGCCGATGCGCTTGGCCAGAACCCGCGCAGGTAAATCGAATTGCCCGACGACTGACTGCAGGAACGAGGCCTTCTTGCGATTGCTTTCGACCAGATCGATCGACGCGCGGGGACGCTCTTTAAGCAGGAAGCCGAGCACCAATCCGGGAAACCCGCCGCCCGAGCCGAGATCGACCCAGCGCGTTGCGGCGGGCGCGATTCGCGCAAGCTGGGCACTATCCAGGATATGGCGCCGCCAGACATCGTCCAGCGTCGACGGCGCCGCCAGATTGATGCTGCGGTTCCATTTTAGGAACAGTTGTTCGAAAGCCCGAAGCCTCTCGAATGTTTCACGTGAAACCGGACCCGCTGCTTTCTGCAAGTCCGTCCAGCCATCGGCGCTCACGCCACAGACCGTCGCGCGGCAAGCTCGGCATTGCGGACATGCGCAACGATGATCGCCAGCGCCGCCGGTGTCATGCCTTCCATGCGCTGCGCATCGGCAATCGAACGCGGCTGGCGTGTCTTCATCTTTTGCTTCAGCTCATTGGAGAGGCCCGGTACCTCGGAGAAGTCGATCGTCTTCGGGATAAGCCGCGACTCCTCATGTCTGATCTGCGCCACGTCAGCCTGTTGGCGATCGAGATAAACCGAATATTTCGCCTCCGTTTCAAGCTTCTCCGCCGTCTTGGCATCGAATGTGCCAAGGCGCGGCTCGACCCGTGTAAGCCACTCCATGTCGACGCCCGGATGCGCCAGCAATTCATAGGCCGAGCGGCGCACGCCATCCTTGTTGATATCCAACCCATGCCGCGCCACCTCGTTCGGCGTCCAGCCGACCGACTTGGCCAGCGCACGCGCCGCGTTGAGCTTCTCTGCCATCCCGCCGAAGCGCTGCAGCCGATCCGACGACGCGATACCGAGCTTTTCGGCCAAGGGCGTCAGGCGCTCGTCGGCATTGTCGGCACGCAGCGAAAGCCGGAACTCGGCGCGCGAGGTGAACATGCGATAGGGCTCGGCGATGCCGCGGCTGGTGAGGTCGTCGACCATCACGCCGATATAGGCCTCGGTGCGGCTGAGCACGACTTCGTCATCGCCAGCCACCTTGCGCGCCGCGTTGATGCCGGCGAGCAAACCTTGCGCGCCGGCCTCTTCATAGCCGGTCGTGCCGTTGATCTGCCCTGCAAGGAACAGGCCAGTGACGCGCTTCGTCTCCAGGGTCGTCTTCAGCTCGCGCGGATCGACATGGTCGTATTCGATCGCATAGCCCGGCTGCAGCATGGTCGCCTTCTCCAGCCCGGGAATGGTCTTCAGTATCTCAAGCTGCACATCTTCGGGCAGCGACGTGGAGATGCCGTTCGGGTAGACGGTGTCATCTTCGAGTCCCTCTGGCTCGAGAAAAATCTGGTGGCCTTCGCGGTCGCCGAACTTGACGATCTTGTCCTCGATCGATGGACAGTAACGCGGACCGACACCCTCGATCGAGCCGGAATACATGGCCGACCGGCCGAGATTTGCTCGGATCAGGTCATGTGTCGCCGGCATGGTCCGCGTGATGCCGCAATGGATCTGCGGGTTGGCGATAGCATCTGTCATCAGCGAGAACGGCACCGGATCCTCGTCCGCGGCCTGGCTCTCCAGCGAGGCCCAGTCGATGGTGCGGCCGTCGAGGCGAGGGGGCGTTCCGGTCTTCAGGCGCCCGAGCTTGAAACCCGCGCGCGACATCGTCGCCGACAGGCCCATGCTAGCCTGCTCATTCATCCGCCCGGCGACGATCTTCCTTTCGCCGATGTGGATCAAGCCGCGGAGGAAGGTGCCGGTCGTCAGCACAACCGCGCCGCAAACCAGCCGCCGCCCGCCCGATATTTGAACGGCAGCGATCCGCCCGTCCGTGATTTCAAAATCGAGGACCTCGCCTTCGATCACATTGAGATCGTTCTGCTGCCGAATCGCTTCTTGCATGGCCAAACGATAAAGCTTGCGGTCGGCCTGGGTGCGCGGCCCGCGTACGGCGGGACCCTTGCGGCGGTTGAGCAGGCGGAACTGGATGCCGGCGGCATCGGCGATGCGGCCCATCAGCCCATCCATGGCGTCGATCTCGCGCACGAGGTGTCCCTTGCCGAGACCCCCGATCGCCGGATTGCATGACATGACACCGATCGTGTCGAAGCGCAGTGTCACCAGCGCGGTCCTGGCGCCAGCGCGCGCGGCGGCGCTTGCCGCCTCGCATCCGGCATGGCCGCCGCCCACCACCACCACATCATAGTGATCCGTCATTTTCCAAGAATCCGCTTTCAGGGCAATTCCAGGAAAAATGTGAGCGGTTTTCCGTTCGGAATTGCGAAAAAACAAGGGAGATAGATCGGCTCGCTGGTTCTGTGGTGAAGGGCACTAGAGCTTGCCCGACACATGTCCCCACTACCCCGCGCTGTCAAGGACGAAGACCAGACTCGTTTCACGTGAAACATCGATGCGGCCCAATTGCATGACGTTTCACGTGAGTCACTGCCGGGCAAAGGTCGGCTGTGTTTCACGTGAATCATTTACCAATGCAGAACTGCGAAAAGATCACGTCGAGCAGATCCTCGACGTCGACGGCACCGACGATGCGGCCGAGGCGCTCGGCCGCCAACCGCAATTCCTCGGCGCGCAGCTCCTCGCTGTGCCCCTTCAACGCCGCCCGCAGGAAATCCATTGCCTCTTGCAGCAGCTCGACGTGGCGCATTCTCGATGGCAGCACATCCCCCACATCGCCAGCCGCAGCGGCGGCGCGGCTCCCGATCTCGTTGAGAAGGTGTTCCAGCCCGGAGCCGTCCTTGGATGAAATCACCATGTCGTAAGCACCAGCACGGGCATGGGGGATATCCGACTTCGTCCCGATCCTCAGCAACGGAGTCCCACTCGAGACACCACCGACAGCCACCGGATCGGCCATATCCTCCAGAAGCAAAACGAGATCCGCCCTGTCAGCCTTGGCCCGTGCCCTCTCAATGCCAATCGATTCCACCTTGCCCGCGGCCTCGCGAAGCCCCGCCGTATCGACAAGCCGCACCTTCAGCCCGTTGAGGTCCAAGGCGACTTCGAGCAGATCGCGCGTTGTCCCCGGCTCCTCGGTGACTATAGCCGCCTCGCGCCTGGCCAAAGCATTGAACAGGCTGGATTTTCCGGCATTAGGCGCACCTAGGATCACCACATCGAAACCGTCTCGAATGATCTCCGCAGCTTTGAACCCTTCAACGTGTCGCTCGATCTCGCCGATCATCGCGGCCACGTCCGACCAGATCGCTTCCGAAACGGAACCCGGGACATCGTCCTCATCTGCGAAGTCGATCTCGGCCTCGATCATGGCTCGGGCGTGGATCAACCGGCGACGCCAGCTCGAATAGAGCTCGCTTTGCACGCCCTCGGCATTGCGCAAGGCGAAACGGCGCTGCGCCTCGGTCTCGGCATTAACCAGATCGGCCAGCGCCTCTGTCTCGACGAGATCCAGCCTACCGTTGAGAAAGGCGCGCCGGGTGAATTCTCCGGGTTCTGCATGCCTGATGCCTCCGAAGCCGGTGATCGTCTCCAGCATCTTCGCCGCGACCGCCCGGCTGCCATGGACCTGGAATTCCGCGACGTCCTCGCCGGTGAAGCTGCCGGGACCCGGAAAGAACAGGACAAGCCCTTGGTCGATCTTCGAGCCATCCGCAGCTCTCAGCGTCCGCAAACTGGTAAACCGATCCTTAACCGGCCCGGCGATCGTTTCGACAACGAATCGAGTCTTAGGGCCGGAAATACGGATGACCGCGATGCCGGCCGGCAGGCGGCCGCTGGAGAGCGCTACGATCGAATCCTTCGAACCCATTGGCGAAACCATTTGCCGGACCTGCCGAACCGCCTAGATAAAAGGGAGAGCATGTCGGCCGCGTCATCTTTCGGCATCACGCTCTAGCCCCTGCCTCAAACCACGCCGAGCCGCCCACCTTGACCCTGCCCCCGCGAAACCTGCTTGCCGAAGAAGCCAGTCCCTATCTGCGGCAGCACAGCGACAATCCTGTCCATTGGCGGGGCTGGTCGCCGGCAGCCCTCGCCGAAGCGAAGGAGCTAGGGCGACCGATCCTGCTCTCCATCGGCTATGCCGCTTGCCACTGGTGCCATGTCATGGCCCATGAAAGCTTCGAGAACGACGTCGTGGCGGACGTCATGAACCGGCTCTATGTGAATATCAAGGTCGATCGCGAGGAACGGCCGGACATCGACCAGATCTATATGGCCGCGCTCCACGCCATGGGCGAGCAGGGCGGCTGGCCGCTGACCATGTTCCTGACGCCCGACGGCAAGCCTTTCTGGGGCGGCACCTATTTTCCGCGCGAGGCGCGTTACGGCAGGCCTGGCTTCATCCAAGTGCTGGAGGCAGTCGACAAAGCCTGGCGCGAAAAACGGCAGAGCCTTGCCGAGAGTGCCGACGGGCTGACGGCCCATGTCGAGCAGCGCCTGGCCGGCGCGCACGGCAAGGCGGTGCTCGACCGCGACACGTTGGCCGATCTCGCCGGCCGCATCGATGGCATGATAGATCGCGATCTCGGCGGCCTGAAGGGCGCGCCGAAATTCCCCAACGCGCCGTTCATGCACACGCTTTGGCTGTCCTGGCTGCGCGACGGCCAGGCGGACCATCGCGACGTCGTGCTGCTGAGTCTCGAAAAAATGCTCGCCGGCGGCATTTACGATCATGTCGGCGGCGGCCTGAGCCGCTACTCTACCGATACCGAATGGCTGGTGCCGCATTTCGAGAAGATGCTTTACGACAATGCCCAGCTCGTCCGCCTGTGCAATTGGGCCCATGCGGCCACCGGAAACGATTTGTTCCGGAGACGAATCGAAGAGACCATCTCTTGGCTGCTGCGCGAGATGCGGGTCGAAGGCGGCGCCTTCGCCGCCAGCCTGGACGCCGACAGCGACGGCGAGGAGGGGCTTTTCTACACCTGGAACCGCGACGAGATAGAGGCCGCGCTAGGCGACGACGCCCCGGCCTTCTTCCGGTATTTCGAGCTGGCCGCGCCGCATGGTTGGGAGGGTAAGCCGATCATCCGTCAGAGCCAAACGCAACAAAGCGAAGGCATCGCCGACTACGCCAGCCTTGCGCCTTTGAAAGCGACGCTGCTGGCCTTCCGTGAACAGCGGGTCAGGCCGGGGCGCGATGGCAAGGTGCTCACCGACTGGAATGGCCTGATGATCGCTGCACTCGCCGAGGCCGGCCGCTCGCTTGGTCGGCCTGACTGGACCGAGGCCGCAGCGCGGGCCTTCGCCCATATAGTCGAGGCCAGCCAGGACAGCCGTCTGCCGCATTCCATGCTCGGCAGGAAGAAGCTTTTCCCGGCGCTGTCCAGCGATTACGCCGCCATGACCAATGCCGCGATCGCGCTGTTCGAGGCAACCGGCGATCCGACCTATTCCGATCGCGCCCGGCATCTGATCGCCGAACTCGACCGCTGGCACCTGGATGCGGAAAAGACCGGCCATTGGCTGACGGCGTCGGACAGCGGCGACGTACCGATCCGCATCCGCGGTGATGTCGATGAAGCAATCCCATCGGCCACTAGCCAGATCGTCGAGGCCCTGGTCCGGTTGTCCTCGCTCACCGGCGATCTCGAACTCTGGGAGAAGGCCTGGGCGACGGCCGAGCATGCGATGGGCCGGGCATCCCAGCAGGCCTACGGCCAGGGCGGCATCGTCAACGCCTGCGCCCTGGCGCTCGAGCCGTTGAAACTCATCATCATAGACAAACCGGATTCCCCAAGCCTCGTTCCGGTTGCGAATCGGAATCCCGACCCGCGCCGGGTCGACATCATCGTGCCGATCGGTTCGGAAGCGAATCGACCGCTCCTTCCGGGCGGCGTGCTACCGCCGACGGACAAACCGGGCGCCTGGTTCTGCAGCGGGCAGGTCTGCCTGCCGGTGGTGACGGATGCCCGTGAGTTGGAGAGGCTGTTGCGGCGATAGTGCCTTGCCTTCTCTCCTTGCGGGAGAAGGTGGTGGATCGGCGCGTCAGCGCTGAGACGGATGAGGGGTGTTCCAGCGGAGTGAGACGCTGGCTTTCCCCGGAGCCCCTCATCCGTGGCCTTCGGCGACACCTTCTCCCGCAAGGAGAGAAGGAGAAGCGCTGCCCATCACGTATTCATTGAATCGAAGAAGTCCGCGTTGGTCTTGGTCTGCTTGAGCTTGTCGATGAGGAACTCGATCGCGTCGGTCGTGCCCATCGGGGCCAGGATGCGGCGCAGCACGAAGATCTTCTGCAGGTCCGAGCGCGGCACCAGCAGGTCTTCCTTGCGGGTACCCGACTTGAGGATGTCGATCGCCGGATAGATGCGCTTGTCGGCCACCTTGCGGTCGAGCTGGATTTCGCAGTTGCCGGTGCCCTTGAACTCTTCGAAGATGACTTCGTCCATGCGGCTGCCGGTATCGATCAGCGCCGTGGCGATGATGGTCAGCGAGCCGCCTTCCTCGATGTTGCGGGCGGCGCCGAAGAAACGCTTCGGGCGCTGCAGCGCGTTGGCGTCGACACCGCCGGTCAGCACCTTGCCGGATGACGGCACCACGGTGTTGTAGGCTCGGCCGAGGCGGGTGATCGAATCGAGCAGAATCACGACGTCACGACCATGCTCAACCAGGCGCTTTGCCTTCTCGATCACCATTTCGGCGACCTGCACGTGGCGCACGGCCGGCTCGTCGAAGGTCGAGGAGATGACCTCGCCCTTCACCGAGCGCTGCATGTCGGTCACTTCTTCAGGACGCTCGTCGATCAGAAGAACGATCAGGTAGCATTCCGGATGGTTGGCGGTGATCGAATGCGCGATGTTCTGCAACAGCACCGTCTTACCGGTGCGCGGCTGGGCGTTGATCAGCGCGCGCTGGCCCTTGCCGATCGGAGCGACCAGATCGATCACGCGCGGCGAGATGTCCTTGGTGGGGGGATTGTCCACCTCCATCTTCAGCCGCGAGGTCGGGTAGAGCGGCGTCAGATTGTCAAAGTGGATCTTATGCCGGATCTTTTCCGGATCGTCGAAATTAATGGTGTTGACCTTCAGCAGCGCGAAATAGCGCTCGCCCTCTTTCGGGCTGCGGATCGGCCCCTCGACCGTGTCGCCCGTCTTGAGCGAAAAGCGCCGGATCTGAGACGGCGAGATATAGATGTCGTCGGGGCCTGGCAGGTAGTTCGCGTTGGCCGAGCGCAGGAAGCCGAAACCGTCCTGCAGCACCTCGACCACGCCGTCGCCGATGATCTCGATGTCTTGCGCAGCGAGCTTCTTCAGGATCGCGAACATCAGCTCCTGCTTGCGCATGACGCTGGCGTTCTCCACCTCGAGCGTTTCGGCGTAAGCGATCAGCTCCGGCGGCTTCTTGTTCTTGAACTCTGCGAGTTTCATTTCTTGCATTAGATAGACTCTGGGTAGGCTTTTGGGAGAAAAATCGGCTGAATACGACAAATGCCGGGCGCGGCCGAAGCGAGTAAAGGGGCGGCGCATGACGGGAAGGAAGACCCGTCTTTTATCGTCGGTCGTCCGAAAGAGCAAGCCGCCTTTTGCTGAGCTTCTTCTGGTTTGGCAGGAGCCTAGAACGGCTTCACGACGACCAGGATGACGATGGCGATCATCAGCAATGTGGGGATCTCGTTGACGATCCGCCAGTGCCTGGCCGGCTTTTCGTTCTTGTCTTCGGCAAATTTCCTGACGGCGCCGGCGAGATAGCCATGCAGTCCCGACAGGACGAGCACCAGCGCGATCTTGGCGTGCAGCCAGCCGCCTTGGAAGCCGAAGCCCTTCCAGGCCAGCCAAAGGCCGAACACCCAGGTCACGGTCATCGCCGGATTGATGATTCCCCTGAGCAGCCGGCGCTCCATCACCTTGAAGGTTTCGGACTGCACCGAGCCTTTCTCGACATCGACATGATAGACGAAGAGCCGCGGCAGATAGAGCATGCCCGCCATCCAGGCGATCACCGCGATCACATGGATGGCCTTCGCCCAGAGATAGAAGCCCTCGCCAGCCACCAGGTAGAGAAGGGCAGTCGCCACCACGAGAACGACAATGCCGATCACCATGCGCTTCATTGCCTGGCCGGTACTGTTCTCGTTGCCTGCATTGTTCATCGGTGGCTCCTCACCATTTTCACCATCGCCTCGACATGCGCGACCGGCGTTTCCGGCGTGATGCCATGGCCGAGATTGAAGATCAGCGGCCCGCCGCCCAATGTCTTCAGGATCAACTCGACGCCATCAGCCAGCGCCTTGCCGCCGGCGACCAGCCGCAGCGGATCGAGATTGCCTTGCACGGCTCCATCGCGCTGCAGCTCCTTCGCCATGCACAAAGGCACAGTCCAGTCCAGGCCGAGGCCGGCGATACCGGTCTTCTTCCTGTAGTCGCGATAGCGTTCGCCGGCGCCCTTCGGAAAACCGATCACCGGCACGTCGGGATGAACCGCCTTCACCTGCCGCACGATCTCGGCCACCGGCTGAACGCAGAAAGCCTCGAAGGACGGCTCGTCCAGCACCCCCGACCAGGAATCGAAGATCTGCACCGCATCGGCGCCGGCTTCGATCTGGCGGATGAGATAGGCGGCCGAATGGTCGGCCAGAATTTTCAGAAGCCGTGCGAAGGCCTCGGGCTCGCGATAGGCGAAAAGCCGCGCAGGGCCTTGGTCGGGCGTGCCGTGGCCGGCAATCATATAGGTCGCCACCGTCCAAGGCGCGCCGCAGAAGCCAAGCAGCGTCGTCTCGTCGGGCAGTTTCGCCCGCAGCCGGCGCACGGTCTCGTAGACCGGTTCGAGATTCACGTGAAACATCTCGCCGTTCAGCGCCGCAATCTCGGCCGGAGATATCGGCTTCAGGATTGGCCCGCGGCCTTCCTCGAAACGGACATTCCTTCCCAAGGCATTGGGCACAACGAGAATGTCGGAGAACAGGATCGAGGCATCGAAGCCGAAGCGCTCGATCGGCTGCAGCGTCACTTCGACGGCCAGATCCGGATCGTAGCAAAGATCGAGGAAGGATCCGGCCCGCTTCCTTGTCTCTCTATACTCCGGAAGATAGCGGCCAGCCTGACGCATCATCCAGAGCGGCGGCGGTGAAACCGTCTCGCCCTTGAGGACGTCCAGCACGATCCGTTTCCCAACCATCCAGCGCTGCCCTCTCCGGTCCTTTAAATCAAATATCTATTTTAAAAGAGTCTTCTGATTCTAAGAGTCTGTTGGTTGTGATGGTTGCGACCTGTCCAGCCTGCGGCGCGAAAAGGCCAGTCAGCATATTGTCGCGTACAGTCTTTCGCAAATTGGAGGGATCTGGGGACAAGGCCGATTCAAGCTTCCGAGTCAAAAGCTTGGCCGTTGCGCTCCGAGATTCGTGCTGTGGATGAAATCGGCCCAGAAAAGTTGGTCCCCGGTTTTGTCCCCAGCGCAGCGACAAAGCCTACAGCAGGGCGAATTGTGGACAAGCGGCCATCTGATACAGTCGTCTTCTTACCCAAGGCCAGCCCATCCAGCCTTTTCCACAATTGCCCACAGCCTGGACCCATCCCCTGTGAACAAACCTCAGAGCTTCTTCCATCTGCATCTGATTTCCGACGCCACCGGGGAAACGCTGCTGGCCGCCGGCCGCGCGGCATCCGCGCAATACAAGGACGCGCGCGCCATCGAGCATATCTATCCGCTGATCCGGACGGAAAAGCAGATCGCCAAGGTCTTCGAGGATATCGAGGAGGAGCCCGGCATCATTCTCTACACGGTGGTCGACCAGAAGCTTGCGCGCTCGATCGACGAGCGCTGCGCGACCATGGGCCTGCCTTGCGTCTCGGTGCTTGAGCCGGTGCTCGCCGTCTTCCAGTCCTATCTCGGCACGCCCGCTGGCCGCCGCGTCGGCGCCCAGCATGTGCTCGACGCCGAATATTTCCGCCGCATCGACGCGTTGAACTTCACCATGGAGCATGATGACGGCCAGTTGCCGGCCAATATGGAGGATGCCGACATCGTGCTGATCGGCATCTCGCGCACCTCTAAGACGCCGACATCGATCTATCTGGCCAATCGCGGCATCAAGACCGCCAACATCCCGATCGTGCTCGGCGTGCCGCTGCCCGAAAGCCTGATCGCAGCCAAGACGCCTTTGGTCGTCGGCCTGATCGCCACGGCCGAGCGTATTTCGCATGTCCGGCAAAATCGCATTCTCGGCAACAGCGCCGCCTTCGTGCCGACCGACTATGTCGACCGCGCCGCGATCAACGAGGAACTCGCCTATGCGCGCCAGCTCTGCACGAGGCATGGCTGGCCGATGATCGATGTCAGCCGCCGCTCCATAGAAGAAACGGCGGCGGCTATCGTTGCCCTGCGGGGCAAGACGCGCTAACGGAGATTGGCCGAGACGACCATTGCGACGTTGAGGAGGCTCCGGCTAATCTCCAAGGTTTGTGATGACCCACCGGACCAGCGCTGGAGTCTCGGTTGCCGGCAGAACGCCCAACCGGTCGGACCAACGAAGGGAACTAGTTGGCGAAAGCATGCCCGAAAAGATCATCCTCGCCTCCGGCAGCCCGTTCCGAAAAACCATGCTCGTCAATGCCGGTCTGGATATCGAGGCGGTGCCGGCCGATGTCGATGAGCGCGCCCTCGAAGCTCCCCTGAAGGACAGCGACGTCTCGCCGGAAGACGTCGCCTCGATCCTCGCGGAGGCCAAGGCGACCGAGGTCAGCGAGCGGAGGCCCGGCTTCCTGGTGCTCGGCTGCGACCAGACCCTGTCGCTCGGCGATGAGGTCTTTCATAAGCCGGCCGACATGGAAGGCGCGCGGATGCACCTCCTGGCTTTGTCAGGCAAGACGCATCAATTGAACAGCGCCGCCGTGCTCTGCCGCGACGGCAAGGTGCTGTGGCGCCATGTCGGCGTTGCCAGCCTCACCATGCGCAAGCTCGATCCCGCCTTCATCGGCAGGCACCTGGCGCGCGTCGGCGCCAAGGCGCTCGCCAGCGTCGGCGCCTATCAGGTCGAGGGTGAGGGCATCCAGCTGTTCGAGAGAATCGAGGGCGACTATTTCACCATCGTCGGCCTGCCGTTGCTGCCGGTCCTGAAGGAGCTGCGCGCGCTGGGAGCGATCGATGGCTGACAAACGAGCCTTCGTCACAGGACATCCGATCGCCCATTCCCGCTCGCCGAAGATCCACGGCTATTGGCTCCGCCAATACGGCATCGACGGCAGCTACCAGGCGATCGATGTCGCCCCGGCGGATTTCGCTGCTTTCCTGAGTTCTCTCGGCGAGCACGGCTACCACGGCGGCAACGTCACCATCCCGCACAAGGAAGCCGCTTTCGCCGGCGTCGCCCACCGGGACCACGCGGCCGAGGAGATCGGCGCGGTCAACACGCTATGGTTCGAGGATGGCGTTCTTTGGGGCGGCAACACGGACGGCTACGGTTTTGCCGCCAACCTCGACGAGCATGCGGCGGGCTGGGCGGCCAATGGGCCGGCCGTGGTTCTGGGCGCCGGCGGTGCCTCCCGCGCGGTCATCCACGCGCTGAAGGAGCGTGGCATCAGGGATATCCGCATCGTCAATCGGACGCTGGCAAGAGCCGAGGAACTCAGCCGCCATTTTGGCCCCGGCGTTTCGGCGCATGGTGCGGCCGCAGTCGGCGAGCTGCTTGCCGATGCCGGCCTGCTCGTCAACACCACGGCGCTCGGCATGCACGGCGACGCCACGCTCTCGGCTGATCCAGCCCGCCTGCCGGACCATGCCATCGTCACCGACATCGTCTATGTGCCGTTGGAGACGCCTTTGCTTGCCGCCGCCAGGGCGCGGGGGCTGAAGACGGTCGACGGGCTCGGCATGCTGCTGCACCAGGCAGTGCCCGGCTTCGAACGCTGGTTCGGCAGGAAGCCTGAAGTCACGCCCGAATTGCGCCGCATGATTGTTGCCGACATCGAGGTCCATTGATGATCGTGCTCGGCCTCACCGGATCGATCGGCATGGGCAAGTCGGCGACGGCGAAGATGTTCGCCGAGGCGGGCGTGCCGGTCCATGATTCGGATGAGACCGTCCATCGCCTCTATGCCGGCAAGGCGGCACCCCTGGTCGAAGCGGCCTTCCCAGGCACGACGCAGGCGGGCGTGGTCGATCGCGTGAAGCTTGGCCAGCAAGTGCTCGGCGATCCCGCCGCGCTGAAGAAGCTGGAAACGATCGTGCATCCGCTGGTGCGGGCCGACGCAGATGCGTTTCTGGCGAAGCATCGCGCCGCCGGTGCGCCGATTGCCGTGCTCGACATCCCGCTTCTGTTCGAGACCGGCGGCCGCGACCGCGTCGACAAGGTGGTGGTCGTCACCGCATCGCCTGAGATCCAGCGCGCGCGCGTGCTCGCCAGGCCGGGCATGAGCGAGGAGAAGTTTTTATCGATCCTCGCCAAGCAGGTGTCCGACGCCGAAAAGCGCCGCCAAGCCGATTTCGTCATCGATACCGGGCACGGCTTCGAGGCCGCTCGGAAGGCGGTTGAGGCCGTAATCGGCGAATTGACGGGGGATAAGCCCGACCGTGATGGTTCCTGACGTCCGCTGGCAGCAGTCCCCATTGCCATTTTGTTCTGGTTTGTGATTCTGCTCTTGGGAGCGGATTGATTCGCATGCGTGAGATCATCTTCGATACGGAAACCACTGGCCTCGATTTGCGCGAAGACCGCATCATCGAGCTGGGCGGCGTCGAGCTGGTCAACCGTTTCCCGACCGGCCGCACCTTCCATAAATTCATCAATCCGCAGGGCCGCGCCATCCATGCCGAGGCCCAGGCCGTGCACGGCATCAGCGCCGCCGATCTTGCTGGTAAGCCAATATTCGCCGAAATCGTCGATGAGTGGCTGGCCTTCACCGATGGCGCCAAGCTGATCGCGCACAACGCTACCTTCGACCTCGGTTTCCTCAACCTCGAATACAGCCGGCTCGACCATCCGGCCATCGATCCCGGCCGCATCATCGACACCCTCGCCCTGGCGCGCCGCAAGCATCCGATGGGCCCGAACTCGCTCGACGCGCTCTGCCGCCGCTACGGCATCGACAACACGCGCCGCACCAAACACGGCGCGCTGCTCGACTCCGAACTGCTGGCCGAGGTCTATATCGAGCTCATCGGCGGCAAGCAGGCGGCGCTGGTGCTGGACACAGTGGCGGTGCGGATGAACGGCGCCGGCGAAGTGGCCGACATCGACATCTCGATCGGCGCCCGGCCCATCGCCCTGCCGCCGCGGCTGAGTGAAGCAGACCGGACAGCGCATGCCGGGCTGGTTTCGACGCTCGGCGAAAAGGCGCTGTGGCTCAAGGTGGCGGCGGGCTGAGCAGGCGCTCCTGGCGCCGATCTGCGCAGTTGGCCGAACTTCCCATGGCGTCGTCATACTCAGGCCTGATCCGAGTATCCATGCCGTGAACTGTGCCACAGAGTGCAACGATACAGAATTCTGCAACAGCCGCAATGCTTTAGCGTAACGGCATGGATTCCAGGGTCTGCGCGCGTCGCTCCGCTCCTTGCTCCGCCCTGGAGTGACGACCCGAGCTTTTTGCCGAGGCAAATCGGAAGGTTGATCCTACAAAAAAGCCCGGCACGAAGCCGGGCTCTTCATCGCGAAAGCGAATTTTCTCAGCTCACCTGAACCTTGCTGGCTGCGGCTTGGTCCTCGGCGATGCGCTGCTGGAACATCTGCGCGAAATCGATCGGGTCGAGCATCAGCGGCGGGAAGCCGCCATTGCGGGTGGCGTCGGAGATGATCTGGCGGGCGAAGGGGAACAGGAGCCGCGGGCATTCGATGAACAGGATCGGCAGCATGTGCTCCTGCGGGAAGCCCGAGATTGCGAAGACGCCGCCATAGACCAGCTCAACATTGAACAGCACTTCCTGGTCGAAGGAAGCCTTGGCGTTCAAGGTCAGGTTGACGTCGAACTGCTTGTCCGAAAGCGGATTGGCGTTGACGTTGACATTGATGGCGATGCCAGGAGCCTTGTCGCGGCCGCGCAGCGAATTCGGCGCGCCGGGGCTTTCGAAGGACAGGTCCTTCACATACTGGGCAAGCACATTCAGCGAGGGCTGGTTCTGGGTGCCGTTGCCGTTGGCGGCGCCGGTCGCCGCGTCATCGTTGCTGGCCATGAGCCTTTAAGTCCTTCTGCCTGGGCAGCATTGCTGACCGGATTGAAATCGCGGGTTCGCTACCATGGCCTGCCGGACAAAACAAGTTTTGCCGCCTCTACCGGCTGACGGGTCCGGGACTAGTCGTTTTTCAGCCGCCGCCAGGGCGAATTGTGATCCGGCCGGTTCGGATAATCGTCGCGCGAATAGTCGCTGCCATCGAGATCGATGACGGTGTCGCGCCGTCGCGCCGAAAAGCCGCTCGAGAAGCTGGTCGCCATGACGATGCGGCTCTTGAGCAGGCGCCAAGCGAAGTCGCGCACCGGCGGCAGCAGGAGGAGAATGGCGAAGATATCGGTGATGAAGCCCGGGATGATCAAAAGGATCGCCGCCAGAACGATCATCGCGCCATGGGCGAGCTGGCGGCTGGGATCATGGCCGGCATCCATCTCGGCCCGGACCCGCGTCATGACGCCGAAACCCTGATGCCTGAGTAGCAGGCTGCCGGCGACGCTGGACAGGATGACCAGCCCGACCGTCGCCAAAGCGCCGATCTCGCGGCCGACGACCACGAAGCCGGCGATCTCCAGCAGCGGCAGCAGGAGTAGGAACAGCGGGATGAAGGAAATGCGCAAAGTCTCGACCGATCGCTTTCTTCTTTAGGGAGCTAACGGACAATCGCCGCTGGCCTTGGCGCCCTTAGATAGGTATGGCTGCCTTTGATTTGAATGATTGCGCCTGCCGTTCTATATGCTTTGGGTGTTGAACGCTATGCGACCGCGGTCCCCGACGGGGTTATGCCGGTCCGGCAAGAACAGGGTTCGAGTTGGCGGAAAATATGGGTTTCTTCGACTTCGGCACGATTTTCTTTTTGATTGCGGCGGTTGTGATCTTTTTCCAGCTGCGCAACGTGCTCGGACGTCGCACCGGCAACGAGCGCCCGCCCTTCGATCCCTATTCGGCGAGCCGAACGCGTGAGGCCGACGCGGCGCAGAAGCCCGAAAATGTCGTGTCGCTGCCGCGCAAGCGCGCGCCGGGCGAGAGCTCGGCCGAGACCTATGCCGCGATCGACGCCTTCGCCAAACCCGATACCGATCTCAACAAGGGCCTGCGCGCGATCAAGGACAACGATCCGTCCTTCGATCCAAAAACCTTCGTCGACGGCGCCAAGATGGCCTATGAGATGATCGTCATGGCCTATGCCGACGGCGACCGTAAGACGCTGAAGAACCTCCTGTCGCGCGAAGTCTATGAGGGCTTCGTCGCCGCCATCGGCGAGCGCGAGGCGAAATCGGAAAAGATCCAGTCCTCCTTCGTCGGCATCGACAAGGCCGACATCGTCTCCGCCGAGATGAAGGGCTCGGAAGCGCATATCACGCTGCGCGTCGTCTCCGAGCTGATCTCGGCGACCCGCGACAAGGCCGGCGCTGTCATCGACGGCGACCCGGAGACGGTGGCCGAGGTCAAGGATGTCTGGACCTTCGCCCGCGACACCCGCTCCCGCGACCCGAACTGGAAGCTCGTCGCCACCGAAGAAGAAGATTGAGATAAAGCGGCGGGGCTCGGTCGTGCCGCTCTCTTCCACATTCAGCGAGAAGTCTTTCAGCGACTTGCCCGGCTGGAGCGAGGACGACCATCTCGCCGCCTTCGCGGCCTTTCGCCGCTCGGCCTTTCATGCGCCCGTAAAGCCCTATCGAACCGGATCGCTCGGCGTCGATTTCAACGCCTTTGCCGACGCCTATGCCGAGGCGCGCGCTGTTTCGGACCCGAATGCGTCGCAAGCGCGATCCTTTTTCGAACGGCATTTCATGCCGATGCTGGTGAAGGCCGACAATGGCGTGGGTCTCGTCACAGGTTTCTACGAGCCGGAGGTCGAGGCCTCGCCGGTCAGGACCGAGCGGTTCGTAGTGCCACTGCTGTCCCGCCCCGCCGACCTTATCGACATCGATGACGGCAACCGGCCGGCTGGCATGGATGCCTATCTGGCCTTCGGCCGCCAGACGAATGACGATCCTGTCGAATATTTCGATCGCGGCGCGATCGAGCGCGGCGCCCTCGCCGGCCAAAATCTCGAAATTGCCTGGCTTGCCGAAAAGGTCGATGCCTTCTTCATCCATGTGCAGGGCGCGGCTAGGCTGAAGATGACCGACGGCAGGCTCGCCCGCGTCACCTATGCCGCGAAATCGGGCCAGCGCTTCACCGGTCCCGGCAGGATTCTGAGCGAGCTCGGCGAGATACCGCTGGAAAAGGTGACGATGCAGTCGATCCGCGCCTGGTTCAAGTCGCATCCGGAGCGGGTCGACGAGATCCTTTGGCAGAACCGCTCCTACATCTTCTTTCGCGAAGCTGCGGTCGACGACGCGGCGCTTGGGCCCATCGCCGCCGCCAAGGTGCCGCTGACGCCCGGGCGCTCGGTCGCAGTCGACCGGCTGCTGCACACTTTCGGCACGCCCTTCTATATCGACGCGCCGGCGCTCACCGCCTTCGACCAAAAACCGTTCCGGCGGCTGATGATCGCGCAGGACACCGGCTCGGCCATCACCGGTCCCGCGCGCGGCGACCTCTTCGCCGGCTCGGGCGATGCCGCGGGTGAGATCGCCGGCGTGGTCCGCAATGCCGCCGACTTCTACGCGCTGGTGCCCCGCGCGTTGTTCGACGGAGCGCGCCGGTGAGCCGCCGCGACGATCATCTCAGCGACGACGACCGCATCCTGTGGAATCTGGTGGCGCGTTCGGCCCGGCCCTTGAAAGGCAAGACCGCGGTCGAGATTCCGGACGTCATCGAGCCCAAGCCGGCGCCGGCCGCCGCTCCGGCCAACGGTGTCCCGGCCGTCGCCGCGAAGCCGAAGACGCCGCATGTCTCACATGCGCTTGACGACCAGACATTGCAAAAACTGAAGAAAGGCCGGCTGCCGATCGAAGGCCGCGTCGACCTGCACGGCATGACGCAGGACGAGGCCTATTCGCTGCTGCTCACCTTCCTGCATCGGGCGCATGCCGGCGGCATCCGCTACGTTTTGATCATCACCGGCAAGGGTTCGTCGTCGGGCGGCGACGGCATCCTGCGCCGCGCCGTGCCGGCCTGGCTCTCGACGCCGGCCTTCCGCCACCTTGTCTCCAGCCACGATCACGCCGCCCGCAACCATGGAGGTTCGGGCGCGCTCTATGTGCGGCTGCGGCGAACGCGGCCATGAGGATGCCTAGAGCAATTCCAGGAAAGGTGTGTAGCGGTTTTCCGTCCGGAATTGCGCCAAAACAAAGAGATGGGGCGGTTCGCCGCTTCCGTGAAGCGGTGAGCCGTTCAAGATGACCCCGTTCGGCGAGAAGCTTAGGGCGCTGCGCGCCGAGCGCGGCGTCAGCCAGAAGGCGATGGCCGAGGCCATCGGCGTCAGCGCCGCCTATCTGTCGGCGCTCGAGCACGGCCGCCGCGGCGCGCCGACCTGGACGCTGATCCAGAAGATCATCGGCTATTTCAACATCATCTGGGACGATGCCGAGGACCTCGCCCGCCTTGCCGAAAGCTCGCATCCCAGGGTAAGGATCGACACGTCCGGCCTGTCGCCGGCGGCCACCGAACTGGCCAACCTGCTGGCCGAAAGCATCGAGAGACTGGATGAGGCGGAATTGCGCCGCCTCAGCGCATCGATACGCAGGGCGCTTGGTCGGCCTTTATGATCCCGGCGTCTGGCGCCAGCGGATGGCGATGGTCCGCTCGCGCTGGTTCGACTCCATCTGAACTCTTGAGATCAGGGCTTGCCGGCGCCGTTGGTGCTGCCCCGGCCGCCTTGGCCTTGATGGCCCTGATGGTCACGGCCATTGCCACCGCCCAAGCAGTTCGCGGAACCGACGCTGCAGCATCGGCCGCTCCACAGGTCATTGAGGTTTGTCGCCGCGCAGCTTTTGTAGGTCTGGTCCGCCAGGGCCGATCCAGTCAGGGCCGACACAGCGACCGCGGCAAGTAGGGTGTTGCGCAGGAAAGAAGTCATTTGGTTTCTCCATGGTTGGGTTTGCCATTCACGGCTGTCTGTCGCCGGCTGAACGGCAATGGTTCATGGAGTTGTGCGATTTTTCCGGAGGCCCGTTGCTCTCGTCGTCCACGGGCGGAGCGACGCGAAGCGGAGCGCAGACCCGAGGACCCATTCCGTGACCTCGCGCGAAGGGTAGAAGCGGGTCGTTCTCCACCGCTGTAACGTCTCAAGAGAAGGGAATTGATTCCAGGGTCTGCGCTGCGTCGCTGCGTTCCTTGCTCCGCCCTGGAATGACGAAACCGAGGGTTGGCGCGCCCGAAGCCTACTGCACCGAGCCGACCAGCACCGCCTGGCCGTCGCGGATCGAGACCCAGCGTCCGGTGTTGTCGATCGCCTGGCGCTTGAGGAAGCGGTAGCCGGTCGCGTCCCAGGCTTTGACCTTGTCGGTCAGATTGTCGAGCACATAGTCGCCCTTGTCGGTGCGCACCGTCAGCACGGCATGGCCTTCGCCGTCCGGCTTGCGCACAACGGTGATGAGGAGGTCGGCCAGCGACATGCCCAGGCGATAGAGCTGGCGCCGCTTCTCCAGCACATAGTCCTCGCAATCGCCATAGCCGTCGTCCGGATAGGCCCAGACTTCGTCCTTGCCATAGTGATCGAGATCGCTCATCGGCTTGACGGCGGCATTGACCTTGGCGGTCACGCTGACCAGCCGACGCCACAGGCTATCGGTCATATTGGCCGGTTCGAGATCGACCGGATGGATGTTGCATTCGTTCGGTTGCGACTTGCAGAAATCATAGTGCCCGATCGGCTGCGAGGTCAGGCCGCCAGTGGCCATTGCGCCCGCCGCCCAGGCGGGCACCGCCCAGTGGGCCGAAATCGCCAGCCCTGCGACTGAACACAAACGCAGAATCCGCGTTATCGCTGAGGAAGTCATTGCCCCCGCCGCCTTGTTCTTTATTAACGAAACGTTAAAGGCGATTTACAGTCCGTGTCAATTGGAGACCACGGCCAGTTTGACGGCATGGTTACCTGGACGATCTCGTAGCGGCACTTTCGCAACAGAGGCACTGCCGCAACACCAGCGGCCGCCGTCTGGCGGCGGAACGGAACTCCGCGCTGGCGCGGTCTGCGGCGTTCACCTTTTCGCGGAACGGACCAGTTTCGGTTTCGTCGCCACACGCTGCTGGCGGCCATAGCTGGAAATGAAGTCGGCAATGCGCGGCACGATTTCGGAGCGGAAGCGAGAGCCGTTGAAGACGCCGTAATGGCCGACGGCCGGCTGCGTGTAATGGACATGCTTGTCGGCGGGAATGTTGACGCACAGATCGTGCGCGGCCTGCGTCTGGCCGAGCCCGGAAATGTCGTCATTCTCGCCCTCGATGGTGAGCAGCGCGACGTTGCGGATCGCTGTGCAGTCGATCGTCTCGCCGCGATGCGTCATCTCGCCTTTCGGCAAAGCGTGGCGCACGAACACGGTGTCGACTGTCTGGAGGTAGAATTCCGCCGTCAGGTCCATCACCGCCAGATATTCGTCATAGAAGTCGCGGTGCTTTTCGGCGCTGTCGCCGTCATGCTTCACAAGGTGCATGAAGAAGTCCTTGTGGGCGATGATGTGGCGGTCGAGATTCATGCTCATGAAGCCGGAAAGCTGCAGGAAGCCCGGATAGACGACGCGGCCGAAGCCCGGCACCGGCCAGGGCGCCTGCATGATGACATTGTCGCGGAACCAGTCGATGCCCTTTTCCTTGGCCAGAAGATTGACCGCGGTGGGATTGCGGCGCGTGTCGACCGGCCCGCCCATCAGCGTCATGGTGGAGGGCACGAAGGGATCGCCGCGCCTGTCCATGAGCGCCACCGCCGCCAGCACCGGCACGGAAGGCTGGCAGACCGCCATCACATGGGTGTCGGGGCCGAGTGCGTGGAACATCTCGATGAGGTAGTTGATATAGTCGTCGAGATCGAAGCTGCCTTGCGCCACTGGCACCATGCGCGCGTCGACCCAGTCGGTGATGTGCACGTCGGCGTGAGGAAGCATCGCCTCGACCGTGCCGCGCAGCAGCGTCGCGTAGTGGCCCGACATCGGCGCCACGATCAAAAGCTTCGGGTCAGGCTTGCGCCCCGTGGGCAGCGCGCGCTCGAAGCGCACCAGATTGCAGAACGGCTTCGACCAGACCGTCTTTTCGGTGACGTCGACGCTCTTCCAGTCGACCACGGTCTTGTCCAGGCCGAATTGCGGCTTGCCGTAGCGGCGGGTGGTGCGCTCGAAGAGTTCGGCAGTTGCCGCGACCGAGCGGCCGAAGGGGGTGTGGGATATCGGGTTGAGCGGGTTGGAGTAGAAGAGCCGCACCGCATCGGCGTACAAGCGCGCGGGCTGCAGCGCGGCATGGTTCATTTCGTAGAGCTGGTAGAACATCGAGAGAACCCCGCTGCCGTCCGACGACCGAAGGACGACGAACAGCGCCGAGCCTTGAATGTCTCCCGGCGAGGTTAACAAGATATTGTTGCGATGCAATACGTCATTTTGTCTGACGAATGCTTCTTTGGTTCAACCTTTTGAAAATCGGCCCTAAGCGGGCGAGCCGGCTCACTGTGCGGTGCCGAAATGTGAAGGATATGTGTATGTGTCCGGCCCCTCTTGCCGGACACTCGACCACGATCCCGAAAAGTGGATTCCGGTTTTTGTTTCGCTGACCTGCGGTTCGGAAGAGATCATGGTCCAAGGGAGACCCTCAGACGCGCGCCATGCAGACGGCGGTGTGGCCCGAACCGATGAAACCGAGCTGGCTGGCGGCGCCGCGGGATAGATCGAGCATGCGTCCCTTCACGAATGGGCCGCGGTCATTGATGCGCACGACGACGCTGCGGCCATTGTCTTTGTTGGTGACCCGGAGCTTGGTGCCGAAGGGCAGGGAGCGATGGGCGGCAGTCAACGCCGAGGGGTTCATGCGTTCTCCTGAGGCGGTTCTGGAATGCAGCGCATACCAGGAGGCGCGGCCGCATTGCGCGGCGGCGGAGGAGGCGGACGAAGCGCCAGCCATCAGGCCAGCCGCTATCGTTACCGCGACAAGCGCGGTCTGGTTGGTTTTCTTCATGCTTTGGGGGCGGCTCCGTTGATCGAATAGCCCCGCCTAAGTGGCGAATGAGGCGGGAAATGCGGCAGGCTTCTGGCGGTTCCATGGCGAAGGCACACGTTTGGAGTCGCCGCGAAACAGTTTGTCATGCTATTTCTGGACCCGGATAGGCGTATTCTTGATGAATATCCGACCGGCCTCCTGGACGTTCCGGGCAAGATCGGTCCTCAAGATTTGCAGTATAGGGGAACCGAACTATTTCGATTCCTCAGCGTCTTTTGTTGAGTCCCCGTCGCCGTTCAGGATCGACTTTGGAGAGGGTCCAGCCGATGCGATTGATCAGGTTTGTGCTGGCTCTGATTGTGCTGGCCGTCGGTGCGCTGTGGTCGCTGCAGGGCCTCGGCCTCGTCAAGGGCAGCTTCATGACCGGCCAGACTCAATGGCTCTATATCGGCCTCGTCACCATGCTGGCCGGCATTGTCGGGCTGCGCTGGGCGAGACAGTCTAGCGTCTGATCCTGCGACATGATTTTGTAATTTGAGATCGCGGCCGGCGCCGCGCTCAAGCCCGGTTGAACAGATGCTTCCGGGTGGCGCCCTCGACATGGGCAAGTTCCGCCGAACCGTGCCGGCGGGCCTGGTCACCGGCACGTCGAGGTTGAGGGCAATCCTGCCGGCGCCGATCGCCACGGCGCGGTCGGCAAGCCGATCTCGGCATTCTTCACCATGCTCGCCCAGGGCAGCAGCGGCGGCTCGCGGCGCTCCGCCCTTGAATGATGAAGGAGACGAGTCGCCGGTCTCGGACCGAACGAAAATTCTCCAATCAGCCCACTCAGGCAAATCCATGCCTCACAGGGCAGCCGAATTGAAAAGCCGGTTCCGGGCCTGGCCCGCTTAGTATAGTAATCTTATCAACATTGGGAGTGAGAGAACGATGCGCGACCTTGAAAAGACCGTTCCGGCGATCGTTGGTGGGTTGCGGCCGAGACCGCCCGCGGCGGCGGCCGCGCGCTGATCGCTCCGTTTCGGCTCGCGGTCATGGTTGGACGCGCCAATTCCATCATCATTGTCGGCGGCGGCGCCAGCGGCGTGGTGCTGGCCGCGCATCTGCTCAAATCGCCCAATCCGGACCTGCGCGTCACGCTGATCGAGAAGCGGCCGCATTTCGGCCAGGGCATGGCCTATTCGACATTGCTTTCGGCACATGTGCTCAACGTCAACGCCTCTGGCATGAGCGCCTATGCCGACGATCCCACCCATTTCGCGCGCTGGGTGCTGGAGCGCGGATTGGCCAAGCCGGACCAGGGACCATTTTATGCGCCGCGCGGCCTCTATGCCCGCTATTTGCAGGATGTGCTCGATGGCCTGGAGGAACGGGAGCGCGAGACCGGCCGCCTCCGGCTGATCCGCGAGGAAAGCCTGTCCATCTCCCCAACCCCATCGGGCGTCGACGTGGCCTTGGCCAACGGCACCAGCGTGGTGGCGCATCTGGCTGTTTTGGCCACCGGCCATGACGAGCAACCGGGCGCCTTCCAGGGTCATGCCATCCGCATGGGCACGGAGGCCGACACCGCGCTCGAGCCGCAAGCTGGTGTCCTGCTGCTCGGTACAGGCTTGAGCATGGTCGACGCCTTCCTGGCGCTGGAACAGCGCGGCCATCGCGGCCCGATCGTCGCGGTCTCGCGGCGCGGGCTGCTGCCCTCGCCGCACCGCAAGGGCAACCCGATCAAGCTCGATATCGCCGATATCCCGCTCGGCACCGAGCTTTCCTATTTCGTTGGCTGGTTCCGCAACCTGATTCGCGAGACCCAGAAGGTCGGCGGCGACTGGCGCGACGTCGTCGATGGCCTGCGGCCCTTCAACCAGACGATCTGGCAGAACTGGCCCTCCTCGGCAAAACGCCGCTTCGTCGAGCACACCAAGGCCTGGTGGGACATCCACCGCCACCGCATGGCGCCGGAGGTCTACGCGCGGGTCATCGAAGCGGTCAGGTCAGGCCGCATCCGCCTCGTCGCCGGCAGGGTTGTGAATGTCGAGGCGAATGGCGGCTTCACCGTGAGAATCCAGCCGCGCGGCAAGCAGGATATCGAGGCCCTGCAAGTCGTCCGCCTCTATGATTGCATGGGCATCGCCCGCGACATCTCGAGGACCTCGAACGGCCTCGTGCGCGCGCTGATCGAGCGCGGCGTGGCGCGGCCCGATCCGCTGCGCCTCGGCCTCGACGTCACCGCGAAATGCGAGCTGATCGCGGCCGACGGCACGGTGTCGTCGAAGCTTCTGGCCGTCGGGCCGCTGACGCGCGGCACCTTCTTCGAGATCGACGCCATTCCGGATATCCGCGTGCAATGCGCGAAGCTCAGCAAGCAGCTGCTGGGGTAGCCACACCTATCGACGCTGGCAGGACAGCCTGGCGCTGGCTTCAATAATGAGGGGTGGCGCAGTGCCTCTTCGTGAAATTCCATTCCTCCACTCGCCGCTGGATTGGCACGATCTATCTTCTTTCCGGATGAAAAGGGCTGGAAAAGACAGGGCGCGCGATCCCCGAAACCGGAATGGATTCCCGCGGCCTGCCGCGCGAGATTGCCAGGTTCCGCCTCGAACTGCTTCAATGGAGCATCTCAGATGAGCGAGCAGAGACAACCGGCGCCCGGCGGCGCGGCCAACAATTTGTCGAGGCTGCGCCCGCCTTACAATTCGGTGCTCGACCTGATCGGCCAGACGCCGATCGTCGAGTTGACCAAATTCGACACCGGCAAATGCCGGCTGTTCATCAAGCTCGAAAGCCAGAACCCGGGCGGCTCGATCAAGGACCGCATCGCGCTGTCGATGGTCGCCGCCGCGGAGAAGGATGGGCGGCTGAAGCGTGGCGGCACCATCGTCGAGGCCACCGCCGGCAACACGGGCCTCGGCCTCGCCCAGGTCGGCATACCGAAAGGCTACCGCATCATCCTGGTCGTTCCCGACAAGATGTCGCGCGAGAAGATCCAGCATCTGCGCGCTTTGGGCGCCGAGGTGCGCATGACGCGCTCCGATGTCGGCAAGGGCCATCCCGAATATTACCAGGACATGGCCGAGAAGATCGCCGCCGAGTTGCCCGGCGCCTTCTACGCCAACCAGTTCGCCAACCCGGCCAACCCGCTGGCGCATGAGACGACGACCGGACCCGAAATCTTCTGGCAGCTCGACGGCGACGTCGACGCGGTGGTGGTCGGCGTCGGCTCCGGCGGCACGCTCACCGGGCTCGGCCGCTTTTTCGCGAAACATTCGCCGAAGACCGAGATGGTGCTGGCCGATCCCGTCGGCTCGGTGCTGGCGCCGCTGATCAAGACCGGCAAGATGGAGGAGGCGGGCAGCTGGACGGTCGAAGGCATCGGCGAGGATTTCGTGCCGCCCAATGCCGATCTCTCGCTGGTGGCGAAGGCCTATTCCATCCCCGACAAGCAGAGCATGCTGGCGGTGCGCGATCTGCTGTCGCGCGAAGGCATCCTGGCCGGCTCGTCCTCCGGAACGCTGTTGTCGGCGGCCCTTCGCTATTGCCGCGAGCAGACGGTGCCCAAGCGCGTCGTCACCTTCGTCTGCGACAGCGGCAACAAGTACCTATCGAAGGTCTTCGACGATATCTGGCTGGCCGAGCAGGGCCTTGCCGACCAGGAGCAACACGGCGATCTGCGCGACCTGGTCATGCGCTCGCCGCGCACCGGCGATATCGTGACCGTCGGCCCGGAGGAAAGCCTGCTCAACGCCTATGGCCGCATGCGACGTTCCGATGTCTCGCAATTGCCGGTGCTGGATGAAGGCAAGCTGGTCGGCATTGTCGACGAGAGCGACATCCTGGCCAAGGTCGACGGCCCCTATGACGGCCGCTGGGACCGTTTCAATGCGGCCGTGCGCACGGCGATGACGTCGAATCTGCACACGCTGCAAGCCAACCAGACGCTCGACGCGCTGCTGCCCGTCTTCGACCGCAACGAGGTCGCCATCGTCTTCGATGGCGACGAGTTCATCGGACTGATAACCCGTATCGACCTGATCAACCATTTGAGGCGCCGCGCTAAATGACTTCAAACGGCAAGAACCGCCTGGCCTTTTCCACCCGCACCATCCATGGCGGCCAGAGCCATGACCCGCTGACCGGCGCGGTGATGGTGCCGATCTACGCCACCTCGACCTACGGCCAGCAGTCGCCCGGCGTGCACAAGGGTTTTGAATACGCGCGCAGCCAGAACCCGACGCGCTTTGCCTTCGAGCGCGCGGTCGCCGACCTTGAAAGCGGCACCAGGGCTTTCGCCTTCGCTTCCGGCCTGGCGGCGATCTCGACGGTGCTCGAGCTTCTCGATTCCGGCGCCCATATCGTCGCCACCGACGACATCTATGGCGGCTCGTTCCGCCTGATGGAGCGGGTGCGCAAGCGTTCCGCCGGCCTTAAGGTCAGCTTCGCCGACTTCACTGACCTGGCTGCGGTCGAGGCAGCGATCCAGCCGGAAACAAAACTGCTCTGGGTCGAGACGCCGACCAACCCGCTGCTGCGCATCGTCGATCTCGAAGCGGTTGCCGCTTTGGCCAAACGTAAGGGTCTGCTTACCGTTGCCGACAACACCTTTTGCAGCCCCTATATCCAGCGTCCGCTGGAGCTCGGCATCGACATCGTGGTGCATTCGACGACGAAATATTTGAACGGCCATTCCGACATGGTCGGCGGCGTCGCGGTCGTCGGCGACAACAAGGATCTCGCCGACCAGCTGAAATTCCTGCAGAACGCCATCGGCGCCATCTCCGGCCCTTTCGACAGTTTTCTGGCGCTCCGCGGCATCAAGACTCTGGCGCTGAGGATGGAGCGCCACTCGTCGAACGGCCTTAAGATCGCGCAATGGCTGGAAACGCGAAAAGATGTCCGCCGGGTCATCTATCCCGGCCTCGCCAGCCACCCGCAGCATTCCATCGCAGTCCAGCAGATGCACGCCTTCGGCGGCATGATCTCCGTCGACCTCGACCGCGACCTTGCCGGCACAAAGCGCTTCCTCGAACGCACCCAGCTTTTCACGCTGGCCGAAAGCCTGGGCGGCGTGGAAAGCCTGATCGAGCACCCGGCGCTGATGACGCACGGCTCGATCCCGGCTGAAAAGCGCGGGGCGATCGGGATTACCGACTCGCTGGTGCGGCTGTCCTGCGGGATCGAGGATGGCGATGATCTGATCGCGGATCTGGAACAGGCGCTGGCGCACTAAGCAATTCCAGGAAAAGTGTGAGTGGTTGGGTTTGGCGGCTTCGCCGTAGCCTTCCGTCCGGGAACGGTGAAACGCTCTGAGCGCAACTGAGTGCACTTCGCGATTTCAGGACGTATCATGGAAGCGCCTGCCGATTGACCGGCGGCGCCGGGATGAGGGCTGATGGCACAAGGACGCAGCGGTGGGGAAAAATCGACGGCGACGCGTGGCGTCCGCGCGGCCGACAGCGTCGAGCGTGTCTATGCCCGGATCAAGGACTTCGCGATCGACTATCGTTTCCGGCCGGGCGAGCGGATCAACGAGGTCGAGCTCGCCGCCGAGCTGGCGGTCAGCCGGACGCCGGTCCGCGCCGCGCTCAATCGGCTGGAGCGCGATGGTTTTGTTATCTCCGTCCCGAACAAGGGCTTCTTCGCCCGCGAGCTGACGCCGGAAGCGGTGCGCGATCTCTATGAGCTTCGCGCGGCGATCGAGCGTGCCGCCTTCGTGCTTGCCTGCGAGCGAGCGACCGATGCCGAGATCGAGGCGGCGACCGGGACCTGGACAAGACACAGCAACCTGGAAGACGAGGGCTCATGGGCGAAGATCGCCGTCGCCGACGAGAGCTTCCACATGGGCCTGACGCGATTGTCGAAGAACGCGCAGATGATAAGCGCGCTCGAAAGTCTCTGCTCGCGTATCCGCTTCTTCAGATGCATCGACCTGGAGTCTTCGTCGCGTCGCGAACGCACCTATCGGGAGCATGACGCGATCATTCGCGCCCTGCGCCGCCGCGACGCCGCGGGCGGAGCGAGCCTCCTCGAAAAGCACATCACGCTGAGCTCCGCGCACGCTATCGAAGTGGCCGCGCGCGGTCTGGCTCGGCTTTTCCCGGAGACAGCGGCGTAGGGAGCTTTCGCGGAAAACCTCAACGCCGCGGCCCGCCATCTCAAAAGACGGCCATTTGCAGGCTACCCCTTGCGGATCTCGCGTTAAATTCTAAAGTGTACTCACTTTGCGATCTCCGGAGGCGTCATGCGCGTGATCGTGTTGGGTGGCGGCGTGGTCGGCGTCACCACGGCTTACCAGCTGCAGAAGGATGGGCACGAGGTCGTTATCCTCGAGCGCCGCGCCGAAGTCGCCGCCGAGACCAGCTGGGGCAATGCCGGCATGATCGCGCCGGGGCATTCCTTCGTCTGGTCGTCGCCCAGGGCGCCGATGATCCTGTTGAAGTCGCTGGTGCTGAAGGATCAGGCGCTGCGTTTCAAGCTTTCGGCCGATCCGAGACTCTACAGCTGGTCGTGGCTGTTCCTGATGGAATGCACGGCCGAGAAGGCCCGGCGCAACACGCTGCTCAAGCACCGGCTCGCCGTCTATTCGCAATCCGTGCTGAAAGACGTGGTTGCCGGCGAGGCGATCGACTACGACCGCAACGATCGCGGCATCCTCTATTTATATCGCAGCCAGCAGGCGCTCGACAAAGGCGTCGAGCATATGCGGCTGCTCGAATCCGACGGGCAGCTGATCAAGGTGCTCGACCGCGACGCCATCGTCGCGCTCGATCCGTCGCTGGCCTCGGCGAAGGAAAAGATCGCCGGCGGCATCCATTGCCCGACCGACGAGACCGGCGACCCGGCGAAATTCACCCGGGCGCTGGCCGCCAAGCTGGTCGAGCGCGGCGGCGAGATCCGCACCGGCACCACCATCACCGGCATCGAGACATCGGGCGACGGCGTCGCGCAGGTGATGACGGACAAAGGCCCGGTCAAGGGCGACGCCTATGTGCTGGCGCTCGGCTCCTACAGCCCGCTGATAGCCAGGACGATCGGGCTCAGCCTGCCGATCTACCCGGTCAAGGGCTATTCGCTAACCATCCCGATCGGCAACCGGCCGGCGCCGCCGACCATCGCCGCCATCGACGAGCACAATCTCGTCGCCGTCTCGCGCTTCGGCGACCGGCTGCGCGTCACCGCCACTGCCGAATTCGCCGGCTACGACACCAGCCACAAGCCGGCCGATTTCGCCTTCATGAAGGGCGTGACCGAGGAGCTCTATCCGGAAGGCGCCGATTACGACCGCGCCGAGATGTGGGCGGGTCTGCGTCCGATGACGCCGAACAACCTCCCCGAATTCGGCAAGCGGCGTCTGCGCAACCTCTATCTCAACACCGGGCACGGCCATATCGGCTGGACCATGTCGCACGGCTCGGCCCGCATCACCGCCGACCTGATTGCCGGCCGCAAGCCTTCTGTTTCCATGGAAGGCCTTTTGAACTGAACGCATGATCCCGCAGCGGATCGACCAGGAAAGGGAATGCCATGTCTGTCAGCGCAGCTGCTACCCGCCCTCAATCTTCGGGACCTGTGGACCTTGGTGTGCTGCCGTCGCAGATCGATGGCGGCCTCGCCTCGCGCGCGGCGATCGGCCTGGCGATCCTCGCCACCGACCAGACTCTGGAGCATGAGTTCCGAGCGCTCATCCGCATTCCGGGCGTCGCCTTCTACGAGGCGCGACTGTTCAACGACAACGACATCACGCCGGACACGCTGCGCGCCATCGGCCCGCGCATCGCGCCCACCGTCGACCTCATCCTGCCCTCGATCCCGCTCGACGTCGTCGGCTTCGGCTGCACCTCGGCGACCATGACGCTCGGCGAGGAGGCCGTCTTCGCCGAGATCCGCAAGGCGCGGCGGGGTGTCGCCTGCACCACACCGGTCACCGGCGCGCTCGCCGCCTTCAAGGCGCTGGGCGCGAAGGGCGTCGGCCTGCTGACCCCTTACGCGCCCGAGATCAACCAGGGCCTGGTGCGCTATTTCACCGGGCGCGGTCTCGACATCGCCGCCGTCGCCACCTTCGACCGCCGCGACGACCGCGAGGCCGCCCGCATCTCGCTCGCCTCGATCGAGCGGGCGGCCGAACGCATGGCTGAAGTGCCCGGCGTCGATGCGATCTTCATCTCCTGCACCAGCCTGCGCGTCGCCGAGGCGGTCGCCGATCTGGAGCGGCGCATCGGCATTCCCGTCACCTCCTCCAACCACGCCATGGCCTGGCACTGCCTGCGACTCGCCGGCATCGACGACGTGGTGCCGGCGGGTGGGAGGCTGTTCACGCTGAAGGCCGTGTGAGCAGCGCGGCGAACTTTCAGGCGACCGTCATGCATTGTTTAATGTAGCGCTGGTCGACCCGCACTCCGCTCGGCTTCGCCGAGCCCACCTCTCCCCCGATCGACGGGGTAGAGGAAAGGGGCCAAGCTTTTTGCCGGCAACGCTCGTTCCAGCAAGACTCCCTTTCCTTTCCCTCCGGAGGGGGGAAAGGTGGCGCTGCGAAGCAGCGGCGGATTGGGGGAACCACGTGGCAATCAAGCCTCGGCCTGATCAGTCACGCCAGTCACAGATGATGCGTGCATAGCGTAATGAACATGGGGAGAGGTGGCCGCGAAGCGGACGGAGCGGGGGCGGTGCTGCCCTCTGTCGTTACCGCAAATCGTCCCCGTTAACCGAATCGGAAGGAGATGTTTAACGCTTCCTCTCTATGTCCCTCCTTTGGGAGGCGCAGACAGAGCGAGCATGATGAACGACGAAAAGCGAAACGAATGGCGTGCCATCTTTTACGTGCAGGCGCGCGTCGCCATCCTGTTTGTGCCGGTTGTGCTCAGCCTTCTCCTCATCGGTATTTTCGCCGGCAATGAGCGCAAATCCGTGCCCGATGCCGTCGATCCGACGGTGACGGGCTCCGTGCGCTGAAGAAGCGTCGCCCGGTCGGCTGAACTCAGACAAATTTCGGGATCGGCCCGTTCTGTGGCGTCGTATCGCCTTCGAGGTCGACAAAAACCTCGTCGACGAAGCACCAGCCCCAGCCTTCCGGCGGGTCGTAGCCTTCGATGATAGGGTGCTGCGTGGCGTGGAAATGCTTTGTCGCGTGGCGGTTGGGCGAGTCGTCGCAGCAGCCGACATGGCCGCAGCCGCGGCAGAGCCTCAGATGCACCCACCAGGAGCCACTCTTCAGGCATTCCTCACAGCCCAGCGCACTCGGCGTGACCTTTTTGATGTCCCTGGTGTGCCTGCATTCATCCATCGCGGGTTCCTCGTCGGTACGGCCTGGTCATTCGTTGGCGGCGGCGGCGCCGTTCCGCGCCAGATAGGCATGCAGCGCCGCGACCACCTGCGCGCCCTCGCCGACGTCGGCCGCCACCCGCTTGGTCGAGCCGCAGCGCACGTCGCCTATGGCGAAGACGCCGCTACGGCTCGTCTCCATCAGCCCGTGTCCCGGCGTCGTGTCCGGTCCGGTGCGCACGAAACCCTTGGCGTCCAACGCCACATTGCAATTCGCCAGCCAGTCGGTGTTCGGGTCGGCGCCGATGAACAGGAAGAGGTGGTGGATGGCGCGCTCCGTCTCCTCGCCGGTTGACCGGTTCCGCCAGCGCAGCGTTTCCAGATTGCCTTCGCTGCCCTCCAGCGCCGCGACCTCGGTCTCGGTCAGCACCTCGATGTTGGGCTGCGCCGCAATCCGCTCGACCAGATAGCGCGACATGGTGGCGTCGAGGCTGCCGCGCCGCGCCAGCAGCGTCACTTTGCGCACCTGGCTCGCCAGATAGACGGCCGCCTGCCCGGCCGAATTGCCGGCGCCGACCAGCGCCACCTCCTGCCTCTGGCAAAGCCTGGCCTCGATCGGCGACGCCCAGTAATGCACCGAGGTCCCCTCGAACTGCGCCAGGTTGGCGATGTCGAGGCGGCGGTAGCGCGCGCCGCTGGCGATCACCACCGCGCGTGAGCGCACGCTCTCGCCGTCGCCGATGGCAAGCTGGTAGCGGGCGCCGTCGCCGGCGTCGTAGAGCAGCTTCGCCTCGTCGGGGATGACCATCTCCACACCGAATTTCTGCGCCTGGTTGTAGGCGCGCGCCATCAGCGCCATGCCGGTGATCCCGGTCGGGAAGCCGAGATAGTTCTCGATGCGGGCCGAGGCGCCCGCCTGCCCACCGAAGGCGCGGCAGTCGAGCACGATGGTCGACAGCCCTTCGGAAGCCGCATAGACAGCTGCCGCCAGCCCTGCCGGCCCGGCGCCCACGATCGCCACGTCATAGATCTTCTCGGCATCGATCGGCCGCAGCAGGCCGACGCAGCGGGCAAGCTCGTTCTCGCCCGGATTGTGCATCAGCTTGCCGTTCGGGCAGAGCACGATCGGCAGATGGTGCGGATCGATATGGAACCGCTCGATCAGCGTTTTCGCGCAGGGGTCGGTGTCGGAATCGAGAGCACGATGGGGAAGCCCGCTGCGCCGCAAAAAACCTTGCAGCCGCAGCACGTCGCCATTGCCTGGAGGGCCGATGACCACCGGCCCGCTGGCGCCGCTTTCGAGCAGCCCGACGCGGCGCAGGATCAGCGCCCGCATGACGCGTTCGCCGAGATTGGCCTCCTGCACCATCAGGTCGCGCAGCCGCTGCGAGGGAATGACGATCGCCTCGACCGGCTCGACCGCCTCGGCATTGACCAGCGACGGTCGGTTCGACAGCTGCGCCAGCTCGCCGACGAAATTGCCCGCGCCATGGGTGATGATCGGCTCCGGCCGTCCGAGCCCGCCGGCCTGGGTGATGGCGACCTTGCCCGACAGGATGAGGATCACGCCGGGTGAAACCCTGCCGGCCGTCACGATATGATCGCCGGCGGCGTAGGCGCGCGCTTCGCCGAACCGGCGCATGCGCTCGATATCCCCGTCGGTGAGGACGGGAAACATCTGGTCGCGGCGGGCGGCGATGGCAGGGCTGACGGAAGGCATGAGCGGACCGTAGCGTTATGGCCGCCGGGTTTGAAGGGGTTTGTTGGAGGACTGGCCGGAAGGAGAGGTGCGGGCGCGGCTTCGTCGTTCAAACGGCCTCTACCTGATTGCCTCACGCAGATCGGCGAGAGAGATCACCAGCGTCATGGGATCGAGGGGCGAGGGGTCGAATCCCAGCGCCGTGTAATAGCTTCGCGCTTCGTCGGAGACGGCGTGAGCCAGGATGCCGCGGATGCCGAGCGAACCTGCCGCATTCATCACTCTGCGTGCTGCATCCTGGACGAGCACCCTGCCGATTCCCTGCCGCTGAACGGAAATGTCGATTGCGAGGCGGGCAAGAATTGCCACCGGGATCGGACCGGGCATGGTGCGCCGGAACCGGCCCGGCACACGGCTGGCAATGACGCCGCCCGAAGCGAGCGCGTAGTAGGCGACAACCTTGTCGTCCTCGCAGGCCACGAAGGTACGTGTCGCGCCACTGTCCTGGTTGGCGAGCGCTCGACGCTTGATCCAGTCATCCGACGCCGCGGCACCGGATGAAAAAGACGAAAAATCGTGGCCATGATCCAGCGGTACGGGTGCCTGCAGCCTCACTTGGCTTCCCAGGGCAGCGGCGCGTTCATCAGTTTGGACAGTCCCTCGTTCGACTTGGCCGGCGCGTCGAGCAGGACAAGGAACTCGGCATAGGCGTCCGGTGAAGCCTTGATAAGCGTGCGCTCGAGCAGCGTGTCCTCAGCCATACGCAGGGCGGCGTCGAGGATGAAATCCGTTCGGGTCTTGCCAAGCGTGCGCGCGGCTTCGTCGATCAGGCCGCGCTCCTCGGGCCTGATGCGCATGTTCAGCGTGGTTCTCCTCGAAGCGTCCGGCGATTCGTGCTTCATTGTTTCAGAGTAGTAGCCTGTAATGACGTTGTCATTATAATGAGATCAGTTTTAACTGTGGCAGAACGAATGTAGATGTTTCAAAAATGGCGTTCTCTGAACGGTATAGACAAGGTATGTGTGTATGGCAACTCGCATACTCCAATGAAAGCCTACTAGGGCGACGCAGTCATTACCATATAAATCGGACTGATACGCGTCATATTAGACATTACTGAATTACAATATGGCTAAAGCGCCCGATGAGACTCAAGATACATTGCAAGGATAACGGTCGTAATAGAATATTAACTTTTTCGATTAAGGTCTTCAAAAGTGTTTCTGTATAGTTTGAGCGCGTCACTAACGGGCAACGAGGATATCGCAAAATGCTCAAACTGATTACGCGGTTCAAGAATGACGAATCCGGCGCCACGGCTATCGAGTACGGCCTGATCGCGGCGCTGATCGCACTGGCAATCATGGTCGGCGCCAGCTCGCTCGGCGGAGCGCTGAACACCAAGTTCAAGCTGATAGCCGACTGCGTCAAGGACCCCAAAGCCACTGGATGTCCGACATAACTTCTGTCCACGTGTTACGGCACGGGCTTCGGGGCCGCCTTCGGGCGGCCTGTCTTTTTTGCGGCGTCGAAAAGTAGCGCGGCGCGACCGCATGGCGTTGGCTGAGTAGGACTGAACCGCAACCGTTCGAATAGGCGTTGCGGATACTCTTCGCTCTCGGAACTCCAGGATGGCCTGCCATCCGAAGCTCGAAGAGCGAAGGATGGTGCCCAGAAGAGGACTCGAACCTCCACTCCTTGCGGAACACGGACCTGAACCGTGCGCGTCTACCAATTCCGCCATCTGGGCTGGTGGGCGCTCATGTAAGCGGGCAAACGATACGTGTCAACGCGCTTTTTTCGTAAGCGCCTACGCCGGATAGGTGAGGCTCCTGCTTCGCTTCGAGCCGGGACGAGATAATCGCCGAAGCTGACTGCCCCTCATCCGCCTGCCGGCGCCTTCTTCCCGTATAGTGACGGGAGAAGGAAGCTGCTCCTCACCCCTCCAGCACTTCTTTCTTCGCCACGGTGGAATCGGCATTGAGCTTGTAGATGACCGGCACGCCGGTGCCGAGCTCGAGCTTGACGATCTCCTCGCCGCTCTTGCCGTCCAGCGCCATGATCAGCGCGCGCAGCGAATTGCCGTGCGCGGCGACCAGCACCGTCTCGCCGCGCAGCACATGCGGCTGCACCTCGTGCAGGTAATAGGGCCACACGCGCGCGCCCGTGTCCTTCAGGCTTTCGCCACCTGGCGGCGCGATGTCGTAGGAACGGCGCCAGATATGCACCTGCTCCTCGCCCCATTTCTTGCGCGCGTCGTCCTTGTTGAGACCGGAGAGGTCGCCATAGTCGCGCTCGTTGAGCGCCTGGTCGCGGATCGTCTTGAGCTCGCCCTGGCCGACCACGTCGAGGATCAGCTGGCAAGTCTTCTGCGCCCGCTGCAGCGCCGAGGTGTAGGCGATGTCGAATTTCAGGCCGCGCGCCTTGAGCTTTTCGCCGGCCGCCAGCGCCTCCGCGGTGCCCTGCTCGGTCAGGCCGACATCGCGCCAGCCGGTGAACAGGTTCTTCAGGTTCCATTCGCTCTGGCCGTGGCGCACGAGCACGAGAGTTCCCGACATGTCAGCTCCTCTGGGGTTGAGCAATTCGAACGGTTTCCGCCCTGAATTGCGTAAGAAGGAAATGGTTCAGGCTCGTGTCAGCTCAGGCCGAGCACGTCCCGCATGGAATAAAGTCCGGGCTTCTTGCCGCGCGCCCAAAGTGCCGCCTTGACCGCGCCGCGCGCGAAGATCGCCCGGTCCTCGGCGTGGTGGGAGAGCGTGATGCGCTCGCCGGTGCCGGCAAGGATCACGCTGTGGTCGCCGACGACGGAGCCGCCGCGCAGCGTGGCGAAGCCGATCGAGCCTGCCTTGCGCACCCCGGTATGGCCGTCGCGCACCTTGACGCTGTTGCCGGCAAGATCGATGCCGCGTCCCCTGGCCGCCGCCTCGCCGAGCAGCAGCGCCGTGCCGGACGGCGCATCGACCTTGTGGCGGTGGTGCATTTCCAGAATCTCGATGTCGAAATCCTCCGGGTCGAGCGCCTTCGCGGCCTGCTCGACCAGCACCGCCAGAAGGTTGACGCCGAGGCTCATATTGCCGGATTTGACGATCGTCGCATGGCGCGCGGCGGCGGCGATCCTGGCATTGTCCTCGGCCGAGCAGCCGGTGGTGCCGATGACATGGACGATGCGCGCCTGCGCGGCATAGCCGGCGAATTCGACGCTCGCCGCCGGCGCGGTGAAATCGAGCACGCCGTCGGCCTTGGCGAAGGCCGGCAGCGGATCGTCGACGATCGGCACGTTGATGATGCCGATGCCGGCAAGCTCGCCGGCATCCTTGCCGAGATGGGGGGAGTCCGGCCGCTCGACCGCGGCGGCGACGCGCGCGCCGGGCATGGTGTGGATGGCGCGGATCAGCGTCTGGCCCATGCGGCCCGCGGCGCCCACCACGACCAGGCCCATATCGCCGGCTTCGCTCATGCGCTTCTCCTGACGGTCTTCTTGGCGCGGCTGCGCGGCGCCGGAGTTTGGCCCGAAGTCTGGCTTGCCTTGGCGTCGTCGACAAGCCCCAGCCCTTTCTTGCCCTGGATCCGGTGGAAGCGGGCATAGATGCCGTGCGGGTCGGCCATCAGCGTCGCATGCGTGCCTTCCTCGACCAGCCTGCCCTCTTCCAGCACGATGATATGGTCGGCATTGACCACCGTCGACAGCCGGTGTGCGATCACGATCGTCGTGCGCCCTTCCATGACGTGGGTCAGCGCCTCCTGGACACGCGCCTCGGCCTCGTTGTCGAGCGCCGAGGTCGCCTCGTCGAGCAGGAGGATCGGCGCCTGGCGCACGATGGCGCGCGCGATCGACACGCGCTGGCGCTGGCCGCCGGACAGCGTCGAGCCGCCTTCGCCGACCGGCGTGTCGTAGCCTTGCGGCTGCTGGCGGATGAACTCGTCCGCCGCCGCCAGCTTCGCCGCCTGCTCGATCTCGGTGTCGGTCGCCGACAGCCGGCCGAAGCGGATGTTGTCGCGGATCGTGCCCTCGAACAGGTAGGGCGCCTGCGCCACATAGGCGATCGATTGGCGCAGCGAATGCTTGGTCACCTTGGCGATGTCCTGGCCGTCGACCTCGATCGAGCCTTTGTCTACGTCGTAGAAGCGCTGCAGCAGCGCCACCAGCGTCGACTTGCCGGCGCCCGAGGCGCCGACGATGGCCGTGACCTTGCCGGCCGCGGCGGTGAAGCTCAGGTCCCGCAGCACGGGCGTGCCGGCGTTGTAGCCGAAGGTCACATTGTTGAAACGCACCTCGCCGGTGGTGATCTTCGCCTCGACCGCGTCGGGCGCGTCGCCCTGCTTCGGCTCGAGGTCGAGCAGCTCGTAGATCATGCGCGCGTTGACCAGGGCGCGTTCCATGCCGACCTGCGTGCGCGCCAGGCGCCGCGCCGGGTCGTAGGCCAGGATCAGCGCGGTGATGAAGGAAAACACCGCGCCCGGCGGCTGCCCGAGCACCAGCGCCCGATAGCCGGAATAGGCAAGCACGGCGGTGACGGCGAGGCCGCCCAGGATTTCGGAAATCGGCGACAGCCGCTCCGCGACGCGGGCGATCTTGTTGTTACGCTGCTCGGCTGTGTCGGCCATGATGCCGATGCGGCGCGCCAGCTCCCCCTCCAGGGTGAAGGCCTTGACGATGGCGATACCCTGCGTGGCCTCCTGCACGGACCCGTTCAGCCGCGAGTTGATCAGCACGGATTCGCGGTTGATCTTGCGCAGGCGGCGGGTGATGTAGACGACGGCCCAGATCAGCGGCGGTCCGATCAGCAGCGAGCTCAGCGACAGGACCGGATCCTGGTAGATCATCACGCCGACAAGCGCGACGAGCGAGACCGCGTCGCGGCTGATGGAGGTTAGCGTGAGCGACAGGAGATCGCGGATGCCGCCGACATTCTCGTTCACCTGAGCCGCCAGCCGGCCGGAACGGGTCTCGTTGAAGAACTCGACGCCGAGCTTCATCAGATGGTCGAAGCTGCGCTTCTGATAACGGGCGACCAGATTGTTGCCGATCCTGGCCAGCGCGACCGCCTGGCCGTAGCCGGCGAAGCCGCGCAGCACGGAGGCGCCCATGAAACCGGCGCAGATCCAGACGATCATGTCGCTGCGCCGTTCGTAGAAGATCTGGTTGATCATCGGCGCCATGATCCACGCGGTGAAGGCGGTGGTGCCGGAAACGACCAGCAGACAGACGACGGCGACCACATAGGTCCAGCGGTATTCCTTGCCGTTTTCGGCCAGGATGCGGCGCAGCACGGCGCTGACCTCGGCAGGCTGGACCTTCAGTTTGAGGGAAGTTTGAACGGTCAAATCAGGAGCGCTTCATGGTTTCCGCGTGTCGGATGGGGCCGCGTTCGGCATCCTCTTAACGCCCTGGCTTCGGCTTGCCTATGGCCAAACTTCGCCGCGGCGGCCGATCGCCGGCCCGAACCGGGCTCGGTCACGCCCGCCAGTGCCGCCCCGCCGTGTTCACGCCGAACAGCGACGGTGTCCTGGCGTAGGCGGCAAGCCCAAGCAGCGCCGCCAGCGGATGGGTGATGACATAGACCGGCATCTCGCGCATCAGCGCGCTGTGCGGCGCCTTGTCCTCGAAGGCGGCGCGGAAATTGCCCTCCTTCAGCGCTGGCACGATCTTTTGCGCGATGCCGCCGGTCAGGAAAACGCCGCCTCGGCTCATGAAAACCAGCGCTAGGTCGCCCGCGGTGCGACCGAGACAGGTGACGAAGAGCGCCAGCGCTTCCTCGGCCACCGCGTCGGTTTTGGCGAGCGCGGCGCCGGTGACCTCGGCCGGCGTCGTGAAGGGCGTCGGCTTGCCGTCCGTCCTGGCCACGGCGCGATAGACGTTGACCAGCCCGCGTCCGCACAGGATCTGCTCGCCGGAGATGCGGCCTTCCAGCTTGTCGATATGCGGGAACACCTCGAAGTCGCGCGACGTGCGCGGGCCGATATCCATATGCCCACCCTCGCCTGGCACCGGTATCCAGTGGTCGAGCGCGTAGATCAGCCCAGCGACGCCAAGACCCGTGCCGGGGCCCAGCACGACGCGGCTCGCATTGGGTTCCGGCGCGCCGCCGCCGATCTTTTCCATATGCTCTTCGCCGAGCGCCACCACGGCCAGCGCCTGCGCCTCGAAATCGTTGAGCACGACGACCTCGCTCAGGCCCAGATTGGCGATCATCTGCCGGGGTTTCACGACCCAGGGGCAGTTGGTAAGCGGAATCTCGTCGCCGTCGACCGGTCCGGCAATCGCAAGCACCGCCGAATTCGGCTGGATGGACGAACGGTCGAGCACCGCCGCCTGGATAGCGTCGTCGATGGTCTTGAAATTCGCCGTCTGGACGATCTGCGGGTCGGTCGCTTCGGAATTGGCGTCGCGCACGATCGAGAAGCGCGCGTTGGTGCCACCGATGTCGCCGATCAGGACCGGAAACCGCAGTCCCTTCTCGTCTTCGCCTGCCATGCGCTTGGTCGTCCTCATTGCAGCGCGACTGCGCCGTTTCAATCGATTGACTAGCGCATGACCCCGGAAAGGGGAAGCCCGCTTGCGCCATAGAGCAATTCCAGGAAAAGTGTGAGCCGTTAGGCTCGGCGCCTTCGCCGTCGCTTTCCGTCCGGAATTGCGTCAAAGCAAAGAGATAGGGCGTTTCGCCGTTTACGTGAAACGGTGAGGCACTAGTTTCCCGGTCTAGGTCTTGGCAGCGGGATGCCGATCTTGGGCGTCGGCGCGAAAGCGCTGGCCGCCGCCGGCATCGCGGCGTTGCCGCTGGAGATCGTCTCCGCCGGCTCGCTCGGCTGCGGTTCGGCCGCGGCGACCGCGGTGGCGCTGCCGCCCTGGTAGGTCACGGCCGCCACCGACGGCGCATCCGTCGCGGCGAGCACCGCCTGGCACTCTTTCGGCAGATTGGCCATCGTCATCAGGTCGCGGGCCTTCGGCGCATCGGGATTCTTGTTCGGCCGCCACGGCGCCTCGGTGAACCACCAGGCCAGCGGCTTGCCGCAGCCGTCATCCGCCGGCGTCGCCTCCTGCTCCTTGCAGCCCGGCGAGCCCGGCTGGCAGCCGATGCGCATGTGGAAGTGATAGTCATGGCCCCAGAACGGCCGGATCTTGCGCAGCCAGGAACGGTCGCCGGTGACCGTGTCGCAGAGCTTCTTCTTGATGCCGGGATTGACCAGGATACGCTCGACTTCCGGATAGCTCGCCGCGCGCTTGAGCAGCCTTGTGTGCGCCGGCGTCCACAGAGCGTCCTTCACCAGATGCGTCTTCTCGTCGACCATCAGCGTGGCGCTCATCGATTCGCGCTGCGCCATGGTCAGCGGCCGCTTCGGCATCGGCGTCAGCCAGACGTCCGCGTCGAGCCCGATCTGATGCGAGGCATGGCCGGTCATCATCGGTCCGCCGCGCGGCTGCGAGACGTCGCCGACCAGAAGCCCTGGCCAGCCATCGGCTACCGCGTCACGCGCGAGTTTCTCGATAAGCGCGATCATGGCCGGATGACCCCAGCGCCGGTTGCGCGAGGGGCGCATCACTTCCCAGGTCGGGCCTTCCATCGGCAGGGCGACGCCACCGGCGAAGCAGCCCTTGGAGTAGAAGCCGAAGGATTGCGCGGGCACCACCGCCGGCAGTTTCTTGGCGCCGAACAGGTCCTTGGCGCGCGGTTCGGCCGAAATCGCGGCCGCCGCCAGCGCTGCCAAGGTCACCAACGCCAGCGCGGCGGTCAGGAACGGCTTCCTATCGGGCAGTGATCGCAAGTTCATCAGGCCGGATCCCTCTCCAGTCTATCCGTTTGCGGCACGGTCAGGCGAATAGGAACGAATCATACCACGCCGCGCGTCCCGCATCGATTTTCAGCGCCTCATCGGGCTGCGCGGCGCTCCGTCCCGCCAGTTGCCCTCGGCCCACATTCGCTCCAGCGCCACCCGATAGTCGGGGAACCGAAAACGATAGCCGGCCACCTTGATCGCCTTGTTGGCGACGCGCTTGTTCTCGCCATAGAAAGACCGCGCCATGGGCGAAAGTTGGGCGGTCTCGAAGGGAATTTCGGGCGGCGGCTCGACGCCCATCAGCCCTGCGGCGTAGGCCACGACATCCTGCGGCGGCGCCGGCTCGTCGTCGGTGACGTTGAAAATCCCGCCGAGACTGTTGTCGGCGAGCAGCCACAGCGCGCCTGCGATATCGTCGCAATGGATGCGGTTGAACACTTGGTCCTGCTTGACCAGCCGCCGCGCCGTGCCGTCCTCCAGATTGGCCAGCGCATTGCGACCCGGCCCGTAGATTCCGGAAAGCCGCAGCACCGCCACCGGCTTGCCGATCTCCCGGCCAAGCGCCAGCCATTGCTGCTCGGCCGCCACCCGCATCACCGAGCGCTTCGACACCGGCCGGCAGTCGCTGGTCTCGTCCACCCAGGCGCCGCCATGGTCGCCATAGACGCCGACGGTGGAGAGATAGGCGATCCATTCCAGCGCCGGCATCTTTTCCCGCAGCGCATCGCCGGCGGCGTTCAGCACCGGGTCGCCGGTGTCGTCGGGAGCGACCGAGACGATGAGATGCGTGGTCCTGGCGAGCGCTTCGCCGAGTTCCGGCGACGGCGCGCCGTCGAACTGCAGCGGCTCGACACCGGCCGACCGCAGCGCCCCGAACCTTTCCGGCGCCCGGGTCGTGCCGAAGATCGGCGCATGTTGGGCGTTGGCCCGCGCGAAAGCCTTGCCCGAATAGCCGGCGCCGAAAATGAAGAAACGTCTTTCGCTCATCGATGAACCCTCAATCGGCCTCCACGGCAGATGCCGCTACCGCCAGCCATTCCTCTTGGACCGCTACATCGGTTTCGGTCCTCGAAACCGTGGCGGCAAGCTCGCCAAATTCGCGATCGGGCAACAGTCGCGACAGGGCCCAGATTGCCGCACCCCGCACCAGCGGCGAGGCGTCGCCGAGCAGCCCGCGCACGATCGGCGTCAGTGAAGCGTCGCCCGAATTGCCGGCAGCGATCAGCACGTTGCGAACAAAACGGTCGCGGCCGATGCGCTTGATCGGCGAGCCAGAGAAGAAGGCACGAAACGCCGCATCGTCGAGCACCAGCAGCTCCGAAAGCTTCGGCTCGCGCAGATCGGCCCGCGCGGCAAGCTTCGCTTCGGATGCGGCGCTGGCGAACTTGTTCCACGGACAGGCGGCCAGGCAGTCGTCGCAGCCATAGATCCGGTTGCCGATCTTTTCGCGGAATTCGCGCGGGATCGGCCCCTTGTTCTCGATTGTGAGATAGGAGATGCAACGCCGCGCGTCGAGCCGGTAGGGCGCCGGAAAAGCATCGGTCGGGCAGGCATCGAGGCAGGCGCGGCAGGAACCGCAATGGTCGATCTCGGCCGCGTCCGGCTCGAGCTCGGCCGTGGTGAAGATCATGCCGAGGAACAGCCAGGAGCCATGCGCGCGGCTGACCAGGTTGGTGTGCTTGCCCTGCCAGCCGAGCCCCGCCGCCTCTGCCAGCGGTTTTTCCATCACCGGCGCCGTGTCGACGAACACTTTCACGTCGCCGCCGGCTTTGGCCACGATCTTGCCGGCGATCTCCTTCAGCCGGCCTTTCATCACGTCGTGATAGTCGCGGTTTTGCGCATAGACCGAGATCGCGCCGCGGTCGGGCCTTGCGAGAATGTCGCGCGGATCATGGTCGGGGCCGTAATTCATCGCCAGCACGACGATCGAGCGCACCTCCGGCCACAGCGTCGAGGGCTCGGCTCGGCGCTCAAGCGTCTCGGCGATCCACGCCATCGAGCCGTGGAAACCGTCGGAAACGAATTCGGCAAGCCTTGCCGGCGCCAGCGGGATCGCGTCCGGGCGCGTCAGGGCGACCGCCTCGAAGCCGGCGCGGCGCGCCTCCGCCTCGATCAGCGCGCGAAGTTTTTCAGAAGTCGAGGTCCGCATAATGCGATACTGGCGACAGGCCGCGCACCCGGTCGGAAAGCAGCGGCCGGAACGACGGCCGCGATTTGACCCGCGTGTACCATTCGCGCGCGGCGCTGTGTTCGCGCCAGTCGATCTCGCCGAGATAGTCGAGCACCGAAAGCGTCGCGGCCGCCGCGAGGTCGGCATAGGTCACCTTGTTGCCGGCCAGCCAATGGCGCGTGCCGGCCAGCCAGTTGGTGTATTTCATGTGCTGGCGGATGTTGGCGCGGGCGGCGCGGATCGCCGCCGAATCGGGCGAGCCGCCGCCGGCGGTTTCCGGCATGACCGGCTTCAGCACGCGCTCGCGCACCAGATGGCGGGTGACCTCGCTTTCGGCCTTCGCCAAGTACCAGTCGGTCAGCCGGCGGATTTCGGCGCGCTGCATGGGGTCCTCGGCGAACAGCCGCTTGTCGCGCTTGAGCACCCCGCGCGTCTCGTCGAGATATTCGGCGATTACCATGGCGCCGACGATCGGCACGTCGCCTTCGGCGAGCAGGATCGGCAGCGTGCCTGCAGGATTCAGCGCCAGGAACTCCTTGCGGCGCGTCCACGGCTTTTCCTCGATCAGCGCCAGCTCCTCGCCATACTCGCCGAAGGCGAGGCGCACGAACCGGCAGGTGGCGAACATGGGATGATGGAAAAGCGTCAGCATGGTTCCGCGATGATAGGGCGCACTGGCGAATCGTTACCCGCGCCGGTAAGTCTTGGCGGCCCGTCATGCGGCCGTCACGGTGTTGCGACCTATAGGGGGACTTCCGCGCCGTGACAAGCAAGCCGTTGTCCCCATCTATCCCCGAAATCTGAGGTTGCCATGGAAAGCCAGACCATCGTCGAAGCGTTGCTGCTTGGGCTTTTGGAGGGCCTGACCGAGTTCATCCCGGTGTCCTCGACCGGTCACATCCTGCTCGCGGGCCACTTCCTCGGCTTCCATTCGACCGGCAAGGCCTTCGAGATCCTGATCCAGCTCGGCGCCATCCTGGCGATCCTCAGCGTCTATTTCGGCAAGCTCTGGCAGATGCTGGTCAAGCTGCCCAGCGACCCGCAAATAAAGCATTTCGTCATCGGCATCCTGGTTGCCTTCCTGCCGGCGGCGGTGATCGGCGCGCTGGCGCATGATTTCATCAAGACCATATTGTTCGAATCGCCCAGGCTGATCTGCATCATGCTGATCATCGGCGGTGTGGTGCTGCTCGCCGTCGACCGCATCAACTTCAAGCCGGTGCATCACAACGTCGAGCGCTTCCCGTTGAGCGTTTATCTCAAGATCGGCCTGTTCCAGTGCCTGTCGCTGATCCCCGGCACTTCGCGCTCCGGCTCCACAATCGTCGGCGCGCTGCTGATGGCCGTCGACAAGCGCGCGGCGGCCGAGTTCTCCTTCTTTCTTGCAATGCCCACCATGGTCGGCGCCTTCGCCTTCGACCTGTTCAAGAACCGCAACGTGCTGACCTCGGCAGACCTGCCGATCATTTCCGTCGGCTTCATCGCCGCCTTCGTCGCCGCGCTCATCGTGGTTCGCTTCCTGCTCGATTACGTCTCGCGCAGAGGCTACGCGCTGTTCGGCTGGTGGCGGCTGCTGGTGGGGATCGCGGGGCTGGCGGCGTTGACGGTTTGGGGGTGAGACCCTCAATTCCTTCCATAAAACGCGTTCTCGACATGCACCGGCCAGCGCCAGGGCAGCACCGCCACCATGTCGAAACGCATCGAAAGCCTGCCATAGTCGGGCTGGCGCGACAGCCACAAATCCGCGGCGCCCTCGATCCGGCGCTCTGATTCAGGGCCGATCGCTTCCATCGCCTCGATCAGCGTGCGGCGCGCCTTGACCTCGACGAACAGCACGAGATCGCCGCGTCTTGCAATCAGGTCGATCTCGCCGAGCCTGGTGCGGTGACGACGCGCCAGGATCCGGTAGCCTTTCAGCATCAGCGCCAGTGCCGCCAGCCATTCGCCGCGATGGCCGCGCCGATAGGCCTTGCGGCGATGACCAGCGGTGCGCTCAGCCATCTTTCTGCCTGACCATGATCTTTTCCGAAAGCCGGTGTTCATTTTTCGGGATCATGGTCCGTCCTTCAGCTCGAGCAGTCGCCGGTAAAGCGCCTGCTTCTGGCCGCCGGTCATCTTCGCCGCCTCCGCTGCCGCCTTGGACGCCGGCATTTCCGCCGCCAGCGACAACAGCAGCCGGTCGATATCCGCCGGTTGACCTTCCACCGCCTCCGGCGGGCCGACGCAGATGACGATCTCGCCCTTCGGCGTGTCGGCCGCCGCATAATGGCCGGCCAGTTCGGCCAGCGTGCCGGTGCGCATCTCCTCGAAGGCCTTGGTCAGCTCTCGGCCGATCGCGGCTTTGCGCGCGCCCCCCAGCGCCTCGACCATGGCGCCAAGCGTCTCGACCAGCCGTCTGGGCGATTCGAAGAAGATCAGCGTCGCCGGCACCGCCTTGAAGGTTTCAAGCTTGGTCAGTCGTTGTCCAGCTTTCACGGGCAGGAAACCGGCGAACAGGAAGGCGTCGGAGGGCAAGCCCGAGGCGGTCAGCGCCGCGAGCGCGGCCGAAGGTCCCGGGATCGGCACGACGCGGATACCTTGCTCCAGTGCCTCGCCGACCAGCCGGTATCCGGGATCGGAAACCAGCGGCGTGCCGGCGTCCGAAATCAGCGCCACGCTTTGCCCCGCCGCCAGCGCCTCGATGAGCTTCGGCCCGGCTTCCTGGGCATTGTGCTCGTGATAGGCGGTGGTGCGCCGCCGGATACCGTAGCGTTCGAGCAGCACGCGCGAGACGCGCGTGTCCTCACAGGCGACGATGTCGGCGGCGGCCAGCGTCTCCAGCGCGCGCAGCGTGATGTCGGCCAGATTGCCGATCGGCGTCGCCACCAGATAGAGCGCCGCCGAGAGCGGCCGCGCCGCGATCTCGGTCTGTCCGATCAGGTAGCTGCGTTTGTCGCCGGTCACCGATTGCCCCTCATAACCGGCCTTGTTTGGCATGGCTGGCGCCTCGTTGCAAAACGTGAGGTCGGGTTAAGGAAATCGCCATGCCTTTGCCACAGTGCGGAACGAAACCCACAGCGGCGAATTTAACCCCTGATTCCCCGGGAGGAGGCAGGACCGAACGATGCCCAATCGCTTCGACATCTTCATCAGCCGACTTGAAAGCAAGACCGCCCGCGAGGGCATCCCCCCACACCCGATTGCCGCTCAGAGCGGCGGACGCCGAGACAAGGGCGATTCGAAGCCCGTGCGTCACGACGAGGCGCATGGCGAAAAGCACCGCGGCAAGCATCGCCAGAAGCACGACGCGTAAAGCGCCGCTCGTGAGCGCTGACGGCTCTCGCTTCGTCACCCTAGGGCGAAGCAAGGAGCGAAGCGACGCAGCGCAGACCCTAGGATCCATGCCGTTACATTGAAGCGTCGCTGACGGTGCCGAATTCTGCTCCGCTGCACCCTATGGCCAAAGTCACGGCATGGATTCTCGGGTCAAGCCCGAGAATGACGAACGCGAGAGGCATTCGCCTCTTTCAAGGTATCTGCCGACCCTCACTTCCAGCAGCCGCACCAGTTCCGGATCCATGAACCCGTAGTCGTCCGGGATGTCCAGGCAGATCACCCTGGCGCCCTTCAGGCTCGCCCGGAACTTCTTCTGCAGCTTGGCGCGATGCGCCTTCTGCATGACGAAGATGATGTCGGCCCAGGCGACCAGCTCATGCGTCAGCGGGCTGTCGGCGTCATGATTGGTGCCGGCCGATTCCACCTCGATGTCGCGGCGCTTGGAAAACACCTGCTCGGCGGTCGGGCTGCGCAGCCGGTTCTGGCTGCAGACGAAGAGGACATTCTTCAAGAGGTTACCGCGCCAGATCCGCCACCACGGCGTCCAGCACGATCATGCCGGCGGTCGTGGCGCGCAGCCTTGCATTGCCGACCGGCGCCACCAGCCCTTCCTCCTGAAGCACGGAAAGCCTTGCGCTCGACAAGCCGCGCCCCGAGAGCGCCTCGTAGCGCTGCAGGTCGATGCCTTCGGCGAGTCGCAAGCCCATCAGCAGGAACTCGTCGGCCTCTTCCGCGCGTGTCAGGACCTCGCCGCCGGTGACGCCATGGCCCTTGGCCTCGACAAGATTGGCCCAGGTCTCCGGCATCCTCTCCGCTATCGTCACCGTGCGGCGGCCGTTCTCGACGAAGCGCCCATGCGCGCCCGGTCCGACGCCGACATATTCGCCATAGCGCCAGTAGGTGAGGTTGTGCCGGCTCTCGGCGCCCGGCCGGGCGTGGTTGGAAATCTCGTAGGCCGGCAGCCCGTGCGCCGCCGTCACCTCCTGCGTCAGCGCGTAGAGGTCGGCGGCATGGTCGTTGTCGGGCAACGTGAATTTCTTCGCCGCGTAAAGCGCGTGGAAGGGCGTGCCCTCCTCGATGGTGAGCTGGTAGAGCGAAAGATGGTCGACGGCATAGCCGATCGCCTGCTCCAGCTCCGCACCCCATACCTCCGGCGTCTGGCCGGGCCGCGCGTAGATCAGGTCGAAGGAGAGGCGCGGAAAGATCTCGCGCGCAAGCCCGATGGCATAAAGCGCCTCCTCGACATTGTGCAGCCGGCCGAGGAAGCGCAGGTCCTTGTCGTTCAGCGCCTGCACGCCGAGCGAGACGCGGTTGACGCCGGCGGCGCGATAGCCGCGGAAGCGCTCGGCTTCGACCGAGGACGGGTTGGCTTCCAGCGTCACCTCGATGCCGGCCGGCACCGTCCAGTTCTTCGCCACCGCATCCAGCACCGCGCCCACCGTTTCCGGCTTCATCAGCGACGGCGTGCCGCCGCCGAGGAAGATGCTGGTCACCTCGCGCGGCCCGGTGCGGGCGCGCATGGTCGCAAGCTCCGTCTCGAAGGCGCGGGCGAAGCGATCCTGGTCGACCGGCTGGTGGCGGACATGGCTGTTGAAGTCGCAGTAAGGGCACTTGGCCGCGCAGAACGGCCAGTGGATATAGACGCCGAAGCCGGGGCTGCGGTCGAGCGGTATCGTCACGGCGCTCATGCTGGTCCTGATCGCACCAAATCCAATCGCGCTTCGGCGAATTTCTGGAAGGCGCGGGCGCGGTGCGAAAGCGCCGTCGTCTGGCCGGGCTTCCAGCCATGCTTTTCTTCCGCGCTCATTTCGCCAAAAGTCTTGTCGAACCCGTTGGGCAGGAAGACCGGGTCGTAGCCGAAGCCCAGCGTGCCGCGCGGCGGCCACACCAGCGTTCCCTCGGCCTCGCCGCGATAATATTCGGCTTCGCCGTCGGGAAATGCCAGGCAGATGACGGCGACGAAGCGGCCGGTGCGCCGCGCGGGTTCCGTCGCTCGGACTTCCTGCAGCGCCGTTTCCGTCTTCTGCATGGCCATGCCGAAATCCCTGCTGCCGTCCGGCTTTTCGGCCCAATTGGCGGTATAGACGCCTGGCGCGCCGGCCAATGCGTCGACGCAGAGTCCGGAATCGTCAGACAGCGCCGGCAGGCCGGTCGCCTTGGCGGCCGCGAAGGCCTTGATATAGGCGTTCTCCTCGAAGGTCGTGCCGGTCTCGTCCGGCTCGGGCAGACCGTAGTCCCTGGCGGATTTCGCCTCGAAGCCGAACGGCGCCATCAGGTCGGCGAATTCGCGCAGCTTGCCCGCATTGTGGCTGGCGACGACGATCTTCTTTCCGTTCAGAGAATGCATCAGAAACCCCAGATCCTTGGCTCGGCGAACTCGATCGAATTGCCCGAAGGGTCGCGGATATAGATCGAGTGCCCGCCCTGCGGCCATTCGAAATTGCTTTCGATGGCGATGTTGCTGGCGGCGAGATGGTCGCGCCACGCAGCGATCTCTTCGGCGGTTGCGGCAAAGCAGAGATGGCCCTCGCCGGCCGTGCCATGCGGCGGCACCTTCAGGCGAGCGTCCGGCGCCGGCGGGATTTTCGTCGCCTCGGCGTTGAAGAGAAGCAATACGCCATCGCCGCAGCGGAAGAAGACGTGCCGACCCTCGACTTTGCCTAGTGGCTTGAGGCCTATGATGTCGCGGTAGAAGGTCTCTGCCTCAGCCAGATCGGTGACGTAAAGAGCCGATTCGAGGATGGCGGAAGGTCTCATAAGTACCCTACGCTACCGCCATCTGCTGCAGGCTCACCAGCCGCGAAATGCCCTTCTTCGCCAAGGCCATCAGCGCCGCGAACTGCTCCTCTGAGAAAGGCTCGCCCTCGGCCGTCCCTTGGATCTCGACGATGCCGCCCTTGCCGGTCATGACGAAGTTGGCGTCGGTGCCGGCCGAGGAATCCTCGAGGTAATCGAGGTCGATGACCGGCTGACCGTCATGGATGCCGCAGGAAATCGCCGCGACATGGTCCTTCAGCACCTTGGAGACGCTGACCATCTGGCGTGCTTCCATCCAGCGAAGGCAATCATAGAGCGCCACCCAGCCGCCGGTGATCGAGGCGGTGCGGGTGCCGCCATCGGCCTGGATGACGTCGCAGTCGACGGTGATCTGCTGTTCGCCCAGCGCCTGCAGATCGACCACGGCGCGCAAGCTCCGGCCGATCAGCCGCTGGATCTCCAGCGTGCGGCCGCCCTGCTTGCCGGCTGAGGCCTCGCGTCGCATGCGCTCGCCGGTCGAGCGCGGCAGCATGCCGTATTCCGCCGTCACCCAGCCCTTGCCGGAATTGCGCATCCAGGCGGGCACTTTTTCCTCCAGGCTCGCGGTGCACAAGACATGCGTGTCGCCGAACTTCACCAGGCAAGAGCCTTCGGCATGCTTGGAGACGCCGCGCTCGAAGGAGATGGCGCGCATTTCGTCGGCTTGGCGTTTGGAGGGGCGCATCGAGGCTCTTTCTGTTCTTTCCCGGATTCGTCGGCGGCTTGTAGACGCATGCGCAGCACGGCGCAAAGGAAAACGCCCGCGCGACCGCGAACGCGGCACCGTGAACGCAAAAGCGGCACCGGGTTGCGCCGCTGTGGCTTAAGTCTATATCTTTTCTGAAGGAGGTTTCTCGCCGGAATGAACAAACCAGTCGATCCGACGTCGCAGTCACCCGGGTTCCAGTCGCCCGTGCTTCAGTCACTCGACATGCGCTCGCGCGATATTTTCCGGCGGATTGTCGATTCTTATCTGCGCGACGGCGAGCCGGTCGGTTCGCGCAGCCTGTCGCGTATCCTGCCCTCCTCGCTGTCGCCGGCCACCATCCGCAACGTGATGAGCGACCTCGAGCATCTGGGGCTGATCTACGCGCCGCATGTTTCCGCCGGGCGGCTGCCGACCCAGACCGGCCTGCGTTTCTTCGTCGACGCCTTCATGGAGCTCGGCGACCTTTCCGACGACGAGCGCCGCGCCATCGAGGCGCAGGTGCGCGCCTCGGGCTCAGGCGCGACGCTGGAGCATATGCTGACCGAGGCCAGCCAGATGCTGTCCGGCATGTCGCGCGGCGCCGGCCTGGTGCTTGCCTCCAAGAACGAGGTGGCGCTGAAGCACATCGAATTCATCCAGCTCGAGCCCACCAAGGCGCTTGCCGTGCTGGTGTCGCAGAACGGCGACGTCGAGAACCGCGTCGTCGACCTCCCGGCCGGCATTACCGTCTCGCAGCTGCATGAGGCGTCCAATTTCCTCAACGCCCATATCAGGGGCCGCACGCTTGCCGAGGCGCGCGTGGAGATTGCCCGCATCAAGGACGAAACCAAATCCGCCCTCGACACGCTGTCGCAGGATCTGGTCGAGAAGGGCCTGGCGGTCTGGGCCGGCGCCGAAAGTGGACTGCCGGCGCGCCTCATCGTGCGAGGCCGCGCCAACCTGCTGGAAAATGTCACCGCCCAGGCCGACCTCGAACTGCTGCGCCATCTGTTCGAAGACCTGGAGACGCAGGACGGGCTGCTGCAGCTGCTCGACCTGGCCGAGGAAGGGCCGGGCGTGCGCATCTTCATCGGTTCGGAGAACAAGCTGTTTTCGCTGTCCGGCTCGTCGCTGGTCGTCGCCCCCTATCGCGACAAGGACGCCCGCGTCATCGGCGCGCTCGGCGTCATCGGTCCAACAAGGCTGAATTACGCCCGCATCGTGCCGATGGTCGATTATACGGCACAGCTGATTTCGCGCATGCTGCGTTAGGTGTATCGATATTCAGGTGGGGCCGGCCTGCGAACGACGGCTTCCTGCGCTTCCGGTGCTCACGTACTTTAAGTAAAGTACGCTCCGCTCCGGTTCTCGGAAGCCACCGTTCTCGACTCGGGCTGATCTGAATCTCGCCACACCTAGGGTCGCGGCAGCTGCAGAGGGAGAAAAAAATGGCGTTGGAAGCAATCAAGGCCCAGATCGACCTCCTGCTGCAGGAAATGATCAACCAGCCCGAGGACGACCGCGAGATCCAGGAGCAGCTGCGCGAGAAATTGCGGGAACTCCGCGCCATGGGCCTGCCCTTGCCGGCCGATCTCGTCGAGTTGGAAAAGCGCCTCGACGACGACCTGGACGCGGAAGAGGCCTAAGCCGGCGGCCTGCATCCGTGTGCGCATGCTTCTCTTTTAGGACGTTTGCCCAATATCTCCTGTCTGCGGCGTCCGATCAATCTGGGCGCGTCGACAGATGACGGAGGACAGCATGAAGGGGATCGCCGGCCTTGCGGGCCTCGCGCTGGTTCTTGCCACGGGTGCCTTTGCGCAGCAGGCCGATCAGCCGCTGCTCAGCGGCGAAAAGGCCTTCGGCGACTGGAAGGCCGACCGCCCGGGCGTGCGCCGGCTGCTGAAGCCTCAGGATATGCAGAAGCCCTATGCGACGGAGTCCGCCTCGAATGGCGGCGGCGTCACCGATCGTCCCGAGGACGCGAAGCCAAAGCTTCCGCCGGGTTTCTCCGCCGAACTGGTAGCATCGGGTATCGACAGTCCCCGCGTGGTGCGTGTAGCGCCGAACGGCGACCTCTTCGTCGCCGACAGTCGCGCGAACCAGGTCCGCGTCTATCGCCTGGCCGAGGGCAGCGCGAAGCCAGCCGAGACGTCGATCTTCGCCAGGGGCCTGACGCGACCCTACGGCATCGCCTTCTATCCGCCGGGCGACAAGCCGCAATGGGTCTATGTGGCCAACAGCAACAGCGTCGTGCGATTCCCCTACCGCAACGGCGACCTTGAGGCCTCCGTCAAGCCGGAAACCATCGTCGCCAAGATTCCCGCCAACCACCACTGGACACGCGACATCGCCTTCTCGCCCGACGGCAAGACGCTCTATCTGTCGGTCGGCTCCGGCTCCAACATCGCCGAGGATATGGGGGCGAAGCCGAAAGGCGGCATCGAGGCGTGGGCGAAATCGCAGCCGCTCGGCGAGGCTTGGGGCCCGGAGCAGGGCCGCGCCGATGTGCTCGCCTTCGACCACGACGGCAACAATCGCAGGACGGTCGCCACCGGCCTGCGCAACTGTTCCGGCATGACCGTGCAGCCGGTGACAGGCGCGCTTTGGTGCGTCGTCAACGAGCGCGACGAGCTCGGCGACAACGTCCCCTTCGAATACGCGACCGCTGTAAAGGACGGCGCCTTCTATGGCTGGCCCTGGTATTATATCGGAGACAATGAGGACCCGCGCCATAAAGACGCGCGGCCCGACCTTGCGGGCAAGGTCACGATGCCCGACGTGCTGATCCAGGCGCATTCTGCGCCGCTCAACATCGCCTTCTACGACGGCGGCAATTTCCCGGCTGACTATAAGGGCGACGCCTTCGTCACCTTGCACGGCTCGTGGAACCGCGACGCTCGCACCGGCTACAAGGTGGTGCGGCTGCGGTTCAAGGACGGCAAGCCGACCGGCGAATATGACGACTTCGCCACCGGCTTCGTCATTGCCGACGACGCGGTCTGGGGCCGCCCGGTCGGTGTCGCCGTGGCAAAGGATGGCGCGCTGATCCTCACCGAGGACGGCAACGGCACCATCTGGCGCATCACTTATGGCGGGTAGCTCCCGACCGAGGGGTCCGAACGTTGCCGTTGTCGAAAGACAAGGCATTCCTGCTCATTCCATGAAATCAGCGCAAACGCTGGCGATTGGCTGAAGCCTCCCAGCCCCTTGCTCCGCCCGTGGATGACGAGGTTGCGCCGCTTCGGCCAATCGCCAAGGCATGCCGCCCGGAAACCGGCTCCTGTTGCCGTTGGCGCAACAAATCTCGCCGCGAGGGAATTACCAGTGACCGGGCGCCATGATAAAAGCCCGCGCCTCTCGCTCCCTTCGGGGAATCATACGCCGGGCCCTAAAACCATGACACTCACCGGATTCCTCGCTTACAGCGCAGCCCTCGGCGTCGCTGCCGCCATTCCAGGCCCCGGCGTCACGGCGCTGGTCGCCCGCGCGCTCGGCTCCGGCTTCCGCTCGTCGCTTGCCATGTCGTTCGGCCTGATGCTCGGCGACCTCACCTATCTCACCGCCGTGGTGCTCGGGCTCGCCTTCGTCGCCCAGACCTTCGGCATGGTCTTCCTCGCCATCAAATGGGCCGGCGTCGCCTATCTCACCTTCCTTGCCTGGCGCTTCTGGACCAGCGGTATCACGCCCGAGACCGTCGAGGCGCGGAAGGCCAAGGGTGGGCTGGTGTCGAGCTTCATCGCCGGGCTGACGGTGACGCTCGGCAATCCCAAGACGATGATCTTCTATCTCGCCATCACGCCGACCATTGTCGACCTGAGGACGATCACCCTCGCCGACTACGCCATCCTCGCGGCGCTCACTGTGGTGGTGCTGTTCGTCGTGCTGGTGCCTTACCTGGCGTTGGCCGCGAAGGCACGCTGGTTCCTGAAATCGCCGCGCGCGCTGAAGGTGCTGAACCGCACCGCCGCCGGCTTTATGATGGGGGCGGCGGCCGCGATCGCGGCCCGCCAGTAGGCTCCGATGTCAGCTGTTCCTGGATTTCAGCCAAACCATTCCTGAAACCGCTGACGGCGGAAAATGCATTTCCGCTGCGGCGCGCTTTTGAGCAACCGCCCCACTCGGATATTTTGGATCGTCGGCCTATCTTGCCCGGCTGAAAGCCCTATTCTGTTTTGCATGTGACATTGCCCTGGGAGCGAACCAAATGAACAAGCCTGTGTCTTCCGCGCGCGTGCCCGGCCGCGGCCGCGTCTTCAATTCGATCACGGAGACGATTGGCGACACGCCGCTGGTCAGGCTGGACAAGTTCGCCAGGGAGAAGGGCATCGTCGCCAACCTCATGGCCAAGCTTGAATTCTTCAATCCCATCGCCTCCGTCAAGGATCGCATCGGCGTCTCCATGATCGAGGCGCTGGAGGAGGCCGGCAAGATTGCGCCCGGCAAGACCACGCTGATCGAGCCGACCTCCGGCAACACCGGCATCGCGCTCGCCTTCGCCGCCGCCGCCAAGGGCTACAAGCTGATCCTCACCATGCCCGAGACCATGTCGGTCGAGCGTCGCAAGATGCTGGCGCTGCTCGGCGCCGAGCTGGTGCTGACCGAAGGGCCGAAAGGCATGAAGGGCGCCATCGCCAAGGCCGACGAGCTTGCCGCCACGCTGCCCAACGCCATCATCCCGCAGCAATTCGAGAACCCGGCCAATCCCGAGATCCATCGCCGCACCACGGCCGAGGAGATCTGGAACGACACCAATGGCGAGGTCGATATCTTCGTTGCCGGCATCGGCACCGGCGGTACCATCACCGGCGTCGGCCAGGTGCTGAAGAAGCGCAAGCCTTCGGTGCATATCGTCGCGGTCGAGCCGGAGGCCTCCCCGGTTCTGTCCGGCGGCCAGCCCGGCCCGCACAAGATCCAGGGCATCGGCGCCGGCTTCGCGCCGAAAATCCTCGACACGTCCGTCTATGACGAAATCGTCAGGGTGTCGAACGAGGATTCGGTCGCTAATGCCCGCCTCGTCGCGCGCCTCGAAGGCGTGCCGGTCGGCATCTCGTCGGGCGCAGCACTCCAGGCGGCCATCGTCGTCGGCGCGCGGCCAGAGAACAAGGGCAAGAACCTCGTCGTCGTCATTCCCTCCTTCGCCGAGCGTTATCTTTCGACCATCCTGTTCGACGGGCTGGGCGCCTAGGCGCGCCCAAGAACCGGTTCGCGCTGTCCCGCCGGCGTCGCGGCCCTTACGTGGCAGCTTTCGGGCTGGACTGTTCAAAATGCGCCTGTGGCAAGCAGGCCCTGGCTTGAGGCAGGTGCCGCTTCAGGCTCATATCACCGCTGGCCTTGATCGGCCGGCGGGAGGATTCATGTACAAGCTCTATACGCGCCCGGGCAGCGGCGGCTTCGTCGTCGAGGCGGCGCTCGCCATGGCCGGCGTGCCCTTCGAGCAGATCGACGTGCCCAAGAAGGATCCGGCCGATCCGGCCTTCCTCGCCATCAGCCCGCTGAACCAGGTGCCGGTGCTGACGCTGCCGGACGGTCATTCGCTGACCGAATCGGCCGCGATCTGCATCCTGCTTGCCGAGCGTCACCCCGAGGCGCATCTCGCGCCGGAAGCGGGTTCGCCCGGTCGCGCCGATTTCCTGCGCTGGATGACCTTCATGTCGTCGGTGCTATACCCGGCGGTGCTGCGGCTCTATTACGCCCACCGCTATACCGCGGATGGCGCTGCTCTGCAGCCGGTGAAGCAGGCGGCGGTCGCCGAGATGGATCGCGGCTTTGCGATTCTTGACCGGGCGTTGGCCGGCCGTGACTGGCTGGCAGGCGACACGCTCTCGCTCGCCGACATCTACCTCGTCATGCTGGTGGCATGGCATCCCGGGGTCGAGAGAGCGCGCAGCGCCTGGCCGAACATCGAACGCCTGTGGGCGAAGCTGCGCCAGCACGACCTCATGCGCAAGCTGAACGCCTCGCACGAGATGTGGCCCGAGGCCTAACTCCCGACAAGCTTCGCCTTCTCGCCCTGCAGGAAGCGGCGCAGCGCCGGGTCGCGCTCGAGGCCGATCGCCCGGTCGTAGGACTGGGCCGCCTGCTTTGTATTGCCGAGCCTGGCCAACAATCCGGCGCGCGCGGCCCAATAGGGCTGGTAGTCCTGTAGCCGCCTGTCATCGCCCAGCACATAGAGCGCCGCCAGCCCGGCTGTTGCACCCTCGGTTTCCGCGATCGCCACCGCGCGGTTGATCGCCACCACCGGTGAGCCGGCTACGGAAAGCAGCGCGTCGTAAAGCTGGCGGATGGCCGCCCAGTCGGTGCCGCTGCCGCGCCGGCGCGCCGTGTGGGCGGACTGCACGGCGGCTTCCAGCTGGTAGCGGCCGATGATGCCCCTTTGCGCGGCGCGCACCAGCAGGGCTTCCGCCTCGTCGATCAGGCGGTCGTCCCAGAGCACGACATCCTGCTCGGCCAATGGCACGAAATCCCCTTGCGGGCCGCGCCGTGCCGAGCGGCGCGCCTCGGCGAACAGCATCAGCGCCAGGAGTCCCAGCGCCTCCGGCTCGTCCGGCATCAGCGAGGCGATGAGCCGTCCAAGCCAGATGCCTTCGGTGGCGAGATTGCGCCGGCGGCTGTCGGTGCCGGTCGCATCCGACCAGCCCTCGGCGAAGGTGGCGTAGATCGCCTCGAGCACCGCGCCCAGCCGCCCGCCAAGCTCCGCCTGCTCCGGCACGCGAAATGGGATTCCGGTCTCCCTGATACGCGCCTTGGCCCGCACCAGCCGCTGGCCCATCGTCGCCGGCGAGACCAGGAAGGCCGAGGCGATGGTCGCGGCGTCGAAACCGAGGATCGTCTGCAGGATCAGTGGCGCGCGCACGCTGGTGTCGATAGCCGGATGGGCGCAGGCGAACATCAGCCGCAACCGGTCGTCGGGCAGCTCCTCGCTGCGAATGCGCGCCTCCATCTCCTCGGCAATAGCTGCAGATGATCGCGCGCCGCCTCGCCGGTCAGCCGCCGCCGCACGGCGTCGACGTCGCGCCGGCGCGCCACCGCGAGCAGCCAGGCTTCCGGCTGCTCCGGCACGCCGGTCCGCGGCCAGCGCTCCAGCGCGGCCGCGAAGGCATCGGCCAGCGCGTCCTCGGCGCCGGCGACGTCGCGGGTGCGCGCCGCCAGCCAGGCGACCAGCTTGCCGTAGCTGCGCCGGGCGGCCGCTTCGGCCGCCGCCCGCGCGATCCCCGAGCGATCGTCCATCGCGGGTCACTCCGCGGCGGCGGCGTACTCTGCCATTTCCCAGATAGGCCGCACCTCGACCGTCCCGGTGGAGGACGCGGGACAGCGCGCACCCCATTCGATGGCCGTGTCGATGTCGGCCGCCTCGATCATGTAGAAGCCGGCCAATTGCTCCTTGGTGTCGGCATAGGGGCCGTCGAGCACATTGGTCTTGCTGCCGGCGAGCCGCACCGAGGTGGCCGCCTGGGTCGGGCGCAACCGCTCGCCGGCGATATAAGCGCCGGATTTCTTCAGCGCCTCGGTGTAGGCGCCATAGGCCGCGAGCACCTGCTGGGTCTGCTCCTTCGGCGCATTCGCCATCGCGGCTTCGTCATTGTAGATCAAGAGCATGTATCGCATGGTCTTCTCCGTTTCTTGAAGGCCGCGTCGTTGCGTGCCGACCTATGTCGCGCGGCATCGGCCGATTTCGACAAGCGCCGGAAAATTTTCATCCGTCGCGAGATTTGGCAAGGATCTGGGATTTGACCCCGTTGTCGTAGAGCCAGTCGCGCAGCGGTCGCGGCAGGATGGGAAGCGCTTTCGTCGCGCGCCACGGCCAGCCGAGCGCGGACATGGCCGCGATGAAACTGTCGAGCTTGGTGAAGGTGACGCCGTCGACGATGGCAAGGTTGCTGTCGTAATCGTCGGTCGGCAGGCCGTGCCGGCGAAAAAGCGACTCGCCGAGCGGCGATTGCGCCGCGGCGAAGCGGAAGCGTTTTCCCGGTCGAGCTTGGGGATGAGCTGGACGAAGCCCGAGCAGAACACGCAGATGCCGTCAAAGACGATCAGCGCCTGGGGGGCGTCATAGGTTTGGCGCGGTAAGGTGGGACTTTCGGGCAGGTCGGTCATGGCGGCCCTGGCTGCTTATGTCTTCAGACATTAAGCCAGCCGGCGGCGGCGTCAAAGTCGCGGCGTTGTCGCACGCCAGTTGGCGGCGAGCACAAGGCGCTCGGCGCGATAGGTGGTGGCGCGCTGGTCGGCGGCCGGCCGGCAGATGCGGCTATGGTGGGCGCGCTCGCGAGTCATGATCAGTTCGCGCTGACGCCCAGCGAGTTGCCGCGACGGGCGCAGGCCGGCCCCGGGCCGCGCATGTAATAACGCTCCGGCCGATAGGTCGGCGCCACGAATTCGCGAATGGCTGCGGCGTAGCCTGTAATGTGATTCCAGAAGTTCATTTCAGTTGGTCCCTGTCCCGCTTTCGGATGTCCCTTCCGAATTGTTTGAGAGCATAGCGTCGAGGCGTGAATAGTCGGTGAACGTGATGTTAATTTCTGGTCCGAAAGTCGTTGCATCGTGGCCGGATTGCGGCTGATTCGCGGTGTTTCGGTGCCTTTCGTCGCCTTTCCGCGCCGTGTGACTTTTGCATCACATATGTTTCGTTCCGATGTCGCTTGGGCGCGCTTCCGTTTCACGTTCGTCCGACGGCAGGAAATTTCCTTTCGCATGGTCGGCCCGGCAGGAACCTGTCACGGAAGCCGACGTTGACCCGGCAAGGCCGGGAGCGAACCCGGCCGCGTTGACGGCTGTCCGCCGCGCAACTTCCCGACAATGCGAAACATGGAAAGGCAACCGCCATGGGCTTCTTTTCGAAAGACATCAAGACGCTGGACGATCTCTTCATCCATACACTGCGCGACATCTATTATGCCGAGAAGCAGATCGAAAAATCGCTGCCGAAGATGATCGACAAGGCGACCGATCCGCAGTTGAAAGCCGGCTTCGAGAAGCATCTCACGCAGACCAAGGGTCACATCGAGCGGGTCGAGCAGGTGTTCGAGCTGCATGGCGTCAAGGCAAAGACCGTCAACTGCCCGGCCATCGACGGCATCCTCGCGGAGGCCGACGAGGTGAGCGGCGATGTCGACGACAAGGAGGTCCTCGATGCGGCGCTGATCGCCTCGGCGCAGGCCGTCGAGCACTATGAGATAACGCGCTACGGCACGCTGATCGCCTGGGCCAAGCAGCTCGGCCGCAGCGATTGCGCCAATGTGCTGGCCAAGAACCTCAAGGAAGAAGAGGCGACCGACCGCAAGCTGACCGAGATCGCCGAAAGCAAGGTCAACCTTCAGGCGGCAGAATAGGCTCACGATAAGGCCGGCGCGTGGCGTCGGCCCTCCCGTCCGGGAACCGAAGCGGCGCTCAGGCCGTTTCGGTTTGTCCGATGTTGTCCCGATGCTGCAAGGAGTGTTCGTCATGGCGCCGCGCCCCGCCTGGAGCGGTTATCTCAAGCTTTCACTGGTCACCTGCGCCATCCAACTGAGCAACGTCGTCACCCACGCCGAAAAGGTGTCCTTCCACATCCTCAACCGCAAGACCGGCAACAGGGTCCGGCGTGTCTATGTCGACCAGAAAAGCGGCAAGCCGCTGGAAGAGGATGAGGAGGTCAGGGGTTTCGAGGTCGGCAGGGACGAATTCATCCGCATCGAGGACGAGGATATCGAGGCGGTCCAGATCGAATCGTCGCACACGCTCGATCTCGACGGCTTCGTCGACAAGGCTTCGATCGATCAGGTCTATCTCGACACGCCCTATTACGTCTCGCCGGCAGACAAGGTTTCGGAGGAGGCCTTCGCCGTCATCCGCGATGCGCTTGCGGAGAAGAAAATGGCCGGCTTGGCCCGCATCGTGCTCTATCAGCGGGAGCGCCCGGCGATGATCGAGCCGTTCGGCAAAGGCATGCTGCTGACGACGCTGCGCTACGGAGACACCGTGCGCGACGCGTCCGGCGTGTTCGCCGACATCCAGTCCGCGAAGCTGGACGGCGAGATGGTCGGGCTGGCCGAGAATATCATTGACAAGAAGAAGGCGAAGTTCGACCCGGCCAAATTCAGGGATCGCTATGAAGAATCGCTGCTCGAGCTGGTCCGTTCCAAGAAGGCCGGCAGAAAGGCGCCGAAGGCCAAGGCATCGCCGAAACCGTCCAACGTCGTTAATCTGTTCGACGCGCTGAAGAAGAGCCTCAGTGCCGACGACGGCAAAGCCGGCAAAACTTCGTCAAAGAAGGCGCGACGGCCAAGGGCCAAAGCGGCGGCGTCGAAGCGTAAATCCGCATAGGGGAGTGGCGGCATGGCGAGCCTCGAACAATATCACGCCAAGCGCGATTTCAAGAAAACCGCCGAGCCGGCCGGCAAGGTGAAGCACGGCAAGCAGGCCGGCGGTATCTTCGTCGTCCAGAAGCATGCCGCCACGCGGCTTCATTACGATTTCCGGCTGGAACATGACGGCGTGCTGTGGAGCTGGGCGGTGACGCGTGGCCCGAGCCTCGATCCGCATGAGAAGCGGCTTGCCGTGCATGTCGAGGACCATCCGATCGACTATGCGTCTTTCGAGGGCACCATACCAAAGGGCCAATATGGCGGCGGCTCGGTCCTGGTCTGGGACGAAGGCAGATGGACACCGGACGGCGATCCGGCCAAGGGCATGAAGAAGGGACATATCGATTTCGAGCTCGAAGGCCAAAAGCTCAACGGTCGCTGGCATCTGGTCAGGCTGAGGCCTCGCCCCGGCGAGAAGCGCGACAACTGGCTGCTGATCAAATCCGACGACGCCGCCGCCCGGCCGGGCGAGGACATTCTGGTGGAGGAGCCGCGTTCGGTCAAATCCGGCCTGACCATCGAAGAAGTTGGCGGGGGCAAGGCCGCCAAGGGGCACAAACCGAAAGTCTGGCAGTCGAACAGACCTGCCAAAGCCAAGGCCGGCCAGGCCCGGCGGCTCGAATTCATCGAGCCGCAGCTGGCGACGCTGGAGAAGGAAGCACCCACCGGCGACGACTGGCTGCATGAAGTGAAATTCGACGGCTACCGCATGCAGGCGCAGATCGAAGGCAGCGAGGTCAGGCTGCTCACCCGCGCCGGCCTCGACTGGACCGGCAAATTCGAGGGGCCGGTCACCGCTGCGCTGGCCAAACTGAAATGCCGCGACGCCATCATGGACGGCGAGGTCGTGGTGCTGGCCGACAGCGGCGTGTCGTCGTTCCCGCTGCTGCAGGCGGATCTCTCGGCCCACAGTGCCGACCGCTTCGTCTATTATGTGTTCGATCTGATGCGCCTCGACGGCGAGGATTTGCGCCGCGAACCGCTGGTCGAGCGCAAGCAGGCGCTGGCTGAGCTGCTCGGCGAGCAGCCCGAGAATTCGGCGCTGCGCTTCAGCGATCATTTCCACGAGCCCGGCAAGGTCATGCTGCAGCATGTCTGCCGCATGGGTCTCGAAGGCGTGGTGTCGAAGCGCGCCGACGCGCCCTATCGCAGCGGGCGGGGGCTCACCTGGATCAAGTCGAAATGCACGCTCCGGCAGGAATTCGTCATCGGCGGCTATCTGCCTTCGGACAAGAGCGGGCGGGGCGTGCGCTCGCTTCTCGTCGGCTATTATGAAGGCGGCAAGCTCAACTACGCCGGCCGTGTAGGCACCGGCTTTTCCGGCAAGGTGCTGACGGATTTGAAGAAGAAGCTCGATCGCCTCGAGGCGAAGACATCGCCTTTCTCTGCGGCGGTGCCGAAGGGCAAGGGGCTTACCTTCGTCAAGCCCGAGCTTGTCGGCGAGGTGGAGTTCCGCAGCTGGACATCCGACCGTATAATCCGCCACGCTTCGTTCCAGGGGCTTCGCGAGGACAAGCCGGCGGAGGAAGTCGTGCAGGAAAAGCCGATGAAGGCCGAGAGCGAAGCAAAGCCGAGCGCAAAGGCGCCGTCAAAACCCCCGGCCGGAGCGGCGAAGACCTCGATAAAACTCTCGCATCCCGACAAGCTGTTGTGGCCCGACGAGGAGGTCTCGAAACAGGACCTGCTCGAACACTACGCTTTGGTGTGGCCGCGCATGGAGCAGTTTGTCGTAAACCGGCCGCTGAGCCTTGTGCGCGCGCCCGACGGCATCCACGGCCAGCGCTTCTTCCAGAAACACGCCTCGCCCGGCATGAGTGACAAGATCGCCCGCATGAAAGATCCGACCGATGGCGAGGAGATACTCTACATCAAGGATTTCGACGGGCTGGCGGCGCTGGTCCAGTATGGCGTGGTCGAGGTGCATATCTGGGGCTCGACGATCGATGAGCTGGAAAAGCCCGACCAGATCATCTTCGACCTCGATCCGGACGAAGGCATCGATGTCGGCAAAGTGCGTGAAGCGGCGCTGGACATCCACACGCAGCTCGACGAGCTGTCGCTGCCCAACCTGGTCAAGACCTCGGGTGGCAAGGGCTATCACGTTCTGGTGCCGCTGAAGCCCTCTGCCGAATGGGACGCTGTCAAGGATTTCGCCCATGATTTCGCTCGCGCGTTGGAGCAGGCCGCGCCCGACCGCTACACGGCGACCTTGTCGAAGAAGGCGCGCACCGGAAGAATCTTCGTCGACTATCTGCGAAACGGCCGCGGCGCGACCACGGTCGCGCCCTATTCCTCGCGCGCCAAGAAGGGCGCGACGATATCGATGCCGGTGACCTGGCCGGAGATCGACAAGGGCCTTGCGCCGAATGCCTTCCCGCTTGGCGATGCTTCCACGCTGGCTCAGCTGAAGAAGGCCGATCCGTGGAAGGAGTTCTTCAAGCTGGGGAAGGCGTTGAAGCGGAGTTAACTGGCGCAACAAGCGTCGCGATCCTTCGCCCCCCTCTGTACTGCCGGACATCTCCCCCGCTTTGTCGACGCTATGCACATATCATCTGTGACTGGCGTACCTGATCGACCTGAGGCTTGATTGCCACGTGGTTCCCCCAATCCGTCGCTGCTTCGCAGCGCCACCTTTCCCCCCTCCGGAGGGAAAGGAAGGGCGCCTTTCCTCTACCCCGTCGATCGGGGGAGAGGTGGCTCGGCGAAGCCGAGACGGAGTGGGGGTCGACCAGCGCTGCATTGGACAATACATGCGCCAGGCTGCCATGCTTTCCCGCCAGCACCAAGAGATTGTCCGCCTAGGACAGAAACACCCTCTCAAATTCTTGCCTGCCCCTCGGCGAGAACACCACGGCGCGGCTATCCTTTTCGCGGCGGGCCCATTTCTCGGCGATGATCTTGTCGAGGATGGCGGCGCCCAGCATGCCGGCGAGATGCGAGCGCCGCACGCTCCAGTCGAGGCAAGCGCGGCACACCGGCCGCCGGGCCTTGGCATGGGTCTCGATGCCGAGCGCGGAAAAATGCGCCGCGCCGGAAGATGACAGCCGGATCTCGTTGTCCTCGCGCAGCAGAAGTTTCCTGTCGAAGAGTCGGTCGAGCATCGCAACGGCCTGCTCGCCGGCGAGGTGGTCGTAGCAGACCCGCGCCACGCGCATGGCCGCATCGCGCGGACCGGGCCGCGCCCGTCTCGGGCCGACCGCTTCGGCTACGCCGATGATCGCCTCGATCATGCTGGCCACTTGCGCACTGGCCAGCCCGTAATAGCGGTGGCGGCCCTGGCTGGCCAAGGTCAGCAGGCCGCCCTCCATCAGCTTGGACAGATGCGAGGAAGCGGTGGGCAGTGACACGCCGGCTTCGAGCGCCAGCTCCGACGCCGTCAGCGCCGTGCCGCCCATCAGCGCGTTCAGCATGTTGGCACGGGCCGGGTCGCCGATCAGGCTGGCGATGCGGGCAATATCGGGTCCTTCACGCATAGTTCGATCTTTATCGAAGCATTCCCGTCAGGCAAGCACTATTCTGGGACCATCTCAAGCAGCCCAGGCAAACACTCCTGACAGGAGAATGCCTAGCACAATGACGGAAGCGATGTTTCCACCGGGATCGAACGGTCGTCGTCTACAAGCCAACCGAGGAGACCTATATGACAATCACCTGCTTCATCCGCTACGAGATCGACCCGTTCGGCAAGGCGGCCTTCGAGCAATATGCGCGCGCCTGGGGCCAGGCCATTCCGCGCTGCGGGGCCGATCTGATTGGCTATTACGCGCCGCATGAAGGCTCGGCCACCACGGCTTACGGCGCCTACAACATCGAGAGCCTCGCGGCCTATGAAGCCTATCGCGCCCGGCTTGCGGCCGACCCCACGGGCAAGGCAAATTACGAGTTCGCCAGGCGCGAGAAGTTCATCTTGAAGGAAGATCGCGTCTTCCTGAAGCTGGTGTCAGGGCCGCACGGTCCAAGGCAGCTCTTTCGCACCGACTTGACCGTCAAGGAAGGAATAGAGGCATGATCGCTGTCATCTTCGAGGTCGAGCCGGCGGAAGGAAAGCGCGATGCCTATCTCGGCATCGCCGCCGAGCTCAGGCCGCCGCTTGAGAGCATCGACGGCTTCATCTCGGTCGAGCGCTTCCAGAGCCTGACCGACCCGAAGCGCGTGCTGTCGCTGTCCTTCTGGCGCGACGAGGAAGCGGTGAAAGCCTGGCGCAACACCGAGGAGCATCGCCAGGCGCAAAAGGCCGGGCGCGGCGGCATCTTTGCCGGCTACCGCCTGCGCATCGCCCATGTCGTGCGCGATTACGGGCTGACGGAAAGGGCCGAAGCGCCGGAGGATAACCGCGCGTCGAACGGATGAGCTTCTTCCGCGATCGGAGGAGACACGGAGAAGGCCTATAATCACAAACCGGTGAAGCTTGTAACGAAGCGATCCGCGGCGGCGAAATGGGAGCATGACCCCGCTACGGAGATTGCTTCCCATGACCGGATTGAAGACAGGCCTGCTCGCCGGCGCGATGCTAGCCGCCACGATCGGTGCCGCGGCCGCCCAGCCGCTGACCGTGGTCGAGCTGTTCACCAGTCAGGGCTGCTCGTCCTGTCCGCCAGCCAATGCCAACCTGATCAAGGTCAAGGACCAGCCGGGCGTGCTGGCGCTGTCGTTCAACGTCACCTATTGGGACTATCTCGGCTGGAAGGACACGTTCGGCCGCAAGGAATTCACCGATCGCCAGGTGACCTATGAGTCGCCGCTCGGCCGGGACGGGCCGTTCACACCGCAGGCGGTGGTGAACGGCAGCCATGACGCCGTGGGCGCGGGGCCGGGCGAGATCCAGGGCCTCATCGCCAACAGCGGCCATCCGCAAGGTCCGGAGCTTTCGCTCGGGCAGGGCAAAGTCAGCATCGGCGCCGGCAAGGCACCAGGCGGCGGCGCCGATGTCTGGCTGGTGCGCTACAACAGAGGCGTCGTCGAAGTGCCTGTGGCGCGCGGCGAGAATACCGGCCGCACGCTGCCCCATGCCAATGTCGTGCATGCGCTGACAAAACTCGGCAGCTGGAACGGCGAAGCGACGACGCTGCCGCTGCCGGCGGCCAGCGGCGGCTTGAGCACCGCCGTGCTGGTGCAGGCGCCGCGCGGCGGTCCGATCCTGGCTGCCGCCGCCAACTGATCTTTCTTTCCCTTCGCGCGGGGCCGCATGGGCGGCAACGCTTCACCAAGGCCCGCATCTGCGCGCGCCAAAACCAAGGAGACTACCTGATGACCAAGTTCCTCACGCTGCCGGCTCTGACCCTCGCGCTTTCCGCCGCCGTCTTCGTTGCCGGCGCCCGTGCCGACGACACGACCAACGCCATGAAGCCAGCCAATGCGATGGCGACCGATGCCATGAAGCCGGCGACGGACGCGATGAAGCCGGCCGACGCCATGAAGCCCGACGCGATGAGCACTGAGGCGATGAAGCCGGCCACGGATGCGATGAAACCTGCGGATGCCATGAAGCCCGCGACGGATGCGATGAAGCCTGCAACCGACGCCATGAAGCCGGCGACGGACGCGATGAAGCCGGCGGATGGCACTGCTCAGTGAGGTGAGTTTGGCACGCCCCCTCAGCCGGATTGCCAACCGAATTGCGAAGAGCAATTCGGGGCAATCCGACCTATCCCCGGCGGGGTAGAGGAGGCGGTCGGCGCCGACGCTATCTCTTCTCCCCTCGGGGAGAAGGTGGCCGCGAAGCGGCCGGATGAGGAGGGAGCGACGTCGGCGATTACACACCGCCGCACGGCAAAGTGAGAACCCCGTGGCGGCTCGGTTCGTATATAGTGGACCTACAACAAGGAGACCCAACATGACCGGCATTGAAAAGAAAGCCGCGCGGCGGCCATTCCTTGCCAAAGGGGCGCTGGCGGCGCTGGTGCTGAGCGCGGCCGCGGCCGTCTTCTGGCAGAGCCCGGCCCGCTCGGCCGAGGACGCGGTGGTGATCCCGCCGCCGGCAATGGACGAGAAGGCGGCGAGCGGCACCGAGAAGGCGATCTTCGCCGGCGGCTGCTTCTGGGGCGTGCAGGGCGTGTTCCAGCACGTCAAGGGCGTCAGCAAGGCGGTGTCCGGCTATACCGGCGGCAGCGCCGAAAATGCCGTCTACGAGGTCGTCGGCACCGGCCGCACGGGCCATGCCGAATCGGTCGAGATCACCTACGATCCGTCGAAGGTCACCTACGGCCAGCTCCTGCAGGTCTATTTCTCGGTCGCTCACAACCCGACGCAGCTCAACTACCAGGGGCCGGATTCAGGCACGCAATACCGCTCCACGATCTTCGCCGAGAACGACGAGCAGAAGAAGGTCGCCGAGAGCTACATCGCCCAGCTCGACAAGGCCAAGGTGTTTCCCAAGCCGATCGTCACCACCCTGGAGACCGGCAAGACCTTCTATCCGGCCGAGGACTACCATCAGGATTTCCTGACGCTGAACCCGACCTATCCTTATATCGTCTACAACGACTTGCCGAAGATCGAGAACCTCAAGGCGCTGTTCCCCAAGCTCTACAGCGAGAAGCCGGTGCTTGTGCTGGCCTCCAGCAAGAGCTGAGAGACCGTTTGGAAATTCTACTCCGGCGGCCATCTGGTGGCGGTTTCTGCGCTTCTGCAGCGCCGCGCGTCCTCTTGGACGCGCAAAGGTCGCTGCAGTATTTTGCTTGGCGCATGATCCTTTCCGAAAATCGATTTCGATTTGCGGGGTCGTGCGCAGGCTCACGTATTTCAGTACGCTCCGCTCCGGTTCTCGAAACCACCACCAGATGGCCGCCGGAGCGAATTCCGAAACGGTCTCCGGGCCGGCCGGTTCCCATGTGCCTTGGAGATTGGCCGGGACGCCCCGTGGCTTCGTCATCCACGGGCGGAGCAAGGAGCGAAGCGACGCGCGCAGACGCGAGGATCCATGCCGTGACTTTGACGTGCCGCGGCGGTGAGGATTCTGCGCCGTTTGTACCCATCGACCAATTCCACGGAATGGATTCCAGGGGCGCGGCGCCGCTTCACGGCTGCCCCGTCCAGGAATAACGAGGTTCGGGCGGCCTTAGCCAATCCCCGACGTTTGCGTTTGCTGGCAAACAGAACGCAGTGTGAAGCAGTTCATAGAGTTATACTTGATGCTGCAAAACATTGACGGTCGATCGTCTGCCGCCACACAATCATCGCCGCTGTCCTTTCGAATGTTCTGTTTCAACTGATCCGGGCCTCGCGTCCGGCGCGGGTTTTGTGGGCTGTATCGATGGGCTCGCCATGCCGGTGCTGCATGGGCAGGAACGATGGATGGGGGAGGAACGACAGGTGACCGTCAGCATAAAGGTTTCCGTCTACACCAATGGCGACGACGCTTTCGTCGCCTGGGCACCGAGCGAGTTCATCGCGGGATGCCGGGGTTTCCTGCTCGAGCGCGGCCGCAAGGTCGGCGCGACCGAGAAGATCGACCCGGTGGAGAACCGCGTCGGCTTCACTAGGGACAAGCCGAAATCGGGCGACCACCGGCCGTCCGACGTTTGGCCGTTCCAGCGGTTCAACTGGACCGACCACGCCGCCGATGTCGGCAATGTCGTGCGCTACCGGGTGACCGCGATGATGAGCGCCGGACCCGGCAAGCCGCTGACCAAGGGCGTGACGAGCGACTGGACGGACTGGACGACGCTTGCCACCGACGCCGGGGGCGGCTTTTCCTGCTACTTCAACCGCGGACTGGTGTTGTCGCAGTTCGTCGCCCGCTACATGGCCAAGAACAGGCTGACGCCCGCGGCCTTCAAGAAGAGCCTGCAGACCAATGGCGACGCAAAATTCCGCGCATTCCTGGAAGGCGATCTCGGTCTGCGGATGGTCGGGCTGACGCAAGGCGCCGGCGACGAACTGCATGCCGCGCTCTACGAGCTCGGCGACGCGACGCTGGAGACGGCGTTGATCGGGCTCGGGCCGCGGCTCCATCTCATCCTCGCCAATGGTTCCGATAAGAGCGGCGACGGCAACAAGGCGGCGCGCAAGAACCTCAACGATCACGGAATCGCGACCGTCGACCGGATGCTGAAGTCGAAAGGCCTCGGCCACAACAAGTTCGTGGTCGTGTCCGAAGGCGGTGAACCGAAGATGGTGTGGACCGGCAGCACCAATTGGAGCACCACCGGCCTCTGCACGCAGGTCAACAACGGGCTGCTGATCGAGGACGCGGCGGTCGCACAGCATTTCCGCAAGCATTGGGAACTGTTGAAGGACGCCTCCCCGCCGAAGACCGACCCGGCCAATTTCACGCCGGCGCTGATGGCCGACAACGACGCGCCGAAAACCTTCACGGTCGGGACGGCCAAGACGACCGTCTGGTTCACCCGCACCTCGAACGGGGCCGACATGGATGCGCTGCGCGACGTTATCACCTCGGCCAGGCAGGCGGTGCTTTTTTTGATGTTCACGCCGGGCAAGCAGGGGCTGCACACGCTGGCCGGGCAAAGGGCTCGGGAAAAGGGCATGTATGTGCGCGGCGTGGTCTCCACGCTGAGCGCCGACGAGGGCGGCACCGAGCAGAACTTCCTCGATATCGACCTGGTGAGCAGCGACCGGACATTCACGCCCGACCGCTACGCGGTGGCGCAGCCGCAAGGCCTGGATGCGCCCCTCGGGCCATGGATCGCCGAGGTCAACCGGCGGCAGTTCCTGTCGCAGATCGGCCACGCCATCGTGCACTCGAAGATCCTGGTCACCGACCCGCACTCGAAGGATTGCGTGGTGGTGACCGGCAGCCACAATTTCTCGGCGCCGGCGAGCCAGAAGAACGACGAGAACATGGTCATCGTCCGCGGCCACAGCAAGCTTGCCGCCGCCTATGCCACCTATGCGATGTCGGTCTACAGCCACTACCGCTACCGCTCCTACATCCGCGAGATGCAGGCGCAGGGCAAGACGCCGTGGAGCTACCTGGACGACGACGACCAGTGGCTGAAGACCGAGCTCCGGACCAAGGCGCAGGAGATCGCGTTCTGGACGGAGCAGGGTTGAGCCTTCTCCCCGTTTGACGGGGCTGTGGCCGACGCCGCCTCTCCGACTGCCGCGGTCATCCGACTGTTCAGAATTGTCAGGAACAGCGGCGATTGGCGGTTGCTTCGGGCGGCATCCGACCTATATCAGGTCACCTTTTCCAGCCGGCCGTTTTTCAGCATGTCATCCATCATCTCGATCTCCGGTGTCACGAAAACCTATGCCACCGGCTTCAAAGCGCTGAAGGAAATCAATCTCGACATCGAGCGCGGCGAGATCTTCGCGCTGCTCGGGCCGAACGGCGCCGGCAAGACGACGCTGATCTCGATCGTCTGCGGCATCGTCAACCGCTCGTCGGGCAGCGTCACGGTGGATGGCCATGACATCGGGCGAGACTATCGCGCCGCGCGCAGCCTGATCGGACTGGTGCCGCAGGAACTCACCATCGACGCCTTCGAGACGGTCTGGGCGACGGTGAACTACAGCCGCGGCCTCTTCGGCAAGGCGCCGAACAAGGAGTTTGTCGAGAAGGTGCTGCGCGACCTGTCGCTCTGGGAGAAGAAAGACTCCAAGGCGATAACGCTGTCGGGCGGCATGAAACGCCGGCTGATGATCGCCAAGGCGCTGTCGCACGAGCCGCGCGTGCTGTTCCTCGACGAGCCGACGGCCGGCGTCGACGTCGAGCTGCGCCAGGACATGTGGGCGATGGTCAGGCGCCTGCGCGAGGACGGCGTCACCATCATCCTCACCACGCATTACATCGAGGAAGCCGAGGCGATGGCCGACCGCGTCGGCGTCATCAACAAGGGCGAGATCATCCTGGTCGAGGGCAAGGCCGAGCTGATGCGCAAGCTTGGCCGCAAGCAAATGACGCTGGAGCTGCGCGCGCCGCTCGCGGCCGTTCCGGATGGGCTTTCCAGCTATCCATTGGAGCTGTCCGCCGACGGTAGCCAGCTCACCTACACTTACGACAACCAGAGCGACCGCCCGGGCGTCGCCTCGCTGATCCGCGACCTCGAGGCGGCCGGCGTCCAGTTCCGCGATCTCGATACCAAGAACAGCTCGCTCGAAGAGATCTTCGTCAATCTTCTGAGGCAAGAGCCATGAATCTTCGTGCGGCCCCCAATTTTCGTGCGGTATGGGCGATCTACCGGGTGGAGATGGCGCGCGCCTTCCGCACGGTGCTGCAGAGCATCATCTCGCCGGTCATCTCGACATCGCTCTATTTCGTCGTCTTCGGCTCGGCCATAGGCTCGCGCATCAACGAGATCGACGGCATTGCCTACGGCGCCTTCATCGTGCCGGGCCTGATGATGCTGTCGCTCTTGACGCAGTCGATCTCGAATGCCTCCTTCGCCATCTATTTCCCCAAATTCGTTGGCTCGATCTATGAGCTGCTGTCGGCGCCGGTTTCCTATTTGGAAATCATCATCGCCTATGTCGGGGGCGCCGCGACCAAGTCGATCATGCTTGGCCTGATTATCCTCGCCACCGCGGCGTTATTCGTGCCGCTCAGGATCGAGCATCCGTTCTGGATGATCGCCTTCCTGGTGCTGACCGCGGTGACCTTCAGCCTGTTTGGCTTCATCATCGGCATCTGGGCGAAGACTTTCGAGCAACTGCAGCTGGTGCCGCTGCTCATCGTCACGCCGCTCACCTTCCTCGGCGGCAGCTTCTATTCCATCCACATGCTGCCCGGCATCTGGAAGACGGTCACGCTGTTCAACCCGGTCGTCTACCTGATCAGCGGGTTCCGCTGGAGCTTTTACGGCAAGGCCGACGTCTCGGTCGGCGTCAGCCTCGGCATGACGCTGGTGTTCCTGGCCATCTGCATCGCCATCGTCGCCTGGATTTTCAAGACAGGCTACCGGCTCAGGAACTAGCTCCTTTCCCCCCCTCCCCGGCGAGGAAAACGCCTGCCTCAGATCGCCTTGGTCAGGCGCAGCAGCCCCAGCATCTCCACGAAGGTTCCTTTACGGAACGCGATATAGGTCGGCTCCTCGACACCATGGAAGCGGCGCTTGAAAGCCGCCTGACCCTGCAGGTTGAAGCGCGAGCGGTTGACCCAGCGCGAGTGGTAGGCGCGCTGGAAGGTGCTGCGCCAGAAATCCGATTCGGCAAAGCCGCTGGGCTCGATGTCGAGCAGCGGCGAGAGACCGAGGGTCACCGCCGAAACGCCTTCCTCGCGAAAGCGGTCGACTGCGAATTTGGTCAGGCCGATCTCGGCATGCGGCGTCGCGTCGACCTGCTTGCGTTTGAAGGAGGTGGTGTAGCCGAAGACCTTGCCGTTGCGAAACAGGGGGTCGAAATCAAGGATGGCGAGCAGCCGGCCCTCTGGGCTGTGCAGGACGAAGCGGCGCATATCGGCCTCGGGCAGGGGCGAAAAGCGACGGTTGAGGAAGCCCATCTCCCAGCGCTTGATGATGCGTTCTTTGCGCCAATCGGCGGAAAGCTGCATGATCTCCTCGACCGGCATGTCGCCCGTGCTCTCGGCAACGACAAATCCCTTCTTCGCCAACCAGCGCTCGGAATAGCGCACCGTCTCGTTGCGCTTGCCCGAAAAATCATGCTCCGGCAAAAGCAGCCTGGTGTCCATGCCGAGTCGGTTGACCTTGTAGCCGAGACCGGCGAGCACCTTGGCCGTGTCGGCGCCGATCTGGACGAACCAGGGGCCGCGGGCCGCTTCGACGAAGCGCCTTATATAGGCCGGGCGGTCGGCCGGGTCGGCCACCGGATCGCCCAGAGCGAAATGACGGCTCATCTTGGTGCCGAAGGCGATATAGCCGTCGCCGTCGCTGAAATAGGACAGTTTCTGCTGCACGGCGGTCGAATAGGCGAGCGAGAAATCGCCGTAACGGCGCACCAGCGCCAGGCGTTCGGCATCCGTCAAGTCGCGCCGCGGCACTTTGGGCGCCACGGCGTCGAGAAGCCTGTCGAAATAGATGCGCAGGGGCGCCATGAGCTCCGCGTGCCAAGAATGGATGACCTGCCGCCCTCAGGTCGCGAATCGCTGGCGGCCGCTGCCGGCCACATCGCGTCAGCGCGATATAGGATGCAATTGACGGGGAATGAAGGGCAAACCTCCGCAAGCCGTCGGTATCGGCGCCCTGCGAGCACCTGGTTGACTGTTCCATGCAATGTTATATATCAAGTTATCGATATCTGGCGAGCGAGCTATGGAAGACATTCTGCGATCTCTCGGCTTTCTCTGCCTCGGCAGCCGCATGAAGCGCATGGGCGAGCAGTTGCAGGCCGATACGCAGCGAGTGCTCGACCGCCTCGACCTGCGCATCCAGTCGAGCCAGTACCCGCTGCTCGCCGCGCTCGACAGGCTGGGGCCGCTGCCCGTCGGCGAGCTGGCGCTGTCGCTCGGCGTCGCGCAGCCGGGCGTGACGCGCAGCGTGGCGCTGCTTGCCGAGTTGGGGCTGGTGGAGGTCAATTCTTCGGATGATGACCAGCGGCGCAGGATCGTTTCGCTGACCGGCAACGGCAAGCGGCTGGTCGAACGGGCGAAACGGGACATCTGGCCGAGCATCGAAAATGCCGTCGCGGATCTGTGCGCCGATCTTTCCGGGCCGCTGCTAGACCAGCTTGCCGCCATCGAGGATCGGCTGGCGGAGACGCCGCTCAACCGTCGCGCCGAAAGGTTCGCCACGCCATGAAGCACATGCTCGACCGCCCCGTCTGGAGCGCGCTAGAAACGCGGCAAAGGACATTCGCTGAGGGTGACGATCTCGCGCGCCGGTACCGGCCATCGATCATTCCGTTCGCCGCCACGGCAACCGACGATCCGGAAAGCCTGCACGCGCTCGCTAGGCTCGTTCCCGCTGGCGAGACCGTCATCCTGGCTCAGGCCGACGGCATCGTCCTTCCGCCGGCGCTTGTCGCGACGATGACCGCCGACGCCGTGCAGATGATTGCCGAGCAAGCCTTGCACACGGTCGCCGACCCTCGGATCGAGCAATTGATGCGGCAGGACGCGGCCGAGATGCTTGCGCTCGCCTCGCTGACGAAACCTGGCCCGTTCACGCTCGAAGCCTTGAGCCTCGGTGAATTCTGGGGCGTGAAGATCGACGGCAGGCTGGCCGCGATGGCCGGCGAGCGCATGAAGCAGCCCGGCTATTCGGAACTCAGCGGCGTCTGCTCGCATCCGGATTTTCGCGGCGGCGGTCTTGCCAGGCTGTTGTCGCTGTTTGTGGCCAACCGCATCATGGCGCGCGGCGAGGTGCCATATTTGCACGCCTTCGCCAACAACGCCGCGGCGATAAAGCTTTACGAGTCGATCGGCTTCCGGCTGCGCAGCGCGATGAACATCGCGGTGGTTCAGCGGGCGGGGTGAGACGCGACGTCGGGGGGCTCCGCCAACCCCGACGCCGAGTCCGCAAGCTTAAACCGCGATCTTGCCGCCGCCCTGCTTCGTGATCGCAACGACGGACGGCCGCACCGGCATGTCCGGCTTGAAGTCCGGCCAGCGGGTCGACGGATCCTCGTAATAGGACGGACGGCCAAAGCCTTCCCAGTCCTCGCCGCCGTCACCCGGATGCTGGACGGCGACGAAAGCCGTCTGGTCATCCGGCGCGAAGAGCGGGCCGCACATTTCGGCGCCGATCGGCACGCGGAAGAACAGCTTTGATGTCGCCCGCGCCGCGCCTTCGGTGTCCACCGCCCACAGGCCATCGGTGCGGCCGGTGGCCTTCGGGCCCTGGCCGTCGGTGGCGACCCAGAGGCGTCCGGCAGAATCGACGGCGCAATTGTCCGGCATGCCGAACCAGCCATGGGCGCTGGTCGCCGTCGAGAAGGTGGCGCCGACATCGGCAACGGAAGGATCGCCGCATTTCAGCAGCACTTCCCACTTGCCCTTGCTGGCGGCGAAATCGCCGGCGTCCTCAACGATCTCGATGATATGGCCGAAGGCATTGGAAGCACGCGGGTTGGCGGCGTCGATCTGTTCGGCCTTGCGCTTGGAATTGTTGGTCAGCATGACATAGACCTTGCCGTTGCCGGCATTGGGCTGAATGTCTTCCGGCCGGTCCATCTTGGTGGCGCCGAGCAGGTCAGCAGCGCGCCGCGTCTCAATGAGAACGTCGGCCTGGGACGCAAAGCTATTCTCAGCCGTCAGCGGGCCTTGGCCAAAGACGATCGGCATCCACTCGACCGAGCCGTCCTCGGCGAATTTCGCCACATGCAGCGTGCCGTCGTCGAGCAGGTTCATGTTGGCGGCGCGGTCGTTGGGGTTGAACGTGCCGGCGGTGACGAATTTGTAGACATAGTCGAAGCGCTCGTCGTCGCCGAGATAGAAGACGACGCGGCCGTCCCTGGCGACGATCGACTCCGCACCCTCGTGCTTGAAGCGGCCCATGGCGGTGCGCTTCCTCGGTGTCGAGGTCGGGTCGTTGACGTCGACCTCGACGATCCAGCCGAAACGGTTCGGCTCGTTCGGCTCCTTGGTGAGGTTGAAGCGCTCGTAATGCGCGCCCCACTCATAGGCGCCTTCCGGTATGCCGAGGCGCTTGTAATTGGCGGCTTCCCTGTGGCCTTGCGGCAGCTCGCCAGAGAAATAGCCGTGGATGTTCTCTTCGGCCATCACATAGGTGCCCCAAGGCGTCACGCCGCCAGCGCAATTGTTGAGCGTGCCGATAACCTTGGTGCCGGAGGGGTCGGCATTGGTCTTGAGGCGGTCATGACCGGCGGCTGGGCCGGAGATCGCCATCTCGGTGGTCGACATGATGCGGCGGTTGAGCTTGCCGTCGCGCATCACCTGCCATTTGCCGCCTTCCTTGCGAATCTCGACGATGGTCCCGCCATGCGCGGCCATCTCGACATCAACCTGCTCCTTCGAGAGCGGCGCGACCTCGGCGGCTTTCTTGCCGTCCTTCTCGACGATCGAAACGATGCCGGGGAACATCAGATGCGGGTTGGTGTATTCGTGGTTGACGACCAAAAGCCCGTGCTCGGCCGAGCCGTCGATCGGGATGTAGCCGACATAGTCATTGTTGTAGCCGAACTGTTTTGCCTGAGCCTCGGCCGACTGCTTCAGCGGATCGAAGACCGGCGAATCGGCAAACAGCGGATCGCCCCAGCGCAACAGCACGTCGGCATCATAGCCGGGCGCGACATGGTGCTTGTCGTCGATGCCGGCCTCAAGCTCGTCGAATTGAAAGCGGAGCCTTCCGCCGCGCGCGACTCGTCGGCGGCGACCAGCGCCAGCGGGCTGACGGTGGCGGCAATGGCCGAGATGGCCAGCGAGCCCATGAGAAAGCCGCGGCGCGAGAAGCGCGCGGCAATGATCTCGCCCATGGTGCGGTTGTCGGTCGGGTTGACGGGAGGACCGTCATTTTCCTCGAGCTGGCTGGTGCGGAAGCGGGTTTCAGGGGTCGCGGTCATAGTGTTCCTCTGGCTTATTGAGGTGGCTTGAGCTGGACCTTCAGACCCCTAAAGCGCGCCGATCACATTTTCGTGACATCGGCGGGATCGATCGTGGACAATTGTTTGCCCGGGCGTCCAAGGCGCTGCCGCTCCCCGCAGCCTGTTCGCTGCCGGATCGGCTTGACGCTGTGGCGTGCTTCGGGAACAAGAGCGCCGGCGAGAACCTGCAAAGGGATGGCAAAAGTGAGTTTCTGGGGACTGGCGCAGCTCGGTATTTCGACCGTGATGTTCCTGCTGGCGGCGATGGCCGCCAAGCAATGGGGCCTGGCGCCGAGCCTGGTCAAGCTACTTGTGACGCTGGCGCTCTATACGGCCGGCAACCTGATCATGCTGAGGTTGGTGCGCGAATTCGGCATGTCGGTGGCATTCAGCCTGTCGGCAGTGATCCAGCTTGTCGCGGTCAATGTCGTGGCAGTCGCCTTTTTCGGCGAACGGCTCAATGCGTTCCAGTCGACCGGCATGGTGCTGGCGATCGCCGCCGTCGCCCTGATCACGCTCGGGCCCTATATGCAGAAGCTCTAACCCTCGAGTCTTCCATGAAGCCATCCGTCGGAGCGCTGTTTGCCAAGATCGAATTCCCCCTGCTTCTGGCCGGGCTGGTGATCGCTGGCGGGCTGTGGGGTTTCGAAGAATTGATGGAGGTGGCGCGGGCCACGACGCCGCATGGCTTCGACACCGAGATCCTGCTTGCCTTCCGCCATGCCGGGCAGCCGGATAGCCCGATAGGTCCGCTTTGGCTGCAGGGAGCCATACGCGACGTCACCTCGCTTGGCAGCACCGTCGTGCTGGTGCTGATCACGACCGCGACGATCATCTACCTGCTGTTGATCCGCAGGCCTTCGACCGCGCTGTTCGTGTTCGCGGCGGTGGCGGGCGGGCAAGTGCTTTCCACCTTGCTCAAGCTCGAGATCGACCGTCCCCGGCCGGACCTCGTCTCGCACCTGGCCACCGAAACGTCGCTGTCCTTTCCAAGCGGACACGCCATGCTATCGGCGGTGACCTATCTGACGCTCGGCTCTTTGGCCGCGCGCTTCCTTCCGGATCGCCGGACGAAAATCTACGTGCTTTGCCTTGCCGTGCTGATCACCGTGCTGGTCGGCACCAGCCGCGTCTATCTCGGCGTGCACTGGCCCTCCGACGTGCTTGCCGGCTGGTGCGCGGGCTTCGCCTGGGCCATGCTGTGCTGGCTCGCGGCACGCCTGTTGCAGCGGCGCAAAGTGGTGACAGACAGCGACATCGATGGTTGAAACATTTAAAATGATGCTTGAGATATTGTAATCTTTAAAATACACATCTTTCGTTTTTCAGAAGAAGGTTCAGCCGATGATCACTGCCGCACAGATGCGTGCCGCGCGGGCGTTGACCGGCATCGACCAGAAGACGCTCGCCGAGCGCGCCGGCGTTTCCCTGCCGACGATCCAGCGCATGGAAGCGAGGGAGGGCGTGGTCAGGGGCGTAGTCGACACGCTGATGAAGGTCATCCAGGCGCTCGACGAGGTCGGTGTGGAGCTGATCGGCGAGAACCACGCCAGCGAGCGCGGCGGCAGGGGCGTGCGCCTTAAGGCGCAGAACCCGCAAGGTTAGGCTGCCGGCCTGGAAGACCGCCTCACATCGCCGCTTCGATCGGCTCGGCAAGCTTCGGATTGGCGCGCGCCGCGATCAGGCAGCCGGCGACGATGAGGCATGCGCCGGCAAGCGTGGTCCAGGCCAGCTTCTCGCCGAAGAGGAACCAGCCAAGCGCGATCGCCCAGATAAAGGCGGAATATTCGGTCGGGATCAGATATTGCGCTTCGGCGCGGGCATAGGACCAGCTCATCAGGAACTGCCCCGCGAGCGACAGCAGCGCTACCCCGGCCAAGGGCAGCCAGAGATCTCCCGGCAGCGCAACCGCGAGCCAAGGTGCTGCGCAACCAAGGATGATCCCAACGAAGAGGTTCTGGAACAGCATGATCTCGACCGGCTTGGCCAATAGAGCCTGCTGCCGGGCTAGTACTAGATTGTAGCCGTAGAACACCGTCGATGCGAGCACCGCCGCCGTGCCGAGCACGGCATCCTGTGAATAGCGTTCCCGCCCGAACTGCCCGGACAGGATGATCGCGACGCCGGCGATGCCGGCAAGCGACGCCCACACGGCCTGCCGCCGAATGCGCTCGCCCAGCAGTAGCGCGGCGAGGAAGAGCGCAAACAGCGGCGCGACGAAGCTCAGCCCGATCGCCTCGGCGAGCGGCAGCCTGGCGAGACCCCAAAAGAACGAGACCAGGACGACGCCGACGATTGCGGCGCGCAGCGCGTGCAGACCGAGAACCGGAAGCACCGGTCTCGAGCGCGGCCCCGCCGACCAGGCAGCGCCGGCGACCAGGGTCGCGACCATGCTGCGCCACAGCAGCGTGTTGTAAACGCCGACCGCGATGACCAAGGACTTCATCGCCGCGTCCATCCCCGAAAGCAGGAAGATCGCCAGCGCGCAGACGAGCACCGGGATGGTCGGGGCGCCGTCCAGGCTGGAGGTCTTCGCGGCATCGCTCATGCCAGCCGGATATCCCGGAGCGAGCAACTGAACCAGATGGCAGAGCCGTCGATATGCCGGTCCAATCCCGATCGGCGAAATTCGAAACGCCGGCGGGACAGAGGGGGTGTGAAGCAACGTGACGCTATGTTTCAAAATCGCTCCGCATGCTCAATCCAGTGACAGCGCCACCACCTCGCCTTCGCCCATCAGCGGCACGAAGATCTTTTCACCGTCCGTGCCGATATCGGCGCTGCCCGGCTTGAACTGCGCCATGGCCGTCGGCTTGCCGTCGGGCCTGTAGCTGTAGAGCGTGCCGGTCATGTAGGCGGTGGCGTAGATGGTGCCGCCGATGGCGATGACGCCGTCGAGATCGGCGAAGTTTTGAGCGCCGGGCAGCGGCGTGATCCTCTTCGTGGCGAGGTCGACCGACAGCAGGCCGCCGGGCTCGGCGGTGCTGAAATCGGCCTTGTTGATGCCCTTGCCCCACGAGGCGACGATCAGCCTGTCGCCATCGGCGAATACGCCATTGGGCGAGGCAAGCAGCGGGTCCTTGACGAACAGCTCCGGGCTGTCGCCGTCGATGCGGTAGATCGTGTCGGCCAGCATGTCGCTGACATAGACCTTGCCCGCATCGTCCTGCGTCATATCGTTGAGGAACCCAGAACCCGGCACGTCGATGGTCTCGACCAGCCTGCCGCTGGAGAGATCGACGACGCGGACCTTGGTGATGTCGGCGGCGTAGAGCCTGCCGCCGGCGATCGCCATGCCCTTGGGGGCGTCCATGCCGTCCACCCAGTGGCGGGCGATGACCTTGCCGTCCATCGACAGAAGCGACAAATAGCCATTACCGTCCGCCGCGCCGGGATCGCCGACGATGTTGGAGACGACGATGCGGTTGTGGGCGGTATCGACAAGCGCGGATTCCGGCTGTTCGAAGCCGGTGGCGCGCCAGAGCTCGCCGGCCTGCACAACCGGAGCCCCCGCGATGCCGGCGATGGCGATGACGGTCGAAGCGATGAGGGTCTTCATGGTGCTCTCCTGTGGTGACAGGGGAGAGAGCTAGATTTTTCGATACTTTTCGGGAAGTCGGATCGACGCTAGTATCGCTTATCGATACGAAATCGCGCGAACGAGGTGCATTCCATGAATGGTCCGATCTTCGAGGCGCTGAAACGGACGTTGAAGGCCAAGGGCCTGACCTATCGCACGTTGGCCCAGCGCATGGGCATTTCCGAGCCGACGGTGAAGCGCATCTTCCATGAGCGGAATTGCAAGCTCGACCGGCTCATGGAGATCTGCGCCGCGGCGGACGTCGAGCTGGAGAACGTGCTCGGCGCGATGAACAGGGGGCCGGGCCCGGCCAATCGTGTTTCACCGGAGATCGAGCGCCGGCTGGCGGCGCGGCCGGCTTTGCTTTTTGTCTTCATCATGCTGTCGGAGAAATTCACGCCCCAAGGCATCATGCGCTCGCAAGGCCTGAGTGAAGCCTCGATGTTCCTCTATCTGCGCGACCTCGAGGAGCTAGGCCTGGTGGCGCTGGGGCGTGGCCTGTCGGCAAGGCTGCTCGTCGACACACCGATCCAGTGGGATTTCGAAGGGCCGCTGAAGCCGCATTTCGAAATGACCAACAAGAATTTTGTCGGCTGGGCAATCGGCCATATGGAACAGGCCGCGACCTTCATCAGCTTTTCCCGGCGCATGCGGCCGCAAACCGCCGAGATGCTGCGGCGCGAGGCCGACGAGCTCGCCGAACGCGCCCGGCTGCTCGCCCATCACGACCAGCACACCACGCCGGAGGACCAGCTCACCGGTTACAAATGGACCTTCGCCTTCGGCGCGACGCCCTTTCCCGCGATCATGCCGATCGGCCCGCACCCGCGGGATGCCGGAGCAAAGGCGGCGAAGGAGAAACGGGCGCTGCCGGCGTAGTGCTTTCCCCTTCTCCCACAAGGCCCACAAGGGGAGAAGTTAAAGGCGGCGTCACGCCGCTTTCGCTTCTTCCTGCGGGGCGGCGAGGTCGTCGCGCGCCTTGCGAGCCAATCTTTTGGCCGAGCGTTTCGGGCTGTCGCCGAAAAGCTCGGCGGCGTCGGCAAGGCAGGCCTTGGTCAGGCTCTTTTCGGAGCGCTTCAAGAGCTTGCGCAGAAGCTTGGTCTCATCGGCGGGGCCGAGCGGCTCGCCCTCGGCGTCTTGCAGCGCGCGCATGACGAAGACGTCATGCAATTCGCCAAGCTGCTCGCCGAGCTTATCGACCGCCTTGCGGCGCGCCTTGATCGGCGTTGGCCACAGGCGGCCGAGCAGGGACAGATGCATGGAATGCGTCTTGGCCGCCTTGCGCAGGTCGTGAAAGTCAGTGTCCTTGCCCCGGGACGCCGCCTTGTCCAGCGCCTTCTTCGCACGCCGCAAGGTGGCGCGGGCGCCGTCGGCCAATATGTCGGCGGCCTGTTCCGGCTGATCGGGAAGCGAAAGCCTGTCGATGCGCTCCAAGCCCTCGCGGCAGGCGGCTATCGCCGCATTGATGGCGGCGTCGAGGCCGGGGCCTGCATGGACCTCATGCTGGCGCAGTACCAGCCGGTCGCGCACGGGGTCCAGGCCGCCGCGGGCCGATTGTTCCGGAGAGGCATCGGCGAGACGATCGACGGTCTCGATCAAAGCGGTCGCCTCGCGAGGGCCGGCCAGCAGCGCCGACACCTGCTTGTAGCATTCGTTCTCGGTCTGGCAGAACGGTTCATCTCCGGAACGAACCAGGCGCAGCAAGGCGCGCACGCCTTTCAGCCGTTTGCGGCATTTATGCAGCCCCTGCTCCGGTTTCTCGCGCGCTGTCTCGAGATGGCCGATGGCCTTGCCGATCTCGTCGGCCAATATGCGCCTGACCTCGCCGGTCAGCGGCAAGCGCGGATCGATGCGGAAGCTCATGCGGCGATCTCCGGTATCCCCCCGAGGGCCAGCGACGCGTTGTAGAATCTCGACTCGCCGGTGACCTCGCGACCGAGCCAGTCGGGCAGCATTTCGTCCGATACGTCCTCCGGCGTCTCCAGCTCCGCGATCACCAACCCCGCGAGCTTGCCGTCGAAAACGTCGACTTCATAGAGATAGCCGCGGTGTCTAACATGGTGGCGTGTCTTCTCGATGACACGTCCGATGGCAAAGGCCATCAATTCCTCGGCCTCGGCAAGCGGGATCGAATATTCGAATTCGTCGCGCTCGCGCGCCCTGACGCCGAACTTCAGCGTCAGCTTGGCGGAGCGCCCGTCGCTGATGCGAACGCGCACGGTGCGGCCCGGCTGGGCGGCGACATAGAACTGGCGAATGCGGATCTCCGCCTCGACCTCGTCGCGCCAGGCGGAGCTGGAGACCAGGAACTTACGCTCGACTTCCTTGCCCATGGCCGCGCACTAAAGCCTGTAGGGGTCGGGAAGGCAAGCCGGCTCGGAGGTCAAAATTGACTTTAATCAATCGATTGATTAAACACTGGCCATGGAAAAGCGATCAAGTGCAAAAAGGCAGCAGCGCGAGGCCACCACCGCCGATCAAACACGCGCGGCGCTGGTGCACGCGGCGCTCAAGCTGTTCGGGCGGCAGGGTTTCGACGGCACGTCGACGCGCCAGATCGCGGCGGAAGCCAAGGCCAATATCGGCTCGATCGCCTATCATTTCGGCAGCAAGGAAGGCCTGCGCGCCGCCGCCGCCGACTTCATCGTCGAAACCATCCAGGGCATCGCCGGCGAGGTGCTGGGCGGGGCCCAAGCCACCGCGCCGGCAAATCCGGAAGCCGCGAGAGCACAGCTCTTCGCCGCGCTGGAGCGGATGGTGGGCTTCGTTGTCGTCAGTCCGCAGGCCGGCGAGATCGTACAATTCGTACTTCGCGAGCTTTCGCACCCGACGGCCGCGCTCGATCGCATCTATGGCGGCGTCTTCGAGCCGACGCACCGGCGGCTGTGCCAGATCTGGGAGCAGGCAACCGGCGAGCCGGCCGAGAGCGAGGCAACCCGGCTCACCGTTTTCACAGTGATCGGCCAGGTCATCTATTTCCGCATCGGTCGCGAAGCGGTGATGCGCCGGATGGGCTGGCGTGAGATCGGCGAGGAAGAGGCCGCCAAGGTGGTGGCGGCCACAACCGACAACCTCAGGGCAATGCTGGCGGCACGCAGGCCAGCCACCGGCAAGAAGGGCAAATCATGAGCTTTCTCTGTTCGCTGCCGCTCGCGGCCCAGCTGTTCGGCGCCTGCGCGCCGGCAGCCCCTCTGGCCGTGGGCTATGTCGAGGGCGAATATGTGCTGATGGCGCCGATCGAAGTGGCGCAGGTGGCGACGGTGACGGTGAGGCGCGGTGACCGCGTCGAGACCGGCGCGGCGGTGGCGACGCTTGAAGATGCCGATGCCAGGATCGAGGTGGGGCAGGCCGAGGCCGCGCTGGCGCAGGCGCAGGCGCAGCTTGCCGACCTGCAGGTCGGCAAGCGTCCAGAAGAGATCGCCGTGCTCAAGGCCGAGGTCGACATGGCGAAAGCCCAGGCCGCCGACGCCAAGCGCAAATATGACCGCGCCAGCGACCTCTATAAGCGCGGCACCGGCACACAGGCCGATTACAACACCGCCTCGGCCTCGCTGGAAACCGCCAATGCCCAGGTCGGCCAGGCGGAAGCCAATCTCGCCGTCGGCAACCTGCCGGCGCGGCCCGAAACCATCAAGGCCGCCGACAACCAGGTCAAGCAGGCGCAGTCCACCCTGCGACAGGCGCAGTGGCGGCTGTCGAAGCGGGTGCTGACGGCGCCCTCGCCCGGCCGCGTCAACGACGTCATCCGCAATCCCGGCGACACGGCCGGGCCGACCGCGCCGGTGATATCGATGCTGCCGGACGGCGCCGTGAAGCTCAGCGTCTATGTCCCCGAAAGCGCGTTCTCGTCTGTCAAGGTCGGAACCGGGCTCAATGTCCACTGCGATGGCTGCGGGGCGGGGCTGAAGGCGCGCGTCAGCTATGTCTCGCCCGATCCCGAATTCACCCCCCCGGTGATCTACTCGCTCGAGAACCGGCAGAAGCTGGTCTATCTCGTCGAGGCGCGGCCGGAAGGCGATGCCGGGCCGTTGCAGCCGGGCCAGATCGTCGATGTCGATCTTGCGGATATCGGGCAATGAACGCCATCGACGTCCGCGGCCTGGTCAAGCGTTTCGGTGACAAGACGGTCGTCGACCATGTGACGATGACAGTCGCCGAAGGCGAGATCGTCGGCTTCCTCGGGCCGAACGGCTCGGGCAAGACGACGACCATCCGCATCATGTGCGGGCTGCTCACGCCGGACGAGGGCGATGGCACGGTGCTGGGATTCGACATCCGCACCGACGCGCTCAAGATCAAGCGCGAGGTCGGCTACATGACGCAGAAATTCTCGTTCTACGAGGATCTGACGATCGGCGAGAACCTCGAATTCGTGGCGCGGCTCTACCGGCTGAAACCGGTCGAGCAATATGTGGCGAGGACGCTGGAAGAACTCGGCCTGGCGAGCCGCCGCAACCAGTTGGCCGGAACGCTTTCCGGCGGCTGGAAGCAGCGGCTGGCGCTGGCGGCCTGCATCATGCACAAGCCGAAGCTGCTTCTGCTCGATGAGCCCACCGCCGGCGTCGACCCGAAGGCGAGGCGCGAGTTCTGGGACGAGATCCATCGCCTCGCCGGCGGCGGCCTGACGGTGCTTGTGTCCACCCATTACATGGACGAGGCCGAGCGCTGCCACCGCATCTGCTACATCTCCTACGGCAAGATGCTTGCCACCGGCACGGTCGACGAGGTGGTGAGGAATGCCGGGCTGACGACGTTCGTGCTGCATGGGCCGCGGCTCGACCAGGTGGCCGCGGCCCTGCAGGGCCGGCCGGGCGTCGACCAGGTGGCGCCGTTCGGCGCGACGCTGCATGTCGTCGGTTCCGACAAGGCGGCGCTGGAAAAGGCGCTTGCCGACGTCGAGAACGAGCACAAGGACGTGACGGTGACGCCGGGCGAGACCAGCCTCGAGGATGTGTTCATCCAGTTCATGTCCGGCTCGAAGGACAATATGGCATGAACGCGGTCTTCTCCTTCGCCAGGCTGGGCGCGCTGCTCATCAAGGAGTTCATCCAGATGCGGCGCGACCGCATCACCTTCGCCATGATGCTGGGCGTGCCGCTGATGCAGCTCGTGCTGTTCGGCTTTGCGATCAACAACGACCCGAAGAGCTTGCCGGCGGCGCTGGTGGCGACCAGCAGCGATCCCTACACGCGGGCGATGGTCTCGGCGCTGCAGACCACCGGCTATTACCGCTTCGACCATGTCGCGCAAAGCGCGGCGGAAGCCGAGTTCCTGATGGCGCGCGGCGACGTCTCCTTCGTCGTCACCATTCCCGCCGATTTCGCGCGCCGCGTCGAGCGCGGCGACAATCCACAGATCCTGATCGAGGCCGACGCCACCGACCCGTCCGTCGCCAGCGGCGCCATCTCCACGCTCAGCACCGTTGCCGGCCAGGCGCTGCTGCGAGCACAGGGCACCCAGGACGTTGCCAGGGAAGCGGCGCGCGGCCAGCTCGATGTCGTCGTGCACCGGCGCTACAATCCGGAAGGCGTCTCGCAATACAACATCGTGCCCGGCCTGCTCGGCGTCATCCTGCAGATGACCATGGTGATGATGACGGCCATGGCGCTGACCCGGGAAACCGAGCGCGGCACGATGGAAAACCTTTTAGCCATGCCCTCGAGCCCGCTGGAGATCATGCTGGGCAAGGTGCTGCCTTACCTCGTGGTCGGCGCCGTGCAGGTGGTGGTGGTGCTGGTGGCGGCGAAGCTCCTGTTCGGCATCCCCTTCGTCGGCAGCCTGACGCTGCTGCTCTCCTCGGTGCTGGTCTTCGTGCTTTCGCTGGTTCTGCTCGGCTATACGATCTCGACCATGGCCCGCTCGCAGATGCAGGCCATGCAGCTGACCTTCTTCTTCTTTCTGCCGTCGCTGCTGCTCTCCGGCTTCATGTTCCCCTATCGCGGCATGCCGGGCTGGGCGCAGACCTTCGGCGAGATCTTTCCGCTGACGCACTTCCTGCGCATCACCCGCGCGGTCATGCTGAAGGGCGCCGAGCTGCCGGAGGTTGCGACGGAAATCGGCTGGCTGGCGGTGTTCGTGGCGCTGTTCGCCGGCGTGGCCCTGGTGCGGTTCAGGCGTACGCTGGATTAGGCCGACGTGAATACAAGGCGCGGAAGAAACCGTCCCGGTATCTGTCGAACTTGAGCGCGGCCCAAGCGGAGATAACGATCTCTTCGTCGGTGACGGCTCGTCTGTACTCCTTTGTTTTCCTCACGCCACCGTCCTTCAGGATCTCGTCAGGCCTGGTCAATTTCGGAGTTCCGTCCGAGAAATATATATACATATAGGCAAAGAGCGCCAGATAGCGCTTGCCAATTGATTCTGTGTGAATCTCGATAGCCTGAACTGCCTCTTGGACGGCCTCGAATGATTTTGAGCGTTGTGCTCGCTCCAAGCGGACGAACCGTAGGAATAGACCTTTGTCGGTAAGGGTGAGATTTCCATCGGGTGTATTTTTCACCCCGTGGCTGATTAGTTTTTTCTTCGTGGCAAGGTAGATCGAAAGAGCCATAGGTTTGCTCGAACCGCGCTGTTCGTGCTGCAAAGGTTTTCAAAACACGCGCCAACCAAATACCCACGTACTCTTGGTTTGTCTAATTGGAGGGTGCTTGTTACGCCGCGGCCATGATCCCGGCATAGGTGCTGAAATCGACATTGCCGCCGGAGAGAACGACTGCAACAGTTTTGCCCGCCAGGTCGATCTCGCCGGATGACAGCGCGGCAAACGCCACGCAGCCGCCGGGCTCGACCACAAGCTTGAGATAGGCCATGGCGTCGCGCATCGCCTGGGCAGCGGCCTCGTCGGAGACGGCGATGGCGCCGGCGAGATTTTTGCGGTTGATCTCGAAGGTGATGGCGCCGGGCTCGGCGGTGAGCAGCGCGTCGCAGATCGAGCTGTAGCCAGGTTCGTTCGCGACCCTTTCGCCCTTGGCCAGCGAGCGGCGCGTGTCGTCGAAATGCTCCGGCTCGACCGCCCAGACTTGCGTGCTGGGCGAGGCGTCCTTCACCGCGACGGAAACGCCGCTCGACAGGCCGCCGCCGCCGCAAGGGATGATGACGGCGTCGAGCGCCACGCCGAGCACTTTCGCCTGCCGCATCAACTCCAGCCCGATCGTGCCCTGGCCGGCGATGATGGCCGGATCGTCGAATGGTGGCACCAGCGCCATGCCTTGTTCGATATAGGGGCGAACGACCGTCATGCGATCCTCCTTGAAACGGTCGAACGTCACCACCTCGGCGCCCATCCTGCGGACATTGCCGATTTTCATCGGCGGCGCGTCGGCCGGCATCGCGATCACCGCCCTGACGCCGAACATGGCGGCCGAGGCCGCCACGCCCTGCGCATGGTTGCCGGACGAGAAGGCGACGACGCCGCGCCCGCGCTCTTCCTCGCTCAGCGTCGACAATTTGTTATAGGCGCCGCGGATCTTGAAGGAGCCGGTGCGCTGCAGCGTCTCGGGCTTGAACAGGATGCGGCCGCCATGGCGCCTGTTGAGCTCCGGCGATTCGATCAGCGGCGTTTCGACGATCAGGCCGGAAAGCCGCTCGGCGGCGGCGCGGATGTCCAGGATGCCGGGCAGGGTGGTCATGGTGCGGGCCTTGCGAAAGAACGGGATCGCCCATGGTGCACGGAAAAGGCCGGCGCGCGCCAACGAAAAAATGTGATGGGGACAAGTTGGCGATGATGACGACGGCGGCGGAACTGCTGATCTCCCCACGCAATGGGGAGATTGGCAGTTTCCGCGCCGGCGCCATTCGCCTCAAAGCACCATGCTAGCGATTTTGCCTGTGAGGACCTCTTCTGATCCCCTGCCGGCGCCCGCTCACCCCAGCAGCGTGGGCGTCCGCTTCTTGCCGCCGAGCTTGCGCCAGGTGTTGAAGCGGTGGGTGGCGGCGGCGAAGGATATCTTCATCTGCTGGGAAACCGTGTAGCGCGACTTGCCTTCGTCGAACATGCGGTAGCAGCACTCAGCACCCTCCTCGGTCAGCTTGCCGTCCGGCGTCTTGTTGTGCGGGTTGGCCGGGTCGAACTTCTCGAGCTGCTCTAGGACGAGGCCCCTCAGGCGCTGCAGGTCGGCCTCGATGCCGGCGATCAGATCGAGCACCGGCTTGGCATCGAATGCGTGCGGCGTCTTCTTCTCCGTCATTCCGTCGGTCTCCTTCGATTCCAGCTGTTATCGGCAATATAGGCAAACATTCGGTAATAATGAAGAGTTGGACAGCGCCGCGCCGATCACGCTTTCTGGCGCGTCGCTTGTGCCGTGCGCAATTGACGGCCGCGAGCCAAGATCCTAGTTTAGAACCATTCTAAACTAGAGTGATCCCATCATGCTTTCTCGTGTCTTCGGCTTCGGCCGCCGTTCGTTCGATTCCTTGTCGGAACAGGAGATCCTGGCGCTGGCGATCTCCTCCGAGGAGGATGACGGGCGCATCTATCGCGCCTATGCCGATGGCCTGGCGCAGGATTTTCCGCAGTCGGCCAAGGTGTTCGAGGCCATGGCCGAGGAAGAGGACGGCCATCGCGATTCCCTCATCGAGCTGCACCGCAAGCGTTTCGGCGAGCGCATTCCCCTGATCCGGCGCGAGCATGTCAGGGGCTTTTACGAGCGCAAGCCCGACTGGCTGGTGCGGCCGCTAGGCATCGAGCATGTGCGCCGGCAGGCCGAGGACATGGAGCGGCAGGCCTACCGCTTCTATGTCGAGGCGGCCAAGCGCACCACCGACGCTTCGACCCGAAAGCTGCTGGACTGGCTGGCTGCGGCCGAACTCGGCCACGAGAATTCCGCGCATGAACTGGAGCAGAAGCACCTGCCGGGAGAGGTCAAGGAGGAGGAGGCGAATGTGGAGCAGCGCCAGTTCATCCTCACTTATGTGCAGCCGGGGCTGGCCGGGCTGATGGACGGCTCGGTGTCGACGCTGGCGCCGATCTTCGCCGCCGCCTTCGCCACGCATGCCACGTTCCAGACCTTCCTCGTCGGCCTCGCCGCCTCGATCGGCGCCGGCATCTCGATGGGCTTCACCGAAGTGGCTTCCGACGACGGCAAGCTTTCGGGGCGCGGTTCGCCGCTCAAGCGGGGCTTGACCGTCGGCATCATGACGACGCTGGGCGGGCTCGGCCACGCGCTGCCTTACCTCATCCCCTATTTCTGGACGGCAACGATCGTCGCCGCGGTCGTGGTGTTCTTCGAGCTCTGGGCGATCGCCTTCATCCAGAACCGCTACATGCAGACGCCGTTCTGGCGCGCCGCCTTCCAGGTGGTGCTGGGTGGCGCGTTGGTGTTCGGGGCGGGCGTGCTGATCGGGAACGCCTAGAGCAATTCCAGGAAAAGTGTGAGCGGTTTTCCGTCCGGAATTTGCGTAAAAACAAGGAGGTAGAGCGGTTCACCGTTTCCGTGAAACGGTGAACCGCGCTGCACCGCGCCCTACTGCGTCAGCACCGTTTCCGACGGGCGCTGGTTGTAGTCGCATTTGCCGGTGGTGGTGTAGAAGAAGTCGGCGTTGCTGACATCGGCAGGCACCGGGTTGCCGCCGTCTTCCCAGGCCTGGTAGCCGGGCTGGCCGCAGGGCACGGCGGTGAAGATGTTGACGGTCTGGCCGGTCGCAACCTCCGGCATGTTGGTGGTGCTGGCGCCGATATAGAGGCGGTTCGAGGTGGCGGGATCGTCCGACCGCAGCGTCGTCGGATTGCCCGAAGGCACCTTCATCTCCAGGTAAAGCTTGTCCATCTGGCTGACGTCGATCACCGCGCCGGCGCCATTGGCGGGATAGAAGGTGTCGGCGCAAGAATAGTTGGTACCGTATTGATCGGTCTGGATCACTGATCCGGCGGGCAGGTTTTTCTGGAGGGACTTCAGTGTGCCGGTCGTGCACACCTGCTTTTGCACCACCGTGCTGGTGGACCCGTTGATGGTGCTCACCGTGGTCGTGCCGTAGCCCTTCGGATCGCCATAGCCGTTATAGCTATAGCTGATCGTCATCAGCGGCCTGGCCACCGTGTCGCCGAACTTGGTGCCGTAGAGGGTCATGGTCTTTGCCCAGTAGCCCGACACCTTCGTCACCTTGAAGGTGGACTGCACCAGCGCCGGCGTCTTGCGCACCGCGGAGGCGACGCCGACCTGCACCGTGTTGATGCGGGCGATCTGCATGAAATTGGTCGGCATCGGATAGCTGGCCGTGGCGGCGAAGGTCGCCGAGCCGTCAGCGGCGACGTTGACGCTGGTGAGCGTCGCCGTGCCTTGCCCGCTATTGGCCACATAGGCCTGCTGCAGCGCAGTCTGCCGGTCTCCCAGCGATGTGGTGGTGGGCAGCGTGGTGATCGAGATGATCGCGGCGTCGAGCGCGTTCTGCATGTCGCTGCGGGTCGTCACCGCCGAGGTGTAGTCGACCGAAAAGCCGACTGCCGTCACCAGCGGGATCGTCAGCAGCACCATCATCGGCATCATCGAGCCATCGCGGCTGGCAAGGAAGCGCCTCGCCGCTCCGGCCACCCCGGCCGGGCTGAACTTTCGAACTGAACTGGGCATTCTTTGGGCCTTCATCGTCACGTCATCGAGCCGGTTACCATCCGCGCGCGGAGCATGCCCTAAAGCGGTGGATGAATGTTTAAGCGCATTTGAATGCTTTGTGAGTGGGATACAGCTAACCCCCGCCGCTTGCCCCTCAACCCCGCCCCTGCTAAAGCGCGCCGCATGACGACGCCCCTCGACCACATCCGCAATTTCTCCATCGTCGCCCATATCGACCATGGCAAATCCACGCTTGCCGACCGGCTGATCCAGCTCACCGGCGCGCTGGAGGAGCGCGACATGAAGGAGCAGGTGCTGGACTCGATGGATATCGAGCGCGAGCGCGGCATCACCATCAAGGCCCAGACCGTCAGGCTCAACTACCGCGCCAGGAACGGTGAGGATTATGTCCTGAACCTCATCGACACCCCCGGCCATGTCGACTTCGCCTATGAGGTGTCGCGTTCGCTGGCCGCCTGCGAGGGCTCGCTGCTGGTGGTGGACGCCTCCCAGGGCGTCGAGGCGCAGACGCTCGCCAATGTCTACCAGGCCATCGACAACAACCACGAGATCGTCGTGGTGCTGAACAAGGTCGACCTGCCGGCGGCCGAGCCCGAGCGCATCCGCGAGCAGGTGGAGGAGGTGATCGGCCTCGACGCCTCCAACGCGGTGCTGATTTCGGCCAAGACCGGCCAGGGCGTGCCGGACGTGCTGGAGGCGATTGTCCACCAGCTGCCGCCGCCGCGCGAGGGCGACATCAACGCGCCCTTGAAGGCCATGCTGGTCGATTCCTGGTACGACGCCTATCTCGGGGTCATCGTTCTGGTGCGCATCATCGACGGCGTGATGCAGAAGGGCCAGACCATCCGCATGATGGGCACCGGCGCGAAATACCTCGTCGAGCGTACCGGCGTGTTCAAGCCGGCCCGCGTCAATGTCGACGAGCTCGGCCCCGGCGAGTTTGGTTTCTTCACCGGCTCGATCAAGGAAGTGGCCGACACCCGCGTCGGCGACACCATCACCGAGGACCGCCGCCCGACGCAAAAGGCCCTGCCCGGCTTCAAGCCGGCGCAGCCGGTGGTGTTCTGCGGCCTCTTCCCAGTCGACGCCGCCGATTTCGAGGACCTGCGCGCCGCCGTCGGCAAGCTGCGCCTCAACGATGCCAGCTTCTCCTACGAGATGGAGACGTCGGCCGCGCTCGGCTTCGGCTTCCGCTGCGGCTTCCTCGGCCTGCTGCACCTGGAGATCATCCAGGAGCGGCTGGAGCGCGAGTTCAACCTCGACCTCATCGCCACCGCACCCAGCGTCGTCTACCGCATGAACCTCATCGACGGCACGGTGAAGGAGCTGCACAACCCGGCCGACATGCCCGACGTGGTCAAGATCGCCTCGATCGAGGAGCCGTGGATCCGCGCCACCATCCTCACCCCCGACGACTATCTCGGCGGCATCCTGAAGCTTTGCCAGGACAGGCGCGGCATCCAGGCCGATCTCTCCTATGTCGGCAAGCGCGCCATGCTGACCTACGACCTGCCGCTCAACGAGGTGGTGTTCGATTTCTACGACCGGCTGAAGTCGATCTCCAAGGGCTACGCCTCGTTCGACTATCATTTGACCGACTATCGCGAGGGCGACCTGGTGAAGATGTCGATCCTCGTCAATGACGAGCCGGTCGACGCTCTCTCGATGCTGGTGCACCGCTCAGCCGCCGAGAAGCGCGGCCGCGCCATGTGCGAGAAGCTGAAGGAACTGATCCCGCAGCACCTGTTCAAGATCCCGATCCAGGCGGCAATAGGCGGCCGCATCATCGCCCGCGAGACCGTCTCGGCGCTGCGCAAGGACGTCACCGCCAAATGCTACGGCGGCGACGTGACCCGCAAGCGCAAGCTGCTCGACAAGCAGAAAGAGGGCAAGAAGCGGATGCGCCAGTTCGGCAAGGTGGATATCCCGCAGGAGGCGTTTATTCAGGCGCTCAAGATGGGCGATTGATTCGGAAATTCTTCATTGATCCAACGACTTATGATGTCTTGGTCAATGAAATTGTCGCTGCTCTTCATGATTGCGCTGTACTGCTCGTAGTTAAGATTCTCATCGGATGAGATATCGAGAGAAACGGCTGTCGGAAAAGGAACGCCGCTCTCTTCAAAAGACTGATAGTCTCGGGAGAAGAACCACATCGGAAGGCGGCCGCATAATATGCTATAGTCAAGACTCGCAACTTTCATCTCGACTGCGATATCTTGAAGAGCCATCAGGACTTGGGGGAGCGTAAATTCTGCTGCTCGTAGGAAGTTCAGGCCATCATCGATTTCGATCTGAAATTTCAACGGGTCCGCCGATCGACTCAGCTCTTCCAAAAACTCCCTTATGGATGATGCGGATCGAAGTCTGGTGGCGTAGAAGGCTGCCTGCCGTCCAGATCTGATATTGTGCTTGGAGAAATCCAAGTGCCTCCAAATCAGGTCAAAGGTCGCTTCCATCTCATCAAACGACCCCTGGCCGCTCCACGCCACCAAAGGATCCTGGCTCCTATCGGCCAGTTCCTCGGCAAGATTATTCAAACCATCAATCCCATACCTTGCCCAGCGCCGAAGCAGGTCAGGCGACAAACTGCTTCGTCTAAGCAGGCTGTCACGCCTCCTCCCGGCGCTGGGTCCGAGAACGTCCACCGGCATACTCGCGATTATTTCGTCCGGAGCATTGTCAAAGCCGTTAAAAAGCGGAATCTCAACTTCTAGGTCCTCACCGAGGGGGGCGTCTCCAAACAGGAAAACCTTTCCAATAAAATGCTGAAACATTCGGCCAGCTCGACCTTTGATATTGTCAAAAGTAAATCTATCAAGTTTGTCGGTGCTAATATAATTGTCGTATATAATTACATTCTTTGCCTTCGTATTGACCCCTTCTATCATGGACGACGTACAGAGTATGTTATCGATAAGCCCGTCGTTGAAAAGAGCGATTTGATATTGAGCCAAGGCTCTTGGTATTCGTCCGTGGTGTATGCCGACGCCATGTTCAAGGCAGTCGGCTAGTATCCACTGGGAATGATAATTTTGACGAACCCACTCCGCGAGCTCCAATGCGTGCTTCCGTCCCTTTAATTTCGACGCACGAATGGCTTCGATACCGCATTTGTAGGTCGAGCGCGGGGACCGCAGGTAAACGAGGGTTTGTTGGCTCTTGACGGCATCCAGAACATTCAACAGTCGATCTGTCTTAGACTCACCTTTGTCGAGGTGAACGCGCTCTATATCAACTGCAACGGGGGAAAAGTCCGATTTCAAAAAAGGCAGAGATGTCGCGCCACTTTCTTGGTCATTCACTGAGGATATTGATGGGCCAAGAAGATAAACCTGTCTAGCCCGCTTTGAGTAGGTTGACATAACATTATTGAGTGAGGCGGAACGTTCATCACCTCGTTTCAAATCGAGTTTATAAAACTCATCGATTATGAAAAGGTCGACCTCCCCGATGTCCTCTCTCTGCTCGATGCGTTCTTGCGTTCCCAAAAAAATGACTCGATCGTGCGCGCGTATCTCCGTCCCTTTTGTAATTATCTGATACTCGCGAAAAGCTGGCTTAATCCGTCGTCTATATTCGTCGAGAAGCGCCAAAGTGGGCACCACAATGACCACAACAAGTGGATGGCGCATGCGAATCGTTACGTCGACCAACAGGCTCTTTCCAAAGCTGGTGGGTGCAGACAGTATAAGTGAATTGCCCTTGAGCAGGTAACCTAGAGCGCCAACCTGTGCCTTATGGAAGATGATATTCGGGAAATCGGGCAGACTCATGCAATTGCGAACAAGACTATTCGCCCCCTCGGCCTTGGAGTCTATATAGGGATACAATCCTGCGAACCGGAGTACGTCGTCTATCATATCGCTCGAGCCGTCGAGCGAACGAGAGATATGGTCTCGTCTCGCAACCAGTCGCACAATCAGATCGAGAGCGTCGGCCTGTGCCGGGGAATTGTGCCAAAACCTGTGGGCAAAGTCGATTAAGTCAAACGCATCCGAGCCTGTGATTGCATCTGACTGCAGAAGGGATCGCGCCTCGTTGAGATTCATGCGAAGGCGCTCAGCTTCGTAGCCCAAACACCATCGAATGTATCTTTGTTATTAAGCGGCACATACAGGAAAACGAAATCTAGATTATGCCCATGAGCGGCTTGTACCTTGGAGGCAATTTCGGCAAGTTCGACAGTTACGGAATTTAGATAGTCGGTGGGGAGCTCGCCTACGGTGGTAATTTTCGTATCCGACGCAATGAAGACCGGGACGACCATCCGTGAAATTATTTCATCAAGATTAGTATCCTCGTGGAACAACCACTGCAGTTTGTCAAAGTGCGGGCTAGATCGCGATATTTTCGGTCCAATAAGGGACTTGCGCTCGGTAAGTATTCCACTGTCGATATGATCGTTAAGGCTCGCGATAGCTTTCTGGATCGCGGTTGACCGTTTCGAGAAGAATTTCGACTCACCCAGCCACAGCTCCAATTCGCCTGATTCGTCCACCCGAATGTGGACTATATCGAAGCCGGTCACAGCATCTCGGCTTCGCATCTTGTAACGAAGTCGTTTCACCAACTGCTCCGTGTGGAAGTCACGACTCAGAATCTTATGGGCTAAAAGTTCTCCGATTTCTCCACCGGAAGATGGGTTATTGGGATTAGTGAAAAATGGAATCGATTTTTCCAAGGTCGAGTAGGGAGATAGAACGCTAAGGTCGGCGATCTCTTCCTCGGTTAATACGAATTCCGGTAAACTATCCAGAATGAGCTTGACCAATTTCTTGGCTCTCCATTTGGACATCTCGTAACCAATACAGCATGCAACCGAGGGCGGCGTCTGACCTTGCCCCTGCGATCTAATCCGGTTTGAAGTTCGTTCTGGCCCATCGAGAGGACCAGGACATGAAGCGCAGCCGCTTCTCTGAAGAGCAGATCATCGGAATTTTGAAGGAGCATGAGGCCGGGGTCTCGGTCGCCGATCTGTGTCGCAAGCACGGCGTCAGCGATGCTTCGATCTACAACTGGAAGGCCCGCTTCGGCGGGATGGATGTCTCCGAGGCTCGGCGACTGAAGGCGCTGGAGGACGAGAACACGCGGCTGAAGCGGCTTCTGGCGGACGCCATGCTCGACAATGCCGCGTTGAAGGATCTCGTGGGAAAGAAATGGTGACGCCCGCGGCGAAGCGGAAAGCTGTCGCTCGCCTGAAGGAAGGCTTCGGGATGAGCGAACGGCGGGCGTGTAAAGCCATCGGCTGTTGCCGCATGACGGTTCGCTACGAGACCTGCAGGCAGGACGACCGCGAGGTTCGCGAGCGGATGAAGGCGATCGCGCAGGAGCGTCGCCGGTTCGGCTACCGGCGTCTTCTCGTGATGCTGAGGCGGGAGGGCCTGGTCGTGAACCACAAGAAGCTGTTCCGGCTCTATCGGGAGGAGAAGCTCGCCGTCGCCGCCGTGGCGGCCGCAAGCGGGCGATCGGGACCAGGGCGCCGATGCTGGTGCCGCTGA
>SAPZ01000079.1 GCA_004020875.1 Mesorhizobium sp.
AAAGTGTTACCCATGTCTCCGGTATAAACTGTAACCTATGTGTCCGGAACGGACCGAAGAGGTGATGGTGCCCAGAGGCGGATTCGAAGCGAAGGAAATCTGGCTTTGTTTCCAAATAGTTGACACCCACACAAGAGCAGGGATAGCCAACAAAAATACCAACAAAATATTTCTGTGGATTGGTTCGGTTCCCGGATATCGCTCTATTCGCTCAATGCCATCGCATCCCAACCTTATCTCAGAAGCGGAGCGTTGAGCAAGTCGCAGGTCCGCTGCTGCCTCCAATTTCCCCGAGATCTGATCGCCCTTACCACTTGAAGATGGCGGCGAGAGCGTCTTTCGACTTGACGCTTACGTCCCTGAAAATATTGAGCTTTTCGCGGCATTTGTTACACAGTCTGTTACACGGCTACAGCGTTAATTTAAGCTCTCGGCATCTGAGCTCGCGCGCCCGAGCATTGACCTGATCCGATACTGGCTCTGGGCATCGTTGCTCCCGGAGCTTCAGCATAGTCTCGCAAAAATTCCCAAGCCGCTTCGGGGCTGACGAGTCTGCGAAGCCGACGAGCGATAGGCAATACCGAGCGCAGACATTACGTGACGGCACTTGATATTGCAGTGCAGCAAGCGTAGAGCACCGCCCGCTTATCGGAGTGTCGTCCATGGCCCTTACCAATGCTGGTAACGAGGCAGAACC
>SAPZ01000080.1 GCA_004020875.1 Mesorhizobium sp.
GCTTTCTGCAAGGCGTCCATCACGCGGTCCCCTTAGGCTTGGCTGCGGCCTTCTTCTTTGCCGGCGGCTTCGCGTCGGCGGCTACGGCAACCATGGTCGTCGCCGGAATGGCCGCCGGCTCGGTGCGCGGCTCTTCGGCCGCCTTGGCGAAGTTCGGATGCACGACCCGACCACCGTCGGTCAGCATCGTCGCCTTGACCAGCTCGTCATCGCGCTTGATGGCGAGCGTCTTGCTCGTCTTGTCGACCATCGTCTCGAGGAAGGCGTAAAGGTTCTTGGCGTAGAGCAGCGAGGCCGAGGCCGCGACACGGCCCGGCACGTTGAGATGGCCGACGATCTTGACGCCGTTTTCCGTCGTCACGACCTTGCCGGGAACCGCGCCCTCGACATTGCCGCCGCGCTCGACCGCAAGATCGACGATCACCGAACCCGGCTTCATCGAGGCGACCATGGCCGCCGACACCAGCTTCGGCGCCGGCCGTCCAGGGATCAGCGCCGTGGTGATGACGATGTCCTGCTTGGCGATGTGCTCGGCGGTGAGCGCGGCCTGCTTGGCCTGGTATTCCTTCGACATCTCCTTGGCGTAGCCGCCGGCCGTCTCGGCCGCCTTGAACTCCTCGTCCTCGACCG
>SAPZ01000081.1 GCA_004020875.1 Mesorhizobium sp.
CCACGGTCTCAGACTCACCATAGGTCTGACGATAAAGCGCCGCATAGTCGCTCAGGGCCTGGTTGAGGTCAGCGCTGACGGTGATAGTGATCTTCGAAGGTGTTCGATCGGGAAGCTTTCCCAATTTCAGGTTTGCCATGAACCCTCCTTTCAGCCGGCATACGGCCGGAGCACGATGTCCTTGTGTACAGCCTTGGCACCCATTGCAAGGAGATTGGAACATCCCTCTGGTACAACACATTGGATCCGGTTGCATGCGGCAGGTTCACAGATATCGAAGCGCTGAAAGACCCCGATGCAAGTTGGGGCAGGCTCATCGATGCAGGGATATCAGCCATTCAGACTGACTTTCCCAACGAATTGAGAGCATTTCTCAATCGTGACGAAACTCCTCAAGGTGACCGTCGCCAAGGAGGCAGGTGAAATGGGGGCCGCAAGTGATGTTCCCCTTTGGGTTGGAAACTGACCTTTGGATGTATGTCGTCCGGTTCAGATTATCGCTCAGTGATCCATGGCCTTGACTATTTCCTCGGTCATCTTCTTGGCGTCGCCGAGCAGCATCATGGTGC
>SAPZ01000082.1 GCA_004020875.1 Mesorhizobium sp.
TGCGCGTCGCCATGGACGCGGTCGGCGCCGAAGGCAAGCTGGTCGAAGCGGCGATATGCTACACTGGCGACATCCTCGATCCGGCCCGCGCCAAATACGACCTCAAATATTATGTCGGGCTGGCCAAGGAGCTGGAAGCGGCCGGCGCCCACATCATCGCCGTCAAGGACATGGCCGGGCTGCTCAAGCCGGCTGCGGCGCGCGTGCTGTTCAAAGCGCTGCGCGAGGCGACCGACCTGCCGATCCATTTCCACACGCATGACACGTCGGGCCTTTCGGCCGCGACCGTGCTGGCGGCGGTGGAGAGCGGCGCCGACGCGATCGACGCGGCGATGGATTCCTTCTCCGGCAACACCTCGCAGCCCTGCCTCGGCTCGATCGTCGAGGCGCTGAAGGGGACCGAACGCGACCCCGGCCTCGACCCGCAATGGATCCGCCACATCTCCTTCTACTGGGAGGCGGTGCGCAACCAGTACGCGGCCTTCGAGAGCGATCTCAAGGGGCCCGCCTCGGAAGTCTATCTGCACGAGATGCCGGGCGGCCAGTTCACCAACCTCAAGG
>SAPZ01000083.1 GCA_004020875.1 Mesorhizobium sp.
TCGCGCTTGCCTTCCATCACCTCGCGCGCAAGGTCGACTTCGGAGCGGATGGCGCGCATGCCGCGGCCCCCGCCGCCCCATGAGGCTTTGAGCATCACCGGATAACCGATCTGCGCGGCGAGCTTCTTGACCTCGTCCATGTCATCGGGCAGCGGATCGGTTGCCGGCACGACGGGCACGCCCACCTCGATCGCGAGGTTACGCGCGGCGACCTTGTTGCCCAGCCGGCGCATCGTTTCCGGCTTCGGGCCGATGAAGGTGATGCCGGCGCCGGCGCAGGCTTCGGCGAACTCCGGGCTTTCCGACAGCAGGCCGTAACCGGGGTGGATGGCATCGGCGCCCGACAGCCTGGCGACCCGGATCACCTCCTCGATGGACAGGTAGCTCTCGATCGGGCCCATGTCCTTGGCGAGATGCGGCCCGCGCCCGACCTGGTAGCTTTCATCGGCCTTGAAGCGGTGCAGCGAATACTTGTCCTCCTCCGCCCAGATCGCCACGGTTTTGAGGCCGAGCTCATTGGCCGCGCGGAACACGCGGATGGCGATTTCGGACCG
>SAPZ01000084.1 GCA_004020875.1 Mesorhizobium sp.
TCAACCTCAGCAAGCTGTCGGTCTGGTGGCTGCGCCTGGGCATCGACATCGAGCGCATCCAGCCGGGCTGCCCACAGCAGAACGGGCGCCACGAGCGCATGCACCTCACCCTGAAGAAGGAAGCCACCAAACCGGCTGGCGCCAATTTCCTTCAGCAACAGGCCAGGTTCGATGACTTCATCGACGAGTTCAACTCAGAGCGCCCGCATCAGGCGCTCGGCATGGACTGCCCGGCAGAGCGCTACACGCCCTCAACGCGCCCCTACACTGGCTTGCCCGAGCTCGACTATCCGTTTCACGATAAGGCCGTCACCGTCACCACCTGCGGTCGCATCTGCTACAATCGCAAGAAGATCAACCTTAGCCTCGTCTTTGCCGGCCAGACCGTCGGCATCAAACAGATCGAAGACCATATCTGGCTTGCCAGCTTCATGGACTATGACTTGGGGTACTTTGATGATGAGACATGCAGGCTCGAACCACTCCACAACCCCTTCGGGCCAAAAGTGTTACCCATGTCTCC
>SAPZ01000085.1 GCA_004020875.1 Mesorhizobium sp.
GGCTGATGAGCGGATCATCGCTCATCTGGCTGATGGTCTCAAGGGTCATGTAGCGCGCCCGCTGCACGGCCCATTCATCATTCTGTTCGAGCAGGAGGGCGCCGACGAGACGGACTATGGCATCGTCATTGGGGAAGATGCCGACGACCTCGGTCCTGCGCTTGATCTCGCCGTTGAGGCGCTCGATCGGGTTGGTGCTATGCAGCTTGGCACGGTGCTCCTTGGGGAAGGTCATGTAGGCAAGCACGTCGGGCTCGGCGTCGTCCATGATGGTGGCGAGCTTGGGCACCTTCGGCCGGATCTGGTCGGCAACGGCGCGCCATTGGGTGCTGGCGGCCTCGGCCGTCTCCTGGGCGAAGGCGGTGGCGATGAAGGCCGAGCCGACGCGGCGGCCGCTCTTGCCGGCATGCGCCAGCACGTTCCTCATGAAATGGACCCGGCAGCGCTGCCATGTCGCGCACAGCACCTTGGTGACGGCCGCCTTGATGCCTTCATGGGCA
>SAPZ01000086.1 GCA_004020875.1 Mesorhizobium sp.
TGACGAAGTAGGGCGAGAGGTAGCCGCGGTCGAACTGCATGCCTTCGACGACTTCGAGTTCGGTCTCGGCGGTCTTGGCTTCCTCAACCGTGATGACGCCTTCGTTGCCGACCTTCTGCATTGCTTCGGCGATCATCTTGCCGACCGAAGCATCGCCGTTGCCGGCGATGGTGCCGACCTGGGCAACCTCTTCGGAGGTCTTGATCTTCTTGGCGTTCTTGATCAGCGTCGCAACGACGTCGGTTACCGCGAGGTCGATGCCGCGCTTCAGGTCCATCGGGTTCATGCCGGCGGCAACCGCCTTGTGGCCTTCCTGGACGATCGACTGCGCCAGAACGGTCGCGGTCGTGGTGCCGTCGCCGGCGATGTCGTTGGTCTTCGAAGCAACTTCGCGGACCATCTGCGCGCCCATGTTCTCGAACTTGTCCTCAAGCTCGATTTCCTTGGCGACGGTGACGCCGTCCTTGGTGATGCGCGGGGCGCCGAACGACTTGT
>SAPZ01000087.1 GCA_004020875.1 Mesorhizobium sp.
ACTTTGTTGCCCACTGCCACTAAATCACCACCTCCCCAAGTCAAACTGGTGCTTGTTGTTGCACCAGGGGCCGTTGTGCCAGGTGCTAAAGCGTGGGTATTTTGTATCCATTGAGCAAAGACAGGTTGTAATTGTATAGCAGTATCTGAAAACATATCTTGAGGGCGCCCTAAAGCACTCATGGTATCATTATGAATATACAAACCAAAACTGTGAAAGCCTAAAAATATACACACCCAGTTGAGATGTGATATGATTGCATCGCGATGTCTAAGGTATCGAGTAGTTGGATCATAGTCTCTGACCATAAAAATGGCTGCATGTGCAGCAGCACCAACTATAAGAAATCCACCAATCCACATGTGATGTGTGAACAATGACAATTGTGTACCATAGTCAGTAGCTAGGTATGGATAAGGAGGCATAGCATACATATGGTGAGCTACTATAATGGTTAAAGAGCCTAACATAGCTAGGTTAATAGATAATTG
>SAPZ01000088.1 GCA_004020875.1 Mesorhizobium sp.
GCACCAGTCGAGCCGGTTGCGCCGGTTGCTCCAGTAGCGCCGGTATCACCCGTCGCGCCCGTGGCGCCAGTTGCTCCGGTCGAACCCGTTGCGCCGGTCGAGCCGGTTGCTCCCGTTGCGCCGGTATCACCCGTCGCGCCCGTGGCTCCGGTTGCACCGGTCGCTCCAGTTGCTCCGGTGGCGCCAGTCGAACCCGTTGCGCCAGTCGAGCCTGTTGCTCCGGTGTCACCCGTCGCACCTGTTGCTCCAGTGGCACCGGTCGAGCCCGTAGCACCAGTCGCTCCGGTCGAGCCAGTCGCTCCAGTAGCGCCGGTGTCGCCCGTCGCGCCCGTGGCTCCGGTTGCGCCAGTGGCGCCGGTATCACCCGTCGCACCCGTGGCGCCGGTTGCTCCGGTCGAACC
>SAPZ01000008.1 GCA_004020875.1 Mesorhizobium sp.
ACGAATGTTCCGCATGAATATCATGCCGACGCCGGCAATGTCGTGAAGCTTCCGGCCAATGTCTCGATCGACAACATCAAGGTCGACGGCCACAATCTGGTGCTGGTGCAGCCCGACGGATCCGAGATCGTCATCAAGGACGGCGCGCTGAACGTGCCGACCTTCATCCTGGGCGACGTCGAAGTGCCGCGCGTCGCCCTGATCGCCGCCCTTGAATCAAGCCATATCAATGTCGCCTTCGGCGCCGACGGCTCGATCTCGGCCGGCGGCAATGGCGCGCCGGGGAGCGCGGGCGGCAATTTCGAACATCCCGCAGGCGATATCGGCAATGGATTCGGCCTCACCGCTCTGCTGCCGCCGACGGACCTGGCGTTCGGCCAGCCGGAGCATCGCGAGTTGTTTCCTGGGTTGGCACCGAACCACACGCCGACGATTCTCGACCTGACGCCTTCAATCGACGGCGGCGACACCACCGTCAACGAGAAGGGCCTGCCGGCAAGCTCCGGCTCGGAAGGTTCGGGCGAGGCTCAGAATCCTGCGCCGAACACCGACCAGTCCGAGATCAACACCGGGACCTTCACCATCAACTCGCCCGACGGCATCGGCTCGGTGAATATCAACGGTGTGGTGATCTCGGGCGCAGCCCTTGCCAACAGCGGGTCGTCGCCGATCGATATCACCACGCCGCTCGGCAACTTGCTGGTCATCAACGGCTACGACCCCGCTACCGGCCAGGTGAGCTACACCTATACACTGCTGCACGCCGAGCATCAGCCCAACCCCGGCACCGATTCCATCTTTGACAACATCACGATGACAGTCACCGACGGCAACGGCGACGTCTCGCTTCCGGGCACGCTCTCGGTCCAGATCGTCGACGACGTGCCGACGGCGAACGCGGACGCCAACAGCGTCGCGGCAGGCAGCCATGCGGAGATTTCGGGCAATGTGATCACCGGCGTCGGCGAGACCGATCCGGCCACGAGCGCTGACGTGAAGGGCGCCGACGGCGCCAGCGTAACCTCGGCTTATGGTACAGGTGCGCCACAGGATGTGACATCCGCTGTCACAGGCACCACCATCGCGGGCCAGTACGGCACGCTGACCCTCTATTCGGACGGCCACTACACCTATGACCGCGCGGCGAACACCCCCGGCGGCGTGAGCGACGTGTTCCACTACACGCTTACCGATGGCGACGGCGACCAGTCGAGCACCACGCTGACGATCAATATCGGCAACGAGCCGCCGAAGCTGGGCGACATCCCGGCGGCGGGCGCGGACGGCGCGGTCGTCAACGAGGCGGGACTGGCGACCGGTACGCTCCATGACGGTTCGAACGCGACAAGCGGCACGATTTCGTTCTCGTCTCCGGACGGCGTCGGCTCGGTGTCGCTGGGCGGCAATGCGCTGTCGAGCGAAGCGGCCAACCCGACCGTGTTCACGGCCGGTCCGGGGGCGAACGGCCAGGTGAGCGCCTACTACACCTATGACAGCGCGACCGGCACCGGGACCATTCACTACACCTACACGCTGACGGCGGACTATCTCGACGCAGCCGGCGACAACGGCCCCAACGTTGAGGCCAATCCGAGCTTCACCGTCACGGTAACCGACCTCGACGGCCAGCCCGCGTCGAGTACTCTGACGATCAACGTCATCGACGACGTGCCGACGGCGAAGGCCGACACGGACGCGGCGCAGTCGGGCGAGACGGTGACGGGCAATGTCGAGACCGGCACCAGCACCCATGGCACCGGCGCGGCCGACACGGCGGGCGCCGACGGCATCGCCTCGATCGCCTGGACCGGTTCGATCATCAATGGCGGCGTCACGACGGTGACGGGCACCTATGGCGTGCTGACGGTTCAGGCCGATGGCAGCTACAGCTACAAGGCCTTCGCCAACACCTCCGGAACGGACGTCTTCACCTACACCATCAAGGACGGCGACGGCGACACCTCGCCTTCGACGCTGACCATCAATGTGACCAACGGCCAGCCGCAGCCGGTGGCCGCGACAGGTCAGGTGGACGAATCCGGCCTTGCCACGATCGGCAGCCATGCCGGGGATCCGGCGCATCCGATCACGGCGACGGGCACCCTGACGCTCGGCGATCCGAACAGCCCGGTGGTGACCGGCGCGAGCGGCACGGGCGGCTCGGGCACCGCCGACGGCTCGACCCATATCCAGGGCACCTACGGCTATCTGACGATCGACAGCGCGGGTCACTACACCTACACGCTGACGACGCCCGAGGGGAACGTTCCGGCCGGCGACAACGGCACCAACATCCAGAGCGGCACCGATGCCTTCACCTATACGGTGCAGGACGCCTTCGGAAACACCAACACCTCAACCATCACCATCTCCATCAAGGACGACGTGCCCTCGATTACGCTGAGCGGGGCCGCTGCGCCGACGCTGAACGTGGACGAAAGCTATTTGGCTAACGGTTCCACGCCGAACGCGGCCCTGACGTCGGCGACGGCTGCCTTCGCGGGAATGTTCACCGTGGTGCAGGGTGCCGATGGAGCCACCACCAGCTATGGCGTGAGCGTCTCCGCGCAGGGTGTGACCTCAAACCTGATCGACTCCGCGACCGGCCAGGCTGTGGTGCTGACGCAGAGCGGCAGTACCGTTTCGGGCTACGTGACCGGCCACAGCGGCGATCCGGCCTATCTGGTGTTCACGCTTGCAGTGAACGTGGCGACCGGCCAGGCTACGCTGACGGATTATCGCGCCGTTCACCAGAATACCGCGGACAACCCGACCGACACCTCCGAAGGCATCAGCCTGACCTCCGGCCTTGTGACGCTGACCGCGACGGTGACGGACGGCGACGGCGACAAGGCATCCCAGTCGATTGATCTAGGCTCAAAGGCCACGTTCCATGATGACGGCCCGTCGTTGGGCTCCTTCACTTCGGGCACCATACCCAACGAAGTTGGATCGGTCGCCGGCTTCTTCTCGCTTGTGCCCGGAGCTGATGGCGTCGATCACTTCAACATCATAGGCCCGGCGATTGCCGGCATCACCTACAACACCACGGTCGCCGCGGACGGCACAACCGTTCTCCACGCCATGTCGGGGTCGACAGAAGTCTTCGACCTGACCGTGCGGACCGACGGGACCTACGAGTTCGACCTTATCAAGCCCGATGCCGGCACTACGGTTACCTATTCGCTGCAGAACCTACCCGCGGGCGGACCTAATTGGCGCGAGACAACCGATGGCCATATCGAATTTTCGAGCCCTGACGGCATCAACTCCAACAACAACGGGTTTGGCGTCGGGAACACCTTTGTTGGCGGAAATGAAACCTTCACGATGGAGTTCCACACACCAGGCACGGGTATCGGCGTCGACAATACCCCCAACACCAACCCCGAGTTGAACGACTCGGTCAGTTTGGTCGTCAATTCGCTGAACGGCGCGGGCGGAACCTACCACTGGGTTGCGACGAACACTCTCACCAACACGACCGAGTCCGGTGATATCTCAATCACATCGACGGGCACATTCGTGATCGATCCGTCGATCAGCTTCAACCAGTTGCAGATCAGCGCAGTCAACATTTCCGGGCAAGGCGCCCAGTTCTCCAACATTTCCTTGACGCACAACGTCCTTCCGCAAGATCAGAACCTGGCGTTCACAGTGTCGGCGACCGACAAAGACGGCGACACGACTGCGACGCAGCCGCTCGGCGTCCATGTGGTGGCGGCGGACGGTTCCGGCAACTTCACGCTCACGGGAACGGCGGGCAACGACGTGATCGCCGGGAGCACGCATACCGACACGATCTCCGGCGGCGGTGGCAACGATATTGTCGATTACAGCGGTAGTCTCGCTGCGATCTCGATCCATCTGGCTGATGACGGACATGCGTCTGGTGCACCGGTAAACTTCAGCAATCCGGCCGCTGGCACGATCGGCGGGGGCGACGCAACCGGCGACAGTCTAACGGGGATCGAAGGTATAATTGGCGGTTCGGGCAACGACTATCTATTCGGCAATGCCAGCGACAATTACCTGGCCGGCGGCGCCGGCAACGACACGCTCAACGGTGGTGGCGGCAACGACACCCTGATCGGGGGCCTGGGCCAGGATACGCTTACCGGTGGCACGGGAGCCGACACCTTCAAGCTGGACCACCTAGAACTGAACATCAAGGATCTCATTACCGACTATAACGGCGCGGAGGGCGACAAGATCGACTTGACCTCGCTGTTCGACACCGCGCCGACCGGCAACATCAACAACTATGTGCACTATGACAGCGGCACCGGTAACCTGAGCGTCGACACCAGCGGTTCGGGCAACAATTTCGTAAACGTGGCGCAATTGACGAACACACCTGCCGCCGGAACGATCACCATCCTTTACGATGACAACACTCATGCGCAGCATACGGCGACGATTTAGCACTTATGCGCGGCGCGGCTTCCATGCTATGCATTAGCGAACCGTGAATTCGCAGTTCGAAGAGGGGCTTACATGAGACATTCCGCAAGATTGCTGGCTTCGGCCGCGGCGCTGCTTTTGGCCGGGTCGACGGGCTTCGCCGCCGACATAATCGGCGAGCCGGCGGTGAATTATTGCCGCACCGTCGGCACATCGGACCTGGTGCTGACCGACAACATGGTCGAGCTCAAGGACCACGTGGTGAAGCTGATGAATGAATCGGTCTCCGTCGCCAACAGTCCGGAATGGATCAACTCGTCGCGCCCCGCCTTCGTCTGGGCCTCGGAAGCCAAGGTCGCCTGCGGCATGGCCTATGGCTATCTCAAGACGAACTACAAGGACGAGGACACGCTGAACAAATGCGAGTGCTTCCACGACCGCATGGTCGAGTACATGCACTGAGCTTGCGGGCGTGCTCCGCGCCGACCATTTTCAATGATGACGATCCAAGCCCGGGTGGAGGCGGACGCCTGCGCGTCCGCGCAGCCGGCTGCCTCGCTTGCCGGCAGGACGCCGGCACCTGATCTCCGACGCGAGCGTCGGCGAGCCTTGGCCTTTGTCCTTGCCGTTGCGGCGGCCGCCTCCGGCTGCCAGTCCAAGAGCGGCGCGTCCGACGTGCTCGATCCGAAGGCGATCGCGGCGCCGGCCGGACAGGCGGGCGCTGCCGTGGCGCCCGCCCAGCAGGCAGGTGTCGAGACCTCCGGGAGCGCGACGTCGGCCGGCCCGACCTCGGCCGCCGCGGCGAAGGCCCAGCTGACGCTCGGCACGGGCCCGACCAAGGTGACAATGCTGCTGCCGCTTTCCGCACCCGGCAGCACGGGCGAGAACGGCCGAAAGATGTATGACGGCGCGCGGCTCGCGATGGCCGATCTCGGCGACAAGCTTCTGACATTGACGATCCAGGATACGCGCGGCGACAGCGGCTACGCCAAGGACCTCGCCGTGAAGGCGATCACCTCGGGCACGGCGAAGGCGGTCATCGGCCCGTCCGAGCTCGCGGCAGCGCAGCACCTTGCCAAGCTCTCCGGCTCGAAGCGGCCGCCGGTGCTGGCGCTGGCCGACAATTTCGCCGGCGGCGCCGGCGTCTATTCGGTGCGGCTCAGCGAAGCCGATAGTGCTGCGGCCGGCGCGGCGGCGATCGCCGGCAAGGGCGCCAGGAAATTCGTGCTGATGGTGCCGGCGGGGGTGGATTCAAGCGCCGTTGAATCCCGGGTGGCCAACGCGCTCAGCATCTACGGCGCCACGCTTGCGGTGACGCTGCCTTACTCGCCGACCGACGGCGGCGCCAAGGTGGTGTCCGACATGGGCTCGCTGGTCGAGGCGCCGGATGCCGTCGTCGTCGCCTGCGGCGACGGCAGCCCGACGGCGGTGCTGGCGGCGCTGAAGGCGAAGGGCATTCCAGGCAAGACGGTGACGCTGATCGGCACCGACCGCTGGCTCGAGCGCCCGATGGATCCGCTCTACGAGGGCGCCTATATCGCGACGCTCGACCAGAGCGAGACGGGGCCGATCGCCGACCGCTTCAAGGCGACCTACAACTACCAGCCGGACGTCAACGTGGCCTATGCCTACGACATGGTGGCGCTGAGCGCGGGCATAGCGAGCTCCGCGGGCCCCGACGGCTTCAACAAGCAGGTGCTGGAGAACACGACCGGCTTCCGCGGCTCGACCGGCCTGTTCCGCTTCCGCAGCGACGGCTCGAGCCAAAGGTCGATGCCGTTCTTCAAGGTGGAGAAGGGGCAGCTGAAGCTGGTGGAGAAGCAGACAGCGGGGTTTTGAGGCAGGCAAGCTCAGTTGAGCTGCTGCAATATCCCGGAACTGGTTGCTACCATCAGTGCGTAATACATCTGCAACGCTATCGCACAAATGGCCGCGCCGGATATCGGCACGCCAAACGGCACGACGCCTTTTCGATCCAGGTGCTGAACGTAGTGGCGAAACATGCCGGCGGGCAGCAGAAAAGGATTCTTGACCACTGCTGCGGTGGCGATGGCGAAAGCCAGCAGCAGTATGGAAAATATGACCAGGTCGGTTCCACCAATCAGAAACGGCATAACGCTCATCAGCTTAACATCGCCGGCGCCAACCTTGCGCAAAAGCCAAAACGGGAAGAGCGCGGCAAAAAGGATCACGCCTCCAATCGCGCTGATGCCCATCTCCAGCCACGAGCCGGTCTGCAATGAATGGAAATGCAGTGTTCCGAGACCAAGGCAGAGCAACAGCAATACGTCTCGGTTTGAGATACGCTGCGTGGAAAAATCCGTCCAGGCGACACGCCCGAGCAACAGGATTGCCAGCCCCTTGAAGACGAGCGAAGCGGTTAGCAAAAGGCTCATGACCGCTCGATGTTCCGCACGCTGGACGACAGCAGCTTTAGATTGTTGGCGACCGTTGGATCGTTGGGCGCCAGCTCATAGGCCTTGAGGAAGTTGCTGCGCGCATCCTGCAGCTTGCCGCGCAACAGGTAGGAATAGCCGAGATTGTTGTAGTATTCCGGCGTCGCGCCAAGCAGCCGGTGGGCGCGAGCATAAGCCATGTCGGCAAGGTCGAAGCGGCGGATGCGGTCACATGAGGCGGCGAGACCCAGCCAAGCAACGCCGTCATTGGGCGCCAACCTTGTGGCTTTATAAAACAACGCCCCGGCGTTGCCGTAATTCTCGGAACGGAACTGTGTCTTGGCCTCGGTTACCGCCTGGTCCGAGGCATAATAGTCGACATCGCTGATCGTCTTCAGCCCATCGAAGGTATCGCCGAAGGCGGTGTAATCACCTTTTGCCGGCTCGTTCGTGCGCACGACGCCGTCGCCGAGGTCTTTCGTCTGGCAGCCTGCAAGAAAAATAAGCAGCAGGCTCGTCGCAAATGCGAGGCGCTTTCGCCGTGTCATAGTGTGTCCCACGAGTCCCCGACTTTGTTTTAGAGCCGAATCATACAACCGGCTAGAAGAAAATGCCCCTCATGCGAATGATCACAGGCAAAAGAACGATCATCAGCACGACCGGAAAGATGCAGATGCCGAGCGGGATCATCATCTTGACCGGCAGCGCATTGGCTTTCTCCTCCGCGTAGAGGATTCGCTGCGTGCGCATTTCGTCGCTGTACACGCGAAGTGCCTCGGTCAAGCTGGTGCCAAGTTCTTCAGACTGTCGAAACAGCACCGCGAGCGAGCGCGCCTCCTCGAGGCCGATGCGGTCGGCGAGCTCGCGCAGAGCCTCGCGCAGCGGCTTGCCGGCACGCAACTGCAGATTCATGATCGCAAGCTGGATGCCCAACCATTTGTGAGTGCCCGCCATCTCCTGGCTCACACGCTCGACCGCCGCTTCCAGGCTCATCCCGGCATCAGCGCAGGTAATCATCATATCCATGAAGTCGGGGAAGCCGCGGCGGTAGGTCTGCTTCTGCGCGTTCTCGAAACGGTCGAGCGCTATGCTCGGAATGACGAGGCAAGCGAGACCGAACAGGGCAGCGCCAGCGAAAGCAATGACCCCAGGGATTTGGGGCGGCAACACGGCAGTCAGGCCAGTGTACACCGCCAGGAAGCCAATGGCGACAGCACCTATGCGGGACAGAGTGTAGAAAAGCGGCGCACTCGCCTGATAGAAACCGGCGCGAAACAGCTTTGCCTCGAGGGCGTTAGGCTCGCCCCGTTCTTTCTCAAGCGCACGGAAGTAAGCATCGACCGGCCGTTGCGCCGAAATCTTGATTAGCTGCTGCTGCGCATCCAGCGAACGCCGATTGAGCCCGCGTTCCGTCAAAAGGCTTTCGGTGACCAGCTTTCGGGTCTGAAAGGCGGGCAGGAAGGTGAGTGCGCCGAAAAGGAACAGCGCCACCGCCGCGCCGAAAACCGAAAGCGAGACGAGTAGCCCGGAACTCAATATGTTCGAAAGGAAAGTTATGTCCCGCTCCACTCAGAAGTCGAAATTGATCATGCGATACATGATGAAGTCGCCAAGCAGCGCCCAAATGCCGAAGATCGTGAAAACCGGAAAGATGAGCGGATTCCCCCAAACCGCCCCGTAGTAGGTCGGCGCAATGATCCAAAGGATCGCGAACATGACGATCGGGAAGAGTGAGATCACCCATGCCGAGAAGCGGCCCTCTGCGGAGAGTGCCCTGATCTTCATTCTGAGCTTTTGCCGCTCGCGCAGCACGCCTGACAGGTTCGCCAGTATCTCAGTGAGATTACCGCCGGTCTTGGACTGAATGGAAAGCGAGACCGAAAGAAGGTGCAGGCCCTCGAAGCCCACCCGCTCCGACAGCTTTCGTACGGCCTGCTCGATGCTGAGGCCGAAGGTGATCTCGTCGGAAACGATACCAAACTCAGTACCGAGCGGATCAGGCATTTCTCGCGCCACAAGGCCCACGGCCACCGAAACCGGATGGCCTGCGCGCAACGAGCGGACGATCATGTCGAGCGCATTGGGCAATTGCCTGGCGAATTTCATGATCCGCTTGTTGCGGGCTCGACGAAGCAGCAGCAGCGGCAGGATAAAGCCTACAATGAGAAAGGCCACCAATGCCGCAATTGCGGAAAATCCCAGCAACAGCTTGAACAGCATCGCGACAACCAGCCCGGCCAGGATGAATGTCAAAGCGAAGGTCAGCGGATTTCCAGTAATGCCGGACTGCGTGTAAAGCCTGTTCAGCCCGATCGCACCAAAGACATAGTCACCGGAGTCGGTCAGTCCGCGTTCGCGGAGCAGGCCTTGCAGCGTCTGCTCGGCGGGCGCCTCTTCAGCTAGACGCTTAAGCCGCCGGTTGATGGTGCCGGCCCTTGAGCGGCCCTTCGCATAGGAGACATAGAGTGTCTCTGCGGCGAGGATGACGGCCGCCGCCGCCAACACATAGATGAAATAAAGCAGGGTCTGGCCTGTAAACATCAGAGCGGCACCTGCGGATTGAACGCGTCCTTGGCGAAATGAAAGCCCAACGTCGCAGCCTCCTGGGCAAAACGCGGACGAATGCCGGTGGCACGAAACTCGCCGACGATCTGGCCATCCGCCCCGACATCGCGGCGGACAAAACTGTAGAGTTCCTGCAACTGAACGACATTGCCTTCCATGCCGGTCAATTCGGATATCGAAATGACGCGCCGGCCGCCGTCGGAGAGGCGCTGCGTCTGCACGATGATGTCGATGGCCGAGGCGATCTGGGCCCTGATTGACTCGTGGGTCATCGGCATGCCGGCCATGCCGACCATCTGCTCCAGTCGCGAAAGCGCGTCACGCGGCGTGTTGGCGTGGATGGTCGTCATCGAGCCTTCGTGGCCGGTGTTCATCGCCTGCAGCATGTCGAAGGCTTCCTCGCCGCGCACCTCGCCGACGATGATACGGTCGGGACGCATGCGCAGCGCGTTCTTGACCAGCTCGCGTTGGCGAACTTCGCCCTTGCCTTCGACATTGGGTGGACGCGTCTCCAGCCGGCCGACATGTGGCTGCTGCAATTGAAGCTCGGCGGCGTCCTCGATGGTGATCAGACGCTCCCTTGCCGGAATGTAGCTCGACAGCGCGTTGAGCAAGGTCGTCTTGCCGCTGCCCGTGCCGCCCGAGACCAGGATCGATTTGCGCGCCTGCACGGCGATGCGCAGCAAGTCGATCATGGGCTGGCGGATCGAATTGAACGCCATGAGGCGCTCCAATGAATAAGGATTCCTGGAGAATTTGCGGATCGATACCAGCGGGCCGTCTACCGAGATCGGTCGCACGGCGATGTTGACGCGTGAGCCGTCATCCAGACGTGCATCTACCATTGGAGACGATTCGTCGACCCGCCGGCCGATGTTGGAGACGATCTTGTTGACGACGCGCAGCAGATGCGCCTCGTCGCGGAAGCGGATCGAGGTTTCCTCGAGCACGCCACGGCGCTCGATGAAGACATGATTGTGTGTGTTGATCAGGATGTCGGCGATCGAATCGTCCTTGAGCAATGGCTCGATCGGTCCGAGTCCCAGCATTTCGTCAGCGGTATCGCTGGTCAGTTGATCGAGCTCACGCGAATTCAACGGCACATTTCTACCGCGCACAAACTCGCGCACGATCGGGCGGATCTCGTTAAGGATTTCGTCCTTTGAAGCGTTTTCGAGCGCCGTCAGATTGAAGCGATCGATAAGGTGGCGGTGGAGATCGACCTTGAGCGAAAGGAAATCGTCGCTTTGCGTTTCTGCTTCCATTGCCGGAGCAGGGACGGCGCCATTTGGTACCGCAGGTCCGGGCACGGTCTGCGGCACCCGCTGCTCACTCTGTCCTTTGATGAAGCGACCTAACATGCCGCTCTAGCCCCCTGTCTATCCCACGATCGAAACTAAGCGTTAACCACGAGGGGCACAAGCAGGGAGGTGACTGCAACCGTGTATTACTTGCAACATAGTTAAGAAATCGATCTATCGGGAAATCGTTTTATTTCAGAATGATACCGAAGCCCAGACCAAAGTCTTAGGACTTATGTCTCAGCATGAGCTAATATGCCTACTAAACCCTTAGATATAAAGGTATATGTTGGCTTCCTAATAGCGATGCATCCGAGGCACCTCGGCGGCCAAATTGTGAATGAATGGTTAAGATGGATTGAAAAGTGAGGCGAATCAAGCTCTTGTCAAAATCGGAGGGGCTTCGAATCGAGTATTGAAAGGTTAAGGGACTGTTAATCCGTTTGACTTGGCTTTTTCGCGGGACCTAGGATTGAACGTGACGGGGGATGCTTGGGTATGGGGTTCATCCTTAGGCTCGTCTCGTCGGGTTCAAACCTCCAAAGGGAGAAATTGGCATGAAGAAGCTCATGACGATGGCCCGGCAGTTCCGCGACGATGAAAACGGCGCTGCCATGGTCGAATATTCCATCCTGGTTGGCATCATCGCCGGCGCGGCGATTCTGGCGATCGTTGCAATCGGCCTCTGGGTCACCGGACGCTTTACGGGCCTGTGCAGTATCCTTAACGGCCACGGCATTGTCGCCGGCGGCGGCAATGGCACCTGCAACGCCGCAGCCGGTACCGGCACCTGAGGCTGATAGATCAGGCCCGGATCAGCGGGTCCGGGCCCGATCTTGGTTGGGTATCAACCCTTCCGAGCGGAGAGTCAAAATGAGTAAACTCGTCAGTATTGCCGGGCAGTTCCGGGATGATGAAAACGGCGCTGCCATGGTCGAATATTCGATACTGGTCGGCATCATCGCCGGCGCGGCGATCCTCGCGATCGTTGCGATCGGTCTCTGGGTGAGCGGACGCTTTACGGGCCTGTGTAGCGTTATGAATAACTCCGGCATCGGCACTTGCAACGCGGCTGCTGGAACTGGAACGTAACAATACGTTGGGCCCGGATTCTCGGATCTGGGCCCGATCTCGTTTTCGCGGTGGGCTGACGCGATCAAAATTGACAGGACTATTTTGGGGTTCTTGGGGCTATGCGCGCAAATACTCTCATCATGATCGTCCTCGCCTGTGTATTTGGCGTTCTCGCCGTTGTGCTCGCCAACATCTGGCTTGCGAACCAGCGAAGCGCGATGGCCCAAACGGACAATGTCAAACGCGATACGGTGGTAGTGGCGGCGGTGGCGCTGAAGTTTGGCGACACGCTGACAGCCGACAAGCTTCAGGAAATTGCCTGGCCGGCAGGCGCAGTCCCGGCCGGCGCCTTCAAGACTGTCAAGGATCTGCTGGCTGGTCAAGGCAGCAAGCAAGCCCTCCAGACGATCGGCGTCAACGAGCCTGTCCTTGCCGGCAAGATCACTGGCCCGGGCCAACGCGCAACGCTTTCGGCGGTGCTCGGCGAAGGCATGAAGGCCGTTTCCATCCGGGTCAACGACGTGCTGGGCGTCGCCGGCTTTGTTTTCCCCGGCGACCGGGTCGATGTGCTGCTGACGCGCACGACCCAGGACGCCGGCGTGCAGAAGAGTTTTGTCGATGTGCTGCTGCAGAGTGTCAAGGTTCTTGCCGTCGACCAGGTCGCGGACGAGAGCAAGGACAGCCCGCTTGTGGTGAAAGCAGTCACAGTCGAGGTTAATACCAAGGACGCGCAGAAATTGACCCTTGCCGCCGGCGCAGGCCAGTTGTCGCTGGCGCTTCGACAAGCTGCTGCCAGCAAGGGCGAAGAGACGGAACGCGTTACGCTTTCGGATTTGACCGGCGACACGCCGGAGGATGTCGCCAAACGGCAGGCTGAACTTAAGAGGCAGAAGGCCGCAGAGGCAGCAGCCGAGGCTGACCGCAAGCGCGCCGAGGACGAGCGCAGGCGTTCGGACGAAAAGATCGCCGGCCTGGCCCAGGCCGTGGAAAAGGTGGGCAGCCAGATCGACCAACTGAGCAAAGTGAAGCCCACGCCAGCTGTGGCGCCCGCACCACAAGTGCAGGAAGTTGTAAAGGAAGTGGTTAAATATGTGCAGCCAGAGCCTCCGGCCCGAGCTACAATCGGCGTCTTCCGCGGCGTGAAGCTTGAAACATACGACGTGCCGCGACAGAGATAGCCAACGGCGCATTCGGATTGAGAGGATCCGGGTGGGTCCGCAAGGGGGACAACCTAGATGCGAATTTATCGGGGATCGCTGGCTGCTGTCGTTCTGGCGTTGTCCTGTGTTGTGTTGCCGTTGAGCTCCAGGGTTCATGCCGCCGACCGGTTCATCGACGTATCGAGCCCATCGCTGCACCGCGTCTTCGTGCCCGTGTCCCAGTCCGCAACGATCCAGGTAAACGCCACGCTGGGCGACATCGTGGTCGGTGACGAGAAGATAGCGGATGCGCAGCCCATGACCGACAAGACGCTCTACATCATCGGTAAGGCCGTCGGCACCACCACCGTCAATCTGTTTTCCGAGGACAAGAAATCGCTGGGCGCCATCCAGATCGAGGTCGGCCAGGACGTCAGCGACATGGCGGCAGCAATCCGCCAGGTGGCGCCGAAGGCGCACATCGAGATCGGCTCGATCAACGGCAAGGTTCGACTGAGCGGCCACGTCAAGGATGCTGCAACGCTGGCGCAGATCGTAGAGGTCACCCAGCAATATGGTCCGGACGCCATTATCAATGCCGTCACCATCGACGACAGTCAACAAGTCAATCTTTCGGTTCGCATCCTCGAGGCAAGCCGCAATGCCGGCCGCGATCTTGGCGTGTCATTCAAGAGCACGAATAGAGACGGCTCCACAAAAGTCGGAACCGGCATTGCCGCGGTTGATAAGGAAGGAGTAGTACTCGGATCGGGTACTTTGCTCAGTGGTCTTCTGTCCAATGCCAGTCCGTTCGGAGCGCTGCTTACGCGCGTCATCGACAGCAATGTTAAATTGGACTTATATATCGAGGCGCTCGAAGCGAAGGGCGTGGTGCGCACGCTGGCCGAACCGAACCTCACCACGGTTTCCGGCGAGACCGCCAGCTTCAACGCCGGTGGTGAAGTCCCTATCCGCACCGTTGGCGCTTTGGGTCAGGTTCAAATCGATTACAAGCAATTCGGCGTGGCCCTGAACTTCACGCCCACGGTCCTGGACGACGGAAAGATCCACATGAAGCTGGCGCCCGAAGTCAGTGACGTGACTGACTTCACGCCCGCCGGCGATCCGATCTTCACCAGCCGCAAGCTGCAGACCGTGGTCGATCTGCGCGACGGCCAGAGCTTCGCGGTTGGCGGACTGCTCCAAAGCAAGAACACCAGGCTGCAGGAGCAGGTGCCTTGGCTCGGCCAGGTTCCGATCGTCGGCGCGCTGTTCAGGAATTCGAGCACGCAGAAGAAAGAGACCGAGCTGGTCGTCATCGTCACGCCGCATCTCGTGCGGCCGGTGAAGCCCGGCGAGCAACTAGCGACGCCTTTCGACAAGACGAAGCCGGCCAACGATCCGGAGCTTTTCCTGCTCGGCCAGCTCGAGGTCAACAAGGACATGATCCGCATGTACGAGCATGGCGAGGGCGTCACCGGGCCTTACGGCCACATGCTGGATGTGAAATCGAAGGACAAGCTGGTCTATGTCAAGAAATAAGCTCCTACTCGTCCTTCTCGGCACCGGCCTGCTTGCGGGCTGCGCGGCGGACTATCTGCACAATTACGACACGATGACGCTGGCTTCGGGCGACACGCAGAATGCCAATCAGCTGCTGCAGACGGTCGATCCCTACAATCCAGCTTCGAACAACACGAAGATCGAGGGCGATGGCGCGCGGTCTGTTGGGGTCATCCAGAAGTACAAGATTCCGCCAACTCCGCCGGCAACGACAACAAACATGACAGTTAACACCACCAGCCCGGCGGCGGGCACGAGCACGCAGTGAACTAAGCGAAAGGAAGCGGTGTATCGGGCAAGCGAGGAGCCCGAGACGAAAGGGTAAGGGGTAGGGCCATGTTGCGAACCATTCACGCATTCTGGCACGACCAAAGGGGACTGGCGCTGATCCTCGTCAGCATAATGCTGCCGGCTATCATGGGTTTGTCCCTTCTGGCGATCGACATGAGCCGGATGAACAATCTGCACAATGACCTGCAGAAGGGAACCGATGCCCTGGCTCTGGCGGCCGCAGCCGAACTGAACGGCAGGTCAGACGCCTGGACCCGCGCCGAGAATGCTCTAACCAACCTCGTTGCGAACAACACAACTTTCTCCAATGCGAATGGCGGTGTCGTTTCGCTGACAACCGGGAATGGCGCTGCCACAGTAGATCCGACATATGCCGCCTGCCGGTCCCAGGGGCAGGTATCGTGGTGCTTCCTTGCGAGCATTCCGGCAAGCGACGCAAGTCCGGTCACCTCAGCCAACTATGCGGCCTCACCGACTGTAACCCGGTTCATTCAGGTGAAGGCGCAACCGGAGACGTTCAGCGCGATATTTCCGGTTTCGATCGCTTCGTCTGGCGGTTCGACAGACACCAGCTACAACATCAGCGCCGTTTCAGTGGCCGGCTTCACCTCGGGCGTCTGCAACTACACTCCGGTGTTTATCTGCAACCCGTTCGAGATGGTGAATGGCACCAACACTGCCGGCGGCGCCACGCTCGAACAGGCTGTGTCCGATCCTGCTATCCACCGACGCCTTATCGAACTTCGCCTAGTCGGAAACAACGCGGCCTATGGCCCCGGCAATTTCGGCTTCCTGCAACCGCCGGACGGAGTCGGCAATGGCGCCCAGGCACTCGCCCAGACGATCGCAACGTCGAAACCCCTCGGCTGCTATTCCACCCAGGGCGTAAGCACAAAGACTGGCCAGAACAATGGTCCGGTGCAGGATGCCTTCAACGTCCGTTTCGGCATCAACGCCAGCGGCAATGCCTTCAACAGTGCGGAGTACGGACCGGCCACGAATGTTCGCATGGGAGCCTCGACCAGCGGCAATGGCAACCAGTGCCCCAGCTACAATAAGCTGACGTTCAACGCGACCGGGAATATGGGCCTGCCCAATGACGCGACGACCCCATATATGGGCGGGCACATGGGCGATGGGAACTGGGATCTCTCCACCTACTGGAGCACCAATTTCCAAAGCACCACTCATCCATCCGCCTGGGACACGACAAAGCCGACCCGATACCAGGTCTACAAATACGAGATGGCGAACAATCTCGTTGGACACGCTTCCAACGGCGGCGAGGTGGGCACGCCGCCAAGTGCCTGCCTGGCGCCGGTCACGACCGTCGATCGCCGCCTGCTCTACGGCGCGATCCTGAACTGCAATGCGCTGCAGGCCGCAGGAAACAATCTCAGCGGCAATAGCACCAACCTTCCTGTCGAAGCCTTTGCCAGCTTCTTCATCACCCAGCCTGTCTCGGGCGCGAACAACGGAGGGTCTGTATTCGTCGAGCTTGTCGACATTACCGGGCGCGGGGGATCGGGAACGCTCGACAACTTCCTGCGCGATGAAGCGCAGCTCTATCGGTGACAGCCATGTTGATGCTGCTCTCCCGAACACTGAGGCGTTTTCGCACCGATCAACGGGGCACGGTGCTCATTGAAATGGCAATCGTGGGCCCGCTGATGTTGTTTCTGTCGGCGGGCGTGTTCGAGTTCGGCAACCTCATTCATGACAAGTTGCTGATGGAAGCAGGCCTCATTGACGGAGCGCGTTTCGCCGCCCGCTGCAACAGCCAAATCTACACGGATGCTGGACTTGCGGCGATCGACTGTGCCGATCTCGCCAAGAACATCACCGTGTTTGGCAATGTGGCGGGGACAGCACCAGCCCGTATCAACGGCTGGCAAAAAGCAGATGTCACGATCAGTATCGCCGACCCGGCCACCTGCAAAAATGCAATCGATCCCAACACGGGGACGGTCCTCTACCTGTCGACGACATCGCAGGTCTGCATTGTAACCGCCTCAGGCACCTACGCTTACGGCAACCTCGACAGTGCTGGATTGCTGTCGCTGCTCAGCCTCACGGGCGTAACGCTTGGCGCCAGTCATCAGGAGCGGTTGATCCGGTTCTGATGATGCTGAAACGATTCATAGATTTAGAGGACGGGGCAACGATGGTCGAAATGGCCATCGCACTGACGCTCCTGCTGACGTTGACGCTGGGTTTCGTCGACTTCGGCTACGCTTTTTATCAATGGAATGCGGCAACCAAGGCGGTGCAGGTCGGGGCCAGGCTTGCCTCCATCTCTGATCCCGTGGCTTCGGCCCTTGCAAACGCGGCACCAATTGCGAATCCGGGCGCCCCAGTCGTCGCGGGAGCGTATGGGCCATTTGTATGCACCTACAACAACGCGGGTACCGGCTCTTGCACCAACGGCGGCACCTTCAATGCTGCCGCGTTCAGCCTGATATTCCGTGGCGACACGGCAAACACAAATGACGACGCCTGCCCTATGCCGGTCAACCAGAGGCCAGGCATGTGTCAGTTCTTCCCAGGCCTACAGCGACAGAATGTCGTGGTAACCTACGCAGCCACTGGCCTCGGCTATCAGACGCGACTGGGCGGCCCGGTGCCGACCATCAGCGTCAGTCTGCAGAACGTCAACTTTCAGTTCTTCTTCCTGGGCGGCCTGCTCGGGTTCGGCAACATCACCATGCCCTCCATGCTGAGTACAGTAACGGGTGAAGATTTAAAGAGTACATCACCATGAACGCCATCGACACCAGAGTTCTGCCTACCAAGCGAAAGCAGGTGGCGCTGTTTTCCGCCGATGCGAATTTCAAGCGCGATGTGGCGACACGGCTCGACGCGCTGGCGATCTATGACGTCAGGGTGTCGGATGCGGCGGAGTTCCTGAAGGGGCCACCTGCCGACAGCCGGCCCGGCATCATCATCCTCGATCTCGGCAATGGCGAGTTGCTCGGCAACCCGGCGATTGTCGAGGCGCGCGCGGCCTGGGCCTCGGTGCCGCTGATCGCAATCTCCGACGAGCTCACCTCCGAGCAGACGCGCGTGCTGGTGCGCATGAACGCGTCCGACTGGCTGCACAAGCCGCTCGACGCCAAGGAACTGCTCAACGCCGTCACTTTCCACGACACGGGCAGCCAGGGCACCAAGAGCCGCATCATCACCTTCATCGCCGCCAGTGGCGGCGCGGGCGCCACCACGCTGGCGATCTCGGCGGCGGAGTATCTGGCCTCGAAGTCGGCAGAGCGGGCGGCCTCGACCTGCCTCGTCGATCTCGACTTCCAGAGCGCCAATTGCGGCGCCTATCTCAACCAGTTCAACCAGTTCGACCTCTCCGGCATCATCGCCCAGCCGGACCGGCTCGATGTCGAGCTGATGGACGTCATCAAGCTGTCGCGGCCGTCGGGCCTCACGCTCTATTCCTTCGAGCGGCCGCAACTGCCATTCGAGCCGCACGGTGCCGACTTCGTCTTCCGGCTGCTCGATCTCGTCGCCTACCGCTTCGACGACATCGTGATCGACCTGCCCAACATCGAGACGCCGTGGCACGATTCAGTGCTGCGCACGAGCGACGAGATCTTCATCGTCTTCGAGCTCAACGTCGCTTCGCTCAGGCAAGGCAAGCGGCTCTACACGAAGATCCGCGAATTGCGCGGCAACAAGGTGAGCATCACGCTGGTCGCCAACAAGCACAAGCGCAAATGGTTCGGCAACCACTTCTCGCGCAGCGAGCTAGAGAAGATCTTCAAGGCACCGCATATCAAGTCGCTGGCGTTGGACAATGCGCTCTTGGCCGACGCGCTGAATCGCGCCATCCTGCCTTCCGAGGTGGATGGACGAGCGCGTTTCAACAAGGACCTCAAGCGCATGTTCAAGGAACGGCTGGACAATGCGCAGCGCTAGGCGCCGCTCCGCCACGCATTTTGTGGCCGCTTGCCTGATTGGCATTGCGTCGATGTCGATCTGCGATTTCGCGCAAGCCGCATCGGGCCCGCCACCCCTTCCCGCCATGGGCCCAAGCCTGCGCAAGACGGTCGCCTTCCAAACCGGCGAGCAGCCAGGAACGATCATCATCCACAAAAATGAAAAGGCGCTTTATCTGGTGACCGGCCAAGGCCAAGCCCTGCGCTACCAGATAAGCGTCGGCCGCGACGGTTTCGGCTGGACCGGGACGGTCAAGGTTGCATCGAAAACCGAATGGCCGGAATGGCGCCCGCCCAAGGAAATGCGCGCGCGCCAACCGGAACTGCCGGCGATGGTGCCGGCCGGTCCCTACAATCCGCTCGGCGCCAGGGCGCTCTATCTTTCGCGCGACGGGCGCGACACGCTCTATCGCATCCATGGCACCAACGATCCCAAGGGCGTCGGTTTCGACGGCACGTCCGGATGCTTCCGGCTGACGAACACCGATGTGATCGATCTCTTCAAGCGCGTCGCGGTGGGCGCAAAGGTGGTGGTTGAATGACGATGATCAGCGAGCCGGACGTTCCGGCAATCGAACTCGGTCACCGGGAAACCGTTCCGGGAAGGCCCAGCCGAGCCAGGACGATCGGCGTCGTCGCCGTCGGCGCGCTGCTCGTCACCGCCGTCAATGTGACGGCCGCCGTCTATCTCTATCGCGGCGTCAACGACCTCAAGACGATGGAAGCGCGGCTGGACCAGCTCGGCCAATTCGAGCAGCGGATCGGCGCCCGCATCGACACCGTCAACAACGGTTTCCAGAGCCGGTTCGAGACGCTGGACCGCCAATTGCAGACGAATTTCGGCCAGATCAATGGCAATATCGCCAAGCTGGAGCAAGGCCAGCCGGTCGCCGCCAGCGAGCCGACGACCAGCGCGCCCGCGCCCGCGATGCTCAACACCACGGTTGCGGATGCGTCAGCGGCAGAGGAAAGCGGCGCCGATCCTGTCGCCGCGCAGCCCTCGTTTAGGCGTAAGGTCGCGCCTCCCGGCCCCAATCCGTCCTACCAGCGCATCCAGCAGCCCGACGGCAAGGTCTATTACAAGAAGATCAACTGAGCCCGCGGATCGCCACTTGGCCGGACGGTTACAGGTCTCGCTGCAGCGCCAGTTGACGGACCGAGCGGGCTTCGGCGCGCTGCCTAGCCTCGCGCAAGAAAGCGACGTGACAATAGGCGCAGGCCGCGAGACCGAGGCACAGCAGCAAGCTGTTGTTCCAACTGAAGTCGATCGCCAGCGAAAACTGCATGCCGCGCGGCGCGGTGAACGAGGCGATCGTGCTCGCGGTTTCAGAATGGCTGCCGGCCATAATCATCAGCCCGGCGAAAAGCAGTGCGATGTGGTTGGCGAGGAAAAAACCCGCGGATCGCTTCCCCCGGCAAGCCATCCAGCAGGCAGCGGACGCGACCAAGATCATGGCGGCATCGAGGGCCATCGATCCGCCGAGATAGAAATCCACCTGCTGCCAGAACATGGTCGAGTAGGGACGCAATTCCAGCCAGGCGTGCCACGCAGCGGGGCTGGCCGGATAGAAGCCGAGAAGCAGCGCTGCCATTCGCTCCGCCGCCAGCAGAACCAGCATCAGGGCCGGAAAGGCAAAAAGCAATATCGGCTTGCGCATCATGTCATCCCCTCGACATCCGATGACCGATTCTAGGATGCATTGGTTGCGCGAGACTTAACGCAACGCCTTGCTTTTCAAGGAATGTCGCTCATGTCTAATGTGAGGACCGATTCAACGATCGAGATGGCGTCGTGTCGACAGGAGCTAACGGATTGGGCTCGAGCAGCATCAGCGGCCGTCGACACGATGCCATAGAGGCCTGCGCGTGAACCAGGCGAGATCGCCCGGCCGCCTGCTGCTGGCGCCGATGCTCGGTGGCCTTGGGTTGCTCGCCGGCATGCTGCTGATCGCCGAGAGCGGGCGCTGGCTGCCGCCCGACCCTGCGCCCGTCACGCCAGCCCAGGATGCCGGCGACCTCAAGCCGGGCTCTCAGGCTCCGGTTCAAGACACGCGGCCGGGCGAACCGGCACGCAAGATCGCCGAGGATCTCATTGCGCCGCCGCCGCTCGACCCATCCGGGATCGAGCGCATCGAGCCGCGCCCTCCGCTCAGCGAACTCGGGCTCGCGCCGCGACCGAAAACGCCTATGCCGCGGGATTGGCGCGAAACGCTGCTTTTTCGCCCGGTAGCGACATCCTCGGCGGTCTTCGAGGCCATGGGGCGCACGGTCGTCATCAGCGGGACGATCGACATAGATCCCGACAGGACCTGCACGTTCGACAATACCGGCTGGCCCTGTGGCCAGCGGGCGTGGGCCGCCTTCAACGCCTGGCTGCGCGGCCGGGCGCTGAAATGCCTGCTGCCGCCGGATGCCGACCGCTTCGCCATCGCCGCGCCCTGCGCGCTCGGTAACCAGGATGTCGGCGCCTGGCTGGTCTCAAACGGCTGGGCGATGGCCGCTCCCACCGGCATTTACAGCAAGGCGGAAGCGGTGGCGAGAGAAGCCCGGATGGGCATTTTCGGTCCGCCGCAATAGCGCAATCGCGGGAAAGCCCGCGAACGGTTCCGTCATCGAATTGCGTGAAAGCAGAATGGTCAGAGCGCTTCAGCGATTCTAAAAAGCATGGGCTGCTCCAACGGCCGGGCAGGTCATCAAGCGTGCAAGCGCGAGCCCGTTCCAGCGCTTCCCATGGAGAAGAAGCCGACTTTGCATCAAATTGTACGCTTCCCTGAAACCGAAATTGCAACGGACCTCCTGTAAGCCAATGCGTCGAACAGGAGATTGGCCCTTGACCACGAAAACACCGACCGCGCCGGCTCATACGTGGAAGCACCTCATCCTGCTGGCCGTGCTTGGCACCGCCGGCTGCGTCGCCCTTTCGCTCGCGCTGAACTACCTGATGCTTTTCAGCGACAGCCTGACGCCGTTCGCCCGAGGGGTCGTCACGGCCATCATCGTGCCGATCGTCATCGGCCTGCCGCTGTTTGCGCTGCTAGGCTGGCAACAGATCGAGATCCGACGTTACCGGCAGGAGCTCACCAAGTCCGGCACCTACGACCAGCTGACCGGCTGCCTGAATGGCAAGGTGTTCACATCGATGGTCGACAGGAGGGCGGCGAGACCCGCCGGTCCTCGCTCCGGCGCCTTTCTGGTCATCCATCCGGAGCATCTGGCGTCAATCAACCTGCGCTTCGGTCTGGAATGGGGTGACGAGGCCTTGCGGCTGATCGCATCGGCCATCCGGTCCTCGGTGCGCAAGGACGATCTGATCGGCCGGATCGGAACCTCGATGTTCGGGGTCTTCCTGCCGGGGGCGAGCGAAGAGGATGCCAAGGACGTCGGCGAACGCGTTCGCGGCGCGGTCGGCGAAATCTATTTCGCGCCGAGAGGCGACAAGGACGTGCTTGCGATCAGCGTCGGTGGCGTCATTTTCGAGCGCGAGCTGGATTTCGAGGACATGTTCCGCTTCGCGGAGGAAGGCATGGCCGAAACACCTGACGAAGCCGGCCTGCGGCTGTCGCACGTCACCAACTGAGCTGCCGCAAGGGGCGCCAAGAAGGTGCCATGCCGACCAGTCAGGCCGGCTTTGTGAGCGCTTGCTGCGACGAGATGCTGCCAAGCCCAGCGGTCCCGGACTAGATCTGGTTGAGCAGCCTTCATTCCGAAGGCGTGACGTTCCGGGGCAAAGAAATCCGTCCCCGTTGTGCTAATTCGAAATCCCGTCGTTGGCTGTTATTTGATCTGGCGGACGCCGGGGCCGCCGCCGTTCTCCGAGATGAATTCGATACCTGCGGCTACCAACGCATTGATGATCTTCTTCACGGTTTCGGGGCGCCCCCCAATCGGCCCATCTTCTGCTTCTAGACGTGCTATAGTGGGTTCCGAAACTGCCGAGTGCTCCGCCAGATCCTCTTGAGACCAGCCCAACAGCGCCCTTGCTGCCTTAACTTGCCTCGTGGTGACGGCCATAGGGCTGTTTGATAGATTTTCTATTGACATTTACAAAGTCGCTTTGATATTTTTTCCATCAATCATTGGATTGCAGACGTTCGTTGAGCATCCAGAGCGGCTGACCGAAGTGCGCGAACACCTAGGTCAGCCTGACCACGCCTAGCTTTCAGGGAGCTCGGATCATGGCTGATTCCGACCATAGCATGACTTTGCCTCACGTCACCCAGAGCAGGTTACTTCCGGCAGCGCCACACGCAACCGCGGAAAAGCAGTCAAAACCGATCGCCAGTAGCGATTCGAGAACCGATACCGCAGTAGCTGTGTGGCGTGATTGGCAGGAAGCTCACTTCGAAACTGAGCGCCTGAGCCATGAGAACAAGCGTCTTGAGCGTGAGCTCGCCGAGACCGTCGGCTTTCCTCGTGCCACTATTCCGCTGCCCGACGGGACGAGCATGAAGCTGCGTTCACTTGAGGCCCTTCATCAAATTCGCGACATCGGCCAAGTCGACGCGGCAACGTGTGCGAAGGCTGAAGCCGACTTGGCCGCACATGAGACCCGCTGGAATTCTGCCGACCAGAATATTGGCTATACCGCAACTTTGCTCGCGGAGGCTGAAGCAGCAGCCCGATCGGAAGCACTTCTCTATCTGTTGTCGCAAACCCCAGCTACCTCTCTAGAGGGAATTGCGGGCAAACTAGATGCCGCGCTTAGAGAAGGACAGACTTCGCCGGAAGATGCTGAGCCCCCTTGGCCACAGATTCGTTCGGCTCTGAAGGATATAGCCCGGCTCGGCCATGGCTAGCGCCGCAGGTCGCCCTCATCCACTGATCAGCATGTCGGCAGACAAATAGCCACGGTTCGCGTCCAATCGGACGTTTCTCAGGCCCAGCTTACCAGATCGATAGGCATCAGCTTCCAGCAGCTCCATAAATACGGAACGCGAGGAATCGCGTGTGCGCCTCGATGCTGTATGCGATCGGCAACTCACTCGGCGTTCCGGTAAGTCGCTTCTTCGAAGGGCTGCCGGGCAACAATGGAATGAGTAATTGCGCTTCGCTTTTGCTTTTGACGAGCACCTGGACTTCATTGCCAGTGCGGAAGGACGACGGCTAATCGAAGCTTCAATGAATATGCACCCGCGATGCGCAAACGCGTGTCCGCCCTCATCGCCACATTGGGAGAGGAATTGGCAGCTCTCGATCGCGAAAAAGAACAAGGCGGGCGACAATCCGACGCTGGTCGAGCAAAATGAATAAGGGACATTTCATCAATGATGATGCGAAAGCGCTCCACTCGGCGCAGAAATTCTCGCCATCTCCTCGAGGCGATTTCAGGCAACAAAACGCTAATCTCGACATACCCACCTGAGAGGCCGACCTGGTCCGCCTCTCACTTTGTCCCACTCGGCTCATCGTCGCAAATATGGCCCCTATGTTATTCTAAAGCCAGCGGCCAACTCGATCGAGGGTATACTTGCCGGTGCGGCTGGGTTGCGCTTCCACGCCCGGCAGCATGGCCATCATAGGAGTAAAAACGACGGCAAAGGACGGTGAATAGGTTGTTCCAAATTTGCGAGTGAGCGGCGAAACTTGGCAGAGGTCGAAGGAGCCGCAGGTCCTAGGGTGTCGCGAACACGGCCCTCGCGAGTTTATCACTGCACCAGTCCCTTCCCACCATCCGGCAGCGACCTGGCGGCGAAGATAAGCATAAGGAGGCATGCGTGAATTTCTCATCAAATTCTGGCACGAACATGCCGTATGGCACTTTCAGGGTAAAAACGACGGTTGGAGTACGTAAATATCCGATCAATGATCATGCGCGCGTCGTCATATTGCTCCAACTAAGATTTCTTAATCATTTTCACAGCGCAATAGAAATACCCTTTGGCTCAATTTTTTAAGGCTAAACAATAAGCTCGCGATAATAAATACTAATTTCATTCATTCCGTTGAACTCATTGGAGACGACGTGAAACCGACGCAAAAATATTATTGTCCGCAAATATATCGAACTCTTGATGATCTCGACGCAGGAGAGATTCCTCAACATTTGAGGAATTCATGTGAGATGATTATGACAGACATCGGCGAAGAAGAAGCAATGCGGATGGTTTCTTATGCTCGTGTGACGTACGACGATGGTGAGGACGAATGGAACCTCCTGGACGTTGCAAGCGTCAACACCTTCTTCCGATTGGAGCTGCGACCTTTGACATTCCCCCAATCCACTTTCGCTGAAATTGAAGAGGAAGGCTACTACAGAGCGCGATACGCCAACCTAGAGCATGTCGCAGTTATGGAGGTCCCGAGCGACCGTTACTACAAACTGACGCGCAACCGACCAAGCGCACTTCGACGAAGGACGATGCCGCTGTTCAGCCATTTTCAAGCGCTGCCAAGATGTAAGCTGGTGCTGCGAGAGAGGATTGAACTCTCGACCTCTCCCTTACCAAGGGAGTGCTCTACCACTGAGCTACCGCAGCCTGCGATGGCGGCGCTTCTGCCATATCGAACCGGCAAGCGCAAGGCCAAGAAAAACCCAAAGCGTCGCATGCGATTCCTGCCAACAATTATGCGGCTCGAGGCGGCATGCGCAGCCGATCACACAGCCCTAACAGGCTGCGGAAAAACTCTTTCGTCTGGGGCCAGTCCGTGATTCGATTCCGCCGGAGAGATTGGAGGATGAGATGCGCGGTGGAGATGATGGGACGGAAGGTCTTTTTTCCTATGTGAGCTGCGAGGCTCGGGTTCCATCGGATCATCCGCTTCGAGCCATCCGGGCAATAGCCGACGAGGCGCTTGAAGTGTTGTCGTCGGATTTTGAGGGACTTTATTCGAAGGTTGGTCGTCCCTCGATCGCGCCGGAGAAGCTGCTTCGGGCTTTGCTGCTGCAGGCATTTTACTCGATCCGGTCGGAACGGCAGTTGATGGAGCAGTTAGGCTATAACCTGCTGTTGCGCTGGTTCGTCGGCCTGTCGATGGATGCCGAGATCTGGGACGCCACGGTTTTCACCAAGAACCGGGAGAGGCTTCTATCGGGCGATGTGGCAAGCAAGTTCCTGGCCGCCGTGGTGGCGCAGGCGCGCGGGCGTAATCTGCTGTCGGATGAGCACTTCTCAGTGGATGGACACTGATCGAGGCGTGGGCTTCGATCAAGAGCTTCCGTCCCAAGGACGGTAGTGGCGAACCACCTAGCCCGGGTCGCAATGGGGAGCGCGACTTTCACGGCGAGAAGCGTTCCAACAAGACACATGCTTCCACGACCGATCCCGATGCCAAGCTGTACCGCAAGGCCACGGGCCAACCCTCGCGCATCGCCTTCATGGGTCATGTCCTGATGGAGAACCGCAACGGTTTGGTGATCGGCGCGACGCTGACGCCGGCGACCGGGACAGCCGAGCGGGAAGCGGCACTGGCGTTGGTGGATCGATTGGGCGCCAAGCGGCGGATCACGCTCGGCGCGGACAAGGCCTACGACGCGCGCGAGTTTGTCGCCGCCCTGCGCAAGCGCAAGGTCACCCCGCACATCGCCAAGCATGAGTATGTCGACAAGAACGGCATCCTGCGCCGAAGCGCTCTCGATGCGCGCACGACGAGGCATCCCGGCTATGCGGTCAGCCTGCGCATTCGTAAGCGGATCGAAGAGGTCTTCGGCTGGATCAAGACCATCGCAAGCCTTCGCAAAACACGCCATCGAGGGACCGAGAAGGTGGATTGGACGTTCGCCCTGACCGTCGCCGCCTACAACCTCGTCCGGCTGCCAAAGCTGATGGCCACGGCCTAACTGCGCCCGCATCCACCTCAAACCGGCCGATCGCGGCAAAACCGGCCGAAACAGCCGCTAAAATGACCCTCGCATAAGCCGATCTCGCATCAACCAAACGCGAAACGGCCTCACCGCTCCGGTTTTTCCGCAGCCTGCTAAAGCGCGTCGCGATCTTTCAGAATAGCTCCATGCGATTCAGGTTTTTGATTTTGCGCATGTCTTTATCCCGAAACGGGTTCCCACTTTCGTGAGACATGCTTCAAACCCGCCCGGCCGCCTGCTTTCATGACACCGCCGGGCCAAAATGCTAGCAAATTGCGGAATCGCAGCTGGCTGACCACCGGTTAGGGATTGGACGATGGGCGAGAAGACAAATCCACCGAAAAAGGGCGAAGCCGCGCGCAAGGAACGGTTGGCAGAGGCGCTGCGCTCCAATCTGCAGAAGCGCAAGGCGCAGACGCGATCGCGGCGCGCGGGCGACGCTGACAAGCAGAGCGCCCGTGATGCCGATCAGCGGTCGGAAGGCTTGCCGGCTGCTGGAAAAATGCACAAGGACTGACCAAATCGGCCATACTGCCCGGCCATAGTCGATCCGGTTTTAGGAAGGTCCTACTTCTTGAACCAAGCCGGCCAATGGTCTAAGCCGGGCCACTCAACCGATTGAAGCGGCCTGTTCGGGCCGAGGGGACGTTTTCTCATGGATCGCATCAGAATTGTCGGCGGCAATGAGCTTGCCGGTACCATTCCGATCTCGGGCGCCAAGAACGCGGCATTGCCGCTGATGATCGCCTCGCTGCTCACCGACGACACGCTGACGCTCGAAAACGTGCCGCATCTGGCCGATGTCGAGCAGCTGATCCGCATCCTCGGCAATCACGGCGTCGACTATTCCGTCAACGGCCGCCGTGAGAGCCAGCAGAAAGGCTATTCGCGCACCATCAATTTTTCCGCCCGCAACATCGTCGACACCACCGCGCCCTACGAGCTCGTGTCGAAGATGCGCGCCTCCTTCTGGGTTATCGGCCCGCTGCTTGCCCGCATGGGCGAGGCCAAGGTGTCGCTGCCCGGCGGCTGCGCCATCGGCACGCGCCCGGTCGACCTATTCCTCGAGGGCCTACAGGCTCTGGACGCCGAGCTCGATGTCGACAATGGCTATGTCGTGGCCAGGACCAGGAATGGCCGTCTCCACGGCAATCGCTACGTGTTCCCGAAGGTTTCGGTCGGCGCCACCCATGTGCTGATGATGGCGGCCTCGCTCGCCAAGGGCGAGACGGTGCTCGAAAACGCCGCTCGCGAGCCGGAGATCGTCAACCTCGCCGAATGCCTGATCGCCATGGGCGCCAAGATCCATGGTGCCGGCAGCTCCACCATCACCATCCAGGGCGTCGAGGCGCTGTCCGGCGCCCGCGTGCGTGTCATCCCCGACCGCATTGAGACCGGCACATACGCGATGGCCGTCGCCATGACCGGCGGCGATGTGATGCTGGAAGGCGCGCGGCCCGACCTGTTGCAGACGGCGCTCGACGTTCTCGTCGAGACTGGCGCCGAGATCACGCCGACCAATGAGGGCATCCGCGTCAAGCGCAACGGCGCCGGCGTTGCGCCTGTCGACGTGACCACCGCCCCCTTCCCCGCCTTCCCCACCGACCTGCAGGCGCAGTTCATGGGCCTGATGACCATGGCCAAGGGCAAGTCGCGCATCACCGAGACGATCTTCGAGAACCGTTTCATGCATGTGCAGGAGCTTGCCCGCCTCGGCGCCCACATAACGCTTTCCGGCCAGACGGCGATCGTCGACGGGGTCGCCAAGCTGAAGGGCGCTCCCGTGATGGCGACCGACCTGCGCGCCTCGGTGTCCCTGTTGATCGCCGGGCTCGCAGCCGAAGGCGAGACCACGGTCAACCGCGTCTACCACCTCGACCGGGGTTTCGAGCGGCTGGAAGAGAAGCTCTCCGGCTGCGGCGCGGTGATCGAGCGCATTTCGGGCTGACGTTCCGCGGCATTCCTTCCGAGTGGTTGCGCCGAGCGGAAAGACCCACTAGAGCGTGGAGTTCAACCACGCTCTAGCTTTTTGTGTGAGCATGATCCTTACCGGAAACCGGTTTCCACTTTTCGGGATCATGCTCTAACAGAACGCTGAATTGTCAACGTTCAGGTGCGCATCCCGCATGGCAGCTCTCAAGCTCATCGCGCTCGACGATCAGGATCTGAGCATCGTCTCGGCGCATGTCCAGGACGCCGTGATGAAGGTCTCCGACTTGGAGTACCTGCCGGCGGCCAAGCGCTTCGTGCTCACCATGAACCGCTTCGTCTGGGAAGCAAAATCGGGCCTCTTCCGCCAGCATAACGAACGGCGGCAGAGCGTCCTGCACTTCGACCGGGTGCTCGGCGTCAAGACCAGCGGCATTCCACGCGACAAGCCGGCTGAAGTGCTGTCGCTGCTGGCGATCAGCTTCATCGCCATCAGCAAGCCGGCCGGCATCGTCGAATTGGTGTTTTCGGGCGGCGGCACCATCATGCTCGACGTCGAATGCATCGAGGCCAGGCTTGCCGACGTCGGTGGTTCCTGGGAAGCCACCTCGCGACCGGTCCACAGAGGCTAACGCGCAATGGCAATAACGCTCCGCCAGCAAGAGGCTGATTTTGAACAGCGTTTTTCGGCCTTTCTCATCACCAAGCGCGAGGTTTCGGCCGATGTCGAGGCCGTCGTGCGGGACATCATCGCCCGCGTGCGCGCCGAAGGCGACAAGGCGCTGATCGACTATACGCTGAAGTTCGACAAAGCCGATCTCAGCGCGCTCGGCATCGCCGTCTCGAAAAGCGACATCGCCAGGGCCTATGAAGCGGCCGATCCGGCCACCGTGGAGGCGCTCAAATTCGCGCGCGACCGTATCCGCTCGCATCATGAGCGGCAGAAGCCGAAGGACGATCGCTACACGGATGCCGCCGGCGTCGAGCTCGGCTCGCGCTGGACGGCGGTCGAAGCCGTCGGCCTTTACGTGCCGGGCGGCACGGCGAGCTATCCTAGCTCGGTGCTGATGAACGCCGTGCCGGCCAAGGTCGCCGGCGTCGAGCGCATCGTCATCGTCGTGCCGGCGTCAGGTGGTATCATCAATCCGCTGGTGCTGGTGGCGGCCGACCTTGCCGGCGTTTCGGAGATTTACCGCGTCGGCGGCGCGCAGGCCGTTGCCGCGCTTGCCTATGGCACCGAGACGATCAGGCCCGTTGCCAAAATCGTCGGGCCGGGCAATGCCTATGTCGCGGCGGCGAAGCGCCAAGTGTTCGGCACGGTCGGCATCGACATGATCGCCGGGCCGTCGGAGGTGCTGGTGGTGGCCGATGCCGACAACGATCCGGACTGGATCGCCGCCGACCTGTTGGCGCAGGCCGAGCATGATGTCTCGGCGCAGTCGATCCTGATCACCGACAATGCCGAATTCGGCAAGTCGGTCGAGCAGGCGGTCGAACGCCAGCTGAAAGTCCTGCCGCGCGCCGAGACGGCGGCTGCCAGTTGGCGCGATTTCGGCGCGGTGATCCTTGTGCCGACACTGGAGGCCTCGCTGCCGCTGGTCGACAGGATCGCGGCGGAGCATGTCGAGCTCGCCTTCGACGATGCTGAGGACTACCTTTGCAGGATGCGCAACGCGGGCGCCGTGTTCATTGGGCGGCATACGCCCGAAGTCATCGGCGACTATGTCGCCGGCTCCAATCACGTTCTGCCGACGGCACGCTCGGCGCGCTTCTCCTCGGGTCTGTCCGTGCTCGATTTCGTCAAGCGCAGCTCGATCCTGAAGCTCGGGCCGGAGCAGCTCAAGGCGCTGGCGCCCGCCGCGATCGCGCTCGCCACGGCGGAAGGGCTCGATGCGCATGCCCGCTCCGTCGCGATCAGGCTGAACATGTAGCAATGTCCGGCCGTCACCAAACCCGCGACAGGCTGATCGACGTCGAGCTCGACGAAACGATCGGACGTTCGACGCCCGACGTCGAGCACGAGCGGGCGGTGGCGATCTTCGACCTCATCGAGGAAAACAGTTTCAAGCCGGTCAACGACGACGGCGCCGGTCCCTACAAGCTCAAGCTGTCGTTGGCTGAGTCGCGCCTGGTCTTTGCCGTCAGCCGCGAGAACGGCGCAGAGGTGGTCACCCACATCCTGTCGCTGACGCCGCTGAGGCGCATCGTCAAGGACTATTACCTGATCTGCGAGAGCTATTACGAGGCTATCCGTTCCTCGACGCCCAGCCATATCGAGGCGATCGACATGGGGCGGCGCGGCCTTCACAATGAGGGCTCGCAGACCCTGATGGACCGGCTCGCCGGCAAGATCGAGATCGACTTCGACACGGCGCGGCGGCTGTTCACGCTGGTCTGCGTGCTGCACTGGCGGGGCTAGACCAGGATGACGTTTCGTTGAACCGCCATCCTGATCCAGCTCTTTGTTGGAGCATGATCCTTTCCAAAAACCGGTTCCCACTTTTTGGGATCATGCTCTTTGGTTGGAGCATGATCTTTTCCAAAAACCGGTTCCCACTTTTTGGGATCATGCTCTTTGGTTGGAGCATGATCTTTTCCAAAAACCGGTTCCCACTTTTTGGGATCATGCTCTAGTGCCCGGCCTGCCTCACTCGATCCTGTTTCTGTGCGGCATGAACGCCGTGCGCTCGCCGATCGCGGAGCAATTGGCGCGCCGCATGCTGCCCGCCACCACATTCGTCGCGTCAGCCGGCGTGCGCGCCGGCGAGCGCGATCCGTTCGTCGATGCCGTGCTTGCCGAGGAAGGATTCTCGCTCGGCGGGCGCCAGCCCAGGACACTGGAGGATCTGGAAGATGATTATTTCGACTTGATCGTGACCCTGGCGCCGGAGGCGCATCATGCAGCGCTCGAACTCACCCGCTCGCTCGCCGTCGAGGTCGAATACTGGCCGATGCCCGATCCAACCGACACCGGCGGCACGCGTGAGCACATCATGGCCGCCTATCGCGACGTGCGCGAGCGGCTGAAGGCGCGCATAAGCCGACGTTTCCTGCTTCCGGAGGTTAAAAACGCGACGGATTAAGCGTGTTCACAAGCGGGCGATTATCATATAGGTTCCGCCGCAAAATCCGGTTGGAGTCGGCGGTTTCCTGAAACGGTCCGACCCCAGATGGAGCATAGATGTCGTCCGAAACACCGCTTCACCATTTCGGCATCGTGCTCCAGGCGCCGGAACCGTAATCCAAGCAAAGGTATCGAATGCCGAAGGAAGAAGTCCTCGAGTTTCCAGGTGTGGTCACCGAACTGCTGCCCAACGCGATGTTCCGGGTGAAGCTCGAAAACGAACATGAAATCATCGCCCACACGGCCGGCCGCATGCGCAAGAACCGCATTCGCGTGCTGACTGGCGACAAGGTACTGGTCGAGATGACGCCTTACGACCTGACCAAGGGCCGCATCACCTATCGTTTCAAGTAGCAAATCGGCGCGAACCGCGATGAGCATCCTGCAGAAGCTCGTGCTTGCCTCGGGTTCGCCGCGCCGCATCGAACTCTTGCAGCAGGCCGGTATCGAGCCGGACCGTGTGCTGCCCGCCGACGTCGACGAGACGCCGCAGCGCGCCGAGCATCCGCGATCGCTGGCCAGGCGCCTGTCCAAGGACAAGGCCGAGAAGGCGCTGGCCTCGCTTAAAGGCGAGGAAGGTTTCGCGCCCGCCTTCATCCTCGCCGCCGACACGGTGGTGGCGGTGGGCCGACGCATCTTGCCCAAGGCCGAGACCATCGACGACGCCATCAACTGCCTCGGCCTGCTCTCCGGCCGCTCGCACCGGGTCTATTCCGGCGTCTGCCTGATCACGCCGGGCGGCAAGCTGCGCCAGCGGCTGGTGGAAACCAAGGTGCGCTTTAAGCGGTTGCCGCGCGAGGAGATCGACGCCTATGTCGCGTCAGGCGAATGGCGCGGCAAGGCCGGCGGCTATGCCGTGCAGGGCCTGGCCGGTTCCTTCGTCGTCAAGCTGGTCGGCTCCTACACCAATGTGGTCGGCCTTCCGCTTTACGAAAGTATCGCGTTGCTTTCGGGCGAAGGGTTCAAGACGCACCAGAACTGGCACGCCTCACGCTCATGAGCCTGGACGATAAGGTGACACCGCTTCGGCCGAAGCGGCCCTGCCCCGAATGCGGAAAACCTTCCTCGCGCGAACACTATCCGTTCTGCTCCGCGCGCTGCAAGGACATCGACCTCAATCGCTGGCTGAAGGGCGCCTATGTCATTCCCGATCGTGACGGCGATGAGGAAGACGAAGATAGCCCGAAGCCGGGACCCACGCCCCAGGACGAGGGTTAAGCGCAGCTGCCATTGCTTTTCGGCGATTTTTCTTTCCCGACAAAATCAGCGGCTAAGCTAAGTACTTGTTTTCACTCAATCCCGAAAGGGAAAAGAACCGCGCACTTTTCCTGGAATTGCGCTTGTTTCTACGCAATTCCGGGCGGAAAACCGCTGCGCACTTTTCCTGGAATTGCTCTGGACAGCCAAGATACCCGTGCTATAACCCACGCGCTTTCCAGGGGCGCCGCCCGGCGCTCTCGTGAAACCCGGCGGGCGATCCCGTTAGCCGGCGCAGGCCCAGATAGCTCAGTTGGTAGAGCAGCGGACTGAAAATCCGCGTGTCGGTGGTTCGAATCCGCCTCTGGGCACCATCCCCTCTTCTCCCTGCACCCCCTTTCGCAGAAGCTCCTACGCTGCAGCTCCCACAACCGGCTGAAATTATTCGTCTTTTTTGTCACACGGCGCATTTGAGGAGGGCTAGGAGCGCTCCAGGCGCATTTAGTCCAACGAGGCGGGAGGATGGTATTTCCGTTGGTATTCGACATCCTGATGGTATCGAAACAGCCAAGGGAGGCCTGACGAATGGCCCTATCCGACGTAAAATGCCGGAACGCCCGCCCAACTTCCAAACTCGTAAAATTATCTGACGGCGGTGGGCTGCAGCTATGGGTGCAGCCCACTGGCTCTCGCCTCTGGCGGATCGCCTACCGCTTTGAGGGGAAGCAGAAACTGCTTGCACTAGGCAGCTACCCCCTCGTCTCCCTAGCCGAGGCGCGGGAGGCGCGCGATGATGCGAAGCGGCTCCTTCTGGCTGGCATCGACCCTGGTAGGGAACGCAGCTTGCGGAAGGCCGGTTCGGCAAAAGACACTTTTCGCTCGATCGCGGGCGAATATGTTGAAAAGCTGAAGAAGGAGGGACGTGCCGACCGGACAATCAGCAAGGTCAAATGGCTGCTCGATTTTGCCCATCCGACAATCGGCGACCAGTGCATTCGGGAAATCGATTCGGCCACCATCCTTACCGCGCTCCGTCGCGTGGAGGTTCGCGGTCGATACGAGTCGGCCAGGCGACTGCGCTCCACAATCGGCACCGTGTTTCGATATGCAATCGCGACCGCACGCGCGGAGGCAGATCCGACGATCGCCCTAAGGGGTGCACTCATCAGTCCGACGGTCACGCCGCGTGCCGCGATTACCGATCCTAAGGCCTTGGGAGGTTTGCTGAGGGCGATCGAGGCATTTGACGGACAGCCTACAACCCGAGCGGCCCTGAAGCTGATGGCGCTGCTGTTCCCCCGCCCCGGCGAACTGCGCTCAGCCGAATGGGACGAGTTCGATTTCGAAACCTCGGTGTGGATCATCCCTGAAGCACGGATGAAAATGCGACGACCGCACCGCGTGCCCCTTTCAAGGCAGGCTGTTAGCGTCCTGATCTCACTTAGAGAAATCTCTGGTGGTGGTTCACTGCCGTTTCCCAGTGTTCGATCGGGTTCGCGCCCGATTTCCGACAACACGCTTAACGCCGCGCTGCGCCGTATGGGTTATGGCAAGGAAGAAGCTACCGCGCACGGTTTTCGAGCAACGGCATCAACTCTGCTAAACGAATGCGGAAAGTGGCATCCAGACGCCGTAGAGCGGCAGCTGGCCCACATTGAGAACAACGACGTTCGTCGCGCCTACGCCCGGGCAGAGCATTGGGAGGAGCGAGTCAAGATGATGCAATGGTGGGCCAATTATCTGGATGAACTGAAGAGCAAAAACGCGCGGGTGATCTCAATCGGAGCACGTGGCAAGCCTGCTATCCGCACCACCGAAAACTTTTTAACGCAACCGGCCAATCTTGGGGCCTAAGGCTTGAAACCGGAGAGGGGCATTTCACTAAAACCACACGTTTCAGCAAACGTTGAAATTGTCATTTCGGTGAAAGTGGGTGGACATGTTTCAGTGCAGTTGCTATTTTCAGCAAATGCTGAAAACGTCCATTTCTCTGAAAGAGGTTGAAGAACAAGCTGCGCAAGCCTTGAAAAGCCTGTTTGCGTCCATTCCTCCGATCAAGCTCGAGAGAATCGAGGAATCCCCTTTCGGGCCCGACCGCGGCATCGATCTAATCGCTCACATTCACGCTTTCGGGTCCAAACACCTCCTGCTCTGCGAAGTAAAATCGACCGGACAGCCGCGTCACGCCAGGGACGCGATCGAACAGCTTCATCGAGCAGTGGCTGATCTGGACGAAAAACACGCCGTCCCGCTTTTCATTGCTCCATTTCTGATGCCGCAGACACGGGATATCTGCACCGAGGCCGGGGTTAGCTTTTTGGATTTTGAGGGCAATTGCCGCCTTGCGTTTGATGGAGTCTTTGTCGAACGAGTTGTACCAACCAAGCCCGCTACCGAACGGCGAGAAGTAAAATCGATCTTCAAGCCGAAGTCCGCACAGGTCTTGCGAACGATGTTGCGCAACCCAGGTCATTTCTGGCGTGTAACGGAGCTAGCAGAACGCGCCCAGGTGAGCCTTGGCCATGTAAGTAACGTGCGCACCGCGCTTATCGCTCGGGAATGGGCAAAGATCGGCGAAGACGGGATATCGCTGACGGAGCCGGATGCGCTGCTCAACGCTTGGCGGGATGTTTATGAACTACCCGCTGGACGGCGAATGAGCTTTTACACGACGTTGCACGGGAAGGCCTTCGACGAAGTCGTTCGGCGCGGCGGCGAACCTAACCCATCGTTGAGCCAGATGGCCTTGGCGTCGTTTTCGGCCGCCCAGTGGTTGGCTCCTTACGCGCGTACCGGAACACATTTTTTCTACGCCAGTGCCCACGGTCTCGAGAGAGTTCGTGCCGCCCTCAACCTGAGTTCGGCCGCACGAGGCGAGAACGTTGTTGTTACTGTCCTAAAGGACACAGGCCCACTGCTCGATGCCATCGAGCCCTCGCCAGGGATTTCCACCACAAGCCCAGTGCAGACCTACCTTGACCTCTGGGTGGCGGGAGAACGCGGTAGGGAAGCGGCCGAGCACTTGCGGAAAGAGAAACTCAAATGGCACGCGTAGTCGCTCCTGAGGCGCAGTCCGCTGCTGAATATGACGACCGTACCACCCAGGCCGTGAAATCCGTCCTGCTCGAAATCGGCCAAATCCTCGGCAGCTTTAAAGGTAAGTTTGCCGTCATCGGCGGCGCAGTGCCCTGGCTGCTGCTCGAAAACGAGGAGATGCGGCATGTCGGTACGCTCGATGTTGATCTCGGGCTCGATGCAGAGGCGCTAGGCGATGGCGAGTATGCCAAGCTCGTCGAGTCACTGATGGAAAACGGCTACAAGCAGAGCGATGAGCTGCGAGCCTTCCAGCTCGTCCGTAATGTGCCTGCCAAAGATGGCGGTGAGGCGATCGACGTGGTGGTCGATTTCCTGCGGCCAATCGACGCCAAGATCGTCAAAAATCGGCCACCAATTATCGAGAAATTCGCAGTGCAGCGAGCGGACGGCGCCGAGCTTGCTCTTCGTTTTTATCAGTACGTCGCAATAACAGGCGACATGCCGGGCGGCGGTACCAACCAGGTCAAGATCGCAGTCGCATCAATTCCCGCCCTGCTCGCGATGAAAGGGTTTGCCATCCAGAACCGGCTGAAACGCAAGGACGCTTACGACATATATTATTGCGTGCGCAATTATGGTGGCGGGGTCGAAGCCCTAGCCAAGGATTGCGAACCTGTCTTCGCCGTGAAGGAAGGCCACGAAGGGTTCGAATATATCAACGGTAAATTCGACAAAGTGGACGGGTTCGGTCCGACAAGTGTTCGCCAGTTCGTTGAAGAGACAAACCTGCTTGGCGAGCGAACCCCTGATCAGTGGCAGCAGGATGCCTTCGGACAGGTCGATGCCCTGATGCAGGTGCTCGGGTTAAGGAAATAGTCCGGCCATGGCCTTTCCGATTGTTGCCGACACCAGGGCAACCGTCAGACGCGTCTGAACCCAAGTTGTGGTACCATGCGAAACGGGTCGAGAGCGGTGCGTCCTATTCTTGTCGCGATGACTGTTGTCACGTTTCCGGCTGACGCGGTAAGAGCTCGATATCGGATTTGGCACATATTTGACACTTATGCGTCAATCGCGACAAGCGGCAACATCGGCGTTACCATAGAACCTTCATCCGCCTATTCGATAATAGCCTCCGAATAGCGCCCTAAGTCCGATCCCACGATCCAACCGTTCTCACCTTGCTACCAGTTTGCACCGAACCAGCTTAGCCAAGGGCTTCCGCCTTGCGTGACTCCTCTTCTTTAAATGAGCACGATCTCGTCGCTGGAGAAATGGTACAAGGATCGACTTTGTGCATCGACACCCATACGCCCGGAGCAGAAGGGCTAAGGCCCCTCGACGTAGGAAACCTTTAGGCTTTTGGCATGCTGGCGCCGCCCCTCGAGACGGCATTCATGAAAAGTGACGCAATTTCATATCCGCCACGAGGCCTTTCTCGTGAGGAAGCGGCCCGCTATGTTGGTGTCGGATCCACTCTTTTTGACGAGATGGTGGGCGATGGGCGCATGCCGAAGCCTAAGCGTATCAACAGCCGCGCCGTCTGGGATCGTGTAGCTCTCGACATCGCCTTCACGTCGTTGCCAGACAAAGACAACGGTCTCCAGGAGTTGTTGGAGCGAAGCAGGTCAGATGGCCATCAGAGATGAGAAATACGCTGGTTGCGTATACGCTGAAGGCGTAGTATATGATCGAGAAGGCACGACGTGAGCGAGAATGAGAAGCTTGCCCAAGAAGTGAAAGCGTGGCGGACAAAGCAAGGGTTCACTGCCGAAATTGCTGCCAAGGCGTTGGGAATACCGAAGCGTACGTTTGAGGGCATCGAGCAAGGCAGAGGTTTCCCCTATCCGCTCCTCCTGCGCGTTGCCATGGAAAGCAATGATCTTTCACTCAAGGCAACGCAGGCGAAGTCGCCGCGAAAGGTTTAGCTGCCGCTGAAGTGCCGGAGGAGAGCTTAATGGCCAGACCCTTCAAGGATGCCCGCTACCCCGGCGTCTCTTCGCGCATCAAGAACGGCAGGATCGTTTATCGCTATCGGGCAAAGGGCATGCCCGAAATTCGACTTCCCGGTAAGCCCGGTGATCCGAAATTTGAAGCTGAGTATCAAAAAGCGACGCAAGGTCTTGGCAAGAAGGCAGCGATCATCGATCTGCCCGGTCGGGCGCTACCGCGGACATTCGGCCATGCCGCACGCCGCCTTGAGACCACGATGGAGTGGTTGGATTTTGATGAAGCGACGCAGCGGAAGAACGCGCGGCTGATCGAACGTTTCCTCAACCTGAAGGTTGATCCGAAATACCCGCTGACCTGGCGCGACACTCCTGTCGAACACCTCGACGCAGATCGGCTTCGCGCCATCATCGAGGGCATATTTGGGACAAACCGCACGGTCGCCAAGCATATGCTGGTTGCCATCAAGAAACTGGTGTGGGTCGCGATCGAGATTGAGAAATGGATCAAGCCGCAAGACGATCCGTCGCTATCCATCCGCGTACGCGTGCCCAAATCGTCCAAGAACCCTGCCTGGCCGATCGCTGTTCGCGAGAAGTTCGAGGCACGACATCCGATCGGCACGGCGGCGCGCACATGTTACGCGCTGGGCTTTTGGCTTGGAAACCGGCGCGGCGATATCGCTGCCCTGGAGTGGGAGGACCTTGTCGCCGAGGAGATTGAATTGTTCGACGGTTCGCTGGAGTTGATCGAAGCCTTCGATTTCCGTCAGAAGAAGAACCGCAACCGCCACGGCGGGAGGGAGATGTTCATTCCCGTCGTCGACAAGCTGGCTGAAGCCTTGGAACCGCTCGACCGCTCGGGGGGCGGCACCGTCTTGAAGAATGGTTACAAACGATCGTTCTCTGAAAAGAGCCTGAGCGGCATGATGCAGCACTGGACACGCCAGGCAGGAATTCCTGACGGCTACACGCTCCATGGCTTGCGGCGCACCTTCGGCACATACCTCGCCGAATGCAACGTTCAGGCGCGCGCCATCATGGAGGCAATGGGGCATTCCTCGATGACTGTGACAGACGACTATGTGCGCGAGGCAAACAAGAAGCGGATCGCGGTCGATATTGCTCGCGCCATCAATCAGCGCGAGGCCAAACGCGATGCGATGAAGCGTCGAGCAGTCCTGCGAGTCGTCAACTGATCAAACTGAACCAGAACAAAAGGTGGTCGCCGCCGCATGCGCGGGCCCATAATGGGCCCAAAACGTTTTGGGCCGAGGCCACTTTTTATCAATAAAATCAATGGTTATGGTGGGCCCGGAGGGACTCGAACCCCCAACCAAGCGGTTATGAGCCGCCGGCTCTAACCATTGAGCTACAGGCCCCACGCGCGCTGGCTTAGTGTTTTTCTTATCGTCGCACAAGGCTTTCGAAAGCGATGGCGCAGACCGCCAAAATCAGCCCATATTCGCTGCGTAGAGCGGCTTGCGCCGATAAGGTGCGTGAACAGGTCCCGGCCCATGCGCCGCATTGCAGGGAATCGATGCCTTTTGCCGGGTCGATGCAGGCGCGGCACGGGCTGCGGACCCCAGACATCGAGGAGTTTTCATGACCAGACATCTTTTGCCTATCGCACTCGCTGCCGCGGTCGCGTTCCCGGCGCTGGCAAGCGCCGCTGACACACAGCCCCCACCCCGCATCGTCGTATCTGGCGAAGGCGAAGCGACCGTGGCGCCGGACATGGCGATCCTTTCGCTGAGCGTCATGCGCGAGGCCAAGAGCGCCCGCGAAGCGCTCGACGCCAACAACGACGCCATGGCCGCGGTGATCGCGGCGATGAAATCCGCCGGCATTGCCGAGCGCGATCTGCAGACGGCCGGGATACAGATCAACCCGCGCTACAACTACACCAACAAGGCCGACGGCAGCCAGGAGGCCGAACTCGTCGCCTATCAGGTGACCAACACGCTGTCGGTGCGCGTACGCGACGTGGACAAGACCGGCGAGATCCTCGACAAGGCGGTTTCGCTCGGCGTCAACCAGGGTGGCGGCATCGCCTTCACCAATGACGATCCTAAGGCAACGATCACCGAGGCGCGCAAGAAGGCCGTCGCCGACGCGATGGCCAAGGCAAAGACGCTCGCCGAAGCGGCAGGCGTCAGCCTGGGCAAGGTGCTCGAGATCACCGACCAGAATATTGCGCCGGTGCCGATGCCGATGGCTGCCAAATCATTCGATGCGGCCCGTTCGGCCGTGCCGGTCCAGGCCGGCGAGAATTCCTACAACGTCCAGGTCACGGTCACCTTCGAGCTGAAGTGACGATCGGCCGGCGCACCGCAGGCGTCGCGACCGACATGCAAAAAGCTCCAGAGGATCGTTTCCTCCGGGGCTTTTTTCGAGCCGCGCCTCACCTCGAGAGGCTCCAATACTTAAGATTGATCTTCGCAGAAGATCATATCCCAAAGGCGATCCTCGCGAGGATCGTCGTCTCAGCCTCAGCGATAGATGATCGGGCAGCCGCGCTCGTTGGCGAACACAACCACGACACGGTCGCCATACTGGCGGCCGACCACCTTGACGGTGCGGCGGCTCATGTCGACGATGCGGGCACGGTGCAGGCCCATGCGCTCGGCCTTGTCGAGGGCGCGTTCCGGCGAGCAGCCGCGCCAGTCGCGGTCACGGCGCCAGTCGCGGCGGTAGTAGCCGTCATCGTCGCCCGAATATACGCCGAAGCGCGGATCCTGGTTATTGCCGAAACCGAGATAGAGGCTGTCCGCATGTGCCGGAATCGCGGCAAGCGTGCCGAGCCCGACAAGCGCCGAAAGGGCAACCGTCTTGATCATGTTGAACATCGTCTTCTCTCCTTGCTGTGGGCTTTCGTCCATGGAACCGATGATTGGACAATGCCTTCTTGTGTCTGAATTTTCCGCGAACCATCCATTCATGTCCGGTTCATCTAAGCGCGAAGCCGCCGGGGTTCGTCGCTTGTACTCAAAAACGCCCCCCATGGGCTCTAAGCCCGAACGCGCAAGGTTCGTTGCTCGTGGCCAAAAACGCTAATCCCTAGACGCGAACACGTAGGGTTCGACGTTGCTCGTCAAAAGCGCGCGCTCAGGGTTCGTCATCAAGGTACGACCCGGGTTACGGTTCGTCGTCCAGTATATAGTCAAAGTAGTCGTCCGGCTCGGCCAGATCGGTCTCCTTGGCCTTCACCCGACCCTGGATCGAAATGCCGGCTTCATGCACGGTCGTGTCGCTCCCCGAAACAAGCCTGTGCCACCAGTAGAGGTCATGGCCCTCGGCGATCAGCCGGTAGGCACAGGTCTTTGGCAGCCAGGTGATGGTGCGCACATTCCGCGGCGTCAGCCCGACACAGTCGGGCACGCGCGTCAGGCGGTTTGCATAGTCGGAGCAGCGGCAGCTTTCGGCGTCGAACAGCCGGCAGCCAACGCTTGTCCAGAAGATCTCGCCCGTATCCTCGTCCTCGAGCTTCGACAGGCAACATTTGCCGCAGCCGTCGCAAAGTGATTCCCACTCGGCCGGGGTCATCGCCTCAAGCGTCTTGGTTTTCCAGAATGGTGCGGTCATTTCGGTGGATTTGGCCCTCCGCGACCTTCCGGTCAAGCACTGCTGTCACACAGACTCACTATCAACATTGGAAAAACACGAAATTGCCCTCAAAAGGCCGGCCGGGCATCCTTGGCTGGCGCCAATGCCTGACGGAACCAATTCCGGTCGATGAAAGTTTGGGCAGGGATGGGACCCCACTAGGAGAAATTGATATGAAACGCCAACCACGGATTCTGGCGGGCACGGCAATCGGCCTGCTTATGGCATCCGCGCCGTTGGGCGCGTACCCGCTGCAGGGGGGTGTCGCTTCGGGCAGCCTGCATGGCGCGCCGCTCGTCCTCGCTCAGGCGGCTTGCGCAGAAGGCCAATCGGCGGAGCAATGCGCCCAGGGCGGAGCCGAACAGCCGAAGAAGAACAAGCGCCAGCAGCAGCAAAGCGAATCGGCGCCGGCAGCCGAACAAGCCGCGCCTGCCGAGAGCGATCAGAAGCCGCGCAAGAAGCGGCAAGAACAGCAGCAGATGGATAATGGCCAATCCGGTGAAGCCGCCCCGGCCGAGCAGCAATTCAAGCCGCGAAAGAAACGCGACCAGCAGCAAATGGAAGCCGCACCTGCGGATCAAGGCGCCCAGCCTGCGACCAATGAACAGCAATTGAAGCCTCGCAAGAAGCGCGACCAGCAGCAGCAGATCGAGGCCGCGCCAGCAGATCAAGGTGGGCAGCCCGCGACCAACGATCAGCAGCCGCGCAAGAAGCGCAACTCGCAAGTGGCGCCGGCTGAACAGCCTGCCGATCAACTGGCTCCTTCGACTGATAATCAGCAGCAGCAGGGCAACCAGTTGCGCAAGAAGCCCAAGCAGCAAACGGAGGGCGCCACCACCGAGCAGCCCGCTGGCCAGGCTGCGCCCGCCGACCAGGCTGCACCTGCCAACGACAATCAGCAAGGCGGCAACCAACTCAGGAAGAAGCACAAGCAGAACCAGCAGAGCGAAACCACCCCGGCCGAGCAGACGCAGACCAACGAGCCGGCCAAAAAGCCGTCGCCGACAGGGGAGCCGGTGCCGCAGGCCAAGCCGCTGCAGAATGGCGAGCAGCCGGCTCAGAGCGAGCAGACCCAGGACCAGAAGAAACGCGGCAAGAAGCCGGTGGGCGAGCAGCCTGCTACCGGGCAGCAACCGGCGACGGGCGAGCAGCCGGCAACAGGCACTCAGCAGCCAACCACGGGTGAGCAAACCCTAGGTAGGAAGCAGCTCGGCAAGAAGCCGTTAACCGAACAGCCAACGACTGGAGAGCAGCCGGCGACAGGCCAACAGCCTGCTACAGGTGAACAGCCCGCCAACGGCAACCAGCCGGCCAACAACAACCAGCCCGCCAATGGCGGCAAGGCCGCGCAGGGCGAAACCGCCAATCCGAATGAGGCGCCCGTCCTCGACAGCCAGAAAGATGCCGTGCGCAAGCACCGAGTCCGCAACGACAACGCCCAGAACGGCGGTGCCCAGACCGGTGGCGCTCAAACTGGAAATGCCCAGACCGGCAATGGTCAGACCGCCAATCAGACCGGACAGCAGCAAGGCGGCGAGCAGGCCCAGAGGCCGGCTCCGATCGATCAGGGTCCCCCGCCCACCGACGACAAGACCGCGCAGCAGGCGATCAGGCCCGAGAAGATTGTTCCCGTCGATCAAGAGAAGGGCAAACGGATCGACCTTACGCCAGAGCAGGTGGTGCGCGAGCGTCGCCGGCCGCAGGGCGCGGACGTCGTCAAGCAGTTTGGCGACCGCGTCATCCTCCAGTTCAACAATCAGACATTCGTGGAAAGCAACGAGGCGCCTCGCATCACCCGCGGCGCCCGGGACGTCTACTATGAGGATCTTTCGGGCGGCCGCACCCGCGAAACGGTCGAACGAAGCAACGGCATCCGCGTCGTCACCATCCGCAACCGCTATGGCGATGTCATCCAGCGTTCGCGCATCATGCCGGACGGCCGAGAATATATCCTGAGCTATGTCGACGAGCAGCAATACCAGGGCGACGGCGACTGGCGTGATCCCGGCGATGACCTGCCGCCGATGCGGCTGACCATCCCGCAGCGGGACTACATCCTGAACTCCGAGGATGTCGAAAGCGACGACGACTATTACACCTTCCTCGAGCAGCCGCCGGTGGAAAGGGTGCAGCGTCTCTACTCGATCGACGAGGTGAAGCGGTCGGCCCGCGTGCGCGACATCGCCCGCCGCATCGATCTCGACACGCTGAACTTCGACTTCGGCTCGGCGACGATTTCCGACACCGAGGTACAGAAGCTCGATGGCGTCGCCAGCGCCATGGAAAAACTGCTGAAGAAAAATCCGGCCGAGACCTTCCTGATCGAAGGCCACACCGACGCCGTCGGCACGCCGGAGGCAAATCTTGCCCTCTCGGATCGCCGTGCAGAAGCCGTTGCCGAGGCGCTCACGAACGCCTTTGGCATCCCTGCCGAGAACCTCACCACGCAGGGCTACGGCGAGGAATATCTCAAGGTGAACACGCCCGGTCCGAACCGCGAGAACCGCCGGGTCGCCATCCGCCGCATCACCTCGCTGGTGGCGCCGGTGGCGAGCAACAGTGACCAGCAATGAGCTTTGGATTTCAAAATCCTGATCGGATTTTTGGATTCAGAGCTTGAGATGAAGGCCCGTCCGCATCGGACGGGCCTTTTCCTTCCCTGGCTCAAGAAGATTTATCCTGTCGACTGGGGCTAACTCATTGAATTGCCGCATTGCGACACCCAAATTCCCTGCAGGGCGTTCCCTGCCCTGTCCCGACTCCAGCGGGACACACTGAGCCCCGCCGGTCCCCTCTCCGGCGGGGTTTTGGTCTTGAAAGCCGGCCCTGTCTGGCCGAACTTATCGCAATCCGACCGGAACCCTTCATGAAGCATCTCGAACTCGCCATCGAATCCGTCATCCTGGCCTCGCGCTGGCTGCTGGTCGTCTTCTATCTCGGCCTCGGCGTCGCGCTGGCGATCTATGCGCTCTCCTTTTGCAAGAAGCTCTACGAGTTCGTGACGAGCGTCTTCACGCTCGGGGACACGGATACGATCCTTAAGATGCTCGGCCTGATCGACGCTGCGCTTGTCGCCTCACTGGTGGTGATGGTGATAATCTCGGGCTACGAGAATTTCGTCAGCCGCTTCGACGATCAGGATGGCGAGGTCCATTGGCTGGGCACGATCGATGTCGGCTCGCTGAAGGTCAAGGTCGCGTCGACCATCGTCGCGATCTCGTCCATCCATCTGCTACAGATCTTCCTCAACCACGCTTCCTACACGGCGGAGCAACTGATGTGGCTGACCATCATGCACCTGGCCTTCGTGCTTTCAGCGCTAATGCTGGCCTATATCGACCGGGTCATGGCGTTGGCGAAAGGCAAGAAGGCCGCGGCGGACTAAGGCCGCCGGCGCCTTCAGTAGATTCTTCTGACTTTCGTCTGCGAGTTCGCAAACACCTCGTCGGGAACAAAGAAGTCGCCCGCGAGTTGATCGGCCCCGCCCGGTGAGTAGACCGAAAAATCCGTCACGCCTTCGGCGCGCAGCACCTCTTCGTCGATGTAGAAATTGCCAGTCGCCTGGCGCGACGGGCGCATGAAGATCGCATGTGCCGCATCGGCCATGATGTCGGGCGAGCGACTCATCGAAGCCACCGTGGCTCCGCCCAGAAGATTGCGCACCGCGGCCGTATCGATCGTCGAGATCGGCCACAGCGAGTTCACCGCGATGCCATTCTTGGCGAACTCGGCGCTCATGCCAAGCGTGCACATCGACATGCCAAACTTCGCCATCGTGTAGGCGACGTGGTTCTTGAACCATTTGGCCTTCATGTCGAGCGGCGGCGCCAGATTCAGGATGTGAGGGTTCTTGGCCAACTTCAGGTGCGGAATGCACATCTTGGAGACCAGGAAGGTGCCGCGCGTGTTGATCTGATGCATCAGATCGTAGCGCTTCATGTCGGTCTCCAGCGTGCCGGTGAGTTGGATGGCGCTGGCATTGTTGACGCAGATGTCGATGCCGCCGAATGTTTCGACCGTCTTGGCCACCGCCTCGGCGACCTGCGCTTCGTCGCGGATGTCGCAAATCACCGGCAGCGCCTTGCCGCCGGCCCGCTCGATTTCTTGCGCTGCGGTGTAGATGGTACCGGGCAGCTTCGGATGCGGCTCGGCAGTCTTGGCCGCGATCGTCACATTGGCGCCGTCGCGCGCCGCGCGCAGCGCGATCGCCAGCCCGATGCCGCGCGATCCGCCCGAAATGAACAGCGTCTTTTCGCTCAGCGACATCCTTCGCCTCCCTCTTTAATAAGGGAGGCAACTTGCGCGGCAGACAGCTATGGCGCAAGGGGTAAGACGGATTACGCAGCGTCGTGCCGGAAGGCCTATACCAGAACCAGCCCCTGCCGCATCGCGATCGCGATCGCGTCGGTGCGGTTGGCGGCGCCGAGCTTGATCAGGATTGCGGCGACATGGAACTTCGCCGTGTGCACGGAAATGTTGAGCCGCCGGGCGATCACTTTGTTCGGGGCGCCTTCGGCCAGCAACGCCAGCACCTCCGCCTCGCGCGGCGACAAGGCCGGACGCGCCTGATTGTCCTCCGGCACGTCTTCTTCCGCGAGCCCGTCATGGAAATCGCCATGCGCGACCCCCGACGGCCCGGCCCTGTCGATGCGATAACCGGAAGCTGCGAGCCGCGCTGCCGCGGCGATCAACAGGCCGTCTGCCGATGGCGGCAGCACTGCGACCACGTTGCCGGGACAGCGTTCGTGCCCACCGCGGCGGGACAGCAGGACAACAGGCATCGCCGAGCCGACGGCCCGGCTTTCCAAGGCCGCATCGTCGGTCACCGCGACATCCGCCGGCTGGCCGGTGCTGCTTCCGGCCAGCGTCGGCAGCAGATCGTCACTGGCGGCAAGCGCATCGGCAAGCTGCTCGGCGAGCTGGACATCGCCGAGCGCCACCAGCACCGTCAGCCGGTGGGCTGACGGTTCCGGTCGTGCGATTACTTGCGCCGCGCTGCTCGCCATCGATCCTCTCAGCTCAGCGGCTTCTCGCCGATGGTGATCGAGACGTCGCGTTGCGTGCCGCCGCTCGAGATACCAAGGGTCACGGTGGTGCCCGCGCTGTCCGGCCCGAGCTTGCGGATCAACGCGCGCGGGCCGTGCACGGCCTCGCCGTTCCAGGAGACGACGATGTCGCCGACATGCAGGCCGGCGGCCTTGGCCGGACCGGTGTCGTCGAGGCTCATCACCATGGCGCCTTTCGTGTCCCCATTGCGGATCGGGTGCAGCCCGGCGCCGAGATAGCCGCGCGCCACGTGGCCCTTCTCGCGCAGCGTGGCAACCGCGCGCTCGATCGTCTCGTAAGGCATGACCAGCGCCCGCCGGCGGGGGCCGAACAACAGCATGCCGATCAGGCCGCCCTTGGCGTCGAGCACCGGCCCGCCCTCGAAACGCCCGCCGGTGTTGATGGCGAGGTTGATGCGTCGGTCGATCGTGCCGCCACGCATCGAGCGCCAGGCCGGCCCGACCTCGCCGACCGTGCCGAACACGGCAAGCGCGTCGCCATCGCTGTTGCCGACGGCAATCGCAAGATTGCCGGGGCGCACGGTGCCGGCCTGAGCGAGTTGCGGCAAACCGGCAGCGCCGGAAGCCGGCTTCAGCAGGGCAACGCCCGTCGACGGATCGCGGCCGGCAAGCTCTGCCTTCACGGTTTCGCCGGACGCCAGCGTCAATTCGATCTCCTCGCCGGCTTCGACCGCTTCCTCGGCGGTGACGAAGTAGCCGTCGCGCCAGTGAAAGGCGCTCGCGGTCCGATGATGGTGCGTAACGAAACTCGCCAGCGCGGGGGCAGCGGTTGCCGCGACATCGGCGATCGCGTCGGAAAAGGCACTGAGGTTGAAGTCGCTCATAAGACTGTCTCCTGGGTTCGGTGACCCAGATATCGCTCGCTAGCGCAGCCGCGGGTACTCGCCTGACGGCTAGTCACCGGCCCGACTGGCCATCTGGTCAGGTCGCGGCGCCCTTGGCCGCTCCGCACATATAGTCATCATTCTATGAGGGAACACGCTCATGGCTTTCGCAGCCGAAAAACTTCCATCCGATGACGCTTTACTCGATGCTTACTCGGCATCCGTTTCCGAGGCCGTCGACCGCATCGGTCCGGCCGTCTGCCGCATCGAGCGCATCGGCGCCGGCGGTCACGGTTCCGGCTTCGTGATCGCGCAGGACGGGCTGGTCGTCACCAATTTCCATGTCGTCGGCGATGCGCGCGCCGTGCGCGTCACCATGCCGGATGGCGCCTCGCGCGAGGGCCACGTGCTTGGCCGCGATCCCGACACCGACATCGCGCTGGTTCGCGCCGACGGCAGCTTCGCCGATGTCGCGCCGCTCGGCGATTCCAAACGCCTGCGCCGCGGCCAGATCGCGATCGCCATCGGCAATCCGCTCGGTTTCGAATGGACCGTCACTGCCGGCGTCGTCTCGGCGCTCGGTCGCTCGATGCGTGCCTCGACCGGCCGGCTGATCGACGACGTCATCCAGACGGACGCCGCGCTCAATCCCGGCAATTCCGGCGGCCCGCTGGTGTCGTCGGCGGGCGAAGTGATCGGCGTCAACACCGCCATGATCCATGGCGCTCAGGGCATCGCCTTCGCGGTCGCGTCCAACACCGCCAATTTCGTCATTTCGGAGATCATCCGCTTCGGCCGCGTGCGTCGCGCCTTCATTGGCGTTTCCGCCGACACCACCAACCTGCCGCGCCGAGCCGCGCTCTTGTCGCAGGTGACCACGAACACGGCGGTGCGCCTGCGCGGCGTCGAGAAGAACAGCCCCGCCGCCAAGGCCGGCCTGAAGGAAGGCGACATCATCGCGGCGATCGACGGCCGGCCGGTGACCGGCGTCGACGACCTCGTGCGCGTGCTCGATGCCGAGCGTATCGGCCGCGAGACGCTCTGCACGGTGGTGCGCCGCACTGGCGTCAGCCAGGTGACGGTGACGCCGGTGGCAAGGGGCTGAGCACACAAGGGCCGACGGACGGAACCCGGCGACGGATCATGTCATCGGCTTGCCATCTGGCGAGCTTATGGGAGAACTCTCAACAGAACTCCCAGAGGAAATCGACATGAACGCAAAAGTACTGGCGGTCGCGCTTGGCGTCTTGGCGGCGGCGAGCGGCAATGCACCGGCCGCCGAGACGTCGCTAACGATGATGGCGTTCAACATCTGGGGCGGTGGCGGCAATGCCGGCAAGCCGGTCGATGAAACCGTGGCCGCAATCAGGGCGGCGGGCGCTGACATCGTCGCCATTTCGGAGACGCGGCTGGAGGGTGATCCCTGCACGGCGGATGTCTGTACGCCGCGCGGTGAATCCGTCGCACCGAAAATCGCCGCCGCCCTTGGCTTCCATTACTACGACCAGACCACGGCCAACCCGGCGATATGGGCCAATGCCGTCATTTCGCGTTATCCGATCGTCAAGCCGACAGCGGACGATCTCGGCGTCGCCATCGATGTCAAGGGGCGAAGCGTCTATGTGTTTTGTGTCAACCTGGACGACGCGCCCTACCAGCCCTACCAGCTTCTTAACATCGAATATGGCGCTGCCCCTTTCCTCAAGACAGCGGACGAAGCCATCAAGTCGGCCGAGTCGACCCGCGGCAAGGCCTTCAATGCACTGATCGCCGATGCTGATGCCGCAACCAATGCCGACGCGGTCTTCATCGCCGGCGACTTCAACGAGCCTTCGCACCGCGACTGGACGCCTGGCACGGTCAAGGCCGGCTTCCAGCCACTGGCCGTCGCGTGGCCAGGCACCACCAAGCTGGAGAAAGCGGGCTTTGTCGACCTTTTCCGCGCTGCCTATCCCGATGAGGTTGCCAAGCCCGGCATCACCTGGACGCCGACCACCGAGGCCAGCAATCCGGAAGACCATCACGATCGCATCGACTTCATCTTCGCCCGTGCCAAGGCGCTGAAGGTTCACAGCGCCGGCGTCGTGGGCGAGAAGACCCCTGAAGCCGACATCGTCGTTTCACCATGGCCGTCGGACCACCGTGCGGTGGTAGCCAAAGTGTCATTTTGACGCGGGAAAAGTCAGCTGAAATAATGAGATAGAGCTGCGCGTTGATTCTGTTTGATCACGCGCCGTGCAAGAATTCATGAAGGCAGCGATCCCGGCAGCGCCGTCATGGAGCTGCGGGATGGGACGGCCAAGCGGCCGTCCAGGCCCCTCTCTACCGGCAGGATCTGTCGTTCAGACCCCCGCCGTGCCCTCCGCGTACTGCGCCAGGAATTCCTCGCTCGGCGGGATCGGCTTGATGACATCGATCAGCACGCCATTGGGATCCCTGGTGATGAAATGGCGCTGGCCGAACGGTTCGTCGCGCAAGCTGCGAAGGATCGGTAGGCCGGAGGCGACGACGCGATCATAGACGGCGTCGGGATCGCGGACCTCGAAATTGATCAAAAGGCCTGACGTGCGTCCCCGCCCCTCCTCCGGGATCGTCTCATGGTCGCCCTGGACGATGCCGAGATTGACGCGCCTGTCCTCGCTCGAGCGCAGGTGCACATACCAGTCGCTCGCAAACAGCGCCTCGAAGCGGAAATGCTCAACGTAAAAATCCGCCGTGCCCGCGATGTCCCCAGTCATCAGCACCGGATAATAGCTGGTCGTCTTCATCTTTCCTTCTCCTCTCATCCAACATACAGTCTGTATGTAAATGCAATAACATACAGGCTGCATGTATGCAACAAGAGTCCGGACGTCGCTCCAACCGCGACCGCACCGAGGCGACGCGCGCCGATCTGGTCCGCGCGGCGCGAAAGCTATTCACGGAAAAATCCTATGCCGAGACCGGCACGCCGGAGATCGTCGCCGAAGCTGGCGTGACGCGCGGCGCGCTCTATCATCATTTCGCCGACAAGCAGGCCCTGTTCGCCACGGTCGTGGAACAGGAAGCGGCCGCGGTGGCGGCGGAGATCGAACATGCCTGTCCGCCGTCGCTGTCCGCGCGCGACGCGCTCATCGCCGGATCGGATGCTTATCTCAAGGCAATGCGGGCGCCCGGCCGCACGCGGCTCCTGCTGCTCGACGGGCCGGCCGTGCTCGGCCGCGCCGCCATGGACGAGATCGACAACCGCCACGGCAACCGCTCGCTGCGCGAAGGCTTGGTCGCCGCGATGCGGGCGCAGGCGCTGACCAGATTGCCGGCCGAGGCGCTGACCGCCCTGCTGGCTGCCGCCTTCGACCGGGCGGCTCTGGCCATCGAGGCCGGCGCGCCCGCCGAGGACTATCGGGCGGTGCTGATCGCGCTCATGGGCGGTTTGTCTCCGGCCCCTCCTCGATCCACACGCCCGGCTCCATCTCGTTGAAGCAGCCAAGCTGGCGCTTGAATTCGTCGATCAGCCAGGTCGCCGCCGGCTTGGGACTGCGATCGTTGCGGTGCATGGCATAGAGCGGGGAGCGAACCTCGCGATAGGGCTCCAGATCGAGCTCGACCAGCCTGCCGTTGGCGAGGTCGTCGGCAATCAGCCAGCGCGGCAGGCCGCCCCAGCCGAGGCCTTCGCGCATCAGGGCATGCTTGGTGCGCACATCGGTCAGCCGCCAGGTCCGATAGGCAAACACGCCATAGTCGCGCCCGCGCGTCCGCTCCGACTGGTCGGAGACGACGAGTTGGATATGCTCCCGCAGGTCCTCGACAGCCACCGGCTTCGGCAGTTTGGCCAATGGGTGGTCTGGCGCCGCCGCAGGCACCATCGAGGTGAAGCCGATGCGCAGCAGGTTGACGTCGGCATCGCCTTGCAGACCGCCGAAGCCGAGATCCGCCTGGCCGTTGACGACCTGGTCGACGATCAGGCCGAGCGAGCCGATATAAAGTCGGAGCATGACCGCCGGGAATTGCGCCTCGAAAGCCCTGAGCACGCGCACCAGCGCCGGCGAAGGCAGCGCCACGTCGACCGATATCGCAACTTCCGCTTCCAGCCCTTGCCGGTAGCCGTCGGCGCGCGAGCGAATGCGCTGCAGCACGCCGATCATGCGCCGCGCATCCTCCAGCATCGCCTTGCCGACATCGGTCAGTTGCGGCTCGCGCACCCCTTCGCGCTCGAACAGCTTCAGGCCGAGCTGCGCTTCGAGATTGGCGATGCCGTAGCTCATGACCGACTGTGCCCGGTTGAGCTTGCGCCCCGCTGCCGAGAAGCTGCCGGTATCGGCAACAGCCACCAGGATTTGCAGTTGATCCAGGGTCGGGTTCGGCTGCATGGCTACGTCATCCATTTTGTTGATGGATTGTATATATATTATACCAGTTATCCTGATGGAGCAGCAATCCCATATTGGCGTGGAAAGTTTCAATCCAACCCCAAGGGGAGACCGCCATGTCTATTCTTCTCGTTACCTCCAGCCCGCGCGGCGCCGCTTCGCACTCGACCCGCGTCGCCACCGACCTTGCCCAGAAGCTCGTTGCCGCCGACCCGTCGAACAGCCTCGTCGTGCGCGATCTCGTCGCCAAGCCGCTGCCGCATATCGACCCTGATTACGCCACCGGCATCTACACGCCGGCCGAAGCACGCACGCCGCGGCAGGCCGAGGTGGTCGGCGTTTCCGACGCTGTGCTCGACGAGCTTTTTGCCGCCGACACCGTGATCCTCGCCACCGGCTTCATCAACTTCAATATCTCGTCGACGTTGAAGTCCTGGGTCGACCACGTCGCCCGCTCCGGCAAGACCTTTGCTTACGGCGAAGGCGGTCCGAAGGGCCTCGTCAAGGGCAAGAAGGTCTATATCGTGCTCGCTTCCGGTGGCATCTATTCGCAAGGCGCCGCGGTGCAGATGGACCATGCGGTTCCTTATCTGCGCAGCGTGCTCGGCTTCCTCGGCATGACTGACATCGAAGTCATCCGCGTCGAAGGCGTCGGCATGGGCGCTGACGCCGTCACGGCCGCGCTTGCCAAGGCCACTGCCAAGGTCGACGCGATCGCCGCCGCCACGACCGGCCAGGTCGCCATCGCGGCCTGATTGCCGATGGTAGGAATGGAAGAGGCAGGCGCCCGCCAGCGCCTGCCTTTTTTCGCATCGCGCTCCCGGCCGGCGCTGGTGGTCGTGGCGATCAGAACGCGGTTCCCGATCTGGAACGACTTTTTCTTCCCGCTGGTGCTGATCATCTTCGATAATTTGAAGACACTGCCGCAAGGGCTGACCGTGTTCGTCGGCGAATTCACCACCGACTAGGGGGTGCCGTTCTCTGGGCTGACACTGGCGCAGCTGCCGATTACCTTGCTTTACATCGTGTTGTCGAAACAGTTCATCTCCGGCATCACGATAAGAGCGGTGAAATAGGCGCAGTCGAAATAACGAGAGATCGAGGATCATAAGTGGCGAACCTGAAAAAGATCATCATCACCTGCGCCGTAACCGGCTCGATCCACACGCCATCGATGTCGCCGCATCTGCCGGTGACGGCGCAGGAGATCGCCACCGCCGCGATAGACGCCGCCGAGGCGGGCGCAGCGATCGTCCATCTCCATGCCCGCAATCCGGTCGATGGACGTCCCGACCAGTCGACCGAGGCCTTCGCCCCTTTCCTGCAGATCATCAAGCAGCGCTCCAACTGTGTCGTGAACATCACCACCGGGGGTGCGGCGACGATGAGCGTAGAGGAACGCGTCAGGCCGGCGAAGGTGTTCGCTCCGGAAGTCGCGTCGCTCAACATGGGCTCGATGAACTTCGCCCTGTTCCCGATGCTGGAGCGGTTCAAGACCTTTGAGCATGAGTGGGAGCGCCCCTATCTCGAATCCTCGCGCGACCGCATCTTCCGCAACACCTTTGGCGACATCGAGCACATATTGCGCACCTGCGCCGACAACGGCACGCGCTTCGAGATCGAGTGCTACGACATCGGCCATCTCTACACGCTGGCGCATTTCGTCGAGCGCGGCCTGGTCAAGGCGCCGTTCTTCGTCCAGAGCGTGTTCGGCATCCTGGGCGGCATCGGCACGCATCCGGAAGACGTCGCGCACATGAAGCGCACGGCCGACCGACTGTTCGGCAACGACTATCACTGGTCGGTGCTGGGCGCTGGCCGGCATCAGCTGCCAATCGCCACGCAGGCGATCGCGCTGGGCGGCAATGTGCGGGTCGGCCTTGAGGATTCGCTGTGGATCGGCAAGGGCAAGCTCGCCCGCTCCAGCGCCGAACAGGTGGCCAAGGTCCGCCAGATCATCGAAGGCCTCGGCGCCTCGATCGCTACACCCGACGAGGCGCGCCAGATCCTGCAACTCAAGGGCGGCGACAAGGTCGCTTTCTGATCGAGGAGAAGTTGGCCAGCGCTGCCTAGAGCAATTCCAGGACAAGTGTGAGCGGTTTTCCGCCCCGAATTGCGTAAAAACAAAGGGAAAGAGCGTTTCGCCGTTTCCGTGAAACGGTGAAACGCTCTAAGCTACGGCAGCTAGCCGAACATTCGCTCGCCCTGCTCGTCGACCAGCTGGATGCCCTTCTTGATCGAGATGTCGACGGCGTCGTCCAGCCCGGCGAAGCGGTCGGCGCGGATGAAGCGGTGCTCTTTCATCACGCCGTCCACTTCCTTGGAGACGACCCCGCAGGTTTGGTATTGGCCTTCGGCCTTGTAGGGCGTCGCGCTGACCAGGAATCCCTTGTGCTCGACCTGCTTGGCGGGCTTGGCAGTGCCGGTCTCCGTTGCTTCACTGTTGCCGCCGCCGAAAAGCTTCTTCAGAAAAGACATTTTCAAAGCTCCATTTTACGCGGGCGCCGAGGATCCACAGCGTCCTGTTTATTCAGGCTTTGTCTCAGCATGCGCGAATGCGCCGCCGTGTTCCAGTCCCTTGACGAAAACGCCGACCAGAAGCTCGATCTGATGCCAGATCTCATCGGCCTGCCGGCTGTTGGAATTCGCCACATAGCCGCTGGTCACGATGCCATGCACGCTTGACCACAAGGTCCGCGCCGCAAGCGCGCGACGGTCGTCGTCGAGGCCGAAATCGCCTGCCTTGAGCACGCCGGCGACAATGTCGAACAGCGCGTCGAGCAGCGCGTCATAGGCATCGGGTCCCAGCCGCGTCGCACGGCGGCGGTTGAAGGCAAGCACCGCCGGCCAACTGCCAGGATGCGCCTCGACGAACCTCACATAGGCCGCGGCCATGGCCAGGATGCGGTGCTGGACATCCGTCACCCCTTGCCTTTCCAGATCGGCCATGGCCGCCAAGCCCGTCGCGCCGAGCCGGTCGAGCAGCCGAATGTTGACGGCGCGATGCACCTCGTCGAGATCGGCAAACAGGTTGTAGACCGATCCGACCGAAATGCCGGCCTGCTCGGCGATGGTGCGTGCTTTCAGGTTCTCGGCCCCGCCCTCGTTGAGCAGCGCCTCGGCGATGGCGAGCACCTTCTCGCTCATTTCTTCCTTGTCCAGCGCCATGCTCTGTCCTGTGCTTGTCTTCCGAATCCGGCCAGCCGGTCCCGATGCATTCCATTTGGCTGAATTTACCATTTCCGGCACTCTATGAACAGCGTTCAAAATTGATCTGAGCCATGTGTATTTGCGTCATACGAGGTCAGTGACCATCGTTCACACGCCCTAGAGCGCCCAGCGCTGGCCCAACCAAGACGCAGCTGGACGGCGTCCTTGTGCTCACCGGCTGCTCGGTGCACATGGTCAAGTACCGCGCCGAAGACAGGATCGCGGCCAAGCACCGCCATGATCGAGAAGGCGCGCAATGAAAGGCCAATGAGCGAGTATGTCGGCAAGGATGGGCCGATTCCGGCCGATCAGCGACAAGAAAAAAGCCCGGACCGCTCCGGGCTTTTCGTTGAATTGACGGGCTCAGGCCGCCTTAGCGCCGCGCCAGTGCCTCGATCGCCTCGGCGGCGTCTTCGAGGATGCTGATCGCCTCGGCCTGCTTGTCTTCCGGCGCCTCGGCGATGTCGCCGAGCGCGGCACGCAGACGATGTCGCAGCGCGCGGAACTGGTCGCGCTTTTCCGAACGGCCGCGGCGCCCCTCATCCTTGTCGTCGCCCCAGCCGAACCATTCGCGCGCCGCGGCCATCTTGCGGCCGAAGCGCTCGAGATGGTCGAGCACACTGTCGATCATCTCGCGGTTCTCCTCGAGATGCGCCCTGCCGGCCTCGGTGATCGAAAACACCTTCTTGTTGCCCTCGCTCGAGGATACCGCGTAGCCCGCCTCCTCCAGGAAGGTCAGCGTCGGATACACTATCCCCGGGCTCGGGCTGTAGACGCCGCTGGTGCGCTCTTCCAGGGCCTTGATGATGTCGTAGCCATGGCGCGGCGCATCGGCCAGCAGCGACAGGGTGATCAGCTTGAGATCGCCGTCGGCGAGCATGCGCCCGGCGCGGAACATGTCGCCCGGGCCGCCGCGGCCGCCGCCCCTGCCGCCAAACGGACCGAAGCCGCCGCTCCCTCTGCCACCGAATTTGCTCCCAAACTTGCCGGCCATTTGCATGAACATGCGCTCGCCGAAATGGTGCTCGGAATGATCGTGTCTGTGCATGAATTGCTCCTTGAGTTATATCTTACGATACATCTTAAGTAAGAGCAGCTCTCATCGAGTCAAGATATATCTTACGATGTATCTCAAGATGCGCCAAGGCCTCAGGCATGCTGTCATTTGGGAGCTGGAGATTCCTACCAGCGCCCCTTGCTTCGGTTCCAGGCGTAGAGAAGGTCCGCGAATCGGTCATAGGCGATGCGCGTCAAAGGCAGCGCAATCACGTTGCCGAACAAGCTCGCCAGCCACCCCTCGCCCGGCGTCAGCCGCCAGACCGCAATCGCCACGTCGGCGCCGACCAGCAACCGGCCTTCGCTGTCGGTCGCGTGCAAGCGCCGCCGGATATCCTCGAGCGAGGCGCCGAAGACCGAGAGCGCTTCAGGTTCGAAATTGATGTCGCGGAATGCAACGCGGCCGGCCTTGACCGCTTCGACCAGCCGCCGCCTCTGGCGGCGGATGCCCGCGTCGCACACCGGACAGCGCGTGTTGTACCAGACGGTCAGCAGCGGCTTGGGCATGGCGCGACTATCGGGAATGCGGCGCGGCTTCGCAACAGCCGTGCCGATCCCGGCTTGAGCCGCCTACCCGAGCGAACTGATGATCTCGCGATAGGCGAATTCCGGGAACGCCTTCATCGTCCGCGTCCTGACGCTCCCGCCAGACGACAGCATCAGCGCGAAGCGGGCGAGCACCGCATCGTCCGGCGCCTCGACGATGGCGACCATGTCGCATTCGCCCATGGTCAGATAGAATGCCTTGAAAGATCCGCCCATTTCCCCCAGCAGCTTCTTGGCGGCATCGAGCCGCTTCGGCGAGTCCCGCACATTCCTGGCGCCCAACTCGGTCCAGTTGATAAGCACGATATAGGTTGTCATGGCACACCTCCCACCGGGAGCCACGGAGCGGGCGCCGGCTGTCACAGCCAGCGCCGGGGCGGGCATCCGGCTTGTCGCCCACAAATGCATCCGACACCCGAATTATCCTCCTGTCGGGCAAACCCGGCAAGGCGGCATCGCGGTGACCGGAAACGCAGCGTCAGCGAAGCCAACCCTCGCCAAGCATAACCGGCCCGTTAGGTGCGACGTCAATTCTCGCCGCAAAAAGCCCATTTACCGTGCCGCGTCCGGTCAACAAGACCTTCATGCCCGGATAAAGCGTCCTACGAACAGCTTCCGGGACATCGCATAAAGTGCCAGTCATCATCGGCATGTCCGCGAGACTGACCATATGCGGGCAACGCATTGATGAATCCGTTATATCTCTGATGGAAAATTCGAGTTGCGTGTCTCCGCCCGCCACTGCCGCCAGCCACAGCGGGTATGCGGTGAGAACAATTGCTCGAGCAAAAACCCCCAAAATGAGAGGCACGACAAGAACACCGAAGCCGGAAACAAGGAAGGTCTTGGTGGATAAGCTCGGGCTCTGGAAGTCCTTCGCAAACTTCCGGCAGCAAAAAAACAACATCAGGCAGCCAACCGGTATAGCTACCGATTGCGCGATCAAATCGTGGCTGCTGACATAGGCTTGCGACGGCACAAAAGGGTGGCCGAAAATCAAGGCCCAAGCAAAACCAACAGGTGGATTGCAAAGCCGAACAGACAGAAAAGAAAGACCCGTGGGAGAAGATGGCGAGGAGATTTGGCCACCGTCTCTCCCACGAGTGCTTGACTCAGCTGTCCAGGAAGCTTCTCAGCTTGCGCGACCGGCTCGGGTGCTTGAGCTTGCGCAGCGCCTTGGCTTCGATCTGGCGGATGCGCTCGCGCGTCACCGAGAACTGCTGGCCGACTTCCTCCAGCGTGTGGTCGGTGTTCATGCCGATGCCGAAACGCATGCGCAGGACGCGCTCCTCGCGCGGCGTCAGCGAGGCAAGCACCCGCGTCGTGGTCTCGCGCAGATTGGCCTGGATCGCCGCGTCGATCGGCAGGATCGCCATCTTGTCCTCGATGAAGTCGCCCAGATGCGAATCCTCCTCGTCGCCGACAGGCGTTTCGAGCGAGATCGGCTCCTTGGCGATCTTCAGAACCTTGCGCACCTTTTCCAGCGGCATGGCGAGTTTCTCCGCCAGTTCCTCCGGCGTCGGCTCGCGGCCGATCTCGTGCAGCATCTGGCGCGAGGTGCGCACGATCTTGTTGATCGTCTCGATCATATGCACCGGAATGCGGATGGTGCGCGCCTGGTCGGCGATCGAGCGGGTGATGGCCTGCCGTATCCACCAAGTGGCGTAGGTCGAGAACTTGTAGCCGCGGCGGTATTCGAATTTGTCGACCGCCTTCATCAGGCCGATATTGCCTTCCTGGATGAGATCCAGGAACTGCAGGCCGCGGTTGGTGTATTTCTTGGCAATGGAGATGACGAGACGCAGGTTCGCCTCGACCATTTCCTTCTTGGCGATCGCGGCCTCGCGCTCGCCCTTCTGCACCTGGTTAACGATCTTGCGGAATTCCAGGATCGAGATCGCGGTTTCGGTGGCGAGGTTCTGGATCTCGGCGCGCAGCTCCTTGATCGTGTCCTTCTCGTTCTTGGTGAATTCCTTCCAGCCGCGCGAGGTCAAATTGGCGATCGAGCGGGTCCAGTTCGGATCGAGCTCCGAGCCCTGATACTCCCTGAGGAATTCCTCGCGGCGCACGCCATAGCTCTCGGCGAGGCGCAGAAGCTTGCCCTCGTTCTGCACCAGGCGCTTGTTGATATCGTAGAGCTGCTCGACCAGCGCCTCGATGCGCGCGGCGTTGAGCGACAGCGACTTCACCGCCTTGATCAGCTGGTCCTTGAGCTCCTTGAGCCTCCGGTCCTGGCTGGGCGAGAGCGTGCCGGCGGCGGCGAGACGATTCTCGACCTGCTGGTCCTGCAGCTTGCGCAGCTTCTTGTAGGTGTCGGCGATGACGTCGAGCGTCTCCATCACCTGCGGGCGCAGTTCCGCTTCCATCGCGGCCAGCGACAGGCTCGCCTCGTCCTCGTCGTCTTCCTCTTCCTCCAGCCCGCGCGTGTCGCCGCCGACATTGGTGATGTCGTCTTCTTCTTCGCGCGCCGCCGCGCGGCCGCGCGGCTTCTCATCGGGCTTGGGCGCTTCCTCGATGCGTTCCACCACCGGCGCCTGCTTGGCCTCGGGGCCGGCATAGGTCGCCTCCAGATCGATGATCTCGCGCAGCAGGATCTTCGATTCGTTGAGCTCGTCGCGCCAGATGATGATGGCCTGGAAGGTCAGCGGGCTTTCGCACAGGCCCGCTATCATGGTCTCGCGGCCGGCCTCGATACGCTTGGCAATGGCGATTTCGCCCTCGCGCGATAGAAGCTCGACCGAGCCCATCTCGCGCAGGTACATACGCACCGGATCGTCGGTGCGATCGGTCGGCTCTTTCTTGGTGGTCGTGGCCGCAACGGCGGTGCCGGTCTGCTCGGCCAGCTCGTTGGCGTCTTCCTCGCTGTCGCCGGCGGGCTCGGCCTCGGCCTCTTCGCCCTGCTCGTCATCCTCGACGACATTGATGCCCATGTCACTGAGCATCGCATTGATGTCTTCGATGCGGTCTGGATCCGTCTCTTCCGAGGGCAGCACCGCGTTCAGTTCGTCGAGCGTGACATAGCCGCGTTTCTTCGCGGCCTTGATCATCTTCTTGACAGCATCGTCGGAAAGGTCGAGCAGAGGGCCATCGGTGGCGCCTTCGCGTTCGGTCTCGACCTCTTCCTTTTCCTTTGTCGCCATTCTTTGTCGTCTCCAAGCGGCCCAATATCGAGGCCGCGTAAACTGTCGGACCGGTTACGCCGGATGTTGTGCTCGTACCGGAATGCTTTTTACCGGCCCGGCAACCGCGTCATCTCTTTTGTTTTGCGCATCTCGTTTGCCCCAAATCGGTTTCCACTTTTGGGCGACATGCATTAAGTCCAGATTAACCCTGATATCTGGAGCAGGCATTTTGCCTGTCCAGCCGTCACCGGCACCTCACATCGCTCAAATTTCCCGCCGACGCCGGGGCACGGTTAACGTTTCGAATCGTCCTGATTCCGCCAATCTGCCAGAAGGTCAAGCGCCTCTGGCATGATTCGCATGAAAAAAGCGAATCAATTACCCGACTTAGAGGCGTCGATTCGACGCGCTGCGCATTTCCGTTTCACTTCCAATGGGTGGTGTTGGCCCTAAACGCGGCCAACCCTGCCCGACGAAACGCCGAACCCTTCGATCAGCGCTTCCGTTGCCTGCACATCGTTGAATTGCGCTTGAATCTCGACGAGATGCCGGAAATTTTCGTCCGAAGGGTCTGCATCGAGCGCCGCCTGCGCCTGTTTCAGTTCTCTATGTAAGGTGCGGGCGCTGCGCTGCAAGTGCATCGCCTGGTTGAAGGCGTCGCGGGCGTCGTCGAGCGCGGCAGTCTCGAGCGCCGGCCATTGCCGCGCCCGCTTGATCAGTTCCACCGCCCGCTCCCAGATGCCGCCGCAGCCGGCGCGCTCGATGGTAGCGATGACCGCGCCGCGCTCGTCGGCCGCGTCATGCGCCATCGCGTCGAGAATGGCAGCGTGGAGCTTGCGCAAATCGGAATTGGCAAGATCGAGGAATTCGACATGCTCGAAATTCTCGTCGATCAGCGCCGGATGGTTGACGAGCGCCACGATGATCGTCGCCTCGCGAACCGACATACCGTCGCCGCCGCGCTTGACCAGCGCCGACTGACCAAGGCTTTCGGTGATGGCGATGCGGCCGCTTCCACCCTTGGCGAACTGTCCGCCGGGCGCCGCTGCCTTGCCATGGCCGCGCTCTCCTGGCCGGCCGCCATCCTGCCGGTTCTGCCTGGTGTCGCGTTGGGCGCCGAAGAAGCTCCGCACCCGTTCGCGCATCACCTGTTGATATTCGTAGCGCACGCTCTCGTCGCGGATACGGCTGGCGAGTTCATTCAGCCTCTTCCCCAGTTCGGCCCGCCGCTCCGGCGTTTCGAAGACGCCGCCTGCGGTCTCCCGCATCCACAGAAGGTCTACAAGCGGTCGCGCCTCCGTCAGCACCGCCCGGAACGCATCCGGCCCATCGGCCTTGACGAGGTCGTCCGGGTCCTTGCCTTCCGGCAGCAGCGCAAACCGTGCCGAGCGTCCTGCCTGCACCGAAGGCAGGGCCAGATCCGCGGCACGCCAAGCCGCTTTCAATCCGGCCTTATCGCCGTCGAAGCAAAGCACCGGCTCGGGCGCCATGCGCCACAACAGTTCAAGCTGGTTCTCGGTGAGCGCGGTGCCGAGCGGCGCCACGGCATTCTCGAAGCCGGCCTGCGCCAGCGCGATCACGTCCATATAGCCTTCGACCGCTATCACCGTGCCGCCTTTGGCCAGCGCCTTGCGGGCGCGAGCGAAATTGTAGAGCACATTGCCCTTATGGAAGAGTTCCGTCTCCGGCGAATTCATGTATTTGGCCAAGGCATCTGGGGCCAGCGCCCGACCGCCGAAGGCGATGATCTTGCCGCGCGAATCCGGGATCGGAAACATGATGCGATCGCGAAACCAGTCATAGGAGACCGGAATGTCGTCGCCGTGCCGCACCAGGCCGCAAGCCTCGATATCGGCCTTCGGCACGCCCTTGGCGGCGAGATGCTCTTTCAAGGCATTGCGGCTGTCGGGCGCGTAGCCCAGCCGGAATGATTGCTGCGTTGCCGACGTCAATCCGCGCTCCCTGAGATACGCACGGGCTTTGGCACCGTCGGCGCTCTGCAGCCGCTCCTGGAAGAAGGCGGTCGCCATTTCCATGACGTCGGTCAGGCTGGCGCGCTCCTTCTCGCGCCGTTCCTCCCGTTCATCGCGCACCGGCATCGGCACGCCGGCCATTTCGGCGATTTTCTCGACCGCCTCGGGGAAACTCATGCCGTCGAGCTCGGTGAGGAACTTGAAATGGTCGCCCGACACCGAGCAGCCGAAGCAGTGATAGCGGCCCTTCTTGTCCTCGCAATGGAAGGACGGGCTTTTCTCGCCGTGGAACGGGCAGCAGGCCCAATAGTCGCCGCGCGACGCGTTGGTCTTTTTCCTGTCCCACGCGACACGCGTGCCGATCACCGATGAAATCGGCACGCGGTCGCGTATCTCGTCGAGGAAGGCGGGCGGAAAGCGCATCTAAGAAAGCTCGTTTGCCCTCCATATAATCAAGCCGCCCGGGCACGGCGACTCTGTCCGGCGCATCGTACCCGCTTTTCACAGACGAAAAGAAGGCGGCCGGGGCGGCCGCCTCCTTTCCCCATTACCGATTGTCGCGGATCACTGTGCGGCGATCGCGCCGAAGACGATGCCGGACAGGATGCTGACCAGCACATAATCGTTGCCGACGCGGATCCACTCCTGGCCCGGGCCGGGGCGGCGCAGGCCGTAGCGGTTCCAGTCGCGGACCGGCCGATGGCGCTTCCAGTTCGAATATTTCTGGCCGTTGCGCCAATGGCTGCGCTTCACGACCTTCCTCTTGACGATGACGCGCTTGTCGACATGCCGGTCGGACTTCTGCCAGTCGACCTGCGTGTAGTTCGAGTGCGGCGCGCTCGGCTGGGCGAGCGGCGCGGCCTGGCCGGAGAAGGCCGAGGCGGTCAGCATCGAGGCGGTGACGGCGCAAAGTATGAGACGCTTCATGGTCGGTACTCCTGGTTGTCGATAGACGCAGGGGTAGCCGCCACCGGATGAACCGAAACTGAACGCTAAATTAAAATTCCGTAATGATTTCCAAGGTTTGCGTAGACTACTTCAACGTCGGCTCGGATTGCCCTGGCCGCGCGATCGGGCGTCGAGCAGTATGGAGCGAAGCGCCCCCGCCAGGTGGTGCAACCAATGTCTTCTCCATTCATTTCCGACATGCGCCGTCGAGTCGAGACGATCATCGCATCAGAAAAATCTATTACTCGGCTAATCTTAATTGGTGTATTTCGACGCGTTGAATGGCTAAGAATCGTAACCCTCTCCGCATCGCCGGAGTCACCCCGCGAGGTTGGCTGTGAGCGGCTCCGTCGTTCTCCTGCACCTTGCCGGCGCGGTGGCGCTGATGCTGTTCGCCACCCGCATGGTGAAGACAGGCGTCGAGCGCGCCTATGGTGACGTGCTGCGCCACCGGCTGCGCGCCACCATGCGCAATCCGGTCATGGCGGTGCTCACAGGCTGTGGCCTGGCAGTCGCGCTGCAGAGCTCGACCGCGGTGACGCTGCTGGTAGGCTCCTTCGCCGGCGCCGGCATCGTTTCGGGTGCCGCCGGCCAATTGGCTGTGCGCGGCGCCGAGATCGGCTCGGCGCTGGTGGCCAAGCTGCTTACGTTCGACCTCACGCTGCTGGTGCCGCTCTGCCTGATCGCGGGCACGGTCATGTTCATGGCCACCGAGCGGCGGGATTGGAGGCAGACGGGCCGCATCCTGATCGGCGTCGGCCTGCTGATCCTGTCGTTGGAGATGATCGGCCAGGCGTCGGAGCCGCTGCGCAACAGCCAGCTGATGCCGCTGATCATCAACTATTTCTCGAGCGATTCCATCACCACCTATCTGCTGGCCGCGCTGATCACCTGGCTGTTCCAGTCGAGCATCGCCGCGGTGCTTTTGATGGCGACGCTGGCGGGCCGAGGGCTGATCACGCCGGAGCTGGGCGTCGTGCTGGTGCTCGGCGTCAACCTTGGCTCGTCGCTGATTGCGCCGATGCTGACGAGGTCGGCGCCGCCCGAGGTGCGCATCGTTCCGGTCGGCAACCTTTTGATGCGTGGACTCGGCTCGCTGATCATGCTGGTCCTGATCATGACCTTCAAGCCGGATGTCTCCTTCCTCGGCAGAAGCGCGCCCGATCAGATCGTCAACGCCCACATCCTGTTCAACGTGCTTATCCTGCTGGCCGGACTGCCGCTGGCCGGCCTCGTCTACCGCGCTTCCGAAAAGATCGTGGCGCTGGGCACCACGCCGCAGCCGGCCGTCGCGCTCGAGGTCGTGGAGCTGTCTGCGCTGAACGAGAGCGCCCTCGACACGCCGAGCCAGGCTTTAGCCAACGCGACGCGCGAGGTGGTGAGGGTATGCGAGATCGTCGAGATCATGCTGAAGCGCATCATCGAGCTTTACGAGGATGCCGATCCCGCCAAGATCAAGGCGCTTGCGGCGCTCGACGATCGCGTCGACAGGAAGCATGCCGCGATCAAGCTCTACCTCGCCAAGATCACCAGGAATCCACTCACCGAGGACGAGGCGTTGCGGTGCCAGGAGCTGATCGGCGCCTGCGTCAAGCTGGAGCAGGTCGGCGACATCATCGTGCGCAACATGCTGGTGCATGTCAGGAAGAAGCTGGAACGCGGCCTGGAGTTCACGCCGGAAGGCTGGCAGGAGCTTTGCGCCTTCCACTCCTCCGTGCTTGCCAATGCGCGCCTTGCCTTCAACGTTCTGGTCTCCCGCGACCCGGAAACCGCCAGGCAATTGGTTCTGGAAAAGGACCTTCTGCGCGAGCGCGAGAAGGAAACCAGCGCCAGCCATTTCCTTCGCCTGCGCGAAGGCACCGCCAAGAGCGTCGAGACGAGCTCGATCCACCTCGACACCATCCGCGACCTGAAGCAGATCAACTCGCTGCTTGCTTCCATTGCCTATCCGGTGCTCGAGGAGCGCGGCCTGCTTGGCGGCTCGCGGTTGAAGGCCGGTTGAGGCTATCCAAGTCAGCCGAAAAATTTGTCTTTGCTCATCCTCGCCCCTGTCGGCTAAGGATCGCCAGAGGACCTGTTGGGAGGACGATCGGCCGATGGACACGCATTCGCGCAGCTTCGCCAAGGCGCTTTCATGGCGCGCCACCGGCACGATCGACACCATGATCATATCGCTGGTGGTCACGGGAAGCATCAAGCTCGCGGCCACCATCGGGCTCACCGAAGTCGTTACCAAGTCGGTGCTTTACTATCTGCATGAACGGGCCTGGCTGAGGATACCCTACGGGCGCAAAAAGCCTGCATATTCGGAGTGACAGGCCGGTTCTGATCGGTCCGGTCAAGAAAAGCTAAAGCGCCATCGTCAATTTCTGCATTGCCCCGTCCGCCCGGGCGTGGTTTGAGGCCATGCATTCCTCGCCTATGTTTTGATCCATGCTACCGCTGATTGCCCTTTTCCTTGCCGCCTTCGCCTTCGGCACCACCGAATTCGTCATCGCCGGCGTGCTGCCGGAGGTGGCGCAGGGTCTCGGCGTTTCGGTGCCGACCGCAGGCTATCTCGTCTCCGGCTATGCCTGCGGCATTGCCGTCGGCGGCCCGCTGCTGGCGCTCATGACCAGCAAAGTCTCGCGCAAGACGCTGCTGATCGGACTGACGATCGCCTTCACACTCGGCCAGGTGGCCTGCGCGCTGGCGCCCGATTTCACCGCGATGCTCCTGCTGCGTATCGCGACCGCCGTGGCGCATGGCTGCTATTTCGGCGTCGCCATGGTGGTTGCGGTCAGCCTGGTTCGCGAGGACCAGCGCGGCCGGGCGGTCGCGATCATTCTCTCGGGATTGACGGTTTCCAACGTCATCGGCGTGCCCGCGGGCACCGCGATCGGCAGCCTGTGGGGCTGGCGCGCGACCTTCTGGGTAATGGGCGCGCTGGGCATCATCGCGATACTCGCCATGCTGGCGCTGTTGCCGCCGACGGCGGGCGCCGCCAACCGCCCAGCCGGCCTGGCGCGCGAGGTTCGCGTGCTCGGCCGTCAGCAGGTCTGGACCTCGCTGATCCTGATGCTGATGCTGATGATCGGCCAGTTTGCGCTGTTCACCTACATCACGCCGATGCTGCTCGAAGTGACCGGGCTCGACGAAAGCCTGATCCCCTGGGTGCTCTTGCTCAACGGCGTCGGCGCCACGATCGGTGTCCTGGTCGGCGGCAAGCTCGCCGACTGGAAGCTGATGCCCTCGCTCATCGTCATGCTCGCCCTGCAGGCGGTGGCGCTCGGCGTCATCCATCTTGTCAGCCCCTACCCGGTGCCGATGATCACCGCTATCGTCATGTGGGGCGGTCTCAATTTCGCCATCGGCGCGCCGATCCAGACGCGCATCCTGGCCTGGACGGCCGATGCCTCCAACCTCGCCTCCTCGCTGATCCCATCGGGCTTCAATGTCGGCATCGCGCTCGCCGCGTCGCTCGGCGCGGCGCTGCTCAACGCCGGCTACGGCTATCGCAGCCTGCCGCTCGCCGGCGCCCTGGCCATGCTGGTGGCGGTGGTGGTGGCTGTCGGGTCACAAGCCTGGGAATGGCGCAGCCGCGCGACGCCGCCGCTGCCGGCGGCGGCCGAGTAACGTGCCGCGCCAAGCTTCGGTTTGCCGCCTCAGACCTTTGGTCGCGAGGAGCCCGGCACTCCCGAAAGGATGGAAGCGAGGCTTTCAAGACCCTCCTTCAACCGTTCGCGGTTGGGGGTAGCGCCCAGCGCCAAGCGGAAGCCGTTGGCGAAGTCCGTCCCTATTGCGAACTCTTCCGCGGGGCTGATGGCCAACCCTCGACGGCGGGCAATGTCGGCAAGTTCGGCCGAGCGCAACCGGCTCTCCAGCGGATACCAGAGGTGCAGACTGGCCTCCGATGCCGGAAAGCCCTTGGGCAGGATGTTGCGCGCGATCTTCTGCCTGGCCTGTGCTTCGGCGCGCACGGCAGTGGTGATCTCATCGGCTAGGCCGCTTCGCAGCCACTCGCAGGCAAGGCCCGTCATCAGCGGCGGCGCCATCATGGTGGTGCCGCGTATCGCTGCCGCGATGCGATCGGCCGCCTGCGGGCCGGGCGCTGTCAGGAAAGCCGTACGCAGGAAAGGCGAGATACATTTCGCCAACGTCGCGACGTGAAAAGTCCGCTCCGGCGCCAGCGTCAGAAAAGCCGGGGGCGGTGCCGCCAGCAACCGGTTGTAGGGATCGTCTTCGACGATGGTCAGCTTGAGCCTGTCGGCCATGCGGGCAAGCTCGCGCCGCCTGCCTTCCAACATGACAGATGCGGTCGGATTTTGCAGCGTCGGGTTGAGGTAGAGAACCCGGGCGCCATATCGTCGCGCCGTCTCTTCGAGACGGTCTGGCAGCATGCCGTCACCGTCGTTCGCGACAGCGGCGAGCTTGCGCCGCGTGGTCCCGGCCAGGGCGATCAGCCCGGGATAGGTCAGCGGATCGGCAAGGATCGTGTCGCCCTCGTGGGTCTCTGACAGGACGACGGCCGCAAGCAACGCCTGCGCGCCCGAGCCGACAACAACCCTGTCGACCGGCAGCCTGTCTCCCGCCACGGTAAGCCATGACGAGCCGGCGGCGCGCTCCGCGGGCGAGCCGGGGCCGGGATGATAGGATAGCAGCGCTTCCGCGCTGGATCGTTTGAGCAACCCCTCAATGCCCGTCCTGATCAAAGCCGGCAGGTTGAGGCCGGAGGGCGCCGGCGGAATGTTCATGCTGAGATCGAGGACAGGCTCTTCTGGTTCGCCCGGCGTGACGAAGGTCCCCCGGCCCGCCGTCGCATCGATAAGGTTCCTGCGTCTCGCTTCGGAAAACGCACGCGTCACAGTCGTAAGATCGACCCCCAGCAGCCGCGCGAGTTCCCGCTGCGGCGGCAGCCTGTCGCCCGGCTGCAATCGGCCGTTAGAGCGGGCATCCGCCAGGGCATCGACGATCTTCAAATAGACCGGTCGCGGCCCTGTCTCGATAACCGGAAGCCAGCTGACACCAATTTCACCGGTCACTTGTCGTCAATCCATACATTTTGTCGCATTGTCTGCATACAATCATTGTATATGTATGTATCCGAGATCTCAAGAGACCGGCTTGGCCTTACGCGAGTTCCACTGGAGCGACGATCATGGAAGACCTTGCGCATTATCCACCCCTGGTGCCCTGGCAAGTGGGAATCCGCGGGCGCTGTCCGCGCTGCGGAGAGGGCCACCTGTTCGACGGATTCCTGAAGCTGGCACCGAAATGCGATGTCTGCGGGCTCGACTATTCCTTTGCCGACCCCGCCGACGGCCCGGCCTTCTTCGTGATCTGCTTTGCCTGTGTGCCTTCGGTGCTGTTCGCCGTCTGGGCGCAGGTGACCTTCGAACCCTCCATGTGGTTCCACACCTTCGTTTCGATCCCGATCGTTCTCGCGACCTGCATTCCGCCGCTCAGGCCGCTCAAAGGCTGGCTCGTGGCAAGCCAATTCTACCACAAGGCCGAAGAAGGCAGGCTGGCAAGGCCCGGCGAGTGACCGCGCAACCGCTTCGATCTAAAGATCGATCCGATATTTGAGGCTTTCCGCGCCACCATAGGCGGCGACCTTGGCGAAGCGCCCGATAAGGATGCCGCCATTGGCGAGGATCACCTTCTGGGATGCAAGATTATCAAGGTCCGTGGTGATCTCGACATGATCCAGGCCCACTGCCCTCGCCTCGCCGAGCATCAGCCGCAACGCTTCGGTGGCGTAGCCGCGTCCCTCTTTCCATGGCACCACCGCATAACCTATATGGCCAAGCACGTGCGGCGGCAGCGCCGATGTGCCTCTTTGCCAGCGCAGCCCTATCGAGCCGACTGCCTCGCCGTCCCAGATCCAGCGCCGGAAGCCGGGCAGCCGCGGCACGGTCGTGCCGTCGGGCAAGGTGATGGGCGACCCCTTGGCCTCAAGGTCGTCCAGGCTGGCGAGAAATTCGACAGGATCTTTCTCGATCGCAGCGAGCTGTTCGCTCGTCGCTTCCAGCAGCCGCACATTGTCGGGCGACCATCCGCGCTCCAGCGCCGCCTTGTAGGACGGCAAATGTTCGAGCGCTGGTTTGACGATCTCGACCATGGTTCGTTTCCCTGTCGAGACCCAGATAGCCGCCACCCGGATCGCTCTCAAGTCGCCTGGAACTGGATTTCGCCCTTGTTCAGGAAACAGGCTTTGTCGAACAGCGACAGGTCGAGTGGGTTCGGCAACCTGCTATCGCCGATATCTGGCAAATCCCTCCTTATGCGTAGCGCTCGAACAGGTGGTTGGTGATGGACTGCCCTGCATGAACAATGCTTCCCGATGGAGGGAGGAGGCGTGGGCGCGCCTGAATCAAATCGTAGCGCAATCGAAGCAGGTCGAAAATCCGACCTCCAAAAGTCGTCGCTAAACTAGAAGTGTTTCGCCGATGCGCGCGAGACCTTCTATGATCGGCCCGAGTGATTCACGGGTATGAGACATGCCGACAGGAGGGCAAAACGGTGCGGTTGATATCTGTTCCGCTGGGCGCGGCCATCTTCTGTCTTGTCGCGATCCTGGCCGCGCTGACGGCATCGGCCAGCTCATTTGCCGCCTTGCGGCCGTCGACCATTCCCGACTGGTTGCAGCGCCATGTCGGCGATGGCGAGGGACAGATCTCTGAGGTCGTGCTGGAGCGGGCACGCGCGCTCTACCAGAAGAAGGTCAGAGACGGTTCGGTCGGCAACCCCTGCTATTTCGCCATGGATGCCACGCGCCCCGGTGACTTGGGCAATAGCGCGCTTGGCCAGCGCTATTACATCATCTGCGAAGCGAAGCAGATCTTCCGCGCGGTTTCCTCCGGCCATGGCGGCGGCCGCAACCTGAAAGGCGTCGCCGATTTCTCCAACGGCAGGCGTTGCGCGAAGAATTTCGGCAACGCGATGGATTCCGAGCTGACGGCCGGCGGCGCCTATATGACGGCGGAAACCAAGACGTCCTTCAAAGGCTACTATCGGATCGGCGCGCAGAGCGCGGTGTTCATGCGCAGCTTCATCCAGTTCGACGGCGAAGGGGAAGCGGCGAACGCCAGGCAGCGCGTCATCGGCGGGCATCCGGCGGCCATCCTGAAGGGCTTGTGCATGCGCAAGAACCCGCAAAGCTCTTACGCCGACCATGACGGCTTTGTGCCCTACGGCAAGCTGGTGAATTACGCGGGCGGCCGCAGCAATGGCTGCACCAGCTGGTCGCCGGCCGATGCCGAGCAGATCATCCCCCTCGTGAAGAACAGCCCGACGACGCTCTACATCTATCCGGAATCGCGCGACATCGCCGCCGTTGCGCGCGCCAAGGCCGCAGGCCAGGCGCTCTCAAGTGCGGGCACCTATTGGAACGCCTCCTGCTTGAAGGAGATCGGCACGCCCAAATTCTGGCCCAAGCAGACGCTTGAGCCGATCATCGCGCAATACAAGAAGGACCATCCGGCGTCACCCCCGCAGCCGGTGCCGATCTGCCAGGACTAGCGAGGCCGCGCCCTACTGCAGCAGCCCCTTGATGATGGCGCTCGCCTTGGCGAAGTCCATCTGGCCGGCATATTTCTGCTTCAGCGCGCCGATCACCTTACCCATGTCCTTCTGGCTGGTGGCGCCGGTCGCCGCGATCGCCTCGCGCGCCGCGGCCGTGATCGCCGCGTCGTCGAGCTGCGTCGGCAGGAACTCGCGAATGATCTCCATCTCGCCACGCTCCTGCGCCGCCAGCTCCGGCCGCTTGCCGTCCTCGAAGGCCTTGGCCGATTCCTCGCGCTGCTTCACCATCTTGGCAAGGATCTGCAGGATCTCCTCCTCGCTCGCCGGCGGCTTGCTGGCGCCGCGATTGGCGATGTCGCGGTCGTGGATGGCGGCCTGGATCAGCCGCAGCGTCGGCAGGCGGTGCTTGTCCTGCGCCTTCATCGCGCTCTTCATGGATTCGGCGATTTTCTCGCGCATTGTGCTTCTCCTTCGAATGCGGCGGACAATAGCTTCGCCGAACGGGTAACGCAAATTCCCACAAGCCACTGATATTGCTGGACGAATGGAAAACGGAGCTGGCTGACGGGTGTCCGCATTGACCGCTCCCGCGCCTTCCCCTATGTACTCAGTCCTGCATGAGACAATGAGTTGACGCGCGAGGGCTGGGACATCCTGCTTCGCGCGCTTTGCCGCGCGGGTGGTCCCGTTGACCAGTCGCAGCGCCTGACAGGAGCGCCGCCATGGCCACGACCACCGCCCCCTGGGCCACCGAAAAGCCGACCGCCCTTCTGGTGCTCGCCGACGGCACGGTGATCGAGGGCCGCGGTCTCGGCGCCACCGGATCGGCCGTTGCGGAAGTGTGCTTCAACACGGCGCTGACCGGCTACGAGGAGATCCTCACCGATCCATCCTACGCCGGCCAGATCGTCACCTTCACCTTCCCGCATATCGGCAATGTCGGCACCAATGACGAGGACATCGAGGATTTGCATCCGGCGGCCCGCGCCGGCGCGGTCGGCGCGATCTTCAAGGCCAATGTCACCGACCCGTCCAACTATCGCGCCGCCGGCCATCTCGACCAATGGCTGAAGCGGCGCGGCATTGTCGCGCTGTCCGGCATCGACACCCGCGCGCTGACCGTGCTGATCCGCGAGAAGGGCATGCCCAATGCCGTCATCGCGCATGCGCCCGACGGCGTCTTTGACATCGAGGACCTGAAGCGCCAGGCCGCGGCCTGGTCAGGCCTTATCGGCCTCGATCTCGCCAAGGAAGTCACGTCGGGCCAGTCCTCGGTCTGGCGCGAGACGCCCTGGATCTGGAACGAGGGCTATGGCGAGCAGGACGCGCCGTCGATGCATGTGGTGGCCATCGACTATGGCGTCAAGCGCAACATCCTGCGCCTGCTGGCGGGCCTGGGCGCCAAGGTCACCGTCGTCCCGGCCAAGACCGGTGCGGAGGAAATCCTCGCCATGCAGCCGGACGGCATCTTCCTGTCCAACGGCCCGGGCGACCCGGAAGCGACCGGCGAGTATGCCGTGCCGGTGATCCAGAACCTCTTGAAGACCGACATTCCGGTGTTCGGCATCTGCCTCGGCCATCAGATGCTGGCGCTGGCGCTCGGCGGCAAGACCGAGAAGATGCATCAGGGCCACCACGGCGCCAACCATCCGGTCAAGGACCACACCACCGGAAAGGTCGAGATCGTCTCGATGAACCATGGTTTCGCCGTCGACGCCGACTCGCTTCCGGAAGGCGTCGAGGAAACCCATGTCTCGCTTTTCGACGGCTCGAATTGCGGCATCGCGCTCACCGGCCGGCCAGTGTTCTCGGTCCAGCATCATCCCGAAGCCTCGCCCGGCCCGCAGGATTCGCATTACCTCTTCCGTCGCTTCGTCAACCTGATCCGCGAGCGGCGCGGTGAGGAAGCGATAGCAGAGCGCGCCTAACTCAACCACAAGCCTAAGCCGCGTCCGTCACCGCTGCTTCCTGCGTGTGCATGCGCTCGATTTCCTTCGGCGCCGGCCTGGCCACTTTCGTGACGAAGACGATGACCGCCAGCGTCAGGAAGATCGCGCCGAGAACATAGGGCGCGCCGCCGAACACGACCGGCGCGGTCGGGCTCGTGAACCATGAGAAGATCGCCGTATAGAGCAGCGGCGTGATGATCGAAGTGATCGAGAAGATGGAGGTCATCGCACCCTGCAATTCGCCCTGCGCCGAGGGCGGCACCTTGGCGGCGGCGAGGCTCCTGAGCGGCGGGTCGGCCAGCGCCTCCAGACAGCCGGCCACGATTACCGCATAGATCATCCAGCCTTGCGTCGAAAACGCATAGCCGAAAGCGCTGAGCGCGGTGAAAGTCAGCCCGATCGCCGCTGTCCTCCACTCGCCGAGCTTCGGAATGATGCGCGGCAGCACCGTCGCCATGATGATCGCGCCGCACAGGCCGAAGGCACCGAGCGAGAAGCCGATCTGCTGCTGGTTCCACCCATAGCGATAGTTGGAGACGAACGCCCAGACCGCCGGATACATCATATGGCCGAGCGTCATCAGGAAGAACACCAGCCCGATCCAGCCGATACCCGGATAATTGCGCATCTGCATCAGCGTGCCGACCGGATTGGCGCGCTTCCACTCGAAGGGCCGGCGGTGTTTTTCGTCCAGCGTTTCGGGCAGGAACACTATCGCGATCAGGAAATTCACGAAGGCAAGCGCTGCGGCGAAATAGAACGGCACACGCGGCCCGAACGTGCCGAGCAGTCCGCCCAGCACCGGGCCGATGACGAAGCCGACGCCGAAGGCGATGCCGAGCAGGCCGAAATTCTTCGCCCGGTTCTCGTCGTTCGAGATATCGGCGATGAAGGCCGATGTCGTCGAATAGCTGGCGCCGGAAATGCCGGCGAGCACGCGGCCGATGAACAGCATCGGATAGGACCAAGCAATGGCGCAGATCAAATTGTCGATCGAGAAGGTCAGCACCGAGGCAAGCAGGACCGGCCTGCGCCCGAAACGGTCGCTCAGGCCGCCGATGATCGGCGCGAAGAAGAACTGCATCGCAGCATAGACGAAGAACAGCCATCCGCCCTCGATCGCGGCCTCGCTGACGCTGACGCCGCTCAGTTCCTCCAGATAGGCGGGCAGCACCGGCATGATGATGCCGAAGCCGATGATGTCGAGCAAAAGCGTCGTGAAAACGAGCGCAAGGCCCCGCTTGGCGGTTCTCGAGTCGATCATGGTGACAAGCTCCTCATCCGCCCTGGGGGCACAGGCGGGATGGACCTTATAGGCGACGTCAGCGGCGGGAACAATCCGCGAACGAACGCAAATGTCTTATGCTGACATCACTTGCCAGCCTGCCGCCGATCGCGGACTGTCACGGAAAATGAAGCGGCAGCGCCTCTCAAATCGGACCGCTCATCGTGTTGCAGTCGGACAGCTTGCCGCTCTTGAAGCCCCGCGCCAGCCAGGCCTGCCGCTGCTGCGAGGTGCCATGGTTAAAGCTTTCCGGCACGACATAGCCCTGCATCTTCTTCTGCAGCGTGTCGTCGCCGATCTGCTTGGCCGCATTGAGCGCGCTTTCGATGTCGCCCTGCTCCAAAATGCCCTTCTGCTGGGTGAAATGCGCCCACACCCCGGCGAAGCAATCGGCCTGAAGCTCGATGCGCACCGACAGCTGGTTGGCGTCTACTTCGCTCATGCCCTGCCGCATCTGGTTGAACTTGCCCATGATGCCGGTGAGGTTCTGCACGTGATGACCGACCTCATGCGCCACCACATAGGCCCGCGCGAACTCGCCTGAAGCGCCGAACTGCTGGTCAAGCTGCTGGAAGAAGGTCATGTCGAGATAGACCTTGTGATCGCCCGGGCAGTAGAACGGCCCGGCCGCCGCCGAAGCGAAACCGCAGGCCGAACGAACCTGGCCGCTGAACAGCACCAGCTTGGGATCCTCGTAGGTCAATCCCTGGGATTTGAAAATGCCGGTCCAGGTGTCCTCGGTATCGGCAAGCACGGTCGCGACGAACTGCTTCATCTCGTCATTGGCAGGCGCGTTGCCATTGTCCTGCGTCTCGGTGATCTGGCCGCCGCCATCCGGCAGCAGACCGCCGTCGCCGCCACCGAGGATCTGCGATGGGTCGAAGCCAAAATACCATCCCGCGAGCACGACCAGGATGACCAGCAGGATGCTGCCGCCACCGCCGGTGCGGCCGCCGATTGGAATGCGGAACTGACCGCCGCCGCCCAATCCGCCGCCACCGCCGCTGTCGCTGCGGTCGTCCTCGATGTTGTCGCTCTGACGACGGCCTCTCCAAAGCATGGCAACTCCTCGCAATGCAAATATCCTGGAGGGGCTGGCCCGCGACCGCCCCGTGCTGACAACTATCGCAACGGCCAACCTAAGTCACAGAATTTTCGCGCCCGAAAAATGCGTGGGCCGGAGGAAACTCCGATCGGCTGGTTAATTCCACTCCCCATAAACGGGCCAAGAACCTCAGCTTTTCTGCTTGGCGCCGGCGCTCTTGCCGTCCGAACTCTTCGACCGTTCCTCGAAACGTGCCGCGCCCTTCTTCAGCGGATGGCCGGTCTCGGCCTCGGTCTTGCGTTCGTCGCCGGCGGCCGCCTGCTGCAATCCCCTGGCCGCCTGCTTTCCCTTGGCGGTCGGTGCCTGTTCGATGCCCATTGCTTCCTCCCTATGCGCGATGATCGCGCGATGTGGAAAGTAATGCGGCCAAGATCAGTCGGTTCCGTTTTCAAGCACTCAGGCCGATCGAACTCTACGCCCGGCGGTCCGTCATCGCCCGGCGGAAGGCGTCCAGCGTTTCGGCGCTGACATGGTGCTCGATGCCTTCGGCATCGATGCGCGCCGTCTCGGCGCTGACGCCAAGCGAGCGAAGAAAGGCCTCCACCGTCTGGTGGCGGATGCGGCTTTCCTCGGCGACCTTGCGGCCGGCCTCGGTCAGGAACACGCCGCGATAGGGCTTTCGCGAGACCAGCCCGTCGGCGCACAGCCTGGTCAGCATTTTGGCCACCGTCGGCTGCGCGACGCCGAGCCTTGCCGCGATATCCACCTGCCGCGCCTCGTTGCCGTCTTCGATCAGATCGGCGATCAGTTCGACATAGTCCTCGACCAGCGCGCTACGGCGCGCCTGGCGCTGCTGCCGGAATCCTTCCGAATGGATTTCGGCATCGGGAAGCGGCTCTTCGCGTCGAACCGGTTTGTTCCTCAGCGCCAATATGCGCTCCTCCTGGTAGCCCCTAAAGCTTGATGCCGAAAAGTGCGAACCGGTTTCGGACGACATCATGCTCTGTCGCTTTGAATCGGATCGCATCCATAGCACGAACCCCTTGCGGTCCGGCCGTTTATTTGCATTACCGGCCAGGCTCAACCGAAGTTTGCGGTCACCCGCCTTGGAACCTGCTTCGGTTGATCACGAAAGCATAATGGATAAAATATAGCATATTGCATAATGTTGAGCTATAGCATAGATTAAGGGCACGTTCGATACGTTCCAGCGGAAATATCCATGTCTGATGCCGACGCAGCAACCGCAGCCCGACCCGCGTGGCGGTTCGACAGGCCGGACGACGTGCAGCCCAGCCTGCGCGAGGTGAACGCCTCCATCGCGGTGCCACGGAGCGGCGTCTGGTTCCGTCGCCTGTTCGCCTTCATGGGACCAGGCTACATGGTTTCGGTCGGCTACATGGACCCGGGCAACTGGGCGACGGACCTCGCCGGTGGCGCGCAGTTCGGTTACACCCTGCTTTTCGTCATCATGCTGTCGAACCTGATGGCGATCCTGCTGCAGGCGCTCGCAGCGCGTCTCGGCATCGCCACCGGCCGCGACCTCGCCCAGGCTTGCCGCGCTTATTATCCGCGCCCCGTCAATCTGATGCTCTGGATCGCCTGTGAGCTGGCGATCATCGCCTGCGACCTCGCCGAGGTCATCGGCACAGCGATCGCGCTGCAGCTTCTGTTCGGCATTCCACTGATCGGCGGCGCCATCCTCACCGCGCTCGACGCCTTCCTTGTGCTCCTGCTGATGAACAGGGGCTTCCGCTATCTCGAGGCCTTTGTCGTGGCGCTGCTGATCATCATCTTCGGCTGCTTTGCCATCCAGATCTTCGTCGCCGCACCGCCGGCCGGCAAGATCCTGCATTCGATGTTCGTGCCGTCATCGCAGATCGTCGCCAATCCGGCGATGCTCTACATCGCCATCGGCATCATCGGCGCGACGGTCATGCCGCATAATCTCTATCTGCATTCCTCGATCGTGCAGACCCGCGCCTATGAGCGAACCGAGACCGGCAAGCGCGACGCCATCAAATGGGCGACGACGGATTCGACCATCGCGCTGATCCTGGCGCTGTTCGTCAACGCGTCGATCCTGATCGTCGCGGCAGTCGCCTTCCACGATACAGGCCATCACGAAGTTGCCGAGATCGGCCAGGCTTTCGAGCTCCTGTCGCCGCTTCTCGGCCTGAGCATCGCCTCGATCCTGTTCGCCGTCGCGCTGCTCGCCTCCGGCCTCAACTCGACCGTCACCGCAACCCTTGCCGGCCAGATCGTCATGGAAGGTTTTCTGCGCCTGCGCGTCCCGCAATGGGCGCGGCGTCTCCTGACGCGCGGCATCGCCATTGTCCCGGTCGTGGCCGTCACCGCGCTCTACGGCGAGAAGGGCACGACCGAGCTTCTTGTGTTCAGCCAGGTCGTGCTGTCGATGCAACTGCCCTTCGCCGTCATACCGCTGGTGCAGTTCGTGTCGGACAGGAAGAAGATGGGCAGTTTCGCCATACCGCGCAGCGTTGCGGCGCTGGCCTGGGCGGTGGCGGCCGTCATCCTCGTTCTCAACTTCAAGCTGCTCTACGACACCATCGCCGGCTGAGCGCGACATTCCAGCCGGACGCGCTATTCTTGGCGCATGGCCGACACGGACGAAGCCCGCAGATTCTACGCCAGGCTGATGGCCGCGCAGGCACGGTCGGCCGATCCGCGCATCGAGGAGGTGTTCGCCTCGGTCTTGCGGCCCTCGTAACCGCCTGGAAAACGGCTTTGCCTGCCGGCCCTTCATGGCCTTTCGGTTCATCCCTTGCGTCGGCGCCTCCGCCACCGAGCCGGGCGCGAAAATACCGACCCTCGAGCGCGCCGCGCGCACCCGCTCGATCTGGCTCAGGAAAGACAAGGCGCCCGACCGCACCGCCACCGCCGTTTTCGGCGATGTCTGGTGCTCGTCACGGATCATTCGCGCTGACAACACGCGGTAGAAATTCGCGAGGCCGTGTCGGAAAACGGCCTTGCCGTTCGTCCTAGAAGCATGATCCCGAAAAGTGGGAATCGGTTTTCGGAGACCAGGCGAAATCCGGCCGCGACGGCGCGGATCAGCGAAAAGGAAAAGATAGATGCGCAAGATCATCGCCGCCACATTCGTCAGCCTCGACGGTGTCATGCAGGCGCCAGGCGGGCCGGAAGAGGATCCGGTCGGCGGCTTCAAATTCGGCGGCTGGACCTTTCATTATTTCGACGAGGTGGCAGGCACCGCAATGGAGGAATTGTTCTCCAAACCCTTCGCCCTCCTGCTCGGCCGCAGAACCTACGACATTTTCGCCGCGTACTGGCCATATCAAAAGGATCAGATAGCGGACGTCTTCAACCCTGCGATCAAATATGTGGCGACGCACCGGCCGGATTCGCTGACCTGGCAGAACACGCAGTCGCTCGGGCCAGATGTCGTTGCCAGGCTTAAGGAGATCAAGCAGGAAGACGGGCCGGACCTGCTTATCCAGGGGTCAGGCAATCTGATCCAGACCTTGCTCGCCAAAGGGCTGATCGATGAGATCCGGCTGATGATCTTTCCGCTGCTGCTCGGCAAGGGCAAGCGGCTGTTCGGCGACAACGCGATGCCGGCGGCCTTCAGGCTCGTCAAATCGCAGGCTTCCACCACCGGCGTCATCATGGCGACCTATGAGCGCGCGGGCGAAATCCGCACGGGCTCGTTTGCCCAGCAGGAGCCTTCCGAAGCCGAGCTCGAACGACGCAGGACCTGGAAGTAGCATTGGGATGCGGGCGGGCCGGCCTCGCCGACGCCTCGCCCACGACCGATGCCTTTCGACGCCATGATCAGGAGCCGCCGATGAAACTCACCATCACCGCCTTTGAACGCTCGCCCGATGGCGGCAGAGGGCTGGCGCGCGACATGCAAGTGCGCTGGGCGCTCGAGGAAGTCGGACAACCTTACGACGTTCGTCTCATCTCGTTCGCTGCGATGAAACAACCCCCGCATCTAGCGCTCAACCCGTTCGGCCGTATCCCGACTTACGAAGAAGGCGATCTCGCTCTGTTCGAGTCAGGCGCGATCGTCCTCCACATCGCGGAGCGTCACGCGGGCCTCTTGCCGGACGATGCGAACGCCCGGGCGCGCGCGATTGCCTGGATGTTCGCCGCCTACAGCACGGTGGAGCCGCCGATCCTCGAGCGCGCAACCGCAGTGATCCTGGAGCGCGATGCGCCGTGGCACGATAAGCGCTTGCCCCTGGTAGACGACCGCATCCGCAAGCGGCTGGGCGAACTCTCCCGCCATCTCGGTGATTCCGACTGGCTCGATGGCGACTTCAGCGCCGGCGACCTTGTCATGGTGGCCGTGCTGCGCCGGCTGCTCAGATCGGGGCTGCTGAACGAATTTCCGAACCTTGCCGCCTATGTCGCCCGCGGAGAGACGCGGCCGGCCTTCAAGCGCGCTTTCGAAGCGCAAATGGCGGTCGCCATGGCGGCAGCGAATGGCTGAGGCGCTCGCGTCACGCCGCCTGGCGATAGCGGGAAAGACGCTCGCGGATGTGGCTGGCAAAAGCTTTTGCCGCTGGCGCGGTGGCATGCTTTGGCAGGTGCAGGTTGACGGAGAAATTCGGCAGCGCCGGAAGACCGGCATCGGACAGGATGTCGAGATCGGCCGGCACCGTCGAGGCAAGCCAGGTGGTGACGGCAAGGTCGGAGCGCACCGTAGCGGTCGTCGCGTCGATGTTGCCGTTCTCGAACACGGTGCGCCAGTCGAGCCCTTGCTCGCCGAGCGCCGCCAGCACTGCCGGGCGGAAGGCGCAGGTGTCGGCGACGATCGAAACCGGCAGCGGCCGCTTCAGCCGCGCCGTCCCGCCTCTGGCGCCGACCCAGACCAGCCGGTCGACGAGCAGGCATTCGCCGGCGCTGGGACCGACGCGCTCCTCGATGACGGCCAGGTCGATCATGCCCGCCGCCAAGGCCGCCGCGAGTTCCGGTGACGAGGCGCAGACCAGCGAGATCTCCACCTGCGGATAGGCTTCGGCATAGGCTTTCAGCACGGGCGCGAGCAGGGTGCCGACGAGATCGTAAGGCACGCCGATCCGCACCTGTCCGGCAACCGCCCTGCCCCTGATTTCGGCGAGGATCTCGTCGTTGAGCTGCAGCAGGCGCCTTGCCTTCTCGAGCAGCCGCTCACCCACCTGCGTCAGCTTGAGGCCGCGGCGATCGCGCTCGAAAACGCTTTGCCCCAGCACCTCTTCCAATCGTTTGACCTGTTGGCTGACGGCGCCTTGCGTCAGGTGGAGCGCGTTGGCGGCCGCCGTCATGCTGGCCTTGTCGGCCGTCGTGACGAAGGTGCGGATGAGGGTCGTGTCGAGATCGCGGATCATGGCCTGCATTATAAACTCTAATGCCAACTATATCAAACATTGCATTTACTGATGCTGCCAAGCGCCTAAGCATGCCGGCTTCTTTGACTGGGAAGCCGCATGTCCGAAACCATCATCCCGCTCGTCCTGTTCGCGCTGATCTCGACCTCGACGCCCGGCATTGCCACGACGTTGTCGACCGCCTCCGGCGCGCAATTCGGCTTTCGCCGGTCGGTGCCGCTGATGGCCGGCAGCGCCGCCGGGCTGGCGACCGTGGCGGCCGCTGGCGCGGCAGGCCTCGCCGGCCTGCTTGCAGCCGTGCCGTCCCTGCAACTCGCCATGAAGATAGCAGGCTCGCTCTATCTGATCTGGCTGGCCATCAAAATTGGCCGCAGCGGTCCGCCCAACCTCGACATCAGCATGGCCAGGCCGAACAGCTTTTTCGGCGGCGCCGGCATCCAGTGGATGAACCCGAAGGGCTGGGCAATGGGGCTCGGAGCCGCCGCGTCCTTCGCGGCGCTCGCCGACGGTCCCTTGCAACTCGCGCTGCTGCTCGGCACCGTCTTCGGCCTGGCCGCAACCTTCTCGTTGTCGCTGTGGTGCGCGGCGGGAACCCTGCTTGCGCGTCTGCTCAAGACGGAGCGCCAGTGGCGCGCGCTCAACATCGTGCTCGGCCTGCTGCTGGCCGCCTCGATCCTGCAGATGTGGAGGCCAGTATAAAACACCGGTTCCTCGCCCCCACGAAGGTGGGGGAGAGGTGGCTCGGCGAAGCCGAGACGGAGAGGGGGACTCGCGCCACCGCAACCAAGTATTCGGCGACAAACTCGCCCTACGAAGCCCCCTCTCCGGCCGCTTCGCGGCCACCTCTCCCCCGCTTTGCGGGGGCGAGGAAAACCAGCGCTGCCGCAATCTTCAGACCGCGTATCGCGCCGCCGGCTTGCCGGAGAACAGGCTGCCGAAGAACTGGTCCCTGGCGCCGAGATAGGTCGTCAGCCCGGCTGCGTCGGCAAGGCCGGGCGCGGTGACGGTCTCGCCCTGGGCGAAGCCGGCAAGCGCCGCGTCGACCAAATCGTCGGCGCTCATGATCCAGTCAGGATTGATGCTGTCGAGGCTCATACCGGAGACGTCCCACAACTCGGTGCGGATCGGACCGGGCACGACGGACTGGACTTTCACATTGGTGCCGGCCACTTCCTTCTGCAGCGCTTCCGTGAAGTTGGCGACATAGGCCTTGGTGCCGCTGTATATGCCGCCGACGGCGATGCCATAGGCGACGACCGAGGCGATGTTAATGATCCCGCCGCGATTGCGCGCAAGCAGGCCCGGCAGGACCGCGCGGGTCAGCCTGGTCAGCGCAATGACATTGACCTTGATCATGCGCTCCGCCGTGTCGGCGTCGGCGTCGGCAATCGTCTCCAGACCGGCCACGCCGGCATTGTTGATCAGCAGCGTCACGCTGTCATCCGTCGCGACCGCCTGCTCGACGCGGCGCAGATCGGCATCGACCGCAAGGTCGGCGACGATCGTCTTGACCTTGCGGCCATAGGCATAGGCGAGTCTGTCCGCCACCTCCTGCAGCCGGTCGGCGCGGCGCGCCACCAGCACCAGATCGTAGCCCTGCCCTGCCAGCCGGTCCGCATAGACCGCGCCGATGCCCGACGATGCGCCGGTGATGACGGCCGTACCCTTGTTGTCCTTCGTGCTCATTGTCCTGTTCCTTTGTTTACTTCGCCCAGCGCCGGTGATCGCATCATCCGCCGAGTCCCAGATTTCTTTTAGTGGCATATGCCACTTTTTCCGAAGTAGGTATATGCCACTATCTTGTCAACGGCAGCTGCAAAAACTATTTCTGCGGCAGGCTGGCGCATCTCAACGCCGGCAAGGAGTGATCATGACCGAAGCTCGCAAGCCCGGATTCAGCGATTGCAACAATGCCACGCTGCGGCGCGCCGCGCGCAGTCTCGGCCGCTTCTATGATGACGCACTGGCGCCGTCGGGCCTGAAAGGCACGCAGTTCGGGCTGCTCTTTCAAATCCACATCAGCGACGAGCCGGCGATGGGCGCCATCGCCGAGGCGCTGATCATGGACCTCTCGGCGCTCGGCCACACACTGAAGCCGCTGATCCGTGATGGGTATGTCGAGACCTTTCCCGACAAGAACGACCGTCGCGTCAAGCGCGTGCGGCTGACGCCACGAGGTCAGGCCAAGCTCGACGAGGCACTCGGGCTCTGGAGCGTCGCCCAGCGGCAATTCGAGGAGAAGGTCGGCGCGGAACAGGCGGCAAAGCTGCGCGCGGCGCTGGACGCGGTGGCCGACCTGAATCTCGAAATGCCGACGGCCGTTCCTTCGAACTGAAGAAACGGCCGCCGATAAATTCTTCAGCTGTGAAGACGTGCTGACTCAGGTCAGGCTGGGCTCACCTGAATATCGGCGCGTCTTACTCGGCGGGCATTGCCACCGGCCGGGCAAACATTCTTCCGGCCAGCACGATGCCCAGACCCACGATCGGGAACACTGCGGCGATCAGGCCGAGATCGGCCGGCGCGCCGAAGCGCAGCACCGCGCCGCCGACCACCGCACCCAGCGCGACGCCGAAATAGAGCGCCGAGGCATTGAGCGACAGCACGATCGGGGCGGCGTCCGGCGCGATCTTGAGGATACGGCTCGCCTGCGCCGGCGGGAAAGCCCAGCCGACGATGCCCCAAGGCACCATCACGGCCATCAGCGCCGGCCCGGCAATCGAATGCGGCAGGAAGGTCGGGATCAGCGAGAAAGTGACGAGCATCGCGGCCGACAGTGTCAGCGACCAGGCGACGGTGCGCGTCGCGCCGAAGCGGTCGGCGGCCTGGCCGCCGGCGATGTTGCCGATGACGGCGCCGATGCCGAAGGCGAGCAGCATGCCCGGCAGCGCGATCGGCGAGAGCCCGCCGCCCTGAATGGCCAAGGGCGCGATGAAGCTGAACACCGTGAAGGCGCCGATCAGCGCAAGCGCCGTCGTCAGCAGGATCGGCATCACGCCGGGGCGCACCGCCGCCGCCAGCCTGCGCTTCAGCGGCAGCCTGGTGCCGATGATGCCGCGCGGCAGCCGCCACCACAGGATCGCGCCGGACAGCGCGCCGAGCGCGGCGATGGCGAAGAAGGTGCCGCGCCAGCCGGCAATGGCCGCGACCAGCGCGCCGAGCGGCGCGCCGACGGCGACCGCCACCGTGGTGCCGCCGACGACGACGGCGATGGCGCGAGCCCGGTGATGGTCGTCGACCAGCGCCACTGCCGTGCCTTGCGCGGTCGCGGCGAACAGGCCGGACGACAGCGCCATGACGATGCGGGCGATCAGAAGCAGTTCGAAGGACGAGCTCACCGCCGCCACCAGATTGCCAATGACGAAGAAGACCAGCGTCCACAGGATGACGCGCCGCCGGTCCCATTCGCCGGTCAGCGTCGCCAGCACCGGCGCGCCGATGGCATAGGCGAGCGCGAAGGCGGTGATCAGCGAGCCGGCGAGCGGCACGGAAATGCCGGCGTCGGATGCAATGTCGGGGAGAAGGCTCGAGATGACGAAGCCTTCGGTCGAGATCGCGAACGACCCGAGCGCCAGCCAGAAGATCCGCTTGTCCATGAGAATTGTCCTTAGTTCAAAAGTTATTGAACAATTGGACATAATAGGGCATGATGTCAACCGAGCTGGGAGAAAATAGCTGAACCCTGCTGACAGCCCTGTGTCAGGACCGGACCGGACGAAAGAGGCTATATCTATCGGCGGAAAGGGAGCCGCGTTGAAGTTCGTGCCATTTGTGCTTAATTCTGGGTCATGAGCCTGCCCCATCCAACCGCCGACCAGATCAGCCTGCCGATCGTCCTTGCCGTGCTCGGCGACCCGACCCGGCTTTCCATCGTGCGCTATCTGGCTCGCAAGGAAGGCGTGCCGATGAACTGCAGCAAGTTCCTCGACCTCGCCTCCAAGACCAATCTCAGCTACCACCTCGCCAAGCTGCGCGAGGCGGGCGTCACCCGCAGCGAAGCGGTCGGCACCAGCCGGCTGATCACGCTGCGCCGCGCCGACCTCGACAAGCGTTTCCCCGGCCTGCTCGACAGCGTGATTGCCGCGGCTGACGGCGACAAGGATCTGCCGGCGGTCGGCACCGCCGACATCGAGCTTTCGGCCTGAGCGAGATTTGCGCGTCCCGAGCCTCACAATCGCCGCTAAATTCAGGATGACATCCGGCGGGCCCGCCGCCTATATCTGATTGCGCCTGGGACATTGCAGCCAAAAGATGAAGCGCAAAGCTACGCTCCGACCGACGCTGAAGACACTCTTGGCCGCTCCATTGCTGCTCACCCCCCTGTCGGCCCTGGCTCAGGATGCCCCCGGGACAATCATCTCCATCATCGGCGGCCTCGCGCCGGATGATTTGCTCAACATTCGCGCTACCGCTTCAGCGGGCGGAAAGATCGAAGCGCGCCTGCCCAACGGCGCGGCGCTGAAGAATTACGGCTGCAAGACCGTCAACAACAATCCATGGTGCAAGGTCGAGGACACGCAGGACGCCCACATAACCGGCTGGGCGCCGGCGCGCTACCTCAGCCCCAACAACCCTGCGTCGCCCCCTGAAGACACCGCCGCGCCGGCTGCCGTGGCTGCCGCGCCTCAGCCAGCTCCCGAAGAACCGCAGCCCGACATAGCGGCGCGCCTGGGCGGCGGCGAGCCGGCCGATCCACCATCCGCCACCGAGATCGGCAGGACCGCCATGCAGGACGCCTACCGCCTCGCCTTCGCGACCTCGGATAGCGCCGAGCCCGACGCCCCTGCCCCCGACGCCGCCGGCGGCATCCCCTGCGCGCGCCGCATCGGCCAGCCAATGACCCGCTGCGACGTCAGCGTTGCCCGCAAGGACGGCGACAGCACGGTGACCGTGACCTGGCCCGACGGCGGAGCGCGCGTCATCATCTTCCATGGCGGCCAGCCGGCCAGCTCGGATTCGCCCGACGAATTGCGGTTCACGCGTGAAGGCACGCTGAACATGATCCGCGTCGGCGTTTCCGAGCGTTTCGAGATCACGGACGAACTAGCGCTGGGCGAATAGAGGGATTAGGCCGTCGGGGAAGACCGATCCGCAGCTTACTGCCCTTCATTTTCGGGGTTACATCCCGCAAAACTCTTCCCTATAAGGCCCTCCTAGCCTGATACCAGAATCGCAAGCACAACCGGCCGGGTCCTCCCCCCGTCCCGGTTTTTCGTGCAAGCCGCTCGCCGAACGGATTTTTCGAATATGCCAAGACGCACCGACATCAAGTCGATCCTGATCATCGGGGCCGGCCCCATCGTCATCGGCCAGGCCTGCGAGTTCGACTATTCCGGCACCCAGGCCTGCAAGGCGCTGAAGGAGGAGGGTTTCCGCGTCATCCTGGTCAACTCCAACCCGGCCACCATCATGACCGACCCGGAGCTGGCCGACGCGACCTATATCGAGCCGATCACGCCCGAAGTGGTGGCCAAGATCATCGCCAAGGAGCGGCCGGACGCGCTGCTGCCCACCATGGGCGGCCAGACGGCGCTGAACACGGCGCTGTCGCTGCGGCGCATGGGCGTGCTGGAGCGCTATCAAGTAGAGATGATCGGCGCCGATGCGCATGCCATCGACAAGGCCGAGGACCGCGCGCTGTTCCGCCAGGCGATGAGCAAGATCGGGCTCGAGACGCCGCGCTCGATGCTGGCCAACGCCACCGACGTCAAGAACGCCGACCGCAAGACGCATGAGGCCGAGCGCGCCGCGCTCAAGGCGGAAAACCCGGAAAACCTCGACGCCGCGCTCGACGCGCTGGAAACCCGCTGGAACCTCGGCGAAGGCGACCGCAAGCAGCGCTATATCAGCCACGCCATGGCGATCGCAGCCCAGGCGCTCGACCATGTCGGCCTGCCGGCGATCATCCGCCCCTCCTTCACCATGGGCGGCACCGGCGGCGGCATCGCCTACAACCGCGCCGAATTCTACGACATCGTCCAGTCCGGCCTCGACGCCTCGCCCACCACCGAGGTGCTGATCGAGGAAAGCGTGCTCGGCTGGAAGGAGTACGAGATGGAGGTCGTCCGCGACAAGGCGGAAAACTGCATCATCGTCTGCTCGATCGAGAACCTCGACCCGATGGGCGTGCACACGGGCGACTCGATCACCGTGGCCCCTGCCCTGACGCTCACCGACAAAGAGTATCAGATGATGCGCAACGCCTCGATCGCGGTGCTGCGCGAGATCGGCGTCGAGACCGGCGGCTCGAACGTGCAGTTCGCCGTCAACCCGGCCGACGGGCGCCTCGTCGTCATCGAGATGAACCCGCGCGTCTCGCGCAGCTCCGCCTTAGCCTCGAAGGCAACCGGCTTCCCGATCGCCAAGGTCGCGGCCAAGCTTGCCGTCGGCTACACGCTGGACGAGCTTGAGAACGACATCACCGGCGGCGCGACGCCCGCCTCGTTCGAGCCGACCATCGACTACGTGGTGACGAAGATCCCGCGCTTCGCCTTCGAGAAATTCCCCGGCGCCGAGCCGGTGCTGACCACCGCCATGAAGTCGGTGGGCGAAGTGATGGCCATCGGCCGCACCTTCCAGGAATCGCTGCAGAAGGCCTTGCGAGGACTGGAAACCGGCCTGACCGGATTGGACGAGATCGAGATCCCCGGCCTTGGCCACGGCAGCGCGCCCGCCAGTCACACCGACGATCGCAACGCGATCCGCGCCGCGCTCGGCACGCCGACGCCGGACCGGCTGCGCATGGTGGCGCAGGCGATCCGCATGGGCACCTCGCTGGAAGACGTGCACGCCATGTGCAAGATCGACCCGTGGTTCCTCGAGCAGATCGCCGGCATCATCGCCATGGAGGAACGCATCCGCGAGCACGGCCTGCCGCAGGATCCCGTCAATCTGCGCATGCTGAAGGCGATGGGCTTTTCCGACGCCCGCCTTGCCTCGCTGACGAAGACCGACGCCGAAGCGGTCCAAAAGGCCCGCGAAAAGCTCGACGTTCACCCGGTCTACAAGCGCATCGACACCTGCGCCGCCGAGTTCGCCTCGCCGACCGCCTATATGTACTCGACCTATGAAGTGCCTTTCGTCGGCGAACCCGCCAACGAGGCGCGCGTGTCGGCGCGCAAGAAGGTCGTCATCCTCGGCGGCGGCCCGAACCGCATCGGCCAGGGCATCGAGTTCGACTATTGCTGCTGCCATGCGGCCTTTGCGCTGCGCGACGCCGGCTATGAAGCGATCATGGTCAACTGCAACCCGGAGACGGTCTCGACCGACTACGACACCTCCGACCGCCTCTATTTCGATCCGCTGACCGCGGAGGACGTGCTGGAGATCCTGCGCGCCGAGCAGGCCTCGGGCGAGCTGGTCGGCGTCATCGTGCAGTTCGGCGGCCAGACGCCGCTGAAGCTGGCCGACGCGCTGGAGAAGGCCGGCATCCCGATCCTCGGCACCTCGCCCGACATGATCGACCTCGCCGAAGACCGCGACCGCTTCCAGAAGCTGCTGCACAAGCTGAACCTCACCCAGCCGAAGAACGGCATCGCCTATTCGGTCGAGCAGGCCCGCCTGGTCGCCGGCGAGCTCGGCTTCCCGCTGGTGGTGCGCCCGTCCTATGTGCTCGGCGGCCGCGCCATGCAGATCATTCATGACGAGAGCATGCTGCAGACCTATCTGCTCGACACCGTGCCCGGCCTAGTCCCGGAGGACATCAAGCAGAAATACCCCAACGACAAGACCGGCCAGATCAACACGCTGCTCGGCAAGAACCCGCTGCTCTTCGACACTTATCTGAAGGGCGCGATCGAGGTCGATGTCGACTGCCTGTGCGACGGCAAGGAGACCTTCGTCTCCGGCATCCTGGAGCATATCGAGGAGGCCGGCATCCATTCTGGCGACAGCGCCTGCTCGCTGCCGACGCATTCGCTGCACCCGGACCTTGTCGACGAGCTGGAGCGCCAGACCGCGGCGCTCGCCCGCGCGCTCAATGTCGGCGGCTTGATGAACGTGCAATACGCGATCCAGGACGGCACGGTCTATGTGCTGGAGGTCAACCCGCGCGCCTCGCGCACCGTGCCCTTCGTCGCCAAGACCATCGGGCGGCCGATTGCGAAAATCGCCGCGCGCATCATGGCCGGCGAGACGCTGGAAAACGCCTTCGCCCATTACGGCGCCATGCCCGACCCGCGCAATCCCGGCCACATCGCCGTCAAGGAAGCCGTCTTTCCCTTCGCCCGCTTCCCCGGCGTCGACATCCTGCTCGGCCCGGAAATGCGCTCGACCGGCGAGGTCATGGGCCTCGACCGCGACTTTGCCTTGGCCTTCGCCAAGAGCCAGCTCGGCGCCAATGTCGATCTGCCCCGCTCCGGCACGCTGTTCGTCTCGGTCCGCGACGAGGACAAGAAGGGCATCCTGCCAGCGGTCAAACGCCTGGCCGGCCAAGGCTTCAAGGTGCTCGCCACCTCGGGCACCGCCCGCTTCCTCGCCGAGAACGGCGTGGTCGCCGAGAAGATCAACAAGGTGCTCGAAGGCCGCCCCCACATCGAGGACGCCATCCGCAACCGCCAGGTCCAGATCGTCTTCAACACCACCGACGGCCAGAAGGCGGTGTCGGACTCCAAGTCGCTACGCAGGGCCACGCTGATGCAGAAGGTGCCGTATTACACGACGCTGTCGGGTGCTGCGGCCGTGGCGGAGGCGATTGCCGCGCTACGGGCGGGGAACCTCGAAGTCCGGCCGCTGCAGGAGTATTTTGGGTGAGGTCCTATTACTTCTTCCGAAAGAAAAGAGGGATGCAACACCTCGGCAATACATCAGTTTGAATTGTACCGAATGCTCGAGCCAGGCAACCGCTTGTTGTCGCCGTATCGACCTCTTATATGGCTTGGCTCATGGAGTTGAGAACGACGCATGGCATTCAACCTTAGCAACGCTCAGCATAACAAGCTGGACGCCCTGTTGGGCGACCTTTTGGATTCTTATAAGAGCGGGGAATTTACAAAGGCCCAAGTCGTTGGCGCGCTAGCTCATGTGTTCACCGCCGGCGTCATTGACAATGAAGGTGAAGTCAAAGCGTGGCTGGAGAAGCCGGAGGTGTTGCAACGCTGGAAGGATGACACGCGATCCTAGCGTCGCAGGCGACAAGAGGCGTTAGATTGACTGATCTCGTCCGAGAGATCCGCATTGCCGCTGAAGTCGACGACGGCAATGCGCAGTGGCTCTAACATTCGTTTCTCACTTATAGGGCGGAGGCGATGGCAATGGCAGGGAAAACTGTACCATCCGCTTCCCATAATGTTGCGCTACCCTATCTCGCAGTTCGCGCATGTTTACGCAGGTTTTCGACATGCCGATGACTTCATAGCATCTTGAAACGAGCGCGCGAACGCCGATGTTTTCCGTCAACTGGCGATGCCAGCGAACACCCGGAGGGGGCTTGTTGTTCTTAAGGTAATCGGCGACGTCCTCATCCAAGGTGTCGTAGATCATCTCTATCACCAACTTCCCCCACCATTTTGGCCGGCTGTGAAGGGAGCCACTCCATCCTGTAAGCCGACCGAATTCCGTCCATAACTCATCAGGAAAGGTTTTCTCCCATGCGCGCAACTCATCTGCAATAAACGCGCGCAATTTGACTTGGAGTGCGTCCTCCGCACGCTCGTACTGATATCCGGTCGCTTCGTCTATCAGAGCTTCGAGGCCAATCTTGGCGCATGCCGAGAGAAACATACTGGCCTTCACGGCCATCTCACGCTGGCGATCCGTCATCTTTGGATGGGGAGAATTGGGGTCAAACGACGCTTGGAGCGCCGCAACAAATCCTTGGCACACTTCAATCATCAAATCGGCCGGCAGACCTTTCACAGCTTTCTCAAGACCCTCAACCTCGAGTAATCTAAAGGGCACCATTCGCTCGAGAACTAAGTCACTGTTTATAAAAGGTTCCAGTGCTTTTACCCCCAGATACTTCTCCAACGCACCACCGCCCTTAATGCCAGTGAGAAGTTCGGTCGCCGAGGTGCGCCCAATGATCTTCTCGCCAGTGTCTAGGACGTAGCAAGGCACCTCGAGCCCAACGATATTCAATGTGCCTCGCCACCTAGCGATAGGCATCGCGGGCTCTGGTGCAATAATTTCATCTTCTACTGCGGCTACTTCCTCTGCCGGGCTTTCTTCAAAGGGTTTAGCCCAACGGGCCAGCGCTGCCTTGCGCGCACTCTCGGCGCGTTCTTCCGGGGTGAGGGCTTCTGCCCGAGCGAAGCCACCTCGAGCCTTGGCCTCGTTCTTCTCGTCCTCATGGTCCATCACGAATCTCCATGCGTGCATAATGCAGGCATATTGCATTTACCATTTGCACGCACAAGGGAAATTATGCGTGCATATTCGAAGCCTCGATGCACGCATCGTCTGACAGGTAGTACTTAAATGTTTAGGATTGCGGGGCCGTGAACGTCGTTACGCCGAAGGCGGACAGCGCGCCGGTTACAAATGGGTGGCGAGGTTGCTTGCCCTCAAGCCACCGCCACACACTCAATCTCGATATCGAACTCCATCGGCCATGACGCCACCGGCACGAAGCTCCGCGCCGGCGGGTTGGCGGCAAAATACTTCGCATAGACCCGGTTGATGGCGTTGTAGAAGCCGGAATTGACGGCATAGATGCGCACCATCACCACCTTGTCCAGCGACGTGCCGGCCGCTTCCAGGCAGTGTTTCAGCGCCTTGAGCGACGCCTCGGTCTGGGTCTCGATGTCGCCGCGCACCATCTCGCCGGTCACCATGTCGACCGGCGGCGTCGCCGAGATGAACACGAAGCCGTTGGCCCGCACCGCCGTCGAGCACGGCAGGCCAAGCGCGCGCACCTTCGCCGACATCACGGGCACTTCGATGACTTCCTTGTCCATGGCGGTCCTCCGTTGTTTGCGGGGAGCTTATCGCGGCGGCGGGGGAACGCCAGTGGCTTAGCCCTGCCCCGGATTATACGAGCCGTGACAGCTCGAGCTGAAGAGCCAAGCGCCGGTTTGGTATTCGTCTAGAACCGATGGACAATGCGCGGCGTTGCGATCCTTCGCGCCCCCCTCTGTCCTGCCGGACATCTCCCCCACAAGGATTAGATGTCGCCCCGGCCTTCGCCAATCGCCAGCGTTGCAGGACGAGCGAGGCGCCGAAGCCGCTAGATGTCCGGCAGGACAGAGGGGGGCGCCGTAGAGCGCCATCGCTGGCCGCTTGCCCAGCACAGGCCCCCTCACTGATGCGCGACCGCCAGTTCCTTCACGTGCTTCTCGTGCATCTTCAGCACCGGCAGCGTCTTCTTGGCGAATTCCTTCATCGCCGGGTCGTCGCCGGAATTGGCGTAGGTTGAAAACAGCGCAACCGCATCCTTATGCGCATCAGTCTGCATCTTGATGTATTTGGCGTCGAAGTCCTTGCCGCTGGCAGCCTTCAGTGCGTCGAGCATCTGCTGCTCCTTCGGCTGCAGCGTCGGGCCGGCGGGCTTGATCGACGCGGTGGTCTGGCCCTGGCTTAGCGCCGCCTTGAAGTCGTCGCCGGCCTTGGTGTGATCCTTGATCATATCGGCGGCGAAAGCCTTGACGTCGGCCGATGCCGACTTCTCCTGCGCCAGCTTGCTCGACTCGATCTCGAACATATTGGCGTTGGGCACGGTGGTGACGAAGGTCTGGGTATCGACCTTGTTCTGGGTCACCATCGGTCCCACGGCGTCTGTGTTGGTGTCGTTCGATTGGGCGAACGCGGCGGGCGCGCCGGCAAGAAGCGCGACAGCGACCAGGGGCAGCAGCGTTTTCATCTCAAAACTCCGATCCGAACAGCCCCTCCGCCTTCCCCAACGCGGCATTGGCGCCAGGGTTGCCTGAAAGGCTGCCTCGAAAAGACACGGCGGAACCAGCGCAGCTTTGCCGCATTGCCTCGCGTCAGGTAAAAACCACTCAGGAACGGGGAGCCAAAATGACCGACAGCGACGAGATCGACCTGCGCTGCCCGCAGGTCGTTGCCGACAACGCCGCCAAGGGCCTCAGGCTGCGCCAGCAGTTCGGCCGCGGCGGCACCGAGATTGGCGTCGCGCGCGCCACCGAGCTCAAGAACCGCAGGAACCTGTCGCCCTCGACCATCCGGCGCATGGTCAGCTATTTCGCGCGCCACGAGGTCGACAAGAAGGGCCGGAATTACGGCAACGAGGACAATCCTTCCGCCGGCTACATCGCCTGGCTGCTGTGGGGCGGCGATGAGGGGCGCGCCTGGGCGCTCGACATGAAGAAGAAGGTCGGCAACGCGCCCGACATCTAGCCCTTCACGCCGCCGGCGGTGAGGCCGGAAACGATGCGGCGCTGGAAGATCAGCACCAGCATCACCAGAGGCACGGTGACGATCACCGAGGCGGCCATGATGTTGCCCCAGGGGATCTCGAACTGCGAGTTGCCCGACAGAAGCGCGATCGCCACCGGCACGGTGCGCTGCGTGTTGGTGGAGGTGAAGGTGAGCGCGAAGAGGAACTCGTTCCAGGCGCTGATGAAGGCAAGCAGCCCGGTGGTGGCGAGCGCCGGCCATATCAGCGGCAGGAAGATGCGCGTGAGGATGGTCCACGGCCCGGCGCCGTCGAGGATCGCCGCCTCCTCGACCTCGACCGGCAGGTCGCGCACGAAGGTGGTGAGCACCCAGACCGTGAATGGCAGCGTGAAGATCATGTAGGACAGGATGAGCGCGAAGAGCGAATTGTAGAGATGCAGCGCCCGGACGATCTCGAACAGCCCGGCAAGTGCTGCGACCTGCGGAAACATCGAGACCGACAGGATGGCGAGCATCAGCGCCGAGCGCCCGCGGAAGCGGATGCGCGCCAGCGCATAGGCAGCGGTCACGCCGAGCAGCAGGGAAACCGCCACCACCGCGCCGGAGACGATCAGCGAATTGACGAGATTGCGCAGGAAGGGCCCTTCGGTCAACACATTGCGGTAATTGGCAAGGCTGAACGATCGCGGCCAAAGGCCTGCCTGGAACAGTTCGGTCCCCGACTTCAGGCTGGTGACGATGGCGTAGTAGAACGGAAATACCGCGACGAAGACGATCGCCAGCAGCAGCAGATAGAAGGCGGCCCGCTTCAGCGTTCTCATCTCAGCGCCCTCCCTCGAAGCTCAGCCGTCCAAGCCGGATATAGGCGATGGTGAGCAGGCCGATGATCAGGAAAAGCAGCGTCGAGGCGGCCGAGCCATAGGCAAACTTGTCGAACTCGAACAGGTTCTCGCGCGCGAAGATCGACATCGATTTGGTCTGGACGTTGTTGGGCGTCAGCACATAGATCAGGTCGAAGATGCGCAGCGCGTCGAGCGCGCGAAAAATCACCGCCACCATCACCGCCGGCCGAATCAGCGGCAGCGTCACCCGCCAGAAGATCTGCCAGGGGTTCGCGCCGTCGAGCTTCGCCACTTCGAGGATCTCGCGCGGCAGCATCTGCAGCGCCGCCAGGATGAGCAGCGCCATGAACGGCGTCGACTTCCAGATATCGACTATCAGAACCGCGATCATCGCTGTGTCGGCGCTCGCGGTCCAGGCGATCTTGGCATGGATCAGGCCGAGATTGAGCAGCACGACATTGATGATGCCGAACTGGTCGTTGAGCATCCACTGCCACATCTTGGCCGAGACGATGGTCGGGATCGCCCAGGGAATGAGGATCGCCGCCCGCACGATTCCGCGTCCCGGGAATTCGGCGTTGAGCGCCAGCGCAACGACCATGCCGAGCACGGTCTCGCAGGCCACCGAAACCACGGTGAAGCGCACCGTGTTCCATACCGCCCGCCACCAGACCGGGTCGACCAGCAGCCCGTCATAGAGCAGGCGCCCGCTCGGCAGGCGCAGCACCGAGAAATAATTGTCGAAGCCCACCCATTGCCGCGCGTCGAGATCGGCCAGCGAAGCGTCGGTGAAGCTGTAATAGACCGTGCGCAGGAACGGCCAGCCGGCGACGGCGGCGAGCATGAAGAGCATCGGCGCGAGGAACAGCCAGGCCGTGCGCACGCGCCGGCGCGTCAGCGGCGATCGCCCTGCCGCGCTCACCAGCCCTTGCCTTTCAGCCTGGTCAGCCTCGCCTCGAGATCGGCGAGATTGTCGGCAGCGGTGCCGTTCCCGGAAAGCGTGTTGTGGACCGCGGTCCAGAACTGGCTCGACGCCTCATTGTATTTGATCCTGGCGATCGCCGAGGGACGCGGCTGCGCGTTGAGGAAGATCTCTTTCCAGCGCGGCACGATCGGCTGCTGCCGGGCGATGTCGGGATCGTCATAGAGCGCCGCGATGGTCGGCAGGTTGGCCGTCTTCAGCGTCCGGTATTTCTGCATCTCGGGCGAGGCGATGAACTTGACCAGGTCGATCGCGGCATGCGGATGTTTCGAATATTTAGACACGGCAAGGTTCCAGCCGCCCAGTGTTGCGACCGGATGCCCGCCATCGCCGGCCGGCAGCGGCGCCACGTCGAACTTGCCCTTTATCGGCGAATTCTCGCTGTTGCCGAGCGCATAGGCATAGGGCCAGTTGCGCATGAAGACCGCATTGCCGGTCTGCCAAACGCCCCGCGCTTCCTCCTCCTGATAGGCGAGCGCGCCCGGCGGCGCGATCGTGCCGATCCAGCCCTTGACCCTGTCGAGCGCCGCCGCCGCCTTTGGATTGTTGATGGAGATGCGGCCGTCCGGCTCGATGATCGCGCCGCCGCCATTCGACATCACCCATTCGAGCGCATTGCAAGTCAGTCCCTCATAGGCATTGCCCTGGAAGACATATCCCCAGAGGTCCTTGTTGCCGGCCGCCCGCTCCCTGTCCATGACGAGCTTCGCGGTGTCCTGCAATTGCTGCCAGGTGGTGGGTACCTGGGCGCCATACTTGTCGAGCAGGTCCTTGCGGTAATAGAGCGCCGGCGCGTCGGTGAAGATGGGCAGCGCGACCAGCCTGCCGTTGACCGTCTGCGATTGGATGATCGACGGGAAATGCTTGCCCACCACATCTTTGGTCGCCTCCGTCAGGTCGACCAGTTGGCTGGCAAGCTGCGGCGCCCAGATGACATCGGTCTGGTAGACATCGATATCGCTGCTGCCGGCGGCAAGCCAAAGCCGGTATTGGCCGAACTGGTCGGTGGTCGAAGGCGGGATGACGACGATGTCGACCTTGTTGCCGCTCTTCTTCTCGTAGAGGTCCAAGATCTCGCGCAGCACCTTGATGCCGTTGCCGGTGTCGCCCGAGACGATCGACAGTTCGATGGCTCGTGCATGGACAGTGCCCAGCAGGATGACAACGGCCAGCGCAAGGAACGCGCAAACAAATTTCACGGGATTGCGGGCCTCCCTCAGCGGCCGGCGGCGCCATCTCGGCGTCGCGGCTCATCCAGGCCCCTGCGATGAATGCACGATGCCGCTTAGGGTTCCATGCGCCCGAGCGCGCCGGGCCGGCCGGCAGGTCGGTGAAGCCGCCTCGGTCGGCGCGACCGCGGCGGCGTCCTGCTTCCTTCACCCGCTTTCACGAAAGCGGACGGGCTCCGAAACCCCCGCCCCGGAGCCCGTCTGGGAGTGGCTGACGCATGCCGGCACAGCCCCCTCCGACGCCTTGCCAGCGTCGATCCGCCGATCGGCCGCCCGGCACGACGACGCATTAGCATGCCCTAACGTCAGCCTATGTGAAGGAGTTCACAATGCCGGCACGCCATTAACCTTCCCAGTCGACCGGGATCATGCCGAGGCGCGCATCCCGATGCTCGAACGCGCGCATGACTAAATCTTCCGGCCAATGCGGCACGGTGAGCGTGTGGCCTAGCAGCTTGCGCGGGCGGATGTCGTTGGGCGCCGGCGGGCGGGGAGTCGTATTTTCAGGCATGGCGCTGTCTCGAAACGCCGGTGCCGGACTGTCCGCTCAGGCGTCGGGCGGCAGGCGATGCCGCCTGCGGTCGAGGCCAAGTCCCGTCGCCTCGAGCAGGCCCTTGCGCTTGGCGTCGTAGTAATAGCCGGTCTGGTAGAGCGTATCGGCGCGCTTGGCGTTGCCGCCCGAGACCAGCCAGGCGCCACGCAGATATTTCACGGCATATTTGAGATTGGTCTCGGCGTCGAACAGGCCGGTCGCCGGGCCATCGTAACCCATGCCGCGCGCCGTAGCGTGCTTGATCTGCATCAGCCCCCAATGACCGTGATTATAGGCTTTCGGGTTGAAGGTGCTCTCGCGGTTGACGACATGGCGCACCAGTTCGACCGGCACTTCATAAAGCGCCGAATATTTCTCGATCAGCCGCTCGATCTCGCCGCGCGGGCCACTGGCGTGCTGCTCGGGCTGGCCGGGAGCCGTCAGCAGAGCGGGGTTGTCCGGCGCCACATAAGCAACTTGCTGGACACCGGGCATCGGGGCGACTTTCGCCGACTGGCCGGTGACCGGCATGGCGACGCCTGCGGTCGTATAGACCGCCGCTTGCTTGAGGGATCCCGCCTGTTTGATCGATCCGGGACCGGTGGGCGAGCCACCGGCCGTCAGCACCGGCGGCGGCGGAAACTTGCCGGCCATCGGTGTCGCCCCCGCGAAAGCCGCGGGCTGAGCCAGCGCCGCGCCGGGCTGGACAGGAGGCGGCAAAAGCGCGCTTTGCGTCGCAAGCGAGGCGGGCGTCACGGGCGCGCCGGAAGGAGTCGCCATGGCAACGGTATCCCCGGTAAGCGCGGCGGTCTGCACCTGCGCGAGGTCGGATGGCTCCGGCAGCACTGCCACCGTTTCGGGCAGCGCGACCGTCGGCGTGTCGTCGGCCACGGCAGGCGCCGAGGCTTCCGCAAGCGCTGGCGCGGCCTTCATTTGCGAGGTCGACGTGCAACCGCTCAGACCAGCAGCGGCAACAAGCACGCCGATCGCGGTGAATATGATTTTAGCTGGCAAGCCGTGAGGGTCCGGTTTGTCTGTTGTTAAGGAGTCCTTACACCAGCGATTCACACCCGGCAATCGGGGCCACCAGGCGGTTTTCGGGTGGCGGGAACAGGGCCGAAATGCCATATTGTTCTGGATATGTACTCGTTTTTCGCTGTTTTGCCGAAGGAAAACGCCATGAAACCCGCATCTGAGATCACGGCCGGCCACGCAGTGTTAGAAACAGTGATCGGCTTCATGGGCATTGCCTGGAACGAGAAGGGCCTGATCCGGCTCTGTCTGCCCGAACGCAGTCGCGAGGCGATCGAGCGCCGGCTGTTCCGCCACGCCGGTGTTTCGGCCGCAACCGACCAGCCGCAATGGGTGGTAGATTTGATCGCCTCGATCCAAGCCTATGCGGCCGGCGAGAACGTCGATTTCTCCAATGTGCCAGTCGATCTCGACGGCGTCGATGACTTTCGCCTCGCCATCTACGATGCCGCGCGCAAGCTCCGCTTCGGCGAGACCACCACCTATGGTGAATTAGCCAAGCGCGCGGGCCATGCCGGCCTTCCGCGCGAAACGGGCGCGGCGCTCGGCGCCAATCCGGTGCCGCTGGTCATCCCGTGTCACCGCATCCTCGCAGCCGGCGGCAAGATCGGCGGCTTCTCCGCGCCGGGCGGGTCGGCCACCAAGGAGAAGATGCTCGCCATGGAAGGCGTTCGCGTCGGCCCTCCGCCCGCCGCGCAGGCCTCGTTCGGGTTTTGAGATCCCGCCGGATTATCAGTGGCGGCGGGGGAAAAATCGTCGGCGGAAATGATCGAAATCCGGCCGCTTGCAGACATAGACCGCGCAGGATTTCGTGTCGGCGCTGGGCACATAGGCTCGCGACCTCACCTCGCCCGCGTTGCAGAAGCGCTCGTCGCCTACATAGCGGTCGTAGAGCGGCAGCCCCGGCACGCGCGTCGACTGATAGCGCAGGATGACGGCGCCCTGCCTGGCGATCGTCGCCTGCACCCGGTCGCAGCTCATGCGCGTCGGATCATAGCGTGACACCGCTTGCGCCTCCGCGGCCAGCAGCAGGAAGCAGGCGGCAAGCAGAATGGTTTTCATGGGGCTCTCCCTGGAACGGCAAGCATCTCATCTCTCCACAACGTGAGACGGGTGTCAAAACTTCCGTGCGCCGCTTCCAAACGCCTGAGACTGCACGCCGGCAGCGCGCGAGCGACCGTCTTGTTTTCCTGCAAAAACTATCCTATATCCGAGGCATTGAATTTGGCCGATCGATCGGGCCGCGATCTTCGCGTTTGCTGACGTCTATCTCCAAAGTTTCGATATCGCCGGCCGGACATTGGTCCGGTCAAACAAAAGCAAATGTGAAGGGCATTCTATATGGCAACTGGTACGGTCAAGTGGTTCAACGCCACCAAGGGCTACGGCTTCATCCAGCCTGACAATGGCGGCGCGGACGTTTTCGTCCACATCTCCGCTGTCGAGCGCGCCGGCATGACGAGCCTGGCTGAAGGCCAGAAAATCAACTTCGAGATCGAGCAGGACCGCCGCACCGGCAAGTCCGCAGCTGGGTCTCTGAGCAAGGCAGCCTGATTTGGCTTAAGCATTTTGCAGCCAAGCGCAATCGCTTGGCGTTGCAGAAATGCGGCTAAGCAAAGGCGCGCGCCGGACAAAGGTTCGGGGCGCGCGGCAAGTCACGGATGTACTGACGGTCGCGCGATAAGCGCGCCGGAGCGGAAAGACCGACAAGCTGGAACAGCAGATAGCTGCCAGCCCGAACCGGACGCTCCCGATCAGGCTACCGGCATAGGAAGGCGGGCATTGCCCGCCTTTTTGTTGTCTGGATTTGGGCGATTGGCATCCTTCTTCACGGGGAGAAGGTCGCTGTCACTTAGGCCTTTCGGCAATCGTCAGCGTCACTCAGGCACCCACTCGATCGGCACATGTCCCTTGTCCGCCTCGACCCGTTTCAGCCAGGCGGCGACGGCCGGATAGGCGTCGAGCTGAAAGCCGCCCATCTCGGCGGTGTGGGTATAGGCGTATAGCGCGATGTCGGCGACGCTATAGGCGTTGCCGGCAAAGAATGCGTTCTGCTCCAGATGCTGGTTCATGACGCCCAGCGCCTTGTTGCCGCGCTCCAGCGTTAGCGCCAGCCGTTCAGGCGTGGCGTCCTTCGCCCGTTCCGGAAAAGTCAAAAGCGCCTTGCGCACTGCAATATAGGGCTCATGGCTGTATTGTTCGAAGAACAGCCACTGGTAAGCCAGCGCGCGTTCGTACTTGTCGGCCGGCAGGAAGCGCGTGCCTTCGGCGAGAGAGAGCAGGATGGCGTTGCTCTCGGCGATGCGCCTGCCGTCGTCGAGCTCCAGCATCGGCACCATCGCGTTCGGATTCTTGGCAACGTAGTCGGGTCTGCGCGTCTCGCCGGTATGCGAGCTAACCTCGACCCGGGTGAAGGGGATGCCGAGCTTGGCCATCAACAGCGGCGGCTTGTAGCAGTTGCCGCTGTCGGCCATGTCGTAAAGGATCATGCCCCTTGGCCTTTCGAGTCTCCTGGGACCGCTTTAGCGCGCGCAGCTAGTTCCCATCCAGTGATTTGTTTTTGCGAAAAACCATCAGCGGCGCTGATAGGTTGTCGTGGGCATCAGCCTTGCTGGTGCAGGGGCACAACCTTGTTGCCGGGGTCGAGCAGGTCGTCCACGGAAAGCGGCTCTTCCTTGAAGATCGTGCCTGCGAGCGCCGGTCGGGCGAGATGGAAACCCTGCAGCAGGTCGGCGCCGCCCTCGAGCGCGACGCGCAAGTGCTGAGCACTCTCGATGCCCTCGACCAGCACTTTGGCGCCTCGCTCCTGCAGCATGCCCACCAATGGCCGGAAGAAGCGCTCTGCGGCAGCGTGGCGGCAGAGCGCGCCGAACCAGGCGCCGTCGATCTTCACGATGTCGGGCGCGAGCAGATTGATGCGCGCCTCGGTGGAATGCCCGGTGCCGAAATCGTCGATGGCGATGCGAATGCCGTCGCGCCGCATTTCGCGCACTAGGCTGGCAAGAACGTGCTCGTCGGCTGCTTGTTCGGTGATCTCGCAGACCAACAGGCCCGGCTCCAGCTCGAAATCGCCGAGATGCCTGGCCATGAGCCGGATTTCGGCCAGCGCCCGCCCGAGATGATCGTTGATCATCGGATTGTAGTTGAAGAACAGCGTCAATCCCTCGGCGCCAATGTTGCGGTAATTGCCGAGATGCAGCATCCGGCACATGGTTTCGACAAACAACCGGTCGGATGCGGGGACGCCGTCGAAGAAGATCGAGGGGGCCACGGGCTCGGCGATGCGGCGCGGCTCGATCAACCCCTCGACGGCGACCGCCCTAAGCACCCTATCCTCCGGGGCGAAAATCGGCTGATAGGCGCTCCACAGCCGGAAATCACCATAGATTCCGAACTGAAGGCCGATCTCGTCGGCGAAGATCGCCCTGGCGACGTTGCGCCGCCTCTCATGCCTTTCGTTCATGGCGCGGCCTTGCGCCCGAATACCCTCATCGGCCGTGACCGCGTCGACGGAGCCGTAGGGCTTGCGGCAGCCGAGACCGTGCGCTCGCCGGCCGGAGGCTGCTGGAAGACGCGAAAGCTGGTGGGAGCAAGTTCGGGCCGCGCAAGCACATAGCCTTGCACCATGGAAGCGCCGGACTTCTCGGCAAGCTCCAGTTGCCAGCCTTCCTCGAGACCTTCGAAGACAGTGTGGATACCCTGGGTTTCGAAGCCCTTCACCATTGTCGTGAGCAACGCGAAGCCGGCGCCGGACTCCATCAGATGCGTGATCCACTGCGCATCGAACTTGACGATGTCGGGCTTCAGTTCCTTGATCCGGTGGATGTCGGATTCATCGGCACCATAGTCGTCCACCGCGATGCGGAAGCCATTGGCCCTCAGCGCCTCGACAAAATCGTAGAGAGCTTCCTGCGAGGCCGACTTCTGCTCGGTAACCTCGCAAACGATGCGGCGCGGATCGATACCGGCTTCGTGCAGCACCAGCCGCATATCGCGCAATGCCTTGTCGGCAATGCTGCGATCGGTGAAGACCGACGGGTCGAAATTGATGAAGACGGACGCCTCTTGCGGCAGGCAGGCACCGGCGTTCAGAAGATGCAGCGTGCGCGTCAGCGCCTCGATATGCAGCCGGTCGGCCGCCGGGCAGGTGCCGAAGAACGCTCCTGGCGACTGCGGCTCGCCGTCGCGGAACGGCCGGATCAGCCCCTCGAAGGCGACGACCGAAAGCTTGCCCTCCTTGAAGGCGAAGATCGGCTGGAACGCGCTCTGCAGCGTATAGATGCCCCAGACACCGGTCGAGGTGCCGTCATCATGACGGATGATGTGGGCAAGCCCGATGCTGCGCGACAAGGTTCTCGCTCCGCGAATGGCGCAATCCCGATCTGCGATCCTGCCAGCCAAGGGTTTACCGGCCGTTGATGAATTTAGCGTTGCCGCTCACGCAGGCTGACTTTGGTCACGCCTCCTTGACCTCTGGCTCATCGCACAATGCTTGCGCTCCACGCGATGATGCGACATGAGAGGCGCCGCGGCCGCTCCTGGCCGCCTTTCCTAGGAGACTTCTTGTCATGGCCTTTCTCGCCGACGCCCTTTCCCGCGTTAAGCCTTCCGCGACGATCGCGGTGACGCAGAAAGCGCGCGAGCTGAAAAATGCCGGCCGTGACGTGATCGGCCTCGGCGCCGGCGAGCCGGACTTCGATACGCCCGACAACATCAAGAACGCGGCGATCGAGGCGATCCGCCGCGGCGAGACCAAGTACCCGCCGGTGTCGGGCATCGTGCCGTTGCGCGAGGCGATCGCGAAGAAATTCAAGCGCGAGAACAATCTCGACTACCGGCCGGAGCAGACCATCGTCGGCACCGGCGGCAAGCAGATCCTGTTCAACGCCTTCATGGCAACGCTGAACCCGGGCGACGAGGTCATCATCCCGCGCCCCTACTGGGTGAGCTACCCGGAGATGGTCGCGATCTGCGGCGGCACATCGGTTTTCGCCGACACCTCGATCGACAATGGCTTCAAGCTCACGGCCGAGGTGCTGGAAAAGGCGATCACGCCGAAGACCAAATGGCTGCTGATGAACTCGCCGTCCAACCCGTCGGGCGCCGCCTACACGGAGGCCGAGCTCAGGGCGCTGGCCGACGTTCTGCTCAAGCATCCGCATGTCTGGACGCTGACCGACGACATGTATGAGCATCTGACCTATGGCGACTTTGTCTTCAAGACCATCGCCGAGGTCGAACCGAACCTCTATGAGCGGACGTTGACGATGAACGGAGTGTCGAAAGCCTATGCCATGACCGGCTGGCGCATCGGCTACGCCGCCGGTCCGGTGCCGCTGATCAAAGCGATGGACATGATCCAGGGCCAGCAGACCTCTGGCGCCTGCACCATCGCGCAATGGGCATCCGTCGAAGCGCTCAACGGCCCGCAGGATTTCATCGCCAGGAACAAGGCGATCTTCCAAGGCCGACGCGACCTCGTCGTGTCGATGCTCAACCAGGCGCGCGGCATTTCCTGCCCCTCGCCCGAAGGCGCCTTCTACGTCTACCCGTCCTGTGCCGAGTTGATCGGCAAGAAGACCAGGACGGGCAAGGTGATCGACAATGACGAAGCCTTCTGCTCGGAACTGCTCGACGCCGAAGGCGTGGCGGTGGTGTTCGGCTCGGCTTTCGGCCTCGGTCCGAATTTCCGCATCTCCTACGCCACGTCGGAAACCTTGCTGGAGGAAGCCTGCACGCGCATCCAGCGCTTCACCGCCTCGCTGACCTGATCGACGCAAAGTCGCCAAACGAAAAACCCGGCTGCGGCCGGGTTTTTGTCAGGGGGCCTGTCTCAGCCGCCATATTGCTCCGATGTCACCGCTTCCAGCCAATCCGCATGGACCCCGTCCAGCGCCTCTTGCATGGCGATGTGGGTCATGGCTGTTTTTGTACCGGCGCCATGCCAGTGCTTTTCGCCGGGCGCGAAGGATATGACATCCCCTGCCCTGATCGTCTGGATCGGTTCGCCCCAGGTCTGGGCAAGTCCGGCGCCGGCCGTGACATAGAGCGTCTGCCCAAGCGGATGCGTGTGCCAGTAAGTGCGCGCGCCGGGCTCGAAACTGACCAGCGTCGCCCTCAGCCGAGCCGGTGCCTCTTTCTCGATAATCGGCGTCTGCAGCACTCGCCCGGTGAAATAGGTCCCCGGCGCAATGATCGTCGGCACGCTGCCGCACGCAATGATCTTCATCGTTCAGATCCTCGAACTCGTTGGTCGGACAAGGGCCGCGCGCGACCACTCATGGAGCAGTCTCCCCCTGTGGAGAGGCCATTGCAACAGCTTTAGAATGTTGCCGAGCGACAGCTCCGATTGCGTGCTCAGGCACCGGGCGGTTCCTATGTTAGAATGTCTGAATATCGTCATAAATCGTTGCTTTTTAACCATAAAATCGACACCTCGATCCAGCTGCCAGAAAACAGATCAAGACGATCGCCGCACTCAGCGTTTGTTAACGGCTAAGGTCCTAGCCATGGCGCGTGCTGTGGGGGCGCGGACATGAGTATCTTGGCGACAATCAAGGATCACAGCGGTCGTATCTATCGCGGCATCCAGGCTCTGCTCGTGATGAGCATCGCCGCCGCCGGGCTCGCGGCTTTCGTGCTGACGGAGAACGCCTCCCGCGCCGGCGCGCTGACGATGTCGGCGGCATCGACCCTGATGGCGCTTCTGGTCTTGATGTATATGCGCTCGAGCGTCGTCCAGCGCCTGCAATCGGCGGAGGATGCGGAAGCCGAGAAGCACCGCTTTCTCACCGTCGATGCCATGACCGGCGCCATGACCCGGCGCTATTTCATCGAAGCCCTGCGCGAGCGGCTGGGCGGTTTGCGCAACCGTCGCCAGGCAAGCCTGCTTCTGATCGACCTCGATCATTTCAAGCAACTCAACGACACGTTCGGCCATCAGTTCGGCGACCTGGCGCTGGCGCATCTTGTCGGCGAAACGCAGCGCATCTTCGAGGACGGCGTTATCGGCCGGCTTGGCGGCGACGAGTTCGGCGTCATGGTTCCGCATGGCGACGTCGCCGTCATCAATAAGGACGTGCGCCGGCTGCTCGATGCGATGCGGACCGGCAAAAGACATGAAGGCAAGATCATTCCGCTGTCGATCTCGGTGGGTGTGGCGCTTGCGCCCCTGCATGCTTCGAACAGCGCTGAGTTGATGCTGCTAGCCGACCTTGCACTTTACGAAAGCAAGGCCGGCGGGCGCGGGCGCGTCACGGTCTTCGACGAGGAGATGCTGTCGGACAAACGCTATCGCCGGCTGGTGGAACGCGAGCTGCGCGCCGCGATCTATCTCGGCGAATTGGAGCTGCATTACCAGCCGATCGTCGATCCCGATGGCTCGGTCGACGCGCTGGAGGGATTGATCCGCTGGCGCCATCCCGTGCGCGGCTTGATCTCGCCGGCGGAATTCGTCCCGATCGCCGAGCGCTCGACCCTGATCGATATGATCGGCGAATGGGTCTTCAAACGCGCCTGCGCCGATATCGGGCATTTTCCCGGACGGCGCATCTCGATCAACGTCTCCGGCGAGCAGCTGAAGCGCGATGAGATCGTGACGATGTGCGACAGGATCCTACGCGAATCCGGCCGGTCCGCCTCGCAATTTATCATCGAGATCACAGAGACAGTGGCGACGGCCGCGACGCCCGAGGTCCTCAGGCGCCTGGAGGCGCTGCGCGGCCTCGGCTTCCACATCGCGCTCGACGACTTCGGCACTGGACATTGCGGTTTCAATTATCTGAAGTCGCTGCCCATCGACAGCGTCAAGATCGACCGCTCCTATATCCGCAGCCTCGCCCATGACCAGGTGGCGCAAATCTTCGTTTCGGCGCTTGCACAGATCGCCCGCATCCAGGAGATCGCCATCGTCGCGGAGGGCGTCGAGACCGAGCAGGAATTCACCCTCGCCCGAACAGCCGGCTGCAGCCGCTTCCAGGGCTATTTCTTCGGCAAGCCGGCGCCACGCGACAAGGCAAGCGCCTTGTGTGTCGCCGGCCGCGAGCCGCTCGCCCTCACGGCCTGACAAACCCAAGCCGGCGAACATCCTATTTCTCTTGCCCTCCCGGCGAACCCGTGTGACGATGGCTTTGGGAAGGGGTGGATAAACCCCGCTCGCGACGGCCGAACAGGCCGGCCGCCGCTCTGCATAGGGTGCGATCGGACGCAAAACCGGTTTCCACTTTTGCTGATCGCTCTCTTGGGAAACGCCTGAGTGGAGGTCAGCCATGGGTACTCGCGCCGGAGGACGACGCACGGGACCGAAATGCATCGCCATAGTCGGTCCCTTTGCAAGCGGTAAGACGACACTTCTCGAAGCAATCCTCGCCCGCACGGGCGCCATTCCCCGCCAGAACCCCGTTTCATCGGGCAACACCGTCTCCGATCATTCGCCCGAAGCCCGCGCCCACGCCATGAGCGTCGAGGCGACCTTCGCCACCACCGATTTCATGGGCGAGCAGATCACCTTCGTCGATTGCCCCGGCTCCATCGAATTTGCCTTCGAGGCCGAGCCCGTGCTTGCCGCTTGCGACCTTGCGGTCGTCGTCGCCGAGGCCGACGAGAAGAAGATCCCGGCGCTGCAGCTCATCATGCGCAAGCTCGACGATCTCGCCATTCCTCGCATCCTGTTCCTGAACAAGATCGACAAGGCGATTGCGGGCGTCCGCGAGACGCTGAAGATGCTGCAGCCAGCAAGTTCTGTACCGCTGCTCTTACGCCAGATTCCGGTGCGCAAGGATGGCATCGTCATCGGCTCGATCGATCTGGCGCTGGAACGCGCCTACATCTATCGCGAATACGCCGAAAGCCAGGTCGCCGAGATCCCGAACGACGACAAGGCGCGCGAGCTGGAAGCGCGTTTCTCCATGCTGGAGACACTTGCCGATCACGACGATCACCTGATGGAGCAATTGCTGGAGGAGATCGAGCCGCCGAAGGACGCGATCTTCGACGATCTCTCGGCTGACCTGCGCGCCGGCGCGGTAACGCCGGTGCTGATCGGCACGGCTGAGAAGGGCAATGGCGTGCTGCGTCTGTTGAAAGCCATTCGGCATGACGCGCCGGATGTCGAGGCGACGAGGAAGCGCCTTGGCGCGCCGGAAGACCAGACGGTGGTGCAGGTGATGAAGACCATCCACACCGCGCATGGCGGCAAGCTTTCGGTGTCGCGCGTGCTTTCAGGCCAGTTGGCCGACGCGGCCGAGCTTTTCCTTTCCAACGGCGACGCGACGAAGGTATCCGGCATCTATAGGATGCTTGGCAAGGAGCAGATCAAGCAGACATCCGCCAAGGCGGGCGACACCGTCGCGCTCGGCAAGCTCGACAACGTCAAGACCGGCCAGACGCTGAGTTCGGCCAAGGGCGGTGTCCGGCCATTGGTAACTTTGGAGCCGTCACAGCCCGTCTTTGCCTTCGCGCTTCGCCCTAAGGAGCGCAAGGACGAGGTCAAGATGTCGGCGGCGATCCAGCGGCTGGCCGAGGAGGACCCATCACTCAGCCTGCGCCACAACCAGGACTCTGCCGAAACCGTCCTGTCGGGCCACGGCGAGATGCATCTGCGCGTGGTGCGCGAGCGCCTCGAGGGCAAGAACCAGATTCCGATCGAGGGCCACGCCCCTGCAGTGCCCTACCGCGAGACGATCCGCAAATCGGCACAGCAGCGCGGCCGCCACAAGAAGCAGTCCGGCGGCCACGGCCAGTTCGGCGACGTGGTGATCGAGATCAAGCCGCTGCCGCGCGGCTCCGGCTTCCAGTTCTCCGACACCATCACCGGCGGCGTGGTGCCGAAGACTTACATCCAGTCGGTCGAGACCGGCATCCGCGACTATCTGAAGACCGGCCCGCTCGGCTTTCCGGTCGTCGATGTCGCCGTCAACCTGTCGGACGGCTCCTACCATGCGGTCGACTCCTCCGACATGGCCTTCCAGATGGCGGCCAAGCTCGCGATGAAGGAAGGCATGGCTGCCTGTTCGCCGGTCCTGTTGGAGCCGATCATGAAGGTCGAGATCGTCACGCCTTCCGACGCGACCTCGAAGATCATAGCCCTGATCCCGCAGCGGCGTGGGCAGATCCTCGGTTATGACGCACGGCCAGACTGGCCAGGCTGGGACGTCGTCGAGGCGACCATGCCGCAGGCCGAAATCGGTGACCTGATCATCGAGCTGCGCTCGGCGACCGCCGGCGTCGCCAGCTACAAGGCTATCTTCGACCACATGGCCGAGCTCACCGGCCGCCTTGCCGACGAGGCGATGAACGCCAACGGCAAAGCCGCCTGAACAGGTCGGCGCGGCTGACAGGCTATCTGGCCTGACGGGTTGTCTGCTGATGATGTGAAAACGGCGCCCGGTTCAACCGGACGCCGTTTTTATTGCGGACCGTTTTCCTGGGAGGCAACGGCTGGTCCGCCGCATCCGGACAAATGGTTCGGACGCGGTAGCTGCCTGAGCCCGGCCATTTCGAGTGATGCCCCCATCTCTCGAACCGACCAACCGCGTCCTATGCTCTAGATAAACCATAGACTCCGTCTGCGACATGTTACCCGATGTTACATGTCACTGTTACGTGACGGATTCGGTCGTGTTTTTGCCGGCTCGAAGGAATGCGGGCAACAAAAAAGCCGGATCAATAAAGATCCGGCTGAGTTTGATTGGAAGTGCCGATTAAGGCTAACCTCCAGAGGGGAACACTCGAGGGCGCTAATGGGAGGAGAACGCGCCCTGGAGATGCCACTATATATGTGCTCATCATGCTCAAGAAACAAGCATCTATTTTGCAACACACGCATGCAAAAAGACGCAGGCTGTGGTCCAACCTATTCCAGGAAGCCATAGGACCAGCAAAATAGGGGCGATTCCACCGTATTTTCGGATCAAAAGCGATTGCTGGAATGCAAAATGCGGTCAATTTTGCTCTGAACTTTGTAAACCAGCGAAATGATGCCGACTTCGGCAGGCCAAGTTTATTTTTGCGGCACAGGTGCGCGGATGCGTAGTTTTTCAGCAATCGTCGGTAGCGCGCTGTTTCTGGTCGTCGCGCCGGGCGTCGTGGCCGGGCTGGTGCCGTGGCTGCTGACCGACGACTACCACACGCCACTGTCGGTAGTGCCGGGCTTCGTGGCTGCCGGCTCGATCCTGGTGGTCGTGGCGACCGCGATCCTGCTTCATGCCTTCGCCCGCTTCGCGCTTGAAGGTCTCGGCACGCCAGCGCCGGTGGCGCCTACCGAGAAGCTGGTGGTCGGCGGCATCTACCGCCATGTCCGCAACCCGATGTACGTGGCCGTGCTGGCGATCATCCTTGGCCAGGTTCTCATCTTTTCGAGCTGGCCGGTCCTGGTCTACGGCCTTATCGCCGCGGCAGCGATGATCTCCTTCGTCAAGTTCTACGAAGAGCCGACGCTCGCTCAACGCTATGGCCAAGAGTACGAGGTCTACCGCCACGCTGTACCCGGCTGGCTGCCCCGCTTCACACCCTGGCACGGGCAGTAGTCTCCGCCGGCCTTTTCAATAAGACCAGCTGCGTGCCTTCGCGATGATGAAGTCGCGAAAAACGTGCAGCTTCGCCTGGTTCTTCATCGCGTCAGGATAGGCGAAATAGGTGTCGAAGGACGGGACCTCGGTCTCGGGCAACAGCTGGACGAGGTTCGTGTCCTTGTTGATCACATAATCGGGCAGCATGGCGATGCCCGCGCCGCCCTGCACCGCCCGCTTGATCGACAGGATGTCGTTGATCTGCAGCGTCGGCACGCGCTGCGCGCCTTCGAAATCGCCCACCGTCTCAAGCCAGTTCAACTCCGACAGATGCGAAGGCACCGGCACGCCGAAAGTTACGATGCGGTGGTTCCTGAGCTCGGCGATCGAGGCCGGCCTGCCGAACTTGGCGATGTAGGACGGCGCCGCGTAGAGGTGGAAATGCACCGTGAAAAGGCGCCGCTGGATAAGGTCGGGTTGCTGTGGCTGGCGCAGCCGGATCGCGCAATCGGCCTGGCGCATGGTGAGGTCTAGTTCCTCATTGGCCAGGATCAGTTGCAGGCTGATCTCGGGATAGAGCTCGATGAATTCCTGGACGCGCTCGGTGAGCCAGCCGGCGCCCAGCCCCACCGTGGTCGTCACACGGAGCACGCCCGACGGTCGGTCCTTGGTCTCGGTCAGCCTGGTCTTGATGGTTTCCAGCTTCATCAGCACGTCATGCGCCGTGCGGAACAGCATCTCGCCCTGCTCGGTCAGCACCAGGCCGCGTGCATGACGATGGAACAGCGCGACGCCGACATCATGCTCCAGCGCGCTGACCTGCCGTGAAATGGCTGACTGCGACAAATGCAGCGTCTCGGCGGCATGGGTGAACGACCCAGCCTCCGCCGCTGCGTGAAATACGCGTAATTTATCCCAGTCCAGCGCCATGATTCCCCTCGCGTTGCGTTTGGCGTCTGAATGAAAAATCAGGCTTTTAAACGGCTTTTTTCAGCCGATTTGTCACTCCGCCGCTTCGCGGTGAACCTCGATGCCAGCCAGATATTTTTCCGCCTCGAGCGCCGCCATGCAGCCAAGCCCCGCAGCCGTGACCGCTTGGCGATAGACATCGTCGGTTACGTCGCCGGCCGCGAACACGCCGGGCACGTCGGTGCGGGTCGAATCCGGCGCCGTCCACAGATAGCCGTTCGGCTTCTGCTTCAGCTTGCCGACGAACAGCTCGACCGCCGGCGCATGGCCGATCGCGACGAAGACGCCGTCGACCGGCAGCTTCGATTCCTGGCCGGTCAAGACGTTGCGCAGCGTCAGACCTTCGACGGAAGGCGGCAACGGCGCCTTGCCTGGACGTCCCGTGATTTCGTCCACCACCGTGTCCCAGATGACGCGGACATTGTCCTTCGCAAGCAGCCGCTCGCGCAGGATGCGCTCGGCGCGGAAATCGCTGCGCCGATGGATGACGGTGACGCTCTTGGCGAGGTTCGACAGATAGAGCGCTTCCTCGACCGCGGAATTTCCGCCGCCGACCACCGCGACGTCCTTGCCGCGGTAGAAGAAGCCGTCGCAGGTGGCGCAGGCCGAAACGCCGAAGCCCATGAAGGTCTGCTCCGACGGGATGCCAAGCCACTTGGCTTGCGCGCCGGTGGCGATGATCAGCGCATCGGCCGTGTATACTGTGCCGGAATCGCCGGTGGCGCGGAATGGCCGCACATTGAGGTCGACTTCGGTGATAATGTCGTTGATTATATCGGTGCCGACATGCTCGGCCTGCGCCAGCATTTGGCTCATCAGCCAAGGGCCTTGGATCGGATCGGCGAAGCCCGGATAGTTCTCGACATCCGTGGTGATCATCAATTGGCCGCCCTGCTGCAGGCCAGCGACCAGCATCGGCTTCAGCATGGCGCGGGCGGCATAGATCGCCGCCGTGTAGCCGGCCGGGCCGGAACCGATGATAAGAACGGGCGCATGTTTGGTGTTCATGAAAAATCCCCCTGCGGCTCATGGCCGTGGTTTGTCGCGAGTAATGTAAGTGTTGCCCGCTGAGCCAGCAAGGCAAGTTGGCCTTCGTCCCCGGAAAGCTTCATCCCCGACATATCGGGCCATATCGTCGACCGTCATCAGTGCATGACGCCCAGAGGTGGCGCAGTCCGGGCATCATCACTTGCATCAAACACGGAGAAAATCTTCGGAAAGCTATGGCCACCGGGGCGAAACCAAATTACAAAATCGCGAAAGATTCTTGCGCGAAAGCCCTTCATGCCGCTCAAAGCCGATCTCGACGCCATCGACTGGAAGATCTTGCGCGAATTGCAAAGCGACGGGCGCATGACCAATGTCGAATTGTCGAGCCGGGTCGGCATCTCGGCGCCGCCTTGCCTCCGCCGCGTCAGACGGCTGGAAGAGGCCGGCATCATCCGCGGTTACCGCGCACTGCTGAACGCGCCGGCGCTCGGCATGGACGTCGTCGCCTTCTGCCTGATCGGCCTGCATCATCAGGCCGATGCCGAGCTGAAGACCTTCGCCGAACGCACGCGCGGCTGGCCGATCGTCCGCGACGCCTGGATGGTCTCGGGCGAATCCGATTTCCTGCTGCATTGCGTGGCGAGCGACCTCGGCACCTTCCAAACCTTCGTCATCGAGGAGCTGGCTTCGGCCCCGAACGTGGACACGGTGCGCACCGCCTTGACCATCCGCCGCGTCAAGGATGAGGGGCTTGTGGCTTTCTAATCCTTGGACAGCTCGACAATTGCATCACACAGTCTGCGATGGTCATTGCCCGTCGTCAGCTTGTGGGTGGTGAAACCGCCATCGGGCGTCTTTCGGTTGAACCTGCCGCCGACAAGCCAGCCTTCCGCCAATCCGGCTCTCCGGCCGGCTTCCATGTCGTCGGCCTTGTCGCCAACAATGATCGATCCGGAGATGTCGAGGCCCAGCAAATCTCTAGCGTGTAGAAGCATTCCCGCATTGGGCTTACGCATCGGATGATCGCCGATCGCCAGTTCACCTTTGCCGCTCGAATGATAGGCGCAGGCAAGCACGAGATCGATTTGACATCCGTGCCCATCAAGAAGGGCCAGCAACCGGGCATTCACGGCGGCGAATTCCGACCAGCCAAAATACCCGCGGGCAATGCCCGATTGGTTCGAGACGATGATTGCGGGCAAGCCGGCAAGGTTAGCCGTCCGGATTACGGGCAGCATTTCCGGCCGCAGCACGACATCCGCAGGATCGCTCGGATAGCCGGTATCGACATTGATCGTGCCGTCACGATCCAGGAACAGCGCCGGCCGGCCAGCCGGAAACGTCCTGTCGCCGATCCGTTCAACCCATAGGCCCGGCTCGGCCAGGGGAAAGCCTTCGCTCTCAGTCATTGCTGAGACGCGCTTCGACCGCCTCGCAAAGATGGTGGTAGAGGCACAGATGCCCCTGCTGGATGATCGGCGTCGAGGTCGATGGCACGTTGAGCAGGATGTCGGTGAGCGGCTTGAGCTTGCCGCCGGTCTCGCCAGTCAGGCTGATCACCTTCATCCCCATCGCGCGCGCCTGCTCGGCCGCGGCCAGGATGCTCGGCGAATTGCCGCTGGTCGAGATCGCCAGCAGCACCGCGCCTTCCGATCCATGCGCTTCGACCTGGCGCGAGAACACCGTGTCGAAGCCGTAATCATTGCCCCAGGCGGTCAGCACCGCGGCGTTGGCCGGCAGCGCGATGACGTTGTAGGCCTTGCGCTCCTTTAGGAACCGGCCGACCAGCTCGCCGGCGATGTGGATGGCATCGCTGGCCGAGCCGCCATTGCCGCAGATCAGCAGCGCCTTGCCTTGCGAAAGCGCGGTCACGACCGTGCTCACCGCGCGCTCCATCTCGCCGGTGAGGTCGCGCTCGACCATCGCCGAGATCACCTCCGCGGAGCGGAGCAGATAGTCGTTCAAATCGGACATGAGATCCTCAGTTTGCGGCACGCAGCCTGCCGATCGTGTTCGTCGTGCTCTTACCGGCGAGGAGGTCGACCAGCACCACGCGCCCGCCCGCCTTCTGCACCACATCGGCGCCGACCACGGTCTCGATCGTGTAGTCCGCGCCCTTGACCAGGACGTCGGGCAGCAGCGCCTTGATCAGCTTGAGCGGCGTATCTTCCTCGAAGATGACGACGGCATCGACCGAGGCAAGTGCTGCCAGCACGCAGGCGCGGTCATGCTGGTTGTTGACCGGACGCCCAGGCCCTTTCAGCCGGCGCACTGAGTCGTCGCTGTTGAGGCCGAGCACCAGCCGGTCGCACTGGCTGCGCGCGGCATGCAGCAGGCTGACATGGCCGGCATGCAGGATATCGAAGCAGCCATTGGTGAAGCCGACCGTGAGGCCCTCTTCCTTCCAGGCAGCGACCATCCTGGCCGCGGCATTGGCGTCAAGAATGGCATCGGTATGGCTCGTCGGCCCATGCGAGCGGAACAGCGCGCCGGACAGTTCCTCGACATTCAATCGTGCGGTGCCGCGTTTTCCCACCACGACGCCGCCGGCCGCATTGGCGATGATGGCGGCATGCACCCGGTCGGCGCCAGCGGCGAGCGACAGCGCGAAGCTCGCAATGACCGTGTCGCCGGCGCCGGAAACGTCGAACACTTCGCGCGCCTGGGTGGAGATATGGCGCGCATCCTCGGCGGAGACGACGCTCATGCCTTTCTCGCTGCGCGTGGCGACGATGAACTCGAAAGCATGCTCGGCGATCAGGTCGCGCGCCGCTGCCACGATCTCGTCGTCGCCGAACACCTTGCGCCCGACCGCCTCGCCAAGCTCCTTGCGGTTCGGCGTCACCGCCGTAGCACCTGCATAGCGGGCGTAATCGCGCCCCTTCGGGTCGACCAGCACCGGCTTGCCGGCATCGCGGCAGATCGCGATCAGCTCGCCGGCGACGCCGTCGAGCAGAATGCCCTTGCCGTAATCGGAAAGGATGACGATGTCGGCGCGGCCAAGCGCGGCCTGGAAATGATCGATGAGCTTCGCCCGCTCAGCGGAAGTGAGCGGCTTGATCTCTTCCTCGTCGAAACGCAGCACCTGCTGGTTGAGGGCGCTGAAGCGGCTTTTCGACGAGGTCATGCGGTCCTGGCGCTGCAGAAGCCCGTCCGTGTCGACGCCGATCTCGCTGAGCATGCGCATCAGATTGTTGCCGGCCTGGTCGGCGCCGATCACCGAAATGGGTATGGCGGCCCCGCCCAGCGAAACGATGTTTGAGACGACGTTGCCGGCGCCACCCATGTTCAGCGTTTCTCCCCGTCCATGCAGCACGGGGATCGGAGCCTCCGGCGAGATGCGTTCGATCACGCCGTTGACGAAACGGTCGAGAATGAAATCGCCCACGACCAGCACGGTGACCTCGCCGAACCGGGCAATGGTGCGATGCAAAGGTTCCGGAGAGGGCGGATTGTGCTTGATCATCTCACTGGCGCGCCTGAGGGCGGGATCTGGTCGGTTCGAAGCGCCGGAATTGCAGCGCCCATCGTATTTGCGATGCCGATATACCGCAATTCGGGCTAGCGCAACGGCAGGCTGCGAACCAGGCAGACGGAACGGGCGCGAGTGAAGCGGGAGCTTTGCGGCGCGACTATGGCCGAGCATTGCCGGCTTTGCCGGCGAACGTGCTTTATCGACACTCCGGCCCACCTCCCCTATAAGGGCCGGAATCGGCAACGGAGCAAGGCTGAAAAGCATGATCATCGTCACGGGCGGCGCCGGCATGATCGGCTCCAACATCGTCGCCGCTCTCAATGCCGAGGGGCATGACGACATCGTCGTGGTCGACGATCTCACCGACGGCCACAAGATCGCCAACCTCGCCGACCTTCGCATCGCCGACTATCTCGACAAGGACGATTTTCTCGCCCAGCTCGAGAATGGCGCGCTCGGCCGCATAGATGCGGTCTTCCACCAGGGCGCGTGCTCGACCACCACTGAGTGGAACGGGAAGTTCATGATGGACGTGAACTACACCTACTCCAAGCGGCTGCTGCATGCCTGCCTCGCCCTGCGCGTGCCCTTCCTTTATGCCTCCTCTGCATCGGTCTATGGCGGCGGCAGCGAGTTCCGCGAGGAGCCCGCGTTCGAGCGCCCGCTCAACGTCTATGCCTATTCGAAGAAGCTGTTCGACGACTACGTCCGCCGTAACGTCGACGCCGACCATTCACAGGTAACGGGGCTGCGCTATTTCAACGTCTACGGACCGCGCGAGGCGCACAAGGGCGCCATGGCCTCCGTCGCCTTCCATCTCTTCAACCAGGTCGAGCGCGGCGAGAATCCCAAACTGTTCGGCGCCTATGGCGACTTCGGCCCGGGCGAACAGAGCCGCGACTTCATCCATGTCGGCGATGTCGCGGAGGTCAATCTGTGGCTGTGGAAACGCGGCTTGAGCGGCATCTTCAACTGCGGCACCGGCCGCGCGCAGCCGTTCCGCGCCATCGCCGAGGCGGTGATCGACACACTGGGCAAGGGGGAGATCGAGTTCATTCCCTTCCCGGACCATCTCAAGGGAAGCTACCAGAGTTTCACGCAGGCTGATATGTCCCGCTTGCGCGCGGCCGGCTACAATGGCCAATTCCGCACAGTCGAAACCGGCGTGAGGGACTATGTCGAATGGCTGAAGGCCCAACGATCCTCGTGATCGGCCCGCGCTGGGTGGGCGACATGGTCATGGCGCAGTGCCTGTTTGCGGCGCTGAAGGAAAAACATCCGCACGCGGCCATCGATGTGCTGGCGCCGGCCTGGGCTGCGCCTTTGGTAAAGCGCATGCCCGAGATACGCAACCAGATTGATTTTCCCCTGATGCCGGGCGCACTCGAATTCCGCAGCCGGCGGCGCTTCGGCCGGCTGCTGCGCGGCCGATACGATATGGCGTATGTGCTGCCGGGAAGCTGGAAATCGGCGCTGATCCCATTCTTTGCCCGCATCCCGCGCCGCGTCGGCAATCTGCGCGAGATGCGCTACGGCCTGCTGACCGACGTGGTGCCGCTGCCCGAGGCGCTGAAGCGGCGCACGGCGCGCGCCTATTTCGGCCTCGCCCGCGGCGGCACCTTTCGCGCGCCGAAGCTCACCGTCGACGAGGCAAACCAAGCCGATCTGCTGGCGCGGTTCGGGCTGACAGGGGAAAAATTCATCGCCCTGATGCCCGGCGCCGAATTCGGTCCGGCAAAACGCTGGCCGAGCGATCACTATGCCGGTCTTGCCCGGGACATGATGGCACAGGGTTTGGGCGTCGTGCTGCTCGGCTCGAAGAACGATGCCGGCGTGACCGGCGAGATCGCGACGCTCGCGCCCGGCGCTATCGACCTTGCCGGCAAGACCCGCCTCGAGGACGCCATCGACCTGATCGGCGCAGCGAAGCTTGCGGTTTCGAACGACAGCGGCCTGATGCATGTCGCGGCAGCTGTCGGCACGCCGATCGTGGCCGTCTATGGTTCGACGTCGCCGGAAAATACACCCCCGCTCAGCGAGCGCTCCGAACTGATCTGGCTGCATCTGTCCTGCTCGCCCTGCCACAAGAAGGTCTGTCCGCTCGGGCATCTCAACTGCCTTAAGACGCTCGATGTCGCTCGTGTCACTGCCGCGGCCAACCGCCTGCTCAAGGTTCCGGCGGCGGCATGAAAGTGCTGATCGTCAAGACATCGTCGATGGGCGATGTCATCCACACGTTTCCGGCCGTCGAGGACGCGGTGAGAAATCGCCCGGATATCAACTTCGACTGGTGCGTGGAGGAGCCGTTTGCCGGCATCGTGGCGTTGCATCCGGCGATTGGAGTGATCCATAAGGTGGCGGTCCGGCGCTGGCGCAAGAGGCTTTTCGACGGCGTTACGTGGCGTGAGATAGCCGGACTGCGCAGAGCACTCCGTGCCTCCCGCTACGACCTCGTCATCGACGCGCAAGGCTTGTTGAAGTCGGCCCTCGTCGCCATCCAGGCCGGCGCGCTGATTGCCGGTTTCGACCGGGCGAGCGCCCGCGAGCCTTCGGCGACACTGGTCTATCAGCGGAAATTCGCCGTGCCGCGCGACCTGCATGCCATCGAGCGCACCAGGCGGCTATTCGGTCTGGCGCTCGGCTACCGACCTGACCTGTCGACGCTCGAGTCCGGCATCGTGCCGCCGGTGCGCGCACTACCCGGCGTTGAAGGCAAAACCGCCTTCCTGCTGCACGGCACCAGCCGCGAAGACAAGAAATGGCCCGTCGAGGATTGGATTGAAACCGCGCGCGAGTTGAGCGACCGCCAATTCACGCCGGTGGTTACCTGGTCGAATGAGGGTGAAAAGAAAGTGGCGGAAACCATTGCCGGCGCCGTGCCAAAGACAGCGCTGGTTGCGAAATCGCCGCTCGCGGATGTCGCCGCGATCCTCGGCCGCTCGACGCTGGTCGTCGGCGCCGACACCGGCCTGACTCACCTCGCCAGCGCCTTCGGCCTGCCGACGGTCGCCATCTTCCTGGCAACCGAACCCGGTCTCACCGGCCCGCGCGGACCGTTCGCATCGACCTTGCTTGCGCCGCCCGGAGGCAAGGTGACGCCGGCTGAGGTGGTTGCGGAGGTTGAACGGTTGCTGGCGCAGCGCGCTATCTCCCCCCTTGTGAGGGAGGATGGATTTTCACGGTCTTAGCCGGAGCCCTTCGCGGAGGCTAAGTCGTAGAAAATCCAAGAGAGGGGATTTCGTTGGAAGCCTAGCCCCTCGTCGCACAGCGCTTTTCGCCTCTCTCGCGATTTCTAACACTTAGCCTTCGGCTAAGATGTTGAAATCGCTTTCTCCCCCACAAGGGGGAGATTGGAGCTAAATAAACTGCACCTGGACGATCTCATACCCCCGAGCGCCGCCCGGAGCGTTGACCTCGATGGCGTCGCCGACTTCCTTGCCGATGAGCGCTCGCGCGATCGGCGAAGAGATCGAGATGCGGCCGGACTTCACGTCCGCTTCCTGGTCGCCGACGATCTGATAGGTCTTCTTTTCCTCGGTGTCCTCGTCGACGAGCACGACGGTCGCGCCGAACTTCACCTTGTCGCCGGAAAGCTTGGAGACGTCGATGACCTCGGCACGCGCGATCAGATCCTCGAGCTCGTTGATGCGGCCTTCATTGTGGCTCTGCGACTCCTTGGCCGCGTGATATTCGGCATTTTCGGACAGGTCGCCATGCGAGCGCGCTTCGGAGATCGCCTCGATGATGCGGGGACGCTCCTCTTGCTGACGCCAACGCAGTTCTTCCTTCAATGACGCGAACCCCTCGCCTGTCATCGGGACCTTGATCATATGCCTGACCTTTCCTGCCGCCACCCCCGCTTTTCGGGAGCAGCCTTGTCAAATGGGTACAAAAAGAAAACGGTCCGGCAGCCTCGGGCTAACGGAACCGTTTCACCACAATTTCCCTGAATATAGCGATCTTGGCGCGATTTTCACGTGCAAAAATGAAGTTCGGCAAAATGATCACCGCTTTCGCGGACGCCAGCCGGCGGCGAACACAAAAAGCCGGCTACGATTGCTCGCAGCCGGCCCGAAGAGTTTGCAGCCCTGTTCAGCTCCGCAGGAAATGATCGATCTGTTCGGACAGCATGCCGTATTCGCGCGAGCCCGTGCCGGTCCGCTTTTCGATTTCCTTGAGCTGTTCCTGAGCGCCGGCGAGATCGCCGATCTGCAGATGCGCTTCGCCGAGATATTCGCGCACCAGCGTGTAGTTCGGGTCGATGCGCAGCGCTTCCTCGTAATAGCCAAGGCCGACAGTGACGCGGCCCGAATGGCGATGCGAATAGCCGAGATAGTTGAGGATGCGCGGATCCTGCTTGTTGGCGGCGAGCGTCAGCACCGAGATCGCCTCGTCATAGCGCCCGGCCATCGCCAGATCGTGGCCGGCCTCGTAAATGCTGTCGTCATCCAGCATGCCATATTGCGGCTTCACGCACTTGTTCTTCTTCTTGTCCCAGACCTCATCCTTCTTGCAGGTAGTGGTCGTCTGGCCACCGCTGCCGCCGGCACTGCCGCCACTTTCCCCGGCTGCAAAAGCCGGGGCCACGAACAGCGGCAGCGCCGCAATAGCCATGACTTGAACAAGCAATCGTCTGCGCATCGATGCCTCCGTGAGCGTGACAATGGCAGACTAACGCCGGCCCGATCCGGTTTCATCCCGAAAACTCGTCATCGGCCGAACTATTTTGGACGGCCCGAAAGAGAGCCTTGCCTCCGGACGTGACGCGCGCTGCAAATCCGCTATCATCGGGGCCAAGCGCATCACGTGGAGAAGGACCGTGCAGCAGCGCCTCGAGAAAGAATGGGAGCTTTCCATAGACCCGGACACGGTGCGCCTGTTCATCCTCAAGGCCAAGGCGCTGAGCGCCGCCGTCAACGAGGATTATGACGACGGCGCCGAGCACGAGGTCGAGTTCGACGGCGACGCGCATGCCAGCCATCACCATGACGGCCTTGCCGAGGAAGCTTCGGAAGACCTCACCGAGGAGGAATTCCGCGAGCTGATCAACGATCTCAACATCGACGAAGCGGCCGAACTGATCGCGCTCGCCTGGCTCGGGCGCGGCGACTATGACGTATCCGAATGGGCTGACGCGGTGGCAGCCGCCAAGGAGCGTCCCAAGAAGCGGACGGCGAAATATCTGCTCGGCCTGCCGATGTTGGCCGACTGGCTGGAGGAAGGCCTTGAAGCCATAGGCGCGTAACGCGCCGGTAATCGATTGTGATCGGCAGGGCCGGTGGTGCAAGCAACTTCGCGACGCGACCGCCGTTTCGGGGCGATGGCAACGCTGAGCCTTTCACGACTTTGCAGACTGGCGCTGCCTGTGGCGGCCGCGATCCTGCTGATTTCGCCAGCCTTGGCCAAACACCATTATCGGCACAAAAGACATCTGCCGTCGCCGAGCCAGAGCGCCGCTCCGGCACCGGAAACGCCTCCGGCGACGCCGGTTCCGGTGCCGCGTCCCCAGGATATGGAGAACGGCGCCGATAAGTCCGGGCAAGACAAAAGCCGCCTCGGCAGCAATGACGACTTCCTCAACCAGGATAAGTCGCATCCGAAATGGGATGCCCGCCCGCCGCGCTCGAAGGGCGCTCAGTCCGCGCCGCGCACCGAATCCGAGCCTGAGACGCCGGATGTCGTGCCGACGCCGCCGGAGAAGCCGGCCGAACTGGAACCGGAGCCGCCGGAAACCGCGCCGCAACCGTCGGAAAAACCCACCCAGCCAGCGGAGGAAACGATGCCTCCCGATCCGCGCTCGGCCGATGTGCCGGCCGACAAGATGCCGGCGGAGGAAAGCGCGTGTCGCGAGCGGCTGAAGGCGCTTGGAGTCGAGTTCGAAGAGCACAAGGCCGAGCACGACGCGGAAATCGGCTGCTCGATCCCGTACCCGATAATTTTGAAGACGCTCGGCAAATCCATTAGTGTCAGTCCCAGCACCGAACTCAATTGCCCGATGGCCGAGGCAGCGGCTCGCTTCGTGGCCGATGTCGTCCAGCCCACGGCAAAGGCCGAGCTCGGCGCCGATTTGAAGTCGGTCAACCAGGCCTCGGCCTTCGTCTGCCGCCCGCGCAACGGCACCCGGACACTGTCAGAGCACGCCTTCGGCAACGCGCTAGACATCGCAAGCTTCACCTTGTCGGACGATAGGAAGATCGAGGTCGGGCCGGCGCCTCCGGAAAAAGATGCGAAGTTCCTCGACGCCGTGCGCAAGGCCGCCTGCGGACCGTTCAAGACGGTGCTTGGGCCGGGCGCTGACCCCGACCACGCGCTGCATTTCCATCTTGATCTGGAGCCGCGACGTCATGGCGGCACCTTCTGCCAGTAGGCACGATCTCGGAAGTTTCGACTACGTCCCTACAAGAACAGCGCCGCAATTCCGCCCCATGCGTGAATGACGGCGCTGATCTTTCCTTTACAATTGACGGTTAACCTTGCGCCATCTGGGGACAGGATGCCTTTCAATGGCCAGAACACTTGGCGCGATGCTTGCCGCGGCGCCGTGGAACAATTTTGCCCGCTTCGCCGCCGGGTTGGTCGCAGCCCTTGCCATCATCACGGTATCGGCCTGCACCACCGGCGACGTGTTTGCGTTGCAGCCGGCCGTCGACGTCGGCAGCCAGACGGCGGCCGTGCCACAGCCCGACGCACCGCAATATTCCGGCATGCAGCGCCTTGTTCCGTCCAATCCCTACATGACCCAGGCCGCCTATCCGCGAATGGACGAGCCGATGTCGCCAGTCGAGCAGATGCCGGCCAGCGAAATCGACTGCCGTAACGAGCTCAAGCGGATGGGAGTCGTCTACCAGGACATCCAGCCGATCCACGAAGGCCAGTGCGGCATCGACTATCCGGTGAAGGTGACGGCGATCGGCAGCGTCGCAATGAAGCCGGCGGCGACGCTGACTTGCAACATGGCCGCCACCTTCGCCGCCTGGACGAAGAATGAGCTGCAGCCGGCCGCCCGCTGGCGCTACTTCTCCGGCGTCAGGGCAATCCACCAGGGCTCCAGCTATTCCTGCCGCAACATCGCCGGCGAAGGTGTGCTGTCCGAACACGGCAAGGGCAACGCGCTCGACGTCATGAGCATCGAGCTCAACAATGGCGACGACATCGACGTGCGCAAGCCCGGTTGGTTCGCCTTCCGAACCCGTGGCTTCCTCAACAATGTTCGCGCCGACGGCTGCCAGTATTTCACCACGGTGCTCGGCCCCGGCTACAATTACGACCACCGCAACCATTTCCATTTCGACATCAAGAACCGCAAAAGCGGCTACCGCGCCTGCCGCTGACTGGTGGCGATCGCGAGGCAGCCCGCTCCATCCTCATCGAGGTCTGCCCAAAAACGGCCAACACCGCATAAAATGGTCGCGCATGGATTTGGGAGCGGGTTGTCGTGGGTGAGCGAAGCCTGACGCGGCGGGCGGCCGTCTGGTTTGGGGCGGTTTGCGCCTTCTATCTGGCGCTCGCCTATATAGCCGCGCCGGAATTCTGGATCTGGCGGGAGCGCGGCTTCCGCACCCGCCCCTTCGAGATGGTGACGCATACGCCACAGGGCATTCCCGGCGATCCGATCAATGTCGGCGTTGTTGGTACTGAGAAGGAGGTGGTCCACGCCTTCGCGGTCGCGGGCTGGGATACGGCCGATGCCGTCACGCTCAGGACCGCGATCGACATCGGAGAAAGCGTCCTGTTTTCCCGTCCCTACCCCGATGCGCCGATGAGCCGCCTTTTGTTCGAAGGCCGCGCCCAGGACCTTGCCTTCGAGAAACCGGTCGGCGGCAGCGCCGACCGGCGCCACCACGTCCGCGTCTGGCAGACGGACACTGTCGGCGACGACGGCCGCCCGCTTTGGCTGGGCGCCGCGAGCTTCGATCGCGGCGTCGGCCTCAGCCACGACACGGGCGCCATTACCCACCATATCAGCCCGGACATCGACGCCGAGCGCGACTTCCTGATCGGCGGCCTGAAGGCCGACGGTCTGCTTACCTCAACCAGCGAGATACCGGGGATCGGTGCCACCAGGACGGGACGCAATGGCGGCGGCGATCCCTACTTCACCGACGGCACGGCCGTGATCGGCGTGTTGAGCGCACAGCAGTGACGGCACGACGAAGCCGAGAGGCGGCGCAGACCGTCATGCGGATGGGGGCCCGGTCCGCGGCTTCAAGCTGTCCCTTATGGCTTTCGCCTCCCGGACGAGCGACGACCAGTTCGATCCAAGCAGCGAGATCAGTTCCAGCGCCTGCGCCTCGGTAATACCGGTCTCCTCCAGAAGCTTCTGGACGAGGCCGCGTTTCGGTTCGAGCGCCATTGGGCAATCCCCCGCAAGCTGTTCTAACTATATCATTTGATATTGGTTCCGCTCTACCCCATTGATTTTGCATGATCCGCTTTTTTGATTTCGTGGCGGTATCCTACCCGAGTGCCAGACTCGCCACGGCCTGATGACGCGTCCTGCCGAACGACCGTTCGGAAGCCGCCGGGTCGCGCGCCAAAGCTGTCATGTTCCAAAAATACCGGCAGGCTATTTTCGAATGCGCTGCAGCAATGCTATTGACCGCGCATGCTTTATGTTGAAATCGCCGTCGTGGCCGTCCTCATTCTGGTGAACGGCCTCTTGTCGATGTCGGAGCTAGCCATCGTCTCGTCGCGGCCCGCCCGCCTCAAGGCGATGATCGACCGCAACATCAAGGGCGCCGGCCGCGCGCTGGCACTGGGTTCCAATCCCGGCAAGTTCCTGTCCTCGGTGCAGATCGGCATCACACTCGTCGGCGTTCTCTCAGGCGCCTTCTCGGGCGCCACGCTCGGCGAAAGGCTGGCGCAATATCTGGCGTCGACCGGCATCCGCGAAAACATCGCCGACCCCGTCGGAGTTGGCATCGTCGTCGCTCTGATCACCTATGCCTCGCTGATCGTCGGCGAGCTGGTGCCGAAGCAGATCGCGCTCAAGGACCCGGAACGCGTCGCGGTCAGGGCCGCGCCGGCAATGACGATCCTCGCCACCGTCTCGGCGCCGCTCGTGTTCCTGCTCGACCTCTCCGGCCGCGCCGTGCTTTGGCTGCTCGGCCAGGCCGGCGAGGCGGAAGAGAAGGTCACCGACGAGGAGATCAAAATGCTGGTCGCCGAGGCCGAGCATCACGGCACCATCGAATCCGACGAGCGCCGCATGATAGCCGGCGTCATGCGCCTCGGCGACCGCGCCGTGCGCGCCGTGATGACGCCGCGCACGGAGGTCGACTGGCTCAACCTGCAATCCGACGAGACGGTGACCCGAAAGCTCTTGATGGAAACGCAGCACTCGCGACTGCCCGTCGGCGACGGCAATGTCGACGCCATGGTCGGTGTCATCCAGACGCGCGATGTGCTGGCAGCCCTTCTGGCCGGAAGGGTTTTGGATCCGCGCCAGCATGTGCGCGCCGCCCCCATCGTGCATGACCAGGCCGACGCGCTCGACGTGCTGCAGAAGCTCAGGGAATCGGATGTGCCGATGGCGCTGGTCCATGACGAATACGGCCATTTCGAAGGCATTGTCACGCCGGCCGATATCCTCGAAGCGATCACTGGCGTGTTCCGCTCCGACCTCGATGCGGGCGAGGAGGAAAACGCCGTCAAGCGCGACGACGGCTCCTGGCTGCTCGCTGGCTACATGCAGGCCGACGAGATGGCCGAGGTGCTTGGCATCGACCTGCCCGAGAACCGCGACTACGAGACCGTCGCCGGCTATGTGCTGTCGCATCTCCACCACCTGCCGACGACCGGCGAGTGCGTCGACGCGCAAGGTTGGCGCTTCGAGGTGGTGGACCTCGACGGCCGCCGCATCGACAAGCTGATCGCCACCCGGCTGCCCGACGGTCATCGGCAGGTCGTGCGCTGAGGGGAACCTTAGCGTCAACTTGCGGTTTCAGGTCATGGGGAAAAATCCATGGCCGACGACAAGCAAGAACGCGACGAGCGACTGAAGGCAGAGAAGGAATTCCGGGTCCGGTTTCTCGTGAAGGAGACCGGGATCACCGAGGCCCAGGCGCGCGAACTTGTCGACATGATCGGCATCGACGCCAACTCGCTTCTTCGCGAGGCGCGGCTGTTGAAGAAGAAATAGATGGAGTTCGCCCCTACGCAAATTGACTCGTAACGGTCACGTTTCGAGCACTACGTTCATTCGTCGTCCGTACCGAACAGAGGCAAGCGGACGCTGGAGGCGGCCGTCATGCTTTCGTCCCTGTCAAGGGAGTCAAGCATGTCAGCATACGGCGGGCGTATTCCGCCGAGCTCGACGTCAAAAAAAGCCTTGAACGACTGCTGCGCGAGGCACCAGATCGCACGATAGGCAGCTCGGGTACTAGCACTAAAAAAGGGGGCGGCGCCCGGCGCCGCCCCTTTCTTACTGGGAGGACAAACTTAATTGATCGCTCAGGCGGCCTGGGCTTCGCCGGCGATCGCATCGGCGGCACGCGCCGCCTTCAGCACTTTCGCCCACCAGGCGACGTCGTTGACAAGCGCCGCGGCCGACTGGTTCAGATGCTCGAGGTCCTCGAGCTTCTTCTCGCCCTGGCGGACCGCAAGGAAATCGCCCCAGGCGATGTGGACGGCCGACTTGACCGGAGCCATCTGCAACTCGACGGCGATCAAGCGGAGCTGTTCGACCGCGCGCGCGCCGCCGACCGAGCCATAGCCGACAAAGCCGGCCGGCTTCTTGTTCCATTCATTGGCGGCGTAATCGATGGCGTTCTTCAGGACACCAGTCGGAGCGTGATTGTATTCGGCGGCGGTGAAGATGAAGCCGTCGAACTCGGCGACCTTCTTCTGCCAGCGCTGCGCCACTTCGTTCTGCGACGGCGCCCAGGCGGAGGATGCGACCTCGTCGAAGAAAGGCAGCGGCCAGTCGCGCAGATCGACAATCTCGACGTCGATATCGGCATGGGTCTTGGCGATCTTGGCGATCCACTGCGCCGGCACGTCGGCGAAGCGGGCGGCGCGCGTCGAACCGACGACAATGGCAATTTTGGGCTTGGACATAAGGGACTCTCCTTGCGGGAATTTCTGGTATCGTTTGGATACCGGCGCTATATGTGATACTGACAAATCAGCGCGCAAGGGGGCACGTTTATGTTACTGAGGCACCCGCATATCACCGAAGACTGCCGAGCCGTGTCGGAAATCCTGCAACGGGTCGGCGACAAATGGACCGTGCTCGTGGTTGGCAAGCTGGGCGACGGCGCGCTGCGCTTCAACGAATTGCGCGCCGCTGTCGGCGGCATTTCGCAGAAGATGCTGACCACTACCTTGCGCGGTCTGGAACGCGACGGGTTCGTGACGCGAAAAGTGTTTCCGACCATTCCGCCACGTGTCGATTACGAGCTGACCGAGCTCGGCCACGAGCTGCTCGTGCCGGTCGGCGCGCTCGGCGAATGGGCGCGCAAGAATACCAATCGGGTCCGCGAGGCGCGCGCGAAATTTGACAGCCAGCAGGTCTGAAACCCTTGTGGTTCAAAGGTTTCTGAACCGTCGGACGAACAATGCGGCTCGGCGCCGGGCCTTTCGTACCTTCCGTCTTTGATCGGATTTGCAGCGGCTCCGCAGCCAGCCTCGCAAGTGTCTGCGTGCATCTGTCTCGACAAGGGTGACTGTCTCTAGCCGGCCACCGATCAGGCACTTCGAATGGTGCCGCCGCAGCACGTCGTCGAGCAGCTTTCCAACTGCACCGGCCTCCTATCCGCCGCCTTGAGACCTCTCGAGCAGGCGACTCGCGAAAGGTCTTTCCTGACCTCCGTGTAGGCCGTTATGCCGAGCAGGCAGACCAGCGCGATAAGAGCCGTCACGAGCCAGCCGTTCAGTATGTGTTGACGCATTGTTTTCCCCTCGCAGCCACAAACTGGGGCGCGAAAGCAACCATTGGATGTCGCACAGCGCATCTCCCGCGCGGGCGTCGTTACAAAACGGCAAGTTTTGCGGAATCAGCTCTCGGCCGGAACCGGCTTCGGCTTGCCCTCGCCGTCGAGCGCCACCATGACGAAATCGGCATGGGTGACCTTCTCCATCAGGTCGGAAAGGTAGCGCTGCGCCCAGGCCTCGACCTTGAGCACCATGGAAGTGCGGCCGACGCGCTCGACATGGGTATAGATGCAGAGCGTGTCGCCGATCTTCATCGGCTTGGCGAAGGACATCTCCTTGACCGCGGCGGTGACGACGCGCCCCTTGGCACGCTCGGCGGCGCGGATGCCGCAGGCAAGGTCCATCTGCGCCATTACCCAACCGCCGAAGATGTCGCCGGCGGCATTGGCGTCGGACGGCATGGCAAGCGTGCGCAGCGTGAGGTCGCCGAGGGGTTTTCCGTCCGCGTAATGCACCATAGGAAAGTCCTCCAGCCGCTGCTTTCCTGAACCCGTACCAATGCGATTGCGTTGTCGCAAGCTCTGCTGAAAGCGAAAACTGCGCCGCCGGAGCAGTCGCTTTTTTCACAAGCCATGCCGGAAGGTCCGGCGACGACGTGAACCGGCAATGTCTAGGCTAGACCGCGAATTTCGGAGCGCGCCCGCCTGTCATGCAGACTTATGATTTCATCGTCGTCGGCTCCGGCTCGGCCGGTTCGGTCGTGGCCGACAAATTGTCGGCTTCGGGCCGCTTCTCGGTGCTGGTGCTGGAAGCCGGCGGAACCGACCGGCGCTTCTACGTCCAGATGCCGCTCGGCTACGGCAAGACTTTCTTTGACCCCGTCGTCAACTGGAACTACAAGGCCGAGCCGGATCCGGGCCTCGCCGGCAATGCCGACCACTGGCCGCGCGGCAAGCTGCTCGGCGGCTCGAGCTCGATCAACGCCATGGTCTTCATCCGCGGCGCGCGCGAGGATTTCGACGCCTGGGCCGCCGCCGGCAATCCCGGCTGGAGCTATGACGACCTCCTGCCCTCCTTCAAGGCGATGGAAGACAACGCGGCCGGCGCCGACCGGTGGCGCGGTGTCGGCGGCCCCCTGCATGTCACCGATTGTTCGCGCGCGGTGCACCCGCTGACCAAGCGCTATCTCGCCGCCGCCGAGCAGGCCGGCCTCCCCTTCAATCCCGACTTCAACGGCGCCTCCCAGGAAGGCGTCGGCGTCTACCAGATAACGACCAAGAACGGCCGCCGCATGTCGGCCGCCCGCGCCTTCCTGCGGCCGGCGATGAAGCGCGGCAACGTCCGTGTCGAGACCAACGCGCTGGCGACGAAAATCCTGTTCGAAGGCACGCGCGCCGTGGGCATCGAATATGAGCAGAACGGCGAGAAGAAAACTGCTCGCGCCGGCCGCGAGGTGATCCTCTCGGGCGGCTCGATCAACTCGCCGCAGCTGCTGCAGCTCTCCGGCGTCGGGCCGTCGGCGCTGCTTGGCAATTTGGGCATCCCGGTCGTCGAGGCCAACGACAATGTCGGCGCCAATCTTCAGGACCATGTCGGCATCAACTACACTTTTAAAGGCAAGCTGCCGACGCTGAACCAGATCCTGCGGCCCTGGTGGGGCAAGCTGCTCGTCGGCATGCAATACATCCTGCTGCGCTCCGGACCGTTGTCGCTGTCGATGAACAATGCCGGCGGCTTCTTCCGCACCGATGCCTCGATGGAGCGGCCGAATATGCAGCTCTATTTCCAGGCCTTCTCGACCGTCATCCCGAAGAGCGGTGAACGTCCGATCCTGACGCCCGACCCCTGGCCGGGGTTCTCGATCGGTCTGTCCAACTGCCGCCCGTCGAGCCGCGGCGAGATCATGATCCGCTCAAGCAATCCGCGCGACTATCCGAGGATCACGGCCAATGCCTACTCCACCAATGCTGATGTCGACGAGATGCTGGCGGCGGTGAAGTTCGTGCGCAGGATCGCCGCGATGCCGGCGATGGCCGACATCATCGAGGAAGAGGTTTTGCCTGGACCGTCAATCACTTCGGATGCCGATCTGATCCAGGACTTCAGGAAACGCTCGGGCACGGTCTATCACCCGGTCTCGACCTGCCGCATGGGGCCGGACGCCGCGCGCGCCGTCGTCGATCCGCGGCTGAAGGTTCACGGGCTGGACGGTCTACGCGTCATCGACGCTTCGATTTTCCCCGACAACATCACGGGCAACACCAACGCCGCCTCGATACTGACAGGGTGGAAGGGCGCCGACCTGGTTCTGGAGGATCAGAAATGAAAATCACCGACGTCAAGACCTGGGTTGTCGGCAACCCGCCCCCTGGCATCGGTGGCAAGTATTTCATTTTCGTCAAGCTCATAACCGACGGCGGCGTGGTCGGCTATGGCGAAGCCTACAACGCCACCTTCTCGGCGCATGTCACCGCGAAAATGATCGAGGACATGGCCGAGCGCTATCTCGTCGGATGCGACCCGCACGACATCGAGAACTTCTTTCGCCGCGCCTATTCCTCCGGCTTCACCCAGCGCCCCGACGTCTCCGGCATGGGCTGCTTCTCGGCGCTGGAAATGGCCTGCTGGGACATCATCGGCAAGGAGGCCGGCAAGCCGGTCTACAAGCTGCTCGGCGGCCAGGTCCATGAGACGCTGCGCTCCTACACCTATCTCTATCCGCATTCCGGAAGCGTCCATTCTGAAGATGCGCGCGGCCAGAATGTCTACAACGACCCCGACATGGCTGCCGCCTGCGCGCTTGAATATGTCGAGCAGGGCTTCAACGCAGTGAAGCTTGACCCGGCCGGCCCCTACACCGCCTATGACGGCCACCAGCCGCGCCTGATCGACATCGATCTGTCGGCGCGCATGATCAAGGCGATCCGTGAGGCGGTCGGAACGCGGGCCGACATCCTGTTCGGCACGCATGGCCAGTTCACTGCTTCGGGCGCGCTGCGGCTTGCCCGCGCCATCGAGCCTTACGATCCGCTGTGGTTCGAGGAGCCGGTGCCGCCGGATATGCCGGAGGTGATGGCGCAGGTCGCCCGCGGCACCTCGATCCCGATCGCCACCGGCGAGCGGCTGACGACCAAGTTCGAGTTCGCCCGAGTCATCGAGAACCGCGCCGCCACCATTCTGCAGCCCGATCTCGGCCGCTCCGGCGGCATCCTGGAAACCAAGAAGATCGCCGCGATGGCCGAGGCCTACCACATCCAGGTGGCGCCGCACTGCTATTGCGGCCCGATCGTCGGTGCCGCAAACATCCAACTGGCGGTGACGCTGCCCAACTTCCTCATCCTGGAATCGCTGAAACAGTGGGATGGTTTTCACGCCACGCTGCTCAAGAAGAAGATCGAATGGGAGGCCGGCAACGTGATCCCGTCGAAAGAGCCCGGCCTTGGCGTCGAGCTCGACGAGACGGTCTGCGACGCGCACCCCTATAGCGGCAAGGACCTGCATCTGCAGATGATGCAGACGCCGTTGATGCCATGACCCTCGCTTACGCCTTCATCGGACTTGGTCATCTTGGCGGCAATCTCGCGGCCAGCCTGCTTCGCAACGGCTTTGCCGTCACGGTGTTCGACAGAGACCCGGCGGCGGTCGAGCGCCTTGTCGCGCTCGGCGCCACGGCGGCGACGAGCCCGGCCGAGGCCGCCGCCCGCGCCGGCAATGCGATCACCTGCCTGCCCTCGCCGAAGGTCAGCGAAGCGGTGCTCGCCGGCGCGGACGGATTGCTGCAGGGTCTGCTTAAGGGTAGCACCTGGATCGAGATGTCGACCAATGGCCGCGACGAGATTCTGCGACTTGCCGCGCTTGCTTCGGCAATGGGCATCGAGACGCTGGAATGCCCCGTCACCGGCGGCGTGCATCTGGCGGCCGCAGGCAGGATCACGGCGCTCGTTGGTGGCGACGCCACGCTCTACGAACGCCATCGCCCGGCCATCGAAGCGATGTGCGCGAAGTCTTTCCTGATGGGGCCCGTCGGCTCGGCTGCGGTCATCAAGGTCATCACCAACATGCTGGCCTTCATCCATCTCGTCGCAGCCGGCGAGGCATTGATGCTGGCCAAGCAAGGCGGCCTCGACCTTGCGCAAGCCTATCACGCGATCGTAGCCTCCTCCGGCAATAGCTTCGTCCATGAGACCGAAAGCCAGCTCGTGCTCAACGGCTCCTACGACATCGGCTTCACCATGGACCTGGCGCTGAAGGATCTCGGCTTCGCGCTCGCCATGGGCAGGGAGTTCGGCGCGCCGCTCGATCTGGCGACACGCGTCAACGCGATCTTCGAGGAAGGCAAGCGTGCCTATGGCGGCAACGCCTGGTCGACGCAGGTCGTCAAGCTGCTCGAGGATGCGGTGGGTGTGGAGCTTCGCGCGCCGGGCTTCCCGGCCAGGCTGGAAGTATGACCCGGCAACAATTCAGTCAACTATTTCAATTATCTGGCCGCACCAGCTGAATCAAACGCTCACAGAGTTGATTCAACCTCTCAGCGTCAGCGCCCCGGGCAGTATCTCGAAAGTCGCCGGAATCCGCCCCGGCGACTCGCCGTCTATGTCGACCAGCGCGCCGTTCATCTCGACATCGCCCAGCGGCTCGACCAGCACCTTGCGGCCGCGCAGGATGGTGATCGCCGGATGGTTACGGTGCCTGCCGCCATAGAGCAGGCGGATGTCTCTTATCAGGCCGAGCTTGCCAGCGGCGCGCAGGATGACGATGTCGAACTGGCCGTCGGCGAGCTCGGCGTCCGGGGCGATCATCATGCCGCCGCCGAAGAATTTGCCGTTGGCCACCGCCACCAGCGCCATGCGCGCCTCGACCGGCTCGCCGTCGTCGATGGTGATCCGGACATCCTGGAAGCGATAGCGGATGAACTCCAGGACCGTGCGCAAGAAGAACAGCGCCTTGACCGACACCATGCCCTTGCGCTTGTCGGCATTGACGGCGCGATCCGTCGCGCCGGACAGGCCAAGGCCGGCGATGTTGATGAAGTGGCGGCTAGCCAGCGCGCCATGGTCGTCGATGTAGCAGACGCGGCCGGCGTCGATTTTCCGGCCCTTGGCATCCGCGATCTGCTTGACCGAGGCTCCTATGCCGCGCGGCAGGCCAAGCCCGCGCGCGAAGTCTATGCCGGTGCCGCAGGGCAAAAGTCCAAGCGCGCTTTCATGACCGATCTCGTCCTGCGCCTGCAGCAGCCCGTCGGCAACCTCGCTGGCGGTGCCGTCGCCGCCGGCCGCGATTACCAGCTCGCATCCGCTGGCGGCGAGGTCGATAGCCAGCCGCTCGGCGTCGCCGCTGACTTGCGTCTCGCGCAGGTCGAAATCGCCGAAATTCGCCTTGAGCGACGCCGCCGCCTCCGCCCAGTGCCGCTTGAGCCTGCCGCCTCCGGCAATCGGATTGAGAACCACGCCGACCTTCAATCCCGACCCTCCCCCGAGGCACATCCCGCAAATGCGCGGCAGAGTCCACGCTGGCGCCCAAAGTCTTTTGCCGACATTCAAACGCGGACCGGCCGGCGGGGCAAGGCTCCAACATGGAAGGTCGCTAAAAAAGCGGGGCAGGCTGTCTAAGGGGTTCGGCCGCCGAATTCCGAGGGTTTTGTCGTCGGTCCCCGATAATCCCGCTATCCACAGGCGGACGGGCATTCCCTGAACCCCTTACCCGGCGTACATTCAACCCATCTCAGGCGGCCACTGAACGCCCCAGCCGAAAGGCAAAAGCGCAAGGCGGATTTCCTGAGGCCCGTACGGCCCAGAACGAGAGCAGGCTCGCCTGTTGGAGGGACGGATGCCGAGACCTACGGGTGCCGCGGAAAGCGTGCCAACGCCGACGGCGGACCGATGCTGCCATGAAGGCCGGGAAAAACCTTCGATGGCACGCCGGGAGAAGCCCGCAAGGGTGGAGATCGGCGTGGTCTGGAACGGGCGCTGCCCTCGGGTGGCGACTGGCAGGACCGTCAATATCAAGGCTGGCCTGGCGCGACGACTTTACGGAAGTTGCTGCCTCAACCGGTTCCTGATCTGACAGGGAGGCGCTGGGAGAAATCCCAGCGCCGACTGTCTTTTGGGACAGGCCAAGCCTGCCTGAGGCATTTTGGTCACAGTCGCCGCCTCAGCAACCTTCGGAAACGCCCCGTCATCCACATTTCATAATCGCGGCCAAATCCCGCCTTGTTCGGCGCGGATTGATGCAGGTGGGGATGGGGAACAATTTCGAAGGGACAAGACCGTGATCAAGACCGCCCTTGTCGCCATGACCATCGTCGGCTGCGACTGCGACGCCAAGCTCTGCGAATATATCGGCGAGACGCCGGCCAAATGGGCGACGATCGCCGACTGTGAAGCGGCGATGAAGAGCCAGATGTTGCACCAGCGCAATTTCAACTATCCGCTGGTTTCGGGCATTTGTCGCGCCAAGGGCTCGGCCACTTCCTCCGAGCTTGCCGCGAAAGCATCCAGGCCGGATCTGAAGCCCAGGAACCGCATCGTCGAAACCATCGCCCCGCTGCCGCCCGAACTCGACCATCGCCCGAGCGTTCCCGTCGGCGGAGCAGTGACCGCCAGCGAAACGGAAACAGCGAAGCCGGTCGCCTTCGACGGGTCGGTCGACGGCGGCCGCGCCGTGCTTTACCGAACCAAGGCCGGCTATGCCGTGGTCAAGACCGATCTAAGCCGCGCCGCGGGCGCTACGGTGGACGCGGCGAAGCGCTCGGCAAGCTGGCTGGCCGGATTGACCGGGCTTTGATCCGGACCACTACAGTTTAATCTTCAGGGTCTCCCAGAACTTGTCGATCGTAGGCCGTTCGGTGGCGTTGTCCTGATCGCCGATGCGCGTTCTGTCCTCTCCGCGCAGTTCCATTCGACCTATTCTATGTTGGCGGGGCCGGTTCGATTGATACTGCCGACATATTGCAGGAAGATAGAGCCCTTAACTGGAATTGGGGGACATCATGACCTTTGCCGTTCGTGTCGCGTTATGCCTACTGCTGGCGCTCGCTCCATTGCCCGCTCGGGCGGAAGGCGACGACAAGGCCATGATGATCGCGTCCGACGATGCCGAGATGGCTGCCGCGATCGAGAAGGCGCGGTCGAGCCTGGACGAATTCCTGGCCTTGGCCGACGCCCCGCCGCCAGGAACCGACAGGTTCAAGCTGAAGGTGATGATCGCCGACGGCAATGCGACGGAGCATTTCTGGGTCATCCCCTTCAACCGCACCGAGACCGGCTTCGTCGGCATATTGGCGAACCAGCCGGAAATCGTTCAAAACGTCGTCCTCGGCCAGAACATCGAATTCACCCGGGACGATATTTCCGACTGGGGCTACACCAGGAACGGCCGTCAAGTCGGCAGCTTCACCGTCTGCGTGATGCTGAAGAAGATGTCGAAGGAAGAAGCGGAGTACATGCGCACCCAACACGGCTTCGACTGTTGAGGTCTATTCGGCAACCTCGTCCTTTGCACCGATCTTGCGCACCAGCGCAGCGGTGGCCAGCATGGCGCCGAGATCGGTGTTTCGCGTAGCATCCTGTCGAACGAGTTCGGCCGGTACTCCATTCCGGTAGCGCACGTCGCGCACGAAGCCGAGGATCATGGCAGCTGCGTATCGCGGAAAGATTGTTGCAGCTGCGTCGCCGGCCTCAGCGCCTGGAAAGAGAGCAGCTCCGCGACAACCATGCCGCCGAGATGGACGGGCCGACGAACACGGGCACCCGCCAGCGGACCTGTCTCTGGGCCGACGCCCGTTTCGCGTCATACTCCTCGATGCCGTGCCTGATGCCCGCGATCATCGCCTCGCTCGGCATGAAATCCGCTGCTTCCATGGCCGCCCCGGCCGCCGCTGAGATCGGCTTATGACAGCGGCTTTTGCGCGAACGTCGGATGTGCCTGCCGCGGGAGGGGGCTAGTTGCCCGAAATCGGGAAAACCGTCTCCAGCCGGGCCGCGACGCGCTGCTTGAGCGCAGCGCCCAGAGCCTCCACCGGCACAAGCCACTCATGGCCGCCTTTAGCTAAGCGCATGAAGAAATGCAGCCGGTAGGCGGCGATCATGCCGCGCGTGGCTGCATCGGCGCTAATATCGACTATGAGGATCGACCCTATGCGGCCGGGCCATGGCGGCTTGGCGAAGGCAGTGCCGAGGAAATCGCCGAGCCCATAAGCGGTGACGCTCCCACCGATGCGCTCGATTGGCTGCACCACATGGGCATGATGGCCGACGATCAGCCCGGCGCCCTTGTTCACCAGCAGCCTCGCCAGCACTCGAGTCGCCGTGCGCGGAAAATGCCGGAACTCCCAGTCCCAGTGCGGCACCGCGCAGGTAAGGTCGACGCCGGACATGGCGTCGCGGGGCCATTCGGCCGCCTGCATCGAGATACGTTCCTCAAACGGCGCGGCACCGGTGTTGCGCCAGAGCGTGAAGGCCGCGAAGCCGATCGTCAGCGATCCGGCGGCATGACGCTGGACAGATCCGCCGGCAACCGTGCCGATGGTTCGGATTCCGAGCCGGTCGAGCGCCACAAGCGTTTCCTCGAAACCGGCTATGCCCTGATCGAGCACGTGATTGTTGGCCAAGGACAGCACGAGCCTGTCGCGCGCGATGCCGGCGGCTGCGAGCGCATCGGCCAGGAAATTCTCGCTCATCGCATGATGCGTGCCGAGCCGCGTCCCCATGGTCGTGTATGGACGTTCGACGATCGGGCTTTCGCAATTGCCGACCACAAGGTCGGCAGACGAAAGCAGGGTGGCAATCGCCGGATCGCATTCCGGTGCATCGCGATTGGCAACGGCCGAAATGTCGCCCACGAACGCCAGCCGCACGGTTCGGATGGGCGACGGAGCGATCAACCTCGCCTTGGACGCAGCGAAACCATTGCTGTCGCCGCCGAGCGACGGTCTCAGCAAGCGTGGCAGCCAAGACAGTTTGTAGGAGAGCGGATAATTCGACACGGGCAGGTCCAGTTTTGCTTTGTCTAGACTGTCTGCCCGGCCGATTGAAGCCGGCCCCCGCATCGAAAGCAGGCCCGCCAAATCGGTGTGGGGGCGACGCCACGAGTCGAATGCGTGTATGATTGCTACATGACGCATGTGGAGGGCGATGACAGTGCGTAGAGCGATCCTTGCAGCAGCCTTGTTTGCATTCCTGCCGACGTCCTTCGCCCGAGCGGAGATGCCGGACGCAGCCAAGTCCATGTTCGAAGCGAAGAGCGTGGTTGAGCGGAACACGGCGCTATCGAAGCTGGAGGCGTCAGCAGCCAAGGACCCGGCCTCGGCCTATGCGGCGGGTGCCGGTGAATTCTTCACCGCGCTTGAACTCGTCGCCGGCGGCTTGCATCGCCATGGCTTCGAGAGCCCGAAATCCTTCATGTTGCCGCTGATGCAGCTGCCCGTGCCGGACAATCCCAACCCGCAGCCGCTGACCTATGAGAAATTCCGCGCCATCCTGGTCTCTTTCCGTGACCGGCTCGAAAAATCCGCCGCCATGCTGGGCTCCGTGCCAAAAAGTGCCGACATCGGCATGGTCGTCGACCTCACCCGCGCCGGTATCGACCTCAACGAAGACGGCGCCATCACGCCCGACGAAAGCTTCGCCGCGATCATGGCCTCGCTCGCGCATGGCAGCATCGACACGAGCGCTGCCGCGCCTTCGCTCACCTTCCGCTTTGATCGCGCCGACGGTTTCTGGCTGCAAGGCTATGCCGAGTTCCTGATGGCGCAGGCCGATTTCTGGCTAGCGCATGATTTCAGGGCCATGTTCGACGGCTCGTTCCACATGCTGTTCCCGCGCGCGAAATTGCCTTTGCAAGACACTCTGGTGCCGCCGGACGGCGGGATGAGCGGCAATATCTTCGCCTCGGAATGGCGCTTCGCCGACTTCGTCTCCCTGGTGCATCTCGTCAACTGGCCGGTGGTCGAGCCGGAGCGCCGGCGGGCCGCGCGCCGCCACCTGCTGGAAATGATCCGGCTTTCGCGCGAGGACTGGAAAGCGATCCTGGCCGAGACCGACAATGACCGCGAATGGCTGCCGGGACCGCAGCAGAAGGGCGCCAATCCCCTCACCGGCCTGGAGGTCGGCCAGGAGCAGGTGACGGCCTGGCTCGCCACGCTGACCATGGCCGAGGACCTTCTCGAAGGCCGCGCGCTGCTGCCGCATTTCCGCATCACCGGCAAGGGCATCAACATGAAGCGCTTCTTCGACGAGCCGAAACCTTTCGACCTCGTTCTGTCGATCACCGGCCCGGGAATCGCGCCCTATCTCGAAAGCGGCAGGATCCTCACCAGCGATGATTTCGACCAGATCCAGCGCGAGTTCGGCGGCGCCGGCTTTTTGACCTTTGCGCTGTGGTTCAATTGAGTCTTGGGTTCTTCGCCCCGGTGAAATGGGGAGATGAACCGTTGAGGTTGGCGTCGACCTGCAATCAAATCACGACGCAGCTCCTGACAGCCTTCTGTCAGCATCGTCCGCGCCCGGCCGGCGCCATTTCACTCGGCTCTTTCCATTTGGGCCGAGTCCACCCATATTCGGGCCATGGCCAGACATCCTGACAAGAAGACGCCTTCGCAAGACGGCGCGCCGAAGCGGCGCAGCCCGCTGACCGACTTCCTCGACGCCGCCGAGCCGCTGAATACGGGCGGCTTTGCCGAGGCGCCGCAGGCCGAGTTTTCCGGAGCGCCGCTGACCGGATCGATCTCCGATTGGGCCGGGCAGATCGAGCGCGAGGCGGAAAAGCAGCCGAAGGCGAAAGCTCCGAAGAAGATCCCCGAACGCTCGTCGGCGCCCGGGCGCACCGCGCGCGGCACCTCGATGGGCGGCGCGGCCTCGGCCAAGGAGCGCGCCGCCGCCGGCCTCAACCCGGTCGCCGGCCTCGACATCAGCCTGGAGGATGCCGAGCAGGTTTCGTCCAGCGGCGTCACCGCCACCGTCGCGGCGCTGTCGGCCCTGATCGAATCCGGCAATCCCCTGCACAAAGACGGCCAGCTCTGGACGCCGCACCGTCCGGCCCGTCCGGAGAAGTCGGAAGGCGGCATCGCCATCAAGATGGTGTCGGATTTCGAGCCCGCCGGCGACCAGCCGACCGCGATCAAGGACCTCGTCGAAGGCGTCGACCGAAACGACCGGACCCAGGTGCTGCTCGGTGTCACCGGCTCGGGCAAGACCTTCACCATGGCCAAGGTGATTGAGGAGACGCAGCGCCCTGCCCTTATCCTGGCGCCCAACAAGACGTTGGCCGCGCAGCTCTACGCCGAGTTCAAGAAGTTCTTCCCCGAGAACGCGGTCGAGTATTTCGTCTCCTACTACGACTATTACCAGCCGGAAGCCTATGTCCCGCGCACCGACACCTATATCGAGAAGGAATCCTCGATCAACGAGCAGATCGACCGAATGCGCCACTCCGCGACGCGCTCGCTGCTGGAGCGCGACGACGTCATCATCGTCGCCTCGGTGTCTTGCATCTACGGTATCGGCTCGGTCGAGACCTACACGGCGATGACCTTCCAGATGCAGGTCGGCGACCGGCTCGACCAGCGCTCGCTTCTCGCCGACCTCGTCGCCCAGCAATACAAGCGCCAGGACATCAATTTCGTGCGCGGCTCGTTCCGCGTGCGCGGCGACACGATCGAGATCTTTCCCGCCCACCTGGAAGACCGCGCCTGGCGCATCTCAATGTTCGGCGACGAGATCGAGTCCATCACCGAGTTTGATCCGCTGACCGGGCAGAAGACCGGCGAGCTGAAGAGCGTCAAAATCTACGCCAATTCGCACTATGTGACGCCGCGCCCGACCTTGAATCAAGCCATCAAGTCGATCAAGGAAGAACTCAAGCATCGCCTGCAAGAGCTTGAAAAAGCTGGACGCTTGCTGGAGGCGCAGCGGCTGGAACAGCGCACGCGCTTCGACCTGGAGATGCTGGAGGCGACCGGCTCCTGCGCCGGCATCGAGAACTATTCGCGCTATCTCACCGGCCGCGCTCCGGGCGAGCCGCCGCCGACGCTCTTCGAGTATGTGCCGGACAATGCGCTGATCTTCATCGACGAAAGCCACGTGACCGTGCCGCAGATCGGCGGCATGTATCGCGGCGACTTCCGCCGCAAGGCGACGCTGGCCGAGTACGGTTTCCGCCTGCCCTCCTGCATGGACAACCGGCCGCTGCGCTTCGAAGAATGGGACGCGATGCGCCCGCTCTCCGTCGCGGTTTCGGCGACGCCCGGCGGCTGGGAGCTGGAGCAGTCCGGCGGCGTCTTCGCCGAGCAGGTTATCCGCCCAACCGGCCTTATCGATCCGCCGGTCGAGGTGCGCCCGGCCAAGAGCCAGGTCGACGATGTCGTCGGCGAGATCCGGGAGACGACGAGGCTCGGCTACCGCACGCTGGTCACCGTGCTTACCAAGCGCATGGCCGAGGACCTCACCGAATATCTGCATGAGAACGGGATCCGCGTCCGCTACATGCATTCCGACATCGACACGCTGGAGCGCATCGAGATCCTGCGCGACCTGCGCCTCGGCGCCTTCGACGTGCTGGTCGGCATCAACCTTCTGCGCGAAGGCCTCGACATTCCCGAATGCGGTTTCGTCGCCATCCTCGACGCTGACAAGGAAGGCTTCCTGCGCTCTGAAACCTCGCTGATCCAGACCATCGGCCGCGCCGCCCGCAATGTCGACGGCAAGGTCATCCTTTACGCCGACCAGATCACCGGCTCGATGGAGCGGGCGATGGCGGAGACCAACCGCCGCCGCGAGAAGCAGATGGAGTGGAACGCAGCCAACGGCATCACGCCGGAATCGGTCAAGTCGCGCATCGCTGACATTCTCGACTCGGTCTACGAGAAGGACCACGTCCGCGCGGACATCTCGCAGTTCACCGACGATGCGGGCGCCATGATCGGCAACAATTTGAAGACGCATCTCGAGGCGCTCGACAAGCAGATGCGCGACGCCGCCGCCAATCTCGACTTCGAGAAGGCCGCCCGCATCCGAGACGAGATCAAGCGGCTGCGCGAGATGGAGCTTGCCATCTCCGACGACCCGCTGGCGCGCGAGGTGGAAAGCCAAAGCCCCGCATCGGGCCGCGAGAAGGGCAAGCACAACAAGGGCGTGGCCAGGCATCGCACGGCCGAGGAGCAGGAGCGTTTCCGCAGGCTCGACGAAGCCCGCGCTGCCGAGGAGGCGGCCAAGGCCGCCCGGCCCAACATGTTCCGCAAGCCGCATCTCGACGAGATGGGCGCCGACGGCGCCGTGCCGTTGAAGAAGCCGCTCTTCGCCAAGCCGTCGATCGACGATATGGGCCCCGGCACGGACATGGCGACGCCGCCCGGCGCAGTGTCGCGCTCGCTGTTCAAGAAGCAGTCGGCACAGGAAGCGCATGGCTCCGACTTCGGCATCCCCGGCGACCGCACCAAGCCGTTGTTCAGGAAAAACTCACTCGACGAGATGACGGTGCGGCGGACGGAAAAGCCGGTCGAAGGAAAGGTACCGGCGAAGCCAAGGCCGATTTCCCCCACGCCCGAAGGGCGCGACGACAAACCGATCGTCCGCCAGCGTTCGGGCATCGGCTCCTACGAGGACCCTGCCGACGAGCGCCGCCAGAAGCGCCGACCGGGCAAGACCGGGAGGCCGGGGCAGTAGCACCTTCTTTCTTCTCTCGGAGAAGGGAAGTACTCCACCGCCTTCTTGCCACTCGCCCCTCCCCGATGTACCCATCTCAACTCCAACATCTGGAAAAGGAGGGCTGCGTGTCTATCGATCACCATCGTCAGCGTGGCCCGATTTGCGCCCTGCGAGCTTGCTTGCAGGGCTGACCGGACGGTCCTCCGGGTTCTTCCCGTTTCGATTTTTGGTCTGCCCATCGTGGTACCGCTAAGCTGATCTGTTGATTGGCCAGCGTACCGTCAAAGTGCATCAGCCGGACGTTCCGGCAAGACCAGAGAAATCGACATGGCCTTGATCAGCCTCAGATCCCTCGGCGTCACCATGAGTGCGCCGCTCTTCTCCAACCTCGACCTCACCATCGGCGCTGGCGACCGGCTCGGCATCGTCGCGGCCAATGGCCGCGGCAAATCCACGCTTCTCAAATGCCTGGCCGGCGAACTCGAACCCACCGCCGGCGACATCACGCGGTCACGCGGCCTGCGCGTCGGCCATGTCGAGCAGTCTGTTCCCGACGCGCTGCTCGGCCGCATCTTCCATGACGTCGTCGCCGACGCGTTGCCGGCCGAGCAGCGCGACACCGAGTTGTGGCGGGTCGATGTGGTGCTGGATTCGCTCGACGTGCCGGAAGACATGCGCGGCCGGCCGATGCGCGCGCTGAGCGGCGGTTGGCAGCGGCTGGCGCTGATCGCCCGCGTCTGGGTCACTGATCCGGACGTGCTTCTGCTCGACGAACCGACCAATCATCTCGACCTCGCCAGGATCAGCCAGTTGGAGGACTGGCTCAACGCGCTGCCGCGCGACGTGCCTGTGATCATCGCCAGCCATGACCGCGCTTTCCTCGACGCCACCACCAACCGCACGCTGTTCCTGCGTCCGGAGGAGTCGCCGGGGTTCGCTCTGTCCTATTCGCGCGCCAGGCAGGCGCTCGACGAGCTCGACGCCGCGACGGCGCGGAAATTCGAGCGCGACATGAAGATCGCCCAGCAACTGCGCAAGCAGGCCGCCAAGCTGAACAACATCGGCATCAATTCAGGCAGCGACCTGTTGACGGTGAAGACCAAGCAGTTGAAGGAGCGGGCCGAGAAGCTCGAGGACGCAGCGATGGCCTCGCATCGCGAGCGCTCGGCCGGTGCCATCAGGCTGGCGAACCGCGGCAGCCACGCCAAGGTGCTGATCACGCTGGAGGACGTGGAGGTCGAAACCCCCGACGGCACGCTGCTGTTCAGGACCGGCAAGCGCCATATCTGCCAGGACGATCGCATCGTGCTGCTCGGCCGCAATGGCGTCGGCAAGACGCGCTTCATCGCCATGATCCGCGACGCCATTGTCGAACCCGGCTCGATTGCGAACATCAAGGTGACGCCATCTACCGTGCTCGGCTACGGCGACCAGGCGCTGTCCGCCATCAATGGCGAAGACACACCGCTGGCGATGCTGTCGCGCCGGTTCGAGATCGGCGAGCAGCGAGCGCGTTCGCTTCTTGCCGGCGCCGGCGTGGCCATCGAAATGCAGGAGAAAAAGATCGGCGCCTTGTCGGGCGGGCAGCGGTCGAGACTGATGATGCTGATATTGCGGCTGACCAACCCCAATTTGTATCTGCTCGACGAGCCGACCAACCATCTCGACATCGATGGGCAAGAGGCTTTGGAGGACGAGTTGCTGAAGCATCAGGCAAGCTGCCTGCTTGCCTCGCACGACCGCTCCTTCATCCGCGCCGTCGGCAACCGCTTCTGGCTGATCGAGAAGCGGAGGCTGACCGAGGTCGACGACCCGGAAGCGTTCTTCCGCTCCGTCGCCGAAACGCCGAACTGAATGAATCTGCCGGGTCGGCATCCGAAGCAATGCCGGCCAGCAGGTCTTGCCGCCAGCCGGCGATGCTTTTCCATCTGCTAAAAAAGGAGCATCTTGGATTGCTCAGCCATGGAGGGAACGGGCCATGCGTGCAGTGGAAATCGTCAGCAATCTCTATAAAGCCTATGCGGACCGCGACATCGAGGGTGCCTTATCCCGATGCGCCGAGGATGTCGTGTTCCGCTGGATTGCCGATCCCCGGCAATCGCGTCATGCCGGCACCGCGCACGGCAAGCAGGAATTCCTCTCCAGGCTCCTGGCGCTCGACGATGACTTCGAATACCGGCACTTTGTCCCGGTCGAGATCATCGACGGTGGCGACAAGGTTGCCGCGCAGGTCGAGATCCACATGACGCGCCGCACCACCGGCGAGGAGTTCATCATGCGCACCGCCAATTTCTGGACGATCCGAGACGGCGAGATCATCGAGATGGTGGAATATTACGACACCGCGCTGGCGGCATCGGTGTTCTGAAAAGATTGGAGCGATCTGTCGGATCGCCTGTTACCGCCCCGTCCTTGGGACGCCGACACGATGATGCCGGCCTCAACAAGGGAGAATTGTCATGTCCGTCCTGTCATCCATCGGTCGCCTCGCCAACCGGTATGCGGCGGCTCGCGCCCGTCATCGCAGCGAGCGCATCCTGCTTTCGCTGCCCGCCGAATTGCGCAAGGACATCGGCTTTCCGGAGATTTTCGAAACGCGCGAAAGCCGGCGCGCCGCCACCTTCTCGGCGAAGGTCATATGAAGCGGCACTTTCAATGCGATAGTCCTCGGGTCGTCCCCCGGGGCTGCCATGAACCGGCCCTCTAAGAAATTTCCGGAAGGCGTGTAGGATCGCCGCCGCTTCGTCCGTCCTTGGGCCGCAAGCTAGGTCAAACCCGTGAAGAGGAACACGAAAATGAACGATCAGACCCCGCCCCGCGCCAAAGTCCTTGGCGGATTGACCCCCTATCTGCAGGTCGACGGCGCCATCAAGGCCGCCGAATTCTACAAGAAGGCTTTTGGCGCGGAGGAAGTGTTCGCCTATCCGCCGGACGACAAGGGCCGCACCATGCACATCCATCTCTACGTCCACGGCTCGACACTGATGCTGGGCGACGCATATCCCGAACACGGCCACCCGCATCAGGCGGCGCAAGGCTACACACTGCAGCTCCATCTCGGCAGCGACGACATCGATGCCTGGTGGCAGCGCGCGGTCGATGCCGGCTGCGAGGTCGTCACCCCGCTGCAGGTGATGTTCTGGGGCGATCGCTGGGGCCAGATGAAGGACCCCTTCGGCATCGCCTGGGCGATGAACGCGCCGGTGAAGTGAATTACCTAGCGAGCAAGCGTTGCCTGCCTGCGGCATGGCTGACGCGCTCACAGGCGCCGGGTCGTCTCCCCGCCGACCCGGCGCTCATTTTCCAGCAATGGAGTTTCACCATGTCCTATGTCGACGGTTTCGTGATTGCCGTGCCGCAGGCAAATCTCGATGACTACAAGAAGCTGGCCAACATCGCAGGCCCGATATGGATGGAGCACGGCGCGCTCTCCTATGTCGAATGCATCGGCGACGACGTGCCGTATGGCGAGCTGACCTCGTTCCCGCGTGCCGTGCAGGCGAAGGACGACGAGATCGTCATCTTCGCCTGGGTCGTCTACGAATCCAGAGAGAGTCGTGACGCGGTCATGGCCAAGGTGATGGCCGATAAGCGTCTCAAAATGGACTGGTCCGCAATGCCCTTCGATGGCAAGCGCATGATCTTCGGCGGCTTCCAGCCATTTATCGAGCTTTGAGGAACTCGGCCCCAGCTGGGTTGAGATTGATGTGAGGCCGAGTCGAGAATGGTTGTTCCCGAGAACCGGAGCGGAGGAGCACCGGAAGCGCAAGGAACCGCCGTTCGCAGGCCGGCCTCACCTTAATATCAGCCTAGCTTGTCCAGCAGTGGCTTCAGCCGATCCCCATAGCGCTTCCAAAGATCGACCGAGCCTTGATACATCGGCTGGCGCACCTGCGCGGCGGAAGCAGTGCGCACCGGCCGATCCGTCTCGTGGAAGGACAACACCTTGTCGTCCCAGGGCAGGCCGAGATATGCCATCAGCGCCCGCGTCTGCCCTTCCTGGTCGGCAACGAAATCCTCATAGCGCACATCGTGCACGACGCCAGGCAGCACCTTGTGCCAATGCGCCATGATGTCGGTGTAAAGGTTATGGAAATCCGCGAGCTCGCCGAGTTCATAGCCGTAGCGATGGCTGTCGCCGCGGAAATGCACCTTGAAGATGGACAGGCAGGTGGCGGCCGCATCGCGGGCGCAATGCACGATCTTCGCCTTCGGCAGCATCATGTGCAGGAAGCCGACCAGCATGAAGTTGCCCGGCATCTTGTCGGTGACATGGCGGTAGCCCGGATATCGGCTATGCAGCATGTCGAGATACGCCTGGCCCGCCTCGGCGAAGGCCTTGTCGGGCATGTCGGCGATCCCGGCGGGAAATCCACCCGGCATGCCCATCGGAAACTGCTTGCCGACCGCGGTTTTCAGGATGTTCAACTCGCCGGCCCCAAAGACTTGCGGATGGCTGGCGATGATCTGCTCGACCAGCGTGGTGCCGGAACGCGGCATGCCGACGACGAAGATCGGCGTGTCGTCTGAAATATCGCTTGTCCGGTGCTTCTCGAAGAAGGCCGTGTGGAAGGCCGCCTTCATCGCCTCGAATTCGCGGCGCGTGCGGACCGGATCGTAGTCGATGCCCTGGCGACGGATGGCATTGCCCTCGGCGAAATAGTCGAAAGCGCGGCCATAGTCCTTGAGGTCGTCGTGGACCTTGCCGAGACCGAAGGAAAGCTGCATGCGCGCCAGGCTGCCCTGCGGCGCCTTGGCATGCTCGGCCTCCATGCCGGATAGCTCTTTGTCGCGATCGGTCTGACGCTTGACCTGGCTCAAAAGCAGCCAGGCCTTGGCCATGCCGGGAACAACCGCCACCGCCTGTCTGGCAAGATCGGCGGCTTCACCGAGCTTGCCCTTCTCCATCATGGCCACGCCCAGCCCGTAAAGCAGCTCAGCATCCTTCGGCCGGATCGACAGGGACTCGCGGAACAGGGCTATCGCCTCATCCAGTCGCCCGGCCTCCTGCAGCGTTTCCGCAAGCCCCATGCGGGCGCGGACATGGAACGGGTTGCGGCCGATCGTGCCGCGATAGATCTCCTCGGCGGCATCGAACTGGCCGAGCTGCTTCAGCGACGAACCGAGATTGTCGCGCGCGGCCAATTGGTCCGGCTTGATATCCACTGCGCCGCGAAAGAAATCGACCGCGGCGGCGACCCGACCGAGGTCGCGCATGACGGTGCCCATATTGTTGAGGAAGTCAGCGTTCTGGGGCTGCAGCGTCACCGACTGTTCGATGAGTTCGAGCCCCTCCTCGCTGCGTCCAGTCTGGTGCAGCAGCAGTCCGAGAAAGTGCAAGGCGGCGGCATGGTTCGGCTGCTGCCCCAGGACCTGCCGATAGAGCGCCTCGGCTTCCTGACGGCGTCCGGCCTGGTGCAGATGCAGCGCCCGTTGCACATAGGGGTCGAGCGGGCTGGCCGTTCCTGACTTGCCGCCCGCATTCGCCGCTCTTCTTTGATCTCTGTTAATGGGAAACCTGCCGTGTTTGTTGGTCCGCCGGACCTAAGCCATGCGGGCAAGAGATTCAAGGCTAAGCAACACCACGCGTGTTGCCGTGTCTATACCCGTCTGTTGAGACCGACACCGCGTTGCTTCTCAACACTGTCCGTCGCCGACGATGCGGTAATCCGCCGCGCGGGCCTCGCATGCGTTCGGGAAGCTGCGCACTTGCCCGTGGCGCCTGGCGCAGACCGGGCGTCTTCGCGCGTGCAGAACGTCTGCTCCCCGCCTCCGCCACCGCCGTCGCGGCAAGGGCCGTCACGCACGATGCGGTATCCTTCCCTTTCAGCCAGGCAGGCATTGGCGAAGGTCTGGCGATCGCCGCCATGCCGGGCGCAGACCGGTTGGTATTGCATGGTGCAAAGCTGCGGATGCGGCCCGGGCGGGCGCGGCCGGGGCCCATCGTCGACGACCACCGTACAGGCCGCCAGCAGCGCGGACAGGATGAAAATGACAGCGCCTTGACGCGAGACAGCAAGAAATCGCATTTGTCCCTCCTCCATCCCGGTTTGGTGGCGCCGGCACGCGATATCCTTGCATTTCGCGGTGAACGCAACCGCCGTTTGTGGCACCGCCAGGCTTTGCCGACAACCCTCGCTGGCCCATGCTTGGGCCCTCTCTGGCCGATGACCCATGCCGGCACGGGGTCTATCGAGGCCCATCGTTGGACGCGCCGCAGGCCGCCCGCGACCGTCGTCTTGCAACCATCACGTTTCCGTGTAATAAATTTCCTCGTTCGGGCATTTACGACCCGGAGAGCGGAACGTTTTGGACGACCTTTCCCCGACAAGTGTGAATCTCTGACAGCCCCGTTTTTCGGCGGGGGGTTTTGACCATGCGCGAATGCATGACCGCCGAAGCAACCACCGGGATTTGCCCAAGGCGCGAGGCAGCGGGCAAACCACAAGACTGACACGGGTGAAGGAGTTTCCCCAATGGCCCAGACCGGTACCGTAAAGTTCTTCAACGCCACCAAAGGCTTCGGCTTCATCACGCCCGATGGCGGCGCCAAGGACGTATTCGTCCACATTTCCGCGATCGAGGCATCCGGCCTGCGCACGCTGGTCGACGGCCAGAAGGTAACCTTCGACGTCGAGCCGGACCGCATGGGCAAAGGCCCTAAGGCGGTCAACCTGCGCGCCGCCTGACCGGCGCAATCGCCTGTCCTTGCGGATGCAATGATGCGGCAGGTCATAAACGGGCTTTTGGACAGGCTCGAAATTGCGAAGGCGCGACCGAACCGTCGCGCCTTTTTCGCGCGCAAATGCTTGGATCGGCAGGCGAAAACTTTCTCTTGCCGATGACGCTAAAATAAAGGACAAATTTCCTCTCGGGCAATTTGCCGGCCCGAGACTTGACTTGATGGGATCAAAGGAGTTTCCCATGCCGCAGACCGGCACCGTCAAATTCTTCAACCATGCCAAGGGCTTCGGCTTCATCACGCCCGACGATGGCGCAAAGGATGTCTTCGTCCACATCTCGGCCGTGCAGGCGTCGGGCCTTCCCGGTCTTGAGGATGGGCAGAAAGTGACATTCGACACCGAGCCGGACAAGCGCGGCAAGGGTCCGAAGGCCGTCAATCTGTCGATCGGCTGAGCCGCTCACGACGGATCCGACGGAGGCTATGTCAGGCGGGGGCGCTCCCGCCCGGTATCGGGCTGTGCCCAAGTCTCGAAAGACTGCCAGGCCATAAAAAATCGTTTGCGCCGATTTCCGTTCAGCCTCCGTTCAGCCACGGTCTTCTATTAACCTTTGCTAAAGCCGGTCCGTATCCCAAGAATGCGCGGGCCGGCGCGAAGGAGACCGAAGATGAACCGTTTTCTCAAGACCGCAATCCTGGGCGTAGGCATTGCCGCGACCACCCTGGCCACCTTCTCGTCGGCCAATGCCGACGACTGGCGCTGGCACCATCATCGCGATCATGGCGGCGACGCTCTTGCCGCCGGCGTTGTCGGCCTCGCGGCCGGCGCCCTGATCGGCAGCGCGCTCAGCAATCCCGGGCCGCGCTATTACGAACCGTCCTATGGTGACGACTACTATGTCGACCCGCCGGTGCGTCGCTACTATGTGCAGCCGCGCGTCGTCTATGCCGACCGCTATGCCGAGCCGTGGACCCGGGCCTGGTACGAATATTGCTCAGATCGCTACCGCACCTTCAATTCGCGGACCGGCACCTTCACCGGCAGCGACGGCGACCAGCATTTCTGCGTCGCGAACTAACAAAATCCAGGGTTCCCTGCCCAAAAAGCGCCGCCTGCAGCGGCGCTTTTTCTTTGCATGCGGGTCAGGTGAGAAAGGGATTGGTCCGCCGCTCATCGCCGAAACGGCTGCCCGGCCCATGGCCGCAGATGAAACCGATATCGTCGCCAAGCGGCAGAAGCTTGTCCTTGATCGAGGCGATCAGCGCGGCGTGGTCGCCGCCGGGCAGATCGGTGCGGCCCACCGAGCCGCGGAACAGCACGTCGCCGACATGCGCGAATCTGGCCGCGCGGTTGTAGTAGACCACGTGGCCGGGCGCATGCCCCGGGCAATGCAGCACTTCGAACACATGATTGCCGAAGGACACCATCTCGCCTTCAGCAAGGAAGCGATCCGGCACGCAATTGCGCACTGGATCGGTAAGGCCGAAGCGCTTGGCCTGGTTCTCGAGATTCGCAAGCAGTGGCTTGTCGGCTTCATGTGGGCCGATAATATCAATACCCAGCGCATCCTTCAGTTCCATCGCGCCGCCGGCATGGTCGATATGGCCATGCGTTATCCAGATCGCACCGGCCTTGATGGCATTGTCCTTGAGCGCCTTGAGCACCTGGTCAATATCGCCGCCCGGATCGACCACGACGCCGTTCTTGTCGTCCATATCGAACAGGATGGTGCAGTTCTGCTGGAACGGCGTGACCGGCACGATGCCGGCATTGAGCTGACCCATGGCTTTCCTTTCTCGAGCCATTCCAGGAAAAGTCCGGAACGCTCCGTTTGTCGCCCTGATGTAGACAGGCGGGCAAACGCCGTCCACTGCCGGCCAGGCCAAATATCCCCGAGACGAAAATGGGCGGCCGAAGCCGCCCATCTGAAAACTTGAAGCGAGAGCCCTTATTTCTTCATCGCATTCATGACCGCGCCGATGATGCCGGTCAGGATGGCACCGCCGCCCACGCCGCCGAGAAGGTTCTTCAGGTCGAGCGCGCTGCCAATTCCACCCGCCGCGGCCGCCGCGTCGACACCACCGCCGCCCAGCAGACTGCCAAGGATGGCCGCACCGCCGACACCGCCGATCGCGCCGCTGAGGATTTTGGTAAGCTGGCCCATCGCCGCCTGCTTCAGCGCCGCGCCGACCGCCTGGCCGCCGATAACGCCGGCAATTACCTGTACAACGATCTGAATAATCGTATTGCTGTCCATGTAACTAGTCCCTCCATAGCCGCCTGCCTCCTAGGGCCGACACGATCATGAGACGCCGAACCGTTCGAAAGTCAAATGCATGAAGGCTTAAATAAAAAAGGCGGCCCGAAAACCGCCCCTATTGCACAAAAAAGCTGTGACTATCGCTATTCTGCGGCTATCGCATGCTTTGGTTGCACCGCCGCGGAATAGTCATTCATCAACGTCTTGGCGATCTCGCCAACCTCGAATCGGTATGGACCGATCTCCGACACCGGTGTTACCTCGGCCGCGGTACCGGTCAGGAAGCATTGCTCGAAACCTTCGAGTTCTTCCGGCATGATGGCGCGCTCGATCACTTCGAATCCGCGGTCCTTGGCCAGACCGATCACCGTGCGGCGGGTAATGCCGTCGAGGAAGCAGTCGGGCGTCGGCGTATGGATCTTGCCGTCCTTTACGAAGAAGATGTTGGCGCCGGTGGCTTCCGCCACCTGGCCGCGCCAGTCGAGCATCATGGCGTCGGCATAGCCTTTGGCCTCGGCGGCATGCTTGGACAGCGTGCAGATCATGTAGAGGCCGGCGGCCTTGGACTTCGACGGCGCGGTGCGTGGATCAGGCCGGCGCCATTCGGCGACATCGAGGCGAATGCCCTTGAGCTTCTGCGCAGGGTCGAAATAGCTCGGCCACTGCCAGATGGCGATGGCGCAATTGATGCGGTTGTTCTGCGCCGAGACGCCCATCTGCTCGCTGCCGCGCCAGGCGATCGGGCGCACATAGGCATCCTGGAAGCCCTGCTTCTTCAAAAGCGCCCGGCAGGCCTCGTCGATCTCTGCGACCGGATAGGGGATCTTGAAGCCGAGCAGGCGCGCCGATTCATGCAGACGCTCATTGTGCTCGGTCAGCTTGAAGATCTGGCCGCCATAAGCGCGCTCCCCCTCGAAGACGGCGCTGGCATAGTGCAGGCCATGGGTCAGCACATGGATCTTGGCGTCGGCCCATTTGACGAACTCGCCGTTCATCCAGATGAAGCCGTCCAGTTGATCGAAGGGAACGGATGCCATTGAAACCTCCCGCGGGCTGCCGCCCGCAAATCGTTGTGTTTATGGCCTTAGTGCCGGTCCCGTCACAGGATCCGAAACGCTGGCCAGTGCTTGGAAGCGTAGGCGGATATTCAATTCGTGGCAAACTCAGGAAGTTCCGGAAAAACGGCTTCCTCCTCCCTTTTCGTTCGCAATCCGCCGAAAAGCTTGTCAAAAATTATCATTGCCCGGAAATTACGTCAATAGTACTGACATAATTCCCGCCTCGCATGGAGAAGTGATGACGAGCCCCGCAGCCGGAAAACCGATCAGGACGGCGATCGCCGATGAGGACGGCATCGACTTCGCCATCATCGAGCTGTTCTTCTTCGCCTATCGCGATTTCACCTCCGACCCGGACCAGATCCTCGCTGATTATGGCTTCGGCCGCGCCCATCACCGTGTGCTGCACTTCGTCAACCGCAGGCCGGGCCTCACCGTCGCCGAACTGCTCGATGTGCTGAAGATCACCAAGCAGAGCCTTGCGCGGGTATTGAAGCAGTTGATCGACACCGACCATATCGTCCAGGTGCAGGGGCCGCGCGACCGCCGGCAGCGCGAGCTCTACCCGACCGCCAAGGGCCGCGCGCTGGCCTTGGCATTGGCGCGGCCACAGTCGCGCCGCATCCGTGCGGCATTGGAGGATTCCGGAGCCACCGAACGCGCCACAATCGAGCGATTCCTGGAAGCGATGGTCAATCCGGAACTAAGAGCGCAGATCGACATTGTGCCTGCGCAAACATCGGGGAAGAACCATGGAGACCATTGAGAAGGTCGATCATCCGGCCGCGCCCGACGATGACGCGCCGCATCTTCTGGTCGTCGACGACGACACGCGTATCCGCAACCTGCTAAAGCAGTATCTGTCCGAGAACGGCTTTCGCGTCACGGTCGCCGGCAATTCCGGCGAGGCCAGGCGCAAGCTAGCCGGCCTCGACTTCGACCTTTTGGTGCTCGACGTCATGATGCCGGGGGAAACCGGCGTCGATCTCACCAAGGCGCTGCGGACCGAGAAGAACGTGCCGATCCTGATGCTGACGGCGCTGTCCGAGACCGACAGCCGTATCACGGGGCTGGAAGCCGGTGCCGATGACTACCTGCCGAAGCCGTTCGATCCGCGCGAGCTGATCCTGCGCATCAACAACATCCTGCGCCGTGGCGGCCCGGCGGCGACGCCGAAGGTGGAGCAGCTGGTTTTCGGGCCCTACACGTTCCAGATCGCCAAGCGCGAATTGAAGCGCGGCGGCGAGGCGCTTAAGCTGACCGACCGCGAGCAGGAGATCCTCGCGATCTTCGCCGCGCGGGCGGGCGAGACCATACCGCGCCATGAGCTTGTGGGCGATGAATCGGATGTCGGCGAGCGCACCATCGACGTGCAGATCAACCGGCTGCGCCGCAAGATCGAGCGCGATCCGTCCAATCCGGTGTGGCTGCAGACGGTGCGCGGTATTGGGTATCGGCTCAGCGTCGAATAAACTACCGTCGAAGGCCCTTTGCTGAACAGGCCATCGACGAGCGGAAGGGCGAATGGCGACCACGCAACTGGACAAGCCGAAAGGAGGCGGCACCGGCGATTTCGCGCTGCGGACGCTGAGGGCGATGCCGCGCGCCTGGAATCGGTTCTGGCGCCTGATAGCGCTCTACATGCCGAAGCGGCTCTATGCCCGCTCGCTGATCATTGTCATAGCGCCGATGATCCTGCTGCAGTCGGTGGTCGCCTTCGTGTTCATGGAACGCCATTGGCAGACGGTCACCCAGCGCCTGTCGCAGGCGACTATCTCGGACATAGCGGCCGTCATCGACATGATGGAGACCTATCCCCACGACGCCGACTACGCCAACATCATCCGCATCGCCCAGGATCGCATGCAATTGAAGGTGGATCTACTGCCGCCCGATCCACTGCCGCCGCCCGGCCCGAAGCCGTTCTTCTCAATCCTCGACGAGGCGCTGTCGTCGGAGATCACCAGACAGATCAACCGTCCGTTCTGGATCGACACGGTCGGCAACTCCAATGTCGTCGAGGTCCGCGTCCAGCTCGAAGGCAAGGTGCTGCGCGTCTTCGTGCGGCGCAGCCAGGCTTATGCCTCGAACACCCACATTTTCCTTATGTGGATGGTCGGCACCTCGCTGGTTCTGTTGATGATCGCCATCCCCTTCCTGCGCAATCAGATCAGGCCGATCCTGACGCTCGCCGAGGCCGCCGAGAGTTTCGGCAAAGGCCGGCCGATGCCGCGCGATTTCCGCCCGCGCGGCGCCGAGGAAGTCCGTCGCGCCGGCTTCGCCTTCATCCAGATGCGTGAGCGTATCGAGCGCCAGATCGAGCAGCGTACAGCCATGCTGACCGGCGTCAGCCACGATCTCAGGACGATCCTCACAAGGTTCAAGCTGCAGTTGGCGTTGGCCGGCGGAAAGGCGGAGACCAAGGCCGCCCTGAACCAGGACATCGACGACATGCAGTCGATGCTGGAAGGCTATCTCTCCTTTGCTCGTGGCGAGGCTGCGGAGGATACCGGCCGTTTCGACCTCAACGCCTATTTCCAGAAGCTCGGCGAGGAAGCGCAATTGCGTCGCTGCAAGCTCACGACGACACTGACAGGAGATCCGGCCGTGCACGTACGGCCGAACGCCTTTGCCCGTTTGCTTTCGAACGTCATCGGCAACGCGTTCCGCTATGCCAAGACCGTCGAGGTCCACGCCAATCACGGTCGCGGCTCGCTCATCGTCACCATCGATGACAATGGGCCAGGTATCGCGCCTGACAAGCGTGAAGAGGTGTTCAAGCCCTTCCTGCGGCTCGATGAGGCCCGCAACCTGGACGCCAGCGGCACCGGACTTGGCCTGTCGATCGCCCGCGACATCGCCCGCAGTCACGGCGGCGACATCAGCCTTGAGGACAGCCCGCTCGGCGGCCTGCGCGCCGTGATCAAGGTGCCCGCCTAGCCAGAGGATGATCCCGAACCGACCATCGGTTCGGACAAGATCATGCTCAATCAGAAAACAGCTTCATCCGCCCGTCATGAAATCATGGTCAAGAGCGCGCATGAAGCGCCCGACCCTCGTTGATTCTGCCCTGCCGCCCCGCTTCGATCCCGTGCCCGCCCGGGTGCGCTGGAGCGAGGCGCGGGCAGCTGCCTGGCTGCCGTTCCGGCACCGGGCCGGCGCGCTCAAGAATCCCTCCGAAGGATCGCCATGCGCATCCTGATGGTCACCGACGCATGGCGGCCGCAGGTCAATGGCGTGGTGCACACGCTGGAGCGCCTCACCGAGGCCCTGAGGCCCTTCGACGTCCAGCTCGATTTCCTCACCCCGAACCTCTTCCGCACCTTGCCGATGCCGACCTATCCCGACATCCGGCTCGCGCTGACGACTCCGGGCCATATCGCGCGGCTGATCGAGGCCGGCAAGGCCGACCATATCCATATCGTCACCGAGGGTCCGCTCGGCATCATGGCGCGCCGCCATTGCCGAAAGGTGGGCCGCCCCTTCACCACCAGCTATCACACGCGCTTTCCCGAATATCTCAGCGCCCGCCTGCCGGTGCCGGAAAGCTGGGCCTACAACTGGCTACGCGATTTCCACAATTCCGGACAGGGCACGCTTGTCGCCACGCAATCTCTGGCGGACGATCTCGCGGCGCGCGGCTTCAACAAGCTGAGGCCCTGGACGCGCGGCGTCGACACCGACCATTTCCGGCCCGACAAGCGCAAGGAAACCCGATTTCCGCGCCCAGTCTTCCTGTGCGTCGGCCGCGTCGCGATCGAGAAGAACCTGACCGCCTTCCTCGATCTCGACCTGCCGGGCAGCAAGGTTATCGTCGGCGAAGGGCCGGAACTGGCAAAGCTCAGGGCGCGCTATCCCGACGCGCATTTCCTCGGCCATCGCCCGAACGACGAGCTGGCCGAGATCTACGCCTCGGCCGACGTCTTCGTGTTTCCGAGCCGCACCGACACCTTCGGCAACGTCATCATCGAGGCGCTGGCCAGCGGAACGCCGGTGGCCGCCTATCCGGTGACCGGACCGATCGACATTGTCGGCGACGGTGTCGGCGGAGCCGTGTCGAACGATCTGGGCGCGGCGGCAATGAAGGCGCTTGGTGTCGATCGCGCGGAAGCGCGCCAGCGCGCCATGCGCTACAGCTGGAAGGCTTGCGCCGAAATGTTCCTCGACGTGGTCGAGGAAGCACTGGGGATCACAAGTAGACGCGCCGACCAGGACAGGCTAGCTACGGGTCGCCCCAGGCTCGTCCTAGAATAGGCGCCCGCCATCCGGCACCTTGCGCTCTATGGCGCCGAGCACCACCGCGCCCTCTTCATCGGGAAATCCGAGCGTGAGCACTTCGGACATGAACGGACCGATCTGACGCGGCGGGAAATTGACCACCGCGAAGACCTGGCGGCCGACCAGCGTTTCCGGCGCGTAGTATTTGGTGATTTGCGCCGATGACTTCTTTACCCCGATGGCCGGGCCGAAATCGATCTTCAGCTTGATAGCCGGCTTGCGCGCCTCTGGAAACGGCTCCGCCTCTAGGATCGTGCCGGCACGGATATCGATACGGTCGAAATCGGCAAAGCTGATCTCGGGCTTGCGTTCGCTGCTGGAACTCATCGGCGATATCGGATTGGTTCAGGCGTTTCCGTGGGTCTCGAAGAGCACGCTGGAAAGCGCGTCCTTGGCCGATGTACCCGACCAGACGACGAACTGGAAGGCCTGGAAATAACATTCGCAGGCTTCGAGCGCGGACGATAGAAGCACCTCGACCTGCTGGCTGGACGGCTCGACCCCGCCGGCAAGCAGCAGCGATTGCCGGAACATGATCGCACCCTCCTGCTCCCACAGATCGAAATGCCCGAACAGCATCTGTTCATTGATCAGCGAGAGCAGCCGCATCACTTCCAGCGCGCGCGTCTCCGGCACCTTGATGTCGAAAGCGCAGGCCAGATGCAGCGCCTCGAAATCCTCCATCCATGAGAAAGAGACGTGGTAATCGGTCCAACTGCCGGCCACCGAAATTGAAATCTCGTCGTCGCCGGCTCGTTCGAAGGACCAGTCGTTGTTGTGGGCCACCTGCTCGATGACGTCCACCGGGTGGATTTCGCGGGAGATTTCGAGTTCGAGGAGTTCCATGAATGCTTCCTGTGTTCAGGGGAGCGCCACACGCTCCGCGGGGCACACACGACGAACAATCTTGTCTAGAACTCGGACGGTCAGGACTTTCCAACGCAAAGACCCAACCGGACCCCACCGCCCGGCGCACGACCCTGCTCGAATCATGCAACAAATTCAGTCTATTGATCGGGAGTCGCGTGAACAGCCTAATTTTTCGCACTGCGTCATCCGCATGTGGAAAGGTGGCTGTCACGAAGATTCATGCAATGCCGGTAAGCGATTCACGGCAAAGCGATTTTTCGGATCGCGCTATGTGGAAAAGTTTAACGATTATTTTTTTGCGCGGGGCTTTCCAGCACCCGCAGGTGCGGCCTGTCCGGTCAGTTCGGCGAGCTTGGCCTCGAGCGCCTCGACGCGCGTCGCCAACTGAATGTTGTCTTCCCTCGCCTTGACCGCCATCTCGCGCACGGCCTCGAATTCTTCGCGCTGCACCACATCCATGGAATTCAGCATGCGCTCGGCCTGCGCCCGGAACGCCGTCTCCACCTCGCGCCGAACGCCTTGCGCGGCACCGGCGGCGTCGGTCATCAGCTTGGCGAATTCATCGAGAATGCGGTTCGGTCCGGTCGACATGGCAGATCCTCGCTTTATGGTTTTGACGTAGTGGCGCGCGGAGCGGAATGCAAGCGAAGCCTTGCCTTGACCGCGCCAAAACCCTGCCGCATGGTCCGCGCCCGAACATGACCACGCCCTGGAGACCGTGTTGAGCGAATATTTCCTTCTGCCGCTGGCCTCCCTGCCCTTCCCCAACATCGATCCGGTGATCGTCCATATTGGGCCGCTGGCGGTGCATTGGTACGGCGTCGGCTACATCGTCGGCATCCTCTTTGCCTGGTGGTATGCCAAACGGCTGGTCACCAACGCACGCCTCTGGCCGGACGGCCATCTGCCGATGAAGCCCGAGGACCTTGACGATTTCATCGTCTGGGCGGCCATCGGCGTCGTGCTCGGCGGACGTACCGGCTACGTGCTGTTCTACGACCTGCCGCGCTATATCGCGCATCCGCTGGACATCTTCGCCGTCTGGCAGGGCGGCATGTCGTTCCATGGCGGCCTGCTTGGCGTCATCCTCGCCATGACGCTGTTCTCGATCAAGCGTGGCATCCATACTTGGACGCTGTTCGACGTCGTCTCAGCCGGCGTGCCGGTCGGCCTTGGGCTGGTACGCGTGGCCAACTTCATCAATTCGGAACTGTGGGGCCGCCCCTCCGACATGCCCTGGGCGATCGAGTTCCCCAATGGCGGCCCGTTCACCCGCCACCCCAGCCAGCTCTATGAGGCATTGCTCGAAGGCCTGGTGCTGTTCCTGGTGTTGCGCTTCCTCACCCATTGGCGCCTGAAGCTGAAGACACCGCGCTTCGTCGGCGGGGCCTTCATCTGCGGCTACGGCCTGTCGCGGATCTTCGTCGAGTTCTTCCGCGAGCCGGACCAGCAGCTCGGCTATCTGCTCGGCACCAACTGGCTCACCATGGGCATGATCCTGTCCACGCCGATGGTGCTCGCCGGCATCTGGGCGATGGCGACGGCAAAGCAGGCGCCGCAGCCGCGGGCGGCATGACCCGGCTGAAGGAGCGCATCATTGGGCTGATCGGCGCGGCGGGGCCGATCCCGGTCAGCGAATATATGGCGCTCTGCCTGTTCGATCCCGAGGAGGGCTATTACACGACGCGCGAGCCCTTCGGCGCCGCCGGCGACTTCGTTACCGCGCCCGAGATCAGCCAGATGTTCGGCGAGCTTGTCGCCATCTGGCTCTACCAGGCCTGGCAAGGTGCCGGCCGGCCTCTGCCCGCGACCTTTGCCGAGATCGGTCCCGGCCGCGGCACGCTGATGAAGGATATGCTGCGCACCTGGTCGCGGCTCGACCCGGCGCTGGTGGCCGGCGCTTCCTTCGCCATGATCGAGACCAGCCCGCGCCTGGCTGAGATGCAGAAGCAGACGCTTGCGGGGCAGAACGTTGCGCTTGCCTGGCACCAGAACCTCGACACGCTGCCGCCACAGCCGCTCTTCATCGTCGGCAACGAATTGTTCGATGCCGTGCCGATCCGGCAGTTCGTCTATGTCGGCGCGGGCTGGCGCGAGCGTGTGGTCGGCCTCGATGGCGCCGACGAACTGCATTTCTTCGCAGGAGCGGGGTCTGTCGACCCGGCACTGCTGCCACCAGACGCCGCCGATGCCCCGCAAGGCGCCATCGTCGAAGTGGCGCCTGCCCGGTCGGCCCTCATGTCGCAGATCGCCGAACGCATAGCTGGCCGGGGCGGCGCCGGCCTCATCATCGACTACGGCCATTTGCAACCGGGGATCGGCGACACTTTCCAGGCGCTGCGCCATCACCAGCGCGAGGATGTTTTGGCCAATCCAGGCGAAGCCGACCTGACCGCCCATGTCGATTTCGCCAGCCTTGCCGAGATAGTGCGCGCGCACGGTCTCGACGTGCAATTGTCGACCCAGGGCGAATTCCTGCTCGGCGTGGGCCTGCTCGAACGCGCCGGCACGCTCGGCGCCCATGCCGATGCAGGGACACGCCAGGCCATTTCCGACGCGGTCGAACGCCTGGCCGGCCCTGATGCGATGGGTGAGCTGTTCAAGGTCATGAAGGTCCTGCCGGCGGCGAACGCCGGCTGAGAGCGGCGAATGGCCTCGACGTCTGGTCCGCATCGTTCTCCGAACTTCGCCTTGACGAACCCGCCTTGCACGGACGACAAACCCAACCATGCTGAATCAGACCAGACCCGATCCAGTACGCTCGCCGCTGCTTGAAAAGGCGCAAGGCATGCGCCACGGCTATTTCACCCGCATCGGCGGCGTCTCCGACGGTATCTATCGCGGACTCAACATCGGCACGGGCTCCAGCGACGACCAGACATTGGTCGCCGAGAACCGGCGGCGCGTCGCCGACTGGATGGGCGTGCCCGCGCACCATCTGCTGACCGCGCACCAGATCCACTCGCCGGATGTCGTTGTCGCAAGGGAACCCTTCGCCGGCCCTCGCCCGAAGGCCGACGCCATCGTCACCGACCGTCCGGGCATCGCGATCGGCGCATCGACCGCCGATTGCGGGCCGGTGTTGTTCGCTGATACCGAGGCGCGAGTCATCGGTGCCGCCCATGCCGGTTGGAAGGGTGCCTTCACCGGCGTGCTCGAGAACACCGTCGCCGCGATGGAAGGCCTCGGCGCCCGCCGCGAGCGCATCGTGGCGGTGCTCGGTCCTTCCATCGGCCCCGACAATTACGAGGTCGGGCCGGAATTCGTCGCCCGTTTCGTCGAGGCCGATACCGGCAACCACCGCTATTTCAGGCCATCCAAGACTGTCGGTCACTCGATGTTCGACCTCAACCAATATACGGTGGACCGCCTGCGCAAGGCCGGCGTGACCGCCGAAGGACTTGGCCGCTGCACTTACGCGGAAGAAGATCTTTTCTATTCCTACCGGCGCACCACCCACCGCAAGGAAGCGGATTACGGGCGCCAGGTTTCGGCAATCGTTCTGGAGAAAGAGTAATGGCGCTGCATTTCGAACGTTCGGAATTCGACGCGCGGCGTGACCGGCTGCTGATCGAAATGGCCGAAAAGAAGCTCGACGCCGTGCTCCTGTTCGCGCAGGAGAGCATGTATTGGCTGACCGGCTACGACACGTTCGGCTTCTGCTTCTTCCAATGCCTGGTGGTGAAGGCCGACGGCTCGATGGTGCTGCTCACCCGTTCGGCCGATCTCAGGCAGGCCCGCCATACCTCGACCCTTGATAACATAGTGCTGTGGACCGATCGTCAGGGGGCCAACCCGGCGATCGACCTGCGCAACCTGCTGAACGACCTCGACCTGCTCGGTGCCCGCATCGGCGTCGAATACGACACACATGGCCTGACTGCCTATAACGGCCGGCGCCTCGACGAGCAGTTGCAGACCTTCGGCCAGATCGCCGATGCTTCCGGCATTGTCGGCCGGCTGCGCCTGTTCAAAAGCCCGGCCGAGATCTCCAAGGCCGAGAAGGCCGCCAACCTTTCCGACGACGCGCTCGATGCCGCCCTGCCGCTGATCAAGCAGGGCGGTGACGAAGGGCTTGTCCTCGCCGCAATGCAGGGCGCGGTCTTTGCAGGCGGCGGCGACTATCCCGCCAACGAATACATCATCGGCTCAGGTGCCGATGCCCTGCTCTGCCGCTACAAGGCCGGCCGCCGCAAGCTCACCAAGAACGACCAGTTGACGCTCGAATGGGCCGGCGTGTTCCACCACTATCATGCCCCCATGATGCGCACCATTTTGACGGGCAAGGTGTCGAAGCGCCATCAGGAACTGTTCGACGCTTCCCGGGCCGCCCTGCTCGCGGTCGAAAAGGCGATGACGCCGGGCAACACCTTCGGCGATGTCTTCGACGCGCATGCCCGCACGCTCGAGGCGCACAATCTGACCAAGCACCGCCTGAACGCTTGCGGCTACTCGGTCGGCGCCCGTTTCACGCCGTCCTGGATGGACATGCCTATGTTCTACCAGGGCAACCCGGAGCCGATCGCGCCCAATATGACGCTGTTCGCGCATATGATCATCATGGACTCCGAGACCGAGACCGCGATGACGCTTGGCCGCACCTACCTCACCACTGAATCGGCGCCGAAGCCGCTGTCGCGCCATGATCTCGACTTGATCGTGCAGTGAATCCATAATGATTGGTTCACGCGGGGGCGTTCGCCACTAGGGAGTTTTCAAGCAAATGAGACGATCGCGGATGACGACCGTGTCATTGCTTGCGGCGCTGGCGCTCGGCGCCTGCACCAACGCCAAGGACGTGCTTGAACCCTCGGCTATCACCCCGCCGGCGAGTTCGGCTCAGTCCTCGGCCGCCCCGCAGGGCAAATCGACGACGGCCACAACCTCGACCACGACCGCGCCTGCCCCGTCTCCAGCGCCTTCCACCACAGCGTCGCCCGCGCCGTCCAGGACACCGGCCCAGACCGCGGCTCTCGCGAAGACGCGCCTGCAGGTGGCGCCGATCGTCGGCGCATCGGTGGACGTGGCGGCCCCGTTGACGGCGGAACTGCAGACCCGCGCCAAGCAACGCGGCCTGACGCTTGTCGGCAGCACCGACCAGACGGCCACGCACGTGCTGAAAGGCTATTTCTCGACGATGTCCGAGGGCAAGGACACCACTGTCATCTATGTCTGGGACATTTACGACCCTTCCGGCAACCGCCTGCATCGCATCAACGGCCAGCAGAAGGCGCCCTCCGTCGGCAGCAGCGAAGGCTGGTCCGCGGTGGCGCCCGCGACCATGCAGGCAATCGCCGACCAGACGATCGACCAGTTCGCGGCGTGGCTAGGCAGCGGCGGCGCCGGTTGACCCTACGGTAGCCGGACGAACTGTTGCCGGCCAAATTGTTGTCGGCCAAGCTGTTGCCAGCCTGCGGTGTTTTCCGTGTTTGTTGCGGTCGCCGGAAGGATTCCCGATAACGAGGCTTGCAATACCGGCGCGGGCCGCTAAAAGCCCGCATAAAAGGCTCGTCGAGAGTCTCTCGGGCCTCTCCATCCTTCACCAGGAACGGTGCATGAAGCTTTTCGCGGGCAATTCCAACCGGGTGCTGGCCGAGGCGGTCGCTCGCTATCTCAACATCCCGCTGGGTAAGGCTAGCGTCAGGCGCTTCGCCGACCAGGAAATCTTCGTCGAGATTCAGGAAAATGTGCGCGGCGAGGATGTCTTCATCCTGCAGTCGACCTCTTACCCGACCAACGACCATTTGATGGAACTGCTCATCATGATGGACGCCTTCATGCGCTCCTCGGCGCGGCGCATCACGGCGGTCATCCCCTATTTCGGCTATGCAAGGCAGGACCGCCGCGCCTCCGGCCGCACGCCGATCTCAGCCAAGCTGGTCGCCAACATGATCACCCGCGCCGGCGCCGACCGCGTGCTGACGCTCGACCTGCATGCCGGCCAGATCCAGGGCTTCTTCGACATCCCGACCGACAATCTGTTCTCGGTGCCGGTGATGGCCCGCGACGTGAAGGCCAAGTACAAGCAGCTCGGCAATGTCGTGGTCGTGTCGCCCGACATCGGCGGCGTGGTGCGGGCGCGCGCGCTGGCCAAGCGCTTCGACGCGCAGCTGGCCATCGTTGACAAGCGCCGCGAGCGCCCCGGTGAATCGGAAGTCATGAACATCATCGGCGCGGTCGCCGGCAAGGACTGCCTGCTGATCGACGACATCGTCGATTCCGGCGGCACGCTTTGCAACGCGGCCGACGCGCTGCTTGCCAACGGCGCGACCTCGGTCACAGCCTACATCACCCATGGCGTGCTGTCGGGCGGTGCCGTCGCCCGTATCGCCGGCTCGAAGCTGCAGGAGCTGGTGATCACCGATTCCATCCAGCCGACGCAGGGCGTGCTCGACGCACCGAACATCCGCGTCATTTCGATCGCCGACCTGATGGGTGAAGCGATCTCGCGCACGGCGACGGAAGAGTCGGTCTCAAGCCTGTTCGACTAACTATCCGCCGGTGCATAGCGCAGCAGCGTGACGCCTTGCGCAAGTCGCTCCGCGCCGAGCGGCTTCAGGGCCAGCGACAGACCTGATTGGAAATACGGCTTGCCGCCGCCCAGCACGACCGGATGCAGGTAGAGCCGGTACTCGTCGATCAAGCCCGCGCGTGCAAGATGGGCGGCCAACTCAGCCCCGGAGACGGAAATGTCGCCAGTTGCTTCTCCCTTTAGCGACTTTACTACTGCCTCCACGTCATTTCTAACCAGACGGGCATTCGGTCCAACCTCTTCAAGAGTGGTCGAAAACACGATCTTCGGCGTTTCACGCCACGCGTGCGCAAAATCCCGCTCGACCTCCTCGGCGGCGATCTCTCGCTCCGGGCTGTCCCAGAAGCGCATGGCCTCATACATCCGGCGTCCGCAGAGCGCGATCGTCGTCCGCCACATCTCGTCGTTGAAATGTTGATGAAGTTCCTCTTCGGGGATGGGCAGGTCGATGTCTCCGCTCGGTCCGGCGATATAGCCATCGAGCGATGTCAGCATGGCATAGACGATTGTCGCCATAGGGGTTCCTCCGATTTCGCGCTCCCGCCAAGGATCATATCTGATTGCACCCTGCAACCAGAAGTCCAGGGAGTCCAGAGAGGCGGCGCATCGGTCCGATGCTGTGGCTCGGTCTCACGCGGCGAGCGGACCGCCTGCGCGCCGCGGGTTGTCACCGGCATCGCGCGCGCCGCGCATATAGCCGCGCGGCGAAGCGCCGAGCATGCGCTTGAACATGGTGGTGAAGGCCGGCACGCTGTCATAGCCGAGATCGAGCGCCACCCTTGTGATTGGCTCGCCATCGGCGAGCCTTGGCAGCGCGGCGAACAGGCAGGCTTGCTGGCGCCAGGTCGACAGCGACAGTCCCGTCTGGCGATGGAAAACACGGGTGAAGGACCGGCGGCTCATGCCCGCGGCATCCGCCCATTCGTCGATCGTAGCATGCGGCGAAGGGGCTGCCACGAAACGCCGGCAGAGCGCCGCGAGCTTCGGATCGGATGGGAAGGGCAACCCAAGCGGCCGTTCCGGCAGATTCGGGATTTCGTGCAGTAGTAGTCCCATGACCAGCGCGGCGCGCCCTTCGAGCTCGCCGCCTTGCGGCAATTTCTCCGATTCAACGATCAGGCTGTGCATCAGCTCGGTGATGCCGACGACGCGCAATCCCTCCGGCAGGCCGGCAACGGCGTTCGGCACCACATAGACCGAGCGCATCGAGACATCGCCCAGCATCTCGACCGAATGCTCGGTGCCGGCTGGTATCCACATCGCATGGTCGGGCGGCACCATCCAGCGGCCGTGTTTCGTCGTCACTAGAACCACACCGACCAGCGCGTGCAGCAGCTGGCTGCGGCTGTGGCGGTGGCGCGGCACGTGGTAGCCGTCGGGATATTCGGTCGGCAGCGCCACCGCCGGTCCGACAGCCTCCTCCAGCCACTGCCAGCGGCTTTCATGCAGGCGGCCCAGCTCGGCGGCGTCGCCATTGAAGATTTCCCGGCCATGCGGCATCGGATATGGCCCACTTGCGTAACTATTGGACCAAACCACGAAAGAAGTCGCCATTCAAGCTGATTATAAGCCAAGCGTCCTATCCATGAGACTGCCTGCGGTTAGCCGCCAAAAAGACCACGGAGCATTGCCTTGACCGATACGACCGCCACATCCGTCGCCGCGCCGGCGACGGCAAGCAGCACCTCGGCGCAAGCGACGGTCTTTGCCATCATCCTTTCGGTGAGCTTCTGCCACGGCATCAACGACATCATGCAGTCGCTGCTGCCGGCGATCTATCCGCTCCTCAAAACCAATTACGGTCTCGATTTCTGGCAGATCGGCCTTTTGACCTTCACTTTCCAGGTCACGGCCTCGCTGCTGCAGCCGGTGATCGGCATGTTCACCGACAAGCGCCCTATGCCTTATTCCTTGCCTTGGGGCATGGCTTCGTCGCTGGTCGGCCTGATCGTGCTGGCCTATGCCGGCCACTATGTGCTGCTTTTGGTCGGTGCCTCGCTGATCGGTATCGGCTCGGCGATCTTCCATCCTGAGTCCTCGCGCATCGCCCGCTTCGCCTCGGGCGGTCGCTTCGGCCTTGCGCAGTCGCTGTTCCAGGTCGGTGGCAATTTCGGCCAGTCGATGGGCCCCCTGCTCGCCGCCTTCATCGTCGTACCGTTCGGCCAGACCAGCATTTCCTGGTTCGCCGTCGGCTCGCTGGTTGGCATCCTCGTGCTGTGGCAGGTCGGCGGTTGGTACAGCCGCATGCGCGCCTCGCAGGCCACCCGCAAGCAGTTTGCCCATGTGTCGCCCTTTCCACGCAAGAAGGTGATGGGCGCGCTCGCCGTGTTGACGCTGCTGGTGCTGACCAAGAACGCCTATATCGCTTCGCTCTCCAGCTACTACACCTTCTATTCCATCCATAAGTTCGGCGTTTCGGTGCAGACGAGCCAGGTCATGCTCTTCCTGTTCCTCGGCGCCTCGGCGCTGGGCATCCTGCTTGGCGGCCCGTTCGGAGACCGTTATGGCCAGAAGGCGATGATCTGGTTCTCGATCGTCGGCGTGCTGCCCTTCACGCTGGCGCTGCCCTACGCCAATCTGGAATGGACGATGGTGCTCACCGTGATGATCGGCCTGATCCTGTCATCTGCCTTCTCCAACATCGTGGTGTTCGCGCAGGAACTGGTTCCGGGCAGGGTTGGCACGATCGCCGGCATCTTCTTCGGCTTCGCCTTCGGCATGGGCGGTATCGCAGCCGCGGTGCTCGGCGTCATCGCCGACATGAAGGGCATCGATTTCGTCTTCCAAGTCTGTTCCTATCTCCCCTTCCTCGGCCTGCTGACTGTCTTCCTGCCCAACATGAAGGATGCAAGAAAGGCCTGACTGCCGGCCACGGAGAGAAGAGGGAAGAACGCGACACAAGCACCCGCCTGATGGCGGGTGTTTTGCTTGCGGTTGTGGGCTTGGATCAGCTTTTCCTCCGCAAGCCAAGACGCTGTGAAAGCGCATGGAGAAAGCCTTCGCCTCCATCGGCCGAGCGCAACGCCCGCAAATTCTCCGACGCGTCGCGCCCCCGCCTCGGCAAGGCGGCGAGTTGCTGTGGAAGGCCTTGCAGCGTCGCCGTCCAAACCAGTCCGTGCAATTGCGCGGCATCCGCCGATCCCGGATCGCGACGTTCGCTCCGCAACGCCTCGACAAGCAATCGTTGGAAATCTGCCGCGTTGTCAGCCAGCCGGACGCTCGGCCAATGCCTGAAATGCTCGTAGCCGCGAAACGCGAAGGGCGTCCCCACGATCTGCTTGCGATTGTACAGCGCTTCGGCGGTCTTGACGTTGGTGCCGCCGCCTTCGAGGATCGGAAGGATCACGACATCGGCAAGCGCGATCAGCGCGCTGAGCGTTCCGGCGTCCTGAACACCGAGCAACTCGATCCGGGCATTGTCGACGCCGGCGACCCTCAGGAACCTTGGATCGCGCCCGATCTGGCCGGCAATGCCGCCGACCACCACGATACGTTCGGCAGGCGACAGGTAGCCGAGGTCCGGCGCCATCATCTCAAGAAACCCGTTGGCGTTGGGAGGGTGGCCCGATGCCACGAAAAGAGCCGTGCGCAAGCCGGCAAATCGCTGCGCCCAACGGTCGAGGCCGACCGGCGCCGCCATCGGCCAGACGCCATTGGCCGCCACCACCACACTTGGATTTAGTTTGCGGAAATAGGCGGCATCCTGGTCGCTGACGGCGACAACCAGATCCGCGTTCGCCGCAAGATCTGACTCGATTTCCGCTGCGCGTTGAGCGCTCCCGAGGTCCGTTTGCGCCCCCGGTATCGTGGCTTCTTGCGCCAGCAATTCCTGTTCGACGTTGTGCGAACCGTAAACGATGGAAAAGCGTGTCTCGGGCGAGCACGTCTCGACATACTCACGCAAGGCCGGCCAAAGCCAACACTGCTCCAGGGCGATGACATCCGGCCTGAACTCGTCGAGGAACCTTGCGATTTCGCAGCGATGCGACCTGCTGGCCGTTATGAATTCGGCAGTGGCGACATCGGAACGCCATCCGCGCCTGGCCATCTTCCTCCGGAACCGGCGCGGCATCTCGATGAAAAGATCGCCGGCCTCCATTTCCTGCCTGGCGCCGCCATAGGGCGTGACGGCGATGTGACGTGTTTCCCAGCCGCTATCCCGCAGGACCCTGTGAACGGCATTCGCTCTCAACTGGCCGCCATGGACCGGCCGCCAGATCGGAAACGTTCCAAGCGAAACATACCTCATTGTTTCGGCGCGATGCCGCAACGAAGTGTCGACGTCGCATTCATTTTCCCGGTTCCCATTCAAGTGGGACACTACCATTCGACGCCGAGTCTGGACATGATGTTGCTGAATGGATGCCAAGTACGCCTAAGACGGATCTTGGCGATTTCAAAGGTAGCAACATGGGTGCCAACACCCCTCGAATAAGCGGCTTCGCCATCACCTACAACAGCGGCGAGATTCTCAAGACATGCCTCCGTTCTCTTCGATTTGTCGATGAACTTATTGTCGTCGACAAATCATCAACCGATGGCACACCGTCCGTGGCCGAGGCCTATGCCGACAAAGTCATCTCTGTTCCATGGTCGCCATTGCCCACTGAGACCAGATTCACTGCCTACGAGGCATGCTCCCATGATTTCATCCTCTACCTGGACCACGACGAATGCCTCAGCGTCGAAGGCATCCATTGGGTGAGGGAAAATGCCGGCTCGCATCCTGCCGGCGTGTTTCGGTTTCCGAAGCGCGAATATATCCTGGGGCGTCACGACCAGGATGCCTATTACTGGCCCTCCTACAACATACGCGCTTTTCGCCGAGGCTCGGCTGAATTCGTTTCAACGCTTCATGAAGAAGTCGGCGGCATAGAGGGAGAGGTCTATGATGTCCCGCATGACGAAGGCGTTTGCATTCACAATCTATCCCATCGAGACACTTTTCAATGGATCGAAAAGACCAATCGTTACACCAACGTGCAAGACAGGGTTTCCTTCTTCGACACGAATACGCCACTGGAGGCTTTCGCCCAGGAGCGAATAGCCTTCTGGCTGGCCCAATCGAGATCCCGATCCGACTATGTTGTCTCGGCGGCGCTTCTGCGGGCAGGCTATGACATCGTGGACAGGGTGAAACTCTGGGAAGCGCAGGACGGCCTGGATGGAAGCCGTGCGTTCGCGGCCGTTTGCGCTGAATTGGAAGCGACTTACGATATCGCGGACCGGGCAAAGCTCTGGGAGGCTCAGGACGGCCCTGACGGGAAAGCCGTATTCGCCGCTGTCCGGGTGAACTGGAAGCCAGGGACAACGCATTCAGGCCCGGACACCGCCGGACGGATACCGACATTCCTCCGCATCGACAAGGGTCCTCGCTCAAAACCGTCATGAAGAAAATCGGCTCACGTCTGAGGGGAAAGAGGCCTTGATGCCGGGAAACGGTCGGTACTCTTCTCAATTGCGAATCCTGACCTTTCTGGCACGCCACGGCACAGCCCGATATCCCGCTGCGCTCCAGCATTTGAGGGTGATGTTCGCCGGGCAAATGCCCCAGGTAGCGCACGATGTGGTTGTGATCGACAATTCGCTGCCGGAGGGTCACCGCGCCGACCTCGATCGCGGGGTTGAATTGATCGGCGGCTCAAACTCCAGCTGGGAATTCTCCGCCTGGGACAACGGTATTGCCCATGTCGGCAATCAGGTGAATGACTACGATCTGGTCCACCTCGCCACGTCTGCATTTGCCGAGTACACGCCGGGCCATCTCAAGCTGATCGACCAGGACGTCGTGCGGCATCTGCCGGGCTTGAACGCGGCGCTCGGCCATGTCGATTTCTACAATGAGCCCATGACGATGTTTGGAATTCCCTCGCAGGCATGGCTCCGCAGCTCGTTCATCTTTCTGCAGCCGAGGCACTTGAAAGCTCTTGGATCAATGGTCAGCGTGCCCAGCGGCGCGCCGATTTTCAGCGGAGATCCGCTTGCGCCGTTCCGGGAAGACGCACCAATCTCACGCTCCTATAGAAAGTTTTTGGTTGGATGGCTTACCGCGGCCGGGACGGCGCAAGGACCTGGATGGCATTCCCGATTCGATCTAACGCTTGAGACGCTGCCCTTCTTCGAGAGCAAGGCAAGGGCGATCCTCAACGAGCAGATGCTGACGAACCGGTTGCTCGCGATCGGCGCCACAATCGTCGATGTCACCTGGCTCGCGCGAAGTGCCAAGGCGGCGGACAGCTTATCCCTTGGTGACATCCCCGACTGGCGGACCCAGATCCGGCCGAGAGTGGGCGCAGAATTCTGGCGTCTCCTGGATGGACCCGGCCGGGGAGGCAGACCCTAGACTGGGCGCGCTTTCGTGCCCCATCCTCTCGCAGCACCCGCCCGAGGGCGGGTGCTTTCACATTTTCGACAGGCAAGCTCAGGCCTTGAAGAAGGCCAGCAGATCCGCGTTGATGACCTCCGCATGGGTCGTCGCCATCCCGTGCGGAAAGCCCTTGTAGATCCTGAGTTCGCCCTTCTTGAGCAGCTTGACCGAGAGCAGCGCGGAGTCCGCGATCGGGACGATCTGGTCGTCGTCGCCATGCATGACCAGCACCGGTACGTCGATCTTCTTAAGGTCCTCGGTGAAGTCGGTTTCCGAGAACGCCTTGATGCAGTCGTAATGTGCCTTGGCGCCGCCCATCATGCCCTGCCGCCACCAATTGTCGATGACACCTTCGGAAACCTGGGCGCCGGGACGGTTGAAACCGTAGAACGGGCCGGCCGGAACATCGTGGAAGAACTGGGCGCGGTTGGCCACCAGCGCGGCGCGGAAACCATCAAACACCTCGATCGGCAGACCGCCTGGATTGGCCGGCGTCTTCAACATGATGGGCGGCACCGCACCCATCAGCACGGCCTTGGCAACGCGACCGCCGCCACCATATTGCGCGACGTAGCGCGCTACCTCGCCGCCGCCCGTCGAATGACCGACATGGATGGCGTCCTTGAGGTCGAGATGCGCGGCGAGCGCCGCTACGTCGGCGGCATAGGTGTCCATCTCATTGCCGGTGTCGGTCTGGCCGGAACGGCCGTGACCGCGCCGGTCATGCGCGATGACGCGGTAACCTCGTGCCTGGAAGAACAGCATCTGGGCGTCCCAGTCGTCACTGCTCAGCGGCCAGCCATGGTGAAAGACGATCGGCTGGCCCGTCCCCCAATCCTTGTAGAATATCTGTGTTCCGTCCTTGGTGGTGATCGTGCCGCTGCCCGAGCCTGTCTTGGTCTGCGAGGTCATCTCAATCTCCTTGGGTTGATATCACGATAAATAATATCGCGATAATCTCTTTGTAGCGGAGACCGGAAGCCTTGTCCATGGAAATATGTATCGCGATATCATTTCTCGTGGTACACACAGAACGCTCAGTCGGCAAAAGGAATGCGCCGTGCCTCTCGCGTTGGACAATCAGCTCTGCTTCACGCTCTATGCCACATCGATGGCGATCAACCGCATGTACAAGCCAATGCTGGACGAGATGGGGATCACCTATCCGCAATATCTCGTGCTCAATGCGTTGGGAGAGGCTGACGGCATGTCGGTGGGCAGCATCGCGCATCGGCTCGCCCTGGAATCGAGCACCATCACGCCGCTGGTGAAACGAATGGAGCAGGCCGGCCTCGTCACCCGGCAGCGCAGCCAGACCGACGAGCGTCAGGTGCAGGTCGACCTGACCCCCAGCGGACGGGCTCTGCTCGTCCAGTGCAACTGCCTGAACGAGACACTGATCGAGCGCTCAGGCATGAAATTGGCTGAGCTCGATGCCTTGAATCGGCAAATCCAGACGTTGCGCGATGCGCTGAATGGAGGCCAGACGACCGACGCCTAGCGCAACTGTCCAGAGGCGCGCAAAGCTGCGGGTCACGTCTCGATCTTCGCCGGCGGCAGCGGCGGCGCCACCAGCCCCTGGAACGGGTCGCGCCAGGCGTCGATCGTTTCCAGCCGGCCGTACCAGCGCTGGATCGACGGGTAGTCGTCGAGCGGCAATCCGACGGTGTCGTTGAAGGGCAGGAACGTCGCCATGCGGAAGTCCGCATAGGAAATGGAATTGCCGACAAGCCACTCCCGTTCGGAAAGCTCAGGCTCGAGGACCGCCGCGGCCTTGTGGAACTGCCTCAGCCCCTCCTCCACCAGCGCCTCATCGATGAGACCCAGACCATAGCGCTGCTTGGTGCCGCGCTCGAAATGCACCATGTCGCAGGCGAAGGCGAAGCGTTCCTTGCCCCAGCTGATCCAGCGGATCATGTCCGGCTCATCGTTGCCGCCGCGCCAGAAATCCGAACGCATCTCGCGCGAAAGCCGGCAGGCGATGGCGTCCGTCTCCCACAGGCTCCATCCCGCGCCGACCAATATTGGCAAGGTCAGATTGGGGTTGAGCGCGCGGTAGCGCTCGGCCTGCCCCGGCGCCATCGGCGATGCGAATTCAAACGCGATCTCTGCCTTGAGATAGCGCGCCGTCGCGACCGCGAGGCGAGGATTTGGATTGCGGCTGAACAGAAGTTTCATAGGGTCCCGCGGGTCTTGTTACACCCCGCAGGACGACCGAGAACCACCCGATCCTACATTTGCCGCAAATGGGATTTTCCGATCTATGCTCGGCGCTGAAAACCACCTTGCACGCGGTCCAGCCCAACCGCTTGCACCCTTGCCCGCCTTCCGCTATAGAGCCGCCACCCGCGTAGACACCCTTGGAGGCAACGCGGAGGAAGGCCGGCTAGGCCTCGCATGATCCCCAGACGCATTTGGATCGCCAAACGCATCGGACAGATCGTGCAAGGCCGCGACGGCTTTCGACGTTTACGGTTGGCCCAGTGCTTGCCGCAAGCGCTCCATAACACGCGAAAGGAAATGCCATGAGCCACGATGCTTATGAGCTTAAAGCCGAAGCGCGCGAACAGGTCGGTAAGGGGTCCGCCCGTGCAGTTCGTCGCAACGGTAAAGTGCCTGCAGTTATCTACGGCGACAAGCAGCCTCCCCTGGCGATTGCGCTGAACTACAAGGACATCTTCTACAAGATCCACGGCGGTGGCTTCCTGACCACGGTCGCCACGATCGATGTCGACGGCAAGAAGATCCAGGTCCTGCCGAAGGATTTCCAGCTCGACCCGGTCAAGGATTTCCCTGTCCATGTCGACTTCCTGCGCATCGGCAAGGACACCGAGGTCAATGTCGACGTGCCCGTCCACTTCATCAATGAGGACAAGTCACCCGGCATCAAGCGCGGCGGCGTGCTCAACATCGTTCGCCACGAAGTCGAGTTCCACTGCCCGGCCAACGCGATCCCGGAATTCATCACCGTCGATCTCGCCGGCACCGACATCGGCGACTCGATCCACATCTCGGCGGTCAAGCTGCCGGCCGGCGTCAAGCCGGTCATCTCCGATCGCGACTTCACCATCGCGACCGTTGCCGGCTCGTCAGCGATGAAGCCGGAGACGGAAGCCACCACCGAAGCGGCGGCGACCGAAACGGCGGCCCCAGCGGCCGAAGAGAAGTAATTCTCCACGCCTGGAGGCGGCGATGCTTGTCTTTGCAGGCCTCGGCAATCCGGGCGCGAAATACGAAAACAACCGGCACAATGTCGGCTTCATGGCGGCGGACGCGATTGCCCGCCGCCATTCCTTTTCGCCTTGGTCGCGAAAATTCCAGGGCCTGATCTCAGAAGGCACGCTCGCCGGCGAGAAAATCCTGCTGATCAAGCCGCAGACCTTCATGAACCTTTCCGGACAGTCGGTTGGTGAAGCGTTGCGCTTCTACAAGCTCGAAGCGTCCGCCCTCACCGTCTTCTATGACGAGATCGACCTTGCCGCCGGCAAGCTCCGGGTCAAGGTGGGCGGCGGCTCCGGTGGCCACAACGGCATCCGCTCGCTCGACCAGCATGTCGGCAATGCCTATCGCAGGGTGCGCATCGGCGTCGGTCATCCCGGCGTCAAGGAGATGGTGCACGGCCATGTGCTTGGCGATTTCGCCAAGGCGGACCGCGAGTGGCTGGATGTCCTGCTGGCGGCAATCGCCGACGATGCCGCGCTGCTCGCCAAGGGCGACGACAATTCCTTCATGAACCGCGTCACGCTCGCCTTGCGTGAAAAGCTTGTGCCGACCGGCGATGACGACCGCCCGCCGCCCAAGGAGAAGAAGGCGCAAAGCCACATCCGCCAGGCGCGCCCGCAGCAGCCGGCGCCAAAGCTTCCCGAGAGCGGCCCGATGGCTTCGATGCTGAAGAAGCTGTTCGGCAAGGAGTGAGCGCCGAACGAACGTCGCCTGGGGCTTGACGTTCGTCACTTCTATCGCCCATAGCCCTCACCAAAATCGAATTCCCGATAGGACCGAACGAACATGGGTTTCAAATGTGGCATCGTTGGCTTGCCCAACGTCGGCAAGTCGACGCTGTTCAATGCGCTGACCAGGACGGCCACCGCGCAGGCCGCCAACTATCCCTTCTGCACCATCGAGCCGAACACCGGCGAGGTGGCGGTGCCGGATCCGCGCCTGCAGAAGATCGCGGCGATCGGCAAGTCGAAGGAGATCATCCCGACCCGCATCTCCTTCGTCGATATCGCCGGCCTGGTGCGCGGCGCCTCCAAGGGCGAAGGGCTGGGCAACCAGTTCCTAGCCAACATCCGCGAGGTTGACGCGATCGTGCATGTGCTGCGCTGCTTCGAGGATGACGACATCACCCATGTCGAGGGCCGCATCGATCCTGTCGCCGATGCCGAGACGGTCGAGACCGAGTTGATGCTCGCCGACCTCGAAAGCCTCGAGCGCCGCATCGTCCAAATCCGCAAGCGGGCCGCCGGCAAGGACAAGGAAGCCATGGCCGTCCTGCCGATGATGGAGGCGTCGCTCGAATTGCTGCAGGCCGGCAAGCCGACGCGCTTCCTGCTCAACGGCATCGCGCCGGAGGATCTGCGCATTCTGCAAGGGCTGAACCTGCTCACCTCGCATCCCGTTCTCTATGTCTGCAACGTCGCCGAGGCGGACGCCGCCACCGGCAACGAGCACACGCGCGCGGTGGAGAAGATGGCGGCAGCGCAGGGCGCCGGCACGGTGGTGATCTCGGCGGCGATCGAGGCGGAGGTCGCCCAGCTTTCCGACGAGGAGGAAATGGAATTCCTTGCCTCGATCGGCCTCGACGAGCCGGGCCTCAACAAGGTGATCCGCGCCGGCTACGAGCTGTTGCACCTCATCACCTATTTCACCGTCGGGCCGAAGGAGACGCGCGCCTGGACGATCCACAAGGGCGATAAGGCGCCGCAGGCGGCCGGCGTCATCCACACCGATTTCGAGCGCGGCTTCATCCGCGCCCAGACGATCTCCTACAACGACTTCGTCACGCTGGGCGGTGAAGTGGCCGCCAAGGAAGCCGGCAAGGCGCGCGACGAAGGCAAGGACTATGTCGTCCAAGACGGCGACATCATGCTGTTCAAGTTCAACACCTGATCCTTCAGGAGACCCGGCGATGATAAAAACCTTCGTCGCGGATAATGATCGCCTGCGCCTCACCGAGGATCTCGCGGCGGATGGCGATAGGGTCGTCTGGGCCGATCTCTTCAACCCGACCAAGAAGGAAGAGGCGCGCATCGAGAGCTGGCTGGGCATCGCCATTCCGACCCGCGAGGAGATGGAAGAGATCGAGATTTCGAGCCGGCTCTATGTCGAGGACGGCGGCTACTTCATGACCGCCGTGCTTCCGGCGCAGACGGAAGCTGACGATCCGCTGATGTCGCCGGTAACCTTCGCGCTCGTCGGCAAGAGGCTGATCACCATCCGCTACCACGAACCCAAGGCCTTCAAGACCTTCCCGCTGCGCGCCGAGAAGGTGGCGACCGGCTGCACCAGTGGCGACACCATCCTGGTCGGCTTGCTGGAAGCGATCGTCGACCGCTTGGCCGACATCCTCGAGCGCGCCGGCCGCGATGTGGAAGCCATCTCGCGCGACATCTTCGAGGCGCGCTCGACCAAGGCCTCTAAACGCAACCGCGATTTCCAGGAATTGCTGAAAGGCATCGGTCGCAAGGAGGATCTCGCTTCGTCCGTTCGCGACAGCCTGATCTCGTTGCAGCGCCTCGCCGGCTTCCTCGCCCACGTCGCGGACCAGACCAAGATGAGCAAGGATGTGCGCGCCCGCATCAAGACGCTCTCGCGCGACGTGCTGTCGCTCGCCGACCATGCAACCTTCCTGTCGCAGAAGATCTCGTTCCTGCTCGATGCCACGCTCGGCATGATCTCGATCGAGCAGAACGCCATCATCAAGATCTTCTCGGTCGCCGCCGTCATCTTCCTGCCGCCGACGCTGGTCGCCTCGATCTACGGCATGAATTTCGACATCATCCCCGAACTCAAATGGGAATTCGGCTACCCATTCGCCATCGGCCTGATGGTGATCTCGGCCATCCTGCCCTTCTGGTATTTCCGGCGCCGCGGCTGGCTCTGAGGTAGTCGCCAGCCGACAGCTGGCTTACCAGAAATCACTTGACCAAATTGTCTTGGACCTTCATCCGGGAATGCCCGATTTGGGGATCAAGCATTCGTCAACCGGATTGCCGCATGACCGGAAAGACCTGGGCCTATGAGGATTTCGTCGAAGGCGCCTCGCTCGACCTCGGCAGCAAGACTGTGAGCGCTGCCGAGATCATCGAATTCGCCTCGGAATTCGATGCCCAGCCGATGCATCTCGACGAGGAAGCCGGCAAGGCCAGCATCCTCGGCGGGCTTTCGGCTTCGGGCTGGCACACCTGCGCGATGTTCATGCGCATGCTGTGCGACGCCTTCCTGCTCGATTCGACCTCTCAAGGGTCGCCCGGCATCGAGCATGTGAAATGGAAGAAGCCGGTTCTGGCCGGTGATACCCTGCGCGGCAGGGTCACGGTCCTGTCCAAGCGCCAGTCCAAATCGCGGCCCCAACTCGGCTTGATCAGCATGCGCAGCGAGCTCTTCAACCAGCGCGGCGAATGCGTCTTCGAGCTGGAGAACACTGGCATGTTCCTGACCCGCGAGGCCGCGGCATGACCCTCGACGAATTCTTCCTGATCGGCCAGACCGTCACGCTCGGCTCGCACAAGTTCGAAGCCGACGAGATCAAGGCATTCGCCAGGAAATACGACCCGCAGATCTTCCACGTCGATGAAGAGGGGGCGAAGAAGAGTGTGCTCGGCGGGCTCTGCGCCTCGGGCTGGCACACAGCCGCCACCTGGATGAAATACAACCTCGAAAAGCGCATGGAGACCGAGGGCGTTCGCTGGACCGGCCCCGGCCCGCAGCCCGAATTCGGCCCCTCACCCGGCTTCCGCAATCTGAAATGGCTGAAGCCGGTCTATGCCGGCGAGACCGTGACCTTCACGCGCACCGCACTTGCCCATCGCCCGCTCGCCGGACGCCCGGGCTGGAGCCTGCTCACGCTGCGCTCGGAAGGTTTCGATTCGACCGGCGACAAGGTCATCGAATTCGACAGCGCCGTGCTGGTGAAGGTCGAGTAGCGCCGCCTTCTCCTTCTCCCCTTGTGCCCCTTGTGGGAGAAGGGGAAGCCCCGCTCAATGCCCCTCATATCCGATCAGCGTCCTCACCGGCACGCCGAGCGCTTCCAGTCTCTTGCGGCCGCCGAGGTCCGGCAGGTCGATGACGAAGCAGGCCGCGACGATGTCGGCGCCGATCTGCCTGAGCAGCCTGACCGCTGCTTCCGCGGTGCCGCCAGTGGCGATCAGGTCGTCGACCACGATCACCTTCTCGCCGGGGGAGACGCCGTCCTTATGCATCTCCATCTCGTCCAGCCCATATTCGAGGCTGTATGCCACCCGCACCGTTTCATAGGGCAGCTTGCCCTTCTTGCGGATCGGCACGAAGCCGGCCGAAAGCTGGTGCGCCACGGCGCCGCCCAGAATAAAGCCGCGAGCCTCGATGCCGGCGATCTTGTCAATCTTCAGCCCGGCATAGGGATGCACCAGCTCGTCGATGGCCCGCCGGAAGGCACGCGCGTCACCAAGCAGCGTGGTGATGTCGCGAAATAGGATGCCGGGCTTGGGGTAATCCGGAATGGTGCGGATGGCCGCAAGCAGCGTGTCTTCGAGGGAGGATTTCATAAGCGGTTGATCCGTTGCCGCACAGTTTTGCCGGCAAGCGGGCGAAAAGAAAAGGGCGCCTTTCGGCGCCCGAGCATTTTTCTGAAAGCCCGCCGGCTTAGTGCGCGACGTCGGCCCACACCCTGCGCTTGGTCATGTAAACCAGCGCGCCGAAGAGCAGAAGGAAGACCATGACGCGGAAGCCGGTCTTCTTGCGGTCTTCGAGATGCGGCTCGGCGGCAAACATCAGGAAGGCCGAGACGTCGCGGGCATACTGGTCGACGGTCTGCGGCGAGCCGTCGTCATAGGTTACCTGGCCGTCCGAGAGCGGCTTCGGCATCTTCAAGGATACGCCGGACATGAAGTACGGATTGTAGTGCGTGCCTTCCGGGATCACCATGCCGGCCGGCGGCGTCTGGTCGTAGCCGGTGAGCAGCGAGTGGATATAATCCGGGCCGCCCTGCGCATATTGGGTGAAGATGTCGAAGATGAAGCGCGGGAAGCCGCGCTCGACGCCGCGCGCCTTGGCGAGCAGCGACATGTCCGGCGGGGCGGCGCCGCCATTGGCGGAAGCCGCGGCCTGCTCGTTCGGGAACGGCGCCGGGAAGTGGTCCGACGGCTTGCCGGGACGGTCGAACATGTCGCCGGCGTCGTTCGGGCCGTCATGGATGGTGTATCCGGCGGCCAGCGTCTTGATTTGCGCTTCCGAATAACCGAGCCCTTCCAGCGTGCGGAACGCCACCAGGTTCATCGAGTGGCAGGCCGAGCAGACTTCCTTATAGACCTTGAGGCCGCGCTGCAGCTGCGCCTTGTCATAGGTACCGAACGGGCCCGCGAAGCTCCAGCTCATTTCCTTCGGCTCGTTGATCGGGAAATGCGTCGGAGCGGCCGCATTCTGCTCTTCCGCCGCCATGGCCGCGGTACCCGCGACCAGCAGGCCGAGCAGCGCCAGCGAGGTGAGAATCTTCTTCATACCCAAAATCCCCTCAGATCCTCAGCCCTTGGTTTCCGGCGCGGCGGTTGCGCCTGCCGGATGTCCGCTGCCGCCCTTGTTCTTTTCCAGCACTGCCTCGGTGATCGAGTTCGGCAGCCTGCGCGGCGTCTCGATCAGGCCGAGCACCGGCATGATGATCAGGAAGAAGGCGAAGTAGAACAGCGTCGCCATCTGCGCCATGAACACGTAAGCGCCTTCCGCGGGCTGCGAGCCCAGCCATCCAAGCAGGATGGCGTCGGCAACGAACAGCCAGAAGAACAGCTTGTACCACGGACGGTAGACCGCCGAGCGCACCTTGGATGTGTCGAGCCACGGCACCAGGAACAGCATGGCGATGGCGCCGAACATGCAGAGCACGCCGCCGAGCTTGGAGTTGATCGGGCCGATGTTGAAGGTGATGGCGCGCAGGATCGCGTAGAACGGCAGGAAGTACCATTCCGGAACGATATGGGCCGGCGTCTTCAGCGGGTTGGCGACCGTGTAGTTGTCGGGGTGGCCGAGATAGTTCGGCAAGTAGAAGACGAAATAGGCGAAGACGAACAGGAACACGATCATGCCGAACGCATCCTTGATGGTCGCGTAGGGCGTGAAGGCGACCGTGTCGGTCTTCGACTTGACCTCGATGCCGGTGGGGTTCGACTGGCCGACGACATGCAGCGCCCAGATGTGCAGCACCACGACGCCTGCGATCATGAACGGCAACAGGTAATGCAGCGCGAAGAACCGGTTCAGCGTCGGATCGTCGACAGCGAAGCCGCCGAGCAGAAGCTGCTGGATCCAGTTGCCGACCAGCGGAATGGCGCTGAAGAAGCCGGTGATGACGGTGGCGCCCCAGAAGCTCATCTGTCCCCAGGGCAGAACATAGCCCATGAAGCCGGTGGCCATCATCAGCAGGTAGATGATGCAGCCGAGGATCCACAGCAACTCGCGCGGCGCCTTGTAGGAACCGTAGAACAGGCCGCGGAAGATGTGGATGTAGACGGCGACGAAGAAGAACGAGGCGCCGTTGGAATGGAGATAACGCAGCAGCCATCCCGAATTCACGTCGCGCATGATCTTCTCGACCGAATCGAAGGCGAGATTGGTATCGGACGTGTAGTGCATCGCCAGCACAATGCCGGTCAGGATCTGCGCGACCAGCATGATCGACAGGATGCCGCCGAACGTCCACATGTAGTTGAGGTTACGCGGCACCGGATAGGCCACGAAGCTGTCATAGACCAGCCGCGGCAGCGGCATGCGGGCGTCGAACCAGCGCTCGATACCGGTCTTGGGCGTATAGGTCGAGTGTCCCTCGCTCATCGAAATATCCCCTGCCTCAACCGATAAGGATCTTGGTATCGGAAATGAACTTGAATACCGGGATCGCCATGTTCTCCGGCGCCGGGCCTTTGCGGATGCGGCCGGCGGTGTCGTATTGCGAGCCGTGGCACGGGCAGAACCAGCCACCGAAGTCGCCTTCCTGGCCGAGCGGGATGCAGCCGAGATGGGTGCAGACCTGCACCATCACCATCCAGGCTTCCTTGCCGGGGGTGGTGCGGTTGGCGTCGGTCGCCGGCGCGTCGGACGGCAGGTTGGCATTGCGCGCGATCGGGTCCTTGAGATCGGCGAGATTGACGGCCTCGCCGTCCTTCATTTCCTTTTCGGTGCGGTTGCGCACCACCACCGGCTTGCCGCGCCACTTGACGATCAGCGAAGAACCGGGCTGCAGCGAGGAGACATCGACCTCGACCGAGGCCAGCGCCAGCGTCGAGGCGTCCGGGCGCATCTGGTCGATGAACGGCCAGGCGACGGCTCCCGCGCCGACAACGGCGGCCATGCCGGTGGCTACGTAGAGAAAATCGCGACGGTTGGGATCGTGGATGTCGGTTGCGCTCACGGGTGCCTGATCCTTTCGCCTCTTCCTAACCGGAGGCCGAGCCTTGTCCCCGCTCAATCGCACCTGCCCGACAGCGCATGGCGAACAGGCTAGCGAATTCCTCCGGCATTTGGATTTTCGGTTTATGCGTGCGGCCCGTTTTTGTCCAGCGGGGTGAGGCCACAAGGGCAGATTGTCGCGGGGAAGCGCAGCGGCCGTGGCCGACGTGTCCTCGCGAGGTCGCCGGACGGCGTGAAACAGCGGGAAATCCGGAGTGAAATCAGGGCGGTGTTTGCCTCGACATCGGCTCCTGGCCCGGTCTATTCTGCCGTCATGGCGCATGTCATTGAACGCGACAGCTGGGCCGACGCCCCCGACCGCTGGAAAGGCGAGCTGCAATGCGGCCAGTTCGGCGCCAATTCCTGCCTGATCTTCAACTATCAGGAAAGGATCGGCGCCGGCCCGCGCCTGCACAAGCACCCGTATGCGGAGATCTTCGTCATCCGCTCCGGCACCGGCCTGTTCATCATCGGCGACCGGGAAATCAGGGCCACAGCCGGCCAGATCCTGATCGTGCCGCCTGACACCCCGCACAAATTCACCAATCTCGGCCCCGGTCCGCTCGAAAGCACCGACATCCACGAGAACGGCCACTTCATCACCGAATGGCTGGAATGATTTCTCTTCCGGTCCGTGGTTGATAAGGCCTGTCCGACCACCGACTGCAGCCTAGTTCTATCGATGGGACGTCGATGGAGATCGAAGCATGCAAACACGTACTGTCGAGGTCGAGGGGCTGGCAATCGCGGTCCGGGAAGCGGGACCGCCCAATGCCCCTGGGCTGCTCCTGCTGCACGGCTGGCCGCAAAGCTCCTATGCTTTCGAAGCAATCATTAACCAACTGGCCAGGAACCAGCGCGTCATTGCGCCTGACCTGCCAGGTATCGGCGCCTCGCAGGGCTTGCCCAGAAGCGGGGAGAAGGCATATCTGGCCGAGCTGATAGGCGGGCTGATTGAGGCTTGCGGCCTGCGGCAGGTCATCGTCGCCGGCCATGACGTCGGCGGTCAGATCGTCTTCGCGCTGTTGCGCGACAAGCCGGGAAAATTGTGCGGCGCGGTGATCATGGATGTCGTCATCCCTGGCGTGGTGCCGTGGGAAAAGGTCATCCACAATCCGCATATCTGGCATTTTGCCTTCCATGCGATCCCGGTTTTGCCCGAGATGCTGGTGAGCGGCCATGAGCGCGTCTATTTCGATTTCTTCTTCGACACCCTCTCCGAGGAAAAGTCGGCGATCCCTCCCAAGGCCCGGGATATCTACGCGAAGGCCTATTCGCGGCCGGAAAGCCTCAAGGCGGGGTTCGACTGGTATCGAGCATTTGCCGAGGATGCCAAGACCAACGCCGCTGCGCCCGCAGTCTCGATCGGCACGCCGGTGCTTTATCTCAGGGGCTCGGCCGAGTCCGGCGACATAGCCGATTATCTCGATGGCTTGAGGTCCGCTGGCCTGTCGCAGGTCGAAGGCGACATCATTCCAGGCTGTGGGCACTTCGCAGCTGATGAGAACCCCACGGCGCTTGCTGCGCGATTGGTGCGCTTCCGTGAGGAAATCAGCGCCTAGCTAGCTGGCGCCGAGCCTGACCAGCACGGCCCGCGGGATGTTGTATTCGCGGATCACGGCATCGTGCTTGCGCAGGCCGCAAAGCTCGCGCTGGATGAAATAGGCATGCACGGCCGCGACCGCTTCCTTCAGCATCCGGTTGCGGTGCTCGCCCTCCCCGCTCTCGCGCAATCTGGCAAGAGTTTCCTCGACGCGCTGGCCGGCGCGGCCAAGCGCGGCGGCCTTCTCGGCGAGGATTTCGTGGCCGAGCAGGTCGAGCGCGCTTTCCTGCGCGCCAGACCGTCCGAAATTGGTAGGCATGCGTACTGACATGGTCGCGTTCTACTCCGCCGGCCGCGTCTCTTCCAGCGCGCTTTCCTCGTTGAACAGGAAACCGCCGGACTGTCGCTTCCACAGCCTCGCATAGAGCCCGTCGAGCCCCACCAGCTCGTCATGCGTGCCCTGCTCCAGGATGCGGCCGCCGTCGAGCACCACCAGCCGGTCGAGCGCCGCGATGGTGGAAAGCCGGTGCGCGATGGCGATCACCGTCTTGTTCTCCATTAACCGCGTCAGATTCTCCTGGATCGCCGCTTCGATGTCTGAATCGAGCGCCGAGGTCGCCTCGTCGAGGATCAGGATCGGCGCATCCTTGAGGAAGACGCGGGCGATGGCGACGCGCTGCCGCTGGCCCCCGGAGAGTTTCACGCCGCGCTCGCCGACATAAGCCTCGTAGCCGGCGCGGCCGCGGTTGTCGCGCAGTCCCAGGATGAAGTCATGCGCCTCGGCCTTTTTCGCGGCGGCGATCACTTGCGCGTCAGTGGCATCCGGCATGCCGAGCTTGACGTTGTCGCGCAGCGAGCGGTGGAACAGCGCCGTGTCCTGGCTGACGACGCCGATATTGCCGCGCAGCGATATCTGCGTCACATGCGCGATATCCTGGCCATCGATCAGGATCTGGCCGCCTTCCAGGTCGTAGAGGCGCAGGATCAGATTGGCCAACGTCGTCTTGCCGGCGCCGGACGGACCGACCAGGCCGACCTTCTCGCCCGGACGCACGACGAGGTCGATGCCGTCAAGCACACCTGCCCCCTTGCCGTAATGGAAGGTGACGTTGCGGACATCGATGCGGCCGCCGGTGACGACCAATTCCCTAGCGTCTGGCGCATCGGTCAGGCCGAGCGGCTGCGAGATCAGCGCCTTCGAATTCTCCAGCACGCCGAGATTTCGTAAGATGCCGTTGAGCTGCATCATCAGCCGCCCAAGCAGCATGTTGAGCCTCAGCACCAGCGACAGGGTGAAAGCGACGGCGCCGACCGTGATCGAGCCTTCGACCCAGAGATAGATGGCGAAGGCGGCGATCGCGGTGATCATGACGCCGGAGAGCATGGTCAGCGCCATACGCACGCCGGTCAGTCGCCGCGTGAACGGCCGCAGCGCATCGAGATAGATGTCGAAGCCGCTACGGATATAGCGATCGTCGCCGTCGGCCGAAAACAGCTTCAGCGTCTGCACGTTGGAATAGGAATCGACAATGCGGCCGGTGATCATCGAGCCGGCCTCGGCGGTGGCCTCGGCATGCTTGCGGATTGCCGGCAGATAGAGTTTCGCCAGCCAGCCGAACGCGGCGATCCACACCACCACCATGAGCGCCAGCCGCAGATCCAGCCCCGCGACCAGCGCCAGCGTGGTGACCGTGTAGACGATCATGAACCAGACCACCTCGATGAAGCTTTCCATCAGGTCGCCCGTCGCCTGCCCCGCCTGCCAGACTTTTGTCGCGATGCGGCCGGCGAAGTCGTTCTGGAAGAACGCGTAGGACTGGCGCGAGACATGCCGGTGCGCCTGCCAGCGCACAAGATTGTAGAAGCCTGGCGTGATCGTCTGCTCGTCGACCAGCGCCGAAAGGCCGACGACGGTCGTACGGATGATCAGCACCACCGCGCCCATGAACAAGAGCTCGGGACCGGCCGCGGCCCAAAGCGCGTGCCAGCTGCGCTCGCCGGGCAATTGGTCGAGGATATCGACCAGCCTGCCGACGAAATAGAACAGGCCGGCCTCGACCAGCGGCGCGATGCCGCCGATGACGAGCATGGCGAAGAAGGCGAGCTTCGCCTGTCCGACATAGTGCCACAGGAAGCCGCCGACGCTGGCGGGCGGCCGCAGATTCGCGGGCTCGCGGAACGGGTAGACCCAGTGCTCGAACCAGCGATAGATGGCCTGCATCATTCGGCGGCTTCACCTTTGGCAATCGCATCGTTGGCGGCGTCAGCCGGTCCGTCATCGAGCAGGAAGCCGCCCGACTGGCGCTGCCAGAGCTGGGCATAGAGTCCGCCCTTGGCGACGAGTTCCTCGTGCGAGCCTTCCTCGATGATGCGGCCCTTGTCCATGACGACGAGCCTGTCCATCGCCGCGATCGTCGACAGCCGGTGCGCGATGGCAATGACGGTCTTACCCTGCATCAGCTTGTAGAGATTCTCCTGGATCGCCGCCTCGGCTTCCGAATCGAGCGCCGAGGTCGCCTCGTCGAGGATCAGAATCGGTGCATCCTTCAGCATGACACGGGCGATCGCGATGCGCTGCCGCTGACCGCCGGACAGTTTCACGCCGCGGTCGCCGACATGGGCGTCGAAGCCCTTGCGGCCATTGTGGTCCGAAAGCCCGTCGATGAAATCGAGCGCTTCCGCCCGCCGCGCTGCTTCGATGAGCATCTCCTCGGTCGCGTCCGGCCGGCCGTAGAGGATGTTCTCCTTCACCGACCGGTGCAGCAAAGAGGTGTCCTGCGTCACCATGCCGATCTGCGCGCGCAGCGAATCCTGCGTCACCGCCGCGATCTCCTGGCCGTCGACGAGGATCCTGCCGCTTTCCAGGTCGTAGAAACGCAGCAGCAGGTTGACCAGCGTCGACTTGCCAGCGCCGGACCGGCCGACAATGCCGACCTTTTCGCCGGGCTGCACGGTAAGCGACAGGTTCTCGATGACGCCCTTCTGCTTGCCGTAATGGAAGCGGATGTCCTCGAAGCGGATCTCGCCCTGACTGACGGCGATGTCCTTCGCACCCGGCCTGTCTTCGACCAGGCGCGGCAGCGAGATCGACTGGATGCCGTCCTGAACCGTGCCGATATTTTCGAACAGCCCGGACATCTCCCACATGATCCACTGCGACATGCCCCACATCCGGAGCACCAGGCCGATGACCACGGCGACGGCGCCAATCGTTACCGCGTCGCCGAGCCACAGCCACAGCGACAGCGCGGTGACCGAAAACAGCAACAGCGCGTTGAGGATGTAGAGCAGGCCGTAGAGCACCGTCACCAGCCGCATCGACCGGTAGACCGTCTCGAGGAATCCAGCCATGCCTTCCCTGGCGAAGGCCGCCTCGCGGCGAGCGTGGGAAAACAGCTTCACCGTCTGGATGTTGGAATAACTGTCGACGACGCGGCCGGTCATCATCGAACGCGCATTGGCCTGCTCTTCGCCGACCTTGCCGAGCCGCGGAATGAAATAGAACAGCAGAGCGATGTAGCCGACCAGCCATACGCCCAAGGGAGCGGCCAGGCGCAGGTCCGCCGAACCGACGATGAACAGCATGCCAAGGAAGTAGACAACGATATAGTTAAGGACGTCTATGATCTTAATGACGCAGTCGCGCACGGCCAGCGCGGTTTGCATCAGCTTGGTGGCGATGCGGCCGGCGAACTCGTCCTGGTAGAAAGCCATCGACTGCTTCAGCAGGTAGCGATGGACCTGCCAGCGTATCCGCATCGGATAGTTGCCCATCGTCGTCTGCTGGTTGATCAGCGAACGCAACCAGACCATGCCGGGCAGCGCAAACAGAACGATGAAAGCCATGCCGGCCAGCTTCCAGCTCTCTGTCTGCAGGAAGGTCTCCCGGTTTTGCGCCGACAGCCAATCGACGATGCGGCCCATGAAACCGAACATCCACACTTCGGCGACGGCGATCGCCGCCACCAAGAGAGCATCGACGATGATGTAAGGCCAGGCGCCACGCGTGTAATGCACGCAAAACGCGACCAGCGTCTTCGGCGGCTCGACCGGTTCCTCGGCGGGAAACGGATCGAGCCTCTGTTCAAACCAGCGGAACATTCCAGGCACTCACGACGCTACGCGCTCACGCGGCGCGGGATTGATGGGCAAGGCTTTGCGGCCGCGCGGTATTGCGGGCCGGCGATACGGAATCATCCGCATCGCCGGCCTTGCTGCTCGCAATATAGGGTTTCGCCGGCGTTTCGCCGACAGGTTCGTTCGACGATCCTGACGACGCCGAGCTTCCCGACGAAAAGCCGGACCCTGCCCGGTCCCTGTCGCCCGGACGGAAGATACGGATGATCCGGCGCACCAGCGTGGGGCGGCTGTGGTCGGGCACCGCGCGCGAGAAATCGACATCCGGCAGCATGCCGCGATGTGGCCTGCGACGCTCCTCGGCATGCACCGCCGACGAATAGGTTTCGCCGATCAGCAGCGCCCAGGTGGCCACCTTGCGTTCATGCAGGCTTCTTGACCCCGGTATCTTGTAGGGATCGAACATTGGTCCGTCCTCCATATGCAAATGCGTTAAAAAGGGTGATACGGCCTCGATCCCCGGCATTCGACCGAAAGCGCGGATCGAATCGTCCGGGGCCGGACGGCAAGCGTCGGCTGGGAGACGACAAATGTCGGTCCCGGCACGTTCAGCTGGGGCGCGGCGGCGCCCCTTTGGCAGTTTGAAAAACATCGCAAGATTCCTTCTAAGGGCCGAAAACTGGGTTCGGCGGGAATCGGTGCGATGAAGACTTTAAAGTGTCAGAAGAATCGTCGTACCGAAACCGCCATTGGGCATACGAGAGCCCAGGAGAGGCGCTGGATGTGCATGGTCATCATGTGTTCCCCTCCATTCGGTTCGGGTTGACGATGGTGGGCATATACCGGACTTCGCAGAAAATGGCCACCCGCCAGGCCAGAAATCGCCGAAAGCGGGAGATGCCTGTGGCCGATCTGCCACTTATTAGCAGGATGCGAAAATGAACGATCGTCTCCGCGTCGCGCTCTACCAGCCGGATATCGCCGGCAACACCGGGACAATCCTGCGCTTCGCCGCCTGCCTCGACATCGCTGTCGATATCATCGAGCCTGCCGGATTCCCGCTCTCCGACCGCGCGCTGAAACGAGCCGGCATGGACTACCTCGAAATGGCGGCGCTCACCCGCCATGTCGACTGGCACGCCTTCGAGGCATGTCGAAAGGCGCACACGCGCCGGCTGGTGCTGCTCACCACCAAGGCCACCAGCGCCTACACGGACTTCGCGTTTACTGCCGGCGACATTCTTCTGTTCGGCCGCGAATCCGCCGGCGTGACGGAAGAGGTCCATCAGGCGGCGGATGCGCGACTGACCATTCCGATGCGAGCGGGCGCGCGCAGCATCAATGTCGCCCTGTCGGTCGCCATGGTCGCGGGCGAAGCGCTCCGCCAGCTCGGCTAAAGCAATTCCAGGAAAAGTGTGAAACGGTTTTCCGTCCGGAATTGCGTCGAAACAACGAGCCAGCCTTCGCGCTTCCGCGTTATCCCGAACCGCAGTTCGTTCCGCCATCGTTCCCGCCCAGACGCACATGGCCCTTCTCCCGCAATTGCCCTATCGATATTTCCTGGATACAAGCTCAACTTAACTTGAGGTCAACCAGGAATTTGAGAATGGCTCCAGTGAGGGAATTGACGGTCGGCCAGGTTGCCATGCGCAGCGGCGTCGCGGTATCGGCGCTGCATTTCTACGAGGCGCGCGGGCTGATCCGCAGCCACCGCACCTCCGGCAACCAGCGGCGCTACAGCCGCGATGTGCTGCGGCGCGTCGCGATCATCCGCGTCGCTCAGGAGGTCGGCATCTCGCTCTCCGAGATCGCCCGGGCGTTCCAATCCCTACCCGAAGAACGCACGCCGACGCGCGAGGACTGGAACCTGCTGTCGACAGTCTGGCGCGACGATCTCGACCAGAAGATCGCCCAGATGAAGAAATTGCGCGACGGTCTGACCGACTGCATCGGCTGCGGCTGCATGTCCATCGACAAATGCCCGTTGAGGAACAAGGAAGACCGGCTGAGCGCCCAAGGGTCGGGAGCAAGGCGACTGGTGGTCGCGCGCTGATCCTCTATTGCTGTCCGCTTCAAGACACCCGGGATGGACGCTACTTGTCTGGAGACAGGCCAATGCAGCGAGCCTGCGCGAGTCAGCATTTTCGACGGTTATCCCAAAGATAATCCTTGCAAGACAAGGATTTGGTCTGCAGGAAAATGCCTTCGACCCTGAATCTCTATAAAGGCCGAGCGGACCGCACGGGCATGAATTGTAACGCCATCGCGTCCCTTGGGCCGAAGTGCCTGCAAGGCCTGAGCCTGACCGCGCAAGATTTCGCCTCGCGCTGGCGCGCCGTTCCGGCCGGCCTCGCCGAGCCTTCCACGCAAGACCTCTATCTTGCGCCCCATTGCGACGACATCTGTTTTTCGCTTGGGGCTTTCGTGCTTCGGCGGCGAAAAGGCGTTCTGCTCACCTTATTCTCGCAGTCAGGCTATGTGGCCCAGCCTCGGACGGTTGCAGAACTTGGCGATGACCGCATCGCCGCGATCTCCAGCCTGCGCCAGCGTGAAGACCTCGCCTTTACGGAGCAGACAGGCCTGCGCCTCTGCTTTGGCGGGCTCGACGAGGCGCCACTGCGCGGGCACGCTCCTTTCGACACCGCCAAGGTGGAAGACGATGCGCGGCAGCTTGACGAAGCCGTCGTCGCGGCAATCTTTGCCGCGGCAATGGAACGGCCCACGGATCGGCGGCCTTGGCTCTTCTGCCCGATGGCCATCGGCGGGCATATCGACCACATTGTGATCCTCAAGATCGTGTTACGGCACTACAACGCCCTGCGGGCGCGCTGGCGCATCGCCTTCTATGAAGATCTGCACTATGCCTCCGTCCGGCGGATGCGGGCGGAGGGCCTTGCCAGGTTCCAATGCCTTGCCGCGCGATTGAAGCTCAGGCGCTCGCTTTGGCCCATTGGCGCGGCGGTCGACAAGCTGGCGCTCGTTGCGCTGTATCGGAGCCAGTTCGCGGAATCGCCAGTCTCGATAAAGCCGTTCACGCCGGCCCAGAGCATTACGGCCCCGGCGCATGAGGCGCTCTGGAGCACCGAGCCCGCATGACGCGCACCAACCGGTCCTTGCCGCTGCGCCTTGGTTGGACAGCGCTAGCCAAAAGCTGGTTGCGCAAGATCGACAGATTGCGCCGGCTGGCGGGCCGCCTTGAGCGGGGCGCGCCTCTCGCTGCCGCAAACCAAGAGCCGTTTTCCGCCCTGTTGCGCTCAGCGGGAAATCTCGCCGACTTGCGCCCGCATTTGCTCGTCCTGGTGCCTTGGCTGCCGATCGGCGGCGCCGAGGTGCTGCTGGCTGACATCCTCGACAGCCTCAAAGCAGAATGGCGCCTGAGCATCGTCACGACCGAGACAGGCGACCAGGCTCTGGCGCCGGCGTTTGCGGCAATCACCACGGAAATCTACCATTTGCCCGATTTGCTCGACCGGCGGCATTGGTTCGAATTCGTCGCCGCGCTTATGGCCTCGCGCGATTCCAAGGCGATCCTGTCGAGCGGATCGCGCTTCCTCTACAAGAACCTGAAGCGGATCAAGGCACGCTTTCCCGCAATCCGGAGCTATGACATTCTGCACAATGACGCGCCAAAGGCGCATTTGGCCTCGGCGCTGCGTGCCAGGCTTCACATCGATCGCCTCATCGCGGTGAACGAAAGGATCGGGCGCTCGCTCACCGGTGGCGGCGCTCGCTCCGGGACGGTGGCTGTGATCCCCAACGGTGTCGATTACGAAGGCGTCTTCAATCCGCATGGCATGGACCGCGCCGCGGCCCGCCAGCGCTTCGGCATTGAGGAGGACACCTTCGTCATCGGCTTCGTTGGGCGGATGAGTGCGGAAAAACGCCCTCTCGCCTTCCTCACGGTGGCGGCGCCAATTCTCGCCACCCATCCCAACGCGCGGCTCGTTGTGCTGGGCGACGGCCCAATGGCCAAAGCGTTTGGCGATGCGGCCGAGGCCTCCGGCATCGCCGACCGTCTGCATCACGTGCCTCGCCTCGATCGCTCGGCGATGCCGCAATTTTACGCCTCCTGCAGCATCCTCGTGATGTCGTCGCTCATCGAAGGCACGCCACTGGTGATGCTTGAGGCATTGGCGATGGGCTGCCCGGTGGCGAGCACCGATGTCGGAGATGCTGCGCTCATCATCCGCGAAGGCATCAACGGCTTCATCGTTCCGGTCGCGGTTCCAGAAGACCTGACGCCGCGCATCGCCAGCCTGGTCGACGACACGGCCGCCCTCGAGCGGATGCGCGCGGCCGCCCGGCAGTCGATCATCGACACGGGGCGATCGGTCAATGCGATGCTCGCCGCCTATAGAGCCTTGATGCGGCCGGAATTCCCCGCGCGACACCGAAGATAGCGAAGACGGTGGTGCGCTTCAGTCGGCCGCCGGCAGCCGTCGCATGGTGAACTCGATCACATCGCCTGGGCGTTCGAACCAGCTTTCGATCTCGGTCCAATAGGCCTGCTTCGGGAAGCGCTCGAACCACTCCTTGGCCTTGAGGCGCGCCGCCGGCCGCGGCAGCACGAAGGTCTCGCGCAGAAATCCGTCGCGCGGCAGGTTTGCGCGCTCGGCCCGCGAGCGTTCCAGCCTTTTCTTCAAGCCATCCAGCGGCGGTCTTGCCGGGGTGCGCATGAAGGAACTCCCTTGCACCTTGGTCAGACAGGACTTGACCCTTGCCTTTAAGAGATTAGGGATCGCGCGCAGAAAAAACGAGTCATTTGTCAGGCAAGCGCGCCTATACCTGGAGACTGAATTGGAAAGACCTGATCTTCCGGTGGGGCTCCCGGCCGACATCGAGCAGAAGAAGATGAAGGCCCGCCTCTGGTTCGAGGCCTTGCGCGAGCGCATCTGCGCCGCCTTCGAGCAGATCGAGCGGGAACTCACCGGCCCACAAGCGTCATGGTCGCCCGGCCATTTCGAAAAGACCCCCTGGGAACGTGACGAAGGCCGCGGTGGCGGCGGCACCATGTCGATGATGCGTGGCCGCGTCTTCGAGAAGGTCGGCGTGCACACTTCGACCGTCCATGGCGAATTCTCGCCGGAGTTCAGGAAGCAGATTCCCGGGGCCGAGGAGGATCCGCGCTTCTGGGCGAGCGGCATCTCGCTGATCGCGCATCCATGGAATCCCAACGTGCCGGCCGTTCATATGAACACGCGCATGGTGGTTACCACGCGCCAGTGGTTCGGTGGCGGCGCCGATCTGACGCCGGTGCTCGACCGCCGCCGCACCCAGGACGACCCCGACGCGATCGCCTTCCACCGCGCCATGCAGTTCGCCTGCGAGAAAAACGCCGCGGTCGCGGACTATCCCAAATTCAAGGCCTGGTGCGACGAATATTTCTTCCTGCCCCACCGCAATGAGCCGCGCGGCATCGGCGGCATCTTCTTCGACTGGCTGCATTCGGGCGAGGACAAGGGCGGCTGGAATGCCGATCTCAATTTCGTCCAGGATGTCGGCCGCTCCTTCCTGGTCGTCTATGCTCATCTGGTTCGGGGCAACTTCAACCAAAACTGGACCGACGGCGAGCGTGACGAACAACTGATCCGGCGCGGCCGCTATGTCGAATTCAACTTGCTTCACGATCGCGGCACCATCTTCGGCCTGAAGACCGGCGGCAATGTCGCCTCGATCCTGTCCAGCCTGCCGCCCGAGGTAAAATGGCCGTAACGATCCGGTGAGCGCGGCCATGGCCGCATTGCTGTCCCATTCGCCGAATCTTGGCGGCCAATGTAGCGGGCAGATTTCTTTTTCGTCTAATATCCTTTTGAAAAAATTGAGTTATTTAAGCTTTCGGGTCGGGAAGCGCCGGCGGCAGAGGTGGCGATCGTTGCTCCCACGGCCGTGACCCGACGCGACTTGACGGCCCTGATCAAGAAGGGGTGCCTGGTCCTACAGGCGCCCCCATTTCCAGGAGAGCATGCCATGCGCAAGCTTATCGTGACGGCGGCGACCGCCGCCGTCCTCGCCTCCGGTGGCGCCGCGTTCGCGGCGGTCAAGCACACCATCGGAACCGTGAAGAGCTTTGATGGAACGGCCATGAGCCTTGTTCTGGACAACGGATCTACCTTCACCCTGTCCAAGGCCTTCAAGGATCCCGGCATTCAGGCCGGTGAGAAGGTTCGCGTGTCCTGGGACACGAGCGGCGGGAAAAAAATCGCCGAAGCCGTCAAGATCATGAAGTAGCGACTGCAGCGATTCCTGAAGCTGCGCGGTTGAGCACGACGGCTTGGCCCACAGCCGTCCGCCCGAAACCCATGAACGACAAAGCGACATAGCAGGCTCAGGCAGCGCGAAGGGCGGGGCACCGGTGCCCCGCCCTTCGATTTGTCCTGCCGTGCGAACTCGGCGCGAACTTCGTGCAACCGAAAACGGCGGCATGTGTTATTGATATCCATTCGGGCAATCCGCCGAAACCCGCAGTGGCTACCAAGCGGATTGCATAAGAACAAGACGGCTGGAGGTCGGGCGGGACGGCTCCGAAGCGAAGAAAGGAAATCCCATGAAGGAATTTCAGTGCGGATCGCTGGTTCCCGGCTGTGACTGGCACACGCGCGCCGACGAAGAAGCCGAGGTGATGCGCCGCGCCGTCGAGCATATGCGCGAAACGCATGGCGAGACCATCATCCGTGAGACGATGATCGAGGCGATCCGCTCGCGCATCCAGAAGGCCCGCGACGCGGCCTGAGCGGCCGGATCAAGCCTCAACGTAGCAAGCCGACAGACGAGACGGGCAGGACGGTTTCCGTCCCGTCCCGCTGTTTGCCGTCGATCCCTACGATCGCCGGCCCATGCAATAACGTGCGTAATTCGAGAGAATTCTTATATTCGTAACAGCATAGATAACCTCGCGGTAACGGTGCGCGTGCGATTCTGCGGCGCATTATCCGGCTGGAGGAGGCGCCCGAGGCCCCCTTTGTCATCAAGGCGATGCCGGAATGCTGGGCGAGGTGTTTTCCCGCGTGCGCGAACGGTCCAAAATCCCAGGCGGTCTTTGCATGGCGGCGCTCCTCTTGTGCGCCCTCCTCTTTGCGTCCGCGGCTGCCGCCCAGGAATGGACCACCTCGCTCGTCGATATTCATCAGGGTTCTCCGCTCAGCGACAAGGCCAGGGGCCTGGGCGCTGGCGGCTATGAATTGCAGAGCGGAAGCTGGGTCTCCTTCAGCCGTTGGTATCACGCGAGTTGGGTCGACATGCATGTCGACTTCCTCACTCAGATCACGCCCGATACGGGCTTTCTCTGGGGGTTCGGCACCGGCGAGCAAGCCGATAAATATCGTATCGAGCCCAGCCTCAAGCTCGGATTTCTCACTCAGACCCATCCGAACCCCAACAGCACGCTGTCCCTGTCGCTCACCACCGTCATCGGCGGCAACCTGACGGAAAAGCCTTGCGAGGCCGACTACGGCGAGTTCGGAACCTACAGCGTCAATTGCCGGCTGGCGGCGGGCGAGACCGCGCCTGAGCAAACGCTGAAGTATCTGGTCAGCGCCAAGCCGGAGACCATGCATCTCTGGCTGAACTACCGTCTCACTTTCTGATCGGAGGGGCTGGCAAATGAAGTCATCTTGTCCCGAAACTCACAATCGCTCGTCCTGAATCTGTTTGACTGGAGAATCAACATGTCGGCTAAGTTCCTGAAGTTCGGTCTCGCCGCCGCCTTGGCTATTCTTTCGGCGCCGATGGCATCGGCGCAGGAAGCTCTCAGCCCGGACGAAATGGCTGCGCTCTGCCATGGCGGCGGGCCCATCTGCGTGAGCGCCACGATCCCGGTCGCGCGGACAACGCAGACCGTACAGAGTTGGATGAGCCCCGACGTCGGCGCCGCGTGGGCCGCCGGCTACAAGGGCAAGGGCGTCACCATCACCATCGTCGACGACTTCAGCAGCACATCACGCTTTTCCGGCAATTTCGGCATAGGCGTGCAGACACAGCGGCATGGTGAATGGACGCGCGAGGAGGCAAGCATGATCGCCCCCTCGGCAACCATCCGCTCCAAGGATTTCTCGACGGGTTCGGCCGTCTCGCTGGCCGGCGGGCGTAACGTTCTCAACCTCAGCTACGGGATGTACACCACCGCGGGCTACGGCGTGAACCAGATCTGGTGGGCTCCGGAAGAGGCGTCGATCATCAACTATGCGACCAAGGGAACGGCCGTAGTCTCGAAGGCGGCCGGCAATGACTCGGTCGCCGTCGGCGGTGTCACAGGTGGTCAGCAGGACTATCTCGACCTTGCCTTGATCGGCAAGCCGACGGCGATCTTCGCCGGCGCGCTGTCGACAAACGGCACCACGGCGAACAAGGCGCAGCTTGCCTGGTATTCCAACTACGCCGGCTCCAACCCGCTTGTGCAGAGCCATTTCCTCGTGGTCGGCGTCGAAGGCGACAAGACGGGCCTCTACGGAACTTCGTTCGCCGCGCCGATCATCTCGGGCTACGCCGCGATCATCGGCAGCAAGTTCACGAAAGCGACGCCGGTTCAGATCACCAATGACCTGCTCAACACGGCCCGCACCGATACGCTGGTGAACTACGATCCGTCCATCTATGGCAAGGGCGAGGCAAGTCTCTCGCGGGCGCTCGCTCCTGTGGCGATACACTGACAGGCGCGCCGGTAGCCCGGCGGACTAAGGCTCCAGGGCCTGCGCGGCGCGTTCCATGAGCGCGCCGCGTTCCAGCGTGAAGCCCGAACCGACCCATTCCCTTTCGAGGTTCTTCAGCGTCGCGCCGAGCTTCGGCCCCGGTGACGCGCCAAGGCCTGTCAAGTCGGCGCCTTTGATCGGAAACACCGGCTTTGACCACTTCAGCGTGAAGTTGAGCAGGCGTGAAAGGCCGCCGGCCTCCATCATCGCCTGATTGTCCTCGAAGGCACGCGTCCGCGCAGCTGCAAGCGCCAGCCGAATACGATCGAGATAGCCGCCGCGGTCGCCGTAGTAGAGTTTCTTGGCCAGTTCGGACTCGGTCGTCTTCGCGTCCGGGGCGATGGTCAGCGCCCAATTCCGCAGGCGAGCGGCCTCGTCATTCGAAAGCCGCAGCCGCTCGCCAAGCGTCTTCATACGCGCGGCATCGGGCGGGACGATTGCCTCGAGCCGCAGTATCGGATCGGCGGTCCATCCGAGATCCTTCCCGGTCCTGGCCAGGCCGTGGATGGCATCGATGCCCCATTTCTCGCTTTCCGGCAGCACGGCGGACAGCACGCCGGCCTGGCGCATCCAGAGCAGGGCGCGCGAGGGGTCCGGAGCCGACAGCAGCTTCTTCAGTTCGGACCAGACGCGTTCGGCCGAAAGCTGGGCAAGCCCCTCCTTCAGCCTGGCACAGGCCTTCAAGCCTTCGGCATCGGGCCGGCCGTCGCCATACCAGGCGAAGAAACGGAAAAAGCGCAGGATGCGCAGATAATCCTCGCGGATGCGCGCCTCCGCGTCGCCGATGAAACGCAGCCGCCGCGCCTCTATATCGGCAATGCCGCCGACAAGATCGACGACGGTGCCGTCGGCTTCGGCATAGAGCGCGTTGATGGTGAAGTCGCGCCTCTCGGCGTCAAGCTTCCAGTCACGCCCGAACGTCACTTTCGCCCGTCGGCCGTCGGTCTCGATGTCAGCGCGCAGAGTGGTGACTTCATAGGGCTTGCCGCCCGCAATCACGGTGACGGTGCCGTGTTCGATCCCGGTCGGCACCGTCTTGAAGCCGGACGCCTCCGCGCGTCGGATGGTCTCTTCGGGCAGTGTCGTCGCGGCGATGTCGATGTCGGCCACGGGTTGGCCAAGCAGCGCATTACGCACTGCGCCGCCGGCGACTCGCGCTTCCTCGCCGCCCTGCTTCAGCGCGGCAAGCAATTGCTGCAGGGGCTTGTCGCCAAGCCAACGAGCCTGGCCCGAGAGGGACACCTCGACGCTCACGCATAAAGCCTTTCATACAGCGTGCGGATGATGCCGGCGGTGACGCCCCAGATTCGCTGGTCGCCATAGGGCATATCGTAAAAGAACCATTCGAGATCGTTCCACATGCGGCTGTCGCGCGTGTGGTTGGCCGGGTCCATCAGGAAACTCAGGGGAACCTCGAAGGCAGCGTCGACTTCGTCGGCATTGAGCGTCAGCGAGAAGCCGGGCCGCACCACCGAAAGCACCGGCACGATGCGGTAGCCGCTGCCCGACACATAATCCGGCATCCGTCCGATGATCTCGATATGGTCGCAATCGAGGCCGATCTCCTCGAAGCTCTCCCGCAGCGCGGTTGCCTCGGGGCCGGGGTCGGTCGGATCGATCGTTCCGCCTGGAAAGGCCACCTGGCCGGAATGGCTGCGCAACTTCTCGGCGCGCTTGGTGAGCAGCACCATGGCGCCCTCGGCGCGGTCGACGACCGGGATGAGCACGGCCGCGTCCCGCAGCGGCTTGACGTGCTGGAGCCTGGGGTGATCCGGATTGAAGCGATGATCGCCGAAATCCTCGCCAGGGGTGGTCGCGGCCTGCGCGGCGACCCGCACCCGGAAATCCGCGATCGAAAACGGGACCCGCGTCACCTGGTCCATCATGCGCTTAGCCGTTTCAGTTTCTCGGCCGGCATGATCGGATAGACCTCGCCCCCCGAGCGGACCGCGAACATCGCCTTGCCGTCGATGTTGATCTCCTCGCCATGCGCAACCAGTTCGTACATCACCGCGCGCGCCACCAGCGCCTCCAACCGTCCGCGCACCAGCACGTAGGGTTTCAGCCCGCCGGTAGCGTCCTCATCGACGAAGCGCAGCGGATGGCCAGGCCCGGCGGTCACCACATCGCCGACATTGGTGCGGAAAGTGATGACTTGCTCGTCGCCGTTCCCGGACACATTCATTTCGACGGCGATAAAAGGCGCGTCGACGACGCGGATCCCGACCCGTTCGACCGGCGTCACGAGATACGTCTTGCCGTCGGCATCCTTGCGCAGCACGCTGGAAAAGAGCTGCACCAAGGGCATGCGACCGATCGGTGTGCCGAGATAGAACCAGGTGCCGTCCGCCTTGATTTCCATGTCGAGGTCGCCGCAGAAGTCCGGATTCCAGCGCTCGACCGGCGCCGGCCCCTTGCCCGCGCGGGCGGCGCGCGAAACCAGCGCCTCAAGTCCGCGCGCCTCGGTAGCACTCGTCAAGCTCTGCCTGTCCGGGCTCTGTTCACGATGTTCGCTGCGTTCGGCCATGGTCACGAAATAGTCACTGTTGTCCCGATTGTCAGCCTTGTCCGCCCAAGTCTGTGATTTAAGTTCATTCACAGGCGCCGGGCGAAGCCGAATCGCGGCATTCTGCGACATTGAGAATGCGGGCCGGTGTCTCCAACCACAAGGATCGAGCGGCATGAGCGTGATGATCAAGGAAAGCCCGATCAGCGAGAAAGCGATGATCGAGCAAGCCGAAAAGGCGCTGGCCGACATCTCCAGGGTCCGCGATGCTGTCGGCCGGGTGATCTTCGGCCAGGAAGCGGTCGTCGAGCGCACGTTGGTGGCGCTCCTGGCGGGCGGCCATGCGCTGCTGGTCGGCGTGCCGGGACTCGCCAAGACCAAGTTGGTCGAAACGCTGGGCATCGTGCTCGGCCTCGATTCGCGCCGCGTCCAGTTCACCCCCGACCTGATGCCTTCGGACATCCTCGGCTCCGAGGTGATGGAACAGGACGAGTTCGGCAAGCGCTCCTTCCGCTTCATTTCCGGGCCGATCTTCACGCAATTGCTGATGGCCGACGAGATCAACCGGGCCTCGCCGCGCACGCAGTCCGCGCTGCTGCAGGCTATGCAGGAATATCACGTCACCATAGCCGGCGCTCGCTACGACCTACCCTCGCCCTTCCATGTGCTGGCGACGCAAAATCCGCTGGAACAGGAAGGCACCTACCCGCTGCCCGAAGCCCAGCTCGACCGCTTCCTGATGCAGGTCGACATCCTTTATCCGGACGTCGATGCGGAGCGTCGCATCCTGCTCGAAACGACCGGTATCGACGAAGCCAAGGCCGACAAGGTGCTGCAGCCGGCGAGACTGAAGGAAATCCAGACGCTGATCCGCCGCATGCCGGTGCCGGAAAGCGTCGTCGAGGCGATCCTCAAGCTGGTGCGTTCGGCCAGGCCCGGACAGGGCAATGCCGACACGGACAAGCATGTCGCCTGGGGGCCGGGACCCCGCGCCAGTCAGGCGCTGACCCTGTGCGCCCGCGCCCGCGCCCTATATGATGGGAGGTTGGCGCCGTCGGTGGACGACATCCGTGCCTTGGCGGAGCCGGTGTTGCAGCATCGCATGGCGCTGACTTTCGCCGCCCGCGCAGAAGGCACTTCGGTGCGCGACGTGGTGGCGAAGCTGGCAAAAGGCATCTAATGGGTCAAATAGGCGAGGTCCAGGCACCGGTTGCGACACGCGACGCGCTCGCCCGTGGCCGGTTGCGGGCTTCACTGGTGCCGGACCTGCTGGTCGAGGCGCGGCGCATCGTCAACACGGTGATCGCCGGCTGGCACGGCCGCCGCAAACGCGGAATCGGCGAGAATTTCTGGCAATTCCGGCCCTATGTCGAAGGCGATTCCTCGCGCATCGACTGGCGCCGCTCGGCCAGAGACGACCATACTTATGTGCGCGACCGCGAATGGGAAGCCGCGCACACCGTCTGGCTCTGGGCCGATCCCTCGCCTTCCATGCTCTACAAATCCACCGGCGCGGGCGTTTCCAAAGAATCGCGCGCGCTGGTGCTGGCGCTCGCCTTGGCCGAGCTTTTGTCGCGCAGTGGCGAGCGCATCGCCTGGCCGGGCCTGACCGACCCGTTCACCGCACGCAACGGCGCCGAGCGCATCGCTGCCCAGTTGAGCCACGCCGCCGCGCTGCCTGCCAAACCCGACCTGTCGGCCATCCGCCGCTTCTGCGACATCGTGCTCGTCAGCGATTTCCTCGACCCGGTCGAGGAAACCATGACCTGGCTCGAGGTGCTCGCTCGCCACGGCGTGCGCGCGCATCTTATCGAGGTCGCCGACCCGGCCGAGGAAACCTTCCCCTATGCCGGCCGCACCGAGTTCACCGATCCGGAGACTGGCGACAAGCTGACCGCCGGCCGCGCCGAGATGCTGGCCGAGGAATACCGCCTGCTTTACCGGGTCCGCCGCGAGGAGCTGGCTGCATGGTGCAAGCGTCTCGGCTGGAGCTTTACGGTCAACCACACGGACCGTCTCGCTTCCGAAGCGCTGGTGCGCGTCCACATGGCAATGACCGCCGACGGCAGTCATGCAGGGCCGACCGATAAAGGTCATGCCCCGCAGGCCACTGGAAAGGCCGTCGCATGAGCTGGCTGCCGCTTTCCTTCGGGGCGCCCATGGTGCTGTGGGGCCTTCTGGCGCTGCCGGTGATCTGGTGGCTGCTCAGGCTCACCCCGCCCAAGCCGCAGACCGAAGTTTTTCCGCCGCTCAAGATCCTGGCCCGCGTCCTCAGACGCGAGGAGACCCCGCAGCAAAGCCCGTGGTGGCTGACGCTGCTTCGGCTGCTCATGGCCGCGCTTGTGGTGATGGCGCTGGCCGAGCCGGTCTTCAATCCGCGCGAAAAGCTGCCGGCGGAAGGTTCCGCCCTGGCGCTTGTCATCGATAACAGCTGGGCAAGCGCCGCCGACTGGGGCAAGCGCGTCGCCACCGCCGAGCGGCTGATCGCCGACGCCGGATCGAACGGCGTGCCGATCGTCATCGCCTTCACCGCCGAAAAGCCCAACGCCGAGATCGGCCCCTTCGATGCCTCGGCCGCGCTCGACCATCTGCGCGCCGCCAAGCCACGACCGATCCCGACCGACAGGCCCGCGGTTTATGCCCGCGTCGCCGCCGCGCTGGAGCGCCTGCCCGGCGCCAGCGTTGCGGTGCTCGCCGATGGGCTTGCCGCCAAAGGCGACGAGGCGGCGTTCAACACGCTGCTCGACAGGAACGCGAAGCGGCTGGTCTGGGCAACGTCCGACCGGCCCTCGGTGACTGGCCTGATCAGCGCCGAGAACCAGGTCGACGGTTTCGCTTTGACCGCCATTCGCGCGCCGGGCAATCCGGCGCCGGCGCAGGTCACCGCGGGCGCCTTTGACGACAAGGGCCGCCGCATCGCCGATGCGACGCTGACCTTCTCGCCCGGCGAAGCCGCCGCCACGGCGACGATGGCGGTTCCATTCGAGCTGCGCAACGATTTCGCCTCGATCGCGCTCGACGGCGAGCACCAGGCCGGCGCCGTGCGTGTGCTGGACGAGAGCTCCAAAAGACGTCGCGTCGGCCTTCTGTCGCAGGCCGAGGCCGACCAGGCGCAGCCGCTACTGTCGGCGCTCTACTATATCCGCCGCGCATTGCAGCCCTTTGCCGACCTGGTCGAACCCTCGAGCGCCGACCTCGCCGACGCCATTCCGCAGCTCCTCGACCAGAAGCCGGCGATGATCATCATGGCCGATGTCGGCACCATCCCGGAGCAGGTCAGGCAGCGTCTGGTGGAATGGGTCGACAAGGGCGGCACCCTGGTGCGTTTTGCCGGCCCGCGTCTTGCCGCGGCCGGCAATGACGATGACCTCCTGCCGGTCCGGCTTCGCAGCGGCGAGCGCGCGCTTGGCGGCGCGCTGTCCTGGACGACACCGCAGGCGGTCACCGAATTCCCGAAGAACGGTCCCTTCGCCGATCTTTCCCCACCCTCCGAGGTGACGGTCAGCCGGCAGGTTCTGGCCGAGCCGACGCCCGACATCGTCGAGCGCACCTGGGCCACGCTTGCCGACGGCACGCCGCTGGTGACGGGCATGAAAAAGGACAAGGGTACTCTGGTGCTCTTCCATGTCACGCCCGAGGCGACTTGGTCGAACCTGCCGATCTCCGGCACTTTCGTCGAGATGCTGCGGCGCGTCGTGCAGCTGTCGCGCAACCAGGGCGCGGCGATCGCCAATGCCGAATCCACCGCCGCTTCGCTGGCACCGTACCGCATGATCGGCGCCGACGGCATGCTCACACCCCCCTCGCCCGATGCCCGCCCGCTGGTGCCCGGCGCCGGTCCGATGCCGGTGACACTGGAAAATCCGCCCGGCCTTTACGGCTCCGAGACAGGTGTGTTCGCGCATAATCTCCTGGACGCGTCGAGCACCTTCGCGCCGCTGGTCCGCCCGCAGGTTTCGCTTCCGGTGACCGCCATCCCCTATGCCTTCGACGAATCGGAAAACCTCAAGGGGCCGCTGGTCGTCGTCGCGCTGCTGTTGATGGCGCTCGACACCTTGGCCGTGTTCTGGATGGGCGGCCTGCTGGCGCGCCGGCCACGCCGCGCGGCCGTGGCTGCCACAGCCGCCGTTCTGGTCATTCTGGGCGGCCTCTTCGGCCACGCCGATCTGGCCCGCGCCGACGATTCGAAGCCGGGCGACGCTCAGGCGATCGACGACATTTCGAAGACCCGCATCGCCTATGTGATCACCGGCGAGCCCGGCGTCGATTCGATCAGCCGCGCCGGTCTTGAAGGCCTGACCCGTTTCCTGATCGAGAAAACCGCGCTCGAGCCCGGCCCGCCGGCCGGCGTCGACATCGCCAAGGACGAGCTGTCCTTCTTCCCGCTCATTTATTGGCCGATCGATGCGTCGGCGCCGATGCCCAGCCAGGCGGCGATCGCCCGCATCGATGCCTATATGCAGCAGGGCGGCACGGTTCTGTTCGATACGCGCGACCAGTTTTCCAATGGCATCGGCGCTGGCTCGGCAAGCCCTGCCACCGAGCGGTTGCGAGATATCCTCGCCAATCTCAACGTGCCGCCGTTGGAGCCGGTGCCTTCGGACCACGTGCTGACCAAATCCTTCTTCATCCTTCCGGAATTCCCCGGCCGCTTCAGCGGCAGCCCCCTGTGGGTCGAGGCCTCGCTCGACGCCAGCAACACCGAGAATCGCCCCGTGCGCACCGGCGACGGCGTCTCGCCGATCATGATCACCGCCAATGATTTCGCCGGCGCCTGGGCGGTCGACGAGAACGGCGATCCGATGCTGCCGACCGTGCCGCCGGACCCAATGCAGCGTGTCTATGCGCTGCGCGCCGGCGTCAACATCATGATGTACATGCTGACCGGCAACTACAAATCCGACCAGGTGCACGTGCCCGTTCTGCTCGAACGGCTGGGGCAGTAGCCCATGAACTGGTCAATCTCCTTCGAGCCGCTCGTCTCCTGGCCAGTCTTCGGCCTGCTGTTCGTGCCGTTGCTGTTGCTTGCGCTGGTCGGCCTGTGGTTCCGCCAGCGCGGCTCGGCGCTGCGCTTCATCGCGCTGCTCGCGCTTGCAGCGGCTTTGCTCAACCCCGTGTTCCTCTCGGAGGAGCGCGAGGCGCTGAAGAGCATCGTTGCGCTTATCGTCGACCGCAGCCAGAGCCAGGATATCGGCGACCGCACCAAGCAGACCGACGAGGCGCTGGCCGGGATGCAGGAACGTCTCGGCCGCTTCAAGCAATTCGATGTCCGCGTTGTCGAGGCCGGCAAGTCGGAGGCCGCCGACGAGCTCACCGAGACCAGGCTGTTCAGCGCGCTGGAAGGCGCCTTCCGCGACGTGCCGCCGTCGCGCATCGGCGGCGCGATCATGATCACCGACGGCGAGGTGCATGACGCACCCGGCGGAACGCCGGAATTCAACGCGCCGCTGCATGCGCTGATCACCGGCAGCGAGCATGAGAAGGACCGCCGTATACGCTTCGAGAACGCGCCACGCTTTGGTCTCGTAGGCAAGCCGCTCGATATGAGCTACCGAGTCATTTCGACGGAAGGCAATGGCGCCCCGGTGGATGTGCGGGTCTCGGTCAATGGCCAGCAGGTCTCGGTCGAGCACGCGACGGTCGGCCAGCCGATGAAGCTCTCGGTCACCATTCCCAACGCCGGCCGCAACATCGTCCAGCTCGGCATCGACCGCGAGCCCGGCGAGCTGACGGACGCCAACAACCGGGCGATCGCCCTGGTCGACGGCATCCGCGAGAACCTGCGCGTGCTGCTGGTCTCCGGCGAGCCGCATGCCGGCGAGCGCACCTGGCGCAACCTTTTGAAGTCGGACGCGTCGGTCGATCTCGTCCACTTCACCATTCTGCGCCCGCCGGAAAAGCAGGATGGCACGCCCATCAACGAGCTGTCGCTGATTGCTTTCCCGACGCGCGAGCTGTTCGTCGAGAAGATCAAGGATTTCGACCTGATCATCTTCGACCGCTACCAGCACCGCGACGTGCTGCCGATCCTCTATTACGACTACATCTCCGAATATGTCGAAAAGGGCGGCGCGCTGCTGATTGCCGCAGGCCCCGAATATGCCGGCGAGAACTCCATCGCTCGCACGCCGCTCAACGCCGCGCTGCCGGCCATGCCGACCGGCGAAGTGGTGGACAAGGCCTTCTATCCGCGCCTGACCGATCTCGGCCAGCGCCATCCGGTGACGCGTGGGCTCGACGGCTCGGCAAGCGAGCCGCCGCATTGGAGCCGCTGGTTCCGCACCATCGGCGTCAAGAATCCGGAAGGCGAAGTGGTGATGAAGGGCGCCGACGACCGCCCCCTGCTCCTGCTTGACCGCAAGGGCGAAGGCCGTGTCGGCATGCTGCTCTCCGACCAGGGCTGGCTGTGGGCGCGCGGCTTCGAGGGCGGCGGCCCGCATGTCCAGCTCTACCGGCGCATCGCCCATTGGCTCATGAAGGAGCCGGAACTGGAGGAGGAACGGCTGACCGCCGACGGCCGCGGCATGGTACTGGAGATCCGTCGCCAGACGATGAGCGACGATCCGGGTCCCGCCCAGGTGATCACGCCGTCTGGCAAGACGGTGACGGTGAAGCTCGAGAAAGCCGAGCCCGGCATATTCACTGGCAGCCTGCGGACCAGCGAGATCGGGCTTTACCAGATCGGCAATGGCGACTTGAACGCGCTTGCCCATGTCGGCCCGATCAACGCGCCGGAATTCTCCGACGTGATCTCGACCGAGGACAGGCTCAAGGCGCCGGCCGAGGCGACCGGCGGCAGCGTGCGGCGGCTGGCGCCATCATCCACGCTCGCCAATCTCGCCGGCGGCGTGACGCTGCCTTCGATCGTGCCAGTACGCTCCTCCGCGGCGGCCTCGGGCGACGACTGGATCGGCCTGCGCACCACCGACGACAGCACGCTCAAGGCCGTGTCGCGCGTGCCGCTGTTCGGCGGCTTCCTCGGGCTCGGGCTCTTGCTGCTCGCCATCGGCTCGATGTGGTACCGCGAGGGGCGGTGATCTTTTCCTTCTCCCCGTTTTGCGGGGAGAAGGTGCCCGAAGGCCGGATGAGGGTCGGCGCCCAAAAATCAGAATTCAGCGCTTGCCTTACCGCTCACCCTGCGCGGCCGGCAAGCCGGCCTCGCTGTCCCTCTCCCCGGAAACGGTGCGAGGGATAAAGCCCTACTCTTCCGGTTCGACGGTGAACAGCAGCGGATAGCCCTTGGCCTTGCCGGCGTCGGTCGCCCGTGTCGCCTTGGTTTCCGCGACATCCTTGGTGAACACCGCGACCACACACACGCCACGCGTATGCGCAGTGATCATGACGCGGTGCGCCTGATCCTCGCTAAGCTTGAATTCGCCCTTGAGCACGGTCACCACGAACTCGCGCGGCGTGAAATCGTCGTTGACCAGGATGACCTTGTAGAGCTTGGGCCGCTCTGTCTTCGGCTGAGTCTTGACGCGGGGTTTGATGACGGTTTCGGGCATCGGATCCAGCAGCAAGAGGAGTTTTGATCCTCGCTCTCATTTTGTCACGCAGGAAATCACACGTCCAATTGCGCGCACGGGTAACATGGAGATGGACAATCGATCGACTTTATGTGGGGAAGCGCTGCCGGTGGGTCAACGGCCCTGGCGCCTGACGGGGGGGCGCACCGCGGTGCCCGACTTGCCGGACCCGGCGTCGCCGTCCATGCCCGAGCCGCGTTCCAGGAAAGCGAAGAATATCCAGCAGATCAGGCCGATCAGCGTTATGCCGGTCAGCACGAGCAGAATCCAGGACTGCGCCGGCGTGATGTAGTCGAAGCTTGAAGAGATCAGCGGAGCGAACAGCTCTGGCTCGGTCCTGCCGCTGGCGGGATCCGGCACGGGGCTTGCGGTAAAGATGATCAGCGATCGCGCGGCCGCGGTGGCGATCAGGCCACCGAGTGTCAGCGAACGCATCAGGGACGAAAGCCGCTTCATCATGCGGATTGTCCTACAGCACCGGCATTGCAATCAGGTTAAGGATGACTCGGTGCGGCTGAAACCTGCCGGTTTCGGGCTCCTGCCGTAAAGAAGCCGCCCCGGCCGAAATCGGCTGGAGCGGCCTCCGTCAAAATGGTGCCAAGCTCTGGATCAGGGCTTCTTGGCAGCCGGCTTCGCAGCGGCGGGCTTGGCAGCCGGCGCCTTCTTCTTCGGAGCCGGGCACTTGTGCTTCTTGGTCGGCTTGCAGACCTTCTTGGTCGCTACCTTCTTCGGCGCAGGCTTGGCCGTCGCGTCAGCCGCCGGAGCGGTCGTGGTCGTCGTGGTGGACGCGGCCGGAGCAGCGGTCGTTGTGGCGGCGGCGTTGCCGAGAGCCGGCATCGAGAAGGCCAAGGCAACACCGAGGCCGAGAGCGGAGAGAAGGGACTTTTTCATGGCTTGCTTCCTTTTTTGTGCGGGTCGGGACTCGAGCATCACTGATCTGGGTCGACCGGTGTCACTCCAAGCAGCTTCAAAGCGTTTGCGAGCATCCGGATGCCCTGCGCCTGCTTCTTGTTGGCGCAGAACCGGTCTCCCTTTCTTTGCAGTGCTTTCGCCGCGGTGACCTGCGTTGCCGCGGCATGGGTTTCGAGGGCTTCGTCAACTTGACGGCTGAGATTGATGCAGCGCTCCGTCCGGGTGAGCGGCGGCGCGACCTTTGCGGAGGTAGAGGCACCGGCCGCTGCCGTGATGAGCGATATGCTGAGCAAAGCACCCGTCACGCTGATCCAGAACCTCTGCATTGGTCTTGCCCGTTACTCCGGAAACTTGCGTCGCAGCCATCACCTGACCGCCACGGCATCGGTTATGGCCTTTAAATTTTTCACCAGTTTTTCCCGACTGTAGAATTTTGTTTCTGGATTGTTTCTGGGGAAGCCGGGCTGGCGCCGGTCGCGGCCACTGGCCAAGATGTGGCCCGAATTCTATCGTGTGGGTGGTCGGCCAAGAGATTGCTTGGCCAACAGATGACAGGGTTCCAGTGAAATCCGACGCACACATACTGATCGTCGACGATGACAAGGGCATACGCGACCTGCTGCAGGAGTTCTTCCAGAAGCGCGGTCTGCACACCACGGTCGCCGGCGACGGCGCTGAGATGGAAGCGGTCCTGCGCCGCACCCCGGTTGACCTGATCGTTCTGGACGTGATGCTGCCGGGCAAAAGCGGGCTTGAGCTTTGCCGCGAGATCCGCGCCAACTACACGACGCCGATCATCATGCTGACCGCGGTCACCGAAACGACCGATCGCGTGGTGGGCCTCGAAATGGGCGCCGATGACTACGTGCCCAAGCCCTTCGATCCGCGCGAGCTTCTGGCCCGCATCCGCGCGGTGCTGAGACGCAACGGCAGCGCCGAGCCGCGCCGCCCGGCCGCCAAGCAGATCTATCACTTTGCCGGCTGGACGATGGACTGCGCGCGGCGGCGCCTGACGGCGCCCGACGACGTCCGCGTGGAGCTGACCATGGCGGAGTTCAACCTGCTGCAGACCTTCGTCAAGAGCGCGCAGCGCGTGCTCACCCGCGAGCAGCTGATCGAGCTGTCCGGCGGTGACACCGGCTATAGCTTCGACCGCAGTGTCGACATCCTGGTGAGCCGTCTGCGTCGCAAGATGGAAGACGATCCGAAGATGCCGAAACTGATTCTGACCGTGCGCAGCGGCGGCTATCAGTTCTTGCCCGAGACGACGTCCGAATGAGACGCTTCCTGCCGCAGACCCTGCCTGTCTGGGTGCTGCTTATTGTTATTGCCGGTCTCATGATCAGCCAGGTCGCGACGCTCTACATCGTCGCGCGCGATCGGGCCGCCGCCAACGGTATCGTCGATCTCTACCGGTTGAACGACCGCGCCTATTCGCTGGTGCAGCTGATGCATGACGCGACGCCCGACGGGCGCAAGGCAACCGCTTCGGGCTTGTTCAACTCGACTTACGCCTTGACGGTTTCGGACACGCCCGTCGTCACCTCTTCGATCCCCGGCGATGACCAACTGGCCGAGCTGGAGGACATCCTGGTCGGCCGCCTGTCGAAGTTCGGCATTACCGATGCGCGCGTGCGGCGCGATCCGGCCACCCAGGAAGCCGACGTACCGGACGGTCAGGCGGTGAACAAGGACGTCGGCCAGGTCGAGCGCGACCTGCTGGTTCTGGGCGCGGATTTTGCACAGAGCGACAAGCTGACGGCCTCTCTTCGCTTTTCCGATGGGCAATGGCTGAATTTCACCGAGCCGATCACGCCTCCGGGGCCGATCCTCAGCCTTGACAGCTTGCCGCTATACTCACTGATTGCCGGGTTGATCGTGGTGATGTCGATCTGGTCGCTGCGCCGCCTGACGGCGCCCTACCGGATGATGGAAACCGCGGTGAAGCGCATCGGAAATGATCTCAAGAGCCCGCCGATCGCCGAGACCGGCAGTCGCGAGATTCGCGCAGCCGCGAAGGCGATCAACGCCATGCAGATGCGGCTGCGCGATTATGTAGAGGATCGCGAGCACCTCGCGGCGGCGCTCGCGCATGATTTGCGCACGCCGCTGACCCGCATGCGCCTGCGCCTCGAGCTGTTGCGCAAGTCGCCGACGCGCGAGGCGCTCGCGCACGACCTCGCCGACATCGAAAGCATCGCCAGCTCCGTCATCGACTTCGCCAAATTCGAGGTGACCGAGGAAAAGGCCGAGCGGATCGATTTCTGGTCGCTGGTGGAATCGGTCGCGGACTCTTTCGAGGACGCATCCTTCGAGGAGGATGCGACGCCTTCGCGCGGCCTGATCTGCATCGCGCGGCCGGTGGCGCTGCGCCGCTGCGTCACCAATCTCATCCAGAATGCGGTGACCTACGGCAAGAAGGCGCATCTGGGCGTGTGGCGATCGGGCGACACGATCACGCTGTCGATCCGCGACGAAGGCCCCGGCATTCCGCAAGCGAAACTGGACGCGGTGTTCGGCTCCTTCGTGCGGCTGGAGGAATCGCGCAACCGCACCACCGGCGGCCTAGGGCTCGGCCTCACCATTGCACGCAACATCGCGCGCGGCGCCGGCGGCGAGGTTAATCTTTCCAATTATCCGGGCGGCGGCTTGCTGACCGAACTTCGGCTGCCCGTGGCAGCTTGAGTCAGCAGGCGGCTTGCTGGTTCCAATCCGCCACTGGATCGGCCGGCTCTTCCTTGTGATAGTGCCGCCCGTCTTGGCATGAGGAACCGCATCATGTTCTACGCTATCCTTGCCTATCACATCGAAGACACCGTCCAGTCCTGGACGCCTGACGAGGATGCGGCACTGATGAAGGACCTGCTCGAGGTCAATGACAGGCTGACCCGGGACGGCAAGCTCGGCCCGGCGGCGAGGCTCGGCGCGACGGCACAGGCCGTGACGCTGCGCGGTCCCGGCGACGGCATGGTGATCGACGGTCCCTTCGCCGAAACCAAGGAACAGTTGCTCGGCCTCTATGTCCTCGATTGCGCGGACCAGGACGAAGCGGTCGCCGCCGCGCGCGATCTCAAGCGCGTCAACCCCAGCGCCGTCTACGAAATCCGACCGATCATGCTCTATTTGCCCGGCGCCGCACTGACGGCCAGTTGAGATACCCCCGCCGCTCGCGCTTTAGACTCCTGGCGCGGCCGCCTCGATTTCCCGTCCCAACCGAAGCATCTCACGCACCAGAAGGTCGAGATCGTCGTGGCGCGTGCGGTGATTGGCGATCGCCACCCTCAGGGAGTGCCGACCGTGCACGGTGGTGTCGGACAGAGCCGCGATGCCCTCTTCCTGTAGTCTGAGCATGATCTCCGTGTTGAAGACCTTGAGCCGCTCTTCGGACACGCCGGCCAGCCGGTGGCGGAAGCTGACGATGTTGATGGTCGTCGGCGCCATCAGTTCGAGCGCCGGCTCCGCCTCGATCAACTCGGCGAGGTAGCGGGCCTGGGCGATGTTCTGGTCGATCAACCGGCCGAACTTCTCGACGCCATGCTCCTTCAACGCCATCCAGATTTTCAATGCGCGGAAACCGCGCGACGTTTGAAGCCCGTAATCGTGCAGCCACTCTCCGGAGGCAAGGCCGCGCGGCGTCGATTCCAGATATTCCGGCGTGACGGCAAATGTGTTGCGGTGAGCCGATGCGTCCCGCACCAGCGCGCAGCCGGCCTCGAACGGCGCATGCAGCCATTTGTGCGGATCGAGCGCGATCGAATCCGCCTGCTCGATACCTGCGACAAGCGATCGGTTCTCGGGCGCGATCGCGATCAGCGCGCCGATGCAGCCATCGACATGAAACCAGAGATGTTCTTCGGCCGCCACTTTCGCCAGCGCCTGCAGGTCGTCGACCGCGCCGGTGTTGACCGTACCGGCGGTGCCGATCACGCAGGCCGGCCTGAAGCCGGCCTCGCGGTCTTCTGCAATTGCCGCCTTAAGCGCCTCGATATCGATGCGAAGGCCTGCGTCGGTCGGGATCCGCCGCAGCGCCCGATTGCCGAGGCCAAGCGCCTCCATGGCCTTGCGGTGGCAGGAATGGACCTGGTCGGAGGCATAGTAGCGCAGCGGCTTTGGCATGGCGTCGACGCCGCGTTCGCGCACGTCGACGCCGGCCTTGGCGTTGCGCGCCACTGTCAAGCCGATGATGTTGGCCATCGAACCGCCGCTGACCAGCGTGCCGCTGGACGAAGCCGGGAAGCCCATCATCTGCTTCATCCAGTTGACCACTTGGCTATCCATCAAGCCGGCGGCATGGTTGCCGCCGCCGAGATTGGAGCCTTGGATCGCGGCCAGGAAATCACCGAGCGCGCCGGTGAAGTTGCTGGATCCCATATACCAGGACCAGAAACGCGGATGGATGTTGCCCATCGGATAAGGCATGACGTTGCGGGCGACATCGTCATAGATGTCGGCCACCGGCGCCGGCGATCGCGGCAATGGCGCCGAGAAGAACGATCGCACCTCGGCCGGCATCTCGCGCCAGACCGGACGCTCACGCACATCCTTGAGATAGGCGATGGCGTCGTCGAGGATGCGGTGCGAGAGCGCCCCAACATTGGTCCAATCCGGCGGATCGAGCGTTTCGTCCGTGGTCGCCGCCTCCTGAAAGCTGTTCATCCGTATCTCCCGCCGGCATGTGGGTGATCATATGCACATAGCGACGTCGCCGTTTCGAACGGCAACGTCGCGGTCGTATCGTCAGAGCTCGAACTGGCAGCTCGGCGTCGAGCGCGAGAGCGCGGTTTCCTCGGCGTCCATCTCGGCCTCGATCCCGTCGAACAGCGGCGTCGACATATAGCGCTCACCCGTGTCGGGCAGCATGCACAGAATGACCGAGCCGGCCGGAACCTTGTCCGCGATCTGCCGCGCCACGGCGAAGGTGGCGCCGCCGGAGATGCCGGTGAAGATGCCTTCTTGTTGCGCCAGCGCCTTTGCCCATTTGATGCCTTCGGGACCGGGGATCGGCACCACTTCGTCATAATAGTGCCGGTCGATCGCCTCCTGCAGGACATTGGGGATGAAGTCCGGCGTCCAGCCCTGGATCGGATGTGGCTCGAAAGCCGGATGGCTGGCGGCCGGCGCCCCATCGGCGCCGCGCTCCTGGGCCTTGCCGCTGCCGATCAGTTGCGCGTTCGCCGGCTCGGCAAGCACGATCCTGACTTCCGGCCGTTCCTGGCGTAACACGCGGCCGACGCCGGCCACTGTACCGCCCGTGCCGTAGCCGGTAACCAGATAGTCGAGCCTGGAGCCGGCGAAATCATTGATGATCTCGCGGCCCGTGGTCGCCTCATGGATAGCGGCATTGGCTTCCGTTTCGAACTGGCGCGCCAGGAACCAGCCATTGGCCTCGGCGAGCTCGACGGCCTTCTTGTACATGCCGAAGCCCTTCTGGGCGCGCGGCGTCAGCACCACCTTGGCCCCCAGCATGCGCATAAGCTTGCGGCGCTCGATGGAGAAGCTGTCGGCCATCGTCACCACCAGCGGATAGCCTTTCTGCGCGCAGACCATGGCAAGGCCGATACCGGTGTTGCCGCTCGTCGCCTCCACGACCGTCTGGCCGGGCTTGAGCTTGCCGCTGCGCTCGCCTTCCTCGATGATGTTGAGCGCCAGCCGGTCCTTCACCGAGGCCGCCGGATTGAAGAACTCCGCCTTTACATAAATCGTCGCGTGATCCGGCCCGAGATTGTTGATGCGGATGACCGGCGTGTCGCCGACCGTGTCGAGAATGCTGTCGAACAGCCGGCCGCGCCCGGCCGTGGTTCTGATTTTCAATTGATGCAACATGGATCTTTCTCCTCGAAATCTCACATGCCGGTTACAGACCGGCTGATTGGGCGGCGCGGTTTCGACACCTTGCCGTGTTAGTAGCGTCTGACTTGCCGTCAATTCGGCCAAGGCCGCATGCGGCTCGAAAACTCGCCGCCGGATGCGCCCTGTCGTGTTTGGTGATAGAATATGGACCAATCAGTCAGCGTGGGAGCGAGCGTGGAAACGGACGTGGAATCCGTTTGGTCGACTCAGAAAAGCGATGCAGCCCGCCTTTCGATCAGGCTGCTCGGCTCGCTCGCGATCATGCGCGGCGATATTCCCGTCGCGCTGCCATCGTCACGCAAGCTGCGCGCGCTGCTAGCCTACCTCGCGCTGGCGCCCTACCCTGTTAGCCGCACCCGCCTTTGCGAGCTTCTCTGGGATGTCCCCAACGATCCGCGCGGCGAGCTGCGCTGGTGCCTGAGCAAGTTGCGCGGCGCGCTCGATGAACCAGGCTTGCGCCGGATCGAGACGGAAGGCGAGACCGTGGCGCTTCGCCTCGGCGGTGCGAGCATCGATGCCGTCGAGGCGGCTGCCGCGGTTGCGCAGGGGATCGCGACGCTTGGCCTCGACCGTCTGCTGGCCCTTGCGGAATTGTTCGCGGGAGATTTTCTCGACGGCCTGGAACTCGATCGCAGCCCGCATTTCGGCAGCTGGCTGACGGCGCAGCGCCGCCGTTTCGGCGCATGCCATGTCGCCGTCCTTGAGCACATCATTGCGCTTCTCCCCTGCAGAGCCGATGAAGCCGGCGCCTATATCGACAAATGGCTGGAGCTCGCGCCCTTCGATGGCCGCGCGCATGTGGCGCTGCTGGAGAACCTGGCACGGCGCGGGCAGTTCGGCGCCGGCGAGGAGCACCTCGCCACCGCGGCGGAGCTGTTTCATTCCGAAGAGCTGGATTTCACGCCGTTGCGCGAGGCCTGGCAGGAGATAAGAGCCCGCAACGCTGGCGCGACGCCAGGCACTAGATCCGAGCCTGTTTTCCCGGTCTCGGAATCGCCAGTCGTCGCGATCGAGCCCGGATCCGCGGCGACACGCCGGGCTTCGCTCGCTGTGATGCCCTTTGCCGAGAGCACCGGCACCGGTGGCTTCCGTGGCGGGCTTGCCGACGGACTCGCGCATGACATCATCACGCGGCTTGCCAAGCTTCGCGATTTCTTCGTCATCGCCCGAGGCTCGGTCTTCGCGCTCGCCGAAAAGAACATTGCGCCGGAAGACGCCGGGCGGAGGCTAAATGTCGACTATGTCACGACAGGCTCGGTGCGCAGCCTGCCGGGACGCTTCGTCGTGTCGGTCGAGCTTGTCGAGGTCCGCACGGCAAGAATCGTCTGGGCCGAGACCTTCGAGCACAACCCCGACGACATCTTCATCGTCATCGAGGATATCGGCAACAGCATCGTCTCTTCAATTGCCGCCGAGATCGCGACAGTGGAGCGCAACCGCGCCTTGCTGAAGGCGCCCAATTCGCTCAATGCCTGGGAAGCCTACCATCGCGGCCTCTGGCACATGTATCGCTTCACCCGCCAGGAAAACGAGCTGGCGCAGCATTTCTTCGGCGAAGCGTTGAAGCTGGACCCCACTTTCGCGCGCGCCTATGCCGGCATGTCCTTCACCCACTGGCAGAACGCTTTCCAGCGCTGGGGCGACCGCGATCGGGAGACCGCGCTTGCCTTTGAAAGCGCCGGCCAGAGCCTGCTGGTCGACGACCGCAACCCCGCCGCCCACTGGGCCATGGGACGGGCGCTATGGCTACGCGGCGAGCAGGACGGCGCGCTGCTGGAACTGGCGAGCGCCGTCGATCTCAGCCCGAACTTCGCGCTCGGCCATTACGCGCTGTCTTTCGTCCATTCGCAGTCGGGCGATCCGCAGTCGGCGATCGGCTCATCCGACCATTCGCGCCATCTCAGCCCGTTCGATCCGCTCCTGTTCGGTATGATGGGCGCGCGCGCCATGGCCCATGCAAGGCTGGGCGAATTCGAAGCGGCGGCCGAATGGGCGCTGAAGGCGGCCGCGCGACCAAACGCCCATGTCATCATCCTGGCGATCGCCGCCCACTGCCTGGCGCTCGCCGGCCGGCAGGACGAGGCGCGGACCTTCGCCGCCATGATCCGCAGCACCTTGCCGAACTATCGTGCCGACGATTTCATCGCCACCTTCCGCTTCGACCGGGATGGGGAGGCTCTGTTCCGCAACGGCTCGAAGCTGATCGGGCTGAACTAAAAGCGCGTCGCGATCCTTCGGATTCGCTCCATGCGCTTTAGTCTCTGATTCTACGCATCTTTATCCCGAAACCGGTTCCCACTTACGGGAGACATGCTTTAGGCCCGGCCGGGTTCTAGTGGGATAGCGGGCCGCTGGCCTTTCTCCACGCATCGATGCCGCCCTGGATATGGCGCGCGCTGGAAATCCCGACATCGTGCGCCGCCTGCACCGCCATCGCCGAACGCTCGCCGAAAGCGCAATAGAACAGCAGCTGCTTAGCTGTTGATTTGGCCAGTTCATGAAGCATGCCGCCTGCCATGATGTTCTCCTGTAGCCGCGCATAGGGCAGATGGATCGCGCCAGGGATGACGCCGTGGCGCTCGCGTTCGGACTGCTCGCGCAGGTCGATCAGCGCCACGTCGGGTCGCCCGACCAGCGCCAGCGCCTGCTCCGCGCTAACCGCCCAGCCGCGAGCGGCGATGTCGTCCTGATGCAACCCGACCCGCATGTTGGCGGGCACGGCCACATCCATCATCTTCGGGTTGGCCAGGTTGAGATTGTTCATGATGTTCACATATTCGTCGACCGACTTCACCTGCAGGCGCGGGTTGAATGCCTTTTCCTCGCCGATCGTCGACACGGTCTCGCCCTTGTAGTCATGAGCCGGGAAGATCATCGTCTCGTCGGGCAGCTTGAGGAGGCGCCCGAAGATCGATTCATATTGCTGGCGCGGATCGCCGTTCTGGAAGTCGGTGCGGCCGGTGCCGCGGATGAGCAGCGTGTCGCCGGTGAAGACCCGGTCGGGCAGGACGAAACTGTAGGAATCGTCGGTGTGGCCGGGGGTGTAGACAACGTCGAGCGCCAGCCCTTCGATGGCAAGCTTGTCGCCGTCGGCGAGCCGCATCGACACCACGTCAGCCTTGGTCTGCTCGCCCATCACGGTCACGCAATGCGTCCTGTCGCGCAGCGCGCCGAGGCCGGTGATATGGTCGGCGTGAAGATGCGTATCCACCGCCTTGACCAGCCTCAGGTCCAACTCGTTGACCAGTTGGAGATAGCGATCCACCTTCTCCAGCACCGGATCGATGATCAGCGCCTCGCCGCCGCGCCGGCTGGCGAGCAGATAGGAGTAGGTGCCCGAGACGGAATCGAAGAGCTGGCGGAAGATCATCGTCGTATACCCCGCTGCATTTTCACCGCCGGGCCTCGCCCCGGCGGCCGTAGCAACATTCTACTGCATACGCTTCTGGAATCAGAATGGATTTCGAAAGATAATACGCCGGTAGACAGCCTTCCCTGGCCACGGGATACCAGCCCTCAAATACGGTACGGGTTGATCGCTCAGAAACCTCAAAAGGCCTTGCTGAGACGAGCTGTCCGCGGACGCTGACGGCATTGTCGGTCCCGTAACCCGCCTCGTCGCGGGAAACGTCCAGACCGGATACTGTTCGCCTGCGCAGACGGCTATCGCCGCAGCACCGCGCTCAGCACGTCCCTGATGCCGATCGCGCCGACGAAACGCGAGCCTTCGTCGAACAGCGCCACCGGCGCCGTCTGCGAGCGATGCATGGCAAGCATCACCGTCTTCAGCGGCGTACCGGGATTGGCCCAGAACACCTGCGCCCCTTCCTCCGGCTGGCGCTCGACATCGGCGCAGGAGACCCATACCGCCGGCTTGCCGTCGCGCTCGGCCGCGGCCACGAGGCCATGCTCGTCGATCTTGAAGCGCGTCGTCTTGCGACGGTCGAGCCACACCCAGCCATTCTCGCCCTGTTCCAGGTCGCGACGGTCCCGCATCACGTTCCACGCCGTCAGCACCGACAACGGGTTCACATTGGCGATGAAGTCGCGGACATAGTCGTTGGCAGGGCGCAAGACGATGTCTTCCGGCGCGCCGGTCTGCACGATGCGGCCGCCTTCCATGATCGTGATGTGGCTGCCGATCTTCAGCGCCTCCTCGAGATCATGGCTGACGAAGATGATGGTCTTCTTGAGCTCGGCCTGGAGCTGCAGCAGTTCGTCCTGCAGCTTGGTGCGAATCAGCGGGTCAAGCGCCGAGAACGGCTCGTCCATCAGAAGGATCGGCGCCTCGGTGGCGAAGGCTCGGGCGAGGCCGACGCGCTGCTGCATGCCGCCGGAAAGCTCATGCGCGTATTTCTTCGCCCACTGATCGAGATGGACAAGCTGCAGTTGCTTTTGCACGCGCGCCTTGCGCTCGGCTTCCGGCACGCCGGCAAGCTCGAGGCCGAAACCGACATTTTCCTCGACCGTGCGCCACGGCAGCAGACCGAACTGCTGGAACACCATGGCCACCTGCTTCTGCCGCAGCCGCCGCAAGGTCGCCTCATCGCAGGTGACGACATCGACAGTGCGGTCGCCGTCCTTGACCAGCACCTGGCCGCGCGACACGACGTTGAGCCGGTTGACGGCCCTCAGCAGCGTCGACTTGCCGGAGCCGGACAGGCCCATCAGCACCGAGATCTCACCTTCGTGCACGGTGAGGCTGGCGCCGGCGCAGCCCAACACATTGCCGGTCTTTTCCAGGATCTCGGCGCGCGTGGCGCCCTGGTCGATCAGCGCCAGCGAACCTGCCTGGTCGGGGCCGAAGACGATGTCTACGTTCTTGAAATCAACCGCGACGGTCATTTCTTGCCTCCAACGCCGATGCGGGTCATGCGGTCGAGCACGATGGCTAGAACGACGATGGCGAGGCCCGCCTCAAGCCCGAGATCGATGCGGCGCGAGCCGAGCGCGCGGTTGATTTCCGTGCCGAGGCCGCCGGCGCCGATCAGCGCGGCGAACACCACCATCGACAGCGACAGCATGATCGATTGCGTCAACCCCGCCATGATGGTCGGCAGCGCCGATGGCAGTTCCACCTTCCACAGGAGCTGGCGCTTGGTGGCGCCGAAGGCCTCGCCCGCCTCGATGATTGCCTTGGGCACCGAGACCACGCCGAGATGGGTGAGCCTGACGGCCGTCGGGATGACGAAGATGATGGTGACAATGAGGCCGGGCGCGTTGCCGAGCCCGAACAGGGTGAGCACCGGGATCAGATAGACGAAGGTCGGCAGCGTCTGCATCAGGTCGAGCACCGGCAGCATGACGCGGTAGACCTTCGGTTTGTGCGCGGCCCAGATGCCGAGCGGCACGCCGATCGCCATCGCCATGGCGGCTGCGGCAACCACCAGCACCAGCGTCTGCACCGTCTGTTTCCACAGGTTCTGGTTGATGATGAAGATCAGGCCGAGGAAGACGCCGATGGCGAGCGGCCGCGAACGCTGCAAAAACCACGCGATGATCGCGATGACCAGCGCCAGAAGCACCGGCGGCACCATCAGCATGAGGTTCACCGCCCCGTCGAGGATGAAATTCAGCCCGTTTGAGAAGGCCCGGAAGATGGTGTCGAAATTATCGGTCAGGAAGCTGAAGAACGCCTTGCCCCATGGCCCGATCGGGATCTTGTAATCGGTCAGGAACTTAGAAATCGGATCCATCTTTCCCCTCTCGGCTTCGCCGCGCTTGCCGCGCGGTTATCCTCTCACGTCTCCACGCATATGAAAAAGGGCAGCCTCATCAAGGGCTGCCCTTTTTTGGAGTTATGCCGGCGGATCAGCCCCCGAGCGCGGTCTTGACTGCCGCAGCCGCGTCGCCGCCATCGAAGGTGGTGACGCCAGCTATCCAGGGCGCAACCGCATCCGGATGCTTCTTCAGCCAATCGGTCGCGACAGTCTGCGGATCGCCACCCTTGAGAATCGCATCCATCATCTGGCCTTCCATGTCCAGATTGAACTTCAGGTTGGAGATGAACTTCCCGGCGTTCGGGCATTCGGTCGTGTAGCCCTTGCGCACGATGGTGTAGACGGTGGCGGCGCCGAAGCCGCTGTCGCCCATGCCGTCGAGATAGGTGATCTTCATCGCGCCCATCACCGGATGCGGCGTCCAGCCGAGGAAGGCGATCCACTCATTGTTCTTCATCGACTGCTCGGCCTGCGTCAGCATGCCGGCTTCCGAAGACTCGACCAGCTCGAACCCGGCGAGATTGTCGGCCGGGTTCTTGATCATGTCGAGGATGATGCGGTTGCCGTCATTGCCGGCCTCGATGCCGTAGATCTTGCCGTTGAACTTGTCCTTGAACTTGCCGAGATCGGTCAGTGTCTTGACGCCGGCATCCGCGACATAGGTCGGCACGACGATGCCGTAGCCGGCGCCCGTCAGGTTGGTGCTGATCGTCTCGATCGAGCCCTCTTTCGTGTAGTCCTTGATGTCGTTGGTCATCGACGGCATCCAGTTGCCGAGGAAGACGTCAAGGTCCTTGTTCTTCAGCGAGGCCATGGTCACCGGCACCGAAAGCTGGATCGTCTGCGGCTGATAGCCGAGCGCGGTGAGCAGCACCGAGGTGAGGCCTGTGGTGGCCTGGATGTCGGTCCAGCCGACGTCCGACAGGCGGACCGCCTTGCAGCTCGCCGGATCGCCGGCATAAGCGGCCGTCGTGGTCAGAAGCGCCGCAAGGCCGATGCCTGCGACGATAGATTTCATATGCGACATGAACTTTCTCCCATTGCAATTCTTGGGCGATGCGAAGGTCACGGTTCTTGCGCCCGCCTTGTTTCGTCAGCCAAACACCATTTTGAAACTGTTTCAAGCGCTTCAACATCACGACGAACGGCGCGCGCTGGCCATTAAGCGACATGACAGGCTTTTGAACGACATGGAGTTTTTGGTGGACGGCGCCGGGGGCCCCTCCCGCGCCGCGGCAAGTCGGCTTAAAAGCACCTATGGCCAAGCTCTACTTCCACTACGCAACGATGAACGCGGGCAAGACGACAATGCTTTTGCAGGCGTCCTACAACTATCGCGAACGTGGCATGTCGACGATGCTGTTCGTCGCCGGCCACTACCGCAAGGGCGACAACGGGCTGATCTCGTCGCGCATCGGTCTCGAATCGGAGGCTGAGATGTTCCGCGACGGCGACGATCTCTTCGCCAGAGTCGCCGAGCATCACGAACATACGACCGTGCATTGCGTGTTCGTCGACGAGGCTCAGTTCCTCGAGGAGGCGCAGGTATGGCAGCTTGCCCGCATCGCCGACCGGCTGAATATCCCGGTGATGTGCTACGGCCTCCGGACCGATTTCCAGGGCAAGCTGTTTTCCGGCTCGCGCGCGCTGCTCGCGATCGCCGACGATTTGCGCGAGGTGCGCACCATCTGCCGCTGCGGCCGCAAGGCCACGATGGTCGTCAGGCTCGGCTCTGACGGCAAGGTGGCGAAGCAGGGCCAGCAGGTCGCTATCGGCAAGGATGTTTATGTTTCGCTCTGCCGCCGACATTGGGAAGAGGAAATGGGCAGGGCTGCTCCCGACGACTTCATTGGCTTCACCAGCGGTTGATCCTAAGCAGATATCCGCGGGGTGCCCACGGATAGTTCCTTTAGTTCCGCAGGTTCTGATCGCAAAACCGTGGGACACTTTTGCGGAACCTGCCAAAGTCATGCGGCCGAGACGCGCCGCTTGGGAAACCGCCAGCCAAGCCGCACGCCGAGGGTCGCCAGGGCAATCAGCGCCATGCCTGCAGCCTGCGCCGGTCCGAGCGGATGGCCGTACAAGGCCCAGTCGATCATGATGGCGACGACCGGATAGATGAACGTGAGGATGCCGATCACCGGCGTCTTCAGGCGTGGAAAGGCGGAATTCATCAGCACATAGGCGATGCCGGTATGCAGGACCCCGATCCCCGCCAGCCAGCCCCACGACGCACGCGGGATGGGATGGCCGATGTCGGCGAGCGGGGCGAGCAGCACGACCCCGACCAACGTCTGGCAAAGCACGGTAATCTCCGCTCGCTGTTGTCCAAGGCCTTTGGCGAGAATCGTTGCCACCGCGTAAAGCAGGGCGGCGCCCAGCGTCAGCCCGATGCCCAACGCCCATCTCGCGTCGGCATGGCCATGCGTCACGACAAGGCCGCTGGCCAGCACGACGCCGAGGAACGCGCCAAGCATCCATAGGATCTGGTCGGGCGAGATGCGTTCCTTGAGGAAGATGACGCCGATCAGCACCACGAAGAACGGCTGGACATGGTAGACGATTGTCGTCGTCGCGATCGATGTCATGCCGAAGCCGGCGAAGAAGGCCGTCCAGCTCAGCACCATGCAGACGCCGCCGAGCGCGGCAAGCGCAAGCCGGGATGGGGACAGCGTCCGGTCCGGCAGGTAGCCGCGCAACAGGCACCACGCGGCCAGAAACAGCGAGCCGAACACGCATCGCCAGAACACCACGGTGACGGGATGTTGTCCCGATTCCGTAACGAAGGCGCCAACCGTGCCGGCGATCACCATCGCCAGAGCTAGGCTCGCGGCGGGGAAGCGGGCGATCGACATCTCCCTCATCATCGGCTCTCCAAACGGGTCGAAGATCATCTGGCCAGCCGCAACGAATTCAATCAAGCGAATAGATTTGTGAGTATCTATTCGATATGCTGATAGCGCCATGGCCGCTCCGCTCGACCTCAACCTCTTGAAAACCTTCGTCGCCGTCGTCGAAAGCGGCAGCCTCTCCAATGCGGCGCCTCGCGTTGGTCGCAGCCAGTCGGCGGTCAGCATGCAGATGCAAAGGCTGGAAGACATGGTCGGCAACCAGCTTCTGGTGCGGGGCCCTAGAACGGTCACCCCCAATGCGGCCGGCGAGGATTTCCTCATCTATGCGCGCCGGCTGCTGAAATTGTCCGACGAGGCATGGGCGAGCGTCACCCGGCCGAAGGAGACAGGCAGTGTGCGCCTTGGTGTGCCGGACGACTACGCGGCCTTTCTTCTGCCGCCTGTGCTGTCGCGTTTTGCCGAGGATCACCCACTGGTCACTGTCGAACTCGTGTGCGAGCAGTCGACCGCGCTGGTGAAGACCCTGGCGGAGGGACGGCTCGACCTGGCGATCGTCACCCGCCTGCCGGATCAGCCGCTCGAGGTGATCAGGCTGGAGCGCTTTGTCTGGGTCGCCTCGCCCAACCATGTCGCCTGGGAGGCCGATCCCCTGCCTGTCGCGCTTTTCGAGCCTGGCTGCGCGGCAAGGATGAATGTGCTGCAGGCACTCGGCGGTGCCGACCGATCCTACCGGTGCACCTATTCCAGCGCCTCCCTGCTCGGGCTGGTCGCGGTCGTGCAGGCCGGGCTCGCAGTCGCCGGCCTTGCCCAGCGAAGCGTGCCTCCGTCGCTGCGCATCATCGGTGCCAATGAGGGGCTGCCTGTGTTGCCGGACCTAGAGATAGGCATCCTGCGCAACCCTTTGTCGACGACGGCGGCCGTCGATCGTCTGCATGATTTTCTGCGCCGCGACCTGGCCCAGCATGCCTGAGCAGCGGACATCGTCGGTGGCCCTGGGGTGTGGCGTTTGTCAAGGCTTCGCCCTATAAGAACGACAGTCAGAAATCTCCGGGGTCAGCCATGCTTAGAGCCATTTCGTCCGCCGCGCTCTTCCTGATTGCCAGCGGCATTGCCGCCCATGCCGGCGACGCGGCGCTGGGCAAGAAGGTCTTCAATCGTTGCATCGCCTGCCATGAGGCAGCGACGGACCACGACAAGGTCGGCCCGCATCTGATGGGCGTCGTCGGCCGCAAGGCCGGCTCGGCGGAGAGCTTTGCCGGTCATTATTCGCAAGCCATGAAGGATGCGGGCGCCGCCGGCCTGATCTGGGACGACGCCAACCTTGCCGAATATCTCAAGGCACCCAAGCAGAAGGTTCCAGGCAACAAGATGGCCTTTACCGGCCTGACCAGTGACGACGACATCGCCAATGTGATTGCCTATCTCAAGGCCGACCCGAAGCCCTGATCGGCGCGGCAGAAACCGGCATTCGCGCAACCGTCGCGCGAAAGGGTGATCGCTGAATCACTGATTTCGCCGTCACGGCCACAACAGATTTTCCGGCGCTGTTTCATCACCTTGGCTGTTCGCAAAACCAAGAGCTTAAGGCATATCAGCTAAAGCTGTTTAAATGCGGCGCACATTACTGGGCGCCTTACGCATGCTTGCCTTGTATTTCAAGGACCTGACCAGTTCTTTTGTTTTGGCGCCTCTCCTTGTCTTCCTTCTTTCAATCCCTTGAAGCCCCACATATATTCGCCGCCACGACATGGAAACGGATGCCGAAGCGGGAGGCCCCAATGGCGACATTGCAGAATTTCGATGCCGAAATTGCCAAGACCAAGCAGGTCGTGCAGGACATGCGCACCAAGATCGAGCAGTCCGGCACGGTTCTTGACACGCTTGCTCAGGCCGACAAGAAGATCGGCGACGCCAATTTCGACATCGAGAACGCCCGCATCGAGGACGTGCTCAAGCAGCAGAAGGTCATGGAAGGCAACATTGCCGACCTGATCATCGGCCTCGAGGACGCCACCAATGTCTTCGGCGCCGAATTCGAGAGCATGAAGAGCTATACCGGCTGGGAGAACTTCGTCGGTGTCTTCTCCGAGCAGCGCAAGCAGCGTATGCGCACCGACCGTGTCCGCAACATGTCGCTGGCCGGCAATTTGCAGGAGCTTTTGGCGAAATCGGATACCATTGTCGGCATCCTTAAGGCGCAGAAACAGATCCTCGACCAGCGCTACAAGACTTCCGAGACCAGCCTTTCGCAGGTGATCGAGCGACGCAAGGCGACCATGTCCAACCTCGAAGCGGTGCAGAAACGCATCGAGGAATTGAACCCCCTGCTGCTCGACATCGAGAACAAGATCGCCGCGTCCACGACGCAAAAGGAGCGCACCGAACTCGAGGGCGAGCGCTCCAAAATGGCGACCGAGTACAACGAAAAACAGGCGAAGGAACAGGAACTGCTCGCCGAAAGCCAGACGCTGGAGCGCTACACCTCGATGTTCCAGACCTTCGTCGATTCGCTCAACAACCAGATCGCCGCGCAGTCGACGCTGATCAACAAGCTGACCATCGACACCGAGCAGCGCATCGTCCTCTACAAGGCCCTGGAAGATTCGCTGAAGACCGCCGCCCAGCAAGACGTCGCCCACAAGATCAACACGCTGGGCAGCCAGGTCGACAACACGGCGGAAGAGACCATGGCCGGCATCGGCGCCGCCTCGCAGAAGCATATCGGCGATCTGCTCGAGATGCATGAAAAGAACATGGTGGCTTCAGCCGACATCCAGCGGCGCAAGAAGCTTGCCGACGACGCTTTCGCGCGCCGCTTCGACGATGTGATGAAAAAGCACAATTCCGCCAACTACGTGCAGCAATAGGCGGCGCCGCTGATCTCATCTCCACGGCAATCCCATGACACCTGAGAACGACGCGGCGGCCCGCTATTTCTCCGCCATCACGGCGGCGCTGGGCGGACTGGAAGTGTTCATGCGCGACGACCGCTCGCCGCTTTACCGGCACGGCATCGTCGCCAGGATCGTCGCGGAATATATCGCGCGGCTGGACAAGTCCTTTGCCTGCTGGCGCAACCGGCTGGGCTTCATGGACACCTTCCGCATCTCGCGCGCCGAGAGCGGCTATCCCGTGTTCCAGAACCTGCTCGAGCTGGAAAACGACCGCCAGCAGGCCGATGCCCGCCTAGCCAACATCCCGCAGACCGGCGAGCTGCGCGAGGAAATGGCCGACTTCATCCTGCGCCACAAGGAGTTTCCCGAAGCGCTGCAGAAATCGATGGCCGAGCGGCTCTATCTGGAGGACGTCAAGAGCGAGGCGACCTTCGGCCCGTTCACGCTTGCGCAGACGGCCAAGGTCTCGGTCAACCCAAAGACCATGCGGCCCTATTATCTCGTCCACTGGGCCACGTTCGACGGCAGCGCCAACCTGCCGCTGATCTACATGGTGACGGTCGAGGACTCCTCCGAAAGCATGGTGCGCCAGCTTGTCGATGCCAATGGCAAGCTCAATGAGCGCGTCGACATTCCCCTTCCCGTCGACGGCCTTCTCAATCCGGAGCTTGCGCACCGCTTCGACGACTTCACTGAGAAGAACTCGGCCTACACGCTCTCGCCGGCGACGATCGCGGTCAATCTCGACAAGGATTTCGAACCGCTGCATCCCAAGCAGCTGCGTCGCGTCGTGCTGGGACCCTTCTACTCGGCCGGTATCACCGACAACAATTCGACCGTGGCCGAGGTGCTCTCCAAGGTGCGCAAGCCGGAAAACGCATGGCTGCTCACCTGGACCATCCAGGAGGTTTTTTCCAAGAGCGAGAAGCCCGGCCGCAGGGGTCTTTTCTCCAGCGAGAAGACGACGCAAGAATTCTTCATCAACACCGACGATCTCGAAGCGGCGCGGCAGGGCGTGTCGAGCTACGAGAACCATGCGCTGATCCCGCACGAGGCCTACCAGGCGCTCTACGCCGCCGGTGAAGCGCAGAAGATCTTTTCCGGCTACAAGGTCCACATCCTGTCCAACGGACAGGTCATCAGCGATGTATGATCGTCAAACCGCGGAGCATCCTTCATGGACACCGGCCTGACCACGATCTCGGAAGCTGCAATCGAAAAGCACCGCGCGACCGCGCAGAGCTTCATCACCCGCATCGTGGTGCTGGAGGACCCGTCGCGCGAATCGGGCACGGCGCTCGCCGGCACCAACCGCCGCTTCGTCTCGACCGTTTCGGTCGGCTCGGTACGCCGCACGCGCGAGGTCGAGCTCTCGAAGACCGTTGCCGCGATCCATCCCGACGACCAGTTGATGACGATCCCGCAGCACACACTGCTCTACCGCGCGCGACGTGGCCTGGCGATCGCGCTCGCCATAGCGGGTGTTTTCGCCGAAGGATCCGATCTCGAAAGCCTGCAGGCGAAAAACGCGCGCGCGCCACTGGAAGGCGACGAAGCGGCCACCTTCAAGCAGCTTCTGTCGGCGTCGGCTTACGTCTCCGCTTTCAGCTTTGCCTCCTATTTGTTCCAGTTGATCGACAGCGACGGCCAGGCGCCGAACGACATCGCCGAGCCCGACTTCCTGTTCGACACGACGCAGGACGCGGTGAAGTCGATCGTCGCCGGGCTCGACAAGGCGATCGCCGGTTCGAAAGATGACGCCGACCTGACGACGCGGGCACGCGCCTTTGCCCGTGTCGCCATCGACGGGCTGCTGGCGCGCAAAGGCCGATTCGCCGGCATCGGCCCGTTCGAGAACGCGCATATCCGCATCGACGTCGACGATTTTACCCTCGACGGTTTCGACGTCGCGCCCGGCAAGCGCTCCAAGCCGCTGGTCATGACCTTCAAGAAGCCGGAAGAGGTCGTCGGCAACCACATCGCCAAATTTCAGTCGGTCAGGCTGGCCAAGATGCTCATGGCCTACGACTTCGAGCGCGAGCTGAATCCCTTCGTCGAGCTTGGCGGCTTCCTGTTCACCTTCATCGGCGACGGCGCGCCAGGCACCGGCAAGACGACGCTGATCCAGATGATCGCCGGCCTCGTCAACGGCTACTGCCAGGTCGCCGGCTATCCCTTCGCCTACGAGAATTTCGGCGTCGACCAGATCTCGTCCTACCAAGGCAAGTCAGGTCAGAACTGCCGCCAGTTCATCAACAACGTGCTCAATCCACGCGTCATCGGCTTCGGCACCATTGACGACATCGACCAGGTGGCGGCGCGCCGCTCCGACGACCGCGCTTCCGCCGGTCAGCAGGAGATCACCGGCGTGCTGATGGACGCCTTCGCCGGCGCCTCGACGGTGGTGCGCGGCAATTGCTCCTTCGGCATGTTCTCCAACTATCCCGAAAATGTCGACGACGCGCTGCGCCAGCGAGCCGGCGCGCGCTGGCTGGTCGACGGCCCGCAGACCCGCGACGACTATATCGACATCTTCGTGCTGCTCGCCGGCAAGAATCACAAGATCCCGCTGGGCGCGCATGAGCTCTATGCCGCGCAGGAAATCCAGCGTGCCGTGGCCGAAGCCTATGAGGAGCATGAGAAGCCGCAGGAAGACGGGCTGATGAAGGTCTATGAGCGCTACATGAAGGAGAATGGCGCGCCCAAGACCATGGCCGATATCGGCACCTATCTGCACATGATCAAGGACGCCGAGCCGCGCTTCACCGGCCGCGCCATCAAGAACGTCACCGACGCGATCAAGATGCGCGCCATGGATATCGAGCTGCCGGACGACTGGTTCGAGAAGCCGGAAGCCTTCATGCACAAGAGCTACGACGACAAGAAGGCGATGATTGAGGAACTGCGCGGACCATTTTCGATGGACATGGTCATGCAGGAGATCAACCGCTACGCCGATTCCGAATTCCGCTACTCCGACAAGTCCGACGACGCGGCGGTGGAGAAGCTGTTGCGTGACGCACGCCTGCGCGAGCGCGCGGCGCGCAAGATGGAGGAGTTGAAGAAGAAGGAGGCGTGGAATGCCTAGCGCCCCGCCGATAGTGGCAGGCTCACCGGCCGCCGCCAAAAAGCCTGACCTCCTGCGCGACAACGAGCTGATCTACGGCAGGCTGCTCGCCGTCGACGAGCCGCATCTCATCGAGCGCTACAACAAGGCTCTTGCCGCGTTCGGCCTCGAGCCGACCAAGCTTAAGAGCTTCCAGATCGACCGCACCGGCTTCTCGCCCGAGATCGCCGAGGAGTGCGGCGACTACGACTATCTCGACCCCAACGAGGTCAACCGCCGCTTCATCATCCTGACGCCGTCGCAGATCGACCTGCCGGTGGTCCACACCGCCTTCTCCAATACCTCGCAGCTGATGTTCGAGTTCATGTCGAAGAACCAGCGCGCCATCGACGCGCTGACCATCAAGGACGTCATCTACGGGGAGATCGAGGACTCCGTTCCCAAGGTCAACGACATCGAGGACCTGCTGTCGATCAACCAGGTCGAGTTCAAGGTGCTGTCGGCCGAAGACGTGCTGGGCAAGGCGGCCGAGCTTGGCAAGCTGGTCGACCGGCTGAAGCAGGAGCCCGATGCCTGGCGCGACAACGACATGCTGCAGCGCATGGTCGATCTAGCCAAGGTCTGCGGCGACATCCGCGAGAACGCCCTGGTGCCGGACCAGGTGATCTTCCGCCACAATGCCTACTGGACCAGCCATTTCGGCGGTCTCTATGTCTTCGTCGACCCCGATATGACGACGGTGATCTGCGACCCGGCTGCTCCCGGCTTCCGCCGCTCGCGCCCCTGGCAGGTGAGTTACCTGTCGATAAACGACGCCGACAAGGTGTTCCGCTTCCTCGCCGCCACCGGCCGTCTCGACCTGCCGCGCGCTTCCTGGATCGAGGCTTCCGGCTATCTCGAGCACCGCGCCGAGATGGTCGTGCGCGCGCTCATCCGAGACGCCGAACCCAGCCGCAACCTCACCGACGTCGACAAGGTCTGGCTGCAGACCTGGATTCAGCGCAATGCCGACCTGATCGCCAGCGACGGCAACTTTCCCTTCCTCAATGGCGCCAAGCGCGAGATCGCCCAGTTCGGCCATCTAAAGATCGAGGATGTGTCGCCGCGCCAGCGTTTTTTGGTCGTGCGCGCCAAGCCTGAACACCCCGACGCCTGGCTGACCAACCAGTTGATCTCGGACTTCGTGCCTCAGGACTTCGTATCGCGTTACGTCTTCAACAAGCCGGGCTTCTACAAGGACTATGACGGCTTCAGCGACGCCTGGCGAAGCCATGTTGTGGACGTTCTGAAAACCACATATTTGAAGGACAAGGTGGCGTTTCGCGCGCGCCTTTACGGTTTGACTGACTAGAGCATGATCCCGAAAAGTGGGAACCGGTTTTCGGAGGAAGATCATGCTCCAACAAAGAGTTAGATCAGGATGACGTTCCAACGAAACGTCGTCCTGATCTAGGGCAATTCCAAGGAAAGTGTGGGCGGTTTTCCGCCCGGAATTGCGCCAAAACAAAGGGTTAGGGCAGATCGCCGTTTCCCTTGAAACGGTGAGCTGCTCTAAGGGGGTACCACAGCCATGCTCGACCCGATCGTGAACTTCTTCACCCAGATATTCCAGTGGATCGGCCGCGGCATCGGCTTCGTCATCGGCGTCGTCCTGTGGCCGTTCATGTGGGTCGGCCGCTGGTACGGCCAGCGCGGCTGGATCCTGAAGGCCGTGGTCGGCCTTGCCCTCCTGGTTCTGATCGGCCTCTACGCGAATTTCTTCTACGCCACGCAGTGGTGGAATAATTTCAACCCGAACTATCCAGACGCCTACACGTTCGAGAAACGCAACGTTTCTGCCGGCGAGCAGGTTTCCGCCGGCGCCGGGACCGACACGGCGAAAACCTGTGGCAACTCGGCGATCGCCCAGGTTGCCGCCGATCTGACGGATTTCAACGTCAATCAGAATGCCTGGATCTCGTCGATGATCCTCTACAGGCTCGGCCTGTTCGGCATCGACTGGGACAACACGCCCTGGATGGACAACAAGGCGTCCTTCCAGCGCGGCATCAACCAGGCGGTGCGGCGCACCGCGACCGAGCTGGCCGACAATCTCGGCCGCGTGCGCACGACTTCGCAGATCGATGCCGACCTCCAGGATGCGCGCGGCAATCTGCAGTTCGACGAGTATACCTGGTATTTCGGGCTGAACCCGTTCGGCCCCAAGACGCCGACGCCTAGCTATTATCGCGACGCGGTGCGCAAGCTGCGTTCCTTCAATGCGCGTCTCGCCACCTGCCAGGCGACCTTCGACGCGCGCGCCGACAATCTCAAGCAATATATCGACCGCATCGCCTCGGATATCGGCTCGACCTCGGCAATTCTCAAGGAACGCGCCGAAAACCACAACAATGGTTGGTTCGATACCCGCGCCGACGACCGCTTCTGGTTCGCCTATGGCCAGCTCTACGCCTATTACGGCCTCATGAAGGGTGCCCAGGCCGACTTCGAGGGCGTGCTCAAGGAAAAGCACCTGCAGAATCTCTGGGACACGATGGACCAGCAGTTCGTCTCGGCGCTGCGCATCCAGCCTTTCATCATAGCCAATGGCCGCGAGGATGGCTGGCTGCTGCCGACGCATCTGACGACGATGGGCTTCTACATCCTGCGCGTGCGCTCCAACATGGTCGAGATCAGCAACGTTCTGACCCAATAGCCCGGCTGTCAGCGGTCAGGGGAGATGGCGGATTTGCGCCTTCGCCCCTGTCGCTTTTCGCGCATTAGGCGGCTGTTTTGAGACGGCGAAACGGCCCCCGCTCTGGCTTCTATACGGCCCAATGACCGGGGCCAAAAAGACTACCTTGAAGAGGCCCGGCGACGGAACACTCTTTCTTAACAGGAAACATTGTTGCATGGAAGTTGACGCCGCGCCAACGACATGGTTAGAACATGCCCTTGCGTCCGGGCGGCGTTTCGACCATGCACGAATGATCGAACCCCTCCCCTCCACCGCCTACTCCAGAGGAAAGCCGTCATGGCCGAAGTGAAGTCCGACATCGAGATTGCGCGCGCCGCCAGGAAAAAACCGATCCAGGAGATCGGCGCCAAAATCGGCATCCCGACCGAGCATCTGCTGCCCTATGGTCACGACAAGGCCAAAGTGTCTGCCGAGTTCATCAAGTCGGTGAAGGGCAACAAGGACGGCAAGCTGATCCTGGTCACCGCCATTAACCCGACGCCTGCCGGCGAAGGCAAGACGACCACCACAGTCGGCCTCGGCGACGGCCTGAACCGCATCGGCAAGAAGGCGATCGTCTGCATCCGCGAGGCCTCGCTCGGCCCGAATTTCGGCGTCAAGGGCGGCGCCGCGGGTGGCGGCCTTGCCCAGGTGGTGCCGATGGAGGACATGAACCTCCACTTCACCGGCGACTTCCACGCCATCACCACCGCGCACAATTTGCTGTCGGCGCTGATCGACAATCACATCTACTGGGGCAACGAGCTCGGCATCGACATCCGCCGCGTCGCCTGGCGCCGCGTCATGGACATGAACGACCGCGCGCTGCGCGAGATCATCTGCTCGCTGGGGGGCGTCGCCAACGGCTATCCGCGTGAAGCCGGGTTCGACATCACCGTCGCCTCGGAAGTGATGGCGATCCTGTGCCTCGCCACCGATCTCAAGGATCTCGAGAAGCGCCTCGGCGACATCATCGTCGCCTACCGCCGCGACAAGTCGCCGGTCTATGCCCGCGACCTCAAGGCCGACGGTGCCATGGCGGTTCTGCTCAAGGACGCCATGCAGCCCAACCTGGTGCAGACGCTGGAGAACAACCCGGCCTTCGTCCATGGCGGGCCGTTCGCCAACATCGCGCATGGCTGCAACTCGGTCGTCGCCACCACGACCGCGCTGAAGCTGGCCGACTATGTCGTCACCGAAGCCGGCTTCGGCGCCGATCTCGGCGCGGAAAAGTTCTTCGACATCAAGTGCCGCAAGGCCGGGCTGAAGCCCTCGGCGGCGGTGATCGTCGCGACCGTACGGGCCATGAAGATGAATGGCGGCGTCAAGAAGGAAGACCTCGGCAAGGAAAACATCGAAGCGGTCAAGAAGGGCTGCGCCAATCTCGGCCGCCACATTGAGAACGTGAAGCAGTTCGGTGTGCCGGCGGTGGTCGCGATCAACCACTTCACCACCGACACCGAAGCCGAGATCCAGGCGATGAAAGACTTCGTCAAGGCGCAGGGCGCCGAGGCGATCCTGTGCAAGCACTGGGCGCAAGGCTCGGCCGGCATCGAGGACCTCGCCCGGAAGGTCGTAGAAATAGCCGAGTCCGGCGCCTCCCAGTTCTCGCCGCTCTATCCCGACGAGATGCCGCTGTTCGAGAAGGTCAACACCATCGTCAAGCGCATCTATCGTGGAGACGAGGCGATCGCCGACAAGTCGATCCGCGACCAGTTGCATGCCTGGGAACAGGCCGGCTACGGCAACCTGCCGGTCTGCATGGCCAAGACCCAGTACTCCTTCTCGACCGACCCGAACCTGCGCGGCGCGCCGACCGGCCACACTGTGCCGGTGCGCGAGGTCAGACTCTCGGCCGGCGCCGGCTTCGTCGTCATCATCTGCGGCGAGGTCATGACCATGCCCGGCCTGCCCAAGGCGCCGTCCTCGGAAAAGATCTTTCTCAACGAGCAGGGTCAGATCGAGGGCCTGTTCTAAGCCTTCTTCGAACCGAGAACGACCAAGGGCGCCGGCTCACCGCGGCGCCCTTTTTGCTTGCCTGGCTAGGCGGCGTTCCGCTTCAGCGCCCGCTGGTTCGATGCGTAGATCGTGTCGCGTTCGGGCAGCTTCCCGGTCTTCAGGCAATCGATCCATTCGGCGGTCTTCAGCACCGCGGCGAAGCGCGACTGCAGAACGACGCTCACCACGCGATGGATGTCCTCCGCCGAGGCATAGCCGGCGCTGTTGGCATAGGGCACCGAGCCGCTGGCATCCGAAAGGAATTCGACGGCAAAGCCCATATGCACGGCGTGGATGATGGTCGACAGATCGCAATTGTGGGTCATGTAGCCGACCACCGCGATCGTATTGATGGCATTGACGCGCAGCCAGGCCTCCAGATCCGTGCCGGTGAAGGCCGACGGCAGCGTCTTTTCGACATAGTGGTCGCGTGCGCGCCTGGCTATCTCAGGATGCAGCTCGCCCCCATGGCTGCCCTTCGCGAAGATCGGCGAGGTCTCGGGCGCCATCTGCTTTACGACCACGACCTTGATGCCGGCCGCCGCGGCCGCGTCCATGGCGCGCGCCACATTGGTGACGCTGTCGGCGAAGGGCGGATGCTGGATGGCTAAATTGCCGCCGTTGTAGTCGTTCTGGACATCGACGACGACAAGCGCGCGGCGCGGCTGGGTGGCTGGTGCAGACATGGCGGTTTTCCTTTCGACCGGGTTGATGGCGCAAAAGCTAGGCCGATCTTCTCGGTCGAGAAAGTGGCCCGATTGACATCGTTCGAAAGAATTGGGACATTCGTCAACCAACGCAAATGACGCCTGTCATGAAGAACCCGATCATCGCCGTTGTCGCCTTTGACGGCATCAGTCCGTTCCACCTCTCCGTGCCTTGCCTGGTGTTCGGCGCCGACCGTACCAAGCTCGGCCTGCCGCGCTTCGACTTCCGCGTCTGCGCGATGGAGGAAGGGCCCATTCATACCGACGCTGGGCTCAGTATCGTCGTGCCGCATGATCTTTCAGCGCTCGACGAGGCGGACATCGTCATCATCCCGAGTTGGAAGGATCTCGAGGCCCCGCTGCCCGCGCCGTTCAAGGAGGCGCTGCTGCGCGCGCATCGGCGCGGCGTGCTGATCGTGGGTCTGTGCCTCGGCACCTTCGCCATTGCGGGCGCCGGATTGCTGGCCGGGCGCGAGGCAACCACCCACTGGGCCTATACGGGCCAGTTGCAGAAGCTTCATCCCGACATCACGATCGACGCGGACGTGCTCTATGTCGACGATGGCGACATCATCACCTCCGCCGGCGTCGCCGCCGGGCTCGACTGCTGCCTGCACATCGTGCGCGCCCGCTATGGCGCGGAGGCTGCGCTGCGGCTTGCCCGTCACGTCGTCCTCTCGCCGCACCGGCAGGGCGGCCAGGCGCAGTACATCGAGCGCCCGCTTGCGCCGACGCCGAAGGCGGACCGCTTCGCCAAGGCTCTCGATGAGGTGCGGGCATCGCTCGGCGAAGCCCACAGCCTGGACAGTGTCGCCGAAGCGGCAGGCCTTACCCGCCGCACCTTCACGCGCCGTTTCCAGAAAACCACTGGAACCAGTTTCGGCGACTGGCTCGCGGACCAGCGCGTGGCGCTGGCGCAAAGGCTGCTGGAGCAGACGGACAATTCGATGGACATGGTGGCCTTCGAAGCCGGCTTCGGCAGCGCCACCTCGCTGCGCCAGCATTTTGCGGCGCGCCTTAAGACCTCGCCGAAGCAGTACCGGCGCGAGTTTTCGAGAAACACCCAGACGCCAGGCGGACTCAGCCTCTTGTAACGACCCGTGCCGGGTTGCCGACGACGTTCGCATTGGCCGGCACGTCACGGGTCACCACCGCGCCGGCGCCGACGATGGCGCCCTCGTCTATGCTGACGCCGGCGAGGATCACCGTGCTGCCGCCGATCCAGGCGTTGTCACCGATCGTCACCGGTTTTGCGATCTCCAGCCAGCCAGCCGTCCAGTGGCTTCGCGATGATGTTCGGCGCAGTAGATCTGCACATTGGGGCCAAGCAGCGTGCCCTCGCCGATGCGCACTGGCGCGGTGTCGAGGATGGTGCAGCCGGCGTTAAGGAAGGCGCCGTCGCCGAGAAACAAATTGAAGCCATAGTCGCAATGGAACGGCGCCTCGATGCGCGCGCCCTCGGCCACGCCGTCGAGCAGCGCCCGCAAGGCCGGAGCGATGTTGCCGCGCTGCCGGGGCGGCAGGCTGTTGTGCTCGAACACCGCATCGCGCGCGGTGACGCGCAAGTCCTCCAGCTCATCGTCGATGCAGGTGTACCATTCTCCCGCTGCCATCTTCATGCGCTCGCTTGCCGCCATGGCGACACCTCCAGATCTGTCTGCTGCAAAGCCTAATCCATTCTCGGACAAAAGCCCGTGGCCAAACGCCCGGCCCATGCTAGCCTGCCTTGCTGGAACCGTGCGAGGTTCCGATTTTGAGGGGGTCGATCATGCTTTACCTGCTTGCACTGCTGATAGGCGTCATTGCCGGGCTGCGCGCCATGACCGCGCCCGCCGCCGTCGCTTGGGGTTCTTATCTCGGCTTGCTGCCGGTCACCGGCACCTGGGCGAGCTTCATGGGCCACTGGATCGCCGTCGGCATCTTCACCATCCTGGCGATCGTCGAGTTGATCACCGACCAGCTGCCGTCGACGCCGAGCAGAAAGGTGCCGCAGCAGTTCGGCGCCCGTGTAATCCTAGGCGCCTTCGCCGGCGCGGTGATCGGCGCCACCGCTGGGGCCACCATCGGCGGCCTTATCGCCGGCGCGATCGGCGCGGTGATCGGCACGCTGGGCGGCGCGGAAGCGCGTGCCCGACTGGCAGCGGTTTTCGGCAAGGATCCGCCCGCCGCCTTCATCGAGGACGCGGTGGCCATCATCGGCGGACTGCTGATCGTGGCGGCGGTCGCATGAGCGCCAAGGCCTTCGACGCCATCGTCATCGGCGCCGGACAGGCCGGCACGCCGCTCGCCGGCCGGCTCAACGCGGCCGGCATGAGCGTGGCGCTGATCGAGCGCAAGCTCATCGGCGGCACCTGCGTCAACACCGGCTGCATGCCGACGAAGGCGATGGTGGCGAGCGCCTATGCCGCCCATCTCGCCCGCCGCGCCGCCGACTATGGCGTCGTGCTCCCGGGCCCCGTCGGGGTTGACTACAAACGCATCAAGGCGCGCAAGGACAAGGTCACCAACGACGCCCGCGGCAATCTCGAAAAATGGATCGCCGGCATGAAGGGCTGCACGCTCTATCGCGGCCACGCGCGTTTCGTCACCGCCGACACCGTGCGTGTCGGCGACGAGCTGCTCACCGCGCCCAAGATCTTCCTCAACACGGGCGGCCGCGCTTCCGTGCCCGACCTGCCGGGTGTCCACGACGTCCCCTACCTCACCAATTCCTCGATGATGGATCTCGATGTGCTGCCCAGCCATCTGATCGTTATCGGCGGCAGCTATATCTCGCTCGAATTCGCGCAGATGTTCCGCCGCTTCGGCTCGGAAGTCACGGTGATCGAGAAGGCGCCGCGGCTCACCGGACGCGAGGACGAGGACACGTCCGCAGTTATCCAGTCCATCCTCGAAAATGAAGGCATCACAGTCCATGTTGACGCCGGCGACATCAGCCTCGCCAGGAAGGGCAACGCGATCGCCGTCACCTTCTCCGCCGGCAAGCCGCCGACGGTGGGCTCGCATGTGCTGCTGGCGCTCGGACGCGTTCCAAACACCGACGATCTTGGCCTCGACAGGGCCGGCGTCGCGGTCGACCAACGCGGCTTCATCGTTGTCGACGACCAGTTGCGCACCAGCGTGCCCGGCATCTGGGCAATGGGCGACTGCAATGGCAAAGGCGCCTTCACCCATACCTCCTACAACGACTTCGAGATCGTCGCCGCCAACCTGCTCGACGATGATCCGCGCAAGGTCAGCGACCGCATCGAAGCCTACGCGCTCTATATCGATCCGCCACTCGGGCGGTGCGGCATGACGGAAGCCGCCGTGAGGAAATCCGGCCGCCGCGCGCTGGTCGGCCAGCGGCCGATGACCCGTGTCGGCCGTGCGGTCGAGAAAGGCGAGACTCAGGGGTTCATGAAGATCCTGGCCGATGCCGACACCGGCGAGATCCTCGGCTGCACCGTGCTCGGGCCGGGCGGCGACGAGGCGATCCACTGCGTGCTCGACCTCATGTATGCCAAGGCTCCGATCTCGACGCTAGCGCGCGCCATGCACATACACCCCAATGTCTCGGAACTGCTGCCGACGATCGCCCAAGAGCTGAAGCCGCTGGACTAGAGCAATTCCAGGAGAGATGTGACCGGTCAGGCTCGGCGCCTTCGCCGTAGCCGAGGTTGGACCACTCGACATCCCAACCGCAAACATGCATTTGGGTGGCCTCTTCAATCGGAGGCCCCCATGCAGAAGATGATCGAGCGCATCGCCGGCGACGCGGAAGGCACGGTTTACGAATTCCCGGTCTTCCGCTTCGAAGGCAAGGACAGGGCGGCCCCTTCCGGCTACCTGCAGGCCGCACTCCATGCCGGCGAACTGCCGGGCGTCGTCGCCATCGATGCGCTGATGCCGATGCTGGCCAAGGCGGAGGCCGAGGGCCGTATCAGGGGTCCGCTCACCATCGTGCCCTGGGCCAACCCGATCGGCCGCGCGCAATATCATTTCGGCGAGCACCAGGGCCGTTTCAATCTCGGAACCCGCACCAACTTCAACCGGTCCTTCCCGCTGCTAGCGGCGCCCGACGCCAGGCTGTTGCCGGATGTCAGCCTGGGCGGCGCCGATCGCCGGTTGAAGAACCGGCTCGTCCAGCTGTCGCTTGGGCAGGACATCGTGCTCGACCTCCACTGCGACGACGAAGGTCTCGCCTATCTCTACATCCACACGAGCCTGTGGCCCCATATGGCCGACTGCGCCGCCGCCATGGGCGCCGAAGCCGTCCTGCTATGGAACGAGGACAACACCGGCACCTTCGAGGGCGCCGCGATCATGCCCTACCAGAATGTGCCCGCAAGCGTCGCGCGCTTCGATCGCCGCGTCGTCACCACGGTCGAATATCGCGGCATGCTTGATGTCCACGGCGCGCTGGCCGCGTCAGACGCCGAAGGCCTCTACCGCCTGCTGGTGACACGCGGCGTCGTGGAGGACTCATCCGTGCCGAAATTCGAGAAATTTTCAGGACCGGTCGTGCCGCTGGAAAACATCGACATGATGCCTTCGCCCAGGGCCGGCGCGATCCTTTACGACGTCAAGCCCGGCGACCACGTCAAGAAAGGCGACAGGCTGGCGACGATCGTGCATGCGCCCGGCGAGGCCGGCGGCCGCACGGAAGTGTTTGCCCCGCAGTCGGGCTTCATCCTGACCCGCCGCTCGCGCCGCATCATCCGCGCCGGCGAGGATCTTTTGAAACTCGCCGGCGACGGCAGGAGCAGCGACGCACGCTCGGGCACGCTCGAGGACTGAGGTTCTTTGGCCTAGCCTGAACGGCGCGTCCGAGCGCCATTCCTGCCCGAATGCGCAACTGGTCCGGATATCATCGAGCGGCCGGCATCTCAGACTAGGCATCTGGGAAATTGGTTGACGGTGCGGCCGAGGTCGCGGCCTGGGCGGCGACCGCAAGGCGGGACATGATGCTTCCCGCGGCACGCGATGCCTCCTCGCCAAGAGCATCAGCCAACCGGCTCCGGGCGCTCTCCCAGGCAGCCATGGACTCGTGCATCAACCGGCGGCCCGCATCGGTAAGCACCAAGCGTTTGCCGGCCCGACCCCGCCCGCCATGGCTGCGCACGAGATTGCTCCGTTCGAGGCTCTGCACGCTGCGACTGAGAGTGGTGGCGTCGACCCCGGCGCGCGACGCCAGCTCAGCGAGCGTTGGTTCGTGGCTGCCGCCAATCCCCACCAAGAGGCTGAACTGCTCCGCGGTGATTCCCAACGGCCGGAAGCAGGTGTTGTAGTAGCGCGTCAGCGCCCGTGCGGTGACTCGAGCCTGGAAGGCCGGACACTCGGTCTCGACGCGGCGATAGAAATCGGAAGCCTCTGTCATACGCAGGTCTCGACACTCTCCGGTTCATCAAATACTGTATATACATTATTATTCGGGAGCGCGCCATGACTGCCTATGTCCACATCAATCTGCGTATCAAGGATCCGGCAAGGCAAGCCGCGCTGGCGCCGCGCTTTCAGGCAGCGCTGCACGCGGCAGGCGGCCGTATCCTGCACTTCGGGCCGGTGGTTGAGAGGCTGGAAGGAGACGTCACGCCATTGCCGATGGCGGGCATCTTCGAATTCGCGACCCTCGCCGACGCGCTGGCATTTTATCGGTCACCGGAGTACGCGCCGATCAAGGTTGAGCGCGACGCGGCGCAGGAAGCACGCATGTTTGTCGTTGACGCGGGCTAAGGAGTTCCAGCCAGCGAATGTCCGGCTGCATATCGCGCCGTCCGCCCGGCGAAATGCTCCCGCCAAGCCGGGAAGCCGAGCGAGACGCCCTGCGCTATAGCCGATTCACCACGCCCGGCGGTTTCTTGATTCCGCTTGCCGATCCAAGCATTCGCCGCTATGGGAGTCGGCATGAACATGCGTTCGAACAAAACCGTTTGGTGGTGGGCTCGCTGACAGCGGCCGGTTCGTGCGTGTGCGCGTGAAAATGAGGGTGGCCGCAGCGGAATGTCCGGGCGGCCATTTGTTTTTTCAAGCCATTCCCGGGTCCGTTGCCCAAAACGCTGATGGAGACGGCAATGACGACTAAAGTTCTGGACAACGGGGCGGAGCGCTTCGCCACCGCGGGCGGCGTGACGATCACCCGCGAACGGCACGACAGGCCCTATGAAGGCGCGATCGATGCCTATGTCGACGGCCTGAATTCACGCCGCGGCGCGGTGTTTTCCTCGAATTACGAGTATCCGGGCCGCTATACGCGCTGGGATACGGCCATCATCGATCCGCCGCTGGCGATTTCCGCACGGGGACGCACGATGCGCATCGAAGCGCTGAACACCCGTGGCCAAGTTTTGCTGCCGGTGATCGGCAAGACGCTCGGCGAGCTGAGCGAAGCGACGATCGCCGAGACATCGAAGACGCTCATCCGCCTTGATGTGGCAAAACCCGGCCGCGTCTTCACCGAGGAGGAGCGCAGCCGCGTCCCGTCAGTCTTCACCGTGCTGCGCGCCATCACCGCTTTGTTCAAGACCGCGGAGGACGCCAATCTCGGCCTCTACGGCGCCTTCGGTTATGATCTTGCCTTCCAGTTCGACCCGGTCGACTACAAGCTCGAACGCAAACAGAGCCAGCGCGATCTGGTGCTGTTCCTGCCCGACGAGATTCTGGTGGTCGACCACTATTCAACCAAGGCCTGGACCGACCGCTACGACTATTCCGGCGACGGTTTTTCGACCGAAGGCCTGGCTCGCGATGCTCATGCCGAGCCGTTCAAGGCCGCGGACCGTATCCCGCCGCGCGGCGACCATGAGCCGGGCGAATATGCGAACCTGGTGCGCCGGGCGATGGAGAGCTTCAAGCGCGGCGACCTGTTCGAGGTCGTCCCTGGACAGATGTTCTACGAGCGCTGCGAGACCCAGCCCTCCGACATCTCGCGCAAGCTGAAATCGATCAACCCCTCGCCCTATTCCTTCTTCATCAATCTCGGCGAGAACGAATATCTGATCGGCGCCTCGCCGGAGATGTTCGTGCGCGTCAACGGTCGCCGCGTTGAGACCTGCCCGATCTCGGGCACCATCAAGCGCGGCGACGACGCCATTTCCGATAGTGAGCAGATCCTGAAGCTGCTCAATTCCAAGAAGGACGAGTCCGAGCTCACCATGTGCTCGGACGTCGACCGCAACGACAAGTCGCGCGTCTGCGAGCCGGGCTCGGTGCGCGTCATCGGCCGCCGCCAGATCGAGATGTATTCGCGCCTGATCCACACGGTCGACCACATCGAGGGGCGGTTGCGCGAAGGCATGGACGCCTTCGACGCCTTCCTCTCGCACGCCTGGGCCGTCACCGTCACCGGCGCGCCGAAGCTGTGGGCCATGCGCTTCATCGAGCAGAACGAGAAGAGCCCGCGCGCCTGGTATGGGGGCGCAATTGGCATGGTCAATTTCAACGGCGACATGAATACCGGCCTGACTCTCCGCACCATCCGCATCAAGGACGGCATCGCCGAGGTGCGCGCCGGCGCCACGCTGCTCTTCGACAGCGTGCCCGAGGAAGAAGAAGCCGAAACCGAACTGAAGGCATCCGCCATGCTCTCCGCCATCCGCGACGCCAAGACCGGCAACGCGACCGGAACCGAGCGCACCACCGCGCGCGTCGGCGACGGCGTCAACGTACTGCTCGTCGATCACGAAGACTCCTTCGTCCACACGCTGGCCAACTACTTCCGCCAGACGGGCGCCAACGTCTCCACCGTACGCACGCCAGTGCCGGAGGAAGTCTTCGACCGGTTGAAGCCAGATCTCGTCGTGCTGTCGCCCGGCCCGGGCACGCCGACCGATTTCGATTGCGCCGCAACCATCAGGCGAGCGCGCAGCCGCGACCTGCCAATCTTCGGCGTCTGCCTCGGCCTGCAGGCGCTGGCCGAAGCCTATGGCGGCGAATTGAGACAGTTGCACATCCCCATGCATGGCAAGCCATCGCGCATCCGCGTCTCGAAACCCGGCATCATCTTCTCGGGGCTCCCCAAGGAAGTGACCGTCGGCCGCTACCATTCGATCTTCGCCGATCCGGTGCGGCTGCCCGACGGTTTCGTCGTCACGGCCGAGACCGAGGACGGCATCATCATGGCCTTCGAGCATCGCAAGGAACCGATCGCGGCGGTGCAGTTCCATCCGGAATCGATCATGACGCTCGGCCACAATGCAGGCATGCGCATCATCGAGAACATTGTCGCGCATCTGCCGCGCAAGGCCAAGGAAAAGGCCGCGTAGGGATGATGACCGAGGCGCTGGACACGACGATGGCCGCGGCGAAAGCCGCGACCAGGCAGAAGGTCGCAAGGCTCGCCTTCTGGTCGATCGTCGTCGCTTTGGTCGTGCTCGCCCTCAAGGTGGCCGCCTGGTATATCACAGGCTCCGTCGCGCTCTATTCGGATGCGGCGGAATCGATCGTCAACGTCATCGCGTCGGCCGCCGCCTTCTGGGCGATCCAGGTCAGCTACAAGCCCGCCGACCAGGACCATCCCTTCGGCCATCACAAGGCCGAATACTTCTCCGCCGTTCTTGAGGGCGTGCTGATCGTAGTCGCGGCCCTTCTGATCCTCAACGAGGTCTGGCAGTCCTGGCAGCATCCGGCCCCGCTCGAGCGGCCCTGGACTGGCCTCGCCGTCAACAGCTTGGCGACCATCGTCAACGCGATCTGGGCCTGGACTCTGATCCAGGTCGGCCGGAACGCCAAGTCGCCGGCCCTCGTTGCCGACGGCCAGCACATCATGACCGACGTGGTGACGTCCGTTGGCGTGCTCGGCGGCCTTGTGGGCGCGGTGCTCACTGGTTGGCAGATCCTCGATCCGGCATTGGCCGTGATCGTAGCGCTCAACATCTTGTGGCAAGGCTGGCATGTCATCGGCTCGTCGATGAACGGCCTGATGGACCGCGCTGTCGACAACCACGAGCACATGCAGATCCGCGACATCATCTCGGCCAATTCGAAAGGCGCGCTCGAGGTGCATGACCTGAAAACGCGCATTGCCGGACGCGCCACCTTCATCGAGTTCCACCTCGTCGTCGACGCCGACATGACGGTCGGCGCCAGCCATGTCATCTGCGACCGCATAGAGGACGCGCTGAAGGCCGAAATCCCCTCGGTGCGCGTTACCATCCATGTCGAGCCAGACGACGAGGCCAAGCTGCCGAAAGGCACCACCGCGGTGCCTTTCGCTTAAAGCACCACCTTGAAGTTAGCCGGAGCCTCCCAACTTCGTCATTCTAGGGCGAAGCAGGAGCGAAGCTCCGTCGTGAAGACCCTAGAATCCATGCCGTTGCCTTTGCCAGGGCGTGCAACGGAGTAGAATTCTGCACCGTTTCAACGCTTTAAGCGTCACGGCATGGGTTCCATGGTCTGCGCCGCATCGCTGCGCTCCTAAGTTCCGCCATCGAATGACGAAGCGCTAGTTACGGAGCGCAGGCCGACTGCGGCATAGGCTGCAGCCGATAAACCTTGTCGTCGGATTTCGTCTTACCGCCCGTCGCCTTCGAACAGAGATCGACAACAGCCACCGCACTGTTGGGATTGGCCAGCATCATAGTGCCGTTGGGGCCGCGCTTGAGGAAAATCTCCTTCTGCGAGATGTCGCAGGCAAAGTCGCTCATCTTCGAACTGGCAGAGCAGCGCCACTGATCGGCCTCGCCCTGGCAGGAATAGGTCTGCGTGACCTTCTTCCCTTTCTGCCTGGTCGTCACCGAAATGGCGATATCGGCGCCGTCGGGCCAGTTCGCGGCATCGCCGCCGGCGGCGAAGGAGGCAAGTTCGACGGGTCCGCGGAAGACGCGGATCGATTGCGTCAGCTGGTTGGGATGTGTTTTAAGATGCGCGTCATCATAGTCGCGCCCGAAGCAGAAAGGCTGGTCAGGCTTAAGCCGAACGCGCAGTGGATCTCCCCGCGTAGGATCGATCGGATCGATGCGCGCGAACTCCGCCTTGCAACTGTCGGCCGGCATGGGGTCCAGCTTGAAATTGTCATCCTCGCTGCCCAGCGCCTGCCTGTTGTACTCGGCTTTGCCGAGATCCTCCTCCGCGCCAGCGTCGAGATACACGTCAGGCTGTAGGTTGGAGAGGATCAGCCGGCCCTTGTCGTCGACCTTCAGCATGGCGAGCGTGCGGTCGCAATCCATGCCGCAGCGGATGCCGCTCGCCTTGTCGCTTGGATCTTCCTTGTTGCACCAGCTGCTTGCCCATTCCGGCTTCTTGGCGCCGCGCACCGTGGTGGTGAGGAAACCGTTATAGGAAGTATCCTGGTTGGCGGGGGGTTCTTCGTTCGGGTGGCTCACCGGATCATGGCCATAGAAGAAGAAGATGCGCGCCACTTTCTGGTGCGGATGCGCCTTGAGATGGGCGGCGTCGTAGATGCGGCCGAAGCAGACATCGGCGCCGGTCGGGCTGAGTTCGGGAAGTTTGGACGGCTGTTCGGCGCGCGCCGCGCCGGCAAAAGCGGCAAGAGCGGCACAAAGCGCTACGCCCGCCATGGTCCTCGCCACCTTGGTTCTCGATGACATGTGATCCTCTTCCCGCCGACAGGACCAGGATATGCTAGTCTAGGTGTGCCGTCTGGACCATGCAAAATCGCGCGAGCGGGCGGGCGAACGGAGGATACGATGCTGCGCCGTGACATTTTCCGTGCCGGCCTTGCCGGCGCTGCTGGTCTTTTCGGCCTGAGCCGGGCAAACGCGGCAACGAGTGAGGAAAGTCTGAAGGTCGCCTATCACCTCAGCGACACTGACAAGGTCAATTTCGTGCTCGGCAACATCAAGAACCACTATGAAGGCACTGGCGGCAATGTCGATATTGTCCTGGTCGTGCACGGCCCGGCACTGGCCGCCTTCAAAGCCAAGGGCGCTTCCGGCGCCATTTCAAGCCGCTTTGCTGGGCTCGTCCAGCAGGGCCTTGTCCCGCAAGCCTGCGGCAACACCCTGCATAGCATGGAGATCACGCTGACCGACCTGCTGGCGGGCTTCGAGCTTGCTGAAAAGGGCGGCGTTGTGAAGCTCGCCGAACTGCAGCGGCAAGGCTATGTCTATCTCAGGCCCTGAACGCGACCGCACTTGAACACGCCAACACTTGTACGACAGGCCGGCAATGGCCTACGAAAGACGGCAACCCGGAGGACGGCCGATATGACGACACTTGCCATTCCCGATCTTGCTGGCAAGGCGGTGCTGGTCACCGGCGCCTCGACTGGCATAGGTGCAGCACTCGCCCGCGCTTACGCGGCGCAGAAATGCCGTGTAGCGCTGCACTACAATGCGAGCCGTGCGCCCGCCGAAACCGTGGCCGAATCCATCCGTGACGACGGCGGCGAGGTGTTTCTGGTCCAGGGCGATTTTTCGATACCTGCCGACGTCGAGCGTGTGGTCGAAGAGAGCGCAAACCATTTCGGCCGGCTCGACGGCCTCGTCAACAATGCCGGCGGCATGCTCGGGCGCGTCGCCTATGCCGATCAGGACGAAGCGCATTACGACGCCGTGATGGACCTCAATGCCCGCTCTGTCTTGACCGCCTCGCGCAAGGCGATACCGTGGCTGAAGCGCCAAGGCGGATTCATCATCAACACCACCTCGATCGCCGCGCGCAACGGCGCCGGCGGTGGCGCCGGCCTCTATGGTTCGTCGAAAGCCTTCGTCTCCAACGTGACGCGCGGTATGGCGAAGGAACTGATCGGCTTCGGCATCCGCGTCAACGCGGTGGCGCCCGGCACGATCCTGACGCCCTTCCACGAACGCTATTCGAGCGCCGAGCAGATCAAGGCGATGGTCGCGACCATTCCGCAGGGACGCGCCGGAACGGCCGAGGACTGCGTCGGCGCCTATCTGTTCCTTTCGTCCGATCTGCTGAGCGGCTACATCATCGGCCAGGTGATCGAGGTGAATGGCGGCCAGTTGATGCCGTGAGCTGGCGATTGCATACTTGATTGAGCGTGCAACCTGGAGGGAGATCATGGCATGTACGGACTGATCGGCAAGATGCGGGCGGCGCGCGGCCAGCGCGATGCGGTCATGGACGTGCTGCGCGAAAGCACCGCCGCGCTTCCCGGGTGCCTGAGCTACATCATCGCCACCGATCCCGCCGACGCCGATGCCGTCTGGGTCACCGAAGTATGGACCGACCAGGCGAGCCACAAGGCCTCGCTGCAATTGCCGGAAGTCCAGGCAGCGATCGCCAAGGCGCGCCCCTTCATCGCCGGCTTCGAATTCCAGATCGAGACCCATCCGGTCGGCGGCTTTGGACTTCCTGCGCCGGAAAAGGCCGGCTGACCGCCTCGACACGGATTGTCCGCGAAAAGCGGGTTCGCATTTGTCTGCGTGAGGTCTGAGAGCCGGACATGGACTCTTCGCCGGAGCAACCATACCAGGACCAGGAGCCGGCCGAGCGCATGGCGACCAGCCCGAGTGGCATGGACAGCGCGCCATCATCGCCGCCGCGGCGCGGAACGTCGACATCTCCTTCGTCATGGCATTGCAGTCGGCAAGCGTCCTGCTCGTGCTGTTCATTGGGCCAAGCGTAGCCAGGCTGGTGGCGCGAAACGTCAGGGCCTGATCCGCGCTATTGCAAGGCGGGAGCGAGGAAAATGCCGATGAACCGTCGCGTGAATGCCGTTGATCTTTCCGGCCGCGTCGCTGTGGTGACCGGCGGCGCGCAAGGCATCGGCCTTGCGGTGGCGCGGCGCCTGTTGTCGTCGGGCGCCAGCGTGGCCATCTGGGACGTCGACCAGGCCGCAATGGCCAAGGCCGTAGCCGAACTCGCTCCTCTTGGCCGGGTCGAGGCCATCCTTTGCGACCAGTCGCAGATCGAGGCCGTCGATCGCGCCGCCACCGAGACCGAGCGGACGCTTGGCCCCGTCGATCTTCTCGTCAACAATGCCGGCATTGCCGGGCCGGCGGCGACCGTGGTCGACTACGATCCCGCCGCCTGGCGCCAGATCGTCGATATCGATCTCAACGGCGTCTTCTATTGCTGCCGGCGCCTGATGCCCGGCATGGTCGCGCGCAATTACGGCCGTGTCGTCAACATCTCCTCGGTGGCCGGCAAGGAGGGTAATCCCAACGCCGCCGCCTATTCGGCCGCCAAGGCCGGCGTGCTGGCGCTGACCAAATCGCTCGGCAAGGAGCTCGCCGGATACGACATCGCCGTCAACGCGCTGACGCCCTCGCCCGCGCGCACCCGCATTCTGGAGCAGCTCACCGAGGCCCAGGTCGCCTACATGCTCGGCAAGGTGCCGCGCGGCCGTTTCGTCGAGGTCGAGGAGGCGGCCGCCATGATCGCCTTCATGCTGTCGGACGAGAACTCCTTCACCACCGGCGCCATCTTCGACCTCTCGGGCGGTCGTACCACCTACTGACCACCCCCGGGGATCTATCGCCCGGCAGCAAGCCGCTCGGGCAGGAAATCGACGAAAACGCGCACCTTCGGCGAGAGGTGGCGGTTGGACGGCCATAGCATGCGGAACTGACCGCGGCCGTCGACATGATCGTCGAGCACGGTTCGCAGCCTTCCGTCATGCAGCCCCTCCCGCACCAGGAAATCGGGCATGCAAGCTATGCCGAGCCCGGCTAGCGTCGCGCCCTTCAGCGCCTCCATGTTGTTGCATGTCAGCATAGAACGGATCTGCGGCGCGGCGCTTCCGGTGATGAACGGCCATTGCAGGAGCCTGCCGCTGTTCAGGAAACGGAAATGGATGCCGAAATGCGCCGGCAGATCCGCCGGCGTGGCTGGGGTGCCATGCCGATCGAGATAGGACGAGGCCGCGCACAAGATCATGCGAAAGGGCGCGACCGGCCTCGACACCAATCGTGAATCGGGCAGCTCGCCGCTGCGGATCGCGACGTCGATACCCTCTTCGATGACATCGACGATGCGATCGTTGAAATCGATGTCGAGCTCGATCTCGGGATAGCGGGCCATGAATTCCGACAGCACCGGCAACAGCAGGTGATAGGTGACGATCGGAGTCGAGATGCGCAGCCGCCCATGCGGCGTCTCGCGTGTCCGCGACAGCATCGCCTCGGCGTCGTCGATGTCGTCGAGAATGCGGCGTACCCGCTCGTTGAACAGCTTGCCCTCCTCGGTCAGGCCGATGCGCCGCGTGCTACGCTGCAGGAGCCGCACCCCGAGCTCCTGCTCGAGCCGGGCGACGCTCTTGCCGACGGCGGAAGCGGAGATGCCGAGCGCCCGCCCCGCGCTGACGAAACTGCCGAACTCGGCGGTGCGGGCAAAGGCAAGAAGGCCGTTGAGACGATCCATCGTGTGAATCCATTCGAGCGTTTCATTCCGGTATAACTGGAGATTTAATACTATTTTGCCGGAAATGTCGCTGCCCTATCTTTTGGTGCGATCGGCGCCGCCAGTGAAGGCATGCCGGCAACCCCGTCTCGGATAGGAAAATCCATGACTTTGATGACCAGAACCGGCTCCGCCGGCAGATGGCTTGTGCTGCTGTCGGTCTGCCTTGCCGCCATGTCGATGCCTTTGAGCTTTACCGGCCCCGCCGTGGCGCTTTCGCGCATCGCCGCCGATCTCGGCGGCAGCCCGCTCGCGCTCAACTGGGTGACCAATGCCTTCATGCTGACCTTCGGTGCCGGCCTGATGGCTGCCGGAGCATTGGCCGACAACCATGGCCGAAAGCGGATCTTCCTCGCCGGCCTCGCCGCCTATGTTCTTGCCGCGCTGGGCTGCATGCTGGCGCCGGACATCGTCTGGTTCGACATGTTCCGTGCCTTGCAAGGCATAGGCGGCGCCGCTGATTTCGCCGGAGGCGCCTCCGCGCTCGCGCAGGAATTCGACGGGCAATCGCGGCTGCGCGCCTTCAGCTTCCTCGGCACCAGCTTTGGCATCGGGCTCGCCTTCGGCCCTGTCGCCTCCGGCCTGCTCATCGATACATCCGGCTGGCGCGCGATCTTCCTTCTGGTGGCGGCGCTGGCGATTGCCGCAGCCGCGCTCGGCCTGCGCACCGTCACCGAATCGCGCGACCCGCAAGCAACCGGGCTCGACTGGGCGGGAGCCGGCACTTTCACCGTCGCGCTTGCCGCGCTGACCTACGGCGTGCTGCAGGCGCCGCAGAGCGGCTGGGCCAATCCCTTCGTTCTCGCGCTCCTTGTCGTGGCTGCCGTCGGTTTTGCCGCCTTCGTCATTGTCGAGCGGCGCGTGCGTCGGCCGATGCTGGACCTGACGCTGTTCCGCTTCCCGCGTTTCGTCGGCGTCCAGTTCCTGGCCGCGGCACCCGCCTATGCCTTCGTCGTCCTGCTCGTGCTCCTGCCGATCCGCTTCATCGGCGTTGAGGGGATGAGCGAGATCAAGGCCGGGCAATTGATGATCTGCCTGTCCGGCCCGCTGCTGATCTTGCCGCTGCTGGCCGGCCAGGCGGCGCGCTGGATCGCTCCGGCCACGATCTGCGGCGTCGGTCTGCTCGCCGCCGCGGCCGGCCTTGTCTGGCTGAGCCGCGTGCCCGCGGCCGCCGGCGCGCTGGTGGCCCCGCTGGTCCTGATCGGCATCGGCATCGCCTTGCCCTGGGGGCTGATGGACGGACTGGCGGTCAGCGTCGTGCCGAAGGAACGCGCCGGCATCTTCAACACCACCCGTGTCGCCAGCGAGGGCGTGGCCCTGGCGGTCGTCATGGCGGTCTTGTCCGGTTTCGCGGCCACGCAGCTCGGCGCCCAAGGGCTGGCCTCACCCGCCGAAGCGACCGCGGCGGCACAGCTGCTGGCAACCGGCAATATCAGCGAAACGGTGCAACACCTGCACTTGGCCGACGCCAGTGCCCTCATCCAGGCCTACGAGACGGCTTTCGACCGGCTGCTCGTCGTGCTGGCCACGATCACCGTGCTGACCGCCATTGTCGTCTTCCTCGGCCTGCGTCGCGTATCGGCGTCGGAACAAGACGTCGCGCCTGTCCCGGCCTGCCAGGAAGGCTGACGTCAGCCAAGGCAGGGCATCCGGCTTCTGGGCCGGACGCCCGGCTTGACGCGCCAGGCTTCAGCTGATGACCAGGCTTGCGATCCGGTCGCCGTCGAGCGTGAAGGCCATGTCGCCCTCGCCGTTGAAGCCATTGCCGGTCACGGCGACGCGCGTGTGGTAGACGCTGTCGCGCTGCACGACGTTGACGATGCGAAGATTGGATTGCACACCGATATTGTCCGACCGGTTCCACTGCGCGATCCCGTCGCGGCCATGGAAATCGCGACCCCAGTCGCTGAGGAAAGCCTTCTCGGTAAACGTGTCGAGAAAGGCTTCAGTATCGCCGGCATTGGTGGCTTCGACAAAGCGGCGGATCGGGTCTGGCGTGGTCATCAATCCAGCCTGTGCATGAGATCGTCATCCAGCCAGCGGCCGAAGAAATAGACGAGCTGCTTGTGCCACCAGGGCCAGTCATGGCTAACGTCGCCGCCCCAATAGTCGACCCAGGCGGGAATGGATTTGTCGCGCAGCACCTGTTCCAGTTCGCGCGTCTCGACCAGCATGCGCTCTTCCCAGGCGCCCTGCCCGCAGCAGAAGATCAGCCTGAGCGCCCTCAACCGCCCAAGCAGCTTCTGGTCGACGATGCCCGGCAGATAGTCGAGCGGCGAGTTGAAATAAATGTTGCCTTCCAGCGCCCGACCGAAGAAGTCGCGTGCCGAATAGACGCCCGATAGCGAGATGACGCCGCTCGCCAGTTCCGGGAAGCGGAACACGAAATTCGATGAATGGTACCCGCCCATCGAGCAGCCGCTGAACAGCGGCTTGAGATTGCGCCCGCCGTTAGCGCTGGCCGCGATCGCCTGCAGCTCCGGCAGCGCCTCTTCGCGCACATAGCGGAAATAGGCCTCGTGCCGCGCGATGCGGTGCGCTGCGTCGGCATGTTTGTTGAAGAATGATTCCGAGTCGATGCCGTCAAGCGTGAAGAGCTGGATGCGGCCGGTGTCGATGAACTCGGCAAGCGCTGCGACCCCGCCCGAATCCTCGAACTGGTAAAACCGTCCCTGCGAGGTCGGGAACACCACCACCGGCCGCCCGGCATAGCCGTAGCGCTTGTATTCCATGTCGCGGCCGAGATTGCGGGCATGGCCCTTGTGATAGGAAACGTCCATCGGCTCAGGCCTTTTCCGCGTGGATATAGTCGACGGCTTGGCGTAGCGCCTTCTGGTCCTTCGAACGCAGCTGGTAGGCGTAATTGCCCATGGCGCGGCTGAAGACCTCTTCGATGGCCTGATGATGGACGATCTTGTCGCCATGGGCGGCTAGCACGTCCGCATGGCTGTGCAAATAGTCGATATGGCGTTTGCGGCTGGCATAGGCGGTGAAATACTTGCCCTTGTATGGGCCGCCGGCCGCATCCTTGACCACCATGTCGGCCCAGGCGGCATAGACGTCGATGTCGAAGGTGTAGTTGATGGCGTCCGTCATCCAGGCGCCGGGCGGGCGCATGTTGACCTCGAGCGCGATGACGCGCTTGTCCTTGGTCTCGAACAGTTCGATGTGGAAGAAGCGCTCGCGCACGTCGAACGCTTTGAGGATCTTGCGCCCCGCCTCCTCCACCGCGGGCGCGATTTCCGGGAAGCAGGTGTAGCTCATGTGGCGGTCCTTGTTCACCGCGTCCATGATGCTCTGGTCGTAGCGGTGGCTGGCCGCTAGCACAACCTCGCCGTCGCGGTTGACCAGCCCATCGAAGGTCACCACCAGCCCCTCGATGAACTTTTCCATGACGAAGGTGACGTCCTCCGGCTTGTCCCTGAAGAACTGATCGAGCTCCCTGGCGTTGGAGATTTTGAAGGTGTTGGAGGCGCCGGAGCCGGAATCCGGCTTGACCACGACCGGGTAGCCGACACGGCGGATGAAGGTCATGGCGCCGGCACGGTCGGAGCATTTGCGCTGCGGAATAGTCTCGACACCGCTCTTGCGGAAGAAGGCGCGCATGCGGCTCTTCCGCTTCAAATTCTTCACGAAGTCGAGCTTGGTGCCGTAGATGTTGAAGTCGGTGCGGATGTTGGCTTCGAGTTCCAGCCAATGCTCGTTGAGCGACTCGAAGCGGTCGATCCGGCCCCATTTGTGGATGAAGTGACCCATCGCCCGGAACACGGCATCGTAATCTTCCATGTCGGCGATGCGGTAATATTCCGATAGCGCGGCCTTCAGCTTGCCGTTCAGGGTCTCGTAGGGCGCGTCACCAATGCCGAGGACTGTCGCGCCAGCCTTTTTCAGCCGATCGCAGAAGTCGGCGCCGTTGGCCGGGAAATGCGGCGAGAAGAACACGAAATTCATGGACGACCCCTCCCCGGCGCCTCGTTCGGCACCCAAGCTTTCGGAACCAAGTCTGGCGCATTAACGAGGTCTGGGGAAGACGCCAGTGCCGGCGACCAGACCAGGTTCGGCGCATTCGCCCCTGCGCACGCTTGCCTCCGGCGGGCCACTCCTGTAAGAGAGCCGCCATGACCTCGCGCGTTCGCCCAGTCGCTTCTTCTCGCCCCGGCTTTGCCGGCGAGACCGCGCGCGCGCTCGCTTCGACCCTGCTTCTTCTCGGCCTTATCGGCGATCGCCGGGTTCGCTGAAGGAGCGCCCGGCGGTCGATACCCGCCGCGTCAGGCGCATGCTCCTTGGCAAAGTCATAATCAAGCGAATGAAATTCTGGTAGAGGCGACGCTCGCCATTAATCCGCCCAAGGCGAACATACGAGCCGCCCGGAGAAGAGACGATGAACGCACGAGAAGAAATCCGCGCCGGCGAGGCTGAAGCCGGGAAGCGCGCGGCCGGCCACATGCCGGATGCGGCACGCAAGTATCAGCCCTACCCCACTGTCGGCCTGACCGATCGCACCTGGCCGAACAAGGTGATCGACAAGGCGCCGATCTGGTGCTCGGTCGACCTGCGCGACGGCAACCAGGCACTGATCGATCCGATGGGTCATGAGCGCAAGGCGCGCATGTTCGCGCTGCTCCTCGACATGGGCTTCAAGGAAATCGAGATCGGTTTTCCCTCGGCCTCGCAGACCGATTTCGACTTCGCCCGCTGGTGCATCGAGGAAGGCGGCGTGCCGCGCGATGTATCGCTCCAGGTACTGGTGCAGTGCCGGCCGGAACTGATCACGCGGACCTTCGAGGCGCTCAAGGGTGCCCACCGCCCGATCGTGCATTTCTACAATTCGACCAGCGAGCTGCAGCGCCGCGTCGTCTTCGAGAAGGACGTAGCCGGCATCAAGCGCATCGCCACCGACGCCGCTAAGATGATCACCGACATGGCGGCCAAGGCCGGGGGCGGCTATCGCTTCGAATACTCGCCGGAAAGCTTCACCGGCACCGAGCTCGAGGTCGCGCTGGAGATCTGCAACGCCGTCACCGAGATCGTGAAGCCGACGGCCGACAACAAGCTGATCATCAACCTGCCTTCGACGGTCGAGATGTCGACGCCCAATGTCTATGCCGACCGTATCGAATGGATGTGCCGCAATCTCGACAGCCGCGAGAACCTGATCATCTCGCTGCATCCGCATAACGACCGCGGGACCGGCATAGCCACCACCGAGCTCGGCCTGATGGCGGGGGCCGACCGCGTCGAAGGCACGCTGTTCGGCAATGGCGAGCGCACCGGCAATGTCGATATCGTGACGCTGGCGCTCAACATGTTCACCCAGGGTGTGGATCCGGAGCTCGACTGCTCCGACATCAACCGGATGAAGGATGTCTACGAGTATTCGAACCAGTTGAAGATCCCGGAACGCCATCCTTATGTCGGCGAGTTGGTCTACACGGCTTTCTCCGGCTCGCATCAGGACGCCATCAACAAGGGCATGAAGGCGCTGAAGAAGGCCAACACCCCGCTCTGGGAAGTGCCTTATCTGCCGATCGATCCGGCCGATGTCGGCCGCACCTATGAGGCGATCATCCGCATCAACTCGCAGTCAGGCAAGGGCGGCATCGCCTATGTGCTGCAGGCGGATTACGGCCTCAATCTGCCGCGCAATCTGCAAATCGAGTTCAGCCAGCTGATTCAGGCGATCACCGACGCTGAAGGCAAGGAAGTGCCCGCCAAGCGCATCCATGAACGCTTCCTCGAAACCTATATCGACCAGCCCGGCGCGCGGCTGAAGTTCCTCGACCACCGCACCTTCCCCGACACCGAGGTGAAGGGCCGGCGCATCGTGGAGGCGGATATCCTCGACAACGGCAAGGAAGTGACGATCACCGGCTCGGGTACCGGCCCGATCGACGGCTTCGTCGATGCGCTCTCGCGCCATGTCGGCGTCGACATGTCGGTGCTCGACTATTCGGAGCATTCCTTGCAGCGCGGCTCCAACGCGTCGGCCATCTCCTATGTCGAGATGGAATATCCGGGCGGCAAGCTGTTCGGCGCCGGCATTAACACCAACATCGTCGCAGCCTCGCTGGAGGCCGTCGTTTCGGCCGCCAACCGCATCGTCGGTGGGAAGGCCGGCTGACCAGTCGGGCTCCCGAGCACGGCGCGTCCGCAAGGCGCGCCGTGTTGCTGGCAGACGCAATTTCCTTGTCGGTCATTAACCGCCGGGGGAATTATTGGTGGCTTACGCGATCACATAACAGAAGCATCCTTGTGTGCCGGCGCGAGCGCTATATTATCGTGCCCTAACCTGTGCCGAGTTCGAAAGGATCGACACTTGGAGCATGCCCCGCCTGCCGCCCCCGCAGTGCGCGAGACATTGGAGCGACTGCTTGCCAGCGAAACGTTCGGACGCTCCGAGCGTGCCCGCAGGCTTTTACGCTATCTTGTCGAACGCGAGCAGGCAGGCGAGGCCGACAGGCTGAAGGGCGTTTCCATCGCAATGGACGTCTTTGGCAAGGACGGCGATTTCGACGCATCCACCGATGCGGTGGTCAGGGTCCAGGCCGGTCGGCTGCGCGAGCTGCTGGAGCAGTATTTCGCCAATGAAGGTGTCGCTGAGCCGGTTCGCATCGCGATCCCCCGCGGCGGTTATGTCCCCTCCTATGAACTGAACGAAATCCGCCTGCCCGGCGACGCAAAGTCCGCCACCGGCAACATCGCGCGCCAAGCCCAGGCATCGGCCGCAGCCGCCCCGGCCGCGGCCGAATATCTCGACAGCCTGACGCCAGGCGAGCCTGCCGCCCGCATTGTCCCGACCGCACCTGCACAATCACTGACGCGGCAACTGCGATTCTTCTGGGCTGCCATGGTTCTGGTCATTGCCATGCTCGGCGTGCTCATCCTTCGCCAGGGCGGTGCCCTTCTCGGCGGCGGCGACACGGCGGCAACGGTCGAAACGGCGGGCGTCACCGGAACCGCCGCCCAGCCGATATTCGACTCTTTGCCGCTCATCTACATTGCTACGAAAGCCGATGGGGCGGATGCAGCTCGCGTCGCATCGTCGCTGCGCGCCGGCCTTGCCGGTTTCGACACCATCGACTTCATCGGGCGCGCCGCGGATTCAACGCGCGATCAATCGGCCGACCCGATCAGTTTCGTCTTCGATATTGTTCCCGGCCCCGCCGCCGGCGACGTCACGGTCGAACTGCAGAGCGTCGCGACCGGTCGGGTCTTGCTGTCGCGCAACCTGACATCGGCCGAAACCGCGCCGGGCGTGGTTGAAAGCAACATCGCCAGCCTTCTGACATCGACCGTTCCCGCTTCCGGCGCGATCTACAGCTACATCGACCAGAGCGACATCCGGACGAGCCAGATCGGATGCCTGGTGCTCGACGACCACTACTATCTCGACATGAACGCCGACACGCACGAAGCTGCCTATCGCTGCCTGGAGAAGCTGACCAGCGAAGGCACCAAATCGTCGCTTGTCTACGCGGAATTGGCCTCGCTTCATGGGGAGGCCGTCACCGCCCGTTATCCCTATCCGCCTGATGCGACGCTTGAAAAGGCCATGTCGCTTGCGCATCGCGCCGTCCAGATGGGCCCTATGAACCCGCACGCGCATCGCGCCCTCGGCTATCTGAACTCCCGCCTCGGCAACACAGACGAAGCGATCCGCTTGATGCGCAAAGCCTACGAACTCAACACCTATGATCTCGGCATGGCCGCCGCCTATGGCTACGGGCTGGTCTTCGCCGGCAAGTATGATGAAGGAACGCCGATCCTGGGCCACGCGGTCGAGGCCTTCAGCGGCCATCCGACCTGGTGGGATTATGGCTTGTTCGTCGGCGCCTTCATGCAGGGCGACATCAAAAAGGCCGCCATCGCCAGCGAGTCGCTGCGCACGACGGCGTCCAAGTCGCACTATCTGGCCGCGCGCCTGATCGGCGCGAAGCTTTCGGGCCGCGAGAAACTGGCGGGCGAGCTTGCCAACGAGCTCACCGCCGAATTCCCGAAATTCGTCGCCGACCCGCGTGCGACATTCGTCGACCGCAAATATCCCCCGGATCTCACCGATCGGCTGGTGCAGTCCTTGCGGGCCGCAGGAATCGGCAACCCGAGCTAATCCAGCCTCGCTCACGTGTTGGGCCCCAGGGTTTCCGGAGTGCAGAAGTATGGTGCTGTGATCCGATACGGAGATGCTTGCGCGTCGGACGCCTGATGGAGCGCTTCGGTCGCGAAGATTTTACTGGCCACGGGTCTGGATCGGGAGCAATCCAGCCACAATCTCCAATTGCAGCCTGTCTTGCTCACCGCTCCATTTTTTCATGCTTCCCTTCCCTTATGCCGTCGAGGGCGGCGCTGGTTCGAAGACTATCGTCTTTCTGCATGGCTTCGGAGCCTGCCGTGAGATCTGGCGCGACGTCATGCGGCCCCTGGCGGCGGAGGCGAGAGTGTTGGCCTACGATCTTCCGGGCCACAGTCATTCGCTGCAATGCGAGGGTATGGGCGGCGCCAAGCCGTCCGCGCGAGCCATCCTCGCCGATCTTGCCGCCCGCCAGCTGACCAAGGTCCATCTCGTGGGTCACTCCATGGGCGGCGCGGTCGCGACATTGATGGCGCTAGCTGATCCTGGCAGGGTGGCTTCGCTCACACTGTTGGCGCCCGGCGGCTTCGGCCCGGAGATCAACGCAGCCCTGCTGCGCCGCTATGCGGCGGCTTCCGGCAGGAGAGAGATCCGCGCCAGTCTCGCGGCCATGTCGGCCTCGCGCAGCGTGCCGCCTGACCACGTCGTGGATGCGCTCTGCCTCATGCGCAAACAGCCCGGCCAGTTGCAGACTTTGATCGATATGGCGGCCGCGATGACCAGGGATGACCGGCAAGGAGCCATCCCGCGAGCGCAGCTCCATGCGCTCGACATGCCGGTGATGGTTGTTTGGGGCGCAGAGGACCCGCTCCTGCCTGTCGCGCAGGCCGAGGCTCTGCCGTCGCATTTCCATCTGCACCATGTCCTTGACGCGGGTCACATGCTGGTCGAGGAGGCTCCGGATCTGATCGCCGAGATCGTGCGCCGCAACACACGACGGCGCGGCAGGCGGTTGCGTTCGGCGCTGGGCGCCGCGGCCAGTTGATCGCCGGACGATTTCCCTGCCGGGTTGGCTCAGGACCAGCCCAAAAGATCTGAAACAGGTTCCCGCCTGGACCGAGGCTGCGGCGCGGTATGTCATCGGCGTGCATTTTGCCGGCGACTGTGTTAACTCGCTGTTAACCAGCAGCGAGGCAGCCGCCCATGAAGGATGCAGGCGATATAATCACCCCGATCGAGCCATCGCGAAAGCTTTCGGATGCCATACGCGACGTCAAGAATGCTTTCGCCGACCGCGATGACGTGGTTGTCGACATGCGCGAGGCGCACCGCATGCGGCTCGACTTGCTGGCAGCCGAGCTTGCCACTGTCTTTGCCGAGGTCCCGGCTGACATGGACAGCTTCGACTTCGCCGTCTCGTCGGGCCTGCAGCCGCGGCTATGGATCGACGCGGTGAGCCACGTCGCGATGGGACGCGACCGCCGAACCTACCGCTTCCTAAAGGACACGCGCGTCGGCCGCGTGGTGCTGGCTGAAGCGACCGAGATGAAAGCCGTCGCCGATGCTGTGACGCGCTACGTGGCCGAACGTGTCATAGAGCGGCAGCGCATGATGGAGGGCGGCATGGAAAGCGCCGTTCCCGGCCTGCATCGTCACGTGGTCCAGGAAGCGGAGCCGCCTATCCGATCAGAGACCGGCCGCAACGGCTGGACGACGTTCTTCGCCGGCCTCGGCCTGATCGCCGCCGGCGCCCTTGTCGGCCTGGCGGTTTCGCTGGCCTTGTTCTGGGACCGCATCATGCAGATGAAGATCAGCTTCTGACGAGCTGGCGCCCGTCCGCCGGCACGTCGAGGTCCATGGTCTGGAGGTCTGAAGGCGGCATGGCCGGTCCGGTCAGCCCGCGCCTGGTCAGGCGCAGGCGCCAGTTGCCCCTTTCACCACCGATTTCGAACATGTTGTACTGCGCCGCCGGATGTTTGCCACCCGGTGCTTGGCCGGCGGCGGCAACACCGACCACGGGCACCTTGGCGCCGCGTGCGCCGATGGTGAACAAGGACGGCAGGTGCGAGTGGCCGTGCAGGACGAGTTCAGCGCCATGACGGCGGATGACCTTGTGGAACCGGGCAATGCCGAACAGACGCTTATGCTGCGGGACCGCGCCGCGCACCGGCGGGTGGTGTATCATGATGATCCGGAACAGCCCTTGCTTCGACGCATGGTCAAGGACCTTGCCGAGCCGTTCGGCCTGCCCTTCCATGAAGAAGCCGTTTGCCATGAAGGGTGCGGTGGCGCGCGCCGTGGTGACGCCGATCAGCGCGACATTGCCGCGCACGCGCAGATACGGAAAGGAATTGCGGTCGACCGGGCTGTTGACGCCGTCGCCTGTCATCCAGGGAGCCCACGCCCGGCAGACCTTGTCGAAGGCGCCCGGCACATAGGCATCGTGATTGCCCGGAACCACGGAAACGTCCTGCGGCGATCCGAGCGTCTCCAGCCAGTGCTTGGCCATCTCGATCTCGCCATCGAGCGCCAGGTTTACAAGATCTCCGGTGACGGCGAGATGGTCCGGCGCGTTCGCCTTGATGTCGGCTACGATTGTGTCGATGACGGAGTCATGCATATGGCGGCGCCGGTTGCGCTGCCAGTTGACATAGCCTAGCACGCGCTTGGACGCGAGGTCGCGATACGTTACATCGGGCAACGGTCCCAGATGAGCATCGGAAATATGCGCGAGCCTGAACATGGCCCCTTCTTAAGCGACGCCGGCGAGGCTTTCCACTCACCCTTTGCTGTTCTCCCAGGCAGGTTCCGCAAAAGTGTCCCACGGTTTTGCGGTCAGCACTCGCGAAAAACAAGGAAAGCCAAGCAGATGTTCGTGGGGCAAGCCAAGAACATCTGCTTGGGGGTGGGCGAATGAACGACGGAGCCCATGTGGAGGAGGCTTTCCGCCAGACCGGCTGGCCGGGGCTGCGGGCCAGGTTCTTCCATCTTTACTTTCTGCTGCGCCGCCCGATGACGCTCGGCGTGCGCGGCCTGGTCTACGAACGTGCCTCCAACACCGTCTTCCTGATCCGCCATACTTATGTTCCCGGCTGGCAATTGCCCGGCGGCGGGGTCGAGTCCGGCGAGACGCTCGAAGAAGCGCTGACGCGCGAGCTGGCCGAGGAAGGCAACATCGCGCTGGCCGGCCCGCCGGTGTTGAGGTCGATGCATTTCAACCGCCGCTCCAGCAAGCGCGACCATGTCGGCCTTTATCTGATCGACGCCTTCAGCCAGACGGCTCCGAAACTGCCCGACCACGAGATCGCCGAAGCGGGCTTCTTCCCGATCGACCGCTTGCCGGAGGGCACGACCCCAGCGACGCTCCGGCGGATAGCCGAGATTTTCGGTGGTGAGCGCATCTCACCCTACTGGTAATCACGCCGCCTTCCTGAACCTGCCCCGGTCATGCGGGGCCGCATAATCGAGCTTGGGTCCCACCGGAACGATTCCCGTCGGATTGATCGATCTGTGGCTGCCGTAATAATGCGACTTGATGTGGTGCAGGTTGACCGTGCCCGACACACCGGGCACCTGATAGAGATCGCGCAGATAATTCGACAGGTTCGGATAGTCGGCGATGCGGCGAAGATTGCACTTGAAGTGGCCGACATAGACCGGATCGAAACGAACCAGCGTCGTGAACAGCCGCCAATCGGCCTCGGTGATGTATTCGCCGGCCAGGTAGCGCTGTCGCGACAGCCGCTCCTCGATCGTATCAAGCGCCTGGAACAATTCACCGAAAGCTTCCTCATAGGCTTTCTGCGTGGTGGCGAAGCCGGCGCGATAAACGCCGTTGTTGATCGCCGGGTAGATCTGCGCATTGATTCTGTCGATCTCCGCGCGCAGCGCCGCAGGATAGAAGTCGACACCCGGATCGCCCCATTCGTCGAAGGCCGAGTTGAGCATGCGGATGATCTCGGATGACTCGTTGTTGACGATCGTCTGTTCCTGCTTGTCCCATAGCACCGGCACCGTCACCCGGCCTGAATAGCCCGGATCGGCCTTGGTGTAGATCTGGTGCAGGAAATCGAGGCCGTAGAGCGTGTCGCCCGTGGCGCCGTCCTCGGCTTTGAAGGTCCATCCGTTTTCGCCCATGAAGTGGTGCACCACCGATACGGATATGATGCCTTGGAGCTTCTTCAGGGCACGGTAGATCAATGTGCGGTGTGCCCATGGGCAGGCGAGCGAGACATAGAGGTGATAACGGCCGGGTTCCGCCTTGAAGCCGCGCCTGCCTCCCTGCGCCGGACTGCCATCACGCGTGATCCAATCGCGCCATTGCGACTCTCTGCGTATGAACCGTCCGCCGCTGTCGGTCTCGAACGGGCGGTCCTGCCATTTGCCTTCGATCAGCAATCCCATGCGGAAATCTCCCTGCGGTTCGCAATAATCTAGGCCGATAGCCGGGTTGGCGAAGCCCTTCGGCGCTGAACAGTTCGTCAAATGGCGAACCAGTTCGTCAAATGACACAAAGAAAGACAAAAACCGCCGATTGCAGCGGCACAAAATTGGTGCTAGCGGAGGCGCCCATGTTCGACTTTGCCTCGATCCGGTTCGACCGACGACGAAAGGGCGCCCGCGCTAAGAAGCGCTGACTGGCGAACGCTGCCGCTTGCAGCAAACCTTCCTCGCATACCGGAACGCAAAGACCATGAGCCTTGCCGACGTGAAATATCTGCCGGAAACTCCGGCGCATGATGCTGAAATCGAAGCCATCAACGACGAGGCCTTCGGCCCGGGCCGTTTCGTGCTTGCCGCCTACAAGATCCGCGAGTCGGGCGGCCATGACCGTTCGATGTCCTATGTCGCCGTCAAGGACGACACGGTGATCGCCTCGGTGCGCATGACGCGCGTGGCCGCGGGCGCGGGACGCGCCATGATGCTCGGCCCGCTTGCGGTGCGCCCCGCCTTCAAGAACCTCGGCATCGGCCGCAAGCTGGTCGCGATCGCACTCGAAGCGGCCAGGAAGGCCGGCGCGCCTGCCGTCATCCTGGTCGGCGACGAGCCATATTATGGGCCGCTCGGCTTCAAGCGCTTTCCGCGCGGGCAGATCACCATGCCACGCCCGGTCGATCTCGACCGGCTGCTGCATCACGAGATCAAGCCGGGCGCCGTCGCCCGCTTTGCCGGTGATGTCTGCCACGCCAATATGGCAAGGGTCGCGGAATTTGCCCCGGCCCTGGCGCGGCCGGCCGGCAATGCGCAGCTATCGGTCGAGCCGGCCATTGCGGTTGCGCCTCCCCTGCGCGCCTCGTAGCATAATTCGAAACCTGGGAGGCTTGCATGAACCCGAACGGCCAGATCGCGATCGTCACCGGCGGGGGATCCGGCTTGGGAGAGGCGACGGCCCGCGCGCTTGCCGCCAAGGGTGCTCGCGTCGCCATCCTCGATGTGGGCATCGAGCGCGCGGCGGAGGTCGCAGCCGACATCGGCGGCATTGCCGTCCAATGCGACGTCAGCGGTGGCGACAGCGCCACATCCGCGATGGCCGAAGTTGCTGCAAAGCTCGGTGAACCGCGCATCCTGGTCAATTGCGCCGGCATCGCCATCGGCGTGAAGACGATCGGCAAGGACGGACCGCATCCGCTCGACCAGTACCGCAAGGTTATCGAGATCAACCTGATCGGCACCTTCAACATGATCCGCCTCGTTGCCGATCGGGCGGCGAAGCTCGATCCGCTTGCCGGGGGCGAGCGCGGCGTCATCGTTAACACCGCCTCCGTTGCCGCCTATGATGGTCAGATCGGCCAGGCCGCTTATTCTGCTTCCAAGGGCGGCGTCGTCGGCATGACGCTGCCGGTCGCGCGCGATCTGGCGCGCTCCGGCATTCGCGTCTGCACCATCGCGCCCGGCATCTTCAAGACACGGATGATGGCCGGCATGCCGCAGGAAGTGCAGGATTCGCTCGGCGCCGCCGTGCCCTTCCCGCCGCGGCTCGGCGAGCCAGCGGAATATGCCGCGCTTGCCCTCCACATCATCGAGAACCAGATGCTGAACGGCGAGACCATCCGCCTCGATGGCGCCATCCGCATGGCGCCGAAATAGCGGCATGACCGGATCGCCGACAGGTGCCGGTGTTTCCACCGAAAGGACAGGCCCGCTCGCCGGCCTGAAAGTTATCGAGATGGCCGGGCTTGGCCCGGTGCCGCTTGCCACCTTGATGCTGGCCGAGATGGGCGCCGAGGTGTTGCGCATCGAACGCGCCGACGCCGGCCAGCCGCCTCTGAACCTGCCGGAAGAATACGACCTCGACCGCCACGGCCGTTCCATCCTCAAGCTCGACCTCAAGCGTCCGGCGGGCATGCAGCTGTTGCTGCGGCTCGCGGCATTGGCCGACTTGCTCGTCGAAGGGTTCCGCCCCGGTGTGATGGAGCGCCTCGGCCTCGGGCCCGATATCCTACTCCAACACAATCCGGCCCTGATCTATGGCCGCTTGACCGGGTTCGGCCAGGATGGACCGCTGTCGGGGCGAGCCGGGCACGACATCACCTATCTCGCTTATGCGGGCTTGCTGCACGCGATCGGCAGGAAGGACGCGCGGCCCGTGCCGCCGCTCCATCTCGTCGCGGATCAAGGCGGCGGCGCCATGATGCTGATCGCCGGCGTGCTCGCCGCCCTTTTCCAGCGTTCGCGGACCGGACGGGGCCAGGTAGTCGACGCCTCGATGATCGAGGGGGCGTCGATGCTCGCCGCGCCCATCCACGCCTATATGGCGGCGGGTCTGTGGAGCGACAGGCGCGGCGAGAATCTGCTCGACTCCGGCGCGCCGTTCTATGACACCTATGAGACGAAGGATGGCAAGCACATTGCCGTCGGCTGCCTCGAACCGCGCTTTTTCGCCGAATTCGCCAGGCTGCTGCCACTCGCCGGGCATTTTGTCGGCAGCCAATATGACAAATCATCATGGCCCGCGATGCGCGCCGCAATTGCCGAGCGGGTCAGGGAGAAATCGCGCGACGAATGGGCCGAGCTTTTCGCCACGTCCGATGCCTGTGTCGCGCCCGTGCTGTCGCTGGTCGAAGCCAGGAACCACCCGCACAATCGCGCCAGGCAGAGCTTTGTGACGTCTGGCAGGCTCGAGCGCCCGGCGCCGGCGCCGCGTTTCTCGCAAGACCCGACAGCGGTTGCGGGAGCACCAGCCGCCGCGGATCGCGAGGCCGCAAGCATATTGGCCCGTTTTGGCTTCAGCCAGGAGGAAATCGCAGCCCTTGCAAAGGCGGGTGTACTCGGCCGATAACCGGAGAATAGAAATCAACTTAGCTCGGGTGAGCTTGTGACCGAACCAAAAAAAGATGTTATCCGCCAGACCGACGCCGAGGCGATCAGGCTGGCGAAAACCCTGATTCGGTCGGCGCGTTTCGGCGCACTCGCGGTGATCGAGCCCGGCACCGGCGCGCCGCTGGCGAGCAGGGTTGGCGTCGCAACCGACATCGACGCCGCGCCGCTGATCCTGATCTCGATGCTGTCCGCGCACACCGGTGCGCTGGTCGCCGATCCGCGCTGCTCGCTGCTGCTTGGCGAACCCGGCAAGGGCGATCCACTGGCGCATCCGCGCATCAGCCTGGCATGCCGGGCCGTGCGGCTGGAGCGTGGATCGGCCGACCAAGTCCGAGCCGAACGCCGCTACCTCAATCGCAATCCGAAGGCCAAGCTTTATGCCGGGCTCGGCGATTTCTCGTTCTTTCGGCTCGAGCCTGGACGCGCCAGCCTGAATGGTGGCTTCGGCAAGGCCTATCTTCTCGACCCCGATGATTTCATCACCGGCGGCGCCCTTGTCGAGGAACTGGCCGGCAGCGAGCAGGCAGCACTCGATCACATGAATGCCGAACATCGGGACGCGATTGCCCTTTACGCCCGTCACTTCGCCCGCGCCGCGGGCGACGGCTGGACTGTCACCGGCTTCGATGCCGACGGCATGGATCTCGCCGCACCGGAGGCGACCTGCAGGATCTTCTTTCCCCAGCCTTTGCAAGCCGCGCGCGAATTGCGTTCGGTGCTCGTCGAGATGACAAAGGCGGCACGCGCGGCAGAGCAAGAGCGATAGTTGATCGCGCACTAGCGAAAGCAACGCTTGAGATTTAAACGAAATGATCTACCCTTGTTGTGGCGCTGATTCAGCAGCGCCTATCGACATCTGAACATTGTGGAATCAGGCGCCATTGCCCCCTGGCGCCAGGATGAGCCAGGACCCTTGGGGGATCTATGATCTCAAACAGACTAATGGCCAACGCGGAATCGGCCGCTGCGTTTCTCAATCTCATGGGCAACGAAAAGCGTTTGCTGATCGTTGCCTATCTGATCGATGGCGAAATGTCAGTCGGAGCCATCGCCGAAAAGGTGCAACTCAGCCAGTCCGCGCTGTCGCAGCATCTCGCCAAGCTGAGGGCGCTCGATCTTGTCGAGACTCGGCGCGACCGCCAGATGATCTACTATTCCTGCAAATCCGAAGCGGTGCGCGAATTGCTGCGTATGCTGGAAGGCATTTTCGGCGACGGCGATCTCTCTCAGATGGCCTATCGGTTGCGCCGCGCCGGGGCTTGACCCGCGGCGCCAATGGCTCGTTACCTCGCTGACCAATCTTCGGCGAGGCCTGTATGAACACCATCCCTATCGACGATCCTAGGGACCCGCGCGTCGCCGCCTACCTCGACATCCGCGAGCGTGACCTCGTCGGCCGGCAGGGCCGCTTCGTCGCCGAAGGCAAGGTGGTGCTGGACCTCCTGCTGTCGACAGGTCGATTCTCTGCCGAATCGGCTCTTATCCTCGAAAACCGGCTGGCTGGACTGCAGCCGATCCTGCGCAAGGCGCCTTCGGATTTCCCTGTCTATGTCGCGGCCGGTGAGGTCATGGACCGGATCGCCGGGTTCCACATGCATCGCGGCGTCCTGGCGATTGGCATGCGCGGTGATCCGCCGCCCGCCGAGCTTCTGATGGAAGGCTTGCCTCGGCACGCCTTGGCCGTCGTCCTGGTCGGCATATCCAATCACGACAATATGGGGGCGATCTTCCGCAATGCCGCGGCGTTCGGCGCGGACGCGGTGCTGCTCGACCGGACCTGCTGCGATCCGCTTTACCGCAAGGCAATCCGCGTTTCCGTCGGCGCGGCGCTGAAGGTTCCCTTCGCGTCCTTCGACGATACCGCAGCCTTCACCGCGACGCTCGACCGGCTTGGCTTCAGCCAGTTCGCGCTCTCGCCAAGCGGATCAACCGACATCCGCGACGCGGAGCGACCAACGAGGCTGGCGCTCTATCTCGGCACTGAAGGCGAAGGCCTGCCACACGAGCTGCTTGCCAGGCTGCACACGGTACGGATCAACATGGCGGAAGGCTTCGACAGCCTGAACGTCGCGGCAGCTTCGGCGATCGCCTTGCATCATTTTTCCGCCCGGTAGCAGTCCGCGGAACGATCCTGGAGCGCCCCGCGATCGTCTCCTCAGCTGGACGAGCCGGCCTTCTGCAAAGCCCTCACGCGGTCGGCAAGGCTGACGCCGCGCCCATTCTGCTGCCCCTCGCCCGCCAGCGCCTTGGCGATAGGGGAATTCGGCCCGTCGAGCTTCATCGTCAGATTGACGACCTCGGCCGCCAGTTCGTTCATCTGTTCGCGAAGGCCGGCGCCGGAGCGTGCGTCGCCTGCCGATTCCGGCATCGCTGTCCCCGAGGCGGCAAGATCGGTTTTCAGCCGCTTGTTCTCACGCGCCAGCGCCGTCAGCCTTGCCTCCAGCCGTTCCCGGTCGGCCTCGAGCTTGGCAATCGCCTTGTCGACATCGTCACTTTTTGTATCGGCGCCTGCAGAGAGCCGCGCCACGCCGTTTACGGCCGCGGCCTCCTTTGACCGTTCGCGCATCCGAGCGAGGTCCTTGTCGCGCCGGTCGAGCTTCTCCTCACGGTCGGCAAGTGTGGCGAGCAGCCGCTCCACCTTCTTCTCGAGCTCGGCCGTTTTCTTCTTCTCGACCTTCAACGCATCGCGCGCAGCCTTGCTTTCCGATGCGATTTCCTGGAAATGGCGGTCCGCCTCCTTGCGCTGGCCCTTGAGCAACGCGATGTCGCTGACGAGCTTTTCCAGTTCGGATTCGCGCGCAACCAGCTCGATCTGGCGGTTCGAGGACGAGAAGCTGGCGTCGTCATACATCTGCTCGAGCTTTTGCAGCTCCAGCGCGCGCTTCTCCAAAGCCCGCTCCGTCTGCGCGTGCTTTTCCGAGAGGCGGTGCAAATCCTCCTCGCGCTGCCTGAGTTCCGCATTTTTGGCCTGCAGATCGGAGAGCGCCTGGTTCTTGTCCTTCTTTTCGGCCGCGAGCCCCTTCAAGGCCTCGTGCCCGCGAGCGATTTCCACCAACTGCTCGGCCACCTTCTCCTGAAGGTTCTTGACGGTTATCTCCAGCCGGCGCGTCGTCATTGCATATTCCGCCCGGACCCGGTCCTTGTCCGCCTGGATCTCAGCTTGCGTCAGCGGCAACGAAGCCTCGAGGCGCCTGCGAGTCAGGACAACCGCCCGCCGCCAGACCGCCGGAGCGATCAGCGACACCAGGAAAACGGCGCAAAGGAAACCGAGCGCGAAGAACAGGACCGACTGGACCAAGGCGAGCTATCCACTTTACGGAGCGGCAATCGCTGGATTGTGCCACCTTGGCATGGCGGAATTTCAACGCCGCGGCAAGAGCTTGCCGCGGCGTGATCAGCACGGTCCGAGCGATTGTAACGGGCAGAACTCGATCAGAACGGGTTCCAGGTCGGCCTCTCGGTGAGCTTCAGATAGCCGAGATTGACGCCGAGGCGGGCGCCGACGCCGGTGCGGATCGGCACGATCAGCACGCGGTTGCTCTGCAGCACGTTGAAGCCCACGCCGGCTATGACATAGGCGGACCCGGCCACGCCGCCGAAGCGGTTGTAGAGGCTGCTGATGTCGTCGAGGTTGTAGACCAGCATCATCACCCGTGAGCCCTCGCCGCCGAAGTCCCAGCCGAGCGACGGTCCTTGCCAGAACACCTTATGGTCGCCGGCGTTCTTGGTGTAGAGCGTCCCCTCGCCGTAGGTCAGGCCGCCAATGAGGGCCCCGGATCCCTCCTCGCCGAGCAGATAGCCGTTCGGAAGGCCGTAGGACGCGAATATCTTCTCAACGACGGTGGCCAGGCCACCGGATGTCTCGCCGAAGAATTTATGACCGGAGTCGACGATTTCCTGAGCTGTGTACTGTTGGGCCCGCGATGCCGCGGTCGAAAGGACCAAAGCCCCCAGGAGTGTGATGGTCATGGTGAGGACACGGACAAATGTCCGGTCGTAGTATCGGGAAAACATGCTTCCAATCTCCGTCAGGGAGCACTTTCGCCGACGCCTCGCACCCTTGCGGCTCTTGGCGGCCGCTCAGGGTGGCTATCACGGGCAAACTATGCCGTAATCCTTTTTCAACCATTAAGCTCTCACACGAAGATGGCGGTTCGAAGGCTGAGCTTTAGCCCCGACCGCCGGTTTTCCCCGTGTGAACACACCATTTTCGCGATCGGCGATTTTGGATTTGTTGCTGCACGCTCAGGCGCTGTGTATTCAGAAAGCGTTGGAAAGGCGCGTGATTCGTGTGGGCGGGCGCGAAAACGGTCGCTCGGCCATGAACAAGTGACTTAAGCAGGGATTTCACCGATGGCCGAGCTCTTCACTCTTTCCGCGCCCGATCTCGCGGCGCTGCTTTGCAGCCGCGTCTGCCACGACATTATTTCGCCGGTCGGCGCAATCAACAACGGCCTGGAACTGCTCGACGAAGGCGGCGCCGACGAAGATGCCATGAAGCTCATTCGCCAGAGCGCCAAAAACGCCTCGGCGCGGCTGCAGTTTGCCCGCATCGCCTTCGGCGCCGCGGGTTCCGCGGGCATGATGATCGACACCGGTGATGCCGAGGCCGTGGCCATCGCCTTCCTGAAGAACGAAAAACCGGAACTAGTATGGAACGGCTCGCGCGCGCTGCTGCCCAAGAACAAGGTCAAGCTGCTGCTCAACCTCATTCTTGTCGCCCATGCGGCGATCCCACGCGGCGGCAAGCTGGTGATCACGCTGGAAAATCTTGAAACCGAACCGCGCTTTTCGCTGTCCGCCAGTGGTCCGATGCTGCGCGTGCCGCCGAAATTTCTCGAACTGCATTCCGGCCATAAGCCTGAGGAGCCGATCGATGCCCACTCGGTCCAGCCTTACTACACGCTGCTCCTGGCGCGCGAGGCCAACATGACGATCTCGATCCACGCCACTCCCGAAGAGATCGTGTTGACGGCTGCCTAAGAAAATTAGAAGTATCTTTTATTGCTAATATTTGTGTTGGCAGTGCAGATCGAGCAATGCCGGCCCGATCCATGTAACAGCGTCGTGGCCAACAACCGCCCGATGCCCCTCTTTGGAAAAACTTTACCTAACGGCTTTTCAGCTTCTTTACCAGATTGGCCTATGGTGCTCACCGGTTACCCGGAGGCTGCCGGTTCGGCAGATGGCAAAGAGGATCCGGACATGAAGCGCTGCCTGTTCGTCGACGATTCGAGCGTCATCAGGAAGGTCGCAAAACGTATTCTTGGCTCGGACATGATTGTCGTCGAGGCGTCGACCGGGGTCGAGGCTACCGAAATCTGCGCGGACGACATGCCGGAAGTCATCGTCATCGACGGCGGGCTGGCCGACGTTCAGGCCGTGGACCTTATTCGCCGCATCCGCGCTATCGAAGCTCCCATCAAGCCGCAGATCCTGATCTCGCTGATCGAGGTCGATGCCGCGGCGATCATGCGCGCCAAGAGAGCCGGCGCCCAGGGTTATCTGCTGAAGCCCTTCAACCGTGCGCAACTGCTCGAGAGCTTCCGTTTCCTCAAAATAGCCGCCTGATTCGCAGGGACCGGCTCCAAACAAAAAACCCGGCCTGGGCCGGGTTTTGTCTTAAGGCGCTTTGATCGCTCAGGCGCTGACTCGGATATCTTCCGGTTCGCGCAGCACATAGCCGCGGCCCCACACCGTCTCGATGTAGTTCTGGCCGCCGGACGCCGCGTCCAGCTTCTTGCGCAGCTTGCAGATGAAGACGTCGATGATCTTCAGCTCCGGCTCGTCCATGCCGCCGTAAAGATGGTTGAGGAACATTTCCTTGGTGAGCGTGGTGCCCTTGCGCAGCGAGAGCAGTTCCAGCATCTGGTATTCCTTGCCAGTCAGGTGCACGCGCTGACCGCCGACCTCGACCGTCTTGGCGTCGAGATTGACCACCAGGTCGCCCGTGGTGATGACCGACTGGGCGTGGCCCTTGGAACGGCGCACGATGGCGTGGATACGGGCTACCAGTTCGTCCTTGTGGAAGGGCTTGGTCATGTAATCGTCGGCGCCGAAGCCGAGGCCGCGCACTTTGTCCTCGATGCCGGCCATGCCGGACAGGATCAGTATCGGCGTCTTGACCTTGGAGAGGCGCAGCGTGCGCAGGACTTCGTATCCCGACATGTCGGGAAGATTGAGATCCAGAAGGATGATGTCGTAATCGTAGAGCTTGCCGAGGTCGACACCCTCTTCGCCGAGATCGGTCGTATAGACGTTGAAGCTCTCCGATTTCAGCATCAATTCGATGCTCTGTGCGGTTGCACTGTCATCTTCAATCAGCAGAACACGCATTTCATTCCCCTTTTCTGCTGCCGGACCGTGTCACGACCCGTCCGGGACCCGGAGCAGTGATTGCCTGAACAGAAGGTGCCACCGACTGGTTAACAAATCCTAATTTCGTGTCGTCCACGATACCAGATTTTTTAACCCCTTTCTACACCCACTTGAATCTAATAACGAATCACACACGCAAACCGCTAATGCATCACATCAAAAAGTCAGCTTAAGTGACTCCAGAGACTCGCTGGCCCGGGCTTCCGCCGAGAGCCGGAATTTTTACCCGGCCTTAAGTCCTCGCCCGTATGATTAACAATGCCCGTAAACGAATGGTTACCGCCGGCAAAAATCTTTAGGGCTTTGTTTCCTATAGCCCAGGGAAAGCCGGGGGAAACGGGCAGCGCTTGGGTCGCTCCGGGCGGACTGGACGGTATTGCAGGTGTGCGTTTGCGGAGTATCGAGTCATGAAGTCACGTGAAAACCTCGTTCGGCTGAAGCAATTTCAGGTGAATGAGAAGCGGCGGCAGCTCTTGCAGCTGGACATGATGATCGCCGAGTTCGAACGCATGGCCGTCGAGCTGGAAGCGCAGATCATCGCCGAGGAGAAAAAAGCCGGCATCACCGACATCAACCATTTCGCCTATCCGACCTTCGCCAAGGCGGCCCGCCTTCGCCGCGACAACCTTAGAAATTCACAAAGCGACCTCGCCCATCAGCGAAGCACCGCCGAATCATTACTCGGCGAAGCTGAAGCGGAGCTGTCCAAGGCCGAGATGCTGGAATCGCGCGACAACAAGATCCGCGATGCCGAAATAGGCGGCCGCAGCGCCATGATCGGCTAATCATAGTATATTCGCAGTCATTGCGGCAGACATGTAGAGCCTGAGGCATGCCGCCCGCAGCTTCAGCACCGCCAACCGGTCGAATCGACCTCGCCGCCTGCTTCAGGACACTGCGATTTCGTCCAGGTCAGCCGATGCCCTGGCTCGGGCTTCCTTGATTTCCGGCGCATGTTCTTCGGCCCATGAGCGTATCTGGCTGAGCAGCCCCGCCAGGTTCTGGCCAAGCTCCGTAAGCTCATACTCCACACGCGGCGGAATGACGGGAAACACCTCACGCCGCACAAGACCGTCTCGTTCAAGCACGCGCAGCGTCTGCGTCAGCATTTTAGGCGTGATGCCTTCCATCTTGCGCGCCAGCTCGCCATTGCGCAGCCGACCACGCCGCAGCGCGCAGACTGTAAGATAGACCCACTTGCTGGCCAGCATCTCGAGCACGGTGTGCGACGGGCAGGTGCGCCGGAACGCGTCGTAGCCGAGTGGTGAAACGTAATCACTATCCATAAGGTGCGTATATATCGAAAAGGTGCATACTCGACAATCGGTTATCGCTATCCAAATGATAGCGGCACATCCATTTGAACAGGAGGCGTCCATGCGTGCCGTTATCCAGACTTCCATCGGCGGACCCGAGGTCCTTTTCGTTGCCGAGCAGCCCGACCCCTCTCCTGGGCCTGGCGAAGTGCTTGTCCGCGTCAAGGCCGCGGGCATCAACCCGGTCGACGGCGCCGTGCGCGGCGGTTTCTATCCGCTGCTCGGCGAGCCGCCGTTCATTCTCGGCTGGGATGTTTCAGGGACCGTCGAGGCGCTCGGCGCCGGCGTGACCGCCTTCAATGTCGGCGATGAGGTGTTCGGCATGCCGCGCTTTCCCAAGCAGGCTGGAGCCTATGCCGAGCTAGCCACGGCGCCGGCGGACGAGATGGCTGCGAAGCCCGCCGCCATCGACCACGCGCATGCCGCGGCCTTGCCGCTCGCCGGCCTGACAGCCTGGCAGGGCCTCGTCCGCCACGGCGGCCTGAAGGCAGGACAACGCGCGCTGATCCATGCCGGTGCCGGTGGCGTCGGCCATCTGGCGGTGCAGATCGCTAAGGTACTTGGCGCTTATGTCATTGCCACAGTCAGTCCAGACAAAACGGATTTCGTCCGCGCGCTCGGCGTCGACGAGGTGATCGACTACACCAGGGACGATTTCACCGGGAAAGCCGGCAATGTCGATCTGGTTCTGGATCCGATAGGCGGCGACCATGCCGACCAATCTCTGGAAGTCCTGCGTGACGGCGGCGTTCTGGTCTCGCTGCTCAACGTCCACGATGCCACGAGGGCGAAGGCCAGCGCCCACGATATCCGAGTCGAGCGCATGTCCGTGATGCCCGACCGCGATGGCCTGGTCGAGCTTGCCAGGCTGGTGGAGGCAAGCAAGCTCTCGCCCCATGTGGCAAAGACCTTCCCGCTCGACCAGGCGGGAGCAGCCCATGCTTTTCTGGCCACGCGGCCGATCGGCAAGGTTGTGCTGACGGCCTGAGGCTTTACAGAAACGAAAAGGGCGCAGAACACCGCGCCCTTTTCGTTTATGCCTGTCCAGCCTAGTGCCGGTATTGCTGGATGCGAGTGGTGCGCAACCCGGCAAGGCCGTATTCGTCGATCGATGCCTGCCAGGAGAGAAATTCTTCGGTGGTGAGCTTGTAGCGCTGGCAGGCTTCTTCAAGGCTGAGCAGGCCGCCGCGCACGGCTGCGACCACCTCCGCCTTGCGCCGGATAACCCAGCGCCGCGTGTTCGTCGGGGGCAGATCGGCGATGGTAAGAGGGCTGCCGTCGGGCCCAATAACATACTTGACTCTAGGTCTAACCAGATCGGTCATCGTACTCTCTACTAAAAACTCAAAGACCCAATCCCCGCCACAGTACCGCCACAGCTTTAAAAATTGCCTAAGCGAACCCTAATCACTAGGTAAGGATCGTGAACGCCCGGTTAGGATATCGTTTAGAATTCGAAACATCGGCCTCCAGGCCCTGAAATTGCCGGGAATCTCGTCCTGGGCCGCAAGCTGGCGCAGACGTGGCGCTTGACCTATATTCCGACCATTGGCATTGAGCGCCGCACAGTGAAAGCACCATGAACAGCCTCGACCTCCCTCGCCGCCCAGAAGAAACCCGCGTCGTCGTCGCAATGTCGGGCGGTGTCGATTCGTCCGTGGTTGCGGGCATCCTGAAGCGCGAAGGCTATGACGTCGTCGGGGTGACGCTGCAGCTCTACGATCACGGCGCGGCCACCCATCGCTCCGGTTCGTGCTGCGCCGGCCAGGACATAGACGACGCCCGCCAGGTTTCCGAAACGCTCGGCATTCCGCACTATGTGCTCGACTATGAGGAGCGTTTCCGCAAAGCGGTTATCGATCCCTTTGCCGAGAGCTACGTCGCCGGCGAGACGCCGATCCCTTGCGTATCGTGCAATCAGACGGTCAAGTTCGCCGACCTCCTGGCCACGGCGCAGGATCTCGGCGCCGACGCTTTGGCCACCGGCCATTACATCCGCTCGCGCGCCAATGGCCCGCATCGCGCGCTCTACCGGCCGGTCGATGCCGACCGCGACCAGAGCTATTTCCTGTTCGCCACCACGCAGGCGCAGATCGATTATCTGCGCTTCCCGCTCGGCGGCCTATCGAAACCGCAGGTCCGCGCCATTGCCGAGGAGATGGGACTCACCGTCGCCGCCAAGCAGGACAGCCAGGACATCTGCTTCGTGCCGCAGGGCAAATATTCCGACATCATCGCCAAGCTGAAGCCCGCGGCCGCCAACCCAGGCGACATCGTCCATATCGATGGCCGCGTGCTCGGTCGCCACGAAGGCATCCTGCGCTACACGATCGGCCAGCGCCGCGGCATCGGCATCGCCTCCGGCGAGCCGCTCTATGTCGTCCATCTGGATGCCGATCGCGCGCGCGTCATCGTCGGCCCGCGCGAAGCGTTGGAGACGCACAAGATTTATCTGCGCGCCATGAACTGGCTGGGCGACGGGCCGCTGTCGGACGTTCCGTCCGGCGGGATCGAGCTCTTCGCGAAAGTCCGCTCCACCAGGCCGCCGCGTCCGGCCGTGCTGCATCATCGCAACGGCGTGACTTCGGTCGAACTGGCCGATGGCGAGTCCGGCATCGCGCCCGGGCAGGCCTGCGTGCTCTATTCCGACGACTGCAACGAGGCGCGGGTGCTCGGTGGCGGCTTTATCGAGCGCTCCGAGCGCGGAGCCGAGGCCGAGGCCATGCTGTCCAGGCTTGCGGCAAGGCCGGCGCAGATTCCCGCCGAGTGATCATCGTATCTGTCAGCTGTCGTGTCCGTTCAGGCGGGCGAGCCCATATGGATCACTGTGCCGGCGGTCAGGATGCGCAGCACCCGGATCGCCTCCTCGCCGTCGGTGCGCGGTTCGGTGCGCGTCTCGATGCATTGCATGAAATGGGCAAGCTCGCGCGTCAGCGGCATGCCCTCTCCGACCGGCACGTAGGAAGGTTCGTTGGCCGTGAACGCCCATTGGCCGCTGTCCTGCCAGACCGCGTGGCGGTAGACGGCAAGCTTGCGCTCCCAGGGCTCAACGTCGTCGAACACGGCCATCGCCTTGGTGCCGACCACCGTCAGCCGCCGCTCGCGATAGGGATTGAGGCGCGAGGCGAAGAGATGGCTGCGCAACCCGTTCGGGAAACGCATATGCAGATGCGCGAAGTCGCTGAGATTGTCGAGCAGCGCCGCGCCCTCGCCCCTCACCTCGATCGGCTCGGTGCCGGTGATGGCGAGGATCATCGACAGGTCGTGCGGCGCAAGGTCCCAGAGCGCGTCGTTCTCGGTGTGGAATTTGCCGAGGCCGAGCCGATGCGAATGGATATAGCGAACCTCGCCGAGCTCGCCATTGTCGATCAGCCCCTTCAGCGTCTCGAAAGCTGGATGGAAGCGCAGCACATGGCCGACCATGAAGACGCGGCCATTGTCCTTAGCCGCCTTCACCGCGCGCTCGGCATCGGCGACGGTCAGCGCGATCGGCTTCTCCACCAGCACGTCCTTGCCGCTTTCGACGGCGCGCACGGCGGTGTCGGCATGGAATTGCGGCGGCAGCGCCATGACGATGGCGTCGATATCGTTGCGCTCGAACAGCCTGTCCGGCTCGATCGCCAGACAATCCTGCTCGCTGGCGAAACCTTCGGCACGGGCGCGGTTGACGTCCGAAACGGCATAGAGCGCGCCAAGCGCCTTGAGGGTGCGGATATGGTTGCTGCCCCAGTATCCGCAACCGAGGACGGCGATGCGCGGCTTCATTCGTTCAAACTCTAGAATTTCATGGCCGAGACATAGCGACGTGCCCCGCCGAACTCAACCCCGGGACATGCCCTGAGTGCCTGTCCGGCAAAGCTTTTCTAGGACGAGATAGTGCGGGCCAGATTATGCCCACATGTCGACCTCATCCAAGCTTGACAGGCTCACCCTCGCAACCTTATATCCGCGCGACCTTGGCGAACGCCTCGCGACGCCCGTCCGTCCAGGACGGTATTCCGGGCCATTTGCCACCCTGGCGGGGTAGCTCAGTTGGTTAGAGCACGGGAATCATAATCCTGGGGTCGGGGGTTCAAGTCCCTCTCCCGCTACCACTTCAAACCCACTATCGTACGTAGTGGTTGCGTTGCGGTGACCGCCTGATGCGGCCTGCATTGCGGCATAGCGCGCGGTGGGAAATGCTGCCCCTCCGATAAGGGCGGCAAGCTTGCCCTTGACCTCGATCTCGAAACCCTCTCGGGCAGGCTTGGGATGCACTGTGACACTGTGAACGAGCCCCCGAAAATATTTGATGAGCGGGCCACGGTCCTCGGCGGCAGTTGCGTGGTCGGCCAACACCTTTGAAAGAGCATCGACGGTTTCTGTGTAACGCTGCAGCGTCGCTGGGTGGAGAGCCACGGTCGAGGGCGGCTCATCGACGGCTTCGAGCTGTGCCTCAATTCGAAAGAGCTGTGATTTGAGTTGAGCAATGCGTTCTTTCGCATCCTCTTCGGCAATAACATTCCTGATCACCAGGTCGATCGTGCGCTGCCGTTCACCTTCGACGCAATCGCGCTTGCTCTCCAAGCTTGTGCGCATTGCGTTGGCCTGCGCCACCAATCCCCTGCGCTCTTCATTGTATTTGCGGGCATAAGCTTCGATAAGTTCCGGCGCGTTTAATTGTTCGCGCATGCCATCGAGGACCGCCTTCTCGATGCTTGGCAGGTAGAGCAAGCGCCGGTTGGAACAGCTCCCACTTTCACGGACCGCCGAGCACCGGATACGCGTTTTGCCGGTCTTATCACGATCATGAACCGACAGGCCCGATCCGCAGATGCCACAGCGAAGTAATCCGGACAATAGGTGCGTGGGTCGGGCCTTGATATGAGAAAATTGCTTCGCCCTCGTGGCCTTCAGCGCCTGCGTCTTCTGCCACGTTTCGTCATCGATGATCCGCAAGTGCGGCACTTCTTTCGCCTGCCACTGGTCCTTGGGATTTGGCCGAGAGACGCGCTTGCCGGTATCAGGGTTCTTTACCATCCGGACCTTGTTCCAGACGATGCGTCCAACATAGAGTTCGTTGAGAAGTAGCCCCACCCCGCGTTGAGTATTACCGTTGATAGTGGACCCATTCCAACGTGTTCCCCGGGGTGGCGCTACGCCTTCTCGGTTGAGATCGCCAGCCAAGTCACGCGGGGCTCGACCTGCCGCATAAGCGGAAAAAACGCGCCGAACAACTTCTGCCTCCTCTTCGACAATCTCTAGTTCGCCAGGGCGGCCCAAGATTGCTCGATAGCCATAGGCGCGGCCTCCGGCGTGACGTCCATCCCGGACTACTCCAGCCATACCCCTACGCACCTTTTTGGCCCCGTCTTCCCTCTGCATCTGACCAACAAGTCCACGAATACCGATGAGGACTGCATCGGCAATACCGTCATGGACAGCCTGGATTTCGATACCCAGAAAAGCGAGCCGTTTGTGAAGGCCTGCAAGGTCCGCCATATCTCGGGACAGTCGATCGAGCGCTTCAACAACTAACGTATCAAACCGATCTTGGCCTGCCGCCTCCATCAGGGCCAGCAGCCCATCGCGACCGAACATCGACGCTCCGGATCGCGCCCTATCCTCATAGACGGCAACAACCTCAAGGCCATTGCGAACCGCGTAGGCACGGCACAAGGCAATCTGGTCTTCGGTGGACTTTTCGTTCTGCAACTCGGTCGAGAAGCGAGCGTAGATAGCTGCCCGGGTCATGTCTCGTGAGCCTTCTTGACGTGATCTGATTCAGCCTTGAAATTTTGGTCGATCGAAACCCCGTCGGCGAGGAGATGATCGCGCCTAGCATCCGCGATGGCAAGCGCCTCTACGAACTTAAGCATGACGACACGAAGCTCCTCGGGCGCCAACGCTGAGACGTTTTCGCTGGGAGGTGTGCCATTCCAGGCGTCTTGTGCCGGCTTCACGAAGCCGAGCATCAGCAGCATATCGTTTACGGCGCGGGCCCGAGAGGATGAGTTGGCCTCGATTTGCCGACCAGCTTCTTTCCGCTTTGCCTTCATGGCACTTGCCCGGTTGCGGACGCCCGTTTGCGACCTCTAGGCAAGGTTCGTAGAAATCTCGGCAATCTCGCATTGCCGTTGTGTACGCTTCCGTCTCCCTTCTCTGCTCCAGACGGCCCGGCTGACTCAATGAAAGTCGGCTTTTCAGCTCATTGGCGCACGACGCCACCGGCCAATGAGGCCCTGGGCCCGGTGGGGTATCACGGCGCCCCGCCCCTGGCTGGTTCGCCAACCAAGTCGAGCACGGCTCGCCAGAACCGTAAATCCCCTTCCCGGTGCGCATTGCGAGCCGAAAGCACGCACCATTCGATTGCCTGAGCGGCATCGGTGCCGAACAGGTCGAGCGCTGCCGTGGCAATCGCTTCCGGGGTACTGTGGGCCCAAAGCCCGCCGGCTTCTCTCCAAACCGAGGATGCAGCAAGCGTTCCAGAGCTTTTGTCGACACTCGCTTCTGCTCCGTGCACCGCCAGCAGCGGACGCGACCCAATCGCAGGGCTTCTCATGTCACCCGATCTCCGCACTGATACATCATCACAGACATGCAGACGTCCTCTCGGCGCTTTCGCGGGTAAGGCGCCCTTTGCCCGCTGCCGGGCATCAAGGCCCCGGCGGGTTGCCGTGGCTGGCCTATGCGATCCAGATCGGCGAGCGCGGCACGTAGCTGTGGCCAGGGAAACTCCGTGCAATCTTCCGCGCTTTCGCCTTCGCGCAGGACCGCATCGAGCTTGCCTGCCACGCCGGCGAGCGTCGTGGCAGGCGTCGCCATGAGGACCTCCACCAACTCTTGCTCTCGCTCGGCGGCAGCAAGTTCCTCCCGCTTGGCGGCTGAATAGCCGATGCGCCTGTCCTCATCATCCCAGCGCGCCTGAGAGACGGCCAGATCGGCCTCGGCCCTGCCGCGCAGGTCGGCGAAACCAGGATCATCCCCGAACAGGTCCTCCAAATCGCCTGGCCAGGAGACTGTGACACTGACATCTTCATCGGGTAGAATGACCTCGGCTTTCGGGAAGCCATTGGCCTCGACCAATAGCTTCTCGAGTTCCTGTTGCCTGCGGCAGAGCGCGGCTGTGCGCAGATAGGCGGATCGCCACTCGTGCCACAGCGCGAGTGCTGGATCGAAGGCAGCGCCGCGGGTGTGCGCTCCTGCGGCTGCCGACGAGCCAGTTTGAAATGGCAGCATTGCTGTGATCGCCGCCCCACCTGTCAGCAACATCCTGCGAGTGACGGAAGGACAGACTCGTGTATTGTCGGAATCACCCATGATCCGAGCTCCCTATAGCTTGGGTTATGGTCAGGCTGGGCGACGTGAGCCAACACGTCGTCCGGCCGTCTTGCAGGTTGGCAGACTACAGGTCGGAATGTGAATGGGCAAGAAGAATCATCACCAGGTGATGAAATTAACGCCATCCAGTGTAAGATGGCACGGGTAGCTCTTGGATGGGGGGTGCGAGAACTGGCCGAAGCAGCGCAGGTCGCTACGCAAACGATCACGCGTCTCGAAAAAGGCGACCGGCTCAAAGCAAAAACAATTGGAGCGATCCGCGCGGCATTTGAGGCCGCTGGCATCGAGTTCATTCCGCAAAACGGCGGCGGTCCAGGCGTTCGGCTCTCGCGACCGGAAGGCGGCCCCCGAGCGACCTGACCCACCCCACCTTGATCCCGCCGTTTCGGTATTGCGAGGGCAGCCGCGCAGCCGGCGTGCTGACGGGTTAGCGGGATATTGAAACAACAAGACTACTCAGACGATTTTCGGGAACAGGAAATCGATCCAATCAGCGCAAGCCGCCACAACATCCAGCGCCATACCTGGTGTGTGAACATCAGCGTTGCCATGCGAGAGGCCGTTGCGCAAAACGATCAGCGCCTCGACAGGATCTGCTATGGGTATGCTGCCAGAAACGATGGGCGGTAGCGCGCCCGCCTTGCGTGCCTGATCGAACAGATTGCGAAGCGTGCCACGTGTGGCTCCGCCATGGCCATTCAAGCGAAATTTGAGTGCCAGCTCGAAAGCTCCAAACGCCTGAATTTCCCCTACGACAAAGAGATCATAGTCGAAAAAGGCGTAGATCATCACACTTCGCGCCCGGTCGAACGCCTTTTGAACCTCTGTTGGTGGCGTTCCCTTCAAGCCAACATCGACAATACCGGTGTGATGGTCTCGAAACGCCATTCGGCGCGCGACACCTCCGTCAACTACGCAGAGGTCGTCGAACCGGGGGTCTGGGGCCAGAGCAACCTCAAAAGGCTTTAGAGACATCGGGCGCTTGGCTCCTCTATGCTCCCCAGGCGTCGATGACCGCGCTTAGAGGAAATGGGGTCTTCTCCTTCGACCATTCGTGGTACGGCGCTGCTGTCTGGCTGTATGGGCCGGGCTCCGGTCGATCGAATTGGACTCGCGTCGGAATATGGAACGCGCTTCCAAAAACTATCGCTTCCCCTGACGACAATATGGTCACTTGGTCGAGCAAGCGCCGCGCCTGCATCGGGATGATGCGGCGGAAATGGTCGATGTCGTCCGGATTTTGCAGACGGTGGCTGATGAAATTGGCGCACTGACTGATAATGGTCTGGCTTATCTCACTCGGACGCTGGCTGGCAATGATGAGGGACAAACCGAACTTGCGACCTTCCTTTGCAATGCGCTCATAAGTCAGCCGAGCCAGACGGTGACCGCGATCCTCGTCGGCCCGGGCCGGACGGGCATAATTGTGCGCCTCTTCCAGGACTAGCACCCATGGGTGCTTGTACCGTGACGCGGCAGGCAAGCGTTCCCGTGCCTCCAAGAGGACGCGCCCAATGACGGCACAGGCATAGGGAAGCACTTCGTTACTCAACATCGAAAGGTCGAGCACAGATACCTTCGGACCGGTGGCAGCGCCTAAGCCGAAGCGGGCGAACCAGGCCGACAGATTGGCGATTGCGGTGTCGGCGTCTTCATAGTTGAGAAATGCACGCCACCGCTTGTCGTCGAGGCGGGTCTTCAAACGTAGCTTCAACGTCGTGAGATGGGCGTCCACCCTGAACGTGTCTTCCTTCGATACGGCACGATTGATCAGAGACGGATCGGTCAGCGTCGAGCGCGCAATCGGGATCGGTGAATCAGCGGTGCGCGCACCAGCCTCCACTATATCGCTCGCGCCGACAATCTTGGCCCGAATAGCGTCCTTGAGTTTCTCGGCTTCGGCTGCGATTGCAGCCTGATTGTTCATCACCTCAGTGTTGTAGTCGTTAGCGGAACGGTGCGTGGTGAACAGGGCATCGAAAGCCGAGGTGTCGATGTCAGTGTCAGCGAGATGGCCGGTAATGGCGTCACAGTAGGAGCCTGCCGCCTTCTTTTTGATTTTTGTCAACTCGATGAGAAGTTGGTCGAGCGCACTCATCGCGTTCTGGAGCGAACCGAGGCTTACGGCAGCCGTGGCGTTGCCGCCCTTCGCGATTGCCCACCAGTCCTTAAGCACGGGTTCCTGAGTCTGTTCAGCAGCGCTTAGCCATGCGCAGATCTCTTCAGCGTTTAAGAACCAGAGCGGGAGGCTGAACTCCTTGCCATTGAGATAGATGCGATCCGGTAGGCGTGCCTCTGCCACGGCGGCAGGAAAGGCTTTGGCGTACTCACCATTGATGTCGAGAATGAAGACGTGCGGATCTTCGGCAGCACCATCGAGTGCCTTCATGGCCTTCTGGATGAGGCTCGATACTGAGAAGGATTTGCCTGAGCCGGTGTTGCCGACGATCGCCAAGGGCCTGGAGAACAAATCATTGTAGGACGCCCGCACGACATTGCGCGCCTGGCCGGTCGGAAAACCGATTTTCAAGTCGTAGTCAAAATCCTTGGCATCATAGCCTTCGGGCTTGTTGCGACGGGGTGGGATTTCAAACACCGCACGCAGGATGTCGGGCGATCCGATTTCTGCCGGTGTATCCAGCGTCGGCAGAACAGATATGCCTGGACTGAATGAGGGCTCATCATCCGCGTGTTCGATAGTGCCCAACAACTGCACACTGGCAATCCGGCGTGGTTTCATTAGCTCAAGGCTGAGATCATCGCCGCTGAACGGGTCGAAACTCTCACGCGCCTCGAGGTCGGTAATGATGCCAATGACTGTTTCGCCCCCGCCCAGCGAGAAGGTGAGAAAAGCGTTGATGGCGATCGCAGCCTGTACGCCATCGAGGGTCGCCCGTAGGGCCGATCTGGTCTCGGGCAGCAATTCCACCCTTACCCGGAAGCCCTGAACTGAAACGATGTGGCCGATGAGACGGGGATTATCCATCCTAAACCACCGGGTCAGGTTCGACCGGCGTGGACGATGCGATCTGTTTTTCGAAACGCCGTAACCGCAGGAAGTCGTCCAGCCATTGCACGTCGGGCATTACCGAGCGGGCGAAGTCGTCAAAGGTCGCGTGTTTGAACTTGGCAGCAGCAAAGGCGGTATCGGTGGGACATAACACAAAAGCGCGTTTGCCGAGGTCCTTGTAGCGGCGCACCCGCTCGATGACGGGGCTCGCTGGATTGGGCTCAACCACGAGCATCACCAGTGACGGGTTCATGAGCGCATTTTCAATGATGCGGCTGACATGATCGTCACCGAAGCCGTAGCCCAGCACCAGCAAGAAGGTCTGCGGGATTCCGAGACGTACCTGAAACGACCGGAAGAGATGTGCATATGGCATCGTGAGTGTCTGCGCGAACTTGTTGGCAGTTGGCAGAATGCCGACCGAGGGCGTGCCTCCGGCGAGTCTGACGAGCGCAGCCGCCTTCTCGTTCGGCTTCAAGCCAGCGTAGGTTCGGAAGGGCACTAGGTCGGGATGTCGGGCACGCATTTCGCCGTCCTGCTCGAACCAGTGGATGGATCCGTGCAGCTTGTAGAAATGCAGGAACTTGTCGAAGCGCCGCACGCGGCCTTCGGCTACCTCGCCCGGATAATAGATGTCGAGGCCGTAAACCGATGGATCGAAACGCGCAGCCGCCCGGCCGGTGAAACCATCGAAATACTGGATACCGAGCAATTCCAAAGCCTGCTCGAAGAGCGTGTCATAATTCAGCGTGAAGAGGTGGGTTCGCCCCAGATTGCTATCGCGTGCGACGAGCTTGGAGAGAAATGCAAGCTGCGGCGCGATCTCGCTAGCCGACTTTGGTTTTGTAGTGTCTGGCAAGGACAGTGCGCATTCTGCGAAGATCGAAATGCGCAGACGGTCAACGAACCACTTGAGATCGTCGAGGCTTGGCGTCGGCGTACCGGGCCAGGTCACGCCCGAGAATGGTGTATCTTTCGACTGCCCAACGACCAAGGCATTCGAGACGAAGGACAGCCAAGCCTCGAACCCCAAGGTCGGAGCACCGAGTAGATCGGCCATATCGACGGCATCCTTACGGGCCTTGATAATCGGACCTATCGATGCCGGTACATCAGATAGAGCTTTGATCGTTTCAAACACGGCAGTTTCGAGGTTCGCCATTGTCTTGCCGCCCGCCGAAACCGAAGTGCCGGAACCTGTCAGAACAACGAGGTTTTCCATGCGCAGCCATTCCGAGATCAGCGCCTGGAGACGAATGCGCCCCTGCTTCTGGTCAAGCCCGAGCAGGAGATCACCCGCATTGCCATCCTCAGTCAGACCTATGAGCTGGTACTCGACAGGTGTGGGCGCCGCCGTGGTCATTGTTCTGTCCCCCCAAATCACTGCGCAACGGATTGATGATCTTGAGCCCGGCAAAATCTCTTTCGTTATCCGTAACTACCGCGCACTCGTTCGCCTCTGCAACGGCCGCGATGATCATGTCGAGCCCGCGACGACGCCGACCGGCAGCCTTCCCCTCTGCCATAAGACGAGCCCAGGCCAAGCCGGCTTTATCGTCGAAGGACAGGAATGCGACCGGAAAACAGCACGCGTGGTCCTTCTGGCCCCGCGACCAGGCGTCGAGGGCGTCACGCTTCCTGCGATGAGTTTTTAACGTCGTCAAGCCGAAGCCGTTGGAGTCACTCTCGGCTCGGATGTGGGAGCAGCGCGACGAGGATCTGTTTATTGCTTCGCTGACAATCGCCGAAACTAGGCGCAGTATTCTGGACTTCACAGCGCCAGCTTTCGTACCGCAGTTCCCGCACCTAAGGTCGCCGGACAACCACCTCTCGTTCCAGTTGGGTGTACCTCGGCTGCGGCCGGTCCAACGGCGGGCTCTGCTGCTTGCGGCTCGACCGCAATGTTTCCCTGCGTTCCAACGGCGCGACGTGGTGTTGCTGAGCTTCGACCTGAATTCGTTGTCTGGCGTCCTTGCCTCCGGCAAAATCGAGCAAAATCAGAGACTTGCCGACGCCTGCCTCGTGGCGCCGCTGGCAGCCTCCTGGAAAAATGATGTGCAGACAAAGACTTAAGCGCCTCATGGAGGCGGTACCTTTATCTTGCCCTACGCGCCTTACACCTGTCGACTAACAACAACTCATGAATCAGATTGAGCGTGATCGTGATACATCGCCATAAAGATGGCATCATACAGCCCAGCGTACATATGCCAAGCTTGCGGCCGGATTGTCGCCTCCACCGGGCACTCCGAGTTTAGTGCCCCGACCGACTTCATGGGTCGGCGCGGCCGGTTCGCGCTGTTCGTATGGCCGACAAAACAGGCCGGTCCAGACGCTCGATCCAGGCGTATTGCGACAGAGATTCGACGCATCCAAACCGGGAAAAACTCCGTTCAGCGGCCTCATTGGGAGCTTCTTTCACGCGCGCCAGGTGGCATTGAACACCTCATTTTCGATGGCTCTGTTTGATCTCGGACGCTCGATGGCAGCCCCCTCTTCGGACTGAGCGATACGAGATTTTCCGCAGCTGAAATTGCTCGTGGAGCACTATCCCGAACGAGAATGGCCCTCGCCCATCGGAGAACTTTCGGCGGGTTCTCGCGTCGGAATTCGACCTTGAACGCGGTCATGTCGGCGACAAAGGCCTGCTGCCCTCGACTGCTCCATGGTTATCTGCCGCGTGAGGTAACGGCGGTCGGCGCCTTAGTTCGCATGCTGGCGCTTTGGCACCCCGGCCTGCATGAATGCGTGCCTGTGAAACGCCAAAGTCTCAGCTTGCTCGGTTAGAACCGTCAAAATCGGCTCAGCTCCAGAGCTTGGGAGACGACAACCGGCGGCCCGCCGGTCGGGGCAAAGATAAGCGTGGCGCGAGCGACACCAAGCCCAATATTTCGGACGGCCATTCGCCTGAAAGCGGCGCGGGTTATCGATGATATCTGGCCTCTTGTGGCGACTTGAAGGACTTCGAAAGAGCCCCGCGCCGGTGGCGCGGAGGCTTCGGGAGCTGGGGCCGTCAGTCGGCCGGGTTCCAGATGATGGCGTAGGTGTCGTCGTCGTCCTTGCCGGCGGCGCGGCCGAGATTGGCGTAGAGTTTTCTCGGGCCGAACTCCGGGGCTGCGATCGACAGGCTCACATAGTCCTTGCCGGAAGCCTCGCCGGTCCTGATCCAGCCGGCGCCGACCTCAACGCCCTGCGTCAGCACCCGGAAGTCGGGATGGGTGTCGGCGCTCTTGGCCTGATTGGGCACGATGGCGATGTCGGCGCGGACGCTGAGCGTCTTGAGCTGGCCCTTGTAGCCGCCGTTCTCCTGCTTGGTGACGTATCCGATCGCGGTCATTTCAAAGTCTCCTTTGCTTGTCGCCCGGGGACCATTCCCCTGCGATGGCGGACCGTGATGGGCGCGTCCGGCCCGCGCGAACCCAACGGGCCGCAGCGGCAGCGGAGGACCCGAGCGGGCAGCTTTTTTGCAGCGAAGCGGGCGCGAGGAGCCGCCGCAGGCGGCGGGGAAAAAAGCTGCTGGCCGAGGGTTTCGGGCGGGCCGGATCCGCCCATAGGAACGGTCCTGGGCGCCAGGCATTGGAGACAGCCAGGCGCGGTCGCCCCAGCCAGGCAGAGGTCAAGGCGGCGATGGGACAAGAGGCTTTGGCGCCGTTCCGACGTTGCCATAGCGCCCAGGCAGCAAGCGCCAGGTTGCCATCACCGGGCCGGGTGTTTTCGGGGAGACGATCGGCAGTGTGCTCGGCTGAGAAGACCGGCGCGGTCCTGTCGGCAAGGCTTTGCCGGGCACGCGATGCAGCCCAGCAGACGGACGAGCGGCGACGTTCAATACCTCGCCGCCGCCCATGCCAAAGATCATTCGGCCACGAACAGCGACTGCACCTTCGACCATTGATCGGCGGTGCGGAAGCCGCCGCGTTCGGTCTAGCTCGACACCCGGAACGCCATCCAGCGGGGGAGCCAGCCATCGAGTTGTTCGCGGCCGTTCTCGCCTGACAGGAAGTCGACCTTGTCGACGGTTCGGGCGTCGCCCATCCTGGATTGATTCCAATCGGCATAGCGGTGCTTGCCGCGCCAGCCTCGGAGCTTGGCGCGTTGCGCGCCAAGGCGCTGGCGCGGGACATCGACGTCGTGGATTTTCCGGTCCAGGGACAAGAGACAACCGACTATGCCGCCTTCGGCGAGGTGGTGGGCACAATCGAGACGGATGCGCTTCGCTATGTTGGCATAGGGGTATTCGGTCCGCGCAGAGCGGTTGGTAAGGTGGTCGGCAGGTATGGGCTGTTAAAATAAGTGCCTGCGCTATCGACAACGTTAGAGCCGAGCGTCCAAAGGTGTCGAGCCTAACTTGGACGTCATCGAGCGACACAGTATCGCAGCGCGGTTCGATCATGTTTTTCGCGCAGTCGACAATGGCGAGCACTTGTTAGCACCGATCAGTGGCTAGAGCCATGGGCAATGCTCCCCTAACTTACATTGTCGGATTTACTTTCCTGGTACTTCAATACGGCCAACAGATCTTTCGCATCGATCTGGTCGCCGGCCTTGACCAGCACCTCGGCGATCTCGCCGTCGCGTTCGGCATGCAGCGCGGTTTCCATTTTCATCGCCTCGATCGACAAGAGCACGTCGCCTGCCTTGACCGCCTGTCCAGGCGCCACGGCAAGCGTCGACACCACGCCCGGCATCGGCGCGCCGACATGGCCCTCATTGCCGGGCTCGGCCTTGCGGCGCACCTTGGCGGCGGAAGCGCCATGCGCCCGGTCCGGCACCTTGACGCGGCGCGGCTGGCCGTTGAGCTCGAAGAAGACCGTGACCATGCCCTTGTCGTCGACATCGCCGAACGCCTGGCAGC
>SAPZ01000089.1 GCA_004020875.1 Mesorhizobium sp.
ACCTTGTTCCCGATGGCTGGACCCATAGCTGCAGCCCGCCGCCGTCGGATAGCTTCTGGAGTTTGGACGCGGGCCGGGTGTTGCGGCATTTCACGTCGGAGAGAGCCATTGTGGGACCTCCTGTTTTGGCGCTTCGATACCAACAGGGTTTCAGATACCAACAAAAATACCAACACCTCGCCCCGTTGGACGAAATTTGCCGAACTGCGATGAAATTCGCCCAACGACGACGTACGCGCCGAAAAGGTGAGCAAATTCAGCCATTTGCGAAGACCAAAGCGTAGAGGCTTCGGCGGAAGGGAATGACGGGAGAATGCCCTTCCCGAGAGATGGGTGACAGTTCATTCCGGATAGATGGGTTACACTTT
>SAPZ01000090.1 GCA_004020875.1 Mesorhizobium sp.
CCGGTGTGTGGCGTAGGTGCAGTATGACGATGTGAGCCGCTACACCGTGCGCGTCGTAGCCGATTGCGCGGGCTTCCGGTCTCGCGCCGGCCCAACTGCGGCCGCTTTCGAATGGCTTTGCGTGGAAGGTTCCCAGTCTGTCCATAGGCTCGGAAGAAGTCGGACAGTTGACATGGCCGGTCAGTTGCAACTCCCTTTCCCAGCACTCCACTGCCCGGTAGAGCGCATGAAAGTTCTCCTTTCGGGCAGTTCTTAAGACGCTCGCCACGCCATGAGGCAGTGGGGCATCGGTGTGCGTCAGGTGCTTCTGCCCATGCAGGATTCCACAACATTGATGAAATCGTTTGTTT
>SAPZ01000091.1 GCA_004020875.1 Mesorhizobium sp.
ACGGGCGCCGCTTCCGCATCCTGGCCGTCGTCGACGACTGCACGAGAGAGTGCCTCGCACTCATCGTTGATACGTCTCTCTCGGGCATGCGGGTTGCCCGCGAATTGGACGGCTCATCACCGAGCGGGGCCGGCCCAGGATGATCGTCAGCGACAATGGCAGCGAGTTCACCTCGAACGCCATCCTCTCCTGGGCGGATCAGAACCGCGTCGAATGGCATTACATTGCGCCCGGCAAGCCGATGCAGAATGGCTTCATCGAGAGCTTCAACGGCCGACTGCGCGATGAACTGCTCAACGAGACGCTGTT
>SAPZ01000092.1 GCA_004020875.1 Mesorhizobium sp.
GCAGCATCGACACGACCGAATCCGGGAAGGCGATGTCCTTGGCCGGGTTCTCGACGTCGGCGACCGTGAGGTCCTGGCTGACCATCATCAGCGCCATGTCCCCCACAACCTTGGACGACGGCGTCACCTTGACGATGTCGCCGAACATCAGGTTGACGTCGTGATAGGCCTGGGCCACCTCATGCCAGCGCGTCTCGAGGCCAAGCGAGCGAGCCTGCTCCTTGAGGTTGGTGAACTGGCCGCCCGGCATCTCGTGCAGATAGACTTCCG
>SAPZ01000093.1 GCA_004020875.1 Mesorhizobium sp.
TGGTGATGCGCGGGGCGCCGAACGACTTGTCGATGACGACGTTGCGGCCCTTGGGGCCGAGCGTGACCTTCACCGCGTCGGCGAGGATGTTGACGCCGCGCAGCATGCGCTCGCGGGCATCACGGGAGAATTTTACGTCTTTGGCAGCCATTTTTAGCTCCTGGCAGGGGCTTCAATCGAGCCCGGGAATTCAGTTGACGAAAGGGCCTGATATGAGCCGATGATGCCCATGATGTCGGATTCCTTCATGATCAGAAGGTCTTCGCCATT
>SAPZ01000094.1 GCA_004020875.1 Mesorhizobium sp.
CGAGCGACTGCACCTGTTCCTTCACCGCCGGCCGCACATCGGTGGCGGTGACGATGGCGCCGAGGCGGCGCGCGGTGGCGATCGCCTGCAAGCCCGCGACGCCGACGCCCATGATGAAGGTCTTGGCGGCCGGCACGGTGCCCGCCGCGGTCATCATCATCGGCAGTGCGCGATCATATTCGGCGGCCGCGTCGATCACCGCCCGGTAGCCGGCAAGGTTGGCCTGCGAGGACAGCACGTCCATCACCTGCGCGCGGGT
>SAPZ01000095.1 GCA_004020875.1 Mesorhizobium sp.
TCGTTGATACGTCTCTCTCGGGCATGCGGGTTGCCCGCGAACTGGACCGGCTCATCACCGAGCGCGGCCGGCCGAGGATGATCGTCAGCGACAATGGCAGCGAGTTCACCTCCAACGCCATCCTCGCCTGGGCGGATCAGAACCGCGTCGAATGGCATTACATTGCGCCCGGCAAGCCTATGCAGAATGGCTTCATCGAGATCTTCAACGGCCGACTGCGCGATGAACTGCTCAACGAGACGCTGTTTACCTCGCTG
>SAPZ01000096.1 GCA_004020875.1 Mesorhizobium sp.
CGAGCGACTGCACCTGTTCCTTCACCGCCGGCCGCACATCGGTGGCGGTGACGATCGCGCCGAGGCGACGCGCGGTGGCGATCGCCTGCAGACCGGCGACGCCGACGCCCATGATGAAGGTTTTCGCCGCCGGCACGGTTCCGGCCGCGGTCATCATCATCGGCAGTGCGCGATCATATTCGGCGGCCGCGTCAATCACAGCCTGGTAGCCGGCAAGGTTGGCCTGCGAGGACAGCACGTCCATCACCTGCGCGC
>SAPZ01000097.1 GCA_004020875.1 Mesorhizobium sp.
CCATGCGGCAGGCCGGACTTTCCTGCGACGAAGGGAATGCCCATCGCTTCGGCGCGACAGTGGGCGTTGGATTTACCGGTTCATACGCAACAGAACAAACTTACCGCTCACTGCTTTTGGGTAGCGCAATCCGTGCTGAACTCTTCACTGGAGTAAAGGTGATGCCCAGCGCCGCTTCCGTCCATCTTAGCTTGCGCCTCGGCTTGCGCGGGCCGGTGTTCGGGGTGACCTCCGCATGTGCCT
>SAPZ01000009.1 GCA_004020875.1 Mesorhizobium sp.
CTCCCATCCCGCCCGAGACCGGAAGGTCAAGTTGGGTATTCAGAGCGCGGGTCGGCCCGTTCTGAAAATGATCCCGAACCGAAGGTCAGCGTCGCAAAAAGTGGGAGCCGGTTTTCGGAGAAGATCATTTGCAAACAAAGATAGAGGCCTGCACCAGGCAATAGAACCCTCGTCAAACCTCATAATTCGTCTGTTTCGAAAGGAAGCCAATGTACATCGCCATGAACCGCTTCAAGGTCCAGAACGGCTCGGAAGAAGCCTTCGAGGACGTCTGGAAGAACCGCGATTCCAGCCTCTCCGAAATGAAAGGCTTCAAGGAATTCCACCTGTTGCGCGGCCCGGTCAACGAGACCGAGGGCTATACGCTGTTTGCCTCGCACACGGTCTGGGCAAGCCAGGAGGACTTCGTCGCCTGGACGAAGTCGGAGAACTTCCGAGCCGCCCACCGCAACGCCGGCGGCTCGAAGGTGCATTATCTCGGTCATCCGCAGTTCGAGGGCTTTTCGGTCGTCGAAGGCGCCTGACCGTCGCCGGTTCGCGACGGTCGCTTCTAGCCTTGCTGCCTGTTATGCAGCCGCCAGCAGGCTGGCGTTCCCACCGGCTGCCGTCGTGTCGACACAGACCGCGCGCTCATGCGCATAGGCCGCTGGATTGAGCACCTCGCTGACCAACGGCACGATCGGCCCGGCGCGTTCAGCAATCACCTTGCGCACGATGCGTGCCTCCTCCGGCGTGCCCGAGAAGGCGACCACATCGACCCGCAGCGAACGCGCTTCGACCGGATCGGGCCGGCCGTCGATCGCGGCCAGCGGCAGGCCCTTGCCGGTTAGCGCCGAGAGTGCGGCCGGCGCGCCCGGCGCCACGGCAAGCACCGCATTGCCGGCCGCAAGCGCCTGGATCGTCTGAGCAAGCAGCGTCTCGGCATCCGGACCGAGGCACAGCACCCGGCCGCGCGGCGCCAGCGACAAAGTGTTGGCTTCGCCGGTCGGTCCCGGCAGGTCGACCTGGCCGAAATCGAGGCTGGCGGAGGCGGCAATTGCCGCCGCGCCCTTACCGCGCAGATGCTTCCTCAGGATCGCCACGCGGTCCGGCCGCGTCGACCAGTCCCCCAGCGCCGGGTCCGGCAGATTGTCGGCGAGTTCGGTCGCGGTCACCTTGTGGCCCTCGCCAACCTCGGTGCCGGCCTCTGGCCCCTTGCGGAAGCGGCGCAGATAATGCGGCCCGCCGGCCTTCGGCCCGGTGCCTGACAGCCCCTCGCCGCCGAAGGGCTGCGAACCGACGACGGCGCCGATCTGGTTGCGGTTGACATAGATGTTGCCGGCATGGATGCCGTCGACGAAATGCTGGACGCGGCCCTCGATGCGCGTGTGCAGGCCGAAGGTCAGGCCGTAACCCTTGCGGTTGATGGCGGCGATCACCGCGTCGATCTCGTCGGCGTCGAAGGTCGCGACATGCAGCACCGGGCCGAACACCTCTCGCTCCATCTCCTCGATGCCCTTGACGCGGAACACGTGCGGCGCGACGAAACGGCCGGTTGCCGGCGCTTCCAATTTCGCGATCAGCCGGCCTTCCAGCCCTTTCTTCTTGCAGTAATCGCTGATCGAAGCTTGCGCCTCGTCGTCGATGACCGGGCCGACATCGGTCGAGATGGCCCAGGGATTGCCGACGTTGAGCGCTTCCATCGCGCCCTTCAGCATCTCCAGCATCTTCTTCTCGACGTCCTTCTGCACGTAGAGCACCCGCAGCGCCGAGCAGCGCTGGCCTGCGCTCTGGAAGGCGGATGCGAGGATATCGCGCACGGCCTGTTCGGGCAGCGCGGTGGAATCGACGATCATCGCATTCAAGCCGCCGGTCTCGGCGATCAGCATGGCGTCGGGCGCCGCGGTGTCGGCCAATTGCTTCTCGATCAGCTTGGCCACCTCGGTCGAGCCGGTGAAGCAAACGCCGGCGATGCGCGGATTGGCGGTCAGCGGCGCGCCGACCGTGGGGCCGTCGCCCGGCAGGAGCTGGATGACATCCTCCGGAACGCCGGCCTCGCGCAGCATCTCGACAGCGCGGAAGGCAATGAGCGGCGTCTGCTCCGCCGGCTTGGCGATGACCGAATTGCCGGTGACCAAAGCTGCCGCGATCTGGCCGGTGAAGATCGCCAGCGGGAAATTCCACGGCGAGATGCAGGCGATCGCGCCGCGCGCTTCGGTGCCCGCCTCGGCATTGGCCGCCTCTGCCGCGTAATAACGCAGGAAGTCGACCGCCTCGCGCACTTCTGCGATGCCATCGGCCAGCGACTTGCCGGCCTCGCGGATGGCGAGAGCGAAGAACTCGGCCGCATTGGCCTCGTAGAGGTCGGCGGCGCGGTTGAGGATCGCGGCGCGATCGGAAACCGGACGCTTCGCCCAGGCAGGCTGAGCGTCGACGGCGATACGCACGGCGGTCGCCACCTGCTTGGCCGCCGCCTCATGGACGGTGCCGACGATCTCGTCGGGCTTGGCAGGATTCACGATCCGCCGCTGCTTGCCGTAGCCGGCGGCTCGTGTGACCGGCTTGGCGTGCCAGCGGTCCGCTCCGGCGAATTCGGCCCTCGCCTTGTCGATTGCCGCAAGCATCACCGGATCGGTGATGTCGAAGCCTTTCGAGTTGCGGCGCCCAGCGCCGAAGATCGCGGCCGGGCGCGCGATCGCCGGATTGGCGGCAGGGCCTTGCGTCTCGACGGTCGCAAGCGGGTCGCGCGCGATCTCCTCAGGCTCGACTTCCTCGTCCGTCAACTGGTGGACGAAGGAGGAATTGGCGCCGTTTTCCAGCAAACGCCGCACAAGATACGCAAGCAGATCGGAATGCGCGCCGACTGGCGCATAGATGCGGCAGCGCGTGCCTTCGACCTGCCGCACCGTCTCGTGCAGCGCCTCGCCCATGCCGTGCAGGCGCTGGAACTCGAAGCTCTCGCGGTCCTTCGCCATCGACAGGATCGCTGCAACCGTGTGCGCGTTATGCGTGGCGAATTGCGGATAGATGCGGTCGGTCATCGACAAAAGCTTTTTCGCGCAGGCCATGTAGGAGACGTCGGTGTTTGCCTTGCGGGTGAAGACCGGATAGCCCGACAGACCAAGCGTCTGCGCCCGCTTGATCTCGGTGTCCCAATAGGCGCCCTTCACCAGCCGCACCATGATCCTGCGGTCGTATTTCTTCGCCAGCGCATAGAGCCAGTCGATGGCGAAGGCCGCACGCGGGCCATAGGCCTGGACGACGACGCCGAAACCCTCCCAGCCGGCAAGGTCCGGCTCGGCCAGCACGCGTTCGATGACGTCGAGCGACAGGTCGAGCCGGTCCGCCTCCTCGGCGTCGATATTGAGTCCCATGCGCGAATGCCGGGCGGCAAGCGCCAGCGACAGAAGCCGCTCGGCCATCACCGGCAGCATGGTCTCGCGCTGCGCCACCTCGTAGCGCGGATGCAGCGCCGAAAGCTTGACCGAAATGCCATGATTGTAGCGAATGTCGGGGCCGTTCGACCCGGCATCGAGCGATGAAATCGCATCCGTGTAGGCGCGGTGGTAGCGCAGCGCGTCGGCTTCCGTGCGAGCCGCCTCGCCCAGCATGTCGAAGGAATAGAGATAGCCCTTCTGCGTCATCGGCCGGCCGCGCTTGACGGCCTCGGCGATGGTGCGGCCGAGCACGAACTGCTCGCCCATCTCGCGCATCGCCGCTGCGACCGCCTTGCGGATCACCGGCTCGCCCAGCCGGCGCACCATGGCGCGCAGCGTGCCTTCGATGCCGCCCTCGCCTTCGTCGAGCACGCGGCCGGTCAGCATCAGCGCCCAGGTCGAGGCGTTGACGAAGATCGAGCTGGAACCGCCCGAATGCGCCGACCAGTCATGCGGCGCGATCTTGTCGGCGATCAAATCGTCCATCGTCTCGGTGTCGGGCACGCGCAGAAGCGCTTCAGCCAGGCACATCAGCGCCACGCCTTCCTTGGTCGACAGGCCGTAGGCCGAGAGGAAGACCTCCATCAGCCTGGGGTCGGTCGAGCCGCGCACCGAGCGCACCAGATCGGCCGCGCGGGCCGAGATCGCCTTGCGCTCCCCGGCTGACAAGCCCGCCGCCGCTGACAGGCGCTTCACCGCCTCGTCTTCGTCGGGCAAATAATTGGCGCGGATCTGCTGGCGGATGGCGTCGAGCGGCATGTTGGGTCCATGAAAGCGAGCGTGAGCGAACGGTCAGGCGGTCGCCGGACCGATTGGCGCAAGCTAGCACAGCTGCCAATTTCAGTCGGTCCAAAGAAATCGACAAGATAGGTCAACTGGACTATCATTTAGCCACCGTTCGTATCTTTATGACTGCTGAATCTATGTTTGAAGACCAATTGGACCGCATTGACCGCAACATCCTGTCAGCGCTTGGGCGCGACGGCCGGCTTTCCATGTCGGAACTAGCCGGCCGGGTCGGCCTGTCGAAGACGCCGGTGCAGGCGCGCGTGAAGCGGCTGGAGAAGGACGGCTATATCAGAGGCTACCGCGCCATCATCGATCGCGAACGCATGGGCGAAGGCCATGTCGCCTTCGTCCAGGTGAAATTGTCCGACACCCGCTCGGCAGCGCTCGATGCCTTCAACCGCGCGGTGCAGGGCGTGCCGGAGATCGAGCAATGCCACATGATGGCGTCGAGCTTCGACTATCTGTTGAAGGTCCGCACCACCGACATCGCCGCCTATCGCCGTGTGCTCGGCGAGCGCATCTCGGCACTGCCCCATGTCGCCCAGACGTCTACCTTCGTGGCCATGGAGACAGTCAAGGACAGGTAGTCAGTCGGACAGCGTCTTCAAGAACGCCACCAGCGCCGCGCGCTCGCGATCGGACAGGTCGAGCGGGTGCACTTCCGATACGCCTTCAACGCTGGGCGGCGCCTTCGAATAATGCGCCACGACCTCGTCGAGCGTGGAGAACTGGCCGGCATGCATGTAGGGCGGGCGATCCGCCGCGCCCCTGAGCGACGGCGTCTTGTAGGCGCGCGTGATTTGCGGACCGTCCTTGACCATGGACCGCAACTCGCGGCAGGCGCTCTCGTCGCCGTCGCGGAATTTGCCGAGGCAGTTGAACGGGTCGGCCTGAACTTGCGCCACCGCATCGACTCGCCCGCGGTCCGGCGGCAGGCCGTCGACCGGCGGCACGCCGGTGTTGTGGAAGGCGTTGTCGGTGAAGCGCGGACCATTGTGGCAGCTCACGCAATTGGCCTTGCCGACGAACAGTTTCAGCCCAAGGATTTCTTCCGGCGAAAACACGGCGTCGCCTTGCGCCGCCGCGCCGGTCGCGAGATCGATGGCGAAACGGTCGAAGCGCGTCTGCTGAGGTTCGATTGATCGCTCGAAGGCGGCGATGGCCTTGCCGATATTGGCAAAGACGCGGTTAACGTCGTCTTGCTGAGCGGCGGTCATCCCATTCCACACCGCTTTCTCTGCATCGGTGCCGAGCGGACTGGCACTGGCCGGCACGGCCGAAAGGTCCGGCAGCGGCCCAAAAATGCGCTCATAGCGCTCGCCGAACCGCTTCTTGATGTAATGCGAGAAAGCGGCCCGGTTGCCGGCCTGTTCCAGCGGGTTTTCAAGCGGCGTCAGCGCCTGCGCCCACAGGCTGTCGCGCCTGCCGTCCCAAAAAAACCACGGATTGCGCGCCACGCCCGCCAGCGGCATGGTGCGGCGGTTGGTGTGGCTCACACCGACCGCCTGCGGCAGGTCATCCTGGAACTGGCGGTCGATCTTGTGACAGGTCGAGCAGGACACGGTGCCATCGCGGCTCATGCCGACATCGAAGAACAGCGTCGAGCCGAGCGCGGCAGCCGCCGGCGCATCGGCATACTGGTTCGTTGTGTCGGATTTCAGTGACGGCAGCGTGTTCAGCGCCAAAGACGCAATGGTCTTCTTCTCGGCGTCGCTGAACTGCGGTTCGCCGCAGCCGCCCAGCAAGGCGAGATTGGCCAAAGCCAGCAGGCACGCGACACTCGTTAGACGACTCATCGCCCGCTCACAATACGATGTTGAAGACGACGGAATCGGAACCCGCCGCTGCCGAGATGCTGAAATGGAGCTGCCACCAGCCGCTCATCGTGAACTTCACACCGTCGATACGGTAGCGTCCCTCGCCCAGATAATCGGTCGCCTGCGGGCTGGTCGGCAGGCCATGATCGTGCTGCGGCATGCCGCCGGAAACCGTGATGGCGGCGCCCTCCACCGGCGCGCCGGCGGCTGTCTTCAACGTCAGCAGCCAGGACTGCAGCTCGCCCTGCCGGACGACGCCGTGCTCCGGCTCGAAGCTCGCGACAAACAGCCCGTTCGCCGTCTTCTTGGAGCGCGACAGGTCTGGACCGGACGCCGAAGGCGGCAGCGTCAGATAGACGGCGGCCACGATGCCGAGCAGCAAAGCGGCGAGGCCGAGACCCGCAAGGATGTAACGCCATATCGATGCCAAACCCGTTTCCTCTTCGGCTGCTAACGTCGCGGGCCGCTCCTCACGTCCCGCCCTGCCTGTGAGAAATCGCTTCTGGCGCAAAATTCGCCGACAGCCAAGCATGGCGCTACCGGCCGCAAAAAGCTACAGCAACAAGACCTTAAGAAGGATAAGTCTATATGACCGCCAATGGTATCGCGTCGATCGGCGAGTGCATGATCGAATTGTCGGGACAGACCGGCGACAGCTGGCGCATGGGCTTTGCCGGCGACACCTTCAACACGCTGTGGGCATTGCACGCCTTGAGCCCGGAGCGCCCCGCGACTTATGTCTCGGCCTTCGGCGACGACCCTTTTTCACACGACCAGATCGCCTTCTTCGGCCGGAACGGCATCGGTATAGGCAACAGCCCGGTCATTGCCGGCGCGCGCCCCGGCCTCTACGCCATCACGCTTACGGGAGCCGAACGCGCCTTCACCTACTGGCGAAGCGACGCAGCAGCGCGCCAGCTCGCCTCCGATCCGGCAGCCTTGGCGAAAAGCCTTGAAAACCAGGCACTTGTCTATTTTTCCGGAATCACCCTGGCAATTCTGGACGAGGTCGCGCGGAAAACTTTGCTGGCGGCCATAGTTGAAGCCCGCGCGGCGGGCTCGCTTATCGCCTTCGACCCGAATTACCGGCCTCGTCTATGGCAGAGCAGCGAGGCAGCGCAGGCCGCTATCCTGGAGGCGCTTGCCGTGGCCGACATCGCGCTGCCGACCTTCCCGGACGAGCAGATGCTGTTCGGGGATCCGACACCGCAGGCGACCGTGGAACGCCTTGGCAAGCTGACCGGCGAGATCGTGGTCAAGAACGGCGAGCAGCCGGCCTTGATCGCGCTCAACGGCGTTTCCCAATCCGTTGACGCGGTGCATGTGGCCGCCCCTGTCGACACCACGGGCGCCGGCGATTCCTTCAACGGCGGCTATCTCGCCGCGCGCATTGCCGGCCATGCGCCCGACGCCGCCGCTCACCGCGCGCATAAAGTGGCTGCCGCGGTCGTGCAGGTTCGCGGCGCGCTGGCGCCGTTCGAAACGTTAAGGGCTGCGTTCGACAGTTAAGCGATACAGAAGCTTAAACACACATCACTTCAATATCGTCGAACCTTAAGGCAGCCGGAACCGGTATTCCGTGACCTGATGGTAGATCTGCCCCGGCCACAGCGTGGCTTGCGGGAAATAGGGCCGGTTCGGCGCGTCCGGCCAGGTCTGCGCTTCGAGGCAGAGGCCTGAAAACGCCTTGTAGCGGCGGCCATCGAGCCCCGCCGATGTCGGCGCGACGAATTGGCCGCTATAGAGCTGCAGTCCAGGCTCAGTGGTCCAGACTTCCATCTCTACGCCGGAACTGGCCCCTTGCATCCAGGCAGCCTGGTGTAGCGGTCCACGGCTGGAGGCGAGGCAGTAATTCAAATCGTAGCGAAGCTGCTCGCCTTCCATTTCCATGCGCAGCGCCCGCGCCTGCCGGAAATCGAAAGGCGTGCCGTCGACTGGCTTCACCGCGCCGGTCGGGATCATCTCGTCATCGACGGGCGTGTAGGCGCCGGCGTTGAGCATCAGTCGGTGGTCGAGGATGTCGCCGGCGCCGCCATCGTCGAGATTGAAATAGGAGTGCTGCGCCAGATTGCAGAGCGTCGGCTCCTCACAAGTCGCGGTCAGTTCCATACTGAGCGTGCCGGGGATCTTCAGCCGGTAGGTACAGGTGACGTCGAGCGCGCCGGGAAAACCCATCGCGCCGTCCGGATCATGCAGTGTCAACGTCACGAAATCGCGGCCATGCAGCGAGACGGTCCATGGCCGGTGGAAAAAGCCTTCCGAACCGCCATGCAGCGTATGCTTGCCGAGAAAATTCCGCTCGGTCTGGTAGCGCTGGCCGGCAATGGTGAAGCGGCCGCCGCCAATGCGATTGGCGAAGCGGCCGACCACGGCGCCGAAGAAGGCGCGGTCGGTCTCGTAGGGTTCGAGGCGGTCGTAGCCCAGCACCAGCGGCGCGTCGTGGCCGTTCAGCCGAAGATCCTGGACGATTGCGCCCAGTCCAATGATGTTGGCGGTCAAGCCGCCGCCCCGGATCGTGAACCGGCGTACGGCCTCGCCCGCCTGCGTCGTGCCGAAGACCTCGCCGTCCTTCATCGCCATGCCCGAAATGTCGTTTCCGCTTCGTGGATTTAGGCCGGCCGCGTATCATCCGGCAAGGGCAGGCTAAAAGCCTGCCCTTTTCAAGGGATCAGGATCAGAGCCCCAGGCCGCCGAAGCAGGCATATTTGGTGTCGAGATAGTCCTCGATACCTTGATGCCCGCCTTCGCGGCCGAGACCCGATTCCTTGACGCCGCCGAAGGGCGCCTCCGGCGTGGTGATCAGGCCTTCATTGACGCCGACCATGCCGTATTTCAGGCCTTCCATAACCCTGAAGGCGCGGCCGAGATTGCCGGTGTAGAAATAAGCGGCGAGGCCGAACTCGGTGTCATTGGCCAAGGCTACCGCCTCTTCCTCGGTCTCGAACTTGAACACTGGCGCGATCGGCCCAAAGATCTCTTCCTTCATGAAGCGCATGTTCGGTGTGGCGCCTGAGATCACCGTCGGCTGGAAGAACGAGCCGCCCAGCGCATGGCGCTGGCCGCCGGCGACGACCTTGCCGCCCTTCGACGTTGCGTCGGCGATGAATTCCTCGACCTTTTCGACCGCCCTCTCGTCGATTAGCGGTCCCTGCTGGACACCTTCCTCGAGGCCCGAGCCGACCTTGAGGTTGTTGCTGGCGGCGGCCAACTTCTCGACGAACTGGTCATAGATGCCGGCTTGGACGAGGAAGCGGTTAGTGCACACGCAGGTCTGGCCGGAATTGCGGTATTTCGCAGTGATGGCGCCAGCCACCGCGCGGTCGACATCGGCGTCGTCGAAGACCAGGAACGGCGCGTTGCCGCCGAGTTCCATCGACACCTTCTTAACCGTCGAGGCCGACTTCTGGATCAGCAGCTTTCCGATCTCGGTCGAGCCGGTGAAGGTGATCTTCTTGACCAGCGGGTTGGTGCAGAGCTCGTCGCCGATGTCGCCGGCCGAGCCGGTGACGACGTTGACGACGCCTTTCGGAAAGCCGACTTCCTCGACCAGCGCGCCCCAGGCGAGGCCTGAATAAGGCGTCTGCGAAGCGGGCTTCACCACCGCGGTGCAGCCGGCGGCCAGGGCCGGGCCAATCTTGCGGGCCAGCATCGAGGACGGAAAGTTCCAAGGCGTGATTGCGGCGATGACGCCGACCGGCTCCTTGGTTACCAGGATGCGGCGGTCGCCCCACGGCGAGGGCACGATGTCGCCATAGACGCGGCGGCCTTCCTCGGCGAACCAAAGGATGTAGGCCGCGGACGAGCCGATCTCGCCCTTGGATTCGGTGAGCGACTTGCCCTGCTCGATCGTCAGCAGCTCGGCCAGCACGTCCTGATTGTCCATCATCGCGTCATGCAGCTTGCGCAGCAGCTTCGAGCGCTCGAGCGCAGTGGTCTTGCGCCAGCTCTTGAAGGCTTCCTCGGCAGCCTCGATGGCGCGGCGGGTCTCGGCCTTGCCGGCCTTCGGCACGGTGCCGATCTTGAGGCCCGTCGCCGGATTGTTGACGTCGATGGTCTGGCCGCTGTCGGCCTGCACCCATTCACCATCGATGAGATTGGCCTGGCGCATGAAATGGCTGGTTTTCTGAAGCATGGTCTAGCCTCCGTTCGGCGCGCTGATCGGGCCGTTTTTCTGGATATCCGTTGAAGCGTGCTTCAAGAGCCGCACGCCGGCGCATTGCTCTTACCTAGGGAAAGGCAGGCAAGCAATCACAAGATGGCATATAGGGGTTGGGCCAGCAAAGGCGAGCCGCGTATCGGCTTGCTGACGCTTATCCGAAAATATGCACGACCACCGTCAGCCAGAACGACGTGGTCAACACCGCGCTTGCCGTGGCAAGGGTCATCTGGTTCGAGGCCAGCGCCTGGCCGGTGTTGAACTGGACGGCGATCAGGTAGGAGTTGATGCCCGAAGGCAGTGCCGCAACCACCACCGCGACCTTGGAGGTCAGTGGCGGCAGGCCGAGCAGCCACACGAAGGCCAGCACCAGCGCCGGCATCAGGAACAGCTTCAGCCCCGACAGCGCCAGCGCCGGCCTGATATTGCCGGAGATGCCGAAGCGGCGCAGGCTGAGCCCCATGGCGAACAGCGCCACCGGGCCGGCCGTGTCGGCAAGCGTATCGACCAGCCGCTCGACGAGGTCCGGCAGCGGCACGCCCGTAAGGCGCCAGCCAAGCCCCGCCAGGATGCCGATGATCAGCGGATTGATGAACAGGCGCCTGAGGAAGCTTTTGACGACACGCAGCGGATGGACCGTCTCGCCGCTGCCGCGCCCGAACATCTCGAACAGCACGATCGAGGCCATCATCATGATCGGCAGATGGACCGAGACCAGCAGCGACAGCACCTCGAAGCCGCTGGCGCCGAACACGCCAAGGATAAAGGGCGCGCCGAGCAGCACGACATTGGAATAGGCCGAGGACACGCCACCAACTATGCCGGCGCGGGCGTCACGGCCGAAGATGCGCGTGATCACCAGATGGCCCGCGGCCCAGGTAATGGCGACGGCTGCAAAATAGGCGCCCCACAGCGACCATGGCGTGACGCCGTGGAAGTCCGACTTGACCATGGTCTGGAAGAGCAGCAGCGGCATCGCCACGTTGACGGCGAATTCGGAAATTCCCTCCCCGCTCGCCGGCCTCAGATAGCCGGTAAGCCCGGCCAGATAACCGAGCGCCACAAGGCTGAAGACGAAGAGGACGGTTTCGGTGAGCGGAGTCATTTTGCGGGCGGAGACATTTTTCCCGTGATAGGCGAGCCCCGACCGCGGTGCAATTGGCGCGGCGCGCCGATCTCCGGCGCCTCTGCTTGTTTTCCGGACGGCTTTGCGGTCCCTATATGCCAATCACGGCCCGGCCGGGCCGCCGCCATAGGACTTCCGATGCTGCGACTTGTTCTGGCGCTTTTTCTTCTGGCTGTTCCGAGCCTTGCCTACGCGACCGATGCCGGCTGGGCGCTGCTGCGAGACGGCGGCCATGTCGTGCTGCTTCGCCACGCCTTCGTCACCGGAGCGACGGACCCGGCCAATTTCGACATCGGCAATTGCGCGACCCAGCTCAACCTGTCCGAGCGCGGCAAGCAGCAGGCAAGCCGCATCGGCGCGCTGTTCGCGGCGCGCGCGGCACCGATCGACCATGTCCTCTCCAGCCGCTACTGCCGCTGCCTCGACACGGCCCGTATCGCCTTCGAATCCGAGCCGCAGCCTTTCGCGCCACTCGACCTGCTCCAGACCGACCCGGCTCAGAAAGCCGCTCAGATGGCGGCAATCATGAAGGAGATCCGCGGCTATTCCGGTTCGGACAATCTGGTGCTGGTCACGCATCTCGAAGACATCGAGGCGCTGACGGGGGTAGCGCCGCGCGAGGGCGAGGCCGTGGTCGTGGCGCCGGACGGCGACGGCCTCAAGGTGCTCGGCCGCGTCACTTTCTGACGGCCGCTTATCTATTTTTAAGGCGTGTTTGTTGCAGAAATGCCACCGGCGGTGATCGCGAACACGTTTCAGGAAGACCCGCGTACCGCTTTTGAATTGCGTTCCCAAAGCCGGCACCCCATCTGCCCCGGGCGCATCAGGCCTTTTCCTGCCGGGAAAAACCGATTAGACAGCGCCCAAAGCAAGATGCGGACAGATTCCGCCCGCAACCGAAGGAAGAGCCCTTGTCCACCACGTTCGAGAAAGTCGCCAAGATCATTGCCGACACCAGCGAAATCGATATCGACACCATCACGCCCGAGAGCCACACGATCGACGATCTCGGCATCGACAGCCTCGATTTCCTCGACATCGTCTTTGCCATCGACAAGGAATTCGGCATCAAGGTGCCGCTGGAGAAGTGGACGCAGGAGGTCAATGACGGCAAGGCCTCGACCGACGACTATTTCGTCATGAAGAACCTGTGCGCCAAGATCGACGCGCTGGTCGCCGCCAAGAGCGCCTGAGATGCAGGGCGCGGAACTTGACGCGCTCTCCCGCCTGACCCACAACAGCCGCCCATGAATTCTCACGACGTTGTCATCACCGGCATAGGCCTTGTCTCCTCGCTGGGAGAAGGTCCGGATGCCCATTGGCAAAAGCTTACGCAGCCTGGGTTCCAGCCGGTGCTCGATGCAGAGCGTTTCGCCCCCTACACCATTCATCCCCTGCCCGAGATCGACTGGAACCTGCAGATCGCCAAGCGCGGCGACCAGCGGCAGATGGAAACCTGGCAGCGCCTCGGCACCTATGCCGCCGGCCTCGCGCTGGACGATGCGGGAATCAAGGGCAATGACGAGCTTTCCACGACCATGGACATGGTGGTGGCGGCCGGCGGCGGCGAGCGCGACGAGGCCGTCGATGCCGCCATCCTTGCGGCTTCCGAAAGCCGCAACGACCGCGACGTGCTGCTCAACGAGAAGTTGACCACGGAATTGCGGCCGACCTTGTTCCTCGCCCAGCTTTCCAACCTCCTCGCCGGCAACATCTCGATCGTCCACAAGGTCACCGGTTCGTCCCGCACATTCATGGGCGAGGAAGGCGCGGGTGTCTCGGCCGTCGAGACGGCTGCCGCGCGCATCCGCTCCGGGCAATCGACCCATGTTTTGGTCGGCGGCGCGTTCCAGACCGAGCATTCCGACATGCTGCTCGGCTATGAGCTTGCCGGCTATCTGCATCGCGGTCCATGGAAGCCGGTCTGGCAACGCCAAGGCGGCGAAGGCGGCGGCGTGGTCACCGGTTCGGGCGGCGCTTTCCTGGTGCTGGAGCAGCGCGAGCATGCGAAAAGCCGCGGCCGAAGGATCTATGCCGAACTCGGTCCCATCGTGTCCGGCCGCGCCAGACGCCGCCTGAGTGAGTTGGATGCCGAGATCGTGGCCCTGCTGAAACAGGCTGAATTGCCCGCGGGCGAACTGCTGACGATTTCCGGCGCTTCGGGCGCCCATGCAGCCACGGCTGCGGAGAAAGCGGCGCTCGATGCCAATCCGGCGCTCGCCGTGCGCGGCTTCTCTACGCTGACCGGCCATATGAAGGAGGCGCAGTTCCCCTTTGCCGTGGCGCTCGCGGCCATGGCGATCGACCGCAAGGCCGGTTACCCCGTTTTCGACGCCACAGCCGAGAAGCCCTTTGACGGTGCGCCGAAGACAGTCCTTGCAACGGCGATCGGCTATCACCAATTCGAGGGCATGGGGCTGATCAAAGCGGCCTGAGGTACGATCGAGGCTGTCAGGACAAAACATGGCCAATCTCAAAGACCACATGGGCAGGCCGGTTGTGGCCGTCACCGGCATCGGCGTCGTGACGTCGCTGGGCGTTGGCAAGACCGACAACTGGGCGGCGCTGACGTCCGGCAAATCCGGTATCCATCCGATCACCCGCTTTCCGGTCGATCACCTCAACACCCGCATTTCCGGCATGGTCGACTTCCTGCCGTCGAGCTCCAAAGGGGCCAGCCACCTCACTTACGAACTGGCCGAGACGGCTGCCCAGGAGGCCGTCTCGGAAGCGGGCCTCGATTCCGGCGATTTCGGCGGCCCGCTGTTCCTCGCCTCGCCGCCGGTCGAGCTCGACTGGGCCGACCGCTTCTCGCTCTACAATTCCGACAAGAAGGATGGCGGTTCCGAGAGATTGCTGCGCGTCGCCCGCGCGCTGAGGGAGCTCGACATCTTCGAAACCACCCAATTCGGCTCGATCGCCGACCGTCTGGCCGATCGCTTCGGCACGCGCGGCCTGCCGATCACGCTCTCGACCGCATGCGCTTCAGGCGCTACCGCCATCCAGCTCGGCGTCGAGGCGATCCGGCGCGGCGAATGCGACAAGGCGCTGTCGATCGGCGCCGACGGCTCGGCGACAGCCGAGGCGCTGATCCGCTTTTCGCTGCTTTCTGCCCTCTCCACCCACAACGACATCCCTGAAAAGGCCTCAAAGCCTTTTTCCAAGGATCGCGATGGCTTCGTGCTGGCCGAAGGATCCGGCGCGCTGGTGCTGGAATCGCTGGAAGCCGCTCTGGCCCGCGGCGCGACGATCCTCGGCATCATGAGCGGCTGCGGCGAAAAGGCCGACGATTTCCACCGCACCCGCTCCAAGCCCGATGCTTCACCGGCGATCGCGGCGGTGCGCGCCGCCCTCGCCGATGCGGGCATGAGCGAGGACGAGATCGAGTATGTCAACGCACACGGCACCTCGACGCCGGAAAACGACAAGATGGAGCATCTGTCGCTGTCCACCGTGTTCGGGGAGCGTATCGGCTCGATGCCGGTCTCGTCGAACAAGTCGATGATCGGCCACACGCTGTCGGCCGCCGGCGCCGTGGAGGCCGCCTTCTCGTTGATGACTATGCGCGAAAGCGTCATCCCACCGACCATCAACTACGACAATCCCGATCCGGCTATTGTGCTCGACGTCGTGCCGAACAAGAAGCGCAACGCCGAGGTCCGCACAGTTTTGTCGAACTCCTTCGGCTTCGGCGGCCAGAACACCTGCCTTGTCATGGCGCGGGAACCGGTCTAAGCGGGCGTTCTTCCGCCAATGCAAGTCGCGCAAAAGTGAAATCGGTTTTGCGACAACGACATGCATAACAAAGAACATAAAGCGCAACACGCTTTAGAACCGAACTGACAGGCCCTATGCGCGCATTGCAACTTATCGAGGACCGCCGTCTCGAAACGGTGGACCTGCCGCCTCCCCAGCCGCCTTCGCTGGGCGAAGTGACGTTACGCATCAAGGCGGTAGCGCTCAACCATATCGACGTCTGGGGCTGGCGCGGCATGGCTTTCGCCAAGCGCAAGCTGCCGCTGGTCGTCGGCGCCGAGGCCGCCGGCGAGGTCGAAGCGGTCGGCCCCGGCGTCTCCACCCTCCTGCCAGGACAATTGGTCTCGATCTATGGTGCGCGCACCTGCGGGCTGTGCCGCGCCTGCCGCGAAGGCCGTGACAATCTCTGCGAGCATGTTTCCGGCGTCCACGGCTTCCATCTCGACGGCTTCGCTCAGGAAAAGATCAACCTGCCGGCGCGCCTGCTGGTGCCCGCTCCGCCCGGCGTCACCGAGATCGGCGCGGCGGTCGCGCCCGTGACCTTCGGCACAGTCGAGCACATGCTGTTCGACAACGCGAAGCTGGAACCCGGCGAGACCATTCTCGTCCATGCCGGCGGCTCCGGCATCGGTAGCGCAGCCATCCAGTTGGCCAAGAAGATGGGCTGCACGGTCATCACGACGGTCGGCTCGAACGACAAGATCGACAAGGCCAAGGCGCTCGGCGCCGACCACGTCATCAACTATCGGGAGGACCGGTTCGAAGGCGTCGTGCGCAAGCTGACGAAGAAGAAAGGCGTCGACGTCGTCTTCGAGCATGTCGGCGCCGACACTTTCGCCGGCTCGATGCTATCCTTGAAGCGCGGCGGCCGCCTCGTCACCTGCGGCTCGACCTCCGGCGTGTCGACGCAGGTCAATTTGATGCAGCTTTTCCAGCAGCAGCTGAAGCTGCTCGGTTCCTTCGGCTGCCGCATGGAGAACATGGCCAACGCCATGCAGAAGATGGCCGCCGGTCTTGTCGCCCCCGTCATCGATACCGAAGTGCGTTTCGACGACATCGATGCGGCGCTGAAGCGCATGGAAGGCCGCGACGTCTTCGGCAAGATCATCCTGCGCGTTTCCTAAAGCAGTTCCAGGAAAGGCGGATGGTCGGCAACGCGCTCAGGAAAGCCCGCCGGGACTTCATGTTCCGCTACGGCCGACGGGTGCGCCAGATGGAGCACTGGCTGGTCGCCAGGCTTGCCATGGTGTTGCTCTCACTGCTGCGCCTGTTGCCGCCGGACAGCGCGCTCAACTTCGCCGACCGCGCCGCCCGCCGGGTTGGCCCGCTGGTCGGGCGCCATCGCGTCGCGGTCAACAATCTGCGCCTTGCATATCCGCAGAAGACCGACGCCGAGATCGAGGCCATCGCGCGCGACATGTGGGGCAACATGGCTCGCCTCGCGGCCGAGTACATCTTCCTCGATGCATTGTTCGACTTCGACCCGGACGCTTCGAAGCCGGGCCGGGTCGAGGTTCGCGGCATCGAGCATTTCGTCGAGATCGCCGGCGAGAAGAAGCCTCACATCCTCTTCACCGGCCATCTCGGTAATTTCGAGCTGCTGCCGGTAGCCGCGGCCACGTTCGGCATGAACATCACGGCGCTGTTTCGCCCGCCGAACAACCCTTATCTCGCCGACTACATCCATTCGACTCGCCGCTCCTCGATGGGCGCGCTGCTGCCTTCCTCCACCGGTGCCTCCTTCGCCCTTGCCGCAATCCTGGAGAGAGGCGGCAATATCGGCGTGCTGGTCGATCAGAAATTCTCGGGCGGCGTGGAGACGACTTTCTTCGGCCGCCTGTGCCAAACCAACCCGATGCTTGGCATGCTGGCCCGCCACTATGACTGCGATGTCTATCCCGCCCGCTGTGTCAGGCTGCCGGGCAACCGCTTTCGTCTGGAGATCGAGGACAAGCTGGCCTTGCCGCGTACCGAGGACGGCAGCGTCGACGTCGATGCCACGACCCAGCTTCTCACCGATGTGGTCGAGCGCTGGGTGCGTGAAGACCCTGGACAGTGGATGTGGTTCCACAAGCGCTGGGAGATCAGCGGCCGTCGTCGCAAGCGGCAAAGGCAGACCAAAGATATCGGCTAGAGTTCCACGAAACCGTGAGCGGTTTTCCGCCCCGATTACTCAACGTAGAGCGGCTCGCTGCTCCTGTATAAAACTCTCGAAACTGGTTCTAGGAAAATGCGCCGCATTCCGTCTGGATCAGCGGCCGAATTACCGTGAGAGAACTCCACCGGGGACGCTGCTCCGCATGCGGAAGCGCCCCCGCGGCTCTGGATTGGTTTCCCTCAAAGCGGAGCTGGGATGGTAAAATTCGGCCGGAACGTATCCATGGTGGCGCCGTTGCGATCCTCGGAGAGCAAGGTATCCGAACCGAAGCTTGCCCGCAGACCAATCACATATTTGTGGATGTTCACACTTCCAGAACCTTCCGAGAAGGTCAGGTGGTCCAGTTGGTAGCGGCCAAACACCGACCAAGGTGTCCCCGAGAATCGGTAGGTAGCCTGCAATGCCGCCGTGACAGTATCGAAATGTCCGCCAAAACCGGACAGCCGCGAGAAGCCGAGTTCACCATCGAAGCGAAGGTCGTCCTGCGCGAAATATCGCACGACGCCACGGCCGCCCCAATTGTCGAAATGTTCGGACTCGCCGCTGGCCCGCAACTGCCCGTAATAGGCCTGACCGTAGAGTGTCACGTTGCCGAAATAGGCCTGAGCCTCGGGACCGACGGTGAAAGTGTAAAGGCCTGCGTCGCCGATCCCCTCGTCCCCGCCATATCCATTGATCGTCGCAAAGCCGCCGAGAGCGTACGAACTCGGATCGCGCCAGTAGCCGTGGACGGCGCCGCCATAGCTATAAATGTTGGTTCCTTCCACCCACAGCGAATCAATCACCGCGTCGGTCTGAATGTTCCAGCGGGCGTCTATCGGGAAGTTGATCCGAGCCGCGCCACCGGCGGTCGTGCCGTTTGCGTCGTCCCCGGGCGTCGAGAAATGGATGCCGCCAAGATAAATCTCGCCGTAGCCGGAAATATGCGGCTGTGCGAGTTCCTGGTCCAGAACGACCGGTGCATCAGCGGCGAAAGCCGATGTTGCCGTTGCCGCAATCGCGGCGCTGAGAAAAAGGCGATGCATCCAGATGCCCCCAAACGATCAAAATCGACGCTTTGTTTCTACCCCTGCAGCACTGCATAGGCCAGGTTCAGCACTGCGGTTGATGGCGCAAACGCTTGTTTTTCTCGTCATATGAGGCATTGCTGCAACGGCGTCGGCAATCGCCGCCTGCGCAACGAGCGTTTGCCTCTTCGGCGCCTCAGTTGGTGACGACGATCCGCGTGTTGCCGAAGCCGACTTCCTTGACCATCGTATAGAAGGTCGCGGCGTTGGCCGGATGCAGGCGCACGCAGCCATGCGACGCCGGGCGCCCCAGATTTCTCACGGCCCCGGTACCGTGAATGGCGTAGCCGCCGTGGAAGAACACCGAATAGGGCATCGGCGAGTTGTCATACTTGCGCGAATACCACATGCGTGCCGTCCACTGCGGCCGGTAGCTGCCGCGCGGCGTGAAGTAACCCTTGCGCGCGGTCGACACGTTCCAGCGATAGAGCACCTGCCCGTATTTGCTAACGGTCATGGTCTGTGTCGAGACGTCGATATTGGCGACCAGCGTGGCTGCCCGGCTTGCGATGGACATGCCGAACAACGCGGTTGCCAGCACGGTTGCCATGAGAACGAAGCTTTTCATGCGATCAAACCCCTTTGATTGCCCCCTGCCATTCGCGCGGTTTTTCCATCTTTTTGCCGGCAGATGCGTTAAATACCACACACTCCTTGACGATTCCGCCAATCCAATGCGATGAATTTGAACGATTTTCCCGGCATAGTTGCCGCGCCGACGCGCACCCTCTGGAGTTTAGGAGAGCGCGTTGGGCCATGCCCGGATCGTCGTCTGGCAATGGGTGACTGCTTGCTTGCAAAAGTGCTGCGTTCCTTCTTCAATCCACCGAATGAGTGAACGACTTTTCAAGGCGGTCGAGGACCGGGTCGACGACCTGGTCGCACTGACCGCGGACCTGATCCGCTTCCCGACCGTCAATCCGCCAGGCGAGGCCTATCGGCCATGCGCCGAGTTCCTTGGCGCGCGCCTGAAGAAACTCGGCTTCGAAATCGAATTCATCCGTGCCGAGGGCGCGCCAGGCGACAGCGACCGCTATCCGCGCGTCAACGTGGTCGCCCGCTTCGACCGCCGCTCGCCCGGCCCCTGCGTGCATTTCAACTCACATATCGACGTGGTCGAGGCCGGCGACGGCTGGACCGTCGATCCCTTTGCCGGCGTGGTGAAGGACGGCAGGGTCTATGGCCGCGGCGCATGCGACATGAAGGGCGGCCTGGCCGCTTCGGTCATCGCCGTCGAAGCCTTCATGCGCACCCATCCCGACTTTCCCGGCGCCATCGAGATATCGGGCACGGCAGACGAGGAATCGGGCGGTTTCGGCGGCGTCGCCCATCTGGCCAGGCTTGGCTATTTCTCCAAGCCGAAGGTCGACCACGTCATCATCCCCGAGCCGTTGAACAAGGATCGCATCTGCCTTGGCCATCGCGGCGTCTGGTGGGCCGAGATCGAGACCAAGGGCGAGATCGCGCACGGCTCTATGCCGTTCCTTGGCGACAATGCGGTGCGCCATATGGGCGCCGTCCTGCAGGCCTTCGAGGCGGAATTGTTCCCGGCGCTCGACCGCAAGATGACGCGCATGCCGGTGGTGCCGGAAGGCGCCCGACGCTCGACCATGAACATCAATTCCATCCATGGCGGCCAGACCGAGGACTTCCGGCCCGGACTTCCCTCGCCCAACGTGCCTGATTGGTGCCGGCTCACCATCGACCGGCGCTTCCTGCTCGAAGAGGATATCGCCACCGTCAAAGGCGAGGTCACCGGCATCCTGGAGCGGCTGAAACGCGAGCGCAAGAAATTCGATTACGAAATCCGCGACCTGATGGAGGTGCTGCCGCTGATGACCGAGCGCGACGCGCCGGTGGTGAAGGCCGTCGCGAAAGGCATCATGGAGGTGTTCGACCGCGAGCCTGACTATGTGATCTCGCCCGGCACCTACGACCAGAAGCACGTCGCACGCCTCGGCCACCTCTATGACTGCATCGCCTACGGCCCCGGCATTCTCGACCTCGCGCATAGGCCGGACGAATGGGTGGGCATCGCCGACATGGTGGAATCGGCCAAGGTGATGGCGATCGGCCTCAATGTGCTCTTGCGCGGCACGACCGGCTAATGGGCAAAAACATTCCGCCTGGCCCCGCCGGGCAGCACGAAACGCAATTTACTCGCACGCGAAATCACGCTTCTATCCGCCAGCTTGAGCAGGTTTGAGCAATGGGAGTTCAGCGATGAAACTGTGGAAGACCATCCTGGCCGCGGCTGCCCTGTCGCTTGCCGCCGCCACGTCGGCCCTTGCCGCGCGCACCGATCTCACGCTCGGCATCGTGCTCGAGCCGCCGCATCTCGATCCGACCGCCGGCGCGGCCGCGGCCATCGGCGAGGTCACCTATGCCAATGTCTTTGAAGGCCTGACGCGCATCGACGACAACGGCCAGGTTCAGCCCGGTCTCGCCGAGAGCTGGGCCGTTTCCGACGACGGCAAGGTCTACACGTTCAAGCTGCATTCCGGCGTGAAGTTCCACGATGGCTCGGCCTTCAGCGCCGACGATGTGAAATTCTCGCTGGACCGGGCGCGCGCCAAGGACTCGCTCAATCCGCAAAAGCAGCTTTTTGCTCACATCACCGATGTCACGGCGGTCGATCCGACGATCGTCAAGGTCACTCTCGACGGGCCGCAAGGCAGTTTTCTCTACAACATGGGCCAGGTTGCGGCGGTGATCGTGGCGAAGAGGTCGGCCGACGGCAACAAGGACAAGCCGATCGGCACCGGTCCGTTCAAGCTCGATCACTGGGCCAAGGGTTCGGAGATCACGCTCGTCAAGAACACGGAATACTGGGGTACAGCCGCCGCGCTCGACAAGGCGACATTCCGTATCGTGCCGGATGCGGCCGCGGCTGTCCCCGCCTTGCTCTCGGGCGACATCCAGGCTTTCGCCAACATGCCCGCGCAGGACGCGCTCGGACAGATCCAGTCCGATCCGCGCTTCAGCGTCGTGATCGGCTCGACCGAGGGTGAGACGATCCTGTCGATCAACAACAAGAAGCCACCCTTCGACAAGCTCGCGGTGCGGCAGGCGCTCGCCTCGGCGATCGATCGCAGCGCCATCATCGCAGCCGCCTCGAACGGTCTTGGAAAGCCGATCGGCTCTCATTTCTCGCCAGGCGACGCGGGCTATGTCGATCTCACCGGCGTCTATCCGCACGACATCGCCAAGGCCAAGGAGTATCTGAAGGAAGCGGGGCTGGAGAACGGCTTCTCGGCCACGCTCAAGCTGCCGCCCGTACCTTACGCACGCGACGGCGGCCAGGTGATTCAGTCCCAACTGAAGGAGATCGGGGTCAATCTGCAGATCATTCCGGTCGAATGGGCGGAGTGGCTGAGCCAGGTCTTCACCAACAAGGACTACGACCTGACCATTGTTTCCCATGTCGAGCCGAACGACATCGATATCTATTCGCGGCCCGGCTACTATTTCCAGTATGACAACCCGAAGTTCAACGATGTCATCAAGGCGCTCGGCACCGCGGTCGACAAGGATAAGAGACTGGAACTGCTGGGCGAGGCGCAGAAGATTCTCGCGCACGACGTGCCCGCTGTCTACCTGTTCGAGCTGCCCAAGATCGGCGTCTGGGACGCTAAGCTGCAGGGCATGTGGACGAACTGGCCGATCGAGGCGGATGATCTCACCAAGGTGAAGTGGACGGATTGAGCCCGGCGCGATCGCCCGATCGCTTCCCATGACCGCCTACCTCCTGAAACGCCTCATCATCGCGGCTCTCACCCTGGTGCTGGCCTCGATGGTGGTGTTCGCGATCATGGAGGTCCTGCCGGGAGACCCGGCGCGCCTGATGCTGGGCCTCAATGCCAGCGCCGATCAGGTGGAGTTGCTGCGCAACCAGATGGGGCTGAACGCGCCGCTGGTGCTGCGCTATCTGCACTGGGCAGGTGGCTTGCTCAGGCTCGATTTCGGCCGCTCCTACACCTATTCGGTTCCCGTCATCGATCTGGTGCGGGAACGCGTTGCCGTCTCCTTGCCCCTGGCGCTGATTGCACTGGCGCTTTCGACCATCATCGCCATTCCGGTCGGCGTGTTCTCGGCCAGCCGCCAGGGCCGCGCGGGCGACACGCTGGCCATGGGCGCGGCCCAGCTCGGCGTCGCCGTGCCGAATTTCTGGTTCGCGCTGATACTGATCTATCTCTTCGCCGTCTGGTTGCATCTGGTGCCGGCCGGCGGCTTTCCGGGTTGGAATGCCGGCATCTGGCCTGCGTTGAAATCCCTGATCCTGCCGGCCGTGGCCCTGGCCTTACCGCAGGCGGCGATCCTGGGCCGCGTCGCCCGCTCGGCGCTGATCGAGGTGCTCAACGAGGACTATATCCGCACCGCACGCGCCAAGGGACTGCCCTATCGCGCCGTGCTGTGGCGACATGGGCTGCGCAACGCCATGATCCCTGTGCTCACCATCCTCGGCCTACAATTCGCCTTCCTGCTCGCTGGCACCATCATCATCGAGAATGTCTTCTACCTGCCTGGCCTCGGTCGGCTGATCTTCCAGGCCATCACCCAGCGCGACCTGATCGTGGTCGAGAGCATCGTCATGCTGCTGGTCGCCGCCGTGATCCTCATCAACCTCCTTGTCGATTTCTCCTACGCCATCGTCGACCCGCGCCTTAGAGGCCGGCAATGACCATGCGCTTCGACCTGCCCGAGGAAACCCTTGCTGGCGTGCTGGCCAAGGCCTTCAGCAACCGCTCCTTCCTGATCGGTCTGGCCATCACGCTGCTGATCGTGGCCGTCGCGCTCATCTCCTTCGTCTGGACGCCTTACGACGTCACCAGGCTGGTGATTGCCGACAAGACGCAGGCGCCATCTTGGGTGCACTGGTTCGGCACTGATCATTTCGGCCGCGACATCCTGTCGATGGTCATGGTCGGCGCCCGCAACTCGATCGCCGTCGCGCTGGTCGCGGTCGGCATCGGCATGGGCATCGGTGTGCCGCTCGGCGGTTTGGCCGCGGCGCGCGGCGGCCTGGCCGACGAGGCTCTGATGCGCGTCAACGATCTCGTCTTCGCCTTTCCGGCATTGCTCTCGGCGATCATGATCACCGCGATCTTTGGCCCGGGCGCCGTCAACGCCATCATCGCCATCGGCATCTTCAACATCCCTGTTTTCGCCCGCGTCGCCCGCGCGGGCGCTTTGGCCATCTGGACGCGCGAGTTCATTCTCGCCGCGCGCGCCGCCGGCAAGGGTGTGACGCGCATCAGCATCGAGCACATCCTGCCCAACATCGCGACGCTGCTGCTGGTCCAGGGCACGATCCAGTTTGCGCTGGGCATCCTCGCCGAAGCGGGGCTTTCCTATGTCGGCTTGGGCGCCCAGCCGCCGATGCCGAGCTGGGGCCGCATGCTGTTCGATGCGCAGACACGCATGGTAACCGCGCCCTGGATGGCGATCTTCCCCGGCATGGCTATCGTCGTCACCGTGCTTGGGCTGAACCTGCTCGGCGACGGCATCGCCGACATCCTCGATCCGAAATCGAGGCGGCGCCGATGAGCCTGCTCGAGATCGAGAACCTGTCGCTAGTGATCGGCGCCACACCGATCCTGAAGGGCGTTGAGCTGACAGTCTCGCCGGGCGAGGTCGTGGGCCTTGTCGGCGAATCCGGCTCCGGCAAGTCGATGACGGCGCTGACGATTATGCAGCTCCTCCCCCATCTCGCGCGCGCCGAGGGGCGCGTGACCTTCGACGGCATCGACATCCTGCGCGCCACCGAAGACCAGATGTGCGCCTTGCGCGGCGACGATATCGGCATGGTCTTCCAGGAGCCGATGACGGCGCTCAATCCTGTCAAGACGATCGGCGAACAGGTGGCCGAAGGCATTCGCTGGCACACCAAGGCGGGCCGCGCCGAAGGCGAGGACCGTGCGCGAAAAATCCTCGACCGCGTCGGACTGCCGGAAGCCAAGTTCCCGCTGTCTCGCTACCCGCACGAACTGTCCGGCGGCCAGCGCCAGCGCGTCGTCATCGCGATCGCCTGCGCGCTGAAACCAAAGCTCCTGATCGCGGACGAGCCGACGACGGCCCTCGACGTGGTGCTGCAGGCGCAGATCCTCGACCTGTTGCGCGATCTGGTCCGCGAAAACCGCATGGGCCTGCTGCTCATCTCGCACGACCTCGCCGTCGTGACCGAGATGGCCGATCGCCTGACCATCCTGCGCAACGGTGAGGTGACGGATGCCGGCGAAACCGCACGCACATTGTCGGAGCAACAGCATCCCTACACGCGCGAGCTGGCGCTGGCCTCCATGCACTTGCCGGCGCGGCCGAAACCGCACCTTGCCGGATCGGCAAAACCCTTGCTCGAAGTCGAAGGTGTCGTCCGGGATTATCCAGGACAACGCATGTCCCTGTTCCGGCCGGCGCAGCCGATCCGCGCCGTCGACGATGTCTCGCTCACCATCGAGCCCGCGCAATCCGTGGCGCTCGTCGGGCGCTCAGGCTGCGGCAAGTCCACCCTGGCCCGCATGATCCTCGCCTTGGACAAGCCGACCGCAGGCACGATCCGCTTTCGCGGCGAGGCCATCACCGGAAAGGCGGAAGCCGAGCTGAAGCCGGCCCGCCGCGACATGCAGGTCGTGTTCCAGGATCCCTACGGCTCCTTCGACCCGCGCCAGAAGGTGGAGAAGCTGGTGGCCGAGCCGCTGCATCTTCTGCTAAAGCAGCCGACGCAGGCTGAGCGCCGCGAGATGGTCGCACATGCGCTCGACGAAGTCGGGCTCGGGCCACGCGACATGGACAAATACCCGCATGAATTCTCGGGCGGCCAGCGCCAGCGCCTGTCGATCGCCCGCGCCATCATCACCCGCCCAAAGCTGGTGGTGGCCGACGAGCCGGTCTCGGCGCTGGACGTCTCTATCCGTGCCCAGATCCTCGATCTTTTCGCCGAGCTCAACCAGAAGCTAGGCATCGCCTATCTCTTCATCACCCATGACCTGACCGTCGCCCGCGCCATGGCGGACGAGGTTCTGGTCATGCATGAAGGCAAGATCGTCGAGCGCGGCCGGACCGCCGATATGCTCGACCATCCGCGTTCCGAACCGGCACGGGCGCTGGTCGCGGCCGTCCCGGACCTACATCGCGCGATTGCGCGCAAAATGCAGGAACAGGGGTAAGCCAGCCTATTCCTGGACGCGATCCCGTGCGGAAAACCGCTTCACACTTTTCCTGGAATTGCGTCAGCCCTCCGGCTTCACCAGATCGACCGGGCTGATGTCGAGCAAGTCGAGCGTGCGGCGCAGCAGCTTCACCTCACTCTCCGCCAGCTTGGCGTCGGCCTTGGCGATCTCGGCCATGTGGCGCGCAAGCAGCTTGCGCCGCTCGACATCGAGATCGCGGAACAGCGCGATCGCCTGCGAGCCGTTGGTCTCGTAGCCATAGTCGTTGAGATATTCGATGACGCTATCGATCGAGGTCTCCGGGATACCGAAGGCCTCCTTGCAGATGTGGCGGAAGACAACCATTTCGCTCTCCGAAACCGACCCGTCGGCCAGGATCATGCGAAACAGCATCAAAAGCTCCGCCGAAAGCACCGGATCGTCCGCCACTTTGCGCACACCCGGGTCACCGTCGAAGATCGAACGTATCTGGTCGAGCAGCGCCATCGCCACCAAGCTCCCTTTGCGATTCCGTGAGATTGTTAGCGTGGAATCGCTCTTGCGCAAACGGGGCGAGCATGTTGGAAGCTGCGGTTTCCTTCCAGCATCCCTCTCCGATGATCGATCTTACCCTGCAGACCATCCTCATCCTGATTGCCGCCGCCTTTGCCGCCGGCTTCGTCGACTCGATCGCGGGCGGCGGCGGGCTGATCACGATCCCGGCGCTGCTGCTCGCCGGCTTTTCGCCGGTCGCAGCACTCGGCACCAACAAATTGCAGGGCATGTTCGGGTCCGGCTCGGCCACCATCCATTATGCTGCCAACGGCCAGGTCGACCTGCGCCGCCAGCTGCCGTCGGCGCTGCTGGCGCTTGCCGGCGGCGCGGTTGGCGCCCTTTTGGCGACCGTCGTCCCCGGCGATTTCCTGCGCGCCATCCTGCCGCTGCTACTGATCGCGATTGCGCTCTATTTCGCGCTGAAGCCGAACATGGACGACGTCGACCGTGCCGAACGGCTGTCGCCCTTCTTGTTCGGACTGATCATCCCGCCGCTGGTCGGCTTCTATGACGGTGTCTTCGGTCCCGGCGCCGGCTCCTTCTACATGCTCGCTTTCGTCACGCTTGCCGGCTACGGCGTGCTCAAGGCGACGGCGCACACCAAGCTGCTCAATTTCGCCTCCAACATCGGCGGCTTCGTCGTCTTCGCCGCCGTCGGCGTCATCGGCTGGAAGGTCGGCCTGATGATGGGCGCAGCACAATTCATCGGCGCCCGCGTCGGCGCGAGCCTTGCCATCCGCATCGGCGCCAGGCTGATCAAGCCGCTGCTGGTGGTCGTCTGCTTGGCGCTCGCCGCGAAGCTGCTGGCCGACCTGGCCAACCCCCTGCGCCAGCTAATTGGTATGTGACCGCACCGCTGGTAGAATAAGCGCGCGCGAATCATGTTGGAGGGACTAGACATGAATCTCAGTGCACCTACCCAAATCGTGTTCATTATTTCGTTGGTCATCGCCGTCATCGGCCTTCTCGCCGCGCTTGGCGTCCTTGCATTCATTCCGCTTGCGTCCGTTTGGATCATGCTCATCGCCTACATCGTGCTCGCCGCCGGCTGTTTGATGCGCGGCGCTTGAAATTCGCAGATCTCAGGCAACTCGGAGCGCCCGGCCCTGCCGGGCGCTTTTGATATCTCGCCAAGGCAGCGACTCCAGCGATGCGGGAAAGCCGCCGTCAAACCTTCTGCATCGAGCACCTATTGCGCCAGGCCAAAGATCGCGTCGCAGTCGAGATGCCGCTCCAGTTCGGCTGCGACCTCGTCCAGCGCCTTCTCGACGTCCGCGCGGTAGTCGATGCCGCCGCCTTTGACGCCAAGGCTCTCCAGATAGGCCGCGCGAAAGGCGTCGGCGGAAAACAGCCCGTGCAGATAGGTGCCGATCACCTTGCCGTCGGCGGAAACCGCGCCGTCCTCGGCGCCGTTGAGGATCGTCGACGGCCGCGCCGTGTCCGGCCCGGTGGTGCGGCCGAGGTGGATCTCATAGCCTTCGAGCGGCAGGCCGAACTGCACCGACTGCGCGCTTGAATTGCGCACGGTTTTTTCCGGCTCCATCACCGTTTCGATGTCGAGCAGGCCGAGGCCCTCTGCCTCGTCTACGCTGCCTTCGATGCCGCCCGGATCGCGCACCACGCGGCCGAGCATCTGATAGCCGCCGCAGATGCCGACGACATGGCCGCCGCTCTTGCGGTGGGCGAGAAGGTCACGGTCCCAGCCGTTCTCGCGGAATTTGAGCAAATCGCCGATGGTCGATTTGGAGCCGGGGATGACGACCAGCCCGGCATCTTCCGGCAGCCTCTTGCCCGGCGGCACGAACACCACCTCGACCTGCGGCTCGGCTTTCAGCGGGTCCAGATCGTCGAAATTGGCTATGCGCGCCAGCATCGGCACCGCCACCTTCAGCGCCCGCTTCTCGCCGGAAGCGAGGCGTTCGAGCGCCACGGAATCCTCGGACGGCAGCCGCCCGGCCGCCTTCAGCCAAGGCACCACGCCGAAGCAGCGCCAGCCGGTGAACTTCTCGATCTCCTTGATGCCGTCATCGAACAACGAGACATCGCCGCGGAATTTGTTGATGATATAGCCTGCGATCATGCGGCGGTCTTCCTCCGGCAGGATCAGATGCGTACCGGCCACCGAAGCGATAACGCCGCCGCGATCGATGTCGCCGACGAGGATCACCGGCACATTGGCCCGCGTCGCGAAACCCATATTGGCGATGTCGCGGCTCCTGAGATTGATTTCGGCCGGCGAGCCGGCGCCCTCGACGATGACCAGGTCGGCGCCCTCGCCGACCTTAGTCCACGAATCTAGCACGGCATCCATCAGTCCGGCCTTCATCGCCTGGTAGTCGCGCGCCCGCGCCTCTCCATACACTTTGCCCTGCACCACCACTTGCGAGCCGATATCACTCTGCGGCTTGAGCAGCACCGGGTTCATATGGACGGTCGGCCGCACGCCACAGGCCAGCGCTTGCAGCCATTGCCCGCGGCCGATCTCCCCCTCGCCGGCAACGTCGCCGGGAATGTCGGCGACGGCCGCGTTGTTGGACATGTTCTGCGGTTTGAACGGCCTGACCTTCAGCCCACGATTCCTGGCGGCACGGCAAAGCCCCGCCACCAGGACGGTTTTGCCGACATCCGAGCCGGTGCCCTGCAGCATGACTGCCTTGGCCATCAGCCCCTGTCCCTCAAGTCAATCATCGGGCCGATCGTGGACTTCTGCGCCAGCGGTCCACCGCGCCACAGATAAAGCGCCATCAGCGGCTCCTTGCCCGTGCGCATGGCATGGCTGACATTTGAGGCATGGTGGATGACCTCGCCGGCGTCGCGAACATTGAAATCGCCCTCGCCCATCCGCCATTCCGTCCCGCCGGTCAGCGGAATGTAAATCTCCTCGGCAATATGATGGTGATCGGGATAGAGGATGTCCGGCCCAAGGATCAGCAGACCGGCCGCGACCTCGTCATTGTCGAAATGCCCGCGCATGCCGAACACTTCCAGCCAGCCGTAATTGTCGATGAAACTCTGCCCGAACTCGTTGGCGGTATAGGTCTGCCCCCAGCGCAGCTCGTCGCGGTGGTCGGCAACGAACCGCGTCAGCGGCTTGGCGCCGGCCGGCGCAAGCTCGGCGATACGATCGAGATAGTCGAGGCAGGCAAGCGTGCGCGGTTCGAGCGCACGAGCCGACATGTCCCAGCCGATGCGCGCGACTTCATCCGCGACCGGTTCGTTGTCCACGCCTGCGAGATAGGCGTGAAATCGCTCAAGCAAATCATCGAAAATTGTCGGCACGCAAGAGCTCCGTTAGTCATTCCATGCACAGCCGGTTCTCAACGGTCCGGGTTGCGCGGCGGCATCATTGGTCTAGATTGAACGGCGCGCAAAGCCAAAAACGACAGGCCAGAAGGCCTGGAACGACAGGGAGCACGCCATGGACGCGGCAGTCGATGCGGGCGCTGGCCAGTTCGAGCTCAACGAGGAACAGCGCGCCATCCAGGAGATGGCTCAGGCCTTCGCGACGGACCGCGTCGCGCCCAATGCGCTCGACTGGGACAAGGCAAAGCATTTTCCCGCCGATGTGATCCGTGAGACCGGGCCGCTCGGCCTTGGCGGCATCTATGTGCGCGACGATGTCGGCGGCTCGGCGCTTGGACGGCTTGACGCCGTGCTGATCTTCGAGGCGCTTGCCCACGCCGATCCGGCCTTCTCCTCCTTCATTTCCATCCACAACATGGCGGCTTCGATGATCGACCGCTTCGGCAGCGACGAGCAGCGCCAGCGCTTCCTGCCGAAACTGACCTCGATGGAATGGCTGGCGAGCTATTGTCTGACCGAGCCAGGCTCCGGCTCCGATGCCGCAGCGCTGAAGACGCGCGCGGTCAAAAGCGGCGGCGATTATGTCCTCAACGGCGCCAAGCAGTTCATTTCCGGTGCCGGCGACAGCGACCTCTATGTCGTGATGGCGCGCACCGGCGGCGACGGCCCCAAGGGCATATCGACCTTCGTCGTGCCCAAGGATGCGCCGGGCCTGTCCTTCGGCGCCAACGAGCACAAGATGGGCTGGCACATGCAGTCGACCCGCCAGGTCATCTTCGAGGACTGCAAGGTGCCGGCCGAGAACCTGCTGGCCGTGGAAGGCGCCGGTTTCGGTATCGCCATGGCGGGCCTCGACGGCGGCCGATTGAACATTGCCGCCTGCTCGCTGGGCGGCGCGCAGTCGGCGCTCGACAAGGCGCTCGCCTATACGGCCGAGCGCAAGGCCTTTGGCTCCAAGATCAACCAGTTCCAGGCGCTGCAGTTCAGGCTGGCCGACATGGAGACGGAGCTGCAGGCCGCCCGCATCTTTCTCTACGCTGCGGCCTCGAAGCTCGATCGCAAGGCGCCCGACGCCGGCAAATGGTCGGCAATGGCCAAGCGGTTCGTCACCGATGTCGGCTTCGACGTCGCCAACCAGGCGCTGCAGCTGCATGGCGGCTACGGCTATCTGCACGATTACGGCATCGAGAAGCTGGTGCGCGACCTGCGTGTCCATCAGATCCTCGAAGGCACCAACGAGATCATGCGCGTCATCATCGCGCGGACGTTGATTGGCCGCTGACGGCAACAAAATCAGGAGAAAACGATGGCAACCATCGCCTTCATCGGCCTCGGCAATATGGGCAATCCAATGGCCGCTAATCTGGTCAAGGCTGGCCATGCGGTGCTGGGCTTCGATCTCGTGCCCGAGAACTTGGCCACGGCAAAAGAACACGGCATTGCCGTCATGGGGAACGCCGTCGCCGCGGTGAAGGATGCCGATGTCGTCATCACCATGCTTCCCGCCGGTAAGCATGTGCTGTCGGTCTATGAGGACATTGCGCCGAAAGCGAAGAAAGGCGCGCTGTTCATCGATTCTTCGACCATCGATGTCGAATCGGCGCGCAAGGCGCATGCGATTGCCGCCAAGCATGGCCTGCCCTCGATCGATGCGCCGGTCTCCGGCGGGACCGGCGGCGCCTCTGCTGGCACCCTTACCTTCATGGCCGGCGGCTCGGACGAAGCCTTCGCCGCTGCCGAGCCGATCCTTAAGCCGATGGCGGGACGTGTCGTTCATTGCGGCGGCGACGGCGCCGGCCAGGCGGCCAAGATCTGCAACAACATGATTCTCGGCATCTCGATGATCGGCGTCGCCGAAGCTTTCGTGCTCGCCGAAAAGCTCGGCCTGTCGCACCAGGCGCTGTACGATGTCGCCTCCACTTCGTCAGGCCAATGCTGGTCGCTCACAACCTATTGTCCGGTGCCAGGCCCCGTTCCGGCCTCGCCGGCCAACCGCGACTACAAGCCCGGCTTTGCCGCCGCGTTGATGCTGAAAGACCTGAAATTGTCGCAGGAAGCCGCGCAGAGCGCGGGCGCTGTAACCCCGCTCGGCGCCGAAGCCACGCAGCTTTATGCCCTGTTCAACGCGCAGGGGCATGCCGGCGTCGATTTTTCCGGCATTATTAATTTCCTGCGCGGCGATAAAAGCTAAGCGGCTGCTTTAGAACGACTATTAGCGCTTTTTTTCAACACGAAGCCGGCAAATTTAGATTTGCTTAAGGTCTCGCTAACTCACCGGTAACGATGTGCCTTTAAAACGGACTGCGAGGCGGACAGCGCGTCTGCCCGGCGCTCCGGATCAGGTCTCGCGTACCGGAGCCCGTAAGTTTCGCAAGTATCCTCGTCGCGAAACGCCATGCGTATCTGGCAAAGCCGCGTTCCCGTTGGGGCGCGGTTTTTGCGTTTTGGAGACATCACGCACGAAGTCCAGGGATGGACCGGGCGCTCATGGGGAGCGCCCGGACAATATCCCCTCAGCGCTTCCGCAAATCCGCGTCCGCGAGATCGAGCGCCTTCGCGATACGCTCGCAAGCCATATCGATCGTGTCGCGCGTCCAGATCAGTGGCGGCGACAGGATCATCGTGTCGCCGGTGGCCCGCAGCATCATGCCGTTCGCGATGGCGTGGTCGCGCACCACGACGGCCGCACTTCCCGACGGCAGGTAGCGTTCCTTGGTCACCTTGTCCTTGACGATCTCGATCGCGCCCATCAGGCCGATCGAACGCACCTCGCCGACCAGCTTGTGCCCGGCGATCCGCTCCTGCAGCGCCTGCGCGAAATAGGGTCCGGTGTCGTTCTTGACGCGCTCGACCAGCCCTTCCTTCTCGATGATCTCGAGGTTCTTCAGCGCCACCGCGCAGGCCACCGGATGACCGGAATAGGTGTAGCCGTGATAGAATTCGCCGCCCTTGTCGACCAGCGTCTTGGCCACACGGTCACCGACCAGCAGCGCCGACAGCGGCTGGTAGCCCGAGGTCAGCGCCTTGGCGGTGGTGATGGTGTCGGGCTCGATGCCGAAAGTCTGCGCCGCGAACCATTCGCCGGTGCGGCCATAGCCGGTGATGACCTCGTCCAGCATCAACAGCACGTCGTATTTGCGGCAGATGCGCTCGACTTCGGGCCAGTAGCTCATCGGCGGGATCTTCACCCCGCCGGCACCCATCACCGGCTCGCCGATGAAGGCGGCGACCTTGTCGGCGCCGGCTTCGAGGATCGCGTCCTCGACCGCCTTGGCAGCTCGGAGGCCGAAATCATGGTCGCTTTCACCGGGCAGCGCCAGCTCATAGGCATAGGGCATCATCACATGGACGATGTTGGGCACCGCGCCGCCGAGCTGCTTGTGCATAGGCTCCATGCCGCCGAGCGACGTGCCGGCGACGGTCGAGCCGTGATAGGCCGACTTGCGCGAGATGATACGGTTCTTCTCGGGCTTGCCCTCGAGCGCCCAGTAGTGGCGCACGAGCCTGAGCGCCGTATCGTTGGCCTCCGAGCCGGACGAGCCGTAAAAAACCTGGCTGACATGCTTGGGCGCGAGTTCCGCCAGCTTCTTCGACAACAGCACCGGCGTCGGCGTCGAGCATTTGAAGAAGGAGTTGTAGTAAGGCAGCTCCTTCATCTGCGCGTAGGCCGCCTCGGCCAGTTCGTCGCGGCCATAGCCGACATTGACGCACCAAAGGCCCGCCATGCCGTCGAGAATCTCCATTCCTTCGGAATCGTAGATGAACGGGCCGTTGGCGTGGGTGATGATGCGGGAGCCGATCTCGCGCAGTTCCTTGTGGTCGGTGAACGGATGAAGGTGATGCGCGGCATCGATCTGCTGAAGCTGCTTCAGCGAATAATTCTGATAGGTCATAGGTTTGGTCTTTCCTCTTGAATCAATCCGGCAACGGCCGGGAGCGGATTCGTCAGAGGAAAGAAGGCGGCGAATAACCGATGCGGGCGCACAACCGCAACAGCTCGGCGCGAAGGGTACGCGGTGACGGCGTCACTGCGACCCCGAAGGCGCCAGATGTGCTGAAGCGGATCATGGCGGCAGCTTATGCCGCCTGAGGCCTATAATTCAAGCCGTTCCGTTAGACTGCAGCGCCAAACGCCTGCTTGAGGAACATGTAGCGCATCGCCGTCTGTGCCGCCTGCGGCCGGCGGTCGCCGCGCCCGCCATGGCCGCCCTCGGTCTCCTCGAAGAACAGCGTCCGACCGTGGCCGGCCTCCCGTAGCCGAGCCGCCATCTTGCGCGCATGTCCAGGGTGCACGCGGTCGTCGGCGGTAGACGTCATCAGCAGCACCGGCGGATAGGCGGCATCGGCCGCGACATGCTGGTAGGGCGAATAGGCGCCGAGCCAGGCCGCCTCTTCCGGCTTCGACGGGTCGCCATATTCGGCAATCCACGAAGCGCCGGGCGGCAGTTCGGTGTAGCGCAGCATGTCGAGCAAAGGCACGTCGATGATGACGGCGCCGAACAGCTCCGGCCGCTGCGTCAGCGACGTGCCGGTGAGCAGGCCGCCATTCGAACCGCCCTGGATGCCGAGCTGCGCCGCCGTGGTGATGCCGCGCCTGACCACATCCTCGGCCACCGCCGCGAAATCGTCGAAGGCGTTCTGGCGCTTGCCCTTGAGTGCCGCCTGATGCCAGGCCGGACCGAACTCGCCGCCGCCGCGGATATTGGCCTGGATATAGGCGTTGCCCTTGTCCAGCCAGAGCTTGCCGCGGATCCCGGCATAGCCGGGCAGCAGTGGCACTTCGAAGCCGCCATAGCCGTAGAGCAGCGCCGGCACCGGCCCGTTCTGGTCGCGGCGCCTGACCACGAAATACGGGATCATCGTGCCGTCCTTCGAGCGGGCCTCGAACTGCTCGGAGACATAGGGCGAGGCATCGAAGCGGGCCGGCTGCGACTTAACCGTTTGAAGCGTCTCGCCGTCGTCGTCCGACCAGATGATCGAGCTCGGCGTCAGGAAATCGGTGAAGGAAAAGGACACGCTCGAGCCGAAATGCTCGGCATGGCTGATGCCGACATTGCCGTTGTCGGGCAGCGCCACCGGCTTGAGCGACCAGCCATTTGCGGTGCGGTCGCAGGCGATGACCTTGCCGCGCACATTGTCCATCAGGTTGATGAACAGCCGGTCCTGTGTCCTGGCGAGTCCGGCGATCGAGACACGATGCGCCGGCGCAAGCACGGTCTCGAACGGACCGAACGCGCCCGTGTCGACCCATCGGTCGAAATCGACCGAGTAAAGCCCGTCGGGCAGGCATTGCGTGCCGTCCGGCGCCGTCCACGGGCTGCGCACGCCGAAGATCAGCTGTCCCTTGAAGATCGCCGTGTCGGTGGCGTCGTCAGGCAGCGGGATGCGCCGGTTCTCGCCCGATGCCAGCCGAAGGAAACTGTGCGAGGTGAAAAAGTCGAGCGTCTTGCCGAGCAGCACATGCCGCTTGTCGCCGTCATATTCGACGCCGCCGCCGACCGCGAGATGCTGCTTTTCGCCCTCGAAGATCGGCGTGGCATCCTCGAGCTTCGTGCCGCGCCGCCAGAGTTTTATGACGCGCGGATAGCCGGACTGCGTCTTGTCTTCCTCCTCGAAAGCCGCCGAGACGATCACCGTGTCCTTGTCCAGCCAGGAAAAGCCCGACTTGGACGCCGGCGCCCGAAACCCGTCCTCGATGAAGGATTTGGTCGCGATGTCGAACTCGCGCATCTCGCTGGCGTCGCCGCCGTCGGGGGACATGTAAAGCAGGCAGCTGTCGAAATCGGGATAGAGCCGGCTCGCCCCGCCGAACACCCATTTCACGCCTTCCTTCGCCGAGAGCTGGTCGAATTCGATGATCGTCTCCCAGTCCGGCTTGTCGGTCTTGTAGGAAGCGACAGGCGTGCGCCGCCACAGGCCGAGCGCATTGGTCTTGTCCTGCCAGAAATTATAGACGTATCCGGCAAGCGCGGCCCCGACCGGCATGTTGTCCTCGGCGGTCATCAGGTCGAGCGCGGTCTCGAAGGTCGCCTGATAGGAAGGATCGCCCTGCAGTTCGGCGACCGTCACCGCATTCTCGCGATGAACCCAGTCGAGCGATTGTTGGCTGTTGCGGTCTTCGAGCCAGAGGAAGGGATCATCAGCCGCCAATTCGGGTTGGGTTTTGGTCATCGCGTTTGTCATGCAGGTCTCCGGAGTTTCGTCTGGCGGCCATGCCTACATCGCGTCCGTCGCGCGAACATTCAAGAGCAGCGTCGCCCGAACCCTGGGTTAGACCTGGGCCAGCCCGCTCCCCTTTCGTCATGTCGCTTCCCTCGCCCTAGTGGTCGCAGCCTCCTCACCGGCTGTATTGCCGCCGGTCCATTATGCCGGCCAATTTCGCATCCTCACGAGGCCTCTCATGACCGCCGCCCTTCATCCCGCCGAGCCGGCACTGGCAACCGATCGCCCCCGCCGTGGCGGCCGCGCGGGCAAGCGCGCTGGCGGCTCAGCCGCCTTCGAGCAGCCCGCCTTCCGGCAATTGAAGAACCCGCTGGCGCCGACCAGATTCGTGTCCGACGACGAATTGGAATCGATCCACCTCGCCTCGCTGCGCGTGCTGAAGGAGATCGGCGTGGATGTCCTGCACGAGGAAGCTCGGCGTATCATGAAGGCGCATGGCGCGGATGTGCGCGAAGGCTCGGAGCGCGTGCGCTTCGACAGCGACATGATCCTCGAGCTGGTCTCGCACTGCCCGTCGGAATTCACGCTGCACGCCCGCAACCCCGACCATAATCTGCGTTTCGGCGGCAACAACGTCATCCTGTCGATGATGGCTTCGGCGCCGAACTGCTCCGACCTAGATCGCGGCCGCAGGCCAGGCAATCAGGCGGACTATCGAAATTTCCTGCGCCTGGCGCAGATGCACAACATCTTGCATTGCACCGGCGGTTATCCGGTCGAGCCGATAGACATCCATCCGTCGGTGCGGCACCTGGAGTGCATCCGCGACCTCGCCATGCTGACCGACAAGGTCTTCCACATCTATTCGCTCGGCAAGGAGCGCAATGTCGATGGTATCGAGATCACTCGCATCGCCCGTGGCATTAGCCGCGAGCAGTTGATGCAGGAACCGTCGGTCTTCACCATCATCAACACCAATTCGCCGCTCAAGCTCGATGTGCCGATGATGGAAGGCATCATCCAGATGGCGAGCATGGGCCAGGCCGTGATCGTCACGCCTTTCACGTTGTCGGGCGCCATGGCGCCGGTCACCGTCGCCGGCGCGCTGGTGCAGCAGAACGCCGAAGCGCTTTCCGGCATCGCCTTCGCGCAGATGGTCAAAAAAGGCGCGCCGGTCGGCTATGGCGGATTCACCTCCAACGTGGACATGAAGTCCGGCGCGCCGGCCTTCGGCACGCCCGAATATATGAAGGCGCAGCTCGTCGGCGGCCAGCTCGCTCGGCGCTACAACATCCCCTACCGCACCTCCAACACCTGCGCCGCCAATACGGTGGACGCGCAGGCCGCCTATGAGAGCGTGTTTTCGCTATGGGGTGCGATCCAGGGCGGCGGCAACCTGATGATGCACGGCGCAGGCTGGCTGGAAGGCGGCCTGCGCTGCTCCTACGAAAAGACCATCCTGGACATCGACCTGTTGCAGATGGTGGCCGAGTTCCTCACCCCCCTCGATCTGTCCGAGGATGCGCTCGGCTTCGACGCCATCCAGTCGGTCGGCCCCGGCGGCCATTTCTTCGGCACCCAACACACGCAGGAGCGCTACAAGACCGCCTTCTATTCGCCGATCGTGTCCGACTGGCGCAATTTCGAGACTTGGACCGAGGCGGGCTCGCCGACGGCTATGGAACGCACCAACAAGGTCTGGAAGGAGCGCCTTGCCTCCTATGAGGAGCCGTATATGGACCCGGCCATACGCGAGGAGCTCAACGACTTCGTCGAGAAGCGCCGCGCCGAAGGCGGCGCGCCGACGGATTTCTGATTTTCTGTGTGAGGATGGACAGTCGACCCCCACCCCGTCGAGCTTCGCTTAGCTTCCATACCAATCATTCGATTCAGTCTCTATAAAACGGACCTATCTTCATGAAATCCCATGTAAAAGCGGTTGTCATCGGCGGCGGCGTCGTCGGTTGCTCGGTGCTCTATCACCTCGCCAAGGCCGGCTGGACAGACATCATGCTGATCGAGCGTTCGGAGCTGACTTCCGGCTCGTCCTGGCACGCTGCCGGCGGCTTCCATACGCTGAACGGCGACCCGAACGTCGCCAAGCTGCAGGCCTACACGGTCCAGCTCTATAAGGAGATCGAGGAGCTCTCCGGCCAGTCCTGCTCGCTGCATCTGACCGGCGGCGTGATGATGGCCGATACGCCGGAGCGCATGGACTTCCTGCGGCTGGCCCACGCCAAGGGCCGTTATCTCGGCATGGACACCGAACTGATCACGCCCTCGGAAGCCAAGGCGATGTTCCCGCTTATGGATGAGAAGAATTTCGTCGGCGCAATGTGGGATCCGGTCGAGGGCCATCTCGACCCTTCAGGCACCACCATCGCCTATTCCAAGGCCGCGAAAAAGCTTGGCGCCGAGATCGTGCTGCGCAACCGCGTCGTCGACCTGACGCAGCAGCCGGACGGCACCTGGAACGTCGTCACCGAGCAAGGCACGGTCCACGCCGAGCACGTCGTCAACTGCGGCGGCCTGTGGGCGCGCGAGATCGGCCGCATGGTCGGCGTCGAACTGCCGGTGCTGGCGATGGAGCACATGTACCTGCTCACCGAGCCGATGCCGGAGGTCGAGGAGTTCAACAAGTCGACCGGCCGTGAGATGATCGGCGTGCTCGACTTCAAGGGCGAGATCTACACCCGCCAGGAGCGCAACGGCATCCTGCTCGGCACCTATGAGAAGGCGTGCAAGCCGTGGTCGCCGGTCAACACGCCATGGGATTTCGGCCATGAATTGCTGCAGCCCGACATCGACCGCATCGCGCCGTCGCTGGAGATCGGCTTCAAGCATTTCCCCGGCATCGAGAAGGCCGGCATCAAGCAGATCATCAACGGTCCCTTCACCTTCGCGCTCGACGGCAACCCGCTGGTCGGCCCTGTGCAGGGCCTGACCAATTTCTGGTGCGCCTGCGCCGTTATGGCCGGCTTCAGCCAAGGCGGCGGCGTCGGCCTCGCGCTTTCCAACTGGATGGTGCATGGCGATCCGGGCTTCGACGTTTGGGGCATGGATGTCGCTCGCTTCGGCGAATGGGCGACGCTGCGCTACACCAACGCCAAGGTGCGCGAGAACTATTCGCGCCGCTTCTCGATCCGCTTCCCGAATGAGGAACTGCCGGCCGCCCGTCCCGCGCAGACCACGCCACTCTACGACACCATGTTGGCCAACAACGCCGTCATGGGTGATTCGTGGGGCCTCGAGACGCCGCTCTGGTTCGCGCCGAAAGGTACGGAACCGAAGGACATCGTGTCCTTCCACCGCTCCAACGATTTCGGACCGATCGGCGAGGAAGTGCGCGCCACGCGCGAGAAGGTGGGCGTCACCGAGATTGCCAACTTCGCCAAATACGAAGTGTCCGGCCCGGGCGCCGAGGATTTCCTCAACCGGCTGATGACCAACCGGATGCCGAAAGTCGGCCGCATCGTGCTGACCCCGATGGTCAACGAGTTCGGCAAGCTGATCGGCGACTTCACCATCGCCAAGACCGGCGAGGACCGCTTCATGATCTGGGGCTCCTCGGCCGCGCAGAAATACCATATGCGCTGGTTCGAGAAGCATCTGCCCAAGGATGGGTCGGTGCGTATCCACCGCTTCGACCAGACGCTGGTGGGTCTCTCGATCGCGGGGCCGAAATCCCGCGATCTGCTGCAGAAGCTGGTCGATGTCGACGTCTCGACCATGGCCTTCCGCTTCATGGACTTCCGCGAGATGGCAGTTGGCGGCGCGCCCTGCATGGTCAACCGCATCACCTATACTGGCGACCTCGGCTACGAGATCTGGATGGCGCCGGCCTATCAGCGCCTCGTCTACAAGGCGATCAAGGAGGCCGGCGAGGAATTCGGCCTCGTCGATTTCGGTATGCGGGCGCTGCTCTCCATGCGCCTGGAAAAGAACTTCCCGACCTGGTTCCGCGAGTTGCGGCCAATCTACGGGCCGTTCGAAGGCTCGATGGACCGCTTCATCAAGCTTGAGAAGAACGACTTCATCGGCCGCGAAGCGTCGGCCAAGGAGCATGCGGAAGGGCCGAAACTGCGCCGCGTCTCCTTCATCGTCGACGCCATCGATGCCGACGTGATGGGCGACGAGCCGATCTGGGCCAAGGTGAGCAAGGACTACGGCACGGTCGAGAAGCCGCATGGCTACGGCGCGCCGCGTTTCGATGAGACCGGCAAGGAGGTGCGGGGCTCCAAGGCAGCCGAAGGCGCCTCGGCCGTGCGCGGCATCGTCGATGGCGAATGGCGCGTCGTCGGCTGGGTGACCTCGGGCGGCTACGCGCACTACGTCCAGAAGTCGATGGCGCAGGGCTATGTGCCTGCCGCCCTTGCAGAGGACGAAAGCGCCGACTTGTTCGAGATCGAGATCCTCGGCCACCGCCGTCCGGCCCGCATCAATGTCGAGCCGCCTTTCGACCCGAGCGGCGAGAAGATGAGGACCTGACGCGTAGAGCAATTCCAGGATAAGTGTGACGCGGTTTTCCACCCGGAATTGCGTAAAACAGACAGACAGAGCGGTTTGCCGTTTCCACGAAACGGTGAACCGCTCTGGCGATTTGTTGGATCGCGCCAGATGCTGTGGCATGCTCGATGCTCGCTACCGGCGCATCAGCATGAGAAGACTTTCCCCTTGCGGCAGCTAGAGAAATGGACCGATTGGCTCTGTGATGGACGGGTCGGTCCATTCAGCGCCGCGATCGCGTCGGTACTCCTCTATTGCCTGACCCAGATCGTGGTGATGGGGCTTTTGTCCCATTTTGCGGGCACGGGCGTCGGCGTCGACGATTCCGAGCAGTTGATGGAGATGCGGTTCCTGGCCGCGGGCTACGGCAGCTCGCAGCCGCCTCTATACACCTGGCTGGCAATCCTTGCGGCCTCGCTGGTCGGAACCAGTGTCCTTGCCCTCAAGATCGTCAAATACGGCCTGCTGGCCGCCGGGCTGGCCGCCTATTTCACCGCCATACGCCGCCTGGGTTACTCGAACCGGGCCGCTGCCGCCGGCATGTTCGGGCTGCTTCTGTTTCCACAGATCTTCTGGGAAATGCAGCACGCCTTGACCCACTCGGTCGCCATATTCTGCTTCACCTCGGTGCTGCTTCTCGCGCTGGTCGAGGTGGAAAAGCGGCGATCTGCTGTTGCCTATGCATTTTTTGGCCTGGCGACGGCGGCCGCGATGCTGTCGAAATACAACATCGTCATCTTCCTTGCCGCCCTGTTCCTGGCATCTCTGTCGGTCCGAGAAACGCGTGAGGCGATCTTCGACCGCCGCTTCCTGATCAGCGTGGCGGTAGCAATCCTTGCCTGCCTCCCGACGCTTCACTGGAACATCGCGCACCCGGATGACTTCCTGGCTCACAGCGGCGGCTTCGGCGCCGGCCAAGGCGACAGCCTCCTGGAGACGGCGGTGCTCGCCCTGCGAGGACTGGGCAAGGCGGTGCTCAATTTCGCGAGTCTGCCGATAGCTATCGTTGCCGTCGCGTTTCTCCTGGCGGCACGGAAAACCACGACATCCCCACAGTCGACGCGTTGGCCCGAAAAGCTGCTGTGGCGCACGATCGCCCTAGCCGTGCTGATCACGCTGGTGGTGGTTCTGGCCGGCGGCATCACGCAGTTTCGCGATCGCTGGGTGCTGCCCATATTCGTCCTTTTGCCCGCTGCCCTTGCCATGCGTTTTGATGCCATCGGCCAAACGGGCGCAAAGGCGCAAGGAACCATTGTCTTCGTCGGCGCGGTCCTCGCCGTCCTTGTGCTGCCGGTAAGCTGGTACATGCACTTGAACGGCGGCGACAGTCGCGGCAGCATCGTGCGCATGGACTACCGGTCGCTTTACGAAAAGATCAGCGCCGGCGGTCCGGTCAAGACCGTGGTCTCGAGCTGGTTCTGGGTCGGCAATCTGCGCCTCGTCGACGCCAACCTCATCGTGCTCGATGACGAGATACCGGACTTCGCCCGCCTCATCCGCGAACCGGCGGTGCTTGTGCTTGCCGATGACAGGGAACCGCCCTCGGATGTCTTCGAAGAGTTGGCCCGCGCCGGCTACGCGATGGACACTGTCCACCGCACTGTCGAGGTGCCGCAGGCGCTCGGCTTCCAGCCGCGCAAGGTCACGATCACCAAACTGCATAGGAAGATCGCGCCGTGAGTTGTGAAGGGGGACGAATGGACAAGCTGGGCTTCGGTCGCCACCGCAAGATCATGCCCTTCGAGCCTGGCTCGGTCGAAGCGTTGCGCGAGGCCTCGCGCGAGAAGGCGGCCTCGCTCAACCAGCATGTGCTGGGCTATGGCGCGACAGCGGAGGCGGAATGGGCCGCGGCCGGCATCGCCGCGCCTGACCTTACCGCCATGCGCAGATACCGGCTGGAGCGCATCCGCGCCGAACTGAAGCGTCGCGACTATGCCGGCGCCCTGCTCTACGACCCGGTCAACATCCGCTACGCGACGGACTCGACCAATATGCAGCTCTGGGTCGCGCACAACCCGACGCGCCACTGTTTCGTCGCCACCGAAGGGCCGGTGGTGCTGTTCGACTATTTCTCATGCGAGCACCTGTCCGACCATTCGGGCGTCGTCGACGAGGTCCGGCCGGCGGTGTCGTGGATGTATCTCTACAGCGGCGAGTTGACCGATGAGAAGGTCCGCCGCTGGGGCGCCGGCATTGCCGAGCTCGTCGCCGGGCATGGCGGCGGCAATCGCCGCATCGCCGTCGATCACATCAATCCGGAAGGGGTCGAGGAACTCGCCCGCCGCGGCATTTCCGTCGGCAATGGCGAGGCGGTGATGGAAAATGCGCGTCTCATCAAATCTCCGGATGAAATCCTTGCCATGCGGCGCTCGATCGTCGCCTGCGAGGCGGCGATGGGCGAGATGGAAGCAGCGCTGAAGCCCGGTATCTCCGAGAACCAATTATGGGCGGAACTGCATCGCGGCAACATCGCACGCGGCGGTGAATGGATCGAGACGCGGCTTCTGTCGTCCGGCCCGCGCACCAATCCCTGGTTCCAGGAATGCTCCTCGCGCGTCGTCGAGAATGGCGACCTCGTCGCCTTCGACACTGACCTCATCGGTCCCTACGGCTTCTGCGCCGATCTTTCGCGGACATGGCTCTGCGGCGACAGGCCGCCGTCGAACCAGCAGCGGGATCTCTTCCGCATCGCTGCCGATCAGATCGCTCATAACACCGGTCTGATGCGGCCGGGCGTCTCCTTCCGCGATCTCGTCGAGCGCTCGGCGGTGCCGCCGGACGATTGCTACCCCACGCGCTACGGCGTGCTTTACCACGGGGTCGGCCTTGCCGACGAATATCCGACGTTGCCACATGCTGGCGACTGGACCGATGACACGCCGGACGGCGTGCTCGAACCAGGCATGGTGCTCTGCGTCGAAAGCTATATCGGCAGGCTGGGCGGACGCGAAGGCGTCAAGATCGAAGAGCAGATCCTGATCACCGAGACCGGTAACGAGAAGCTGTCAGCCTCCCCATTCGACGAGCGGCTGCTCTGATGTGCCGCCTTCAGCCGCTGCGACGGCCTCGCGCATCGCGGCAATGGTCTTTTCCGGCGTCGTCCTGGCGGAGATGAAGGGCAAGCCCTTACGCCGTGCCGTCCAGCCGACCACCTTCACACCTTTCGCCGCCGGCTCGAAACGTTGCGCCAACGCCCAGCTCTCGCAGTCGACTGCCGCGATATCGGCCCTGCCCTCGGCGATAGCGACGATTGACGATCGGTGGCCGCCGCTTTCGCTGCGCGAAGCGAAGATGTCCAGGCTTTCGCCCATCGCCTCTAGGTCGCGTGTCAGCCCGAGCAGTCCCGACATCGAATCCGGATTGTTGAAGGCGAAGCGCTTGCCGCGAATAAGATCGAGCGGGATCACAGCCTTGCCATCCTGCGGCGAGGCAATGGGCGGTCCGCCATCAGCGGCCATCACTAGCGCGCTAGAATAGAGTTCGCCCTGCCCGCCCTCGAACGCATCGTAGTTCGGCTGCGCGATCACCTGCACATGCCGGGCGAGGCCGAGTTCCATCGGCCCCCAGCATGTCTGCCCGAAGAGCAGCGCCGGGCTTAGCCAAAGTTCATGAAAATCGAGTTCGTCCGGAGGCAGCGTCGCCGGATCCGGCGCGATCACCTCGCCGGCGGCGTCGAGGATGCCGCCGGGCACCGGCGGCAGATCACCATTGCGGCGCACGATCGTTTCCGGCGCATTGATGCCCCGTTGCCGGAAGGCGTCGCGGAGCCGCGCCCATTGGGCGTCAACCTCGCCCCGCGCTTCGGGCCAGTCATACATCGGCAGTGCCGCAACGTACTTGCTCATGTCGAACAGCTTTCAAGGACAGGCGATCTTCGGCGCCTGCGTTCCGCCGCGAAAGGCGGTCGCGGAAAGCCGACATTACTCCTTCGGCGGCTCAGCGGGAACTGGCGCCGTTCCAAGCCCGCTGACACTGCGCGCCCTGATGCGCGGCTTGAAGGCGCGGCCCGATTCCGGCGTGCGGCGCAGCACCGGATGGACGACCGGCTCCTTGGCTTTGAAAGCGTGGACCTTCAGCATCGCGAAATAGTTCGGATAGGCATAACCGTTGTTCATCCGCAGCCACTCTTCGCGGCGCTCGCGAAACAGCTTTGGCAACCTATACCAGGCAATGGTTGGGCTCTTGTGATGAAGGAAATGCAGATTGTTATTGAGGAACAGGAAGGAGAGCGGCGAATGCTCTACGATCACCGTGCGCCCTTCCGGATGCTCCGACCACTGGTGCTCCGCATAGGTGCGGATCGAGATCAGCGACTGGCCTAACCACACCGGCACTAGGATATAGAGCCAGAGCGGAATGCCGAAGCCAAACGTGACGATCAGCACCACAACCGCGAGCCCGATGGCATGCAGCAGCCAAGCCTTGCGGATCACCTTGTCGCCGGCAAGGATCTGCTTGGCGTCGTCGACGAAGAAACCGACTGAGGACAACCACGGCCCGAGAACAAAGCGGCCGACCATGGTGTTGTTGACCTTGAGCAGAAGCTTCATTGTCGGCGGCAGCTCTTCATGTATCCAAAGCGCCTGGTAATAGCTCTCCGGATCGTCGAGCGGATCGGTCAGCCGCTCGTCTGCATGATGACGAAGGTGGATGGTCTTGAAGCGGCGGAACGGCCACACCATGCCGATCGGCAAGAAGACGAAGGCTTCATTGACCCTGCCGCTGCGGGTTGGATGGCCGTGCGACACCTCATGCATCAGCGAGGATTGCAGAGCCAGGATAAAGGGCAGGATGGCAAGCGCCAAAAGCGGATAAGATGGCCACAACAAAAAACCAGCGGCGAGCCAGGCACCGTAGCAGAAGAGAATGAGGAAGACTGTCGGCCATTCGATTGCCGGTGCGCTGCTACGTCTCTTATCCATGACGGTATTCGTGCTTGCCATGCTATCGACCACTGCCCCCTCAGTCGCCGGAACCAACTCGATTCCTGACAGCATTGTGTCAGGAGCCTGCCGTTGCATCAACGCGACAAAGCGCACAAACTGTTGCGAGTGCGCATTTTCGGCCGCATATGTTATACATTGTCAACAAATATGGGGATTCATTTCCGCCTGAGCCACGTTCAAACCGTTGCCGGCGCAAATTTTTCCTTTCTGAAGCAGGAGCAGCGTGATGGACAAGCGCGATCTGTCGACCCTCTTCCGGGAGCGGTTGAAAATGCTCTTGACACGGTCCGACCTGAACCAGTCGGCCTTCGCGGGCGCCGTCGGAATCGATCGCTCGGCGTTGTCGCAGCTCCTGTCAGGCGCCTCGACCCGCCTGCCCCGTGCCGAGACGCTTCTCAACATCGCGGCCGAGTTCAAGGTGTCGCTCGATTGGCTGCTGGGCCTCTCCCAGGACGAGGGCGTCACCGGCGAAATTAGAGAGAGCCTGGAGATCGAGGAGGCGCCGGACGGTTTCGACCGCACGTTGCTCGCCAAGTGGCACGCCGAGGCGGCAGGCACGAAAATCCGCTACGTGCCGGCAGGCATCCCTGACCTTCTGCGCACCGAGGCGCTGGTCGAATATGAGGCCGGAATAACCAACAAGAGCCGTGAGGCGCAGGCAGGCGAAACGCAATACCGCATCGACTACAACCGGCGGCCGGAGACCGACATGGAGGTCTGCATGCCGCGCCACACGCTGGAGATCTTCGCGCGAGGTCTCGGCGTCTGGGATCGTTTTCCCGAAGCCGACCGCCGTGCCCAGTTGCTGCACATGGCAGCGCTCCTCGACGACCTCTACCCGACCTTCCGCCTGTTCCTCTACGACGGCCGCGTGCGCTATTCGATCCCTTACACGATCTTCGGCCCCTATCGCGCCGCGATCTATGTCGGTGACATGTATCTGGTGTTGAACGCGACCCAGCCGATCCGCACCCTCACCAGCCATTTCGACAATCTGATCCGCGCTGCCGACATCAATGCGCATGAGGCGGCCAGCTTCGCTCAGAAGCTGGCCGCGACGTCTTTCCCGTCAGGCTCAGTCTGAGGGCCTGCCTGTCCGGTCGACCACCAACCAACGGGCAGGCCCCCACCGAGATCGAGGTCGCGATCATTCCGGCCACTCAAGGCCCTCGCTGCCGCAAGCTCGTTGACTAGACATAAAGACTTCTTTATATCGTTATTCGAAATTCGAACACGAAAGCCAAAGCCATGACCGCGACCAACCCGATTGACGCCCTGCTTGCCGAAAAGGGCGTGCTTCTGGCCGACGGCGCCACCGGCACCAATCTGTTCGCGATGGGCCTGCCGGCCGGCGAAGCGCCCGAACTCCTCAACGAGACGGCGCCCGAAACCATCGCCAGACTACATCAGAACTTCGTCGATGCCGGCGCGGATATCATCCTGACCAACTCTTTTGGCGGCACCCGACACCGCCTCAAGCTGCATCACGCGCAGGATCGCGTTCACGAGCTAAACAAGCGGGCAGCCGAGATCGCCCGTTCCGTCGCCGACAAGGCCGGCCGCAAGGTGATCGTCGCCGGCTCCGTCGGCCCGACCGGCGAGCTGCTGGTGCCGCTCGGTGCCCTGACCTATGACGATGCCGTCGATGCGTTCGCCGAGCAGATCGAGGGCCTCAAGGCCGGCGGCGCCGAAGTCGCCTGGATCGAGACCATGTCGGCGCCGGACGAGATCCGCGCCGCGGCCGAAGCGGCCATCCGGGTCGGCCTGCCTTATACTTATACCGGATCCTTCGACACGGCCGGCCGCACTATGATGGGTCTGCTGCCGAAGGACATCCACGCCGTTGCCGACGGCCTGTCGCGGGCCCCGCTCGGTGTCGGCGCCAATTGCGGCGTCGGCGCTTCCGATATCCTCGCCTCGCTGCTCGACATGACCGAGGCGAAGCCGGAGGCGACGGTGATCGTCAAGGGCAATTGCGGCATTCCAGAATTCCGCGGCAGCGAGATCCATTACTCCGGCACGCCGGAGCTGATGTCAGATTATGTGCGGCTGGCGGTCGATGCCGGCGCCAAGATCGTCGGCGGCTGCTGCGGCACCTCCTTCGCCCACCTCGCCGCCATGCGCAAGGCGCTCGACGGCCACACCAAGGCGGCGCGCCCGACCGTCGAGACGATCGTCGAGCGTATTGGCCCGATGCGCAACAAGGTGGCGACGGCAAACACCGCCGAAACCAGCGAAGCGCGCCGTGAGCGCCGGCGCAGCCGCGCCTAATACGGTTCTACTTGCTGTTTTCGGCGTAGCGCGACAGCGCGGTATCGAAATCGACACCGACGCCGTTCTGGCTGTCGCCGCCCATCGTCATCAGGGCGCCCGATGCGCCGGGGTCGGTGATCTGTTCCAGCATCACGCGAAAACGGTCGTTGTTGAGCGCCGAAAGCGCCGTGTTGCGGGCCGCATCGACATCGTTTCGGATGCGCGCCGCTTCAGCCGAAGCCGTCGACGATCCCCGCACCGGCGCATTGGCCGCCGTCGCGTTCGCATTGCCGATTGTCGTGATATGCACTGCTGATCCCCCAAAATTCTATGAGCACGAACTAACAAAAGTTAATTGCGGCGAGGTTCCGGAAAAGCCGCGCAATTTAATGATCGACAAAGGGCCGACGGGATCTTTCCCGCCGGCCCTTCGTTAAACTCGCCACGTTCTACTTATTGCCGTCCAGCGATGAGGCCAGGCGTACCAGCGACAGGAACTCCGCCCTGTAGCCGAACGGATCGGCGCCGCGCGCGGCATTGGCGATCTCCGCGATCCGGTCGTAGCCGAAATTCGCCGTCTGATCCTCGTCGCGCAGCTTCTGCCCGAAAGCCGCCACGGCCACCGAGAAGCGCTGGTCGGCGCCAGCCGCATCGAACGACTTGACCTCGTTGGCGGCGTTCACCGGCGTGGTGATGAGTTTCGAGACATTCTCGTCCGGCAGCTTGTAGCGGATTTTGACGAAGGCATATTCGTCGGCATTGGCGATGCCGCCATTGTCGACCTTGGCCTGGCCGTAGCGCAGCGGGTCGACCTGCTCGCCGCCGCTGCCCTTCGGCGTGATCTCATAGACCGCCGTCACCGAATGGCCCGAACCGATATCGCCGGCATCGACGCGGTCGTTGTTGAAATCCTCGCGCTTGAGCGCCCGGGTCTCATAGCCGACCAGCCGGTATTCCGAGACCTTCGCCGGATTGAACTCGACCTGGATCTTGACGTCCTTGGCGATGGTGAACAGCGTCGAGGAGGCATCCTCGACCAGCACCTTCTCGGCTTCTGCCAAAGTGTCGATGTAGGCCGCAGTACCGTTGCCGTTCTGGGCGATGGTCTGAATCATCTGGTCGTTCAGATTGCCGCGGCCGAAGCCGAACACCGACAGGAACACGCCGGTCTTGCGTTCCTTCTCGATCAGACGCTTGAGATCGTCGTTATCGGTCTGGCCGACATTGAAGTCGCCGTCGGTGGCGAGCATCACGCGGTTGACGCCGTCCTTGACGAAGGATTGCTGGGCAAGCTTGTAGGCCTCGCGGATGCCTTCCTCGCCCGCCGTCGATCCGCCGGGCTCGAGATTGTCTATGGCCGCAAGGATTTTCTGCTTTTCCGCCGCCTTGGTCGGCATCAGCACCGTGCCGGCATTGCCCGCATAAGTGACGATCGAGACGGTGTCGTCGGGCTTCAGCTTGCTCACCAGCAGGCGGAAGGCGGATTTGAGCAGCGGCAGCTTGTCCGGCTCGTCCATCGAGCCCGACACATCGATCAGGAAGACCAGATTGGCCTTCGGCTGCTCGGTCGGCTTCACGTCGAAACCCTTGATCGCGACATGCATGAGCTTGGTGTGCTCGTTCCATGGCGTCGGCATGACGGTGACCGTCGAGTTGAACGGCGTCGCGGCCGAGTCCGGACCCTTCCAATGATAAGGGAAGTAATTGATCATTTCTTCGACCCGCACAGTATCCGGGTCTGGCAATGTGCCTTCCTTCAGCGAGCGCCGCACGAAGGAATAGGAGGCCGTGTCGACGTCGATCGAGAAGGTCGAGACCGGATCCTGAGCCGTCTCGTGCACCGGATTGGTCTTGAAGGTCTCGATGCGGTCGCGGTTTTCCTCCTGCGGCAGCATCCGGTCGGACGGCATCGGCGCCGGCTGCACCATCAGCTTTGAATCGCCCATTACTGGGGGAGACTGCGGCATGGTGGTCGCCGCGCCCGCCGGCACCTGGTCGGCCCGCTCGGCCTCGTCGACGCTGGGCGGCGGCGTCATGGACATGATCACCCTGTTGGACGACCCGTCCTTGCCGCCGGCCACGAGCTGTCTGCTCTCTGCTGGCGCAGGTTGCAGGGCAGGCTTGGTCGCCGGCGCCGCCTCCTGCTTGAGCAGGGCGTCGACCTCGGTCGCCGGCTTCGGCGCCGCGGGCGCCACCTGTGAATTGGCCCGGGTCTCCGCGCCCGCGTCGGTCTTCTTTTCCTTGGCGGGCGCCGCTGCCAGCGGCTCGTTGATCGCCGGTTGCAGCGGCGCGGGCTTCTGCGCCACCGGCTTGCCGGCCAGCGTCTCGGTGATCTTGCCGTTGCCGGTAATGACGGGCGGCTGTTCCTTCAGCATCTCGAAAGCGGCATAGCCGGCGATAGGCAGGGCGACCAGCGCGGTGATGGCCGGCGTGGCAATGAGTTTCCGTTGCATGATTTCTCTCCAGAGCTTTTGTGCTCGCTCCGTGAGACGAAGGCCTGCCGGTGATCCTTGGGTGGCGGCGGAAGATTTTTCGTCCAAGTCGAAGGCCCGCATTGCGGCAGCCAGTGCGCGCGCCTTCGCCTCGCCGTCCGGTGCTGGCATCGCGAGATCCCGCAGCCTTTCGAGTTCGTTGTCGTCGACCATGGTCACACTTCCCCGGCTGAACGCATCAGCAGCTTCAGCCGTTTCTTCGCTTCATGGATGTGCCATGAAACCGTCGTCTCCGAGATCGCCATCACCTCCGCCGCCGCCGCGTGGTTGAGACCTTCGCCATAGACCAGCAGCACCGCGTCGCGCTGCTTGTCGGGCAGCATCCGCACCGCCGCCCATAGCGCCTCTGCGGGATCGTCACTCTCCGCCGGCGCCTCGCCGGCGATCGACGCATAGGCGCCATAGGCATCGGTCTTGGCAGTGTCGCGGGCGCGCTTGCGCATCATGTCGCGCGAAGCATTCAGCGTCATGGCATAGAGCCATGTCGTGAAGGCGCCACTGCCCTGATAGTCGCGGATCGCACGGCCGAGCCGCACGCAGACGTCCTGGGCGATGTCCTCGGCATCGGTCTTCTTGCCGCACCAGCGATAAGCGGCGCGATAGACGAAGCCATAGTGCCTTTCGAGCAATTTGCCGAAAGCCCACCGGTCTCCGCCCCTCGCCCGCCCGATCAATTCGGCATCGGAGGCTTCGCTGTCGTCCAGCATCATCGCCATCATGTGCCTGTTGGACGAAGGCTAATGACCAATCCTTGGGAGGATGGAAAGATTTTTTGCAGCAACATTTTTTCCTTCTCCCCGTGACGCGGGGAGAAGGTGTCCGAAGGACGGATGAGGGGCGGCGCGAACCTTCGAAGGTCTGCGCTATCTTCGTAATCCGAAAGCGAAGGTTATCCGAGCGTCTCTTTGAAAAACGTCGTCAGCCGCTTCCAATGCCTCTCGGCACCCACCTCGTCATAGACGCCATGATCCTTGATGCACCAGCCATGGCCGACGCCGACATAATTCTCGATCGTGTGGTCGACCTCTGCCACCCTGAGCGCCTCCGCCAGCCGCGCTGACTGCTCCGGCGGGAAGCTGCCGTCGACGCCGGCGACGCCGACATAGACGCGCGCCTTGATCGAAGCTGCCTTCCGGTGCGGGCTGTCGGCCGCGTCGCTGGCCAGATTACCGCCATGGAAGCTTGCCGCGGCAACGATCCGGTCCGGATAGCTCGCCGCCGCGTTCAACGCCCGCGCGCCGCCCATGCAATAGCCGACGACGCCGATCGGTCCGTCAATGCCCTCGGCCGCGAACGCGTCGAGGAAGGCGCTGCCGTCGCGGATGGTCATGCCCTGCGTCGTGCCGCCGCTCAGCATCAACAGCAGGGCCTTGGTCTTTGCCTCGGCGAAGGCGGTTTTGGGATCGAACGGGCCATAGGGCGCATAGCGGTAGAAGAGGTCGGGCACCAGCACGGCATAGCCATGCCCCGCGAGGCGCTCCGCCATCTGGTCGAGCACCGGACGCGGACCGAAAATATCCATGTAGAGGATGACGCCGGCCTTGGCCGGCGCTGCTGGACGAAACAGCCGACCCTTCGCCGTGCCGTCCTGGGTCTTGATCTCGATGTCCCGCTTCGTCATTGCGCGCTCCGGCGGTTGCCAGGCGATAGATATCCGCGCTGCCCTCAAGGGCAAGCCGGAACCTCTCGATCGCGGTCAAGTTTCCGTGCGGTCCGGAAGGATGCGCACCCCGGCGAACGCCGCCATATGGAAGGCCTGGACATCGGACGGATAGCGATACTCAGCGCCATAGGGACAGGCGTTGCGGTCGAGGCAGCCGCCGGCGCGGCAAGGCGCACCATTCGTGCCACGCACATGCGCCAGGCACGCCTGGTGCGCAAAGCCATCCACCGAATAAGCGCCGACCGGACAGGATTTCAGGCAGGGTTTTTCGACACATGTGTCGCAAAGATGAATCGCTTCATGAGCTTCGGGAACAGAAATCTCGTCCTCGAACAGCAAGGCGCCGCGATAGGCGTGCCAGAGCCCATATCGCGGATGCATGAGGATGCCGAGCGGCGACGGCTTCAACCCTTCAGCCCGCATCGCCCATTGCTGGAACGGCAGGTAAGGCCGGTCTGAAGGCGAAACCGCACGCGCGCCGAATTCCTTCGCCACGCCGCCAATCACCTCGCGCGACCAGCTATCGAGCGGGTTGGCGATATCCTTCGCCTGCCGCCCCAGCCAGCGCTGGAAATGCGGCCATGGCGCCGCGCCTGCCTGCCCGACCAGCAGCACGGATCTGGCCAGCGCGCCGGAAGGTCCAACTGGCGCCACCTCATCGTCGCCGAAGCCGAAACCGCCGCGAAGGATCAGGCCGCTGGCCGCGAGCGCATTCGCGATCTCCTCGGCCGTGCCGCAGGAAAAAGTCATCCCCTCCGGTCCGGTTCGGAGAACGCGCTCCGCCAGACTTCCTTGTGGATGATGTTGGCGACTTTAGCCCGGCCTGAATCGGGCTCCTTTCACGTGAAGGCGTCGGGCATCGAGCCTTTCTTCTTGGCGATGAAGTCCTTCAGCGCCTCGTCGATGGCCGGGTCGAGATGCGGCGCCTCGTAGCTTTCCAGCCAGCGGCGGGCGAGCTCGTTGGCGCGTTGCGGCGCGGTCTTCTCGCCTTCGGCCAGCCACTGTTCGTAGGAATTGTTGTCGGCGATGTTGGAGCGGTAGAAGGCCGTCTGGAAATTCGCCTGGGTGTGGTCGCAGCCGAGATAATGGCTGCCCGGGCCGACCTGGCGGATGGCGTCCATCGCCTGGCCGTTTTCCGACAGGTCCACGCCTTCGCAGAACTTCTGCTGCATGCCGAGCTGGTCGATGTCCATCATGAATTTTTCGTAGCAGGAAGCGAGGCCGCCCTCGAGCCAGCCGGCCGAATGCAGCACGAAATTGGTGCCGGCGAGGATGGTCGAGTTGAGCGTGTTGGCGCTCTCATAGGCCGCCTGCGCATCCGGGATTTTTGAAGCGCAGAGCGAGCCGCCGGTACGGAACGGCAGCCCGAGCCGGCGCGCCAACTGTGCCGCGCCGTAGGAGACCAGCGACGGTTCGGGCGTGCCGAAGGTCGGGGCGCCCGACTGCATCGAGATTGACGAGGCGAAGGTGCCGAACAGCACCGGCGCGCCGGGCTTGATCAGCTGCGTGAACGAGGCGCCGGCGAGCACTTCGGCCAGCACCTGCGTCAGCGTGCCGGCAACCGTCACCGGGCTCATCGCACCGGCCAGGATGAAGGGCGTGACGATGCAGGCCTGGTTGTGGCGCGAATAGACCTTCAGCGCTCCCAGCATGGTCTCGTCGAACACCATCGGCGAGTTGGCGTTGATCAGGCTGGTCAGCACCGTGTTGTTCTCGACGAAGTCGTCGCCGAACACGAGCTTGGCCATCGCCACCGTATCCTCGGCCCGCTCCGGCGCCGTCACCGACCCCATGAACGGTTTGTCCGAGTAGCGGATATGCGCATAGATCATGTCGAGGTGGCGCTTGTTGACCGGCACGTCGACCGGCTCGCACACCGTGCCGCCCGAATGGTGGATCGACGGCGCCATATAGGCGAGCTTCACGAAGTTCTGGAAATCCTCGATCGTCGCGTAGCGGCGGTTGCCGTCGAGGTCGCGCACGAAGGGCGGGCCGTAGACCGGCGCGAACACCGTCGCATTGCCGCCGATCTGCACCGAGCGCTCGGGGTTGCGCGCATGCTGGGTGTAGATGGAAGGCGCAGTCTTCAGCAGCGAGCGGCAGAGCCCCTTGGGGAAGTGCACGCGCTCGCCCTTGACGTCGGCGCCGGCCTCTTTCCACAGCGCCAGCGCCTCGGCGTCGTCACGGAAGATGATGCCGGTTTCTTCCAGCACCGTGTCGGTGTTCTTCTCGATCAGCGCCAGGCCCTCCTCGTTGAGGACCTCGTAGACGTTGATCTTGCGCTTGATGTAGGTGAGCTGGGTGCCCGGGCCGCCGCCCGAACGGGCCGCACGGCGTGCCGCCGCGCCGCCGCTGGCGCCGCGACCGCGCCGTCCGCCCGACGTTTCCTGCTCGACTGCCGCGTTATCGCTCATGATCGTTCTTCCCATAACTTGGTCTGAATTGGCTGGGGCGGCCCGTCGCTGCCGCCTCCTGCCTGGATCGTAGCCATACACCCTATTGGAAACGGCCAGCCAGCGCCAACACCTGTCGCAAAATCGACAAGAAAAGCGCTAGTTTTTCAGTCGCTTTCCTTTTGCGGGAAGTCGCAAATCAGCTATGGCTAGCTCGCCCTCGCGGGTTAGGTATTGGCGCATCGATTTTTTGGCTGCCGCAGTCATTCCGAGCAGCAAGGAGCCCGAGAAAAAATGTCCGACGACGAGATCATCCTTTCCGAGCTTTCCGATGAGGAGCTTGTGCAGCAGATGCACGACGACCTCTATGACGGTCTGAAGGAAGAAATCGAGGAAGGCACCAACATCCTTCTGGAGCGCAATTGGGCGCCTTACAAGGTGCTGACGGAAGCGCTGGTCGAAGGCATGCGCATCGTCGGCGAAGATTTTCGCGACGGCATTCTCTTCGTGCCGGAAGTGCTGCTCTCGGCAAACGCCATGAAGGCCGGCATGGCCATCCTGCGTCCGCTGCTTGCCGCCACCGGCGCGCCGAAGCAGGGCAAGATGGTGATCGGCACCGTCAAGGGCGACATCCACGACATCGGCAAGAACCTCGTCGGCATGATGATGGAAGGCGCCGGCTTCGACGTCATCGACCTCGGCATCAACAACGCGGTCGAGAAATATCTGGACGCCATCGAACAGCACCAGCCCGACATCATCGGCATGTCGGCGCTGCTCACCACCACCATGCCCTATATGAAGGTCGTCATCGACACGATGAAGGAAAAGGGCATCCGCGACGATTATGTCGTGCTGGTCGGCGGTGCGCCGCTCAATGAGGAATTCGGCAAGGCCGTCGGCGCCGACGCCTATTGCCGCGACGCGGCGGTGGCCGTCGAGACCGCAAAGGATTTCATGAAGCGCAAGCACAACGTTCGCGCTTCCGCCTGACCCAAGGCATCAGGATGGATCAAAAAAGCCGCGCCTTGCAGCGCGGCTTTTTTGTTCCCAGATGATGGACGAGGCTGAAGATCAATTGACAGTGTCTTTGACCGCCCTTGCCGTCGATTTGACGTCCTTGCCGACGCCCCGAATGGTGTTGGCGCAGGCGGTGAGCGCAAGCGCGCAGGCCAGGATGGCGATCGGCGCGACGCGTAGCAGTTTCATGAACAGTGTCTCCCTCGACAGATATTAAGCCCCGCAGCGAAAGCCGGCCCGACTTGGTCAAGACGCAAAAAACGGAACCGAATCAAACAGACAGGCTGCTCGTCATCGCCTGCGGAATGATTGCGCGCGAAGTTTTGGCCGTCAAGCAACAGCTAAAGCTCGACCATCTCGAGCTGACCTGCCTGCCGGCCGAGTTCCATTTCTATCCGGACCGCATCGCGCCGGCGATGGACAAGGCGATCGAGAAGGCTAAGGCGGAAGGCTACCGGCATATCTTCGTCGGCTATGCCGATTGCGGCACGGGCGGCCTGCTCGACCGCGTCATCGAGAAACATGGCGTCGAGCGCATGGCTGGACCGCATTGCTTTGCCTTCTACCAGGGCGCGGAGGCCTATGCGAAGGTCGCCGACGACGACATGATGTCATTCTACATGACCGACTTCCTTTGCCGCCAGTTCGATGCCTTCTTCATCAAGCCCCTCGGCCTCGACAGGCATCCCGAGCTGATCAATGATTATTTCGGCAATTACGAGAAGCTGATCTATCTTGCCCAGACCGACGATCCGGAGCTCGACAAGGTCGCCGAGAAAGCCGCAATTATGCTCGGGCTTGCCTATGAGCGCCGCTCGACCGGCTATGGTGATCTGAGGGCCGAGCTGGCGCGGGCGACGGAATCTGGCTGAGACTTTCCATCGGGGGGAATTCCATGCCGGTTAGACCTTTGCTCCTCGCTTTGCTCGCGAGCGTCTGCATGGCCCTGCCGGCATACGCCGACGGCGAAGTGCAGAAGCTGATCACCGCCGCCGACAAAGGGCGGCTGGAGAAGTACGGCGAGACGCGCAAGGCGGCCCTCGAAGAGGCCAAGGCCGGCAATCCGTCGGAGGTCAAGCAGTTGGATGACCTGCTCGCCAAGCCAATCGTCGCTTTCTCCGACAAGGACCTCACCGGCAATTGGAAGTGCCGCACCATCAAGGCGGGCGGCATCAGTCCGCTCATCATCTATGACTGGTTCAAGTGCAAGGTGACCGACGACGGCGCCGGCTGGCGGCTTACCAAGATCAGCGGCTCGCAACGCACCACCGGCCGCTTCTTCGACGATAGCGACAAGCGCTCGATCTATCTCGGCTCTTTCTCGGTGAACAACGACAAACCCAAGCCCTATGGCAGCGGCCCGGAAAGCGACCAGGTCGGCTACGCCTTCCGCAGCAGCGCCAGCGAGTGGCGGATCGAATTCCCCGCGCCCTATTACGAATCGAAGCTCGACATCATGGAATTCAAGCGCTGAGCCGGGCCTTGGCGCCTGACTGAAAGCCTCCGGCACACCAAGGATTAACCGGCCCCGCTTAGCATGCGCCCGGTTTCAAAGCGGGTGCTTGCCGTGGCAGCGTCGGAATCGAGTACGCGACCGATCGTGGTCGTCACCGAAGGTGGCCCGCATGTCTGGGCCATCGTCAACGCGCTCGCCGATCGGGTCGGTCCTGTCAGCGTCATCCTCGAATCCCCTGAATCCAAAAAGCGACTTCTCATGGGCCGCGCACGGCGGCAGGGCTGGGTCTCGGCCATCGGCCAGCTCGGCACGATGGTGCTGACCAGGCTCGGCAAGCGCTTCCTGGCTGGCCATGCCGAGCGGCTGATCGCCGAGGAGAAGCTCGCGACCGAGCCGCGGCTGGGCCAGACGCTCATCTATGTGCCCTCGGCCAACGGGCCGGAATGCCTGAAGGAAATCGCGAGCATCAACCCTGGCGTCGTGCTCCTGGCCGGCTGCAGGCTGCTGTCGAAGGATACGCTGGCAAAGATGCCTTGCCCGGTGCTCAACTATCACGCGGGCATCGCGCCGAAATATCGCGGCATGAATGGCGGTTACTGGGCGCTGGCCTCCGGCGATCCAGGGAACTTCGGCGCCACCGTGCATATTGTTGATGCCGGTGTCGACACTGGCGGCGTGCTGAAGCAGGCACGGGGCGAGCCCAAGAGGGGCGACACGATCGCCAGCTATGCGCTTCGCCAGGCGGCGTTTTCGCGCGACATCTGCGTCGAGGCAGTCAGCAACGCGCTGGCCGGCAGACTGGAGACGATCGACCCCAATCTACCATCGAAGCAGTGGTATCACCCTACGATCTGGCTCTATCTCTGGACTGGCCTTACCAGGCGCGTCTGGTAGTCGGCCGGCCACAGAATTCAGCATTCTCTTTGCGACCTCAACCAGCGTCGCTTTTGAAGGCGCGCGCGTCGTCCCATAACAAGCGGGCCAACGGCGCATGCGGCAATGCTCCACGACATCGAGGAGTTGAGAATTCATGGCCGATCTGATCGTCGTCTATTGGCGCGACATTCCCGCCCAGGTCATCGTCAGGAAGGGCCGGCAGAACGCCAAGCGCGAGCTGCCGCTGCGCTTCACCGAGGCGATCGACATGTGCGCCATGCGCACCGGCGCCGGCGGCACCGACGACTATCTGGCTGAATGGCGAAAGGCCGACCCGGTCCCGGTCGGCGACGACATCGAGGCCGAGGTCGAGAAGGCGTTCCAGGAACTCGACGCAAAATACGACCGCGAGCGGCTGGTCGCTCTGGTCAAGGCGGGCGGGAAAGAAAATGTCTGACAAGCAGCCGGCGGTTACCCAGGCCACTTTGGTCAAGAAGGCAGCACCGAAATCCGACTACAAGCCTGCCGACGTGTCGCCGCAGCGGCGCGTGCAGCGCACCTTCGCGGTCAGACTGTGGTCGATCCGCCATTCACGACTGCTCGAATGGTTCTACGGTCGGTTCGCCGACGCCTTCCTGCTCCTCCACCCTCTGTGGAAAGGCATCGGCTACGGCCGAGTCGAAGCCCCAGTAAAGTTTGTGGAGAAGCGCGTAAAAGGCTTCATGTTCGACTGCCGCATGTGCGGTCAGTGCGTGCTTTCCTCCACCGGCATGTCGTGCCCGATGAACTGCCCCAAGCAATTGCGCAATGGGCCTTGCGGCGGCGTACGCGCCAACGGCAATTGCGAGGTCGAGCCCGACATGCCTTGCGTCTGGGTCAAGGCATGGGAAGGCTCGCGCAACATGGTGCATGGAGACAAGATCCTAACCGTGCAGAAGCCGGTCGATCAGTCGCTGCGCGAAACCTCAGCATGGCTGAGGGTAACGGCGCAGGCGGCAGCCGCGCGTGAAGCAGCCCAGAACCCCGGAGCTTCGGCATGAACGCCCGCCAGCGCGACGAGAACCCGGCCGGCATTCACCTGCCGCTCGATCCCCTGCCCGGCCACACCTCGCGCGGCCGGCTGGAGCGCGTGCTGCGCCGCGGCGAGTTCGCTGTCACCACCGAGCTCAATCCGCCCGACAGCGCCGACCCGGAAGACGTCTACAACCGCGCCAAGATCTTCGACGGTTGGGTCGACGCCATCAACGCGGTCGACGCTTCGGGCGCCAACTGCCACATGTCTTCGGTCGGGATCTGCGCGCTGCTCACCCGCATGGGCTATGCGCCCATCATGCAGATCGCCTGCCGCGACAAGAACCGCATCGCCATTCAGGGCGACGTGCTGGGCGGCGCCGCCATGGGCGTCGCCAATATGCTTTGCCTCACCGGCGACGGCGTGCAGGCCGGCGACCAGCCGGGCGCCAAGCCGGTGTTCGACCTCGATTCCATGTCGCTGCTCGAAACCATCCGCATCATGCGCGACAACGGCAAGTTCCTGTCCGGCCGCAAGCTGACGACGCCGCCGCAGGTTTTCCTCGGTTGCGCGGTCAATCCCTTCGCGCCGCCTTACGACTTCCGCCCGATCCATCTCGGCAAGAAGATCGCCGCCGGCGCGCAGTTCGCGCAGACGCAGTACTGCTTCGACGTGCCGATGTTCAAAGCCTTCATGCAGAAGGCGCGTGACCTCGGCCACACCGAAAAGCTCTTCCTGCTCTGCGGCGTGGGACCGCTCGCTTCCGCCAAGACGGCGAAATGGATCCGCTCCAACGTGCCGGGCATCCACATCCCCGACGCGGTAATCAAGCGGCTGGAAGGCGCGCAGGATCAGAAGAAGGAAGGCAAGCAGCTCTGCATCGACATCATCAACGAGGTGAAGGAAATCCCCGGCGTCGCCGGCATCCATGTGATGGCCTACCGCCAAGAGGAATATGTCGCCGAGATCGTCGATGAATCCGGCGTGCTGAAAGGCCGCCAGCCATGGAAGCGCGAGATCCGGCGTGACGACCAGTTGGTCGCCAAGCGGCTCGACCACATCCTGCATGACGAGATTACCGAAACCCAGGTGGACATGGTGAAGACCGCGCACTGACGGCGTGGCAGTCAGCATTCGCTTGAACCAAATCAGATAACGATATAAAGAACTCTTTATATCCCGACGGAGAGATCGCATGACCCGCACCATCGTCGCCTCGGCGACCCGAGAAATCGTCATCGGCTTCGATCAGCCTTTCTGCGTGATCGGCGAACGCATCAACCCGACCGGCCGCAAGAAGCTGGCCGCCGAGATGGTGGCCGGCAACTTCGAGACCGTTATCAAGGACGCACTGGAGCAGGCCGCCTGCGGCGCCACCATGCTCGACGTCAATGCCGGCGTTACCGCCGTCGACCCCAACGCCACCGAGCCGGCGCTTCTGGTGCAGACGCTGGAGATCGTGCAGGGACTGGTCGATCTGCCGCTATCGATCGACTCCTCGGTGAGCGCCGCCATCGAGGCAGCGCTGAAGGTTGCCAAGGGCCGCCCGCTGGTCAACTCCGTCACCGGTGAGGAGGAAAAGCTCGAGGCCATCCTGCCGCTGGTCAAGAAATACAACGTCCCGGTCGTCGCCATCTCCAACGACGAGACCGGCATCTCGATGGATCCGGACGTCCGCTTCGCCGTCGCCAAGAAGATCGTCGAGCGTTGCGCCGATTTCGGCATTCCCGCGCATGACGTCGTCGTCGACCCGCTAGTGATGCCGATCGGCGCGCTGGGCGATGCCGGCCGCCAGGTGTTCGCGCTGCTGCGGCGGCTCCGCGAGGAGCTCAAGGTCAACACCACCTGCGGCCTCTCCAACATCTCCTTCGGCCTGCCGCACCGCCACGGCATAAACGCCGCCTTCATCCCGATGGTGATCGGCGCGGGCATGACGAGCGCCATCATGAACCCTGTCCGGCCGCAGGAAATGGAAGCCGTGCGCGGCGCCAACGTGCTCAACGGCACCGACGAGAACTGCACCAACTGGATCCGCACCTACAAGGACTACAAGCCGGCCGAAGGCGGCCAGGCTGTTGCGGCTCCGGTCGCGGTCACAGCTCCTGGCGACGGCGCTGCCGCCGGCGGACGTCGGCGCGGTGGCCGTGAAGCCCGCATGGCCAGGGGATAAGCGCGCAATCGTGGGCCGCACCGCAAACAATGCTGGTCCGATCGCATCACGGATGCGGTCGGACAGCTCTGCTTTGCGTTCAGGCCACGCCCAATATGGCGTCGAACAACGCCATTCCCGCCCAGGACCCGAACATGCCCGTCACCCCGCCGACAATGAAATCGTCGTCATAGGCGGGCCAGTACGCGTGCAGCACCAGGGTTCCGACGACCGCGCCGACAATCCCGGTGGCGAGGTATTGCGGGTTGCGCAGCCACGAGCCCTTGATCACGCGCACCATGGTGAACGCAGTGAAGATGGCGGAAAGCAGCAGATCCGACATGGTTGGCCCCTGGACCAACCGACTCTCCGCCCAATAGTAAAACGATCCGTTAAACGGCATCGGCAATTGCCATCGAGACGCGTGCCAGCATGAATCCTCCCCCCAACATAACCGATCCGCTCGTCCTGTTCATGCCGTCGGGCAAGCGCGGCCGGTTCCCGGTCGGCACGCCGGTCCTCGATGCGGCGCGCCAGCTCGGCGTCTATGTCGAAAGCGTGTGCGGCGGCCGCGCCACCTGCGGGCGCTGCCAGATCGAGGTGCAGGAAGGCAATTTCGCCAAGCACAAGATCGTCTCGTCCAACGACCACATCTCTTCCAAAGGCGCCAAGGAGGAGCGCTACGAGCGCGTGCGCGGCCTGCCCGAGCGGCGCCGCCTCTCCTGCTCGGCGCAAATCCTCGGCGATCTCGTCATCGATGTGCCGCAGGACACGGTCATCAATGCCCAGACAATCCGCAAGGACGCCGACACCAGGGTGATCGCCCGCGATACGGCGATCCGCATGTGCTATGTCGAGATCGAAGAGCCCGACATGCACAAGCCGCTCGGTGATCTCGACCGGCTCAAGATCGCCCTGATGAAGGACTGGGGCCTCAAGAACCTCGAATTCGACTTCTACCTCATGCCGCAGGTGCAGGGCATTCTGCGCAAGGGCAACTGGACCGCGACCGCCGCCATCCACAAGGATGCCGACAGCGACATCGCGCGCGTCATCGCGCTGTGGCCCGGCCTGAAGAACGAGGCCTACGGCCTTGCCTGCGACATTGGCTCGACCACCATTGCCATGCATCTGGTGTCGCTGCTCTCCGGTCGCGTCGCCGCCTCCTCCGGCACCTCGAATCCGCAGATCCGCTTCGGCGAGGATCTGATGAGCCGCGTCTCCTATGTGATGATGAATCCGGACGGTCGCGAAGGCATGACCGTCGCCGTGCGAGAGGCCATCTCCGGCCTTGTCGACAAGGTTTGCGCCGAAGGCAACGTCCAGCGCAACGACATTCTGGATTCCGTCTTCGTCGGCAATCCCATCATGCATCACCTTTTCCTTGGCATCGATCCGACCGAGCTCGGCGGCGCGCCCTTCGCGCTCGCCGTCTCCGGCGCGGTGCGCATCAAGGCCTCGGACATCGGCCTGAAACTCAACCAGGGCGCGCGCCTCTACATGCTGCCTTGCATCGCCGGCCATGTCGGCGCCGACGCCGCCGCCGTCACGCTGTCGGAGGGTCCGCACCGCCAGGACGAGATGATGCTGATCGTCGACGTCGGCACCAATGCCGAAATCGTGCTCGGCAACAGGACACGCGTCGTTGCCGCCTCCTCTCCCACCGGCCCGGCGTTCGAGGGCGCGGAAATCTCCGGCGGCCAGCGCGCCGCGCCCGGCGCCATCGAGCGCGTGCGCATCGACCCGGACACGCTGGAGCCGCGCTACCGCGTCATCGGCTCGGAACTGTGGTCGGATCAGTCGGGCTTCGCCGAGAGCGTTCAGGCGACCGGCGTCACCGGCATTTGCGGCTCCGGCATCATCGAGGTGATCGCCGAGATGTATCTGTCCGGCATCATTTCCGAGGACGGCGTCGTCGATGGATCGCTCAGCATGCGCTCGCCGCGCATCGTGCCCAACGGCCGCACCTTCTCCTACGTGCTGAAGGAAGGCGAGCCGAAGATCACCATCACGCAGAATGACGTGCGCGCCATCCAGCTTGCCAAGGCGGCACTCTATGCCGGCACCAAGCTGTTGATGGAAAAGCAGCACACCGAGTATGTCGACCGCATCCATTTCGCCGGCGCCTTCGGCTCCTTCATCGATCCGAAATACGCCATGGTACTTGGCCTGATCCCGGACTGCGACCTCGACAAGGTCTCGGCTGTCGGCAATGCCGCCGGCGCCGGCGCGCGCATGGCGCTCCTCAATCGTGGCTACCGGCGCGAGATCGAGGAGACGGTGAGCAGGATCGAGAAGATCGAGACGGCGCTGGAACCGAAATTCCAGGAACACTTCGTCTACGCCATGGCGCTGCCGAACAAGGTCGACCCCTTCCCCAAGCTGGCCGCCGCGGTGAAGCTGCCGCCGCGCAAGGCGATGAGCGAGGACGGCGGCGCAGGCGACGCCACCCCGCGCCGGCGTTCGCGCGAGGAGCGCGCGGCACGCCGTGGCCGCGATTAGAGCAAGGCGTTAGCCGGTATCATTCCGCGGCCCCTGGGGCCGCGACATTGCTCGCCTTCACGGCGCCCTTCGGGCGTTGCGGGTGCAGCAGCCCGATCAGTGGCTTTTCGACGATCAGGTAGAGCATCGCCGACAGGGCAAGTGTGGCGACCAGGATCGTCGCCGGCTGCAAAGCTGCGGGGATACCGATCCTCAGGACGACACCCGTCGCTAGCACGCCAACCACGACGTGCCACAGATAGATCGAATAGGACGCGTCGCCGAGGAATGTGGGCAACGCAGCCGGCTTGAACGGCCGCGCCCGCTCGGCAAAAACCGCGCCCGCCACGATCAGCGCGGCCGGAAGTCCCCAGCGCAAGGCGCGGGGCAAATCGGCATCGAAATGCGGGCCGGCCGCAAGCAGAAGGAATCCGGCGCCGGCCATGGCCAGCGCCGCCCCGAACGGCAGCCTGGCGCCCTGGAGCCACAAGCGACCCACGACGACGCCGGCCGCGAACTCGATCACGACAGGATCAGTGAAGGCGCGTGCGTATCCCGCGGGAAGGACGAAATGCAGCGCGACCATCGCGACAAGCGCGCCAACGAGAACGCGGAACCGCCAGCGCTCCTCAAGGAACAGGACCAGGGTCAAGACGAGATAGAACATCATCTCATAGCAAAGCGTCCAACCCTGTATGACGATGGGATGCAGCGCATCCTCCTGCAGGACCGGCAGAAAGAACAGCGAGCCGACGAAATTCGCCACGCTGAAGAAATGGCCGTAGAAGAACTGCGGCTTGAGCAGGATGCCCGCCGCGGTCAGCAAGGTGACGATCCAGTAGAGAGGCACGATGCGGGTGATGCGGCGCCCCATGAAACGCCAGGGATCGGCCGGCCGGCCCGCCGTCGTCACCCACATGATGAAGCCGCTAATGACGAAGAAGACGTCGACACCCGCTGCTCCGACGTCGAACGAACCGCCGAACTGCTCGCTGACGTGAAAGCAAACGACCGCGCACGCGGCGAGGCCGCGTAGATATTGAATGCTGTGTATGCTTGTCACGATGCCCTGACCCGTTTCGCATCATGCTGCGGTGCACATACTCCCACGCCGCATTGCACAATAACTATGCAGCCGCTCGCCTGTGTCAACCGCCGATGGCAGCTATTCGGACCGGACCCGGCCCGTCGGCCGCTTAATGCATTTGCATGCAAATGTTTCCGGATCCGCGCGATCCCGAAACCGAAGCTCTGTTTTCGCGAAATCGGCCCGATACATGCGAGACGCATTTAGCGGCCATCGCATGGCGGCAGCGGCCATCGTTGGCCGCCATTGCTCTTGAAGAGAGATGAAAAATGTCGATGTTCGGAAATCTTAGTCGCTTCGGTGTCACCATCAGGCAGGCTCATGCCAGGAACAAGGCGATCCGCGCGCTCAACGATCTGCCGGCGCATGTCCAGAAGGATATCGGCTGGCCGGCCTCGCCGCCGAGCGACCCGCAGGCAGCACTGCATAAGCTGCTTCTGGGCACGCCGCGCTGATGACCTTCGCCGACAAATGCAAGCTGCTCGGCAAGCGCCGGGGCCGCGATGCGGTTCCGGCGACCGGGGAGAACAAACTGCGCGCCGCGCTGCTGCCGAGGCGGCGCTAAGCAATTTCAGGAAAGCGCGCAGCGGTTGGGCTCGGCGACTTCGCCATAGCCCGTCCGCAATCGCGCAAACAAGGATCCGACACCGCGGGATCACGCCGATGTGCCAGCGTGATTCCTTGACATTTCAAACTGACGTACAATCTTCGCAGAGCGGGGGGAATTCTCTTAGTCGGCTCTGCCGAGATTCGTGTATCCGCATGCCCAGTTTGAAAAGCCATCTCGTTTCGTTCGTTCTGCGGCACAGTCGCAAGAAGGCCTTTTCCAGTCCCGAGAACCTGCAGCGCTGGATCGCCTACGCCCGCAAGACCGAGGACTATCATCCACCGGCCTTGCTCAAGTCGCGGCTGGACATCACCGAGACCAAGATCGACGGCTTTCCCGTCTATGAGATTGCTCCGAAAGCGGGCGAACGCCGACGCATGCTTTACATGCATGGCGGGGCCTATGTCTTTCAGATCACCTCCTACCATTGGGGCCTGATCGCCGAGATGGCCGAGCGCCTCGGCTTCGGCATCACCGTGCCGATCTACCCAATTGCGCCCGAGCACGATTTCCACGACATGTTCGGCATGGTCGGCGACGTTTACCGGCGCATGCTCGAAGACACCGAGGCCGAGGACATCGTCTTCATGGGTGATTCCGCCGGCGGGAACATGGCCGTCGTGCTGACCATGATGGCGGCCGAGGAAGGCCTGCCTTCGCCGTCCCGTCACGTGCTGATCTCGCCCGGCCTCGACATGTCTCTGTCCAATCCGGAAGTGTTCGAGGCCGAGCGCAACGATCCCTGGCTCGGCATCCCCGGCGGACTGGAAGCGATCCGCCTCTACAGCGCCGGCTTCGAGCGCTCCGACTGGCACATCAGCCCGCTCTACGGCGATCTTTCAGTGCTGCCCAAGACGCTGCTGCTTACCGGCTCGCGCGATCTGCTCAGCCCCGACAATCTGATCTTCGCCGAACGCGCGCGCATCGCCGGCGTCGAGGTCGACGTGGTTTATGAAGAGGGCATGTTCCATGTCTGGCCACTGATCGAGATGCCCGAGGCGCGGCGCGCTCGCGACAGCATCGTGGCATTCCTCAACATCGCCCCAGCGGCGCGCAAGGCTCGCGCGCGGCGCAGAACGAAAGCTGCTTTCGCGGAGCGCTCGGCGCCGGCGGCCGAATAGCTCAGAACTTGCCGGTTTCGCGGAACAGTTCGAAGGTCGCGCGGATATGGTCGGCGACGGCCTTCACCGGCGCGCTGGCGTCGGGCGCCACCACCATGGCGAGATTGTAGGTGCCGATCTCGGGCATGCCGTCCTTGGCGCCCAGCGAGACCATCTCGTTGCCGAGGAAGGACTTCGGCAGCGGTGCCACCGCGAGGTCGGCCATGATCGCGGCGCGCTGGCCGGCCGTGTGGGCGCTCATATAGGCGATGCGGTAATTGCGGCCCTCGCGACCGAGCGCTTCGAGCGCACCAGCCCGCCAGGCGCAGCCCTCCTCCCACAGCGACACCGGCAAGGGTTCGCGCAAATGCGCACAGCCGCCCTTGGCGCCTGCCCAGACGATCGGCTCGGTCAGCAGCACCTCGGCGCCGATCGCGCTGGTCTTGTAGGAATTTGTGAGCAGCGTGATGTCGAGCGCGCGGTCATCCATGCGCCGGCGCAGATTGATGCTCTGGTCGATGGTGACGTCGACGGCGATCGAGGGATGCGACTGCGCGAAGCGCTTCAGCACATGCGGCAGCACGCGCTCACCATAGTCGTCCGGGGACCCAAGCCGCACCACGCCGACAATATCGGGGATGATGAATTTCGACACCACCTCGCGGTTGATCGACAAAAGCCGGCGCGCATAGCCGAGCAGCATCTCGCCATCCGTGGTCAGCGTCACCGAGCGCGCATCGCGCGCGAAGACGGAACGGCCGAGAATATCCTCCAGCTTCTTGATCTGCATGGAGACGGCCGACGGCGTGCGGAACACTGCGTTGGCGGCGGTGGTGAACGAGCCGGTCTCGGCGATCGCCACGAAGGTGCGCAGCACATCGAGGTCAAGCAGCGGCAAAGGATGATTGAGCGGGGCGTTCATGGGAGGCGACCTTCAATTTTTCTGATGCAATCCATCATTCCATTTCGTTTGATTGAACATCAGTCCAAGCGCATAGTCAACCTGATCGATGCGGGATGCTGCCAAAAGCAGCCACGAAGCGACTGACACAGTCCTGCAATCGACATGAAATGAAGCTGAAACAGACCTGACTTAACGCAGTGACGGGCGCCTCCCTGCCCGCATAGAGGAGAAAGAAATGTCTATCCTGTCGTCCATCGGTCGGTTTGCGACCGAATTCAGCGCGGCCCGCGCCCGCTACCAGACCGAACGCGCCATCCATGCGTTGCCGATCGAACTGCAGAAGGATATCGGCTGGCCTGAAGCCGCCGACGTCAAGACCGGCTCGCGCTTCGGTGTCGGAAGCTGGGCCGGAGCGAAGTAGTCACGTGTCTATGGAGATCTGAAGGCCTGCCGCGTCAGCTCGGCAGGCCTTTTGCCTGTTCAGGACCTTTGTTTGCATTCAAACGACTTTTCCAGCCATGCCGCCGCTGCATGACGCATATGAACCACTCGCATAGCAGGTTAACAGGTCAGGTAAAGCACTGTAAATAATAGGGAATTGTGGGCACATTGCCCAAAAATGTCGCAAATCATGTCGCTTTTCATGTCAAGCGCTTCGTTTTTGCGATTTAGTTTTCACCGAAGCGAGCCTATATCAGCGCCAGCAAAAACGAGCTGCCCCACTCCTCCAAGCGAAGGCGACCCGTCTGAGCAACCAAATGGAGATGATGATGAAGCTCTTTGCCCGCCTGTTCGCCCGTCGCGAAATGAACTTGACGACCGCTTTGGAGCGTCAGCGTCTCGCTAGGACCATGCCCGGCCAGACCGGCGCCGTGGCCGCTGCCCGTCTCGGCTTTGTTGCCTGAGACAATCCAGGACCGACAAGCCTAATCCAACGCCGCCCGGCTTGCCGGGGCGGCGTTTTCATTTTGGGTCCGGCAGTTGTCGGCCGCGCAGTGACGCCCTGCGGTTGCACCTATTGCCCATTTGCGACCCGTGTCGCAAATTTAATCTTCACTTAGCCGCCTACCCGATTGACAGGAATGGTTTTTCCTGTTGTCGCTATGCTGTTCGCGACATCCTGTTCGCGTCATGGCTGCGTGAGGTTTCACCGTGAATGCCGTAAAGCACCCGATCAAGAGATCGTTTGTATTCTTCCTCGTTCCCGATTTCACGATGATCGCCTTCGCGACGGCGCTCGATCCGCTGAGATCGGCCAACCGGATGCTCGGCTACGAGGCTTATAGCTGGCGCCTGGCAAGCATCGACGGCAAACCGGTTCGCGCCTCGAACGGCGTCGAATGCGCCGTCAACACCTCGCTCGAGGAGGAGCGCAGGAAGATGGCCGGACCCGATCGGCCGAACATGGCGATCGTCTGCAGCGGCATCAATGTCGAGCGCTACCACAACAAATCGGCCTTCGCCTGGCTGCGCGAGGAGTATAATCGCGGCGTCGCCGTCGGCGGATTGTGCACTGGCGCGCATATCCTGGCCGCCGCGGGCCTGTTGTCCAACAAGCGCTGCGCCATCCATTGGGAGAACCTTCCAGGCTTCTCCGAGGCCTTCCCGAAAGCCAATGTCTTTGCCGACCTCTTCGAAGTCGACCAGAACGTCTACACCTGCGCCGGCGGCACCGCCGCACTCGACATGATGCTGAAGCTGATCGGTGATGATTTCGACGAGAGCTTGGTCAACCGCGTCTGCGAGCAGGTGCTGACCGACCGAGTGCGCAGCCCGACGGACCGCCAGCGTCTGCCCCTGCGGGCCCGCCTCGGCGTCCAGAACTCCAAGGTGCTCACCATCATTGAACTGATGGAGGCGAACCTCTCCGAGCCGCTGTCGCTGATCGAGATCGCCGACCATGTCGATCTCTCGCGCCGGCAGATCGAGCGCCTGTTCCGCACCGAGATGGGCCGCTCCCCTGCCCGCTACTATCTGGAGATCCGGCTCGACCGCGCCAGGCATCTGCTCATCCAGTCGTCGCTGCCGGTGGTCGAAGTGGCGGTTGCCTGCGGCTTCGTCTCCGCTTCGCATTTCTCCAAATGCTATCGCGAGCTCTATGCCCGCTCGCCTCAGCAGGAGCGCGTCGACCGCAAGCAGCTCCTGGCGGCTTAAGCAGGCAGCAACGCAGCCGTCTAAGCTGTCTGGGTCTGCGCCGTCCGCACCGCCTCGATGCGAATGTCTTCCGTGAGCTGTGCCTTGAGCGCAGAGAATTCCGGGCTGGTTTTCAGCGTGTAGTGGCGCGGATGCGGCAGGTCGACCGGCACGTCGGATTTGATGCGACCGGGCCGGGCGCTCATCACGATCACCCGCGACGCCATGAAGATCGCCTCCTCAATGTCGTGGGTGACGAACAGCACCGTCTTCTTGCGCCGCTCCCAGATGCCGAGCAGCAATTCCTGCATCAGACCGCGCGTCTGATTGTCCAGCGCGCCGAACGGCTCGTCGAGCAGCAGGATCGCCGGATCGTTGGCCAAGGCGCGCGCGATCGCGGTGCGCTGCTGCATGCCGCCCGACAATTGCTTCGGCCAATGGTTCTCGAAACCCCTCAGACCGACGAGATCTACATAGGAGGCGACGATCTCGTTGCGCTCCCGCTCGGGCCGGCCTTGCTCGCGCAGGCCGAAGCCGATGTTCTCGGCAACCGTCAGCCAGGGAAAAAGCGTGTAGGACTGGAACACCATGCCGCGGTCCGGCCCCGGCCTAGTGACCGCCTTGCCGTCGAGCAGCACGCGGCCCGTGCTCGGCGCTTCCAGTCCGGCGACGATCCTGAGCAAGGTCGACTTGCCGCAGCCGGACGGCCCCAGGATGGTGATGAAATCGTTGGCCGCGACCGCAAGGTCGACCGGCTGCAGCGCCTGCACTGGCTGCCCGCCCCCGACCCCGGCAAAGGTCCGCGAGACTCCCTCGATCTGAAGCTTGCTCATGCCAGGCTCCACGGATAGAGCCAGCGGTTGAGCGCCTTGAAGGCGAAATCGGACAACAGCCCGATCAGCCCGATGACGATGATGCCGAAGATGATCTGCCCGGTCGCCAGCCGCGACTGGCTGTTGATTATCATATAGCCGATGCCGGACGACGAGCCGATCAGTTCGGCGACGATCACATAGGTCCAGGCCCAGCCGAGCACCAGCCGCAGCGTTTCGGCGATCTCCGGCGCGTTGGCCGGCATGATGACGCGCTTGACGATGCCGTTGTCTGTAGCGCCCAGCGTGTAGGCTGCCTCGACCAGGTCGCGCCGCGTAGCGCCCACTTTCACTGCGACAATCAGAATGATCTGGAAGACCGATCCGACGAAGATCACCAGGAGCTTTTCCAGTTCGCCGATGCCGGCCCACAGGATGAGCAGCGGAATGAAGGCGGACGCCGGCAGGTAGCGCGCAAAGGACACGAACGGCTCGAGGAAGGCTTCGACCGGCTTCCAGGCGCCCATGGCGATGCCGATCGGCACCGCCACGATCGAGGCCAGAACGAAGCCGCCGAAGACGCGCCAGATGGTGATCAATATGTCGAGCCAGAAGCGGTCTTCGACGAGCAGCCGCCAGCCATCTTTGAGCATCGACAGGGGATCGGCGAGAAATATCCGGTTCACATGGCCGCCCAGCGTGATCCACGCCCAGAAGGCCACGAACAGCACGAAGAAGGCGATGCCGAGCACGGTTCGCGTGCCCGGCGCAACGGGGTGCAAGGGACGCAGCATCAGGCCCTGTCCATTGAAGCAATTCCAGGAAGAGCGTGTCGCCGTTTTCCGTCCGGAATTGCGCGGAAATAAAGGTATAGAGCGGTTCGCCGCTTGCGCGAAACGGCGACCCGCTCTCGGAAAGACATCGGCGGCCTTGCGGCGCCGATCGGGTGATGCGCGATCAGTTGGCCACCGCGCTGGTATCGGCAAGCGTCGTCACATCCGGCGCTTCCTTGATGAGTCCCATCTGCAGCAGCAGCTCGGCTGCGGTCTTGGAAAAATCCTGGAACTCCTTGGTGAAGAACTGCTTGTTTTCTTCCTTATCGGCCCATTTCAGGTATTTGGCCGAATCCTCGAACTCCTTGGCCGACTGCTTCACATCTGCGCCCATGATCTCATAGGATTTCTGCGGATCCTTCTTGATCATATCGAGCGCGTCGAAATAGCTGTCGGCGAGCGCCTTGGCGGCATCGGGATTGGCCTTGAGGAAGTCCGGCGTGCAGCCCACCGTATCCATCACCATCGGGTAGTCGAGTGTGGTCGCCAGGATGTGGCCCTGGTCGGCCTTGTCGCGGACCGCCGAAATGAACGGTTCATAGGTGACGGCGGCATCGTTCTGACCGGCCAGGAAGGCCTGTGCCGCCGCGTCCGGCTCCAGATTGACGACGGTGACGTCCTTGGTCGACATGCCGTTCTTGTTAAGCACCCAGGCGAGCAGGAAATAAGGCGACGTTCCGGGCGCCGACGATGCGACATTCTTGCCCTTGAGGTCGGCGACGGTCTTGATGTCGTTGCGCACGACGATGCCGTCGGCGCCATAGGATTTGTCGAGCTGGAAGATCTGCTTGGTGGTTACGCCGCTGGCGTTCCACACCATCCAGGTCTCGACCGTAGTCGCCGCGCACTGCAGGTCGCCGCTGGCAATCGCCAGCGGGCGGCTCGCCTGCGGCACTTTCTTGAGCGTGACGTCGAGCCCGTGCTTTTCGAAAAGCCCGGTCTGCTTGGCCAAAGTCAGCGGCGCAAAGCCGGTCCAGCCGCTGATGCCGATGGTGAGCGAGGTGGCTGCCATCGCGGGCGCGCCGAGCACGGCGCCCGCCGCCAGCGCCGCCGCGAAAATGGTGGTCCTGTTCATTGTGGTTCCCCTTTTCTGTGGTGAGCCCAGATTGTCTCACAGACGCCAAAAGGCTTGTCAATGAAGCAGAAGCTGGACTCGACGATGGTCCAATCCGACGCCGGCCGGTCGACCTGTAGGGGGCTTCTCGATTGCTCACGGCATGCCCCAGCCGCGGTTGCGCCACATCTTCTCGCCCACCAGGCAGTCCGCTGCCCGCCTGTCGTCGGCGAGCACGATCGGTGGATGCGCGGCCTCTTCCTCCGCCCATTGCGGCGAAGCCGGACCGGCGAGTTCCAGCACCAGCTTGCGGCGGATCGCTTCGGGAAACTGCGTCCAGTCATTGACCGGGATCATGAAGGCGCCAGGCCCGCCGATGACGCAGTCGCTGTAATAGCGGTCCAGATTTTCGACATCGAAGGCGCCGCTGAAACCGCTGCGCGTCATCAACGGCAGTCCGTTGATGGTGATGCCTTGCTTGACCACCTCATCGCGCGTGAGATCAACTGGCGCGCCCTGGTTGTTGGGCCCGTCGCCGGAAACGTCGATGACGCGCTTCGTCCCCAGGAACCCGCTTTCGGCGAAAAGGTCGCTGCCGAAGCTCAGCGCGCCGGAGATCGAGGTGCGCCGGGCGCTGTCTGGCGGCCGTGCATCGAGCTGCGCCACAACCCTCTCGGCGTCGGCGCGACTGGCGATTACCGTCCACGGCACGATCACCCGCTGCCAGGTCGTGCCCGCCCATTCCACATAGGTGACTGCGATCTTGCCATAAACGCCGTCAGCGATGGCCTTCAGCACATTGTCATGCGTCAGCGCCGCCGCGTAGCCGTGGCGCTGAATCTCCAACTCCGCCGGCGACATGGATAGCGAGACATCGACCGCCAGCACCAATTCGACATCGACTGGTTCGGCGGGAGACGCTGCCGGCGTCAGCCAAAGCGCCAGCGCCAGCGCGGCGCTGCCTGAAAAGATATGCCTTGCGCGGGCATAAGCAGACATGACGGAAGGTTAGAGCAATTCCAGGAAAAGTGTGAGCGGTTTTCCGTCCGGAATTGGGTCAAAACAAAGGGATAGAGCGGCTCGCCGTTTCCGTGAAACAGTGAAACGCTCTAGGTGAAAATCGCCGCGCGCAAAAGCCGGCAATTCCCGGGCGCCGGATCCCGCCGGCGCGCAACCTCAAAAATACCGGGCCAGATTCGAGCGGATGCGTTCCAGCACGGTGGCGCCGGAAAGGTCGGGTACGAATTTCGCGCCGGTGATCGCTTCATAAGCCTGGATATAGACCGCGGAGGCCTGGCTGATGATTTCTTCTGGGATTTGCGGGATCGGATCCTTGTAGGGATCGCACCGCGCCGACACCCATGACCGGACGAAATCCTTGTCGAAACTCTGCGGCCGCCCGCCGCTTGCAAACGCCCCGTCGTAGCTCGCAGCGATCCAATAACGGCTGCTGTCGGGCGTATGGATTTCGTCCGCAAGTACGATGGTGCCGTCCGGTGCTGCGCCGAATTCATATTTGGTGTCGGCAAGGATCAGGCCGCGTTCGGCGGCGCGCTGCTGGCCACGAGCGAACAACTGCAGCGCATAGCGCGATACCGTATCCCACTGTTCTTGCGTGAGCAGGCCCTGACCGATGATCTCGGCTTCCGACAGGGGCTCGTCATGGCCGCCATGTGCGGCCTTGCTGGTCGGCGTGATGATCGCCTCCGCCAGCTTCTCATTGTCGCGCAGCCCGTCGGGAAAGCTGTGGCCGTAGAAGCTCCTTTCGCCCTTGCGATACTTGGTCAGGATAGAGGTGCTGGTCGTCCCTGCCAGATAGCCGCGCACGACCATTTCGACCGGCAGCATGTCGAGCCGCCTGCCGACGACGACATTGGGGTCGGGATATTCCAGCACGTGGTTGGGACAGATGTCGGCGGTCTCCTCGAACCAGTAGCGCGCCGTCTGGGTGAGGACCTCGCCCTTGAACGGGATCGAGGCAAGGATGATGTCGAATGCGCTCAGACGATCGGTGGCGATGATGATGCGGCGTCCGTCCGGCAGATCGTAATTTTCCCGCACCTTGCCGTGATAGTGATTGGGAAGTTCGGGAATGAAGGCGTCGGACAGGATGCGCATGGGGCGTGTGCTTTCACAGGCTTCTGATCGGGCCACATAAGCCGCTGGCCCCTTGCACATCAAGCTGGATGCTGCGGAACCGGCTTCTTATTGCCGGCAGCGCGAAACGCCCGCCAGTTCGGCCTGAAGGAAGGCGGAAACCACAAAAGAATTCCGGCCACGGCGGCAGGCACAATGACCGCGAAACGCAGGATCGAAAGCACGACGCCGCAGAAGCCGACGATCCTTGTGGCGGTATCCGCGCCGAAACGCGGCGCCAGCAGATGCCGCACGATCGCCCCGCCGTCGAGCGGAAAGGCCGGGAGCAGGTTGAGAATGGCCAGGGCCGCATTCACCAGTGCGCCAAGCCAAAGCGTCCACTCAAGAAATGTGGCCGGTCTCGGCGGCGGCGAACTGAAAAGACCGTCCGGATCGACAGGCAACAAGGGCCGGGCAAGAAGGTAACAGGCAGCGGCAAAGCCCGCCGCCAGGGTGATGTTCACCAACGGCCCGGCGAAGGCAATCCACGCCCAGCCATAGGGCGAAGCCGAGCCGGGCTTGAACCAGGAAATTCCGCCGAACAGGTACAGGTCAATCCGTTGGGTGCAGATGCCGCGCCGTCGCGCTGCCCAGACATGGGCAAGTTCATGCACAAACACCGACAGGAACAGGAGCGCGGCAAATATAACCGTATGTGTCAGGGCGAGCCTGGGATGCCTCGACCATTCATGCAGAAAAGGCAGGACGGCTGGAATGGCAAAGGTCCAGCTGACGTGAACGGGAATGTCCCCCTTCATCGTGAAGACGAATGCGTCGTTTTTCCTGTCCCAGCCGAACCGTTGCAAGCCGCTTCCTCCGCCCGGCGCAACGCTAGAGCAATTCCAGGAAAAGTGTGAGCGGTTTTCCGTCCGGAATTGCGTCAAGACAAAGAGCTGACGCGGTTCGCCGTTTCCTTCAACGGTGAACCGCTCCAGGTGAGAATCTCGGCCCGCACAAAAGCAAAAGCCCGACCGAAGCCGGGCTTTGCATCTTCTGCCTCAGATCCTCAGCTCCTCGGCTTGAGGTTCTCCGGGTCGTAGAGCGGCTTGTAACCGACCCCCGCCACCTCGACCGGATAGGTCTCGCCAAAATACTCGACCTGCAGCTTGCGGCCCTCCTGGCAGTACGCCCAGGGGAGATAGGCAAGCGCGATGTTCTTGCCGATCGTCGGGCCAAAGGCGACCGAGGTGGTGAAGGAACGTCGGCCGAGCTCGTCGACCAGCGTCTCGCCGGTCGCGGGGTCCTGCACCGGCATGGTGCCGACCGGATAGCGCGCCACGCCCTTGGAATCGGTGTTCTCGGTCATCACCAGCGTGCACAGCATCGCCGGCTGATGCTCACGGGCGCGATACTCCAGATGCTTGGCCTTGCCGCAGAAGTCGTTCTCCTTGACCTTCGGGCGGGCGAGATCGGCTTCGAGCAGATTATATTCCGTCAAGAGGTCGGCGTTCTGCAGCCTTAGGCTCTTCTCCATCCGGCGCGTGTTGGCATAGGTCTCGACGCCGAACGGCATGACGCCGGTGGAGCGCAGCGCGTCCCACACGGCAAGGCCGTCCTCGTAGCGCATATGCAATTCCCAGCCCTGCTCGCCGACATAGGAAATGCGGAAGGCCGTCACATCCTTGCCCCCGATCCGGATCGGCTTGATTGCGGCGAAGGGGAAATTCTCGGGTGTCAGCCCATTCGGATCCTCGACAACCTTCTGCAGCGTTGTGCGCGCATTTGGCCCCCAGATGCCGATGGTGACGTATTTCTCGGTCACGTCGGTGACGGTGACGTCGAAGCCCTTGTCCTGCGCGGTGCGCTGCATGTAGCGGAAATCGCGTGGGCCGGCATCGGCGCCGTCGATCACGCGGCAGCGGTCGGCCATGCGGATCACGGTGAAGTCGGCGCGCACCATGCCTTCCTCGTCGAGGAAGTGGGTGTAGATGCCCTTGCCGATGTTGTTGTCGCCGCCGATCTTGGCCGCGCACAGCCATTCCAGCAGCGCGACATGGTCGGGTCCCTCAACGTCATACATCGAGAAATGCGACAGGTTGACGATGCCGCAATCGTCGCTCATCGCCAGATGCTCGGCATTGGAGACGCGCCAGAAATGACGGTTGTCCCATTCGTTCTCACGCACCGGCACCCGGTTGCCGTATTTCTCCAAAAGGTACTCATTGGCGGCATAGCCATGGGCGCGTTCCCAGCCGCCCAGTTCCATGAAATAGCCGCCCAGCTCCTTCTCGCGCTCCCAGAACGGCGAGCGGCGGATGTTGCGGCCCTTGGAGAAAGGCTCGCGGGGATGCACCGCCGGATTGTAGACCTTCATCGCCGTCTCGGTGCAGCGATCCCAGATGAACTGTTCCTGCATCTGGTGCGGATAGAAGCGCGAATAGTCGATCTGGTGGTGGTCGATCGACGTGCGGCCGTCGGTCATCCAGTCGGCGATGAGCTTGCCCATGCCCGGACCGTCCTTGACCCAGATGGCGACGGCGTACCACAGGCCCCTCACCTTCTGGCTCTCGCCCATGGACGGACCGCCATCGGTGGTCACCTGCAGCAGACCGTTGAAGGAATGGCCCTCATTGTAACCGAGCTCGCCGAGGATCGGCGTCAGCTCCATGGCGCGCTCCAGCGGCGCCATGATCTGCTCCATGTCGAGATCGCGCTGCGACGGCGACAGCCGCGCTTCATGCTTTTCGAGCAGATCGCGCGGGTGGCAGAGGCGCGGATTGGTCTCCTCGTAATAGCCCCATTCGATCTGCCCGCCCTCGGCGGTCTTTGGATCGCCGGTGTCCCGCATATAGGCCGAGTTGCCCTGGTCGCGCAGCAGCGGCCAGCCGATCTCCTTACCGGTGCCGGCAAACTCGTTGTAAGGGCCGAAGAAGGTGAGCGGATGGTCGATCGGCATGACCGGCAGATCTTCGCCGACCAGCGCCGCGGTGAGCCGGCCCCAGATGCCGGTGCAAACCACGACATAATCGGCTTCGATCGTGCCGCGCTCGGTTACCACGCCCTTGATGCGGCCGTTCTCGACGATCAGCTCCTTGGCCGAAGTGTTGGCGAAGGCCTGCAGCTTGCCGGACGCGACGCCCTGGTCGACCAGCTTACCGGCGACGGTCTGCGAGCGCGGGATGACGAGGCCGGCATCAGGGTCCCAGAGGCCGCCCTGCACCAGATGCTCCTCGATCAGCGGAAATTTTTGCTTGATCTCGGCCGGTTCGATGAGGCGAGCGCGGGTGCCGAACGCCTTGGCCGAGGCGATCTTGCGCTTGATTTCGTCCATGCGCGCATCGTCGCCGACGCGGGCAACCTCGAGACCACCGACGCGCGCGTAATGCCCCATCTTCTCGTAGAAACCGATGGAGTAGAGCGTCGTCCAGCAAGACAGGAAATCATGACTGGTCGTGTAGCAGAAGTCCGAGGCATGCGCCGTCGAGCCGATATCGGTCGGGATGCCAGACTTGTCGATGCCGACGATGTCGTCCCAGCCACGCTCGATCAGGTGGTGGGCGACGGACGCGCCGACGATACCGCCCAGGCCGACGATGACGACCTTCGCCTTTTTCGGAAACTCTGCCATTGCCCGCGACTCCAAAGGGATAGACGGGCGCGTTTGCGCCCCTTCGAATGGCGCACAATATGCAGAGGACGACGGCTGGGCTACCGCCTGTTTGCGACACGCCGCAGGTGCGGCGCGACCCGGCACGCCGATCGATCATCCGAGGTGATTTGGTTCAGGCGAAGGCCCAGATGTCCTCGGCCTGTGCCGGGGATGACGCAGTGAACGTCAAAATGTCCGGTTGCAAGGGATGGTCATCCGGGTATTTCGGGGCGCCATCCTTAAACGTCGGCGCCCGGAAACAATAAAAGGCCGGACATTGGCCCGGCCTTTGCCGATCTTACCGTGCAATTCGTGGCGCGTTACTTGATGCGGGCGGTTCCACCCGAAATTTCGACCGTCTCCGAACCGGTCAGCGCTTCGAGATCACCATTGGGGAGGGTGACGAAGCAGCCGTTTGAGCAGAACTCCACCGTCTCGCCGGCACCGAGCGTCAACTCGCTCTTGGCGCCGCCTTCGGTAACGACCAGGGTCCGCGTCTGAGCGTCCCTGTTGATCGCGCTGGCGGCGAAAGCCGAACCGCCCAAGGCCAGCAAAGCGATGGCGGCAACGACAGACTTCCACATTGCAATTCCGGTGTTTCACACACCGCCTCTGTTCAAATTTGCAAGGCATTCTCGCCCTTTGCATCGGAGCTTATATGAGATGTTACCTGAACCGCAACTGAATGCCGCATTCATGCCACAATCGGTTTCGGCTTCGCAGGCGACGCGACCGAAGGTGTATGAAGGTTCGGGTCAGGCCGTGCCGAAACAGTGGTCTCCGAGTACCGGCCTTCGCCAGCCGTAGCCTTCGTAGAGCGGAGACATTTTTGGGGGCTTCGGTCGGCAAAGGCCGGAGCGGAGCGTTCTTGAAATAACCACGTGAGCACCGGAAGGGCGGGAAACCGCCGTTTGCAGGCTGCCGCCGCCCGAATACCGGTACACCTCAGCCCGGGTCGGGCTTGCGGCCCCTCCGCTTCATCTTGGCGAGCCGCTCCCGCTCGGCCGCGGCTTCCTCCTCCAGCCTTTGGCGCTCGGCGAATTCGGCTTCGATCTTGTCGTCATCGATCGGCCAGGCTTCGTGCTTGTTCGTCTCGACCACTGCGCGCGGCGTCGATGGTATCTCGATGTGTTCGTCCTCGAAGATATCGAAGATGGCGAAACGGATATCGTTCTGAACGACGCTGCTGTTCATGATGTCGGCAACAAAGACGCGAATTTCGAACTCGAGCGCGGCAACCCCGAAATTGGCGAAGAGGACGAACGGCTCGGGATTCTTCAGCACCACCGGATGGGCGCGGGCAATCTCCAGCAGGATGGCATGGACGCGTCTCACGTCGCTGCCATAGGCGACGCCGACCTTGATTTCGAGCCGCCCCAGCTTGTTGCGATGCGTCCAGTTGCCGACCGCGTTGTTGATGAGGTTCGAATTGGGCAGGATCACCGACTGCCGCTGGAAGGTCTCGATCTCGGTGGCCCGCACGCTGATCTTGCGCACCGTGCCGCTGACGTCGCCGGCGACGATCCAGTCGCCGACCTTGAAAGGCCGCTCGGCAAGCAGGATGAGGCCCGAGACGAAATTGGAGACGACATTCTGCAGGCCGAAGCCGATACCCAGCGAAAGGGCGCCGGCAACCAGCGCCAGGTTGGAAAGATCGATGCCGGCCGCCGAGATGCCGACCAGGCCGGCAATCGCCACGCCGGCATAGCCGACGCCGAGGCGGATTGAGTTGCGCACGCCGGCATCGACCTTGCCGCGCGCCATCACCGAGCCATCCAGCCAGCCCTGGAACCAGCGCGTCAGGAAATAGCCGATGAAGAAGACGACGATGCCGCTGAGGATGCCGAGGAACGAGATGGTCACCGATCCGATCGTGACGCCGGTCGCCAGCTTGTAGGCCCAGGCCTCGATATCGCCGGGCTGAAAACCCCACATCAAAAGGATCAGCGGCAGGAAGACCAGCACGATCATCAGGTTGATGGCGATGCTGACCACCAGCCCGAGCTGGTCGAGGGCGGTGTCCTCGTAGCTTGAATTTTCCGAAAGCCATCGCCCGACCGAAGTGTCGGCGAAGCCGCCCTCCTCGCCGATCGCGCGCGCCGAGAGGAAGCCGATATAGGCCGTCACAAGGACGGTCCCGGTCACCACGACCTGGAACGCGACGAAAAGCGCCAGGCCGATATAGCCAAGCAGTGTGGCCGCAATGGTGAACAGGCCAAGCCCCACGGCAATGAAACGGAGCCACGTCGGCCAGGGACGCCACGAACCGTCTTCGGCCCTGAAGGGCTTCAGCAACCCCATCAGGATCAGTATGACTCCGACTATTATCGTCGCGACGACGCTCCTGGCGATCGTCAGCGAAAGTGGCGATCCCATCTTCTCGTTGACGACGGACAGGAAGTAATTCAAGCCGAGCACGAGCGCCATTGCGGTGGTGAGCCAGACGAGCCAGCGAGCTGGGCCCGTCGCGACCGGGATCAGGCGCCAGTTGGGCAGGCGCGGTTCGAGCGCCGCATTGGTCAGCCGGTTGACGCAGAAAGCCATGCCGATCACCGTCAGCAAGGCATTGAGGAACGTGCCGATGTCGCCACGCAGCACATTGTAATAATTGAAGAAGAACACAGCAGAGGCGAAGAAGACGCCGAGCGCCAGGGTCGGCAGCAGCGTCGACCAGAAAGCGACCGACAACCGGCTGAGGTAGGACGGCTGCTCGATGGTTGGGTCGGCTTCGAAGATGCGGCCGAACAAGCGCCTTCCGCCAATCAAGAGCACGGCCGCCAGTGCCAGCGCCATAAGCGTCGCGGCAAGGATCGCCTGGAACTTGAACCTGAGGGCGAAGCTCAGCCAGGACGACACCGCCTTGTAAAGGCCCGTGATCAGGTCATGCGCGTCCGACAGGGCCTGCGGGCTTAGCGCATCATTCAGATCATAATGTTTGGTGATGACGCTGCGGAAAAGCTCGCTGCGCATGACGGCGATCTTGTCGACTAGTCCGTTGACGCGGATCGAAAGATTCTGCGCGCTAGCGACTACGGCGTTTATCTCGGCCTTCTCCGAGGCGAGCGCGCTGCGCTCGTTGCTGACGACCGCTGGCTCGGGAGGCTGCCCCTGAGCCGGCGGCGCGCCGAGCACTTCGGCGCGGTTGTTGATGTCGGTGAGGCGCTGCCGGAATGCCAGCGCGCTGGTCAGCGCCGCTCGCGAGATGTCCTCGAGCTGCAGGCGGATATCGACCAGCCCCGCATCGTCCTCGTCTGAATCGCCCAGTTTCTTTTCCAGCCCGTCCGTCCGGGTCGTAAGGTCCTGGATGACCTTCGTCTGGTCGGCGATGAGCTGCGCCGAGCCGTGGCCGATCGCCTGCGCCGACGCATCGAGCGCCGGCTGTCCGAACACAGCGACGATGACGACCAAGATCAGGCGTAGCAGTCGGAAAAACATGGTTTTGTGGCGACTCGTCGGCCGAAAGATCCCCGAATTTCCGCCCTTGATAAAGACCGGCCTATCGGGCGGCAAGCCGTCCCGATCATGTCGAGCGGAGTCGGCCTGTCGAAAAGCGATGGCGCAATCTTGGCTTTGCGCTTCCCGCCTGCTCTATAGTCTGCCGCCTCGCATCATAAGGACGATAGGAAGAATGGCGGAATATTCAGCCTTTTCGCTGCTCAAGAATGCGCTGGCCGGCAACAAGGATTGGAAACCCGCCTGGCGCAAGCCTGACCCCAAGGCTTCCTACGACGTGATCGTAATCGGCGGCGGCGGCCACGGCCTCTCAACTGCCTATTACCTGGCCAAGGAACACGGCATCACCAATGTCGCCGTGTTGGAAAAAGGCTGGCTCGGCTCAGGCAATGTTGGCCGCAACACTACCGCCGTGCGCTCCAACTATCTGTTGCCGCAGAACACCCGCTTCTACGAGCATTCGATGAAGCTGTGGGAGAACCTTTCGCACGACCTCAACTATAATGTCATGTTCTCCCAGCGCGGCTGCCTGAATCTTGCGCACACGCCTGCCCAGCTCGACGATTATGCGAGGCGCGGCAATGCCATGCGCCATCTCGGCGTCGACGCCAAACTGATGAACGTGGACCAGATCAAGCGACTTGTGCCGGCGCTGGATGTCTCGGCTTCGGCGCGCTTCCCGGTGCTTGGCGGGCTGATGCAGCCGCGCGCGGGCACCGCGCGCCATGACGCCGTCGCTTGGGGTTACGCGCGCGGCGCGGACCGGCGCGGCGTCGACATCATCGAGAATTGCGAGGTCACCGGCTTCCTGCGCGACGGCGGCCGCATCACAGGCGTATCGACGACGCGCGGCGAGATCCGCGCCAAGAAGGTCGCGCTTGCTGTTGCCGGCAGCACCGGCCACGTCATGCAGCTTGCCGGCATTTCGCACATGCCTATCGAAAGTCATGTGCTGCAGGCCTTCGTCTCGGAATCGCTGAAGCCGGTCATCGACACCGTTCTCACCTTCGGCATGGGCCACTTCTACATTTCGCAGTCCGACAAGGGCGGCCTCGTCTATGGCGGCGACCTCGACGGCTACAACAGCTATGCCCAGCGCGGCAGCCTGCCAATCGTCGATGAGGTGATGAGCGAGATGCTGGCGCTGTTCCCGGGTCTCGCCCGGGTGCGCATGCTGCGCTCCTGGGGCGGGCTGTGCGACATGACGATGGACGGATCGCCGATCATCACCACCGGCCCATTGCCGGGAATGTATCTCAATTGCGGCTGGTGCTACGGCGGCTTCAAGGCGACGCCCGCCTCTGGCTGGTGCTTTGCCTACAACATCGCCAAGGACGAGCCGCACGAGTTCAACGCGCCCTTCACGCTCGACCGTTTTTATCGTGGCTTGATCATCGACGACAAAGGCCAGGGCGCGAACCCGCGGCTGCATTAGGGCTGAAAGACAATGCTTATCACCTGTCCCTATTGCGGCCCGCGCGACGTCATCGAATTCACCTACCAGGGTGACGGCAACCGCGAGCGGCCGCAGCCGGCCTCGCAAGATCTCGACGCCTGGAACGCCTATGTCTACGACCGGCTGAATCCGGCTGGCGATCACAACGAGATCTGGCAGCATTCCGGCGGTTGCCGCGCCCATCTGAGGGTCGTGCGCAACACCATCACGCATGAGATCCTGAGCACGGCCTTCGCCCGTGGTGGCCACAAGGCGGAGGGCCGTTCGTGAGCCCGCGCCGCACAGAGACCGGCGGCCGCATCGACCGGCTGCGCACCATCCGCTTCACCTTCGACGGCGCGCCTTACACCGGCCATATCGGCGACACGCTGGCCTCGGCGTTGCTCGCCAACGGCGTGACCCTGTTCGGCCGTTCGTTCAAATACCATCGCCCGCGCGGCCTGCTTTCCGCCGGCGTCGAGGAGCCCAACGCGCTGGTGACGGTGCTGAGCGGCGAAGTGCGCGAACCGAACATTCCGGCCACCATGGTCGAGATCTATGACGGGCTCGTCGCTGTCAGCCAGAACCGCAACCCGTCGCTCGCCTGGGATATCGGCGCCGTCAACCAACTCGGCGGCAAGATCCTGTCGGCCGGCTTCTACTACAAGACCTTCATGGGTCCGGTGTTCGGTCCGCTGAAGGGCACGCGCTTCTGGATGTTCTGCGAACATTTCATCCGCCGCGCCGCCGGCCTGGGCAAGGCAGGCACCGCTCCCGACCCGGCCCGCTACGAGCGCATGAATGCTTTCTGCGACGTGCTGGTGGTCGGCTCCGGTCCGGCCGGCCTGATGGCGGCAAAGGCCGCTGCCGACCAGGGCGCCCGCGTTATCCTCGCCGAGCTCGAAGCCCACTTCGGCGGCTCCGCCAACTGGTCCGGCGAAACCATCGATGGCATGCTTGCCGCCGACTGGGCCCAGCGCACGGTCGGGCAGCTCGAAGGCAACGATAATGTGCGCCTTTTGCCGCGCACCACGGTTTGGGGCTATTACGACGGCAACACGCTCGCCGCGCTGGAACGTGTGACCGACCATAAGGAAGTGGCGGCGAAGGGCGAGCCGCGCCAGCGCTACTGGGCGATCCGCGCGGGCACGGTGGTTCTCGCCACCGGCTCCTTCGAGCGGCCGCTGGTGTTCCCCGGCAACGACAGGCCCGGCGTCATGCTGGCGCATGCGGCGGAACGTTACGCAGTTGAATATGGCGTTCTGCCTGGACAGCGCATCGCGCTCTTCACCAACAATGACAGCGCCTATCGCTCGGCCGTCGCCTTGAAGAAGGCCGGTGCCGCCGTTGTTGCTATCATCGACGTTCGGGGCGACGTTTCGACCGAGATGCGTCGGCTGGCGAGCGAAGCCGAGGCTGAACTGCTTGCCGGTCACGCCGTGGTCGCGACCGAAGGCGGCAAGGCGCTGACCGGCCTCAAGATTCAGCGCTTCGATGCCATGAGCGGTGCGCTGAGCGGCGACGAACGCAGCATCCATGCCGACAGCCTTCTGATGTCAGGCGGCTGGTCGCCGACCATCCATCTTGCCAGCCAGGCCGGCGCGAAGGCCGAGTGGGATCCGGCGAGACAAGCCTTCCTGCCGCCGACGCCGACGCAGCGCTGGATCGGCGCCGGCGCCTTCACCGGGAGTTTTTCGACAGCTGAGGCCATCGCGGAGGGCCGGGCGGCCGGTCTTCAGGCTGCCGGCGGCGCGGCTTCATCCGCTCCCGTGCCTGTCGTCGAGGCGGCTCCGGGCGATCCCGATCCGGCGCCGGTCTTCGAGATCAAGGCCAAGGGCAAGAGCTTCGTCGACTTCCAGCATGACGTCACCGCCGATGACGTGCGGCTGGCACACCGCGAGGGCTTCGTTTCAGTCGAGCACCTGAAGCGCTACACCACGCTGGGCATGGCGACCGACCAGGGCAAGAACTCCAATGTGCCGGGCCTCGCCATCATGGCCGAGGCGCTCGGCAAGCCGATCCCCGAAGTCGGGACGACGCGCTTCCGCCCTCCCTACACGGCGGTGTCGATCGGCTCGCTGGCCGCCGAGCGCTTCGGCGACCTCAAACCCGAGCGGCTGACCCCGATGCATGACTGGCACATCGCCAATGGCGCAAGGATGTATTCGGCCGGCCTCTGGTACCGGCCGATGATCTACGGCCTCCCCGGCGAGACGGTCGAGCAGGCCTATGTGCGGGAAGCAAGAGCCACGCGCGGCAGCGCCGGCATTGTCGACGTCTCGACGCTGGGCAAGATCGCGGTGCAGGGGCCAGACGCGGCCGAGTTCCTCGACCGCGTCTACACCAACACGTTCTCCACGCTTGCGGTCGGCAAGGCGCGCTACGGCCTGATGCTGCGCGAGGATGGCCTTGCCTTCGACGACGGCACCACCTGGCGGCTCGGCGAGCAGGAATTTCTGATGACCACCACCACCGCCAATGCCGGCAAGGTGATGCAGCATCTGGAGTATTTCCTCGACGTCATCTGGCCGGAGCTGAGGGTCACCGTCACCTCAGTCACCGACGAATGGGCGGGGGCCGCGATCGGCGGACCGAACGCGCGGGCCATCCTTGCATCCTGCGTGACAGGGACCGCTGTCGACAACGCCACGCTGCCCTTCATGGGCATCGCCCATGGCCAAATCGCCGGCGTGCCGGTGATGATCTGCCGCCTGTCCTTCTCCGGCGAAATGGCGTTCGAGGTCTATTCCGGCGCGGGCTACGGCACCCGGGTATGGGAAGCCTTGATCGAGGCCGGCAAACCTTTCGGCCTTGTCACCTATGGGCTCGAGGCCCTGGGCACGATGCGCATCGAGAAGGGCCATGTCACCGGGGCCGAGATCGACGGCCGCACCACCGCGCGCGATCTTCATCTCGACTGGATGCTGTCGAAGAAGAAGCCCTTCATCGGCTCGGCCATGATGGACCGCGAAGGCCTTATCGCCCCCGACCGGCTTGAGCTCGTCGGGCTCATCGCCCTCGACAACCGGCCGCTCAGCGGCGGCGGACATATCGTCGAGCAACTGGACGAGGCAAATCCGCACCACTCGCTCGGCCACATCACGGCGTGTTGCTATTCGCCGGCGCTGGGCAAATATATAGCCTTGGCCCTGGTGAAGGGAGGCAAGGCGCGTCACGGCACCCGCGCCTTCGTTTCGGACCCACTGCGCAATCGCTTCGGGCCGATCGAAATCGTCTCCAACCATTTCTACGATCCCGACGGGAGCCGCATGCATGGCTGAGCAGCCTTTGCCCGAGCGTCAATCGCCGCTCGAGCCGGACTATCATCCCGGTTCGCATGGCAATTTCGAACATGGCGTCGATGTCATCCTGTCCGAGACGCGGCCGGGCTCGATCCTGCAGCTTGGCGCCTGGCCAGGTGAGGAAAAGCGGCTGATCGAGGTTATCCGCAAGGTCACCGGCCTGGCTCTGCCTGACGGCGCTGGCGGCGGCGCAAGCAGCGGCGCCCGCGCCGTTTTCGGCTTCGCGCCGGGGAAATTCACCGTGGTCGACGAAGCCGAAGGACTGGCCGCGACCTTCGCCGGCGTCATCACGCCAGCCATCGGCACGCTCACGGACCTGTCGCATGGCCGCACCGCGATCCGCATCGCCGGCCCGAAGGCCGAATGGGTGATGGCGAAGTTCTTCGCTATCGACTTCGCCTTGCCGGCCTTCCCGCTCGGCGCCGGCCGGTCGACCAACCATCACGACATCTTCGCCCAGATCCAGCGCAGCGGCGCCGACCAGTTCGACATCTATGTCTTCCGCTCCTTCGCGCGGTCGTTCTGGAAGGCCTTGTGCCACGCCAGCGAAGAGGTCGGTTACGAGGTGCAGTAGCCGGTACGGCGGAACCAGGGATTTGGTCCAGCCGCTATCTGGCACTATGGACGGCTACAACTGCCGCTTGAGCGTTGGACCAGCAGCGGCGATAGGTAAGGAATCACGGGCGTTTGCCCAGGCAGACGCCCGCTCAGGCAACCAGTTCGACCATACCCTTCCATGACTGTTGAGACTTCGGCGACGGCCACGACCCGCTTTGCTCCGGCGGAGGGTCCGTCCATGCTGTTGCCGGCAACCGTCGCTTGCGGCGTGTTCATGACCAGCCTGGACCAGAACGTCGTGGTCACCGCGCTGCCCGGCATCGGCGAGAGCCTCGACCGCCCGCCAAGCCAGCTTGGCCTCTTGATCACCGTCTATGTCGCGAGCCTGATCGTCACCATGCCGCTCGGCGGTTGGCTGGCCGACCGCTTCGGGCTGCGCAACGTCTATTGCTTAGCGCTGCTCGTCTTCGCCAGCGCCTCGGCCTTGTGCGGCCTTTCGGAAAACTTCTGGATGCTGGTCGGCTCGCGCGCCCTGCAGGGCTGCGGCGGCGCGCTGATGGGCACCCTTGGCCAGGTCGTGATCCTGTCGAGCTTCCCGCGCGACCGTACGCTCAAGATCAACATGTATATCTCGCTCGCCGGCCAGTCCGGGCCGTTGGTCGGACCGCTGGTGGGAGGCGCGCTCACCACCTATGTGTCCTGGCGCTGGATCTTCTATATCAACATCCCGATCGCGCTGACCGCCGCGCTGCTTGCCGCCTCGCTGTTTCCGTCGACGACCAAGCCAGTGCGCACGCCGTTCGATTTTCCGGGCTTCCTGCTCGTCGGCAGCGGCATGGGCCTGCTGGTCTTCGGCATGGACTCGCTTGCCGCCAAGGATACCGCGAGCAGCCTCATCGGTATCGAGCTTGGCCTGGCGATCATCATCCTGACAATTGCCGCCTTCTACTGCCTGCGCGCCCGCAATCCGCTGCTCGACCTCAACCTGCTGCGCATCCGCACCTTCCGCATCTCCTTCCTGACTGGCGGCAGCCTTGACACGATCGGCCTCAGCTCGGTGGTCTTCCTCCTGCCGCTGATGTTCCAGCTCGGCTTCGGCATGAGCGCAGTTCAGGCCGGCTCCCTGACCTTCGTTGCCGCGATCGGATCCCTGGTCATGCGCTTCTTCATGCCGCGGCTTCTGAACCATTTCGGCTTCAAGCGCGTGCTGGTCACCAACACGCCGATCGTCGCCTTGCTGGTCGCGGGCTTTGCCCTGATGCAGGAGAGCCTGCCGGCCTGGATCGTTCTGGCTTACATCTTCACCTTCGGCGTCTTCCGCTCGGTGCAATGGGCCTCGACCGGCAACCTTTCTTACTCGGATATCGCGCCGGAACAGCTCGCGCGCTTCAGCGCGCTTTATTACATCCTGTGGCAGCTCGCGGTGGCGATCAGCGTCGGCCTCGCCGCCGCGCTGCTCTCGCTGCTTGCCGGCGGCGGCAAGGCTAGTGTCGACGACTATCGCATTCTGTTCGTCGTCGAAGGGCTGATCACGCTTTGCGCTCTGTCGGCCTACTTGCGGTTGACGCCGCAGGACGGCGCGCATGTCAGCGGCCACGGCACCCATATGAGTACTGACTGACAGGCCGAGCCGCGGCCTGCGCCGGCACTATTCCGCGAACGTAACCCAGTCCTCGATTGGCGCGCGGTCGGTGCGGAACTCGTTTTCGGGCTTGGAGGTGTCCTCATAGCCGAGCGCCATGCCGCACACGACGATCTCCTCGTCGGGAATGTTGAGCACCGGTCTGATCTGCCGATGGTAAGGAGCGAAGGCCGCCTGCGGGCAGGTATGCAGCCCCCTGCCCCGCGCCGCGACCATGATGTTCTGAAGGAACATGCCGTAGTCGATCCACGAGCCCTGGTTCAGTCGCCGGTCGATCGTGAAGATCATGCCGACGGGAGCATCGAAGAAGATGAAGTTGCGGTCGTGCTGCGCTCGCATCTTGTCGACCTCGCGCCGGCCGATGCCCAGCACTCCGTAAAGGCCGAAGCCATTGGCGCGGCGGCGCGTCAGGTAAGGCTCGAAGAACTGGTCGGGATAGTAGCGGTACTCGTCCCATTCCGCCTTTTCGGCGCGAATGCCGGAGTTGAGGATCGCGTCGCTGATGCGTTGCTTGACCTCGCCCTTGGTCACATAGACGCGCCAGGGCTGCATGTTGGTGCCCGACGGCGCGCGCGCGGCGACCGCCAGGATCGCGCGGATCGTATCGTCATCGACCATATCGGGCAGGAAAGCGCGCACCGACCGGCGCGATGTGATCGCCTCATCGACGATCTCCGCATCCGATGCGATCCGGATGTTCTTCTCAAGCATGGGTCGTCCCTCTCGGCATGGCCAGAAACCCGAACCTGGTTTCCTTGACGACCATCCGCAGACTATAAACTAAGACTGGTCTCCGACCGGGCGCCCCACTCGCCGCTCGTGCGCGAGCCTTTGCATCAACCGCCGAAAACGCGCAAGCAAATCTTGTGGCCTATGAAAATCTCCTTGATTTTTTCATAGTTTTACCTTCTCATGAAATTTATTCGGATTTTTTCACGAGAAGCCTTTGAGCTCGACCACGGCCAGATCGGAGCAGGACAATGGCGACCGGCTGCTAGCCGGCGACATCCGCGCGCTGCGCAAGGCCCGCGGCCTCACGCTCTCCGAAATCGCCCTCAAGCTCGGCCGTTCGGTCGGCTGGGTCAGTCAGGTCGAACGCGGCCTTTCTATTCCGTCGGTCGGCGACTTGCGGGCCTTTGCCGATCTCTTCGATGTCCCGATCAGCCTGTTCTTCAGTCATGACGTGCCGGCCGAGGAAGAGCGTGGCGTGATCGTGCGCGCCGGCCGCCGTCGCGTGCTTGGCACAAGCGAATCGGGTCTGGTGGAAGAGCTTCTGTCGCCCGATCTCGGCGGTAGTTTCGAAGTGGTGCGCTCGGTGTTCGCGCCCGGCGCAGAGATGAAGACCGCCGCGCTGCGTCCGACCGAGGAGGCCGGATACATCGCCTCCGGACTGTTCGACATCGAGATAGCGGGCGTCTGGCATCGGCTTGGCGAAGGCGACTCGTTTCGCTTCGAGGGCAAGCCCTATCGCTGGCGCAATCCGGGCACCGAGCCGGCGGTCGTCATCTGGGTGGTTTCGCCGCCGGTATATTGATTGAATTTGAGGAGAAAAACATGGCCGGTTTGCCGACCACGGCACGCGTGGTGATCATCGGAGGCGGTGTCGTCGGCTGCTCATCGCTTTATCATTTGTGCAAGGCGGGCTGGACCGATTGCGTGCTTTTGGAAAAGAACGAGCTGACCTCGGGCTCGACCTGGCATGCCGCCGGCAACGTCCCGACCTTCTCCTCGTCCTGGTCGCTGATGAACATGCAGCGCTATTCGACCGAACTCTACCGGGGCCTGGCCGAGGCCGTCGACTATCCGATGAACTACCATGTCACCGGTTCGCTCCGGCTCGCCCACACCAACGAACGCATGCAGGAATTCCAGCGCGCCAAGGGCATGGGCCGCTACCAGGGTATGGATATCGACGTTGTCGGCCTCAACGAGATCAAGCGACGCTACCCCTTCATCGAGACGCACGAACTGAAAGGCGCGCTCTATGATCCGAGCGACGGCGACATCGACCCGGCGCAACTGACCCAGGCGCTCGCGAAGGGCGCCCGCGACATGGGCGCAAAGATCATCCGCTTCTGCCCGGTCACCGGCGTTCGCCGCGAGAACGGAGAATGGGTGGTCGCCACCCCGCAGGGCGAGATCCGCTGCGAGATAGTCATTAACGCGGCCGGCTACCGCGCCGCCGAGGTCGGAAAAATGTTCGGCCGCGACGTGCCAATGATGGTGATGAGCCACCAGTACATATTGTTCGAGGAGATTCCCGAGCTTGCCGCCTGGACGAAGGAGCAGGGTCACAAATTGCCGCTGCTGCGCGACGTCGACACGTCTTATTACCTGCGCCAGGAAAAGAGCGGCATGAATCTCGGGCCCTATGAGCGCAATTGCCGCGCGCATTGGGCGACCCACAACGATCCGATGCCGGAGGATTTTTCCTTCCAGCTTTTCCCCGATGATCTCGACCGTCTCGAGCATTATCTGGCGGATGCCGTCGCGCGCGTGCCGATCCTCGGCACAGCCGGTCTTTCCAAGGTGATCAACGGCCCGATCCCCTACGCGCCGGACGGCAACCCGCTGATCGGGCCGATGCCCGGCGTGCCGAACGCCTTCGAGGCCTGCGTCTTCACCTTCGGCATCGCGCAAGGCGGCGGCGCCGGCAAGGTGCTGGCCGAATGGGTGACAGAGGGCCAGACCGAATGGGACATGTGGTCCTGCGACCCGCGCCGTTTCACGTCGTTCGCCTCGGCGTCGGACTATTGTGTCGCCAAGGGCATCGAGATCTACGGCAACGAATATGCCATCCAGTTCCCGCGCCATGCCTGGCCTGAGGGGCGCAACCGTAAGCTTTCGCCGCTGCATGAGCGCATCAAGGCGCTGGGCGGCCAGTTCGATGCCTATAATGGCTGGGAGCGCGCGACCTGGTATGCTGGGCCCGGCGATGACACGTCCGAGGAATCCACCCTCACCTTCCGCCGCGACGGGCCATGGCAGCGCGCGGTGCGCGAGGAATGCCTCGCCGTGCGCGACGCCGCCGGTATCCTCGACCTGCCCGGCTTCTCGCGCTTCAACCTCGAAGGTCCGGGCGCGGCCGACTGGCTGTCGCTGCAGGTCACAGGCCTCGTGCCGAAGCCCGGCCGCATCGGCCTCGTCTATTTCGCCGACGACAAGGGCCGCATCGTCACCGAGATGTCGGTCGTGCGCCATGGCGAGGACCAGATGACGCTGATCACCGCGGCGGTGGCGCAGTGGCACGACTTCGAATGGCTGAAGTCGCGCATGCCTGCCGATGCGGCCTTCACGCTGATCGACCGGACGGAGGAATACTCGACCCAGATCCTGGCCGGACCGAATTCGCGGAAAATCCTTGCCGATGTCTGCGGCGCTGACCTGACCCTGCCCTGGCTGACGCATCAGGAAACGAGCATTGCCGGGCGCTGGGCGAAACTGGTCCGCGTCTCCTTTGCCGGCGAACTCGGCTGGGAAATCCACACCAAAGTCGCCGACACGCTCGCTGTCTTCGACGCCGTCTGGTCAGCCGGCCAGAAGCATGGCCTGAAGCCGTTCGGCATGTATGCGCTGGATTCGCTGCGGCTGGAAAAAGGCTACCGCGCCTGGAAAGGCGACCTTTCGACCGACTATTCGATCCTTCAGGGCGGGCTGGAACGCTTCGTCAAATGGGACAAGCCCGATTTCCGCGGCAAGGCGGCACTGCTTAACGAGAAGCAGCAGGGCGTGAAGAAGCGCTTCGTCACGCTGGTCGTCGAGAACCCCGGCGACTGCGACGCGCCCTATATGTCGACGCTCTGGCACGACGGCAGGATCGTCGGCGAGACGACCTCAGGCGGCTGGGGCCACCGCGTCGGCAAGTCGATCGCGCTCGGCATGTTGCGCAGCGATCTCACCGAGCCGGGCACGGCGGTCGAGGTCGAGGTTTTCGGCGATCGCTTCAAGGCCGTCGTGCAGAAGGACGAGCCGCTCTGGGATCCTAAGAATGAGAGGTTGCGGGCATGACTTCCGTTATCCTCACCGATGGCGGCATGGGCCAGGAACTGGTTCGCCGCAGCAAATCCGAGCCGACGCCGCTGTGGTCGGCCAGGGTGCTGATCGACGAGCCGGACCTTGTGCGCAACCTGCATGTCGAATTCATCCAGGCGGGTGCTCGTGTCATCACCATAAACACCTATGCGGCAACGCCGGAGCGCCTGGCGCGCGAAGGCGCGGAAGATCTGTTCGAGCCGCTGCAGAAGCGCGGCATCCAACTGGCGAGGCAGGCCCGCGACGAAGCGGGCGACGCCGCGATCGCTGGCTGCCTGTCGCCCTTGTTCGGCAGCTATGCGCCGGCGCTGACCATTTCCTTCGATGAGACGCTCGACATCTATCGCCGCATCGTCGCCGAGCAGACCGACGGTGTTGACCTGTTCCTGTGCGAGACCATGGCGTCCGCCGACGAGGCGCGCGCAGCCGTCACCGCGGCATCCGAAACCGGCAAGCCGGTATGGGTGTCCTGGACGCTTGCCGACCACGGCGCGCCACGCCTGCGCAGCGGCGAGACCATTGCCGGTGCGGTAGGCGCCCTCGGCGACCTGCCGGTTGCGGCCCGGCTGCTAAACTGCTGCCGGCCCGAAGCCATCTCCGCGGCCTTGCCGGAACTCGTCGCGCTCGGCGGACCGGTTGGCGCTTACGCCAATGGCTTCACCTCCGTCGAGGCGCTGAAGCATGGCGGCACCGTCGACGTGCTGCATGCCCGCCACGATCTCGACCCGCAGGCCTATGCCGACCAGGCCATCGGCTGGGTCGAAGCCGGCGCCGGCATCGTCGGCGGCTGCTGCGAGGTCGGCCCCGCTCATATCGCCGCCCTGCGCGACCGGCTCGAGCAGGCCGGCCATCGGATCTCGGGAGTTCAGTGATGCCAAGACCATCGAAGCGCATTACCGCCATCGTTCCTTCGGGCAAGGACGGCTGGGAAGTCCATTCGGCCGCCTGGGCCCGTCAGCAGGCCGGCGAGGATATCATCATGCTGTCGGTCGGCGATCACGACTTCGACACGCCTTCGGAGACGATCGAGGCTTGTGTAAACGCCGTGCGCGGCAGCAACCATCATTATACGCCGCTGCCTGGCCTGCCGCGCCTGCGCAAGGCAATGGCGGCCGCATCCACCGCCTGCACCGGCATCGAAACGGAACCCGACGAGATCATCGCCACCCAAGGCGGTCAGGCAGCGCTTTACGCCGCCGTGCAGACCGTGTTGGACCCTGGCGACCACGCCATCGTTGTCGCGCCCTATTACGCCACCTACCCCAACACTTTCAGCGCCGCCGGCGCGGCCTTCACCGTGGTCGAGACGCCTGCCGAGGACGGTTTCCAGCCCCGCGCGGACATGATCCGCGCCGCGCTGAAGCCCAACACCCGGGCCATCCTGATCAACACGCCGAACAACCCGACCGGTGCCGTCTATTCGCGCGAGCGGCTGGAGGAGCTGGCCGCGATTTGCAAAGAGCACGATCTCTGGCTCCTGTCTGACGAGGTCTACTGGACGCTCGGCGGCGGCGAGCACATCTCGCCGCGCTCGCTGCCTGGCATGGCCGAGCGCACCCTGGTCATCAACTCGATGTCGAAAAGTCACGGCATGACGGGATGGCGCATGGGCTGGCTGACCGGCCCGAGAGAGATGATCCGGCTGCTCACCGACCTCAACCTTGTGACGACCTACGGCCTGCCGGCTTTCATCTCGATCGCCTGCGCCGAAGCGCTCGAGAACCACTATGGCGTGAAAGAGATCGCCGAGCGCTATGCGGCGCGGCGTGCCCTGATGCTGGAGGCCATCCGCGGCATGAACGACGTCACCGTGCACGGTTCGGAAGGCGGCATGTATGTGATGCTCGATATCTCCGCCATCGAGCCCGATGATGAGAAATTCGCCTGGGGCCTGCTCGACAAGGAGAAGGTCGGCGTCATGCCGGGGTCGAGCTTCGGCGAAGCCGCCGCCGGCCACATCCGCATCAGCCTCTGCCAGCCCGAGCCCACCCTCAAGGAAGCCGCACTTCGCCTGCGCCGCTTCGCTTCCAACTACCGCCGCGAGGCCGCATGACCAGGAGTGTCCCCAGCAAAGCCCGCGCCGTGATCATCGGCGGCGGCGTCTCCGGCTGCTCGGTCGCCTATCACCTGGCGAAGCTCGGCTGGACCGACATCGTGCTGCTCGAACGCAAGCAGCTCACTTGCGGCACCACCTGGCACGCGGCCGGCCTGATCGGCCAATTGCGCGGCTCGCAGAACATGACGCGGCTGGCGAAATACTCGGCCGACCTCTACGTCAAGCTCGAAGCCGAGACCGATGTCGGCACCGGCATGCGCCAGGTCGGCTCGATCACCGTCGCTCTGACCGAGGAACGCAAGCACGAGATCTACAGGCAGGCCTCGCTCGCCCGTGCCTTCGATATCGACGTGCGTGAGATTTCGCCGAGCGAAGTGAAGGAGATGTATCCACACCTCAATGTCTCCGACGTGGTTGGCGCCGTGCATCTGCCGCTCGACGGCCAGTGCGACCCGGCCAACATCGCCATGGCACTGGCCAAGGGCGCGCGCCAGCGTGGCGCGACAATAATCGAGAACGTCAAGGTCACCAAGGTCCACACGAAGAACGGCCGCGTCTCCGGCGTCTCCTGGGCGCAAGGCGAGGACCAGGGCACGATCGAGACCGACATCGTCATCAACTGCGCCGGCATGTGGGCGCGCGAGCTCGGGCGTCAGAACGGCGTCACCATCCCGCTGCATGCCTGCGAGCATTTCTACCTCGTCACCGAACCTATCCCGGGCCTGTCGCGCCTGCCGGTGCTGCGCGTGCCGGACGAGTGCGCCTATTACAAGGAGGACGCCGGCAAGATGATGCTGGGCGCCTTCGAGCCGGTGGCGAAACCCTGGGGCATGGAAGGAATCCGCGAGGATTTCTGCTTCGACCAACTGCCCGAGGACATGGACCATTTCGAGCCGATCCTCGAAATGGGCGTGAACCGCATGCCGATGCTGGGCACCGCCGGCATCCACACCTTCTTCAACGGTCCCGAGAGTTTCACGCCCGACGATCGCTATTATCTCGGCGAGGCGCCCGAGCTTTCAGGCTACTGGATGGCTACCGGCTATAATTCGATCGGCATCGTCTCGTCGGGCGGCGCCGGCATGGCGCTGGCGCAATGGATCAATGACGGCGAAGCGCCCTTCGACCTTTGGGAGGTCGACATCCGCCGCGCCCAGCCTTTTCAGAAGAACCGCCGCTATCTGAAGGAGCGAGTCTCGGAAACGCTCGGTCTGCTCTATGCCGACCATTTCCCCTACCGCCAGATGGCGACCTCGCGCGGCGTGCGCCGCTCGCCCTTGCACGAGCATCTCAAGGCACTCGGCGCCGTCTTCGGCGAAGTCGCCGGCTGGGAGCGCGCCAATTGGTTTGCCCGCGAAGGCCAGGAGCGCGAATACCGCTATTCCTGGAAGCGGCAGAACTGGTTCGACAACCAGCGCGAGGAACATCTCGCGGTGCGCAACGGCGTCGGCCTGTTCGACATGACCTCCTTCGGCAAGATCCGCGTCGAGGGCCGCGACGCCTGCGCGTTCCTGCAAAGGCTCTGCGCCAACGACATGGACGTCGCGCCGGGCAAGATCGTCTACACGCAGATGCTCAACCAGCGCGGCGGCATCGAGAGCGACCTCACTGTGACGCGGCTTTCGGAAACAGCCTATTTCCTGGTCGTGCCAGGCGCCACGCTGCAGCGTGATCTTGCCTGGCTGGGAAAGCATGTGGCCGACGAGTTCGTCGTCATCACCGACGTCACCGCCGCCGAAGCCGTGATCTGCGTGATGGGTCCGGAGGCGCGTAAACTGATCCAGAAGGTCAGCCCGAACGACTTCTCCAACGAAGCCAATCCGTTCGGCACGTTCCAGGAGATCGAGATCGGCATGGGGCTGGCCCGCGCCCACCGCGTCACCTATGTCGGCGAGCTTGGCTGGGAACTCTATGTCTCGACCGAGCAGGCCGCCCATGTCTTCGAGGCGATCACGGAAGCCGGCGCCGATATAGGCCTGAAACTCTGCGGCCTGCATACGCTCGATTCCTGCCGTATCGAGAAGGCTTTCCGCCATTTCGGCCACGACATCACCGACGAGGACAATGTGCTGGAGGCTGGCCTTGGCTTTGCGGTGAAGACGAGCAAAGCCGGCTTCATCGGCCGCGACGCCGTGCTCAGGAAGAAGGAAGCCGGCCTGTCACGCCGGCTGGTACAGTTCCGCCTGAAGGACCCTCAGCCGTTGCTCTTCCACAACGAAGCGATCCTGCGCGACGGCCGGATTGTCGGCCCGATCACCTCGGGCAATTACGGCCACCATCTCGGTGGCGCGATCGGCCTTGGTTACGTGCCCTGCGAGGGCGAGAGCGAGGCGGACCTGCTGGGCTCATCCTATGAGGTGGAGATCGCCGGCGAGCGTTTCGCGGCGGAGACTTCGCTTAGGCCGATGTATGATCCGAAGGCGGAGCGCGTGAAGATGTAGCGCGGCTCTCCCTCCTCCCCTTGCAAAGGGAGAAGGAAAGGCGCTTCAAAACCTTTCCAGCTTCGCCCGCACCTTCCCCAAAAATGCCGCCCGGCTCTTCGGCGTCGACGAATCCATCAGATAGTGCGCCAGGAAGAAGGTCTTGCAGCGCGTGGCGCACAACGCCCGCATGCCGCGCAGGATGGTCTTGCGGCCCGGCTGGCCTACGACCACGCTCCACCAGGTCGGAGCGCCGCAGGTGGTGATGACGCCGACCTTGGTGACATGCCGCATCAGCGACGTTATTCGCCCTTTGCCGGCCGGCAACTTGAAAGCGATGTCGGCGGCCCAGACCCGGTCAAACCAGCCCTTCAGCATCGCTGGCAGCCCGTACCACCAGGTCGGATAGATGAAGAGGATCGCCTCGGCCCATTGCAGATGCTCGAAATGCGGTTCGAGTGCCGGATCCTCAGGCGCGCGGTCGTTATAGGAGCGCCGCTCCTCGCAGCTCATCACTGGATTGAAGTTCTCGGCGTAGAGGTCGAGCAGCCGCACGTCCCAGCCTCTCCGCGTCAAGACCTCCACCGCCGTGCCGCGGATCGCCGCGCAGTAGCTTTCCGGCACCGGATGGCAATAGACCACCAGCACGCGCATCAGAATTGATCCATGCTGACCGCGACCTTTGCCATGAACGCGTTGCGCGTCTCGTCGGTCGAAAGGTTCATCGAATAATGCGCGAGGTAGGAGACGGGAGCGCCGGGCTTGATGGTGGCCCGCAGCATGCGCTTGACGATCTTGCGCGGCGGGTCGCCCATCAGCATGGCGCGAAAGCGGCTGCCGCCATAGGTGGTCACGGCGGCGAGCTTGCGGATGTTGTGCAGCGTCGGCCGTACCTTACCGTCGACCAGCTTGAACGACACGCCGGGCAGGAAGACACGGTCGAAAAAACCTTTCAGGATCGCCGGATAGCCGTAATTCCAGACCGGGAAGGACAGCACCAGCGCCTCGGCCTTGCGTAGCCTTTCGACATAGCCGGCGACGGCGTCGGCCGGGCCGCGCGGATCGTGGTAGCCGAGCCGCTCAGTCCGCGTCAGCCGCGGGTCAAAATCCTCGGCATAGAGATCGCAATCGTCGACGGCATGGCCAGCCGCCGCGAGCCGCTCGACGATCGTCCGGTGCAGCCCGGCATTGAAGCTGGTCTCCACCGGATGGGCGTAAAGCACGAGGATGTTCATCAACCCGCCTTTTGCAGGCCCTTGAACAGAAAGGGCTTGCCCGAGCGGTAGTCGTAGGCGGGATTCTCCCAGGCGATCATCTTGCCGGGATTGAGCAGTCCTTGCGGATCGGTCTCGCGCTTGAAGGCAAGCTGCACATCATCCGTGCGCTTCATGCCGCCCTCTTCCAGCGTGTAGCGGTGTGGGTTGAAGATCCAGCAGCCATTGTCCTCATGGATGCGGATGATCTCGTTGAGCCGCTCTTCCGTGGTGTAGCGCACCAGCGGCAGGCCGGCGGCGCCGATCGCGCCATCGAAGCGGATGAACTCCAGATGCGCCGGCACCTCGTCGCCGAAGCGCTCGACCATCGCCTTGACGTGGGCGAGATGATCCGGCGACGGATAGCGTGCCTGCAGATAGGTGATCGTCGGATCGACCCGGATGGCGCGCAACGTCGTATGGTTCCAGGTGAGCTCATAGGCCGGCGGCAGCCCTTTGAGATCGGCCTCCCTGTCGGCCCGAAACACGATCTCGCCCCTGGTGCTGCGGACAAGTGCGACGAAGGCGTCCATTGCATGCGGCGCGATCATGCACACCACGATGCTCTGCTCGCGCCGGAAGAATTTCTGGTGCCGCTTAAAATAATCGTAGGGAATGGGCGCGGCGATCGGCGTGATCAGCTTCGCCAATATCCCGTCCTGGACGGCGAGGTCGTTGCCGAAACCGGCCGCATCCATGAAATCGTCAAAGCCGACAATGACGTCGATCCAGTCGTAGGAAGCGGTCAGCGGCATCTCGACTTCGGTGATGATGCCGTTGGTGCCATAGGCATGCATGACCTTGAGCACCTCCTCGCCGGTGAGGTCCATCACGCGCGGCTCGGCTTGCATTGTCACGGTCCGCAGCCGGATGACGTTGCCGAGGTCGCGCAACCCGCCCCAGCGGATCGAACCGACGCCGCCCGAGCCCCCGGCGACGAAGCCTCCGATCGAGGCTGTGTTGTAGGTCGAGGGTGACATGCGCAGCTCCTGGCCGGAATGCGCCCGCGTCGCCTTGTCGATCTCGGCCAGCACCGCGCCCGGGCCGGTCACCACGCGCCCCGGCGCGATCGACTTGATGTCGTTCATCTCGGCGAGGTTGAGCACCACACCGCCCGACAGCGGCATCGCCTGCCCATAATTGCCGGTGCCACTGCCGCGCGGCGTCACCGGGACGCCGTGCCTGTGGCACGCCGCAAGCACGCGGATCACCTCATCCTCATTCTTCGGCGTGACGATGAGATCGCCTTTGACATGATCGAGCTGCGCCTTCAGCACCGGGCTGTACCAGTAGAAGTCGCGGCTCTTCTGCTGGACGATGGCCGGGTGGTCGTCGATCTTGATCCCGTCGAGATCGCGCTTCAGCGCTGCGATATCCATCATCCCACCATCAATTCGTCGAGTTCGGCATAGTCGGGCAGTTGGCGTTCGATTGCTCTGCCCTCGCGCACCACGATGCGATCCGATTCGGGCCGCGACAGCAATTCGGTCCAGCTCCGTCCTTTGAATACGATGAAGTCGGCGCTGCCACCGGCAGTGAGCACGCCGTCGCCGTCAAGCCGCATCACCTCCGCCGGTGTCGCCGCCACGGCCTTTGGCCAGTCGCCGACCGGATGGTCCAAATGCAGGATACGCGTCGCCATGCGGTAGACTTCCAGCATGTCGAGATCGCCATAGGCGTAGAACGGGTCGCGCGTGTTGTCGGAGGCGACCGCCACCTTGATGCCGCGCGCCCTCATCTCATGCAGCAGCGTCACGCCGCGCCAGCGCGGGGTGGTGTGATTGTTGCGCCGGTCCTGCAGATAAAGATTGCACATCGGCAGCGACACCACTGCAAGCCGCGCCTTCGCCACCTTATCCAGCGTGTCGAGAACCTCGAGGTCCGGCTGCCGCGCCAGCGAGCAGCAATGGCCGACCAGGATATTGCCCTCAAAACCGTTCCAAAGCGAGGCTTCGGCGATCTTCTTCAGGGAGATCGCCGCGACGTCGTCGGTCTCGTCCGCGTGGAAGTCGAGATCGAGCCCGTGCTTGATCGCCCGCCCGAACACCTGGTCGAGCAGTTCCTCGAGATCGGGCACCATATAGGTGACGACGCCGAGTACGCCCTTGGCGGCGGCGACGCGTTTGGCCAGCCGCTCGAACCAGGCTTTGTCGCGCACGCCTTCGATGCCGAGCAGGCAGGCGGCCTGCAGGTCGATCCTGCCGCGCCATTTTTCGCGCATGGCTTCGAACACCGGCCAGGAGATCTCTTCTTGCGGCGGCACGCTGTCGAGGTGGGTGCGGACCGCCTTGGTGCCGTGCGCATAGGCCGAGCGCAGCGAGAAATCCATGCGTCGCGCGACATCCTCGGCGCTCCAGCGCGCGGTGCGGTCGGCGCCGGTGGCGTTGAGCGCGCCCATGAAGGTGCCGTCCGGATTGGGCTTTCGCGGCCAGATATGGCCCTTGTCGATATGGGTATGACAGTCGACGAAACACGGCAGCACGATCCGGCCGGCAAGGTCGATCGCATCGGCCGGTGCGTTGGATTTGCCGCGCGCTGCAATGCTCGAAATCTTGCCGCCGGCAACGGATATATCGGCAAGAGCGAAACCATCAGCGTCGTAACTTGTGGCAAGCCCGGGCGTCAGCGAACGGTGAAGGCGGGCATTGGCAAGCTGGTACGAACCAGAGGCGGGTATCAAGATCTGGTCCTCTTCGCGATCTTCCCTGCTAACACCCTAGTGCTCCTGCTTGAGCGCGCTCTCGTGCCAGCGGCGCAGGATCAGATACGACACCAGAGACAGCACCAGGAAGATAAGGATGCCGGTGAGCGAGATCAGGATCAGCGCCGCGAACAGGCGCGGCGCGTTGAGCCGGTAGCCGGCCTCGATGATGCGCGAGGCAAGCCCGGACGACTGCCCTTGCGCGCCGGCGACGAATTCCGCCACCACCGCGCCGATCAGCGACAGGCCGCCGGCGATCTTCAGCCCACCGAGGAAATAGGGCATCGCCGCCGGCAGGCGCAGATAGCGCAATTGCTGCCAGCGCGTCGCGCCGTTGAGCTTGAACAGGTCGCGCAGGTTTCGGTCGACGGAGTTCAGCCCGAGCGTGGTGTTGGACAGGATCGGGAAGAAGGCGACGATCCATGCGCAGAGCAGCAGTTTGACGGTCTGGTTGTCCACATAGATGTTGATCAGCGGGAAGATCGCCACGATCGGCGTCACCTGCAGCACGATGGCGAAGGGGAAGAACGACATCTCCACCCATTTCGACTGCGCGAACAGCACCGCCAGCCCGACGCCGCCGATCACGGCGAGCAGCAGGCTAAGGAAGGTTATCCTGAGGGTCACCAGGAGCGAGGAGAACAACAGGCCGGCATCATTGTGCAGCGTCTGCAGCACCACGCCCGGCCGCGGCAGGATGTATTGCGGGATCTCGTTCCAGACGCAGATGCGGTCCCACAGCACGATCGCCAGCACCATGATCGCCAGCGGCAGCACCCATTTGCCCATGCGCTCAAGACGTTCCTGGCGGGCGCGTCGCGCCTCTTCCGGATCGAGCTTCAGCGCGGTGTCGTCAACGACCGTCATGGTGCGATCCCGCGGTTGAGTTGATGGCGTCGACCAGCACGTCCGAGGCCTGTCGGCAAAGCGCGGCGTAGCCGGGTGAGGTCCGGAACACCTCGTCGCGCGGATAAGGCGCGCTGATGGCGAGCTCGCCGAAGACGCGGCCCGGTCGCGCGGCCATGACGACGACGCGGCTGGACAGGAACACGCTTTCGAAGACGCTGTGGGTGACGAAGACGACCGTGAAACGCTCGTCCTGCCACAGTTCCAGAAGATCGTTGTTGAGCTTGAAGCGGGTGATCTCGTCGAGCGCCGCGAAGGGCTCGTCCATCAGAAGGATGCGCGGCTTGGTCACCATGGCCCTGGCGATCGAGACGCGCATCTTCATGCCGCCGGAAAGTTCGCGCGGCACGGCATTCTCGAAGCCGGTGAGATGGACGCGCGACAGCATCTCCATTACCGTCGGCGCCGCCTTGGCCCGCGACACGCCCTTGAGCCTCAGCGGCAGCCAGACATTGTCGAAGACGTTCGCCCAAGGCAGCAGCGTCGGCTCCTGGAAGACGAAGCCGATGTTCGAGCGGTCGATCGAGCCGCGCCAGTCGAGCTGGCCTGAGGTCGGCGTCGACAGGCCGGCGATCAGCCTGAGCGCCGTCGACTTGCCGCAGCCGGACGGGCCGAGCAGGCTCAGGAAATCGCCCTCGCGGATCGCGAGATCGACCTTGCTCAGCGCAGTCACGCCGTTGGAAAAGACCTTGCCGACGTTGCGCAACGAAAGCAGCATCGGGGCCTCGTCCGATGCCGCCGGCGTCTCAGCCACTTTCTCCTGGATCATCTCAGGCAGGCCGCCTTACTTCTTCAGCTCCAGCCCGACGCCCTTGTTGATGAAAGCCAGCGTGTAGGCCTTCTTGATGTCGATGCCCGGCTGCGCGACCTTGGCCTTGACCATCTTGTCATAAAAGCTCTGGATGCGCGCGTCGGTCATGGCGCCGATGCCGAGCTTTTCCGAATCGCCGGAATCGACCACGCCGAACTTCTTCAACTGCTCGATCGAGAACGCGATCTGCTCATCCGTCATGTCCGGATTGTCCTTCTTGATCAAGTCGTTGGCGGCCTTGTTGTCGCCGTAGAGATAATTGTACCAGCCCTTTGCCGAGCCATCGACGAAGCACTGCACCACCTCCGGCCGCTTATCGATCGTATCCTGCATCACCTCGACCGTCGTCGCATAGGTATCCCAACCATAATCGGCGAGCAGGAACTGGTTCGGCACGAAGCCGCCCGCCTTCTGCACCGCGAACGGCTCGGACGTGACATAGCCCTGCTGGATCGACTTCTTGTTGGCAATGAAGGGCGCCGGGTTGAAGGTGTAGGGAACGCGCTTGGCAGCATCGAAGCCGAGCTCGGTCACCATCCACTGGAAGAAGGTCTGCGCGCCCTCGTCGCCGAGGATGTACTGGTCGGCGTTCTTCAGGTCCTCCCATTTGTCCAGCCCCTGCCCCGGCTGGGACATGATGACCTGCGGGTCCTTCTGGAAATCGGCGGCGACGACGCGCATCGGAATGCCCTGCTGCACGGCATCGAAGGCCGACAGCAGATTGCCGCCCATATAGAAATCGATCTTGCCGGCGAGCAGCATCGGCCGGCCGCTGACCTGCGGGCCGCCCTGCATGATGGTGACGTCGAGGCCGCAGGCGGCGTAGGTGCCGTCGGCAACGGCCTGATAGTAGCCGCCATGTTCCGGCTCGGCCAGCCAGTTGGTGCCGAACGTCACTTTCTCGTTCGCACTCGCCGCCAGCGTGCTCGCGGCAAGCAGGGCGAAAGCGCCCGCCAGGATCTTCTCTTTTCCGACCATAAACATCACCCTCTCTTGGCCCGGGCGCGCAACGCGCCGGGCTCGACACCATTGATTCAAGAAGCAAGACACATGCCACCGCCTGGGCCGCCTGCTTGCGCGACAGTCATTGCCGAGACCGGACGGGTCATGCTGTACGCGAGGCATCGTGCCTATTTTTTGGACGCCTGTCCATAATCGCCCGGGCGGATGCACGGCATCTTGAATGTTTCATGAATCCGCCACTAGGCTGTCTGCGGACAGGAGAATGCAATGCTCAAATACCTCGCTCCCAAATCGATCAAGCGCCCTTTCGCCCGCTACAGCCACGGCGTCGAAATACCTGCCGGAAAGCGCCTGGTGCTATGTTCCGGCCAGCTGGGAATCAGTCCGGACGATGCCGTGCCGGAGGATGCCGGAGCCCAGACGGAGCTTTGCTTCAAGAATATAGCCGCGATCCTCAGCGAAGCCGGCCTGACGCTGAACGACATCGTGCGCATCAACGCTTTCGTCACCGATCGTGGCCATCTGCAGCCCTATATGGACGTTCGCAACCGGCTCTTTTCCGATCCGGCGCCGGCCTCCACGCTGATGATCGTCTCCGGCTTCGCCCGCCCGGAATTCAAGGTCGAGGTGGAGGTTTTGGCAGCAGGATAGCATTGCCCGGAACGCCCGCGCCCTTTAGACCTCCAAGCCGAACAGCAGACCATCGGGAGACAAAAGTGACGACAAGACGTGTGTGGTGGGGCGATTACCGGACGACCGAATATGCCTCGATAGACGCGGAAGCGACGATCGCCGTGCTGCCGTTGGCGGCGATCGAGCAGCATGGTCCGCATCTGCCGGTCTCGACCGACACCTCGATCATGATGGGCATGCTTGAGACGGTGATCGCGCGCCTGCCCGACGATCTGGACATCCGCATCCTGCCGGTGCAGGCGGTCGGCAAGTCGAACGAGCACCTGCATGCGCCGGGAACGCTCACCTTGTCGGCCACGACTTTGGTGGATGCCTGGACCGAGCTTGGCCTGTCGATCGCGCGCGCCGGGGTCAGGAAACTGATCATCGTCAACTCGCATGGCGGCAATGAAGAGATCATGGGCATCATTTCGCGCGAATTGCGTGTGCGCGCCAAAATGCTGTCGGTGAAGACGAGCTGGCAGCGCTTCGGCCGCCCGGCCGGCATGTATACCGAGTTGGAGGACCGTCACGGCATCCATGGCGGTGATGTCGAGACCTCGCTGATGCTGCACTTCCGGCCCGACCTCGTCGACATGAGCAAGGCGGACAATTTTGTCTCCAATGTCGGCCGCGCCGAAAAAGAATTCGCCCTGCTGCGCCACACCGGCACACATGCCTTCGCCTGGATCGCCAGCGACCTCAACCCGAACGGCGTGGTCGGCGATGCAAGTATCGCCACCGCCGAGAAAGGTCGGCTCACCGCCGAGCATCAGGCAGACGGTTTTATCAGTCTGGTCAGGGATGTGCGTAAGGCCAATCTTACCGAATGGCTGTCGTAGCGTGCGTCCGCTGCAATTCTAAGCTTCGATCCCCAATTCGAAGGGGACTCCTTCAAACGCATCGGCGCCCCGGCCGATCGCCTCGATCGCCGCGATCATACGGCCATCCCGCTGAAGCAGCGCGTCGGCAACTGCGATTAGCCGTGGATTGGGTGTCGCCGTCGGCGATAGAAAGCGAAGCGTGTGGGCGAGTTCCATCTCGTCGCGCCGCGGCGCTAGCGCGGCGGCGATGATGTAAGCCGATGCGGTCGAACGGCTGACGCCGGCATAGCAATGCACGACCAGCGGCTTCACGCGGTCCCAGCGATAGGCGAAGTCGAGCAAGGCCCGCACATGCTCCTCGCCGGGCATCGTCATGCCTTCCTGCGCCACGGCGATGTCGTGCATGACGAGATGCAGGTGGTTTTCCGCCAGGATCGAGGCCGGGCGGATCACTTCAGTGCCGGCAGCAAGCAGTGACAGCAAGCGCTGCGCGCCGGTCCTCGCCACAGTCTCGTCGACCTTCGACAGCGAACAGACATGGATCATCGTCCGATCTCCTTCGACGCATCCTTACGCCGTGCGGCCCAGGCGGCAAGCGCGCTTTCGAGGCGCTGCCATTCTGGTTCGCTGCCAGGCAAACCGATGCGCAACACTCCGGGCCGCTCGGCGAAATGGCGCACCAGCACGCCATCCTCGCCGAGCGCCGAAAACAGGCTTGGGGCCTCGGCAAATGACAAGTAGCGGAACAGACTGGTGCCGCGGACGACAGGAACGTCGAATCGGCCAAGCAACGCGTCGAGCCGAGCGGCGTCCTGTCCCAGGCGTTGCCGCATCGCGGCCTGCCATTTCGTATCCGACAGCGCGCGGATGCCATATTCGAGCGCCGGACCCGCAACCGCCCAGGGGCCCAGCTGCGCGTCCAGCCGCTCGGTCGTCAGTTGATCGGCGAGCGCGAAGCCAAGCCGAACACCGGCGAGGCCAAAAAACTTGCCGAACGAGCGCAGCACGACAATGCCGCCCTCAACGACATCGCCGGCCAGGCTGTGTTCAATCGGGCCGGCATCCATGAAAGCCTCGTCGACGACCAGCAGCCCGTCCTTGGCGCGAAGCCAAGCGGCAAGCTCCAGCAGGCGCGCCTTTTCGATCACCCGTCCGTCCGGATTGTTGGGATTCACCAGCACCGCAAGGTCCGCGTCGGCCAGCTCGTCGAAATCGCCGACTTCCGCGACCGCATGGCCGGCTATGGCCGCGGCGCGGGCATGTTCGGCATAGGTCGGGCCGAGCACCAGCGCCTTGCCGGGCCGCAGCAGAGACGCCACGCGCGGCAGCAGAATCTGCGTGCCGGGCGCGGCCGCAACATGCGCCGCCGACGGCGCGCCATAGGCCGCAGCCGCAATTTCGGCCAATTCGCGCAGTTGTGCTGCCTCCGGCAATCGGGTCAGGGCGGTGGCGGGCAGTTCGAAAAGCGGATAGGAGTGCGGGTTGATACCTGTCGAGAGGTCCACGAAAGGTTGTGGGGCATGAGGAAAAAGCGCGCTTGCCCGGCCAAGGCTGCCGCCATGATCAACCGCTGCGATCGCGCCGCTTAGAAGCTTCATGTCTGTCCTGATCGCTTTCCTGTCACTCGCCGTCGAACGTGCCCTCGGCTATCCGGACTGGCTGTTCAACGCCATCGGCCATCCGGTAACCTGGATCGGCAGGCTGATATCCTTTCTCGATCGCCGGCTCAACCGCGCAACAGATTCCGACGCAATCCGTCGCCGCCAGGGTGTGCGGGCGTTGCTCATTATTTTGCTGGTGCCTGGCCTTATCGGCCTAGCGCTGCACGTTCTGCTCTGGCTGATCTTCCCGACGGGCTTGGTCGTCGCTGCCGTCCTCGGTTCCTCGCTTTTTTCGCAGAAGAGTCTCGCCGAGCATGTCGAGGAGGTCGCGGACGCGCTAGAGACCGGCGGTCTGACGCTCGGCCGCATCGCCGTCTCACGCATTGTCGGCCGGGATCCTGAAAAGTTGGACAAGGCAGGCGTCGCCCGCGCGGCGATCGAAAGCCTGGCCGAGAATTTCTCCGACGGGATCGTCGCGCCCGCCTTCTGGACCGGCATCGGTGGTCTCGCCGGCGGCGCGGCTTACAAGGCGGCCAACACCGCCGATTCCATGATCGGCCACCGCACGCCGAAACACGAAGCCTTTGGCCGCGCGGCCGCCCGCTTCGACGATCTGATCAACCTGCCAGCATCGCGGCTGACCGGCCTGCTCATCGTGCTGGCGTCCTTTCTGGTCCCGGGCGCCGATCCGCGCGCCGCCTGGCAAGTCATGCGGCGCGATGCCAGGAAACACCGCTCGCCCAATGCCGGCTGGCCGGAAGCCGCAATGGCAGGCGCGCTGGGGCTTTCCCTCGCCGGACCGCGCAGCTATGGCGGCGAGGTCGTTGAGGATGCCTTCATGGGCGAAGGCGGTCGCCGCGAGGCCGAAAGCACCGATATCCGCCGGGCGTTGAAGCTCTATCGCATGGCGGACTGGCTGCTGCTCGGCCTTTTCGCGGTCGTCTCGGCGGTGGTGATCTACCTGACCATCTTGATCAGCGGCTAAAATTCAATTCCCTGTTGCGCCTTCACCCCGGCCGAGAAATGGTGCTTCGTCAGTCCCATCTCCGTGACGAGATCGGCCGCCTCGACGAGCAGCGGCTTGGCGTTGCGGCCGGTGACGATCACATGCAGATCATCGCGACGTGCCTTCAGCGCCGCGACCACTTTTTCCAGGTCGAGATAATCATAGCGCAGCGCGATGTTGAGCTCGTCGAGCACCACGAGGCTGATCGACTGATCGGCCATCAGCTCCAGCGCCTTGGCCCAGGCCGCTTCGGCGGCGGCGATGTCGCGCTTCAGGTCCTGCGTCTCCCAGGTGAAGCCCTCGCCCATCGCATGCCATACGACGCGATCTCCGAACGCTGCAAAGGCGTCCTTCTCGCCGGTATGCCATTTGCCCTTGATGAATTGCACGACACCGACGCGCTTGCCGTAGCCCAGCATCCTCAGCGCCAGGCCGAAGGCGGCGGTGGTCTTGCCCTTGCCCGGCCCGGTGTTGACGATCAGCAGGCCTTTCTCGATGGTCTTGCCGGCTACCTCGGCATCCTGCACCGCCTTGCGCTTGGCCATCTTGGCGCGATGGCGCTCGGCGTGCTTTTCCTCGATTTCAGCCATGTCATTTCACCTTGAGCGGCAGCCCCGCCACCATCATGAGAACGCTGTCGGCCATCGCCGCGACCTGCTGGTTGAGACGGCCGGCGGCATCGCGGAACCGGCGCGCCAGAGCATTGTCGGGCACGATGCCCAGCCCGACTTCGTTGGAAACCACGAACCACGGGCCGCGCGGTAGCGACAGCACATCCGCCAACTGCCGGCATTCAGCTTCGACATTGTTTTCGGCCAGCATGTGGTTGGTGAGCCAGAGCGTCAGGCAATCAATCAGCACCGGCTGGTGATTGGGCAAGGCTTCAATCGCGCCAACCAGGTCGAGCGGCGCATCGACGGTGACCCACCCTTCGCCACGCCGCGACCAATGCAGCGCAATGCGCTCGCGCATCTCGTCGTCATAAGCCTGAGCCGTGGCGATGTAGGTCCAGGGCGACGGATGAGCGGTCGTCAGACTCTCGGCAAGAGAACTCTTGCCCGAGCGCGCGCCGCCGAGGATGAAAGTCAATTTGCGAGCTGCACTAGCGGCCGTCGCGCCGGTCATTTCCTGGCCTTCACCTTGGATGAACAATGTCGCGGCTATCGGGCCGACGGCGCGACTTTAGGCAGAAGCCCTCCTGCCAGCAAAGCAAATTCCGCCACCGTTCGGCGCGATTGCGGCATGGCTCACGACCCCTACGCGCCGGCGATCCGGGCCGCGACGAGCTGCTGCAACCGCCATAGATGCGTATCGTGGATGCCGCGCTGCTCGAGATTCTTCACGGTATTGTAGAGATAATCGGCGCCCGAGCCCCAGTGGCCGCAGGAGGTCGCGAGCCTCTCGACAACCTCCTCCTCGCTCAAGGGGCCGGCATAGGTAGTCCCTTGCCGGTTGATGACGAACGCCAGCGCACGCATCGGACCGCCATCGCTCATCATGTTGATCAGGCGCGGATGATAGCTGGTCGGCTTCAGCGTCACCTCGCGCCGCAGAAGCCTGTCGAGTTGCTCGCGTCTGTCGCCGTCGCCGAGCCGAAAGGCGACGCCCTTGCACTGTCCACCGCGGTCCAGCGCCATCATCAGGCCCGGGCTTTCCTTGGTCCCGCGCCAGCGTGTCATCTTCATGCAGAAGGATCTGTGCCAGCCGCGCAGCAGGGCCACCCGCTCCTCGATATGCTCGATCTCGGGCTTCCAGATCAGAGAGCCGTAGCCAAACAGCCAAAGCGGTTCGTTGGCGGGTAGCTGTGACTCCAGCGTACGCGCCATTGCGTCATAGTCCGCGTCACCCAGATGCGCGGCGTCAGGGTCGGGCCCGCTGTCCTCGACCGTGCGAAAACAGCGGGCGACCAGTTCCTCGGTGAGCGACATCGTTCTCGGCAACATGCGTTCGACCTTAAAGTCCTCCCGTGGCCGCCACAATGCGCGGAGCCGGCATATGACAACAGCGTTGCCCGGGTGTCGGCTGTCCTCACCTGGGAGAAGCCGATGCAGCCCAATCCGAGCGAACGCGATCCCTACTACGGCCTGACCAGCCTCCAGCCGACCTTGCCGTCGGCCGCCTGTTGGGATGCCGACGCCTACCGGCGCGATCTGGAGGCCATCTGGTACCGAAGCTGGCTGATGGTCTGCCGCGAGGCCGATCTCGCCGAGCCGCTTGCCTTCCGCTCGGTCCGCATCGGCTCGCAGGAGATCGTCGTGCTGCGCGACGAGACCGGCGCCTTGCGCGCCTTCCACAACACCTGTCGGCATCGCGGCTCGCAGCTTTGCCAGGAAAGCGCCGGGCGGCTGAAGGCCAGGCTGCTGACATGGCCCTACCACGCTTGGTCCTATTCGTTGCTGGGCGATCTCGTGCGCGTCCCAAGAAGGGCCTGCGCTCGATGCGCCACGAGGCCGGCGTGCTGATGCCGGAAGAATACGACCTGCACCGCTTTCACGATTGGGTGCGCGAACGCCACGCGGCGCTCAAAACGCCTTCGGCAGATAGCGCCAGGTGACGAAGCCGCAAAAGGCGGCCAGGATGCCGAGCGTGACGAACACCGACCCAAGGCCGAAGAAGGTGAGCACGACCGAATAGACGAGCGGGGGCGTCAGCTCCGAGAAGTCGAGATAGGTGCGATAGACGGCCGCCATCTGCGCCTTCTCGTAGGAACGCACCGAGCGCATGAAGACGGTCGAGCCGAGTGCGTCGAGCGCGATGGTGAACAACGCGCCGAACAGCAGCAAAGCGGCTGTGAGCAATGGCGCGGCCTCGCCGACGCCGCCCGCCGCGAACAGCATGGCGGCCATGGCGAAATAGGCGAAAGTCATGACCCGGCGCCCGCCGAAGCGCTTGCCGGCCCTGCCCCAGAAGATCGCCACGAACAACAGCGCGTTGCCGGCCGAAACCAGCAAGCCGCCGGCAAGCTTACCCTCGCCGGCGATCACCATGAACAGCGGGCCATAGACGAAAAACGTCGTCCAGAAGCAGGAGCGGCCGAAGGCGATCAGCCAGGCAAGCCTGAGCCTCGGCTGCTTCAGGAAGCGGCCGATATTGGCGACCGGATTGGCCGGACGTGACTTGCCGGGACGAATCGACTGGTTGTCGCTCAACCGGTAGAACCAGAAGAGGCAAAGCAGCGCGAACGCAAAAACCACGACCGCGCCATGCGCGGCATAGATGCCGAAATGCGTGTAAAGGAAGATGCCGAGCGTCGGCCCGCCGGTCCAGGCAAACATCGACCACGCCATGCGCAGCGATTCCGCCTGCATGAAGTCGGTCTTGCGGATATGATCCATGATGTAGAGGTTGAGCGTGATCGACAGCGCGCTCGCCCCCATGACGCGGCAAAGCATGCCGGCGATCTGTCCGGGCAGCGTGTGGCTGACGAAGAAGGCGGAGCCGATCGCCAGCAACGCGCAGCCGGCCGTGTAGACCCAGCGCCGCGCGAAGCGGCGGATCAGCATCGGCATGAACAGCGTGACCGAAAGACCCATCAGCGACACGATGGTGTATAGGATCGAGACGATCCGCTCATTGTGCAGGATTTCGTAGGCCTGGATCGGGATCACGCTGGAGATCGTGGCGCGTGCGAAGGATTCCACCGCATAGAGCGAGGCGAAGGTGCGCGCATCCGCCGGCCTCAGGGCCGGAAGCCAGATCGGATGGCGCACATGGGTGGACATCGGCCCTCCGAAATGTGAATCACGCGCAGAATCTGGCCGGACCGGCCGACGGCCGGTAGCAGGAAACCGACCACCAGGGGCCGAAAAGCGAAGCCTGCCAAAGCCTTTCCGCCTCTGGCCTAAAGCAAAATTTCCTGGCTGCCATGAAACGCATTGATGGCCGACTGCTTCTGTCGTCGGCTTGAACCATGATAGTCGTTTGGCACGACTGAATCGGATTGCCAGACGATGAGCCTTCAAACGACAAGCGAACCCGTTCAGGACGCGCGCAAGCAAGGCCGCATCGCCGTCTTCGATATCCTGCGCGGCGTCGCGCTGATTGCGATGGCAAGCTATCACTTCACCTGGGACCTCGAAAATTTCGGCTACACGTCGCCCGGCCTCACCGCTTTCGGCTGGTGGAAGTTCTACGCGCGCTGCATTGCCTCGACCTTCCTGTTCCTGGTCGGCGTCAGCCTCTTCCTCGCGCATGGCCGCCAGATCCGCTGGCCAAGCTTCTGGAAGCGCTTCGCGATGGTCGCCGTGGCGGCGGTCGCCATTTCGACTGTCACTTATTTCGTCACGCCGGACGGTTTCATCTTCTTCGGCATCTTGCACGAGATCGCGCTGGCGAGCCTTGTCGGTCTTGCCTTTCTGAGGCTGCCTTGGCTGCTGACGGCGATCATTGCCGCGGCAGTCATTGCAGCGCCCTACTATCTACGGTCGGAATTCTTCGATCATCCGGCGCTATGGTGGGTGGGCCTCTCCGCCACCAACCCACGTTCCAACGACTATGTGCCGCTCTTTCCCTGGTTCGGCGCAGTGCTTGCGGGCATCGCCGCGGTGAAGCTGGCTTCCTCGTCCGGGCTTCTTGCCCGACTGGGCACATGGATGCCCGGGCCCTGGTCAAAACCCCTGACTTTCATCGGCCGCCACAGCCTCGCCTTCTACCTCATCCACCAGCCGCTTCTGTTCGGCTCGGTCTGGCTGTTCTCGCTGGTCATGCCCGCTGCCCCTCAGGACAAGGAAGCCGGCTTCCTGCCGGCCTGCCAGGTGCAGTGCGAACAGCAGCGCGACAGCAAGTTCTGTACGAGCTATTGTGGCTGCATGCTGGACACGCTGAAGGGCGAAGGATCTCTCGACAAGCTCTACGCCAACGACGAGTCCAGCGTCTGGAAATCGCATCTGGCCGACCTTGCGGAAACCTGCACCGCCGCGACCGAGGATCAGATACAGGGAGGGCAGCAATGACGGGCACCGCAAAGCCCAGACACGGGATGATTCCCTGGCCGCCGGTAATCTATGTCGTGGCGATCGCGGTGAGCGTCGTCCTCGGCATATTGTACCCGCTGCCCTGGATCGGCGACATCTTCGGCGATCTCCTGTTCGGCGTCGGCTGGGTGGCGCTGTTCGGCGTCGCCATGCTCTGGATCACGGCCATCCGCGCCATGTTCAGGGTCAGGACAACGCTCGACCCCAATGCCGAGCCCGACCATCTGGTGACTTCCGGTCCCTTCGGCGTCACCCGCAATCCGATGTATCTCGCCAACACGCTGCTGCTGATCGGCGTCGCCTTCGTCACCGGCATCGCCTGGTTCCTGATCTTTGCCTTCCTCGCCGCCTTCGCGACGCAGAAGCTGGCGATCGAGAAGGAGGAAAAGATTCTGGCGGCGAAATTCGGCAAGAAATATCGCGACTATGCAAAAAGGGTGCGGCGCTGGATCTGAGGTTGCTTCCTGAGTGGCCTGGCGATTAGCCTGAACGTTGGGAACATCGTCATCCTCGGGTTTGACCCGAGGATCCATGCCGTGACCTGTGTCATAGAGCGCAACGGAGCAGAATTCTGCAATCGTTGCAACGCCTTAGCGTCACGGCATGGATCCCGGGGTGCGCGCGCGTAGCTTCGCTCCTTGCTTCGCCTTAGGATGACGAAATTCAGGAGGCTCTAGCCAACCGCCACTGGCAGTCATGCCTATGTGTTCACGCCCAGTTCCGCCAGCCGCTCCACGCAGGACTCTTCGGCCTGGTCAAGCTCGGCCAGTGTCTCCTCCAGGTCGCGCCGCTTCTGGCGGAGGTCCTCGCGTTTTTCCTCGATGCGCTTAATCATCAGCTTGAGCTGGCCGACCTCGCCGGGCGGCTCCTTGTACATCTGGATGATCTCGCGGATCTCGTTGATCGAGAAGCCGAGCCTTTTTCCCCGCATGATCTGGCGGATAAGATGCCGGTCGGACGGCCGGAACAGCCGCGTGCGACCGCGTCTCACCGGCTGCACCAGCCCTTCGTCTTCGTAAAAACGCAACGTCCGCGTCGACACGTCGAACTCGCGTGTCAGCTCGGTGATCGTATAATATTCCCGCATTCCCACTCCCAAGCCCGAGCATCGCCGCTTCAAGCGTCGCCCTTCCCTCCGGTGATACCCATGCAGCGCCGGATTCGGCACCTTGACCCCCGCTGCAAACCTCGCACGGCATTTACGTAAAAGTCAATTAAGGCGGCCCCCTTGGTTTAGGGCGCTCTAAACCACCAAGTCGCCAACCCCAGAAAGGCAAAGAAGCCGACGCAATCGGTCACCGTGGTGACGAAGACCGCGGAGGCCACCGCCGGATCGATCTTCAAGCGATCGAGCACCAGCGGGATGAGGATTCCGGCAAGCGCGGCGGCAAACATGTTGATGATCATCGCCGCCGCGATGATGCCGCCCAGGTTGGGGTCGCGGAACCAGAATCCGGCGACCATGCCGATCAGCACCGCAAAGACGACGCCGTTGATGAGGCCGACGCCGAGCTCGCGGCGGATGATGCGCGCGGCGTTGTAGATATCGAGGTCCCTGGTCGCCAGCGCGCGCACGGTAACGGTCATGGTCTGCGAGCCGGCATTGCCGCCCATGCCGGCGACGATCGGCATCAGCACGGCAAGCGCCACGATATGCTCGATCGTGTTATCGAACAGGCCGATCACCGACGCGGCGAGAAAAGCTGTCAAAAGGTTCACCAGCAGCCAGGGCACGCGCGAGCGCGAGGTGGCGAGCACGGTGTCGGACAGTTCTTCGTCGCCGACGCCGCCCATGCGCAGAAGGTCCTCTTCCGCCTCCTCCTGGATGACATCGACCACGTCATCGATGGTCAGCACGCCGACCAGCCGCCCGTTCTCGTCGACGACCGCGGCGGAGAGCAAATTGTACTGCTCGAACTCGCGCGCCGCCTCTTCCTGGTCCATCGTGGCCGGGATCGCGTGCAGCGTCTCATGCATCACGTCCTCGACCTTGACCGCGCGCCTGGTGCGCAGGATCTGGTCGAGATCGATGGCGCCGAGCAGCTTGAAGCTCGGATCGATAACGAATATCTGGCTGAAGCGCTCGGGGAGGTTCTTGTCCTCGCGCATGTAGTCGATGGTCTGTCCGATCGTCCAGAATGGCGGCACGGCGACGAACTCGGTCTGCATGCGCCGGCCGGCGGTCTCTTCCGGATAGTCGAGCGCGCGCCTCAGCCTGATGCGCTCGGTGAAGGGCAGTTGCGACAGGATCTCGTCCTGGTCTTCCTTCTCGAGGTCCTGGAGAATGTAGACGGCGTCGTCGGAATCGAGCTCCTGCACCGCCTGCGCGATCTGTGCGTTGGGCAAATTGTCGACGATGTCGAGGCGGATCGCCTCGTCGACCTCGGTCAGCGCGGAGAAATCGAAATCGGAGCCGAGCAACTCGACCAGCGCCCGGCGCTGTTCGGGGTGAAGCGCCTCCAGCACGTCGCCGAGCTCCGACTGGTGCAGGTCGTCGACTTCGCGCTTGAGGGTGATCGTGTCGCGGTCGGCGATCGCCGCCCCGATCTGCGCAAGAAAGGAGGCGCGCACGGCGCCGTCCTCGCCATAGATGTCGGCGTGATGCTCCTCGGTGGGCGCGGCGTCGGTCGTCTGTCTGTCCTGGCGTTCCACCAGCGCCTCCCGCAACGAGGAATCCCGAAATGAGGTCTAGTGCATGATCCCGAAAAGTGGAAACCGCTTTTCGGGAAATCCAAACCTGTGCGGCAGATAGCGCGGCCACAGGATTCGTCTTGCAAAGATGTCGCTCTAGCGCGCGGAATAGCCAAGGAAATGTGACGGTCGCCTTCGCCTCGCAACCTCTTGGCAGCAACGCGCGGCGCCTGCGGCGCGGCTGTGACAATCGCTTCAGCCGGCGCGACAGCGCATGTCGCTGGGGAAAGAGCACCCCTTCTCCATTGAGGCAGAATTGTCATGATGCAGGGTCCAGCAAGGGTCCGCGCATCCCCTAACGGTCGAGGACAAACGCTGCCCTTGAACACCAAGTCTGGAAACACGAGCGATGGAACTGTATCGCGGCGCGTTCGCGTGGTCGTGGCCGAGCGCAATCCTTTCGTCGTTTCGGCGCTCCGTGAAATGCTGGAATGCGACGGCCGCTTCGATTTGCTCGGTGCCGTGCATAGCGGCGCGCAATTCCTCAATATGGCTACCGCCACGCAGTTCGATGTCGCCGTCGTCGGCTGGAAGCTTGCCGACATGGACGGCGCCGACGTGCTTACTGAAGTTCAGAGCCGTGAGCTTGGCGTGCGTATCACGATCTTTTCCAACGACCACGATATCGGCATCCTGAAGCAATGCGTGCGCCTAGGCGCTCAAGGGTATTGCTTCCAGTTCGACGATCCGCCGGTGATCTTCGAAACGATCCTGGCGGTCGCGCATGGCCGCATCTGCATCCCCTATATCGACATCAACAAAGTCAACGACACGCCGTTGTCCCGGCTCACCGTGCGCGAGCGCGAGTTGCTGGCGGTGCTGTCCGACGGCTGGACCAATCTGCAGATCGCCACGCGTACAGGGATTTCCGAGAACACGGTGAAATATCACCTGAAGAATCTCTACGACAAGCTGGACGTTCGCAACCGCGCAATGGCCGTCGCGCTCTATTCCAGCGAGAAACAACGCACGTCCAAATCGCCTGTCGGGTAGGCCGATCGGGTAGGTTCGTCCTACCCGCAAGAGCCAACAACTTACCCGGCAAGGTGTTGTTGGCGAGCCTCGCCAAGACGAAACTTCCTCCACATCCAGAACGATCGGAGGAATTTCACGCATGGCTGGGTTCACGCATCTATTCATCCCGGGACCCACCAATATTCCCGAGCAAGTCCGGCAGGCCATGAACCTGCCGATGGAAGATATGCGCGCCTCTTCCTTCCCTAACCTGACGCTGCCGCTGTTCGAGGATATCAAGCGAGTCTTCAAGAACGAGACCGGCCGCGTCTTCATCTACCCGTCCTCCGGCACCGGCGCCTGGGAAGCGGCGATGACCAATGTGCTCAGCCCCGGCGACAAGGTGTTGATGTCGCGCTTCGGCCAGTTCTCGCATCTGTGGGTCGACATGGCCGAGCGCCTCGGCTTCGATGTCGACGTCATCGATTGCGAGTGGGGCACCGGCGTTCCGCTCGATCTCTATGCGGAGAAGCTGCGGGCCGACAAGGCGCACCGCATCAAGGCGGTCTTCTGCACGCAGAACGAGACCGCGACCGGCGTCACCAGCGACGTTGCCGGCTGCCGCGCCGCGCTCGACGCTGCGAACCACCCTGCCCTGCTTTTCGTCGACGGCGTTTCCTCGATCGGCTCGATCGACTTCCGCCAGGAGGAATGGGGCGTCGACTGCGCTGTCAGCGGCTCGCAGAAAGGCTTCATGCTGCCGGCCGGCCTCGGTTTCCTGTCGGTCAGCCAGAAGGCGCTCGCAGCTTCGCGGGTCGCGACCCACCGGCACTGTTACTTCTCCTTCGAGGACATGATCCGCACCAATGACACCGGCTATTTCCCCTACACGCCGGCGACGCAGTTGATGCGCGGCCTGCGCGCTTCGCTGGACCTCATCGCCGAAGAAGGATTGGAAAACATCTTCGCTCGCCACCATCGCCTGGCCGAAGGCGTGCGCAAGGCGGTCGACGCCTGGGGCCTGAAGCTGTGCGCCAAGGCGCCGCAATGGCACTCCGATACGGTGAGCGCCATCCTGGTGCCGGAAGGCATCGACAGCGCAAATGTCGTGAAGCGCGCCTACGGCGCCTACCAGACATCGCTGGGCGGCGGCCTCAACAAGGTTGCCGGCAAGGTCTTCCGGATCGGCCATCTCGGCTGGCTGAACGAGGTGATGGTGCTGGCCTCGCTGGCGGCGGCCGAAATGGCGCTGCTCGATTGCGGCGTGCGCCTGGCGCCCGGCTCGGGCGTCGCCGCGGCGATCGAGCACTTCCGCCGAACGGCCGAGATGCCGGTCGCCAAGGCGGCATAAGGGGCGCACCATGAGCCACACCATCAACCACCTGAAGAAACTCAGGCTCCAGCGCAGCGAACTGGCCGTTCCGGGTTCCAGCCCGGAAATGATCGACAAGGCCGCGAACAGCCCCGCCGACTTCGTCTTCCTCGACATCGAGGATGCGGTCGCGCCGCCCGACAAGGAGCGCGCCCGCAAGAACATCATCCAGGCGCTGAACGACATCGACTGGCGCGCCAAGGGCAAGACCGTCTCGGTGCGCATCAACGGCCTCGACACCCATTACATGTACCGCGACGTGGTCGACGTCATGGAACAGGCGGGCGACAAGCTGGACACCATCCTGGTGCCGAAGGTCGGCGTGCCGGCCGACCTCTACATGGTCGAGGCCATGGTCAACCAGATCGAGATGGCCAAGGGTTTCAAGACCCGTGTCGGCCTCGAAGCGCTGATCGAGACGGCGCTCGGCATGGCCAATGTCGAGGCGATCGCCGCCACGCCGGGGCGGTTGGAGGCGATGCATTTCGGCGTCGCCGATTATGCCGCCAGCAACAAGGCGCGTACCGTCAACATCGGCGGCCTCAACCCCGACTATCCCGGCGACCAGTGGCATTTCGCGCTGTCGCGGATGACTGTCGCCTGCCGCGCCTATGGCCTGCGCGCCATCGACGGGCCGTTCGGCGATTTCTCCGACCCGGAAGGCTACAAGGCGGCCGCCAGGCGCGCCGCCGCGCTCGGCATCGAAGGCAAATGGGCGATCCATCCCTCGCAGATCGTTCTGGCCAATGACGTGTTCTCGCCGCCGGAGAAAGAGGTCGCGCGCGCGCGCCGCATCCTCGAAGTGCTGAAGGAAGCGGAAGCTGCCGGCAAGGGTGCCGCCGCGCTCGACGGCAAGATGATCGACGCCGCGTCGGAGCGCATGGCGCGCAACGTGCTTGTGGTGAGCGAGGCGATCGAGCGCGCCGGCCAAGCCCAAGCGATGCACTGAGAATTACCGGGAGGACAAGATGGACATCCACGAATACCAGGCCAAGGAACTGCTTGCCCGCCACGGCGTGCATGTGCCGCGCGGCGGGCTCGCCTACAGCCCCGAGCAGGCGACGTACCGTGCCAGGGAGATCGGCGGCGCGAAATGGGTGTTGAAGGCGCAGGTCCATTCCGGCGCGCGCGGCAAGGCCGGCGGGATAAAACTCTGCTCGAATGACGAGGAGATCTCCAACGCGGCGGAAGCCATGCTCGGGCGTAAGCTGGTGACCCACCAGACCGGGCCGCGCGGCAAGCTGATCTCGCGCCTCTATCTCGAGGAAGCCGTCGACATCGCGCAGGAACTCTATCTCGGCTTCGTGCTCGACCGTAAGGAAGAGCGCGTCATGATCGTGGCCTCGGCCGCCGGCGGGATGGAGATCGAGGACATCTCCGAAAAGCAGCCGGATTCGATCATCCGCGCCACCGTCGATCCCGGCGTCGGCATGCAGGGTTTCCAGGCGCGCGAGATCGCTTTCGGCCTCGGGCTCGAGAGCAATCTGATCGGCAAGGCCACCGAAACCATCCTCGGTTGCTACCAGGTGTTCCGCGACTACGACGCCTCGATGCTGGAGATCAATCCGCTGGTGGTGACGCGCGACGGCAGCCTGGTCGCGCTCGACGCGAAAATGTCGTTCGACGAGAACGCACTGTTCCGCCGCCCGGAAATCTCCGAGCTGCGCGACAAGAGCCAGGAAGACCCGCGCGAGACTTTCGCCAGCGACCGCGGACTCTCCTATGTCGGGCTGGACGGCAATATCGGCTGTATCATCAACGGCGCCGGCCTCGCCATGGCGACGATGGACATGATCAAGATCGCCGGCGGCGAGCCGGCCAATTTCCTCGACATCGGCGGCGGCGCCTCGCCCGAGCGGGTAGCAAAGTCCTTTCGCGCCGTGTTGGGCGACAAGAATGTCGAGACCATCCTCGTCAACATCTTCGCCGGCATCAACCGCTGCGACTGGGTGGCCGAAGGGGTCATCAAGGCGATCCGCGAGGTCGGCGTCGACGTGCCGCTGGTGGTGCGCCTTTCCGGCACCAAGGTGGAGGAAGGGCGCAGGATCCTGGCCGATTCCGGCGAGGCAGTGATCGTCGCCGACACGCTGGCCGAGGCCGCCGAAAAGGCCGTCGCCGCCTGGCGCGAAGCCACAAAGAACAAGAAAGCAGCCTGAGGGAGGTCGAGAAATGGCAATCCTGCTCAACCGCAGCACGCGCGTGATCGTGCAAGGCTTCACCGGCAAGATCGGCAGCTTCCATGCCGACGACATGAAGCGCTACGGCACCAAGCTGGTCGGCGGCGTCACCCCCGGCAAGGGCGGCCAGACGCATCTCGGCCTGCCGGTCTTCAACACCGTCAAGGGCGCGGTGCGCGAAACCCGCGCCGAGGCGAGCATCGTCTTCGTGCCGCCGCCTTTCGCCGCGGATTCGATCATGGAAGCGGCGGATGCCGGGATAAAACTCTGCGTCTGCATCACAGACGGCATCCCCTCGCAGGACATGATGCAGGTGAAGCGCTACATGCGCCGCTATCGCTTCGAGGACCGCATGCGCCTGGTCGGCCCCAACTGCGCCGGCGTGATCACGCCCGGGCAGGCGCTGATGGGCATCATGCCCGGCAGCATCTATCTGCCCGGCCGCGTCGGCATCGTCGGCCGTTCCGGCACGCTGGGCTACGAGGCCGCCTCGCAGATGAAGGCGCTGGGCATCGGCGTGTCGACCAGCGTCGGCATCGGTGGCGACCCGATCAACGGCTCGTCCTTCAAGGACATATTGCAGCTCTTCGAGCGCGACGACGACACCGACGCCGTGGTCATGATCGGCGAAATCGGCGGCCCGCAGGAAGCCGAAGCCGCGATCTGGGCGCGCGACAATATGAGGAAGCCCTTGATCGCCTACATCGCCGGCCTGTCCGCCCCGAAAGGCCGCCGCATGGGCCATGCCGGCGCGATCATCTCGGCCTTCGGCGAGTCAGCGCAGGAAAAGGTCGAAATCCTGAAGGAAGCCGGCGTCGTCATCGTGCCGACCCCCGCCTCGTTCGGCGAAGTGGTGGCCGATACGCTGGCGCGGACGAAGAAGGCAGCGTGATAGCCGGCCAGGCGAAAGCCGCGGAAAGCAGAAAGTGAAGCCGGGCCGGCGATCTTCGCGATCGCCGGTCCCGATCGGCTCGCCTTGCGGCAATTCGAGGAAGTGCGCAACAATTTCTATCCGGACAGCGGCTTTGGAACAGAGCAAACGCATCAAGTTTCGCGAGGACGAGCGCAGCCTGCTGTTGCGCCTGCTGCTGCAGGTCGCAAGCGCGCGCGAGCCCGAGATCGCCGCGGTCCTGAGCGAACGCAGATCGCTTGTCTCCCTCGCCCCCGAACAGCGCATCCCGGCGCTTCAGGCAAGCGGCGTGTGGCTCCAGTTGCTGACGATTGCCGATGAACTGATGGCCATGCGGGCGCGGCGCGAGCTCGAACAGGGCGCGGGCGTCGACGAGGTGCCCGGGTCCTTCGCAAGTGTGATTGCCCAGATGGCGGCGAACGGCCACTCGGCGGTAGAAGCCCAGGCGGCACTCGACGAGCTTTGTGTCGGCCCGACCATGACCGCGCACCCGACGGAGGCCAAGCGCGTCACCGTGCTGGAGATTCACCGCCGCATCTATCGCAAGCTGACCGAGCTCGACCAGCCGCGCTGGGCTCCACGCGAACGCGACCTTCTGGTCGCCGATCTGGAAAGCGAGATCGAGCTTCTGTGGATGACGGGCGAGCTGCGGCTGGAACGCCCGACAGTCGAACGCGAGATCGCCTGGGGCCTGCATTTCTTCCGCGAAGTCATCTTCGAGGCAACGCCGCAGCTCTATGGCAAGCTTCAGGGCGCCTGCGAGCGTCACTATCCAGGCCAGCCGATCCGAATCCCCTCCTTCATGCGCTATGCCTCGTGGATCGGCGGCGACCGCGACGGCAATCCGAATGTGACCGCCGCAGTCACCGCCCATGCCATGGCCGAATACCGCGACACCGCCATAAGCTGGTATCTGACGCAAGTGCAGCGGCTGGTGTCGGTGCTCAGCGCCAGCTCGAACGTCATTGAGCTGCCGGCCAGCTTCACGCCGGTGCTGCAAACCGCGCTTGAGAAGAGCGGCGAGGCGCAAGAGATCGCCGCGCGCAACCCCGACGAACCGCTGCGCCAGTTCGCCTCGGCCCTGCTTACCCGGCTGCTCGCCACACGCGACGGCGGCAAGGCGGCTTACCTGTCCGCAGAGGCGTTTCGCGCCGATCTGAGCGCGCTGTCTTCGGTCCTCGAAGCGATTGGCGGGCGCGCGGTGGCCAGGCGCTTCGTCCAGCCACTCATTTGGCAGGTCGGAAGCTTCGGTTTCCGCACGGTCTCGCTCGACATCCGGCAGAACTCCACGGTCGTCAACCGGGTGCTGGCCGAGCTGTTCGCGCTGACGGACTCGACCGATCCCGTCGCCCCCGGCACATCGCAATGGTCGGCGCGCATTCGTGCTGCGCTCAGCCAGGGCGAGCGGCTGGAGATCGACAAAGGGCGGCTCTCGCCGGAAGCAGCCGAACTGCTTTCGATATTCTCGGTTATTGCAAGGCATATCACGGGCTCCGATCCCGACGCGGTCGGCTCCTTCGTGCTCAGCATGACCCGCTCGGCCGACGATCTGCTCGCGGTCTACCTGCTGGCGCAATATTGCGGGCTATCGAACGCGCCCGGCGCCGGCGGCACGATCAGGCTGCGGATCGTGCCGTTGTTCGAGACCATCGCCGACCTGCAGGCTGCCCCTGCCATCTTGAACGGATTGCTCGGCGTTTCGCTGGTGCGGCGCACGGTGCGCGATTTCGGCGCGCGCCAGGAAATCATGCTTGGCTATTCGGATTCCAACAAGGATGGCGGCTTCCTGGCCTCCAACTGGGAACTGGCAAAGGCGCAGAAGCGCCTCACCGCCATTGGCCGCAAGCACAACACCAGGATCAGCTTCTTCCACGGTCGCGGCGGCTCCGTCAGCCGTGGCGGCGCGCCGACCGGCCGGGCGATCGCGGCGCAGCCGCAAGGGACCGTCGCCGGAGCCATGCGGGTGACCGAGCAGGGCGAGGTCGTGTCGTCGAAATTCGCCAATCGCGGCACCGGCCTCAACCAGCTCGAGGTTCTCGCCGCGGCCGTGCTGGCGCACGGTGTGCGATCGAACGGCGATGTCGGGGCGAAGGAATCGCCGGAGTTCGACGAGGCGCTGGAAGCGCTGGCTGGCATGTCGCAGGCATCCTACGCCGGATTGATGGCCGAGCTCGGCTTCCTCGATTATTTCAACCAGGCGAGCCCGGTCGCCGAACTGGCGCTCTTGAAAATGGGCTCGCGACCGGACCGCCGTTTCGGCGCCAGCGGCATTGCCGACCTGCGCGCCATTCCATGGGTGTTCGCCTGGAGCCAGAACCGCCATCTGCTGACCGGCTGGTATGGCATCGGCAGCGCGCTCAGCGCCTTCGTCACGGTGCGCGGCGAGGCCGGGCGCGAGCTTCTGGCGCGCATGTTCGAGCATTCGCGCTTCTTCCGCCTGATCGTCGACGAGGCCGAGAAGACGCTCTACCAATCCGACATGGAGATCGCTCGGCTCTATGCCGGCCTGGTGTCCGACAAAGATGCGGCCAGCCGAATCCACGCCCGCATCGCCGCCGAATACGAGCTGACGCGACGCCTTATCGGCGACCTCACGGGCGGCGATCTTTCCGCGCGCTTTCCGATGTTCAAGCGGCGTTTCGACAATCTGCGCCAACAGATGGACGATATCCACCGGCTGCAGGTCGATCTGCTGCGCGAAGTCCGGGCAAGCCGCGAAACGGCGAATCGGAAACGGGCGACCGACGCCCTGCTGGTATCGATCAACTGCATCTCCGCCGGCCTCGGCTGGACGGGCTAGGGCTCGGCCCTTTTGCTCAGTAACCGACTGGAAAATTCAAAGCAGCGGCGCGGTCCTCGGGACTTGGCGCGCTTCTGTTTTTGGCCCGCGGAATACAGACGATGCGCCAATCGTCCATCGGCTTGCGAGGTCATCCCAGCAACATGTTTGGAGGGATGGTGCGGTCGAGAAGACTCGAACTTCCACGGGTTGCCCCACAGCGACCTCAACGCTGCGCGTCTACCAATTCCGCCACGACCGCACGTGGTAGGAGCCGGAACCGTCCGGCCCGGGGCCTGTAGCAAATCGTTTCCGGCGAAACAAGTGCGCTGAGCGGAATATTCGTCGCTCATTTGCACAACCCTTCGCAGGCCGGCGGCACACCGCCGGAACTGGACGTTTCGGCAGATTGCCGCCATATAAGCTGAGACGCACGCCGCCCAAAGACGAAATGCGATTGGGATCGCGGCATGCATACCCGGTAAACGAACAATCCATGACAGAACGCAGCCAGATCGCCACGTCGTTCCTTCCTCTCCCCGGTTCGGCTCCGGTGGAATGGGTGATCGAACCAGGCCTGACCGTCTATCCGGACGCGCTGGCCTTCATGGAGGCGCGCGCCGAGGCGATCCGCAGCGGCGCTGCCGGCGAGATGGTCTGGCTGGTTGAGCATCCGCCGCTCTACACCGCCGGAACCAGCGCGCGTAGCGAAGACCTGATTGATCCCGACCGGTTCCCGGTCTTTGCCGCGGGCCGCGGCGGCGAATACACCTATCACGGCCCCGGCCAGCGCGTGGCCTATGTCATGCTCGACCTCAAGCGCCGGCGCGAGGATGTGCGCGCCTTCGTCGCGGCGCTGGAGCAATGGATCATCGAAACACTTGCCGCCTTCAATGTGCGCGGCGAGCGGCGCGAGGACCGTGTCGGCGTCTGGGTGGTCCGGCCGGATTGCTCTGCTTCGCCGGATGGCACGCCGGCCGAGGACAAGATCGCGGCGATAGGCATCCGGCTGCGGCGCTGGGTGAGCTTTCACGGCATCGCCATCAATGTCGAGCCGGATCTCGGCCATTTCAGCGGCATCGTGCCCTGCGGCGTTTCAGATCATGGCGTGACCAGCCTCGTCGATCTCGGCCTTCCCGTCACCATGGCCGATCTCGACGTGGCGCTGAAATCGGCGTTCGAGGATGTGTTCGGGCCCGCAGCAGTGCCTGCTATCGAGTTTGTCCGCAAGGCAGGCTAGCTGCCTTACATGAGCTGAGCTGACGCCCACAGCATCCCATAGCCATGGATGGCGAAGACCGCGAGCAAAGCACCGGCCATGGCCAATCGGTCGAAGGTCTTGATCGGCTTCAGTTCGTGGCGCGGCTTCACACCGCTGCCCACGGTGATCAGGCTGAGGATCGAGAAAACCGCGCCGGCGATCAGCAGGAAGCTCGGCGAGAAACCGGCCCGCCAGCCGAGCGCCAGAAGCGCGGACAAGAGCAGAAAGGACGCCAGCGCGAGTGCCGCCGGGCTGGGGCAGATCTGGCGCAGCACCTGGCCGCCGTCGAATTTCCACACCGGCACCAGATTGGCGATGTTGAACAGCGACGCGCAGCCGGCGAGCGTGGCCAAAAGCGTCGCGGCCAGACGATATCCTTCGCTGCCGGCGAAGCCGCTGGCGGCGATCAGCATCGGCACCAGGAAAGCCGAGAAACCGGCGCCCATCAACGCCACGAACGCCACCTCGAAGCGGCTGTCATAGGGCCTGCCGCCGATCGCAATGCCGCCAAGCAGCGGAATGAAGATCATCCGCGCCCGGCGATGCCCCGTCAGCCGGAAGGCCGCCATATGGCCAAGCTCGTGCAGGGCGACAACGGACGTCAGGATCGCGGCCAGCGCCAGGCCGCCGAGGTTGAGGCCGAAGAACGGCCACAGGATCAGGGCCGAAAGCACGGCGAAGCCGATCTGGCTCAGCGGATGCTCGAACCGGCCGCCCTTGCTATAAGAGCCGGTTGCCATCCAGGCATCCAGCTTGCGCAGCTCGCGGCGCATGGCGAAGAAGCGGAAGACCAGGAAGGCAACCCCGCGGTAGCGATCGGTTTGGGTAAGCGTCACCCGCGTTGCATCGCCCTCTGGCACAAGCGCGACGGTCTCGCGATAGCTCGCCCAGAACGACGGATCGAGGGCCGTATCCTCGATCACGGTCATCGAGAAGCGGCTACCCTCGCCGACGTCCTCGAACCGCGCCTTGCGTTCGATCGGCCGGCCGTCCCGGCCGTCCCAGGACGATCTGACCAGCGCCGTTCCCTCTTGGTCCAGCGGCTCGGCGGAAAGGATTTCGCCGGACCATCCGGCATCGCTGCCGAACGGCCACAGCGCCTGCCAGAGGCGGTTGCGGTCGGCCTTGATCACGCGGCTGACCGTCACCGTGCGCAGCCCGAGCGGCACGGTCATCAAAAGAAAGATCAGTCCGAGATTGCCGGCCACGAGGGTGACCGTGACAATGACCGACACTGAAACCGCTCCCTAACTTAAGGGAGGAGCCTAACGGGTGCGCGGCCAAGAAAGGCTTAACAACAAGGGCTGGCTCTTGCCTGTCTCAGCAGGCTTTGCCGGTCCCAAACGGACGGGGTCTTCTCCGACCCGCAAAGGGCGGGCCTTGCCCGCCCGAAACAGCGGCGGCAAGGCCGCGTGATCACATGGCGCCGATCCAGATCGCCATGGAAACGAGAAAGGTGCTCATGCAAACCAGCGAGACGACATCCTGAACCAGATCAGACATAACTCTCTCCGTTGTTAGTATGTTCGTAATTTGTTCTAATTTTGTTCGAATGTCAACGACCGCCGGCACGGAGCGGCAGCGAGAGAATTTTGCACGGTAAATGAAAGGTTAACTGCCGTGGGAGGCAGGAACTGTAAGGCGCGGCAGCGACAGGAAGCCATGAATGACTTCAGTTTCACAAATGCGATCGGCTACCGGGCGGCGTGTGCAAAGTGTCGGTGATTGGCCACTGTCTTCGCCACTGCCGCGAACCTACGACTGCGGGCAGCCACAGACCTCGCGATTGAAGCCCTGGACGCACCGGTATGAACCGCCGCGTGGACAACCGAAAAGCAAGGAGTAGATGGTCGACACGGCCACCGCCAGGAACAACAGCGCGACAATCCCGAGCATGACCTTTTTCACGGCAGCCTCCGACCGGCGGGCGGTCGCATCTTAGCACATCCGCAGCGGATGCATGATCGGATGCCATGACATCGTCATCGGCTGTGGGACCTGGCTCGGGGCCAGTAAGTAGATTGTCGACCTGGCCTCAGAGGGGCACGACTTTCCCCTCGGCCAGCGTCACCCGGCGGTCCATGCGCGATGCCAGCTCGTGATTGTGGGTGACGATCAGTGCCGCCAATCCGGATTGCCTGACCAGCGCCTCGAGCGCGTCGAAGACATAGGAGGCAGTCGTCGGATCGAGATTGCCGGTCGGCTCGTCGGCGAGGAGCACCAGCGGCGCATTGGCGACCGCGCGGGCAATGGCGACACGCTGCTGCTCGCCGCCGGAAAGCTCGGCCGGCCGGTGCTGCGCGCGTTTGCCAATCTGCATGTAGTCCAGAAGCTGTGCCGCCCGTTCGGACGCCTCCTTGGGAGGAAGCCCCTTGATCAGCTGCGGCATCATGATGTTCTCGAGCGCCGAGAATTCCGGCAGCAGATGATGGAACTGGTAGACGAAGCCGATATCGTTGCGGCGGATCGCGGTTCGCTCTTCGTCCGAGAGGCGACCACAGGCGCGGCCGCCAAGGATCACGTCGCCCGCGTCGGGCCGCTCCAGCAGTCCCGCCGTGTGCAGCAAGGTCGACTTGCCGGTGCCCGATGGCGCGACCAGCGCGACCATCTCGCCGCGCCTGAGCGAAAAGTCGGCGCCGTTCAGAATGGTGAGCTTGCGCGGCCCCTGGACATAGTGCCGCTCGACGCCCTTCAGCTCGATAATGGCTTCGGCCATCACTCGTACCTCAAGGCTTCGACAGGATCGAGCCGGGCGGCCCGCCAGGCCGGAAACACCGTCGCAATGAAGGACAGGCCGAGCGCCATGATGACGACATAGGTCGTCTCGCGCGGGTCCATCTTCGCCGGCAGCTGGCTGAGGAAATAGAGTTCTGGGTTGAACAGGATCCGACCGGTCATCCAGGAGAAGAACTGGCGGATCGATTCGATGTTGACGCAGATGACGACGCCAAGCAGCACGCCGGCAATCGTGCCGGTGACGCCGATTGCCGCCCCCGTCATCAGGAAGATGCGCAGGATCGCGCCGCGCGAGGCGCCCATGGTGCGCAGGATGGCGATGTCGTGGCCCTTGTCCTTCACCAGCATGATGAGGCCGGAAATGATGTTGAGCGCCGCCACCAGCACGATCAGCGTCAAGATCATGAACATGACGTTGCGCTCGACTTGCAGCGCCGAGAAGAAGGTCTCGTTGCGCTGGCGCCAGTCGACGAGATCGACCGGCCGCTGCGCCGCTTGCTCGACCAGCGGCTTCAGCGCATCGACATTGTCCGGATTGTCGACATAGATCTCGATGGTCTGCGCGCGGCCGTCCATGTTGAAATAGAGCTGCGCTTCCGAGAACGGCATATAGACGATCGAGCTGTCATATTCCGACATGCCGACCTCGAAGATCGCGGCCACCTTGTAGCCCTTCATGCGCGGCGTCGTGCCGAGCGGCGTCACGTCGCCGTCCGGTGAGATCAGCGTGATGGTGTCGCCGAGCACCAGCCCGAGGCTTTCCGCCATGCGCTTGCCGATCGCCACGCCCTCGCCGGTGTCGAAACCGTCCAGCGTGCCCTGCTTGATATTGCTTGCGACGATCGAAATCTTGCCGAGGTCCTCGCCACGGATGCCGCGCACCAGGGCGCCGGTGCCGCCGCCGACATTGCCTTGCGCCAGTACCTGGCCGTCGATCAGCGGAATGGCGTATTTGACGCCCGAGACGCCGTTGATGCGGCTTGCCACCTGGGCGTAGTCCTCCAGCGGCGAATCGAGCGGCTGCACGATCAGATGGCCATTGACGCCGAGGATCCGGGTGAGCAGCTCGGCACGAAAACCGTTCATCACCGCCATAACGACGATCAGCGTCGCGACGCCGAGCATGATGCCGAGGAAGGAGATGGAGGCGATGACGGAGATCACCGTCTCCTTGCGCCGCGAGCGCAGATAGCGCCACGCCACCATGCGCTCGAAGCCGGAAAAGGCGCCCGCCCCTGACCTGGCCGCTGTCGCCGCCTCGCTCATGCGACGACACCCAGGCGCTTCTTGGCCTCGGCGATCGGCAGCGTCTCGCGCTCGCCCGACTTGCGGTTCTTGATCTCGACCTCGCCAGTCGCCACACCGCGCGGACCGACGATCACCTGCCACGGCAGGCCGATCAGGTCGGCGGTGGCGAATTTGCCGCCGGGCCGCTGGTCGGTGTCGTCATAGAGCACGTCCTTGCCGGCCGAAGTCAGCGCTGCATAGAGTTCGTCGCAGACCCGGTCGCATTCGGCGTCGCCAGCCTTCATATTGATCAGGCCGATATCGAAGGGCGCCACCGCTTCCGGCCAGATGATGCCGTTCTCGTCATGGCTTGCCTCGATGATCGCCGCGACCAGGCGCGACGGGCCGATGCCGTAGGAACCGCCAGACGCAAAGTGGTCCTTGCCGTCGGGGCCAGTCACCTTGGCGTTCATCGGCTTGGAGTACTTCTCGCCGAAATGGAAGATATGGCCGACCTCGATGCCGCGCGCCGAAAGCCGGTCGCTTTCGGCGACTTTCTCCCAGGCTGCCTCCTCATGCATTTCATCGGTGGCCGCATAAGGGGTCGTCCATTTCGTCACGATGTCGCCGATCTCGGCGTCGTCGGAAAAGTTGGTGTCAGCGCCGGGCACGTCGAGCGCGAGATAGGCGCGGTCGCAGAACACCTGGCTCTCGCCGGTCTCCGCCAGGATGATGAACTCGTGGCTGAGATCGCCACCGATCGGACCCGTGTCGGCGCGCATCGGGATGGCCTGCAGGCCCATGCGCGTGAACGTCCTGAGATAAGAAACGAACATGCGGTTGTAGGCGGCCCTCGCGCCCTCGAAATCAAGGTCGAAGGAATAGGCGTCCTTCATCAGGAACTCTCTGCTGCGCATGACGCCGAAGCGCGGACGCACCTCGTCCCGGAACTTCCACTGGATGTGGTAGAGATTGAGCGGCAGGTCCTTGTAGGACTTGACGTAGGCGCGGAAAATCTCGGTGACCATCTCCTCGTTGGTCGGACCGTAGAGCATGTCGCGGTCCTGGCGATCCTTGATGCGCAGCATCTCCTTGCCGTAATCGTTGTAGCGGCCGCTTTCGCGCCAAAGATCCGCTGACTGGATGGTTGGCATCAGAATTTCCAGCGCGCCGGCGCGGTTCTGCTCCTCACGGATGATCTGGCAAACCTTGTCCAGCACACGCTTGCCCAATGGCAGCCACGAAAAGCTGCCCTGCCCCTGCTGGCGGATCATGCCCGCGCGCAGCATCAGCCGATGCGAGACGATTTCGGCCTCGCGGGGATTTTCTTTGAGAATGGGCAGGAAGTAGCGCGACAAACGCATGGACTGGTCCGTGAATGAAAATGGCGGCGCGGGGGAATCGGCGCAACCGAGGCTGCTTGCCCGGGCTTCATAGCCATTTCATGACCGAATGGAAACCCGAAGGCCCCAAAGTATCGGGTGCTTCTGCACCTTACCAAAAAGGCGATTTTGGCTGCAAAGTGCCGCAAATGGCTTTTTGATCGATTCACAAGCAAGCCCTGCCGCACTATTGTGCAGTGCAGCACGATATTGCCTGTTTCCGGGCAAAATTCTTCGTGACATTTTCACCTGCCTTGGTCTAGTGTGCGCCAATAACCGAGAGGGCGGAGAAAAATCTGCTCTCCTACGCGGTCAAAGTCTTGGGAGGATGCGATCTAGGCGCGGTAACTCGCTGCCGCCGGACACCGGAAACGGATCGGACGCGTTTAAATTGCAAGGCCTCGTGCCTTGCATTTTTTTTGTGCAATCATCTGCTTAGCACAGCCCTCTGCCAAACAGCTTGACCGTCCTGCGCCCGCGAAAATCGGAAGCCGGCTTCCGATCCCAACCCTTGCGCGCGCGTGCTTCGAAATACTTGGGGAGAACTGTGTCCTCAGCCTCAGTGATGGGTATTCGGACTAAAGTCCGGCATGATCCGCATGATGTCGTCGAAGCTGAACCCCAGTCCCATCGTCAGGCCGTAGAAAGTGCCCATCACCACCACCGTCACGATCGTCGCGCGCAGAAAGGCGCGCCGCATATGCGGCCCGCGCGGCGCGCTGGAAACCGTGCCAAGCGTGACATCCTGGTCGTCGTCCTGGGTGCGCAGGCTGAACGGCAGGACGATAAATAGCGCCAGCCACCAGGTGACGAAGAACAGCGCGACGAGCAGCACCCAGTTCATGCCTGCTCCAGTTCGACCAGCGTTCCGAAGAAATCCTTGGGATGCAGGAACAGCACCGGCTTGCCATGCGCGCCGATCTTCGCATTGCCGTCGCCCAGCACGCGCGCGCCGCTTGCCTTCAAGTGATCGCGAGCAGCCAGGATATCGTCGACCTCATAGCAGACATGATGCATGCCGCCCGAAGGGTTCTTTTCAAGAAACGCCGCGATCGGCGAGGCATCGCCCAGCGGCTCCAGCAACTCGATCTTTGTGTTGCCGACATCGACGAACACCACCGTCACACCGTGCTCCGGCAGCGCCTGCGGCTCGCTCAATCGCGCGCCCAGGGTATCGCGATAGGCAGCCATTGCCGCGGCGAGATCCGGCACGGCAAGCGCGACATGGTTCAGGCGTCCAAGCATAAAGCGCTCCGCTTTTAGGGGAGTAAGGGAGTAGGGCAGTAAGGGAGTAGGGAAAAAACAAGGCACAAGAAAGCAACCGCTCGTTCTTCCTTACTCCCCTACTGCCTTACTCCCCTATCCCCTTATTCGTCACCGCGTGACGAACACCGTCACCAGCGGCTTCTTGCCCCAGGCTTCGTTGGCGGCGGCGCGCACGGCGCGGCGCACTGCTTCCTGCACCAGGTCAAGGTCTTTTCGACGCTGGCGCGGAATCGAGTCCACGGCGCCGATTGCCGCATCGAGCATGCGGTCTTCCAGCGTCTCGCCGCTGGCATCCGCCTCGGCGACGCCGATCGCCACCAGGTCAGGGTCGCCGGCAAGCTCATATTTGTCGTCGAGCACTACATTGACCGCCACGTGGCCGGCGAAGGAGAGCTTGCGGCGGTCGCGTATGCCCATCGCCTGGTCGGTGCCGATCAAGAACCCGTCCTTGTAAAGCCGGCCGAACGGCAACTGGTCGATGATCGTCGCCGGGCCGGGCCACAGTCTCAGCATGTCGCCGTCGCGCACCTGCGCCACCTGGCCAATGCCCGACATCGACATCAGCGAGCCCTGCGCCACCAGATGCGCCGCCTCGCCATGCACGGGAACGCCGATCTGCGGCCGCACCCATTCATACATCTTGCGCAGCTCACTGCGGCGCGGATGGCCCGAGACATGCACCAGCGCGTCGCCGTCCTCGATGATCTTCATGCCCAGGTCGATCAGCCGGTTCTTGATCTCGAGGATCGCCCTCTCGTTGCCGGGAATGGTACGCGAGGAAAACACCACCGTGTCGCCGGCCGTCAGCGCCACCGACTTCATCTCGTCGCGCGACAGCTTGGCAAGCGCGGCGAGCGGCTCGCCCTGGCTGCCGGTGCAGATGATCACCAGGTTCTCGCGCGGGATATAGCCATAGTCTTCCTCGGCTATGAACTCCGGAAGGCCATCCATGTAGCCGAGCTCGCCCGCCACATCGATGACGCGCTTCAGCGAGCGGCCGAGCACCAGGCACTGCCGGCCGGCATCGCGCGCCGCGCGCGCTATCGAGACGATGCGCCCGACATTGGAGGAGAAAGTGGTGACCGCGACGCGGCCCTTGGCCTTCTCGATGACGCCCTTGAGGCCTTCGCCTACGGCCACTTCCGACGGCGACTCCCCTTCCCTCAGCGCGTTGGTGGAATCGCAAATCAGCGCCAGAACGCCCTTGTCGCCATAGGCGCGGAACCGCGCCTCGTCGGTCTTCGGCCCGATCGTCGGCTCCGGGTCGATCTTCCAGTCGCCGGTATGGATTACGGTGCCGGCCGGCGTGGTGATCGCGAGCGACATCGGCTCGGGAATCGAATGCGCCACCGGAATGGCCTCGATCTCGAAAGGTCCGATGGAGAATTTCTCGCCGGCCCGGTAGATCGATGCCGGAATCTTCGGTGCGTTCTGCTCGCCCTGCCGCTTGGCTTCAAGCAGGCCTGCGGTGAACGGCGTCATCCAGACCGGCGCCTTGAGCCTCGGCCAGATATCGAGCAGCGCGCCGTAATGGTCCTCATGCGCGTGGGTGATCACGATGCCGCGCAAGCCGTCGATATTCTCTTCGATGAAACGCGTATCGGGCAGGATGAGATCGACGCCGGGATGCGCGCTATCGGGAAAGGTGACGCCGACATCGACGACGATCCATTCGCGCGCGTCAGCGGGCCCATAGCCGTAAAGGGCGAAATTCATGCCGATCTCGCCGACGCCGCCCAGCGGCGCGAAGACGAGCTCGGCGTTTTCCTTATTCGCCATGAATTCTTTCCTTCCTGACCGTCAGGTCAAGCCGTTGGGCCAATTCCGGGAAAACCGCAGTCAATGACTTCGTCCAGAATGGCGCAAAATAAAACTATACCCTGGCCGAGGCGACAGCGCCGAAATGCACGTCGCCGGCCGCGATCGTCAAAACCGATCCTTGATCGTCGCGGATCACGAAACGGCAGTCCTCGTCAATGGTTTCGAAGATGCCGCGCACCACATTGCCGTCAATTCTGACAGCAACCTCGCCCCCGAGCCCCGCCGCGCGGGCAAGCCAGCGCTTTCTGACGGCATTGAGCCCACGGCCGTCATCCCAGAGCCTGGCATTCTCGCTCCAGGCATCGGACAGTGCCAGGAACAGTGTTTCGGCGTCGCAGTCGGCGCCCAGCGCCTGCAGAGATGTCGCCGGATAAGGCAGATCCCGCGGATAGGCCACGACATTGACGCCGATGCCTATGGCAACCGCGAAGCGGCCGCCTTGCAGCATCGTCGATTCCAGCAGAATGCCGGCAAGCTTGGCGCCCGCAGCCAGCACGTCGTTTGGCCATTTCAGCTCGAAGCGGTTGCGACCCTGGCTCGCGCCGTCGACGGCAACGGCGATCCGGCCCTTCGGCACGACTGCGTCGAGCGCGTCAGCCAGCGCCAGCCCTGCGACGAAGCCAAGCGTCGCGGCCAGCCGAAGCTCGCCGCCCGGAACCAGGAGCAGTGTCGCCGCAAGATTGCCTTCGGGCGTCGCCCAGGCTCGGCCGCGCCGGCCGCGACCGCTCTCCTGCTTTTTCGAAACGACCCAAAGCTTGCCGGGATCGCCGGTGCGCGCGTGCTCCAGCGCCAGCGCGTTGGTGGAACCGACGCTGTCATGCGCCTCGAGCCGGAACCCCTCCGACGCCGTGGTTGGAGCCAGCCGAAACGCCATCCCGTCAGAAGAAGGTCTTCGCGGCGGCTTCGGCATAACTGCCGATCGGCCCGCCGATCAGCACATAGAACAGCACGAAGGCGCCGCTGACGCCGAGCACTAGGCGCAGCTCGTTCGCCATCGGCACAAAACCGCCGACCGGCTCGTCGAACCACATGATCTTGATGATGCGAAGGTAATAGTAGGCGCCCACCACCGAGGCCAGAACGCCGATGATCGCCAGCGCGTAGAGATGTGCGTTGATGGCGGCGAGGAACACATACCATTTTCCCCAGAAGCCCGCGAGCGGCGGAATGCCGGCCAGCGAGAACATCAGGATGGTAAGGATGGTGGCCATGACCGGGTTGGTCGAGGCAAGGCCGGAAAGATCGCTGATCTGCTCGACATTGCCTTCCTTGCGCCGCATGGCAAGGATGAAGGCGAAGGTGCCTAGCGTCATCACCAGGTAGATCAGCATGTAGATGGCGACGCCGCGCACGCCGGCCTGGCTGTTGGCGGCAAGGCCGACCAGCGCGTAGCCCATATGGCCGATCGAGGAATAGGCCATCAGGCGTTTGATGTTGGTCTGGCCGATGGCCGCGAACGCGCCGAGCGCCATCGAGCCGATCGAGATGAAGACGACGATCTGCTGCCAGTCCGAAGCGATCGGCTTGAAGGCGCCCATGGTGACGCGCACGATCAGCGCCATCGCCGCCATTTTCGGCGCCGCGGCGAGGAAGGCGGTGATCGGGGTCGGCGCGCCTTCATAGACGTCCGGCGTCCACATGTGGAACGGCACGGCGGAAATCTTGAAGGCAAGGCCGGCGAGCACGAACACCAGGCCGAAGACAAGTCCGAGTTGGCGCTCGCCGCTGCCCAGGGCCGTCGCGATCTCCTGGAAACCGGTGTTGCCGGTATAGCCGTAGACGAGGCTGATGCCGTAGAGGAGCATGCCCGAGGACAGCGCACCGAGGACGAAATATTTCAGACCCGCCTCGGTCGAGCGCAAATTGTCGCGGTTGATCGCCGCCAGCACGTAGATCGCCAGCGATTGCAACTCGAGCCCTAGATAAAGCCCGATCATGCCATTGGCCGAGATCATGAGGAGCATGCCGAGCGTGCAGAGCAGCACCAGGACCGGGAATTCGAACTTGTCGAAATGCTCCTGGCGGGCAAAGCGCATCGACATGACCAGCGTCACCGCCGAGCCGATCAGCGCCAGCATCTTCATGAAGGCGCCGAAGGCATCCTGCACGAAGGCGCCGCCATAGGCAGCGCCCTGCCCCCCGGAGAAGACCAGCCAGAGTCCGGCCACCACCAGAACGAGGACCGCCAGGCCGGTCACGGTCATGGTGTTGTTGGAGCGCGAATAGGCTCCGATCATCAGCAGCACCAGCGCGCCAACGGCGAGGATCAATTCCGGCGTCGAGAGCGAAAGGCTGGAGAGAAGGTCCGGCGTCATGGTCTATTCCCCAGTCAGTTCGCCGCCGCGGTCTGCGCGGAATTGATGGAAGCGGTGACGTTGGTGACGAGCGACTTGACCGATTGGGCCGTCGCGTCGAACACCGGCGCCGGGTAGACGCCGAAGAAGATGACCAGCACCACCAGCGGGTAGATGATCGCCTTCTCGCGCGGCGAAAGATCGAGCAGGTTCTTCAGGCTGTCCTTGGTCAGCGCTCCGAAGATCACGCGTCGATACAGCCAAAGCGCGTAAGCCGCCGACAGGATGACGCCGGTCGCGGCGAAGAACGCCACCCAGGTGTTGACCTTGAACACGCCGAGCATGGTCAGGAACTCGCCGATGAAGCCGCTGGTGCCCGGCAGGCCGACATTGGCCATGGTGAAGATCATGAACACTGTCGCGTATTTCGGCATGTTGTTGACCAGACCGCCATAGGCGTCGATCTCGCGCGTATGCATGCGGTCGTAGATGACGCCGACGCACAGGAACAGCGCGCCCGACACGAGGCCGTGGCTGAGCATCTGGAAGATCGCGCCCTGCACGCCCTCCTGGTTCATGGCGAAGATACCCATGGTCACGAAGCCCATATGGGCGACCGACGAATAGGCGATCAGCTTCTTCATGTCCTCCTGCATCAGCGCCACCAACGAGGTGTAGATGATGGCGACTACGGAGAGCGTGAACACCAGAGGCGCGAACATCGCCGACGCTTCCGGGAACATCGGCAGCGAGAAGCGCAGGAAGCCGTACCCACCCATCTTCAGCAGGATGGCTGCCAGGATGACCGAGCCCGCCGTCGGCGCCTCGACGTGGGCATCGGGCAGCCAGGTGTGCACCGGCCACATCGGCATCTTCACCGCGAAGGAGGCGAAGAAGGCCAGCCACAGCCAGGTCTGCATGTTGGCCGGGAAGTGATGTGTCAGAAGAGTCGGGATGTCCGTGGTGCCCGACTGGAAGAACATCGCCATGATGGCGAGCAGCATCAGCACCGAACCGGCAAGCGTGTAGAGGAAGAACTTGAACGAGGCATAGACGCGCCGCTTGCCACCCCATACGCCGATGATGATGAACATCGGGATCAGGCCGGCCTCGAAGAAGACGTAGAACAGCACGATGTCGAGCGCGCAGAACACGCCGATCATCAGCGTTTCGAGGATAAGGAAGGCAATCATATAGGCCTTGACCCGCTTCTCGATCGCTTCCCAGGAGGCGAGGATGGAAAGCGGCATCAGGAAGGTCGTCAGGATGACGAACAGCATCGAGATGCCGTCGACGCCCATGTGGTAGGAAATGCCCGAATCCAGCCAGGCGTATTTCTCGACGAACTGGAAGCCGGCCTGCGAATTGTCGAAGCCTTTCCAGATGAACAGAGACACCAGGAAGGTGAAAGTTGTCGTCGCAAGCGCGATACCGCGGATATTGCGGCGCGCGTTTTCGCTGTCGTCGCTGATCGGCAGAATGAAGAGAACACCAACCAGCGGCAGGAAGGTGACCAGCGAGAGGATTGGCCAGTCGGTCATCAGAGCATCATCCAGGTGACGAGAGCGGCCACGCCTATCAGCATGGCGAAAGCATAGTGGTAGAGGTAGCCAGTCTGCAGCTTGACGACGCGGTTGGTAACATCGACGACGCGCGCCGAGATGCCGTCCGGTCCGAGGCCGTCGATGATCGTGCCGTCACCGGTCTTCCACAGGAACCTGCCGAGGCGCTTGGCCGGCTGCACGAACAGGAAGTCGTAGAGCTCGTCGAAATACCACTTGTTGAGCAGGAAGGCGTAGAGCAGGCGGTGGTTGGCGGCGACGCTGCGCGGCAGTTCCGGCGAGCGGATATAGAATTTCCACGCAACCAGCAGGCCGATCACCATGGCCACGAACGGTGCCAGTTCCACCCAGAGCGGCAGTTCGTGGATCTCGTGCAGGATGTGGTTGTCCGGCAGCGTGAACAGCGACGCTTTCCAGAATTCGGCATAGCCCTCGCCGATGAAGGCGCCGTGGAAGATGATGCCCGCGAACAGCGCGCCGGCCGCCAGCACATAGAGCGGCACCAGCATCACCGGCGGCGATTCATGGACATGGTGCATGACTTCGTGGCTGGCGCGCGGCTCGCCGTGGAAGGTCATGAAGATCAGGCGCCATGAATAGAAGCTGGTGAAGCAGGCCGCGACCACCAGCAGGATGAAGGCGAAGCCGGCGACGGCATTGTGGCTGGCGAAGGAGGTCGCGATGATGGCGTCCTTGGAGAAGAAGCCGGCGGTGCCGATCACCGTAGCCGGGATACCCACGCCGGTCAGCGCCAGCGTGCCGACGATCATCATCCAGTAGGTGGTCGGGATCAGCTTGCGGAGCCCTCCCATCTTGCGCATGTCCTGCTCGTCGGACACGGCATGGATGACCGAGCCGGAGCCGAGGAACAGCAGCGCCTTGAAGAAGGCGTGCGTGAACAGATGGAAGATCGCCGCGCCATAGGCGCCGACGCCGAGCGCCACGAACATATAGCCGAGCTGCGAGCAGGTCGAATAGGCGATGACGCGCTTGATGTCGTTCTGGACGAGGCCGACGGTCGCCGCGAAGAAGGCGGTGAAGGCGCCGATGAAGGTGACGACGGTCAGCGCCGAGTGCGACAGCTCGAACAGCGGCGACAGCCGCGCCAGCATGAACACGCCGGCGGTCACCATGGTCGCGGCATGGATGAGCGCGGAGACCGGCGTCGGGCCTTCCATGGCGTCCGGCAGCCAGGTGTGCAGCGGCACCTGCGCCGATTTGCCCATGGCGCCCATGAAGAGCAGCAGGCAGACGACGGTCAGCGCCGTCTGCTTGTCGAGCGCATGGCCGAGGAAAGTCAGCACGGCGGCGCCGGCAGGTGCGCCTTCGGCCGGCAGAAATGACGCCGCATTGGCAAACACGGTGCTCAGATTGACCGAGCCGAACAGCACGAACACGCCGAAGATGCCGAGCGCGAAGCCGAAGTCGCCGACGCGATTGACGACGAAGGCCTTGATCGCCGCGGCGTTGGCCGACGGCTTCTTGTACCAGAAGCCGATCAGCAGGTAGGAAGCGAGACCGACGCCTTCCCAGCCGAAGAACATCTGGATGAGGTTATCGGCGGTCACCAGCATCAGCATGGCGAAGGTGAACAGCGACAGATAGGCGAAGAAGCGCGGCCGGTTCGGATCGTGGTGCATGTAGCCGATCGAATAGATATGAACCAGCGCCGACACGGTGTTGACGACGACCAGCATCACCACCGTCAGCGTGTCGATCCTGAGCGCCCACGAGGCGTCGATGCCGCCCGACTGGATCCAGCGCAGCACCGGCACGGTGAACACCTCGCCATGGCCGAAGCCGACGGTAAAGAAGGCGATCCAGGACAGCACCGCCGCGATCACCAGGAAGCCGGAGGTGATGTATTCGGAAGCCTTGGCGCCGAGCGAATTGCCGAACAGGCCGACAATCATGAAGCCGAGCAGCGGAAGGAAGACGATAGCCTGATACATGGTGGTGCCCGTCAACCCTTCATCGCGCTCACGTCTTCGACCGCGATCGAACCGCGGTTACGGAAGAAGACGACAAGAATGGCAAGACCGATCGCGGCTTCGGCAGCCGCGACCGTCAGCACGAACAGGGCGAACACCTGTCCGACGAGATCATGCAGCGCCGCCGAGAACGCGACGAAGTTGATATTGACCGCGAGCAGGATGAGCTCGATCGACATGAGGATGACGATGATGTTGCGGCGGTTCAGGAAGATGCCGAACACGCCGAGCGTGAACAGGATCGCCGATACGGTCAGGTAATGTGCAATGCCGACGACCATCTCAGATGCCCTCGCCCGATTTGACCTTGCGGATTTCCATGCCCGTGGCCGGCGTGCGGGCGACCTGCGCGGCAATCGACTGCCGCTTGACGCCTGGTTTGTGGCGCAGCGTCAGCACGATGGCGCCGATCATGGCGACCAGCAGCACCAGGCCGGAAATCTGGAAATAATAGAGGTAGTCCGTGTAAAGGATATCGCCGAGCGCGGCCGTGTTGGAACGCGTGGCGAGATCCGGCGTTGCCTTGGCGACCGTCGAGGCAAGCTGAGGCGCGAATGTGTAGCCGCCGAGCACGACGATCAGCTCCGCCGCGAGGATCAGCCCGACCAGCGCGCCGATCGGTGCATATTGCAGCGCGCCCTGCTTCATCTCGGCGAAGTCGACGTCGAGCATCATGACGACGAACAGGAACAGCACCATCACCGCGCCGACATAGACGACCAGCAGGATCATCGCCAGGAACTCGGCGCCCGTCAGCATGAACAAGCCGGCGGCGTTGAAGAAGGTGAGGATCAGGAACAGCACGGAATGTACGGGGTTGCGCGACGAAATGACCATGAAGGCCGACGCCACGGCGATAAAGGCGAAGAGGTAGAAAAAGGCCGCCTCTAATCCAGTCAGCATGGGATTCCCCGGGTTCTTGTCGGGTCGGACATTCGCCCTCTCCGTACTCTCTGGCTTCGTTCCGCCTCCGGTACCGAAGCCGCGTGTTCCTTAGACGAGGCCGCTCGCCCCGTCCATGCGTCAAATGTCAGCGATAAGGCGAGTCGAGCGCGATGTTGCGCGCCAGCTCCCGCTCCCAGCGATCGCCGTTCGCGAGCAGCTTTTCCTTGTTGTAGTAGAGCTCCTCGCGCGTCTCGGTCGCGAATTCGAAATTCGGCCCTTCGACGATCGCATCCACCGGGCAGGCTTCCTGGCAGAAGCCGCAATAGATGCACTTCACCATGTCGATGTCGTAGCGCACGGTGCGGCGCGTGCCGTCATTGCGGCGCGGACCGGCCTCGATGGTGATCGCCTGCGCCGGGCAGATCGCCTCGCAGAGCTTGCAGGCGATACAGCGTTCCTCGCCATTCGGATAACGGCGCAGCGCGTGCTCACCTCGGAAGCGCGGGCTGGTCGGCCCCTTCTCGTGCGGATAGTTGATCGTTTCCTTCGGCGCGAAGAATTGGCGCATCGACAGGAAGAAGGCGCTGACGAAATCCTTCAGCAGCAGCGATTTTGCGGCCTGGGCCAGAGCGGACATCACGCAAACCCCGTGATCTTGAGGAAGGCCGCGGTGGCGACGACCATGAACAGCGACAACGGCAGGAACACCTTCCAGCCCAGCCGCATCAATTGGTCGTAGCGGTAGCGCGGCACGAAAGCCTTCACCATGGAGATACCGAAGAACACGAAGCAGACCTTCAGCACGAACCAGATGACGCCGGGCACCCAGGTGAAGGGCGCGAACTCAAACGGCGGCAGCCATCCGCCGAGGAACAGGATGGTCGCCAGGGCGCACATCAGCACGATCGCGACATACTCGCCGAGGAAGAACAGCAGGAACGGCGTCGACGAGTATTCGACCATATGCCCCGCGACCAGCTCCGATTCGGCTTCCACCAGATCGAAAGGCGGACGGTTCGTTTCGGCCAGCGCCGAAATGAAGAAGACCACAAACATCGGGAACAGCGCCAGCCAGTTCCAGTCGAGGAAAGTATTGGGCAGGCCGAGCCGCGTGCCGAGCCCATCATGCTGCGACAGCACGATGTCGGAGAGGTTCAGCGATCCGGCGGTGAGCAGCACGGTCACGATCACGAAGCCGATCGAAACTTCGTAGGACACCATCTGCGCGGCCGAGCGCAGCGCGCCGAGGAACGGATATTTGGAGTTGGATGCCCAGCCGCCCATAATCACGCCATAGACCTCGAGCGAGGAGATGGCGAAGACGTAAAGGATGCCGACATTGATGTTGGCGACCGCCCAGCCTTCGCTGACCGGAATGACCGCCCAGGCCGAAATCGCCAGCACGGCCGACACCAGCGGCGCCAGCAGGAAAACGCCCTTGTTGGCACCGGACGGGATCACCGGCTCCTTGAAGACGAATTTCAGAAGGTCTGCGAAGGCCTGGAGCGTTCCCCACGGGCCAACCACGTTCGGGCCGCGGCGCAATTGCACCGCCGCCCAGATCTTGCGGTCGGCGTAGAGAATATACGCCACGAAGACCAGAAGCACGACGATCAGCACGACCGACTTCAACAGGATCAGCAGCGCGGGCAGGACGTAGAAGGAGAAGAAGGTATCCATGCTTATTCCGCCGCCTGCTTGAAGCCGCTCTTGGCCAGCGCCGAGCATTCAGCCATCACGGCCGACGCCCGCGCGATCGGGTTGGTCAGGTAGAAGTCCTTCACTGACGAGGTGAAGGTGCCCTTGTTCAAACGGCCGCCGAGCTTCGCCACCCTGGCGACGTCGTCGGCGCTGCCGGCCTGCACCTGATCGATGCGGGCGAGATGCGGGAATTCGCCATAGAGCTTGGCGCGCAGCTGCGCCAGCGAATCGAACAGCAGCTTCTTGCCGAGCACGTCGGAAAGCGCCCGCAGGATCGCCCAGTCCTCGCGCGCCTCGCCGGGAGCGAAACCGGCGCGATTGGTCTGCTGCACACGGCCTTCCGTGTTCACATAGGTGCCGGATTTTTCGGTATAGGCGGCGGCCGGCAGGATCACGTTGGCGCGATGCGCGCCGGCATCGCCATGCGTGCCGATATAGACGACGAACGCGCCGCCGGTCCTGGCCATGTCGATCTCGTCGGCGCCGAGCAGGAAGAGCACATCCGTGTCGCCCAGCATGCCGGCAACGTTCTTGCCGCCCTCGCCGGGCACGAAGCCGACATCGAGGCCGCCGACGCGCGCCGCCGCATTGTGGAGCACCGCAAAGCCGTTCCACTCGGCCGTGACGGCGTTGACGGCGGCCGCGAGCCTTGCCGCCTGGCCGAGCACCGCAGCACCATCCGTGCGCGCCAGCGCGCCCTGGCCGACGATGATCAGCGGATGCGTGGCCTTGCTCAGCACCTCGAAGAACTTGCCGTTGCCGTCGGCGAGATCCTTCAGCGATTCCGGGCCGGCGCCGATGAGCTCGTAATCGTAGCGGGTGTCGCCGATCTCGCCGATCACGCCGACCGGCAGATTGCCGACGCGCCAGCGCTTGCGGATACGGGCGTTAAGCACCGAAGCCTCGAAGCGCGGATTGGCGCCGATGATCAGCACCGCGTCGGCCTGCTCGATGCCTTCGATGGTCGGGTTGAAGATGTAGCTCGCGCGGCCGAGTGACGGATCGAGCGCGGCGCCATCCTGGCGGCAGTCGATGTTCTTCGAGCCGAGAGCGCTCATCAGAAGCTTGAGCGCATAGATTTCCTCGACGGCCGCGAGATCGCCGGCAATCGCGCCGATCCGCTCGGGCGCGGTCTTCGACACCTCGTCCCTGATCGCCGCGAAGGCTTCCGCCCAGCTTGCCGGAGCGAGCTTGCCGTTCTTGCGCACATAGGGGCGATCGAGGCGCTGCGTGCGCAAGCCGTCCCAGATGAAGCGGGTCTTGTCGGAGATCCACTCCTCGTTCACCGCCTCGTTGACGCGCGGCAGGATGCGCATCACTTCCCGACCCCTGGAATCGACGCGGATCGCCGAGCCGACAGCGTCCATAACGTCGATTGATTCCGTCTTGGTCAGCTCCCACGGCCGCGCCTGGAAGGCGAACGGCTTGGAGGTCAGCGCGCCAACCGGGCACAGATCGATGACATTGCCCTGCAGTTCGGACGTCATCGCCTGTTCGAGATAGGTGGTGATCTCGGCATCCTCGCCGCGGCCAATCAGGCCGAGCTCGGAAATGCCTGCGACTTCGGTGGTAAAGCGGACGCAGCGCGTGCAGTGGATGCAGCGGTTCATCACCGTCTTGACGAGCGGGCCGATATACTTGTCTTCGACCGCGCGCTTGTTCTCATGATAGCGGGAGGAATCGACGCCGAAGGCCATCGCCTGGTCCTGCAGGTCGCACTCGCCGCCCTGGTCGCAGATCGGGCAATCGAGCGGATGATTGATCAGCAGGAATTCCATCACGCCTTCGCGGGCCTTCTTGACCATCGGCGTGTTGGTGAAGATTTCCGGCGGCTCGCCGTTCGGGCCGGGGCGCAGGTCGCGCACGCCCATGGCGCAGGATGCCTGCGGCTTGGGCGGGCCGCCCTTCACCTCGATCAGGCACATACGGCAATTGCCGGCGATCGACAGCCGCTCGTGGAAGCAGAAGCGTGGCACTTCCGCGCCGGCATCCTCCGCCGCCTGCAGCAGCGTGTAATGGTCGGGTACCGTGATCTCTTTCCCGTCGACCTTCAGCTTTGCCATTCGCCTCAAACCCCTGCGGATGTCCGCAATCTACCTTGCGGGCGCGGCTTGCGCGGCGCCCGGCTTCTCAAAATCATTTTGCGGCGAGCGCCGCCGCCTGCGCGGTCCAGTCGTCGCGGCCGACACGGCCGGCCAGCGACAGATAATCTTCCACCCAGGCGATCTCTTGCGACGTCCAGGCCGCGATCTGCTCATAGGTCCAGATGCCGAGACCGTTGAGCACCTTCTCCAGCTTCGGTCCTATTCCGGAAATCGCCTTCAGGTCCGACGGCTTCGCCGGCTTGTCGACGCCTTTCGGTTGCCTGAAATCCTCGGGCATCAACCCGGTCGCTGCCGGCTGAGCGACAATATCGGTCCCGGTCGCGTCGAGAGCCTTCTCGGTCGCGTTCGCCGCGAAATCGGTCACGTCGCGGGCAAAGGTCTGCGCCTCGGCGATCAGCGTCTCCGTCGCCTTACGCGCCTTGGACGCGTTGGCGGCCGCTTCGCTCTGCGCCTCGAGATCGTCGAGGAAAGGCTGCAACATGCGCTGCGAAGCTTCCAGCGCGCCGGCGAAGGCGCCCATCCACATGCCGACGGCATGGTTGGCGAGACCGATGCCGAGCGCCGACATCGCGGCAGCACCCGCGACCGGATGCGCGAAAAGGTTGACGGCGCTGGCCATCTCTTTCGGCATCATCTTGGTCAGGTCCTGGTTCATCTTCTCGAGCTGGTCCAAATCAGGCATGAACGGATAGGGTATCGAATACGGCGCCACAGAGATCTCCTGGTCGTTTCTTCGTATGCCCCGCCCTGCTTCCGTCTCGGGCTTGCGCCCCTAAATCTTATTCCGCCGCCACCATCACCGGCTCGACCCGGTGCGCGTTGCGCGAAAACTCGTCGATGCGGCGTTCCACCTCGCCGCGGAAATGCCTCATCAAGCCCTGGATCGGCCAGGCCGCCGCGTCACCCAGCGCGCAGATCGTGTGCCCCTCGACCTGCTTGGTGACGTCGAGCAGCATGTCGATCTCGCGCTTCTGGGCTTCGCCGCGCACCAGCCGCTCCATCACCCGCCACATCCAGCCGGTGCCTTCGCGGCACGGCGTGCACTGGCCGCAGCTTTCATGCTTATAGAAGTAGGACAGCCTGGCGATCGCCTTCACGACATCCGTCGACTTGTCCATCACGATCACGGCCGCCGTGCCGAGGCCGGATTTGAGATCGCGCAGTGCGTCGAAATCCATCGGCGCGTCCATGATCTGCTCGGCCGGCACCAGCGGCACCGAAGCGCCACCCGGAATGACCGCGAGCAGATTGTCCCAGCCGCCGCGGATACCGCCGCAATGCGTTTCGATCAGTTCCCGGAACGGGATCGACATCGCCTCTTCGAAGGTGCACGGATTGTTGACGTGGCCTGACACGCAGAACAGCTTGGTGCCGGCATTGTTCGGACGGCCGAAGGACGAGAACCAGGCCGCGCCCCGGCGCAGGATGGTCGGCGCCACCGCGATCGACTCGACATTGTTGACCGTGGTCGGGCAGCCATAGAGGCCGACATTGGCCGGGAACGGCGGCTTCAGCCGCGGCTGGCCCTTCTTGCCTTCCAGGCTTTCGAGCAGCGCCGTCTCCTCGCCGCAGATATAGGCGCCGGCGCCGTGATGCATATAGACGTCGAAGTCGTAGCCGGACGTGTTGCCCTTGCCGATGAGCTTGGCCGCGTAGGCCTCGTCGATCGCGCGCTGCAGCGCCTCGCGCTCGCGGATGAACTCGCCGCGCACATAGATGTAGGCCGCGACCGCGCCCATGGCGAAGCCGGCGACCAACGCGCCCTCGACCAGCGTGTGCGGATCGTTGCGCAGGATGTCGCGGTCCTTGCAGGTACCCGGCTCCGATTCGTCGGCATTGATGACCAGATAGCTCGGACGGCCGTCGCTCTGCTTGGGCATGAACGACCATTTCAGCCCGGTCGGGAAGCCGGCGCCGCCGCGGCCGCGCAGGCCGGACGCCTTCATCTCGTTGACGATCCAGTCGCGGCCCTTGGCGATCAGGCCGGGCGTATCGTCCCAGATGCCACGCGACTGCGCGCCGGCCAGCGACTTGTCGAACAGGCCGTAGATGTTGGTGAAGATGCGGTCTTTGTCCTGAAGCATTTGTCGTTCCTCAGACCGGCTTCTTGCCGAAGACGCGGATGTATTCGGCGACGCCGCCCTTGGCGAGTGCCTTGGCCTGCTTCACCCAGTCGTCGCGCTCGATACGGCCGCGGAAGTTGAGATAGCCGTCGACCCATTCGCGCTCGACCTTTTTCCACGCGGCGACCTGGGCGAAGGTGTAGATGCCCAGCGAATGCAGGATACCTTCGATCTTCGGACCGACGCCGGAGATCAGCTTGAGATCATCGACCGTGGGCGGACGCTCGATGCCGGCGGGCCGGCTCTTGTCGTCGAGCGAAGGTTTTGCCGTCTTGGCGACCGGCTGCTTGGTTTCCGGGGCCTTGAAGGCGGCGCTCGGCTCGGCCTTGTTCTTGGGCCCGCTGCGCGGCTTGGAAACCGCCTCGACTTCCGGAGAAGCCTGGTTGGCGTTGGCGGCCGAATGGCGCGGCGCGCGGACGCTGGCAGCCTTCTCGGTGGCCGGGGCGACCTTGACCGGCGACGGCGTCGCCAAGGCCGGGCTGGTCTCCGGCGCATCGGTCTTCGGCTTGCTGGATTTTGATGGCGCAACCGGGCCTGAGGCAGCCGGGGCTGCGGCAGGCGCCGCCTGCGAGACCACGGCGGCGGGAGCAGCAGCCGGCGCCGCGGCGGCGGCATCCTTGGCAGCCTTCGCGGCAGCCTTTGCCTCCTTGTCGCGTGTCGACTTCAGGATCGCCTTTTCACTGGTCAGCGTCGTCAGCCCGGTTGCCGGCTCGGAGCCGTGGCGGCCATTCTGCGGTCCCGGCTTGACCTCGGCGCCCTTGCCGGCGTCGAAGAGATCGATGATCTCGGCCAGCCGCTCAGGCGTCAGATCCTCGAAAGTGTCCTTGAAGATCATGACCATCGGCGCGTTGACGCAGGCGCCGAGGCATTCGACCTCCTCCCACGACAGCGTGCCCTTGTCGTTGGTGTGGAACTGGTCGTGATGGATCTTCGAGCGGCACACATCCATCAGCGCTTCCGAACCGCGCAGCATGCAGGGTGTGGTGCCGCAGACCTGGATATGCGCGCGCGTGCCGACAGGATTGAGCTGATACTGGGTGTAGAAGGTCGCGACCTCGAGGCCGCGGATGCGCGGCATGCCGAGCATGTCGGAGATGGTCTCAATCGCCGCCTTGGTGACCCAGCCCTCCTGCTCCTGCGCGATCATCAGCAGCGGAATGATGGCCGACTGTTCGCGCCCCTTCGGATATTTGGCGATCCACTTCTCAGCCGCCGCCGCGTTCTCCTTGTTAAAGGCGAACGAGGCTGGCTGGACGCTGGCATCTGCAAGACGGCGGACTGACATTTAGCGATCGACCTCACCAAACACGATGTCGAGGGAGCCAAGCACGGCGGTGACGTCGGCCAGCATGTGGCCGCGGCACAGGAAGTCCATGGCTTGCAGATGCGCGAAACCGGGCGCGCGCAGCTTGCAGCGATAAGGCTTGTTGGTGCCGTCGGAGACCAGATAGACGCCGAACTCGCCCTTCGGCGCCTCGACGGCCGCATAGACCTCGCCGGCCGGCACGCGGTAGCCCTCGGTATAAAGCTTGAAGTGGTGGATCAGCGCTTCCATCGAGCGCTTCATCGCCGCGCGCTTCGGCGGGACGACCTTGCCGTCGAGGTTCGACACCGGGCCGGCACTTTCCTTGCCGAGCAGCAGATCGACGCACTGGCGCATGATCTTCGCCGACTGGCGCATCTCTTCCATGCGCACGAGATAGCGGTCGTAGCAGTCGCCGTTCTTGCCGATCGGGATGTCGAAATCCATCTCCGAATAGCATTCATAAGGCTGTGATTTGCGCAGGTCCCAGGCCGCGCCCGAGCCGCGCACCATCACGCCCGAAAAGCCCCACGCCCAGGCGTCCGCCAGAGACACCGTGCCGATATCGACATTGCGCTGCTTGAAGATGCGGTTGGGCGTGAGCAGCGCGTCGAGATCGTCGATCGACTTCAGGAATGGGTCGATCCACTTGCCGATATCCTCGACCAGTTTCCGCGGCAGGTCCTGATGCACGCCGCCCGGCCGGAAATAGGCCGCATGCATGCGCGAGCCGCTGGCGCGCTCGTAGAACACCATCAGCTTTTCGCGCTCGACGAAACCCCATAGCGGCGGCGTCAGCGCGCCGACGTCCATCGCCTGTGTCGTCACATTCAGGATGTGCGACATGATGCGGCCCATCTCGGAATAGAGCACGCGGATCAACTGACCGCGCTTCGGCACCTCGATGCCGAGCAGGCGCTCGGCCGCGAGAGCGAAGGCATGCTCCTGGTTCATCGGCGCGCAATAGTCGAGCCGGTCGAGATAGGGCACGGCTTGTAGATAGGTCTTGGCCTCGATCAGCTTCTCCGTGCCGCGATGCAGCAGGCCTATATGCGGGTCGACGCGGTCGACCACTTCGCCGTCCAGCTCCAGCACCAGGCGCAAAACGCCATGCGCCGCAGGGTGCTGCGGACCGAAGTTGATGTTGAAGTTGCGGACGGAGGTTTCAGCCATTGTGGCGCCTCAATTCGTCTTGGCTTTTTCATCCCCCGGCAGGACGTAGTCCGTCCCTTCCCAAGGAGAAAGAAAATCGAAATTGCGGAATTCCTGCTTGAGCTCGACCGGCTCGTATATGACCCGCTTCGCCTCGTCGTCGTAGCGCACCTCGACAAAGCCGGTCAGCGGGAAATCCTTGCGCAGTGGATGCCCCTCGAAGCCGTAATCGGTGAGGATGCGGCGCAGATCCGGATGGCCGCTGAACAGCACGCCGTAAAGATCGTATGTTTCGCGCTCGTACCAGTCGGCGCCGGGATAGACGGCGGTCAGCGACGGCACCAGCGTCTCCTCTTCGGCCTGGGCCTTGAGGCGGATGCGCACATTCTGCTTTGGCGACAGAAGATGGTAGACGACATCGAAGCGCCTGGCCCGCGAGGGGTAGTCGGCGCCACAAATGTCGATGATCGAGATGAACTGACAGCGCGGATCGTCGCGCAGGAAGGTGGCCACCTCGATCAGATTGCCCGGTTCGACGGAAACCGTCAGCTCGCCATGGGCGAGCACGGCTTCGCCGATGCGACCGGCCAGTTTCTCGCCGAGATAGGTGGAGAGTTCGTTCAACGCCAGGGTCATCGGCTCACCGTTCGATCGTGCCGGTGCGGCGGATCTTCTTCTGCAGGAGCAGAATGCCGTAGAGCAGCGCTTCGGCGCTCGGCGGGCAGCCAGGCACATAGATGTCGACCGGCACGACGCGGTCGCAGCCGCGCACCACCGAATAGGAATAGTGGTAGTAGCCGCCGCCATTGGCGCAGGAGCCCATCGAGATGACGTAGCGCGGTTCCGGCATCTGGTCGTAAACCTTACGCAGCGCCGGCGCCATCTTGTTGGTCAGCGTGCCGGCGACGATCATGATGTCGGACTGGCGCGGAGAAGCGCGCGGCGCGACGCCGAAACGCTCCGAATCGTAACGTGGCATCGAGGTGTGGATCATCTCGACCGCGCAGCAGGCGAGGCCGAAGGTCATGAACATCAGCGAGCCGCTTCGCGCCCAGGTGATCAGCGCCTCGGTCGAGGTGACGAGGAAGCCCTTGTCGGCCAGTTCATCATTGATCTGCAGGAAGAAGGGGTCGTCTTCCCCAACCGGCCTGCCGGTGTTGGGGTCGATGATGCCCTTGGGCTTCGGCGCGACGAGGGTGCGTGAACTGTCGTTCAATCCCATTCCAGCGCTCCTTTTTTCCATTCATAGGCAAAGCCGATGGTCAGCACCGCCAGAAACACCATCATCGACCAGAAGCCGAGCATGCCGAGCTTCGAGAAGGACACCGCCCACGGGAATAGGAAGGCGACCTCGAGATCGAAGATGATGAACAGGATCGACACCAGGTAGAAGCGGATGTCGAACTTCATGCGAGCGTCATCGAACGAGTTGAACCCGCATTCATAGGCGGAAAGCTTTTCCGGATCGGGATTGCGGTAGGCCACCAGGAAGGGGGCGATGATGAGCGCCAGACCCACGACCATCGCCACGGCGATGAACAGGACGATGGGCAGATATGAACTCAGGAGTGCGCTCATGCGGCGGCTTTCCTTCGGCGGGCAGTTCACTTTGATTACAGCAACGAACTCTAATGCGGAAGCGTGACAGTTTAACCGCTGAACCGTTTTAAGGGGGCCCATGCTGCAACGCGGCGAGGGTTAGCGCAGCGGTTTCGGTGACGCAAGTCAAACCTTGTTCAAATCGCGACCCTGGACGCCTTATCGGAAGAAACTGGTCCGATCCGCTCCTGTTTGATTTCCTTCATTTTCTACTCCACTTTTCTCTCCTGACATACCTCCCGCCATTTGCCTGTTAGCATGGTCGGAATCACCGGCTAAAAATCCAACGGACAATCGGGGCAAGACACCTTGATGAAGGAGAAACTCACGCTCGCCATGGCCAGGCGCATTGCGCTCGGCGCGCAAGGGTTCAACGACCCCAGACCCAACGGTGTTCCGGATCGCCGCCACCTTGCGCGCGTGCTTTCGCGAACCGGCCTGTTGCAGATCGATTCCGTGAGCGCCGTGGTGCGCGCGCATTATATGCCGCTCTATTCGCGCCTCGGCCCCTACCCGCTGTCATTGCTCGACAACGCCGCGGTCACCCGCAAGCGTGCTGTGTTTGAATATTGGGCGCATGAGGCGTCATTCCTGCCCGTCGAGACCTACCCTCTGCTGCGCTGGCGCATGCAGCGCGCCGAGCAGGGCGACGAGATGTATCTCGGCCTGGCCAAATGGGGCCGTGAGCGCAGGGAAATGATCGACGATATCTATAGAAAGGTCGCCGATCGCGGGCCGATCGCCGCCTCCGATATCGAGGGCCACAAGGGCAATGGCGGCTGGTGGGGCTGGAGCGAGGCCAAGCATGCCTTCGAATGGCTGTTCTGGGCCGGACGCATCACCACGGCCTACCGACGCGGCTTCGAGCGCTATTACGACCTGCCCGAGCGCGTTTTGCCGCAGGCGGTGCTCGACCTGCCCGTGCCCTCGGTTGAGGACGCGCATCGCGAATTGCTGCGCATCTCGGCCCGCGCCCATGGCATCGCCACCTATGGCGACCTTCGCGACTATTTTCGTCTGGCGCCCGGCGATACCAAGGACCGCATCGAGGAGTTGGTCGAAGCCGGCGAATTGCTGCCGGTCAAGGTCGAAGGCTGGGACAAGCCCGCCTATCTCCACAAGGACGCGCGTATCCCACGCCGCATAGAAGCCCGCGCGCTGCTGGCGCCCTTCGATCCGGTCGTCTTCGAGCGCACCCGGACGGAAAAGTTGTTCGGTTTCCGCTACCGTATCGAGATCTACACGCCCGCCGAAAAGCGCCAGTATGGCTACTATGTGCTGCCCTTCCTGCTCGGTGACCGCATCGTTGCCCGCGTCGACCTGAGGGCCGATCGCCCGGCCAGTGTGCTGCGCGTCCATGCCGCCTATGCAGAGGCCGGCGCCCCAGCCGAAACGGCCGCTCAACTCTTCGACGAACTGAAGCAGATGCAGGCGTGGCTTGGCCTGGAAGCGATCGAGGTGGCGCTAGCGGGCGACCTCGGTCCGGCGCTGGCCGACATCAAGGTGTCGTAGCCGCGCGTTGACAGGCGCCTAGCCGAGAGCCTAAATCCTGACCCGGACGGTCTTCTCCCGGCAAAGGGAGGAGCCAAGAGGGAATGCGGTGCGGGCCAAAACCCAAATCCGCGGCTGTCCCCGCAACTGTAAGCGACGAGCCTCGGCCGAAAACCACTGGGATGTTCCCGGGAAGGCGGCACCTGAGGCGAAGACCCGCGAGCCAGGAGACCTGCCGTCTGAGACTTTAAGTATCCGAATGCCCGGCGGGTTTTCCGGGCAAGGAGCCAGGTTTTGGATCACAACGGCAGTTTCCCGGCAAACATCGCGGACATTTCGTCCGAGCCGGACACTTTGGCTGGCGTCACCGTCATCGTCTGCTCGTCCTGCCGCGACGAAACCGGCTCGGACGCCCATCCGCGCGCTGGCGTCTTGCTGGCCGAGGACACGCGCCGCGCCGCATCGGGCGAGAAGATCCGCATCCGTACCGTCGAATGCCTCGGCAATTGCAAGCGCCGCCTGAGCGCGGCACTTCTGCGCGACGGCTGCTGGAGCTACGTCTTCGGGGACCTCGACACGACCAGCGGCGCCGATCTCGTCGCCGGCGCAAAGCTCTTCGCCACCTCGACCGACGGCCTGATCCCCTGGCGCGGCCGGCCCGATTCCCTCAAGCGCGGCCTGGTTGCCCGCATCCCTCCCCTCGATATGCTGAAGGACTGACCATGAACGCTTCCGTTTCCCGCGTGCCCTGCACCGTCGTCACCGGCTTCCTCGGCGCCGGCAAGACGACGCTGATCCGCAACCTCATTGAAAACGCCAAGGGCAAGCGGCTGGCGATCATCGTCAATGAGTTCGGCGATGTCGGCATCGACGGCGAGATCCTGAAGGGTTGTGGCGTCGATACCTGTCCGGAGGAAAACATCGTCGAGCTCGCCAATGGCTGCATCTGCTGCACCGTGGCCGATGACTTCGTGCCGGCGCTTGACCAGATTTTATCACGCACCCCGAAGGTCGACCACATCCTGATCGAGACCTCCGGCCTCGCTTTGCCGAAGCCGCTGGTGCAGGCCTTCCAGTGGCCGACGGTGAAGAGCCGCGTCACCGTCGACGGCGTCGTCGCCGTGGTCGACGGTCCGGCGCTGGCCGACGGCCGTGTCGCCTCCGACATGGACGCGCTGCAGGCGCAGCGCGCGGCTGACGATTCTCTCGACCATGACGATCCGGTCGAGGAGGTGTTCGAGGACCAGATCGCCTGCGCCGACCTGATCATCCTGTCGAAAAGCGATCTGATGGACGCCGCCGGCTCGCAGCGCGCCTACGCCGTTATCGGCGAGCACGTGGCGCGCGCCGTCAAGGTCGTACCGACCACTCACGGTAAAGTCGACCCGTCGGTGCTGCTCGGCCTCGGCCTCGCCGTCGAGGACGACATCGAGAACCGTAAGACCCATCACGACGACGAGCTCGACCACGAGCATGACGATTTCGATTCCTTCGTCATCGACATCCCGTCGATCGCCAATCCGGACGAATTGGCAAAGCGCGTCGCCCTTGCCGCCGAACAGGAAAACGTGTTGCGCGTCAAAGGCTTCGTTGAGGTCGGCGGCAAGCCGATGCGCCTCCTGCTGCAGGCCGTCGGCCCCCGCGTCAACCACTATTACGACCGCGCCTGGACAGCCGAGGACGACCGCCGCTCGCGGCTCGTCGTCATCGGTCTCAAGGGGCTGAACCGCCCGGCGATTGAGCGTATCCTCGCCGGTTGAGGCAGATCGGACAGCGATGCATATCCTCGCCACCACATCCGCTTCGCTCGACGATCTCGCCGAGCCGATCGACCTCAGGCAGACGCCTGCGGATGTCGTGGCCCTATCCTTCACCGACAGCGATCTCGCCGGCCTGGCCGCCGCCTGGAAGGCGGATGCGGGGCGCTTGCCCTCGATGCGGCTGGCGGCCCTTCGCGACCTCCGCCATCCGATGTCGGTCGATCTCTGGATCGACAGCGTCGCCCGCCACGCCAGGGTCGTCCTGGTTCGCATCCTCGGCGGCTATGACTGGTGGCGCTATGGTTGCGACCAGCTCGCCGCGATGGCGCGCGAGCGTGGCATCAAGCTGGCGCTGCTGCCCGGTGAAAGCCATGACGAGGACCAGCGGCTGATCGAAGCCTCGACCCTGCCGCGTGCGGAGTTGGACGCCCTGCTCGGCTATTTCCGCGAAGGCGGACCGGCCAATATGGCGGCGCTGGTGCAAAGGCTGGCAAAGCTTGCGGGGGCTGAGGCGGCGGTTGCCGAGCCGGTGAGCGTGCCGAAGGCCGGATTTTATGAGCCGGGGCTGGGAGTTGTCGAAAAACCAGCCCCGCCGAGCGTTGGCGACCTTTCGGAACTCGATGCTGGCAATCTCAGCACGCCGGTCATCCCAATCCTCTTCTACCGCTCGATGCTGCTGGCCGCGGATGTCGCGCCAATCGACGCGTTGGTCGAAGCCCTGCGGCTGCGGGCCATGATCCCAGTGCCGATCTTCGTCTCCAGCCTCAAAGATGCGGCATCTCTGGCCTTCGTCGAAGCTGCGCTTGCCGCGCTGAATCCCGCCGCCATCGTCACCGCCACCGCCTTTGCCTCCGGCGCGGAGCCCGGCGCCGAGACCCTGTTCGGCCGCGCCGGTGTGCCGGTCTTCCAGGTCATCGTCGCCACGACGAGGCGCGACGTCTGGGAGAACAATCAGCGCGGCCTGGCGCCCGCCGATCTCGCAATGCACGTCGCGCTGCCCGAGCTCGATGGCCGAATCCTTGTCGGCGCGATCTCCTTCAAGGGCGAAGTCGAGACCGATCCGGCGCTGGCCTTTCGTGCCTTCGCCAATTGTCCGGAAGCGGATCGCGTGGCGCAAGTCGCCAAGCGGATCGCCGCGTTTGTTCGCCTGCAGCGGACTGAGCGGGCCGAGCGCAAGCTGGCGATCCTGATCCCGGACTATCCGAGCGCGCCCGGCCGGACCGGATACGCGGTCGGGCTGGATGTGCCCTCCAGTGTGCTCGCGATACTGCATGACCTGAAGGAACAGGGCTATGCGGTTGAAGGGATTCCGCGATCAGCGCGGGAATTGCTGGATACGCTGGAAGTGGGCAGCCAGGGCCTTGCCTTGAGGGACTACCTGGCCCTTTCGACCGAGCTGCCTGCGGCGGCGCGAGCTTCGGTTGAGACGGCGTGGGGCAAGGCTGAACAGATAGGTTCGCCCGAGGCACTCCCCTCGGCAACCTTCCCCTTCCGCGCCGCAACTTTCGGCAACGTCACCGTGGCGCTGGCCCCCGACCGCGGCCGCTCGGCCGACCGCCGCGCCGACTACCACGACCCTACCCTGCCTCCCCGCCACGAGTTGCTCGCCTTCGGGCTCTGGCTGCAGAAATCGCTCGGCGTCCATGCCATCGTCCACGTCGGCGCGCATGGCACTCTGGAATGGCTGCCGGGCAAGACTGTCGCGCTCTCCGACAATTGTTTTCCCGAGATCGTCACCGGCTCGCTGCCGGTCATCTATCCCTTCATCGTCTCCAATCCCGGCGAAGCCGCGCAGGCCAAGCGCCGGATCTCAGCCGTCACACTTGGTCACCTGCCGCCGCCGCTGACCGGCGCCGGCCTCGACGAGGCGCAACAGAAGCTCGAGCGGCTGGTCGACGAATATGCCCAGGCCGACGGCCTGGATCGCCGCCGCCGCGACCGACTGGCAAAGCTGATCGTCGAAACGGCGCGCAAGACCGGGCTTGCCTCGGAAGCCGGCGTCGCCAAGACCGACCAGCCCGACGAAGCGCTGCGCCGCATCGATGCCTGGCTCTGCGACCTCAAGGATTTCGCCGTCAAGGACGGGCTGCATGTCTATGGGCGCGCACCGGAAGACGAAGCCGACCCGCTGCGCCGGCAAAGCGCGGCGGCCGAGAAAGCCAACCTGCTCGCCGCGCTCGACGGCCGCCACATCAAGGCAGGCCCCGCCGGCGCCCCGGCGCGCGGCCGCTCCGATGTGCTCCCCACCGGCCGCAACCTCTTCACCTCCGATCCGCGCACCATGCCGACGCCGACCGCCTATGACCTCGGCCAGGCAGCGGCGGAGGAAGTGGTGCGCAGCTACATGCAGAACCATGGCGACTGGCCGCGCTCGCTGGTTATCGACCTCTGGGGTTCGGCCTCCTTGCGCACCGGCGGCGAAGAGATCGCGCAAGGTCTGGCGCTGATGGGCTGCCGCCCGCAATGGGATGCCGCAACGGGGCGCGTCACCGGCATCGAGGTGCTGCCGCCGGCCGCGCTCGGCCGTCCGCGCGTCGACGTCACCTGGCGCATTTCCGGCCTGTTCCGCGACATGTTCCCGACACAGATCGCGCTGATCGACGCCGCCGCAAACGCCGTCGCCAGCCGCGACGAGGACAATACGGAGAACCCGCTCGCCGCGGCGACACGCGCTCATGGCAAGATCGCCCCGCGCATCTTTGGCACGTCGCCCGGCACCTATGGCGCCGGTGTCGAGGATCTGCTGTCGCGCGGCGAATGGGGCGCGCGCGAGGAGATCGGCCGCGCGTATCTGGAGGCCACCTCGCACGCCTATGGCGGCGCCGACGGCGAAGCGATTGCCGCGCCCGGCGCCTTCGAAGGCCGGGTCGCCGAGGCCGACCTTCTGGTTCACACCGGCGACGATCCGGGCCGCGATATCCTTGAAGGCTCGGCCGATGTCGCCTTCATTGGCGGCTTTTCGGCGGCGCTTGCAGCACTTGGCCGGAACGCCGACGTTATTGTGCTCGACACCACCGATCCGAAGAAGCCGAAGCCGCGTTCTGTCGGCGAGGCGGTTTCGCGCGTGGTCCGGGCGCGCGCCGTCAACCCGCGCTTCATCGCCGGCCAGATGCGCCACGGCCCGCGCGGCGCCTCGGAATTCGCCGAGACGGTCGACCGTCTGGTCGGCTTCGCCGAGACCACACATGCCATATCAGGCGCGCTGATCGAAGCGGTGCATGACGCCTATGTCGGCGACCCGGACGTCCGCGCCTTCCTGCTATGCGAGAACCCGGCCGCCGCAAAGGTCATTGCCGAGCGCTTCCTCGCCGCGCGGCGGCGCGGCCTCTGGCATCCGCTCAGGAATTCCATCGATGACGATCTCGCGGCTTTGATCGCCGAGGCCGACACAAAAGGAGTGGCGACATGAATGCCTTTTCGCGTCGTGGCGCCTGCCCTGCCCTCAGCGCGCCGATGCAGACCGGCGACGGACTTCTCGTCCGGCTTAATCCTGTTGATGGAGGACTTTCGCCCAAGTCGCTGATCGGACTCGGCGAATCTGCTCTGCGCCACGGCAATGGCGTCATGGAAGTGACTGCGCGTGGCAGCCTGCAGATTCGCGGGCTGAGCGCGGAAAGCGCTAGGCTGCTGGCGGCTGAGGTGGATGCGATGGGCATTGCGGTGCGCACCGGCGTGCCCGTCGACACGGGGCCGTTGGCGGGGATCGATTCGCAGGAGATTGCCGACCCGAGCTCGCTGGCCGAGCGGCTCAGGGCTGCGATCCTGGAGACTGGGCTGACAGGAAGGCTTGGACCGAAGGTATCGGTGGTTGTCGACGGCGGTGGGCAGTTGGGCATGGATGCGCTGTCGGCCGATGTGCGGCTCAAGGCAGTTCGGGCCGGCGAGGATGTTCATTGGGGCGTATCGATTGCCGGCGACGGGCGCAGCGCGAAACCGCTAGCCACTGTCGATGCGGATGCTGCGCGTGACATTGCAGTTGCTGCACTCCGGATGGTCGCGGAAAAAGGCCGGGAGGCGCATACGCGGGATTTGTCGCACCGGCAGTTGGCGTCTCTCGCAGGCTGGCATTCCATCGCGGCCCCCTCCCTCCTGCCGGACATCTCCCCCAAAAGGGTGTCCGGCAGGACAGAGGGGGATGCCGTAGAGCGCCATCGCGCGCCGATTGGCCTTTTCGGCCTGAAGGCAGCATACGCCCTCGGCATCGCCCTGCCCTACGGCAGCATACCCGCGCAGAACCTTATCGAGCTTGCCACAAAGGCGGCAGAAATTGGCACGACTGAGATTCGCCTCGCCCCAGGCCGCGCCCTGCTCTTCATCGGCCTCTCCCCCACCACCTGCGCCTCACTGCAAGCCTCCGCCACCACCCTCGGCTTCGTCACCTCCTCCACCGACCCGCGCACCCGCATCGCCGCATGCCCTGGCACGCCGGCCTGCGCCTCCGGCCGTTTCGCCACGCGCGCTATCGCTGAGACAATCGCAACCGAAAGCCCGGACCTCCTCGATACCTCGCTGACGCTGCACATTTCCGGTTGCGCCAAGGGCTGCGCGCATCCCGGCGCGGCGATGCTGACCCTGGTCGGCGACGAAAACGGAGCCGGACTTGTCGTGGACGGGACGGCAAAGGCCCTTCCTGCCGGATACAGGCCGGGCTATGACGCCGCGCGCGGGGTCGCCGCCATTGCGGCGGCGGTCCATGGCGCGCGACATCCCGGCGAGACCGCGGCTGCCTGCCTAGCAAGGCTTGGCGCTGCCGGCATCGCTGAACTCTATCGACGGAACCAGTGAATGGCCGCCTACGACTATATCCATGATGGGATGGCGATCTACGAACGCTCTTTCGCCATCATCCGCGCCGAGGCGGACCTGTCGCGCTTCTCCGAGACCGAGGCCGATGTAGCGATCCGCATGATCCATGCCTGCGGCCAGGTCGAAGCTGCCAGCCATTTTGTCTTCTCCAGCAGTTTCGTCGCCGCAGCGCGCACCGCATTGGCCGCCGGCGCGCCGATCTTCTGCGATGCCGAGATGGTCGCGCACGGCGTCACCCGCGCCCGCCTGCCGGCCGGCAATGAGGTGATCTGCACGCTGCGCGACCCGCGCACGCATGACATCGCCAGAGAAATCGGCAACACCCGCTCGGCCGCCGCGATCGATCTCTGGGGCGAGCGCATGGCCGGCTCGGTCGTCGCCATCGGCAATGCGCCGACCGCGCTCTTCTATCTTTTGGAAAAACTGCGCGACGGCGCGCCAGAGCCGGCCGCGATCATCGGCATGCCGGTCGGCTTCGTCGGCGCCGCCGAGTCCAAGGATGCGCTGGCCGAGAATTCCTATGGCGTGCCCTATGCCATCGTGCGCGGCAGGCTCGGCGGCAGCGCCATGACCGCCGCCGCCCTCAATTCGTTGGCGAGGCCCGGCCTGTGAACGCGCCTGTTAAAGAAGGTTTGCCAAAAGGCCGTCTGGTCGGCGTCGGCACCGGCCCCGGCGATCCGGAGCTGCTGACGCTGAAGGCTGCCCGGGCACTGGCCGAAGCTGACGTGGTCGCCTACTTCGCCAAGCGCGGCAACAACAGCAATGCGCGCGCCATCGTCGAGACGCGCTTCCGGCCGGACATGATCGAGCTGCCGCTGCTCTATCCGGTGACGACCGAAATCGACAAGGATTACGACGACTACCGTTCGCAGATCACCGATTTCTACGAGGAGTCGGCCGAGCAGGTCGCCGAGCATCTCGGCGCCGGCAGGATGGTGGCCGTGCTGTCGGAGGGCGATCCGCTTTTCTACGGCTCCTACATGCATCTGCATGTGCGCCTGGCGCATCGCTTCCCGACCGAGGTCATCCCCGGCATCACCGCCATGTCCGGCTGCTGGTCGGCCACAGGCCTGCCGATCGTCCAGGGCGACGATGTGCTGACCGTGCTGCCTGGCACGATGAGCGAGTTCGAACTGACCCGGCGCCTCGCCGACACCGATGCCGCCGTGATCATGAAGGTCGGCCGTAACCTATCGAAGATCAGGCGCGCGCTGGAAGCGACCGGCAAGCTGGCAAAGGCTGTCTATGTCGAGCGCGGCACCATGCCGGGCAGCGTCTCGATGCGGCTTGCCGACAAGCCGGACGACAAGGCGCCCTATTTCGCCATCGTGCTCGTCGCCGGCTGGTCGAGCCGGCCCGGAGCCAAGGCATGAGCGGCCGCCTTACCGTTATCGGTCTCGGCCCCGGCAATGCCGACCAGGTCACGCCGCAGGCTGCCAATGCCGTCGCCGAGGCTTCCTACTTCTATGGCTACAAGCCCTATCTCGACCGGCTCGAGCTGCGGCCGGATCAGACCCGCATCGCCTCCGACAATCGCGAAGAGCTCGCCCGTTCCAACGAGGCGCTGGCCAAGGCGGCCGAGGGCCATAGCGTCGCCGTCGTTTCCGGAGGCGACCCCGGCGTCTTCGCCATGGCTGCGGCCGTTTGCGAGGCGATCGAGGCCGGTCCCGCCGAATGGCGCGCCATCGACCTCGCTGTCGTTCCCGGCGTCACCGCCATGCTTGCCGTCGCGGCCCGCATCGGCGCGCCGCTCGGCCACGATTTTTGCGCCATCTCGCTCTCCGACAATTTGAAGCCGTGGGAGCTGATCGAGCTGCGCCTGCTGGCGGCTGCCGGCGCCGGCTTCGTCATCGCGCTCTACAACCCGATCAGCAAGGCCCGCCCCTGGCAGCTCGGCCGAGCCTTCGAGTGCCTGAAGGCGATCCTGCCCGGCACCACGCCGGTGATCTTCGGCCGCGCCGCCGGCCGGCCCGACGAGCGCATCGAGGTTTTCCTTCTGGCGGACGCCGATGTGGCAAAAGCCGACATGTCGACCTGCATCATCATCGGCTCGCCGGAGACCCGCATCATCAGGCGCGGCGATAAGCCGGCGCTGGTCTACACGCCGCGTTCGGCAACGGGGTCGAAAAGATGATCGACCATCGCGGCGAGCGCATCGACGGTCTCGGCCAACGGCACGTCCGGCAGGAACGGCCTTCGGACCATGACCACCTCGATGCCGAGCGCCCGCGCGGCGGCGATCTTGCCGTACGTCGCCTCGCCGCCGCTGTTCTTGGAAACGATCACGTCGACGTCGTATTTTTCGAGCAACGCTCGCTCATCCGCCTCCGGGAAGGGCCCGCGCGCCAGCAGGTAGCGCGCATCGGGCACGGCAAGCTTCGGCTCTACCGGATCGACGCTGCGGATCAGATAACGGTGCTGGGGAGCGGCCTCGAAGGCGCCGGCCTCCTGCCGGCCGATCGCGAGGAAAACGCGGCGCGGCGCCGGGCCAAGCGCCCTCGCCGCTTCAGCGACACTGTCGACCAGCGTCCAGCGATCGCCCGAGACAGGTTCCCAGCCGGGACGGCGCAGCGCGAGGATCGAAACACCGGACTGCCTGGCCGCGTCGGCGGCGTTGGCCGAGATACGCGCGGCGTATGGGTGCGTGGCGTCGATCAGCAGATCGACGTGCGCTTGGCGAAGATAGGCGGCGAGCCCTGCCACGCCGCCAAAGCCGCCGACACGCACCGGCACGCCTTGCGCGACCGGACTTTCGGTGCGGCCGGCAAGCGACAGCGTGACCGAGAAACCCTCGCGACGAGCCAGCTTCCCGGCCAGTTGCCGGGCTTCTGTGGCTCCGCCGAGGATCAGAATGCGGTGGGTCATCATGCCTGCTAAGGGTCCGCGCGCTGCCAAGCTCGCCTCAAAATGGCTCACCATCGTCGGCATCGGCGAGGACGGTGTAGCGGGTCTCGGCGACGAGGCCAAGCAGCGCATCGCCCAGGCGGAATTCGTCTTCGGCGGCAAGCGGCATCTTGGTCTCGTCGCATCCCTGGTCAACGGGAAAGCGACACCTTGGCCGATGCCCTTCGATGCCGAAATGCGCGACGTGCTGGCGCTCGCGGGCAAAGATGTCTGCGTGCTCGCGTCCGGCGACCCATTCTTTCACGGCGTGGGCGTCACGCTTGCGCGCAAGGTGAAGCCGGGTGAGATGCTCGTTCTCCCGGCGCCCTCGTCTCTCTCGCTGGCGGCATCGCGCCTCGGCTGGGCCTTGCAAGACGTCGAGACGATCTCGCTGCACGGCCATTCGATCGACCTGATCCGCCCCCTGCTCCAACCCGGCGCGCGCATCCTTGCCCTGACATCGGACGCCGACGCGCCAGCCGCTATCGCCGCGCTGCTCGACGAACTTGGCTTCGGACCGTCGCGGTTAACGGTCCTCGAAGCACTCGGCAGTGCGGATGAAGCGCAGCGAGCGGCCCGCGCAGATGCTTTCGACCTCAAAAACATCAACCCGCTCAACGTGCTGGCGCTGGAAATTGAAACGACGCCGGATGCGCGCGTCCTGCCCTTGACCGTTGGTCTTGCCGACCACCTGTTCGAGCATGACGGCCAGATCACCAAGCGCGAGATCCGAGCCATCACGCTGTCGGCGCTGGCGCCGCGGCGCGGCGAGTTGTTGTGGGACATCGGCGCCGGCTCCGGCTCGATCGGCATCGAATGGATGATGGCCCATCCGTCGCTGCGCGCCATCGCAATCGAGGCGGACGGCGAACGCGTCGCCCGCATCGCCCGCAATGCCGCGCATTGCGGCGTGCCCGGCCTGGTCGTGATCGAGGGCTCTGCGCCGAAAGCGCTGGCAAGACTGCAGACACCCGACGCCATCTTCATCGGCGGCGGCGGCAGCGATGCCGGCGTGCTGGAGAAAGCGATCAAGGCGCTGCGTCCCGGCGGCCGGCTCGTCGCTAACGCGGTCACGCTGGAGATGGAGGCGCTGCTGCTCGACCAGTACAACTGGCGCGGCGGCGACCTCACCCGCATCGCGCTGTCGCGCGCGGCGCCTGTCGGCTCGATGCAGTCCTGGCGGCCGGCCATGCCGGTCACGCAGTGGAACTGGATAAAACCATGATGGTCGCGGGAATCGGCAGCCGCAAAGGCGTGAGCGTCGAAGACGTGCTGGCGGCGATTGAGACGGCGCTTGAAGCTCATGGGCTCGCGATGACGGCGCTTTCGGCGCTTGCGACCGCCCCGCTCAAGAAGGATGAGGCGGCGATTTCCGCCGCCGGCCGCGCGCTCAACCTGCCGGTGGTCATTGCGGATGACCGCGTCCTGCAGCTGGCTTCGCCCCGCAGCCGTTGCGATCTCTCACAGAGCCGCGCCGGCACGCCGTCTGTTTCGGAGGCGTCCGCCCTCGCGGTCGCCGGCGCCGGTGCGAGACTGCTCGGGCCTCGCACGGTGCTTGGCCCGGTCACCTGCGCCATCGCTATCAGCGGAGATGCGCCATGACGGTTCATTTCATCGGCGCCGGTCCCGGTGCGGCCGATCTCATCACGCTACGCGGGGCGCGGCTGCTCGCCAGTTGCCCGGTCTGCCTCCATGCGGGCTCGATCGTCGCGCCGGAACTGCTCGAACATTGCGCGCCCGGCACCAAGCTGATCGACACCGCGCCGATGTCGCTCGACGAGATCGAGGCCGAGTATGTCGCCGCGCACAAGGCCGGCCAGGATGTTGCGCGTCTGCATTCCGGCGACCTTTCGGTCTGGAGCGCGGTGGCCGAGCAAATAAGGCGGCTGGAAAGACACAGCATCCCCTACACATTGACGCCAGGCGTGCCCTCCTTCGCGGCGGCGGCGGCGGCACTGCGCCGCGAGCTGACCATCCCCGAGCTCGCGCAAAGCCTGGTGCTGACCCGCGTTTCCGGCCGCGCCTCGAAAATGCCGCCGGGCGAGACGTTGGCCGGCTTCGGCCGTACCGGCGCCACGCTCGCCATTCATCTTGCCATCCACGCCATCGACCGCGTCGTTGCCGATTTGACGCCGCTCTACGGCGCCGAGTGCCCGGTCGCGGTCGTCTTCCGCGCCTCCTGGCCCGACGAACGCATCCTGACCGGCACGCTCGGCACCATCGAGGCGCAGTTGGCGGAGAACCCGATGGAACGCACGGCGATCATCTTCGTCGGCAGCGCCTTGGCTGCGCAGGATTTCGGCGAAAGCTCATTGTACGACGCTCACTACCAGCGGCGTTTTCGCGGAAGGGACGGATTGTGAACGGCAGCGCCAACATGAACGGACGGGCTACGGTTGAGCAGGCGCTTGCGCGCCTGAACTTCAAGCCGCGCGAGCTGGAGCCAGGCCACGTCTGGCTGGCCGGCGCCGGCCCCGGCGATCCCGGCTGCCTGACGCTGGAAGTGCTGGCCGCGCTCGGACAATGCGATGCGCTGGTCTATGATGCGCTGGTCTCGCCCGATGTCGTGGCGGTCGCCCAGGGCGCCGAGCTCTTCTACGCCGGAAAACGCGGCGGCCAGCCCTCGATGAAGCAGGACGATATCAACGCCCTGCTGGTGCGGCTGGCGCGCGCAGGCCGCCGTGTCGTGCGCCTCAAGGGCGGCGACCCCTATATTTTCGGCCGCGGCGGCGAAGAGGCCTTGGCGCTCGCGGGCAAAGAGATTCCGTTCCGGGTGCTCTCCGGCCTCACCTCCGGACTCAGCGCACTCGCCGCAGCCGGCATTCCCGCCACCATGCGCGGCATCAACAAGGCCGTGATCCTGGCGACCGGCCATGCCGCCGGCACCGATGACGACATCGACTGGGCTGCCATCGCCCGCACCGGACAGCCCACTGTCGTTTATATGGGCATGGCCAATTTGCCGGTGATCGCGGCAAAGCTGCTCGAGGGCGGCCTCGCGCCGTCCACCCCCGCCGCGGTGATCGTCGCGGCAACCACGCCGCAGGAACGCATCGTCGTCGCCACGCTCACAACCATCGCGGAAGAGGCTGCGGCCGCCGGGCTTGCCTCGCCGGCGCTGATCGTCGTCGGCGGTATCGTCGCCCTGCGCGCGGCACTGGCGGGTGATTCGTGACCGCCCGCGCGATCATCATTGGGGCGCCGCGCTCCGGCTCGGGCAAGACCAGCGTCACCATCGGTCTGTTACGCGCGCTGGCCCGGCGCGGCGTCAGGGTGCGCGGCGCGAAGTCCGGACCGGACTATATCGACCCAGGCTTCCACACCGCCGCCACCGGACTGTCCGGTGTCAATCTCGACAGCTGGGCGATGTCGCCTTCCCTGCTAAACGCGCTGGCGACCAAAGCCGCGGATGACGTCGAATATGTCATCCTCGAAAGCGCGATGGGCCTGTTCGACGGCATTCCCGCGCCGCAAGGCCGCTCGGGCTCGGCCGCTGATCTTGCCCGGCTCTATGGCCTGCCGGTGCTGCTGGTGCTCGACGTTTCCGGACAGTCGACCACGGCTGCCGCCGTTGCCAAGGGCTTTGCCACCTACGATCCGGATGTGCGCATGGCCGGCGTCGTGCTCAACCGGCTCGGCAGCGAACGCCATCGGAGGCTGTCCAGCGACGCCATCGAGGCGATCGGCCTGCCCGTGGTCGGCGCCATCCTGCGCGATCCCACGCTCAACCTGCCGGAGCGGCATCTCGGCCTCATCCAAGCCGGCGAATACGAGAACCTGATGGCGCATCTCGACCGGCTGGCCGACATGGTCGAAAAGTCGCTCGACATCGACACCATCCTGGCGCTGGCCACCCCGCTGGAACCGGCGGCCGGCGACTTCGGCGATGCCTTGCAGCCGCCCGGGCAGCGCGTCGCGCTGGCGGAAGACGCCGCCTTCACCTTTCTCTATCCGCATGTCGCGACGCATTGGCGCAAGGCCGGCGCCGAGATCGTGCCTTTCTCGCCGCTTGCCGACGAAGCGCCTGGCGAAGACTGCGATGTCTGCTGGCTCCCTGGCGGTTATCCCGAGCTGCATGCCGGCAAGCTTGCTGCCGCGACAAAATTCCAGGCGGGAATGGCGCGCTTTGCGGCGACGAAGCCGGTTCACGGCGAGTGCGGCGGCTTCATGGTGCTGGGCGAAGTGCTGGAAGACGCGGACGGCGAGAGCCACAGGATGCTCGGCCTGCTTGGCCATTCGACCAGCTTCGCCAAGCGTAAGATGAACCTCGGCTATCGCGAGGCGCGGTTGCGCGCCACCTGTCCGTTAGGGCGGGAGGGCACGCTGATACGGGGGCACGAGTTCCACTATGCGCAGATGACCGCCACCGGCAATGACGAGCCGCTGGCCGACCTTGCCGACGGCCAGGGCAATCCGCTCGGCGCCTCGGGCTACCGGCGTTGCCTTGTCAGCGGCACCTTCTTCCATGCCATTGCGAGGAGCGCATGAGCGGCCCTTCCGCACCAAGGCAATTGCTTGACGACATCGGTCTCAGCCTCGTCTTCTTCACTAGGCTGAGGCTGCCATCTAGCGATTTCGGCGGCCGCAGCCTGGCGGACGCGATCTGGGCGGCGCCTTTCGCCGGCCTCGCGGTGGCGATCATCGGCGCGCTTGTCTACGCCATCGCCTACAGCTTGGGTCTTGCCAGCGGCCCGGCCGCGGCGTTGACACTCGCCGCCACGATGCTCGTCACCGGCTGCCTGCATGAGGATGGGCTTTCCGATATCGCCGACGGCTTTTGGGGCGGCAGGACACGCGACAGGAAGTTGGAGATCATGCGCGACAGCCGCATCGGCGCCTATGGCGCCGCCGCGCTTGGGCTGTCGCTGCTCATCCGCTGGAGCGCGCTGTCCGAACTCGCCGGTCCCGGCCACATCTTCCTGGCGCTGCTCGCTGCGCATGCGGGCTCGCGAGGCCTGTTCGGCGCCTTCATGCACCTTCTGCCGCCGGCCCGCAGCGACGGCCTGTCGGCGAGTGCGGGCTTTGTCGCAAGCCAGACCGCCGCCATCGGCGCCGCGCTCGGCGCCGTGGCGCTGCTGGCGCTCGGCCTCGGCGGCGCAATAGCGGCGCTGATCCTGCTCGGTCTGGTCTTCGCAGGCTTCCGCGCGCTCTGCCTCAACCAGATCGGCGGCCAGACGGGCGACACGATCGGCGCTCTGCAGCAGCTCGGCGAGATCGCGGTACTGCTCGTCGCTTCCGTTTGCCTATCCTGATTCTCTTTCGGAGACCTTGCCCCCATGTCCACTCAATCAGCGTCCTTCAAATCGCTCGAAGACCTTCGCGCCGCCTGCCTCGATCTTCCGGCCGGCAGCGACACCGCCGCCGCTGCCGTGGCAAGGAGACAGGACACGCTGACGAAGCCACCGGGCAGCCTTGGCAGGCTGGAAACGATCGCCGCCTGGCTCGGCCGCTGGCAGGGCCGCGATGTGCCCAAGCTCGACCATGTGAAGGTCTTCGTGTTTGCCGGCAATCACGGCGTTACCGCGCAGGGCGTCTCGGCCTATCCATCGGAAGTCACGGTACAGATGGTGGCGAATTTCGCCGGCGGGGGTGCTGCCATCAATCAGCTGGCCCGCATTGCCGGCGCGAAGCTGGACGTCATCCCGCTCGATCTCGACCATCCGACCGGCGATTTCACGCAGGTTCCAGCGATGGACGAACAGGCGTTCCTCGCTGCCGTCTCGGCCGGCTACGCTGCCGTGACCAAGGAGCTCGACTTGGTCTGCTTCGGCGAGATGGGAATCGGCAACACCACGCCGGCGGCCGCGATCTCGACAGCTCTGTTCGGCGGAGGCGCGGAAAAATGGACCGGACGCGGAACCGGCGTCGACGACGCCGGCCTGAAGCGCAAGGTGGTCGCCATCGAGGCGGGCCTCAAGCGCCACGCCGATTCGCTGTCGGACCCGCTGAAGATTGCCGCGGCGCTCGGCGGACGCGAACTCGCCGCCATTTTCGGCGCCACGCTTGCCGCGCGCAAGAACAACGTGCCGGTGCTGCTCGACGGCTTCGTCTGCACCGCCGCCGCGGCACCCTTGGCCCGGCTGCACCCGACCGGCCTCGCCCACACCATCGCCGCCCATGTCTCGGCCGAAGCCGGCCACCGCCGTCTGCTCGAGGCCCTCGGCCTGCCGCCGCTGCTCGATCTCGGGATGCGGCTCGGCGAAGGTTCGGGCGCCTGCCTCGCCGTCAACATCGTGCGCTCGGCGCTGGAATGTCATGCCAGGATGGCGAGTTTTGCCGAGGCGGGTGTTTCTGAGAAGTAGACTGCAAACAAATGGCGGGTTGCCCTTCCGGGGCGGCCCGTCAGCGAAGCTAAAAAGCAATTACCAACAGCCCAGAGCAGTCGATCGACTTGGCCAGCGGGACTTCCCTCTAATCAAAGAGATTTGGTGGGTGTGCACAGGATCGAACTGTGGACCCGCTGATTAAGAGTCAGCTGCTCTACCAACTGAGCTACACACCCACACCGCCGGGAAAACCAGCGTCGGCGGCGCATATAGCCGCCGCTTTCGGGGATGTCTAGCCCTGCCGGATCATTTCCCGACAAATCGCCGAATTGCCGCAGGCGTCAGACAAACAACTTACCTTCCGCGACCTTGACGGCATGGCCTCCGATGCGTGCGGAGGCCAGTTTTCCGCCATCGACATTGAACTCGAGCCGGATGCGCGATGGCCGGCCCATTTCCAGGCCCTGCTCGATCCAGAACTGTGAAATACCGTCCGTCGGGGCGTCGAAATGCATGACGGCTCCGGCAAAGGCAGCGGCAGCCGAACCGGTCGCCGGGTCTTCGTAGGACGGGGTGCCGGGCACGATCATGCGCACATGAAACGCGCTGTCGTGATGCACCGTCTCACGGCAATAGATATAAGGGCTGGCGAAGGCCCATTCGCTTTTGCGCGGCGCCAATTCCGACCATGCCTGATTGTCGAGCCTGATCTTGGCGGCCTCCTCCAACCCGGCAACCGGAATCGTCACATAAGGCACGCCTGCCGACCAGAAGGCGACGCGGTGATTCTCGAAGCCGATCTCGTGCGGGCCAAGGCCGAGCGCGGCGCCGATCGCATCGGGATCGGCCTTGAGCTCCAACGGTTCCGGCAGTTTCGCCAGGTCGAACTCGGCGAAGCTCGAGCCGTCATGCTTGCTCACCGCGCAACGAACCGGTCCGATATTCTCCTCCAGCACAAAAATGCCGGCGGCCTCGCCGGCGAGTTCAGCCAGCGCGATCGCCGAGCCGACCGTCGGATGGCCCGCGAAAGGCATTTCATAGTCAGGCGTGAAGATGCGAATCCGGTTACGATGCTTGGGATTTTCCGGAGGCAGCACAAACACTGTCTCGGACAGATTGAATTCGCGCGCGATCGACTGCATGCCGGCAGTGTCGAGCCCATCGCTGTCGAGCACCACCGCAAGCGGATTTCCGGCCAGCCTTTCGGTGGTAAACACATCATAAAGCAAGTAATTGCGCGCCATGGAGAAAACCTTTCGCCCCGCCCCGAATTTCTGCCCCAATCCCAACATGAGGGAAATTTAATTTGAAATTCGAACCTCGAGGCCTGATCTGTGCACGGATAGGGACATCGATTTCCAGCATAGGGGTCCGGAGTGGACCAGGTTGTCAATCCGCCAAAGGCGGAATCCGATACTTCCATAGAGGCCGCACTCGGGCTCGACCGCAAGGGCGTAAGCCGCAAGCGTCGCCGCTTCTGGCTTTACGCCCTGCTGGCTATAGCGGTCGTCGCAGGCGGCATTGCCCTTTATCGGTGGTACGCCGCGGCGCCCCCCAGGATCGAATATACCACCGTGGCCGCCGCGCCCGCCGACCTCACGGTCGAGGTATCGGCCACCGGCACGCTGCAGCCGCTGACCCAAGTCGATATCTCCAGCGAGCTTTCCGGCATCATCCGCTCGGTCTCCGCGGTTGAAAACCAGCAGGTCAAGAAGGGCGACGTGCTGGCGACGCTCGATACCGCCAAGCTGGAAGTCCAGATCGAGCGCGCCACCGCCTCCGCCAAGGCGGCGGCAGCAAGCGTCGAAGACGCCAAGGTGACCTTGCAGGAGAACGAGAACGCGGTGGCGCGCGCAAGCGCGCTCACCAAGCGCGGCATGGCCACGGACCAGTCCCTCGAAGCGGCCATTGCGACGCGCGATCGCTCGAAGGCGGCGCTCGACAGCGCCGAAGCCAATCTCGCCATCGCCCAAGCCGATCTCAAGGCGCAGCAGACAGATCTGGCGAAAAGCACCATCTATGCCCCCATTGACGGCATCGTGCTCACCCGTTCGGTCGATCCCGGTCAGACGGTCGCGTCATCGCTGCAGGCGCCCGTGCTCTTCGTGATTGCAGCCGATCTCCGCAATATGGAATTGCGGGCCGCGGTTGACGAGGCCGATATCGGCCAGGTCAAGCCCGGCCAGCACGCCCGCTTCACCGTCGACGCTTTCCCGGATCGTCCCTTCGACGCCGAGATCCGCGACATCTCCTATGCCTCGGTCACCACCGATGGCGTCGTCACCTACAATGCGCGGCTCGAAGTCGACAATGGCGAGCTTCTGCTCAGGCCCGGCATGACGGCAACGGTGTCGGTCGTCACAAGGCAGGCCAAGGGCGTGCTCACCGTTCCCTCGACAGCCTTCCGCTATAGGCCGGCGCAACAGGCGGCCCGCGGCTGGAGCCTGAGCGACCTCTTCACCGGCCGCATGGGCCGCCCCAATCGGCAGCGCGAGCCGACCAAGGCGCCGACCGATGGCTCGCGCACGCTCTATGTGCTGGAGAACGGCCGGCCGCATCCAGTCAACGTCAAGATCGGCTCGACCGACGGCGAACTGACCGAGATCACGTCCGGCCTCGACGATGGCGCTCAAGTCATCACCGGCGCGCAGCAGCGGAGTTGACGAAATGTCGGCTCCCCTGCTCATAACGTTCGACAAAGTCTGGAAAACCTATGGCGAGGGCGAGGCCCGCGTGCATGCGCTGGCCGGTGTCGATGTCGCCATCCGGCGCGGCGAATTCGTTGCGATCATGGGTCCCTCCGGCTCGGGCAAGTCGACGGCGATGAACATAATCGGCTGCCTCGACACGCCCACCGAGGGAACCTACCGCTTCATGGGCGTCGATGCGGGCAGGCTCGACCGCAACCGCCGCGCGCTTTTGCGCAACCTCTATCTCGGCTTCATCTTCCAGGGGTACAATCTCCTGCCGCGCACCACCGCGGCGGAAAATGTCGAGCTGCCGCTGATCTATCGCGGCGTCGCCGCGCGCGAGCGCCGCGATCTCGCCATGCAGGCGCTGGCCGAGGTGGGGCTTGTCGGGCGCGAGCACCACACCCCGGCCGAACTGTCGGGCGGCCAGCAGCAGCGCGTCGCGATCGCCCGCGCGATCGTCACCAGGCCGACGCTGCTTGTCGCCGACGAGCCGACCGGCAATCTCGACTCCGCGCGCACGCACGAGATCATGGAGTTGCTGGCCAGGCTGAACGCCGACCTCGGCCTCTCCATCGTCATGGTCACGCACGAGGCCGATGTCGCGGACTATGCCGGCCGCACCATCCGATTCCTCGACGGCCATGTCGCCTCCGATACCCTGAAAAGGGAGGAAGCGGCGTGATCTGGGAGACCGTCCGCCTTTCGCTGCGCTCGATCCGCCGCAACGTGCTGCGATCGTTCCTGACGCTGCTTGGCATCGTCATCGGCGTCGCCGCAGTTATCGCCATGCTCACCATCGGCTCCGGCACCACCGAGAAGGTCAAGGCCGACATTTCCAAGCTCGGCAGCAATCTGCTCGTCGTTCGTGCCGGCCGCCCGGCAGGGCCTGGCGGACCGGGTGGCCTCGACCAGACGGTGCGGCCGTTGGCCGAAAAGGATGTGACCGCGCTCGTCGCGCATCTGAGCGGCGCACGCGCGATTTCGCCTGCTTCGCAAAAACAGGTGCGCGTCATCTTCGGCACCGAAAGCCTCACCTCGGGCGTCACCGGCACCGACAGCGCCTATCTCGACGCCCGCGACTGGAAATTGGTGTCGGGACGGCCGTTCAGCGATTCTGAAACGCGCGCCGGCACCGGCGTCTGCCTGGTCGGCGAAACGGTGCGCCAGCAATTCTTCGGCGCCGGCGATCCGGAGGGCGAGATCATCCGCGTCAACCGCACCTCCTGCAAGATCATCGGCCTGCTCGAACCCAAGGGTTATACCGGCTTCGGCCAGGACCAGGACAATGTCGTGTTGATGCCGCTGCACGCCTATCAGCGTCGCGTCGCCGGCAACCGTGACATCGACAACATCTACATCGCCGCCGACGACCGCACGCCGACCAGCGAGCTGCAGCCGCGCGTCGAGGACATTTTGCGCGACACGCGCCGCATCACGCCAGACCGCGACCCCGATTTCGCCATCCGCGACATGACCCAGATCGCCGACGCCATGACCAGCGCCACAACCACCATGACCGGCATGCTGGGCGCCGTCGCCGGCGTCAGCCTCCTGGTCGGCGGCATCGGCATCATGAACATCATGCTGGTCTCCGTCACCGAGCGCACGCGCGAGATCGGCATCAGGCTGGCGATCGGCGCTCACGAAAAACACATCCTCATCCAATTTCTGGTCGAGGCGACGGTGCTGTCGCTGCTCGGCGGCATCATCGGCATCCTGATCGGGCTGTCGCTTGCCGGCATGGCCTCGATGGCGCTGACAATACCGTTCGCCCCAAGCCCCGCCGTCATCCTGCTCGCCGTGGGCTTCTCCGCGCTGATCGGCATGGTGTTCGGTTTCTTCCCGGCATTGCGGGGCGCCCGCCTCGATCCGATCGACGCGCTGCGGCACGAGTGAAACGCCCGACGGACGACCTCATTCGTTGGAAAAATGCCACTCGATCAGCGGCTTCATATGCCCCATCAGCCCGTCGGGCAGATCAGCGGCATGCCGGATGATGACCGGCCCTTCGATCTCCGGCTCGGCCTCGGCGGCGACGAAGGCGCTGATGCGCCGCGCCAGCTCGTCGGCCGTTTCGGCCACCCGGTAGCGGCGGAAGATCACCGTGCCGCTCGCCGTCGACAAGGCGTGATAGCGCTGTCCGCGTTCAGCCTGCGAGAGGTCGAGCCCTGTCTCCTCCCCCACCTCGCGGATCATGTTGAAATCGACATCGACCAACCCGTCGTGGAAGTCGACCGGCTCGAACGAACCGGCGGCGAAATAGACGCGGCCGGCATTGACCGTGTGAGCTCCCATGCGGATCGCCACCAGCGCATTATCGCCGGCGACCAGCACGGCATGCGCATAGGCGTGCTCGGCGCCGGAGTTCTCGCGTCGCTTGCGCCATAGCATGAATGTCGAATAGTTGACCGCATGGCAACGGCCGACGAGGCGCCCGTCCCGGTAGGCAAGTTCGGAAAGCAGGACCACTGTGCCGTCGAACAATGCGGGATTGGCTGCTGTTTCCTGCAGCCAGTTCTCGGCGACGGCTGCCGCATTGCTCAGCGCGAAGGGATGCGGCCCGGGATCGAGGCGGACATCGACCGCATTGACCGGCAGGATGACGTTGCGGGGCAGATCGAAACTCAACGGGGTCACGCCATGTCCAATGTGATCGCCACGGGGCAATGGTCCGATGCTTTCGGCCGGTCCCAGCCGGCACGCGGGAAACGCTCGACCTCCTGTCCGGGCGGGAAGATTGTGCGCCAGGGCTGGCCGTGGCGGATGATGTCGGGCACGGCGGTCGCGTTCTTCGCCGCCAGGGCTTTCGACAGGAGGATGTAATCGAGCTGACAGAGATGCCGCTCCTCCGGGCCGCGTGTGTGATAGAAGCTCCAGCGGTCCATCTCCGGCCGCCGCTCGACGACATTCTCGCAGAAGCCGCCGGCTGTCAGCACGTTGATCGAGGACTGGGCTTCATCGACGACCTCGAACCGATAGCCGTCGAAGCTGTCGCCCTCGATCCTCACACGCTGCCGGTAATCGTTCATGTCGCCGCAGATCGCCCAGCGCTTGTCCGCGGCATGGTCCTTGCCGAAACGTTCCTCGATGATGCGGCGCACGGCCTGCGCCTCGGCCATGCGCAGCGGCATTGTCGCCTCCCGGCCGTCCAGCCCATTGCGCGGCGAGCCCATCGACTTGAAATGCACGAGGTAGAGTGTCAGCGGCATGCCTCCGACAGTGAGGTCGACCTCCAGGCAGTCCCGGCGAAAGATGCGATCGCTGGAAACATGCCCGAGCGCAGCAAGCTCCGGCTTGAAGAGGCCGAACTGCTCGAACGTGACATAGGCGTGGCTCGTCATGCGCACGAACTCGATCGGCTGGCCCTGCATGGTCTCGTTGCGCATCATCACCGCGACATCGATGCCGCGGGAGTCGTTGCCGGCCGTGGTGTATTTCTGACGGTAGCCCTGCCCGATCATCTTGAACAGATAGCCATATTCGAACGCCTTCAGCGCCTCGATATTGTCGACCTCCTGCATGCAGATGATGTCTGCGCGGGTGGCCGCGATGGCGAGCGCCGTCAACTGGCGGGTGTCGTCGGACTGGGCGATCGCGCGAGCCTGTTCGAGGATCCGGTACTCGGCCTCGCTCTGGATGTCGAACAGCGCCAGCGTGCGGTCTTCATTGAGCTGGTTGCGATAGCCCGAGAAATCGAACCTGCTCATCAGGTTCTCGACGTTGAAAGTGGCAAGGCGCAGCGACATGGTCGTGACCTTTGCGCGCAAGCGACGCCGAAAACAAGAGCCGGGCGCATGCTCGTCATGGTTGATGGAACCTTTCCGTTCATCTTCCGTTCAGACGAAAAGTTCCAACAATAAGCCCATTCCCGGGGTGCTCTGGGCGTGGGGCCTTTACTCCTTGGAGAGTGAAATGAAACCGCTCTTTTCTTCCTTGATATCCGGGCTTTTGGCCCTGGGGCTTGTTGCCGGTGTGACCGCGCCGTCGGTCGCCGGCCCGATCCTGCAACCCGATCTTGGCGTCGCGACGAATACCGTAGCCCCGACGATCATTCCCGTCCGCGACAGTTGGGCCGGTGGTAATAACAACGGCAACTTCCAAGATTGGCGTTGGCGTTATCGCGGCGGCGACTTCAAGTGGCGCGGCGATCGGCACTTCTCCCGCAACTGGGACGGCGGCAATTGGAATGGCGATGGCGACTGGCGCTGGCGGCGTCACCATCACCGGCACTTCCGTAGCGGCGACGCGGCGCTGCTTGGGTTGGGTCTCGGTCTGGGCCTGGGCAGCTTGGCCTACAACAATTACTACGATCCCTACTACTACGACCCCTATCCGCGCTACTACCAGCCGCGGCGCATTTACCGGACCGAGCGGCTTTCCAGGGCCCATGTCCAATGGTGCTACGACCGCTACCGGTCCTATCGGGCCTCGGACAACACGTTCCAGCCCAACTACGGCCCGCGCCGGCAGTGCATTTCGCCCTATATCTGAGCGGCCTGCTGGCACAGAAACGGCGCCCTTCGCGGCGCCGTTTTATTTTGCCGCAACCCTGTGCCGCGACCGTGATAACGCTAAATTTATCAGCGGCGCCTATTCATCCATACCGGTGCTCCACATGCCGATTCGCGGCGACAAATTCGCCAGAACGAACCCTGCAATGGCCGAGAACGAACTCAGAATCCAACGCCGCCAACGCGTCCTGAAGGGCGCGGCGATCTTGACCGGCATCAATAATTCCGAGGTGAGGTGCACGGTGCGCAACATGCATTCGAACGGCGCGGAGTTGAAAGTGCCCATCGACGCCCGCGTGCCGGACGAATTCCTTCTCTATGTGCCGGTCGATGGTATCGGCTACAGGGCCGCGGTGCGTTGGCGCCGCGAGGATCGCATCGGCGTCGAATTCACCGGCACCGAGCCCAAGCCGCACTGGCACTACGGCTGAAGCGGATCGACCCTTCTCAGGCGACGAATTGAACGCCGATCAGCGTTGTCGAGCGCCAGCGCACAAGCGCGGCACGCGCAGCGCCATTGACAACCACTTCGAAGCCCTGCGGCACGCCTGTCGTATCGCCGAAACTCAGTTGCGCGCCGTGTTCGGACTCATTGCGTATCAGTCCTTCCACCACTCCGAAGCCCCCGTTGAACCGCAAGGTTGCGCCCCTGAGCACACGCCTACGCCGCTCGATCCGACGTTCGCCGGCAAATGCAGCACCACTATCCGTCGTTTCCATCGCCAGTCTCCCACCACGTTCTGGACCATGCGAAGCGAATCGTGTGCCAGCGTAGCCATACCGGAATGAAACAGCCGGACGAAAAAAGCCGGCGGATCGCTCCGCCGGCTTCTCCAAGCAATATGAGATTTCGAATTAGTTCTTGGCCTTGTCGACCAACTTGTTCTTGGCGATAACCCGCGCGATCGCAGGGCAAAGCCCGAGGACGCGCAAGGCGGAAGAAGGTGGATCGTCTTAGTTCTTGGCCTTGTCGACCAACTTGTTCTTGGCGATCCACGGCATCATCGCGCGGAGTTTTGCTCCAACCTCTTCGATCTGGTGGCCGTCATTCATGCGGCGGATGCCCTTGAAGCGAGCCAGGCCGGCCCGATATTCCTGCATCCACTCCGAGGTGAACTTGCCGGTCTGGATGTCCTTCAGGACGCGCTTCATCTCGGCTTTGGTGTCGGCGGTGATGATGCGCGGACCCGAGACATACTCGCCCCATTCGGCGGTGTTCGAGATCGAGTAGTTCATGTTGGCGATGCCGCCCTCATAGATCAGGTCGACGATCAGCTTCACTTCATGCAGGCACTCGAAATAAGCCATTTCCGGCGCGTAGCCGGCTTCCACCAGCGTCTCGAAGCCGGCGCGGATCAGCTCGACCAGACCGCCGCACAGCACCACCTGCTCGCCGAACAGGTCGGTCTCGCATTCCTCGCGGAAGTTGGTCTCGATGATGCCGGAGCGGCCGCCGCCGACGCCGCAGGCGTAGGAGAGCGCGAGGTCGAGCGCATTGCCCGAAGCGTCCTGGTTGACCGCGACCAGGCACGGCACGCCGCCCCCCTTCTGGTATTCGCCGCGCACCGTGTGGCCGGGGCCCTTCGGCGCAATCATGACGACGTCGACCGAAGCCTTCGGTTCGATCAGGCCGAAATGCACGTTGAGGCCGTGCGCGAAGGCGATCGCGGCGCCGTCGCGGATGTTCGGCGCGATTTCGTTCTTGTAGATGTCGGCCTGCAATTCATCGGGCGTCGCCATCATCATCAGGTCGGCCCATTTGGCGGCGTCCGCCACGCTCATCACCTTGAGGCCGTCGGCCTCGACCTTCTTGGCAGTCGCCGAGCCGGCCTTGAGACCGATGGCGATCTCCTTGACGCCGGAATCCTTGAGATTGAGCGCATGCGCCCGGCCCTGGCTGCCATAGCCGATGATGGCGACCTTCTTGCCCTTGATGAGATTGAGATCGGCGTCACGATCGTAATAGACACGCATTTGCTGTTTCCTTCCCTTTTGAAGATCAGAGGGCCAGTGGCCCGGTTTTTGCTCCGAAGAGAGCAAGAAACTGTTGCGTCGCGCGGCGGGCATCGCCGCCGATCGTCGCCTCAGTCAATTCCACCCGGTCGCCGAGCAGGAGACGGATCTGCACGTCACGGCCGACCAGGCCGAAAAAGGTCCGGAACGCCGTCTCGGCGTCCTCGAATTCGAGCAGCCCGGCTTGGCGCCCTGCTTCAAGCACCGGCTTCAGTCGCTTGGCAAGCGCGAAGCGGCCATTCTGCAGCACGATGGCGCCGAGGTCATCCTTGCCGGAGCCGGCATGGCCGACCGCCACGCGGTTGAGTGCGATCGACGTATCGCTGGAGATCACCTTGAGCCAGTCAGAGGCGAAGCGTTCGAGGCTTGCCGTCAGCGACGCGAGGTCAAGACCCTTGCGATCGACCGGTGTCACACGCACCTTGGAGGCCTGCCACTGCACCGTAGCATTGAGCAGTCCGTCGCGGTCGCCGAACCATTTGTAGAGGGTTTCCTTGGAACAACTGGCCCGCCGCGCCACCGCGGTCATGGTGAGGTTGTCGCCCTCCTCGACCAGCAGGCGAAGCGCCGCGTCCAGAACGGCCTGCTGGCGCTCCGTCAGCGTTTCGCTTGTATCGATCTCGACGTCTAGCTGTAGCACGGTCTTTCCCGTTCCCACGATCGCCGAAAGGCGTACCGTACGTTACGGTTCGGCTTATTGCGCATTCCGGTTTCCGATGCAAGGGCTGCCGCGAAAAATAACCGGCGAAACAGCGAAGGCTCGCCAGCTAATCGCTGGCCGGCGGATCGCGCAGCCGTCCGAGCAGGCTGGCCAATGCCTTCAGTTCCTGGGCTGAAAGCCCGCCGTCCATTCGCTCGGCAATGGAAGCGCCATAGATCGCCCAGATGCGGCGGCGCATCTCCCGGCCGCTTGCCGTGATGCGAACGGTCTGCCCGCGGCCGTCGTCGGAGACGGGCAGCTTTTCGACCAGGCCATCCGCCTCCAGCCGGGCCAGCAGCCGTGAGACGCCGTACTGCGCCAACAGCACGCGATCGATCAGCTCGAATGGCCTGAGTCCACCCTCGCCCGCTTCGGCGAGTTCATGCAGCACGTCATACCAGGCGAGCGGCGGCAGGCCGTTTGCCTTCAGCGCGTCCTCGGTCCTCTCGACCAGCTGGCGCGAGACGCGCACGAGGCGAGCCCAGGCGGCGACGGCTTCGGGCGATGGGGATTTCTTCGTCATCGACGCAGCCTAGCGGATAGATGCAATTGCATCAAGCTTGACGATAAATGCAATTGCATCCATATAAATGCAATTGCATCAACAGGAGTTCTCCTATGAAACATGAAATCTGCAAGATCGCCGACATTCCCCAGACCGGCAGCCTGATCGCACCCTTCTTCGGTCGCGAGGTCCATGTCTGGCGCAGCGGCGAGCACATCCGCGCGGCGTCCAATGTCTGCCTGCATTTCGGCGGACCGCTGGACTGCAAGGACGGCGCGCTTGTCTGCCAATGGCATGGAGCGAAGTTCGACATGGAAAGCGGCGAGCGCCTCGAAGGGCCGGCGCCGAGAGGCTCGCGCCTGATGTTCCTGTCGACCCGCGTCGAGGATGGCGCGCTCAACTATGTCTGGGGAGAGTGAGATGACCGCAAGACTGAGTCTCGTCAGCCATCATCTTTGCCCGTATGTCCAGCGCGCCGCGATTGCGCTCGCCGAGAAAGGCGTGGCGTTCGAGCGGGTCTATGTCGATCTTTCCAACAAGCCAGACTGGTTCAAAGCTGTCTCGCCGCTCGGCAAGGTCCCATTGCTCCGCGTTCGGCACGGCCGCTCGGAGGAGGTGATTTTCGAATCCGCCGTCATCCTCGAATTCCTCGAGGAGACCGAGGCCAATCCCTTGCACCCTGCCGCTTCGCTGGCGCGTGCCAGGCATCGCGCCTGGATCGAATTTGGCTCGGCCATCCTCAACGCCATCGGCCGTTTTTACTCCGCTGCCGACGAAGCCGCTTTCCGTCATGAAAGCAAAGGTTTGTCCGAGATGTTCGCGCGCCTAGAGGCGGAACTGTCCGCAAGGCAAAGCACTCCGTGGTTCGCCGGCGAGCGCTTCTCGCTGGTCGATGCCGTTTACGGGCCGGTCTTCCGCTATTTCGACACCTTCGACCGCATTGGTGATTTCGGCATTCTTGACGGCAAGCCGCTCGTCCAGGCCTGGCGCAGGGCCTTGAGCAGACGGCAATCGGTCAAGGAGGCGGTCGGCGCTGACTATCCGCGGCGGCTGCATGCCTTCCTGCAGGCAAAGGGATCCTATCTGTCCGGAATCATCCCGCGGCAGGCCACTGAAACTCCGCAAGTCCGATCCGCCTGAACGGGTCGATCACCGTTCCGGCAACCATCGCGGCGAGGAATTGCGGCCCCGGCGGGACACGCGCCAGCGCCGCCACGAGGCGGTCGCGGAGAAAGGGCAAAGCCGCGGAGTCCGACTGGTAGAACGGCGTCAGCGACCGTGACAGCGCCTGGAACACGCGCACATGCCAACGGCGTGCGCTGGCATAGGTCTCGAGCGCATCATCGATCGTGTTCGCCCGCGCCAGCGCGTGGCTGAGCGCGGCCGCATCGAGCAGCGCCATGTTCGCGCCTTGCCCGAGCTGCGGGCTGGTCGAATGCGCGGCGTCGCCGATAACCGCAAGCCGCCGGCCTGCCGGCAGCCCCATCGTGTGATGGCCGTAACGGGCGAGCGACAGTTGCTCGAAGCTGTCGATCTGGCCGGTGAACGCCTCGCATTCAGGCCACACTGAAATCACCCTCGCCTTCCAGGCTTCGAGCCCCTCCGTCTTTACCCGTTCGGCATCGGCCGGCTTCAGGCTCCAGAAGAAAGCCGCCATGTCTTGCGAGCCGTGCTCCGGCCGGCCGATCGGCAGCACGCCGACCATGATGCTTGCCTTGTCATAGCGCTGCAGCAGCGCGCTTCTGTCAAAACCGTCCCGCCAGCCGAGCGACGCCCAGAATGCGCCATAGGCGAGCGGCCTCAGCGTGGAGGGATCGCCTAGATGGTGCCGCAGTTTCGAGCGCGCGCCGCTGGCATCGACGATGAGGTCGAACGGCCCGAGCCGCCTGCCCTTGGCGCAGACCAGCGTCGCCCGCCCAGCCGTCTCCAGTGTCTCGACCTCGACATTGGTCTCGATCGCGATCGCTTCGCCCATGGCAGCGCGATAGAGCACACCGAACAGCGCCGCCCGGTGGACCGCGAGGCCGAAGCGGCGGCCGGGCCGCGCGTCGTAGCGGACCTCGAGCACCGTGCGCCCGGTGTGGGCATCGGTGCCGTGCAGCCGCTCGATGCGGCTGCCGAGCGAAAGAATGTCGTCGAGCAGGTCAAGGTCGGCGAGCACCGTCAGCCCGGTCGGCTGCAGGATGAGGCCGGAACCGACAGGCTTCGGCTTATCGAAGCGCTCGAAGATGGTGACCTTGTGCCCCGCCCGCTTGAGATAGAGCGCCGCGGCCAATCCGGCCGGCCCGGCGCCGGCGATCGCGATGTCGTAGGATCTGCTCATTGTCCGCCCAAGCCAAGCCGGCGCGACAATCCCCCAACACAACAGTCAAATCAAGCTTGCGCCTTGACGCCTGTCAGGCTTGAGCCGAGTCGAAAACGGCACGTGCCTCGCGCACGGCGTCATGGTTGAGCTCGGCCCATTGGACCAGCATCTGCAGGGGCGCAAACATCGAGCGCCCGAGATCGGTCAGGCTGTATTCGACGCTCGGCGGCTTGGTGGGGAACACTTCGCGATGCACATAGCCGTCGCGCTGCAGGTCGTAGAGCGTTTGCGTCAGCATGCGCTGCGAAATGTCGGGAACCAGCCGGCGCAGTTCGCCGAAGCGATAGGGCTTTTCGGCCAGCGCCATGACCAGCAGCGAGCTCCATTTGCCGCTGATGCCCTGGATCACGTCGCGGACCGGACAATCGGCGAAATTGGCGCCGTTGGTCATCGCCTTATAGACCTCGAGCTTGGCTTTCAGATTGAAGATCTTGCTGTCCATCGCGACATCCGCTGGTCGAAACTGAAGCATGTCTCCCGACAGTGGGAACCGGTCGGATAATGACATGCGTAAAATCAAAACCCAAAGCGCACGGAGCGGATCTGAAAGATCGCGACGCGCTTCAGGCCGGCCGGAGTGGTTCCCTTGCCGTGCCTACCTCCCGAAAAACTGCCTTCTTTACGGCTTGCGGTCAATTCCTATTTTAGTGCTGGTCTCTTTTTGAGACTAACACTTCATCCGTCTGCGACACAATTTCAGGGACTCTCCCATGACCGAAACCCTACTCGTCACCGGCGCATCCGGCCAGCTCGGCCGAGCCGTCATCAATCACTTGCTGGATGCGCAGAAAATTGCGCCCTCGAGCATCATCGCCGCCACCCGCAACCCCGAGAACCTTGACGATCTGGCGGCGCGCGGCGTCATCGTCAGGGCCGCCGACTTCAATGACAGCACCTCGCTGGAGAAGGCGTTCGAAGGCGCCGACCGGGTGCTGATCATCTCGACCGGCGACCTCGATCTGAAGACTGGCCGGCGCCTGAAGCAGCATGAGACGGCCGTGGCTGCAGCCAAGACCGCAGACGTTTCGCATCTGCTCTACACCTCGATGCCCAATCCCGAGCCGGGCTCGCCCGTGCTCTTTGCCGGCGACCATTACGGCACCGAGCAGGCGATCAAGGCGAGCGGCATCCCCTATACCATCTTCCGCAACGGCTGGTATCAGGAGAACCTGTTTATGTCGCTGCCACACGCCGTTTCGTCGGGCAAGTGGTACACGGCGGCCGCCGACGGGCGCGTCGCCCACGGCGCGCGCGACGATATGGCGGCCGCTATCGCCGCCGGCCTCGCGTCCGGCTCCAAGGAAAGCCACATCTACACGCTGACTGGCCCGCAGGCCTACACCACGAATGAGATCGCGGCGCTGGTAAGCGAGGTGACCGGCAAGCCGCTGGAGGTCATCCAACTGCCCGACCAGGCGTTGACCGAGGGCGTCAAGGCGGCAGGCGTTCCCGAGGATTTCGCCCGCATCATCGTCTCTTTCGATGTGAACACCCGCGCAGGCCGCATAGGCGAGGTGACCGATGCCGTCGAAAAGCTCTCAGGCCGCAAGCCGCGGACGCTGAAGCAGTTCCTCGAAGCGAACAAATCTGCCCTGCTCGGCTGAAAACCGGCGCGCCTGAGAAGGCTTCTCAGGCGCGCATCACTTCGACTTCTTGAGCAATCCAAGCTGGCAAGGCTCTCAGCGGTCGCAACAATCGCGTCCTCGCGCGATCGCTGCGTCCAGCCAAGCAGCCGCATGATCTTGGCGCTCGTCGCGTTCCTGGCCTTGCCCGGTCCCGTCACGATCTGGGCCGCCTGCCCGTCGAACAGCCCGACGATCCGGACCAGCTAATCCGGCAGCACTCTGGTCGTAATGCGCGATCCTGCGTTGCCTCAATTCGACTCCTGCTCCGGCTTGTGCGCGCAGTCTGTCAAATCGCGACCTGCGTGCCAATCTCCACCACGCGTCCGGTCGGGATTTGAAAATATTCGGTCGCGTCCGCCGCCGTCTTCGCCAGGCCGATGAACAGCCGGTCTTGCCAGATCGGCATCCCGGAATTGGGTGAAGCCTTCAGCGAGCGCCGCGACAGGAAGAAGGACGTCGTCATGATGTCGAACTTCCAGCCCTGCTTGCGGCAGATGGCCAGGGCGCGCGGAATGTTGGGCTGCTCCATATAGCCGAAGGTCAGCGTCACGCGCATGAACAGTTCGTTGACCGTCTCCAGCTTGACGCGCTCGCTGTCGGGCACCACCGGCTGCGGCGCGGTCACCACCGACAGGATGACATTCTTCTCGTGCAGCACCTTGTAGTGTTTCAGGCTGTGCATCAGTGCCGTCGGCGCGCTCAGCGGGTCGCTGGTCAGGAACACGGCCGTGCCCGAGACGAGCTGTGGCTTCTTCTTCAGGAGGTTCGCCGCCAGGAAATCGAGCGGGATCTCGTTGCGGCGCGTCTTGTCAAACAGGTAGCGGCTGCCGCGCACCCAGGTCCACATGCCGAGGATGATGGCGAAGGCGACCGCGAGCGACGCCCAGCCGCCCTCGAACACCTTGACGATGTTGGAGGCGAAGAAGCCGATGTCGATGAAGGCAAACACCGCCGTCAGCGCGGCGGCCGGCCAGATGTTCCATCTCCAGATGCGGGTCATGACGATGAACAGCAGCGTCGTCGTCACCAGCATGTTGCCGGTTACCGAGATGCCGTAAGCCGAGGCGAGCTTGCTGGACTCGCCGAAGCCGACCACCAGCATCATCACCACCAGCGCGATCAGCATGTTGACGCGGGGCATATAAACCTGGCCCGACTGCTTTTCGGACGTATGGAGAATCTCGAGCCGCGGCAGCATGTTGAGCTGCACGGCCTGCCGGGTCAGCGAATAGGCGCCGGAGATGACAGCCTGGCTGGCAATGACCGTCGCCGCCGTTGCCAGCACGACCATCGGAACAAGCGCCCAGCCTTCGTTCATCTCGAAAAACGGATGGCCGACGGTGCCGCCCTTGGCAAGCACATACGCGCCCTGTCCGGCATAGTTCAAAAGCAGACAGGGGAACACGATGGCAAGCCATGCCAGCACGATCGGCTTGCGGCCGAAATGGCCGAGGTCGGCATAGAGCGCCTCGGCGCCGGTAACCGCCAGGAAGACGGCGCCGACGGTTACGAAGGAGACGTCGGGGGAATTGATGAAGAAGGCCACGATGTAATGCGGGCTTATCGCCCACAGGATTTCCGGATCGGCGATGATGTGCTTCAGCCCGGAAAGGCCGATGGCGAGAAACCAGATGGCCGTCACCGGGCCGAACACCAGGCCGACACCGCCGGTGCCGAAGCGCTGGACTGCGAACAGCACCGCAAGGATCAAAAGCGTCAGCGGCACGACATAGGGCTGGAAGGCCGGTGTGACGACATTCATGCCTTCGACCGCCGACAGCACGGAGATGGCGGGCGTGATGACCGCGTCGCCGAAGAACAGGGATGCGCCCACAATGCCGATGCCAAGCACGATCGCCGAACGCGTCGGGAAAGTTCCGCGCGCCAGCGCCATCAATGACAGCACGCCGCCCTCGCCGCGGTTGTCGGCGCGTAGCACGAACATGATGTATTTGACGGTGACTGTTATGGTCAGCGACCAGATGATCAGCGAGAGCACGCCCAGAATGTCGGCGCGATTGGCGACGTCGCCGCCTGAGGAAGCATGTAACGCTTCGCGAAACGCGTAGATCGGGCTGGTGCCGATATCGCCATAGACAACGCCCAGCGCGCCCAGCATCAGCACCTTGGTGCTGTGCTGCTCGATTTCAGCATGGCTCGACTGGTCGGCTGGTTCTGCGTCTGCACCACCATTGGCAAGGGCCATGGACGACACTCCGATAAAACGCGCGGTGCTCTACGCTTGCTGCAGTGCAATATCAAGTGCCCCAGCGTTAGGGCTCCCATGCCGCCTGCGCAAGGCTTTGAGGGTACGAAACGCGTGCGCTTCTTCATCCAACGAAAACCGCGGCCATCAGATCGCGACCTGCGTGCCGATCTCCACGACGCGCCCCGTGGGAATCTGGAAATACTCAGTGGCATCCGCAGCCGAGCGCGCCAGGCTGATGAACAGCCGGTCCTGCCAGACCGGCATGCCGGAATTGGGTGAAGCCTTCAGCGAGCGCCGCGACAGGAAGAAGGAGGTCGTCATGATGTCGAACTTCCAGCCCTGCTTGCGACAGATGGCCAGCGCGCGCGGAATGTTGGGCTGCTCCATATAGCCGAAGGTCAGCGTCACGCGCATGAACAGTTCGTTGACCGTCTCCAACTTGACGCGCTCGCTGTCGGGCACCACCGGCTGCGGCGCCGTCACCACCGACAGGATGACGTTCTTCTCGTGCAGCACCTTGTAGTGTTTCAGGCTGTGCATCAGTGCCGTCGGCGCGCTCAGCGGGTCGCTGGTCAGGAACACGGCCGTGCCCGAGACGAGCTGTGGCTTCTTCTTCAGGAGGTTCGCCGCCAGGAAATCGAGCGGGATCTCGTTGCGGCGCGTCTTGTCGAACAGGTAGCGGCTGCCGCGTATCCAGCTCCACATGATAAGTCCCATGATCGAAGCGACCGTGATCGACACCCAGCCGCCCTCGACGATCTTGACGACATTGGCCGAGAAGAAGCCGAGATCGATGACGCCGAACAGCATCGCCAGCACCAAGGCCAGCGCCAGCTGCCATTTCCATAGCCAGCGCATGACGACGAACAAAAGCACCGTCGTCATCAGCATCTCGCCGGTCACCGAAATGCCGTAGGCGGAGGCAAGGTCGCTCGAGCTGCCGAAGCCGACGACCAGAAGCATCACGCCGAGCGCGACCAGCAGGTTGACCCTCGGCATATAGATCTGGCCGCTCTGCATCTCGGAGGTGTGCTGCACCTCGATGCGAGGCAGAAGATTGAGCTGCACCGCCTGGCGGGTCAGCGAGAAGGCACCGGAGATCACCGCCTGGCTGGCGATGACCGTGGCCGCGGTCGCGAGGCCCACCATCGGCATCAGCGCCCATTCGGGCAGCATCTGGAAGAACGGATTGGTGGGCTTGCCGCCATGCGAGAGCACGAAGGCGCCCTGCCCGAAATAATTCAGGAGCAGACAGGGGAAGACGATTGCAAACCAGGCCATCACGATCGGCTTGCGGCCGAAATGGCCGAGGTCGACGTAGAGCGCCTCGGCGCCGGTAACAGCCAGGAACACGGCGCCGACGGTGACGAAGGCGCCTGTCGGGGTGGTGGCCAGGTAGTAGATCGCGTAATAGGGATTGATCGCCAGGAAGACGGACGGGTCGTCGACGATATGGTAGAGGCCGGCCGCGCCGATCGCCACAAACCATGTCGCCGTCACGGGTCCGAACACCGCCGCCACCTTGCCGGTGCCGAAGCGCTGCACCGCGAAAAGCACCGCAAGGATCATCAGCGTGATCGGCACCACATAGGCATCGAGCGACGGCGTGACGACCTTCAAGCCCTCGACCGCCGAAAGCACCGAGATCGCCGGCGTGATGATCGAATCGCCGAAGAACAGCGCCGCGCCGCAGAGGCCGATCACCAGGATGAGACGTGAGCCCGGGGGGTAGGCGCTGCGCGCCAGCGACATCAGCGACAGCGTGCCGCCCTCGCCCTTGTTGTCAGCCCTGAGCACGAAGGCGACATATTTGATCGTGACGATGATGGTGAGCGCCCAGACGATCAGCGACAGCACGCCCAGCACATCGTGGCGGGCGACCGAGCTCGACGAGGCATGCAGCGCCTCGCGGAAGGCATAGATCGGGCTCGTGCCGATATCGCCATAGACGACGCCCAGCGCACCAAGCATGAGCACCTTGGTGCTGTGCCGCCGCTCGCTTTCGGCATGGCCCGGGCGTTCGACGGACTCCGTTTCGCTGGCGTTGGCTAGCACCATGAACCCCACTGTACCGGATACGTCACGCTCCGAGGTCGCTGGACGCGCGGGACGCACCAAGACCGCCGAAACTACCCAAAGTCCCCTACCATCCGCAGGCCTTCAAGAACCGCCCGACAGTGCTGGCCATGCCATACTCCAGCGCATCCGCTGTCAACCCATGTCCGATCGACACTTCGGCCAAGGCCGGGATGCGTTTGGCCAATGGCGGTAGGTTCTCGACGGTCAGATCATGGCCGGCATTGACGCCGAGCCCGGCCGCGAATGCGGCGTCGGCGGTTTTTCCCAGCCTTTCCAGCTCTTTCGCCGCTTTTGCGGAATCGGAATGGAAACCTCCGTATGGTCCGGTGTAGAGCTCGATACGGTCGGCGCCGGTGTCGCGCGCCGCGTTGACCCCGTCCGGATCCGCATCGGAAAACAGCGACACGCGAAATCCGCCTTTCTTTAGCCGCTTGACGATCGGAGTCAGGAACGCCGCCTGGGCGACGAAGTTCCAGCCATGGTCGGAGGTCGCCTGCGCCGGGTCGTCCGGCACCAGCGTTACCTGCTCGGGTTGGTTCTTCTCGACTAGCGCCAGGAACTCCTCGGTCGGATAGCCCTCGATGTTGAACTCCGCCGTGGGGAATTCATCGTCTATCAGCGCCCTGATCTCTGGCAGGTCGGAATGCCTTGTGTGCCGCTCGTCGGGCCTCGGATGCACCGTCAGCCCGTGCGCGCCGGCGGCGAGGGCAATGCGGCCCAGCCCGGTGACGCTCGGCCATGGCAGGTCGCGACGGTTGCGCAGCATGGCAACGGCGTTGAGATTGACCGAAAGCTTGGCGGGCATGATCTGGCGTCCAGTGGATCGGCGCGCATCTATACCGCCTTTGACGGGAACAGATAGAGGGTTTCGCGTGTTCCAGGGGATAGATGGAGGCTAACACAAGGATCTGCCAGTGAATTTCCTCGAAGCCGTGCCGGCGATCCGCCGCATCGAAACCAACCGCGACGCGCTTTTCGCCATTGATGTCGTCGGCGACGTCTCGCCAGCCGATGCGGAAAACCTGTTCGGCCTGCTGGAGGCCGCCTACGCGCTGCATCCGAGGATCGACGTGCTGATCAGGCTGACCGACGAGGAAAGCGTCGACTGGGCCAATATCAAGCAAGACACGCTCCGGCAGGGCGTGGCCGACGCGATGGAACATGTCGTGCGCTGCGCGGTCATCGGCGAACCGAGTTGGGCCTCCCTCGTCGCCGGCGTCTTCCCGAAAACGCTACCCTTCGAAGTCAGACGCTTCGACGTCGACGATGAGGGTGCCGCCTGGCAGTGGCTTGGCGCAAGGCCCGCGGACCAGGCCAGTCCCTCCTGAATCCCAACGCCCCTAGCGCACCACCGTCAACCGTTCGGCGGCGCGGGTGATTGCCGTATAGAGCCAGCGCTGCCGGGTCTCCTTGAACGCCCAGCTCTCGTCGAACAGCACGACGTCGTTCCACTGCGAGCCCTGCGCCTTGTGCACAGTCAAGGCGTAGCCATAGTCGAAATCGTCGAAGCGCTTCTTCTGCTGCCAGGGAATTTCGGCATCCGGATCCTCGAACGCCGCCTTGAGCAGCTTGATCTTGGCGACGCCACGATCGGGATCGTCCTCTTCCGGCGAGACCAGAAGGTTGATGCCGGGCTTCACCGTCTCGCGCGACGAGGTCATCACCTTCCATAGCGAGCCGTTGAGCAGCCCCTTGGCCGGGTCGTTGCGGAGGCAGACCAGCTTGTCGCCGGCCTGCGGAAAGTCGGCGTTGAACCCTTTCAACTCGCGCAGCCTTTGATTGTAGCGCCGACGCGTGCGGTTGGTGCCGACCAGCACCTGGTCGGCCTTGAGCACCAGTTCCTGGTTGACTGCTTCCCTGCCGATCACCTTCGCCGTGCCATAATCGCCATGCATGAATTCCCGGCCCTCGCGGACGTCAAGCGCCAGCCGGATGATGGGATTGTCGCGCGCCTGGCGGTGAATTTCCGTGAGCAACACATCGGGCTCGTGCTCGGTGAAGAAGCCGCCGCCCGAGATCGGCGGCAGCTGTGCCGGATCGCCAAGCACCAGGATCGGCGTGCCGAAGCTCTGCAGGTCGCGGCCGAGCTGCTCGTCGACCATCGAGCATTCGTCGATGACGACGAGCTTGGCGCGCGAAATCGGGCTTTGCCGGTTGAGCGAAAAGGTCGGCGACATCGAGGCCTTGCCGGTCACTTCGTCCTCGACGGATTCCTCGCCCTTGGGTCTATAGATCAGCGAATGGATGGTGCGGGCATTGGTCGCCCCTTTGGAGCGCAGCACCTGCGCCGCCTTGCCGGTGAAGGCGGCGAACTGCACCTGGCCGTCGACATGCTCGGCAAAATAGCGTGCCAGCGTCGTCTTGCCGGTGCCGGCATAGCCGAACAGCCGAAAGACCTGCGGCCGGCTCTCCTTGAGCCAGCGCCCGACCGCTTTCAAAGCCTCATCCTGCTGGGGAGAAAATTCCATCAGTGCGACAGACCGGATTCGCAAGCGAAAGACAAGATTGGCCGCCCTCAGCCAAGGTCATCGGCCGTGCGAAGGTACCTATGACAGCTCAGGCTATCAGGAGCAGACAAGAACGTAAAGTGAACAGAGGCGATCTATCCACCTGCGCCTGGATCATTCTCCAGCAGGATCGGCTTACCGTGTGGCGTTGCATGCGCGGCGCGCTCCCAGGCGGCGGCGAGTTCATCGACCTCCCCCTTGCCTGCGACCCCCTTCCGGGACAAAAGCTTCTCCAGCGCCGCCAGCCAATGCTCGTAGTAATCGTGGCCATCACTCGCCGCGCCCGGCTGTTTCACCTCGGCCGACAAAGCCTCCGCCCATTCGCTCCACGAAAACAAGCCTTTGCCGTGCAGCGCAACTATCAGGGCGAAGGCTTCAGCCTGCCACGGCTCGGCGAACACAGGCTCGTCGAAACCAGCGGGCAAAGCACCTTCATGCCGGCTCAAGATAGCTCTCCCAGGCATCGATCGAGATGCTGAGCGTGGGATCGGCCCCCTCGCCCCAGATCCCAGGCCCGTCGAACACCACGGTATAGACCCATTGCGGGTTCTCGCCCCTGCCATGCGCGTTGCTGTCTGGAAAGACGAAGCCGCCGCGAACGGCCTCGATCCTCCCGTTTTTGCCGCGCGCATAACGTGGCAGGCGCGTATGTCCGGTCGGGTTGGAAATTCTTCGTGCGCACCCGGTCGCCCGCCCGAAAACGGGCCGGCGTGGCAACCGGCCGGTCGCATGGACCGCCCTTGGCGAGCACCGCCGGCACATCCGAAGCCTTCAGCACCCTTTTCGGCGTAGCGGCCGCATCGACCGCCTTGCCGGCGGCAAGGTCGCGCTCCGTGACGAAGCCGTGGCGTTTCAGGAGCGTTTCCAGCGCCTTGATCCAGATCTGGTAGTAGCTCGATGCATAATAATCGGCGGGATGCAGCGATTCCCGCGCGTGCCGGCTTTCATCGATGCTCCAGGCCCCCATGCCGCCGGCGGTAAGCGTCACGCCCAGCGCCCGCCGCTCCCAGGCGGCGTGGAAATAAGGCTCGTCCTTCTCGGGCGCGACCGGCCCGAATCCCATCTGCCCGCCGAGATCCTGCGGCCCGTTCATGCCGCTTCCCCTTCCGGCTCTTTGGCAAGCGCCGTGCCAATCATCGCGTCGCGACTGACCAACCCCGCAAGCTGTTCCTCGCTCCAGCCCTCGGTGCCGCGGGGCCGCATCGGCACCACCAGATAACGAAGCTCGGCGGTCGAATCCCAGACGCGGATTTTCTTTTCCGCCGGCAAGGTCAGCCCGAATTCTTCGAGGACGCCGCGCGGATCGATCACCGCCCGCGAGCGGTAGGGCGGCGCCTTGTACCAGACAGGCGGCAGGCCGAGCACCGACCACGGATAGCAGGAGCAGAGCGTGCAGACGACGAGGTTGTGCGTCTCCTCGGTGTTGAATACGGCCTGCATGTGCTCGCCCTGGCGGCCGGTATAGGAGAGCGATTCGATCGCAGCCGTCGCGTCGCGCTTCAGCCATTGGGCATAAGCCGGATCGTTCCAGGCCTTCGCCACCACCCGCGCGCCGTTGCGCGGGCCGATCTTCGTCTCATAGGTATCGACGATGACATCGATGGCCGCAGGATCGATCAGGCCTTTCTGGGTCAGGATCGTCTCCAGCGCGCGCACGCGCGCCGCGAACGGATCGAGCTCGTTGTCGTGGTCATGATCGTGGGTCATGCCCGAGACTAGGATCGGCTGCCCTTGGCCGCAAGCGCGACGCCTTGGGCCAGCAGCGGGTCTACTCGGCCGCCACCTTCTTCGGCTCTGCCTCGCCGTCGAACAGCGAGCCCTGCTCGCCGCCTTCCAGAACATGCAGCGCCGGCTGGCTCTTCTTCGACGAGAAGCTGAGCAGCCAGCCCGAGAAGTTCTCGAAATAGACATAGATCACCGGCGTAACAAACAGCGTCAGCGCCTGCGAAGCGAGTAGGCCGCCTACCACGGCAACGCCGAGCGGCTGGCGAAGTTCGGCGCTGGCTCCCGTGCCGAGCGCGATCGGGAAGGTGCCCATCAGTGCCGCCAGCGTCGTCATCATGATCGGCCGGAAACGCATCAGGCAGGCCTTGTGAATGGAATCCTTCGCCGACATGCCCTGTCGCCTGAGCTCGAGCGCGACGTCGACCATCATGATGCCGTTCTTCTTGACGATGCCGATCAGCATCAGGATGCCGATCACCGCGATCACCGAGAGATCCATGCTGGCGAAGTGCAGCGCCACCACCGCGCCGAGCACCGCAGACGGCAGGCCGGTAAGGATGGTGAGCGGGTGGATGAAGCTCTCATAGAGCATGCCGAGCACGATATAGATCGTCAGGATCGCGCCGCCGATCAGCAGGCCCTGGTTGGCCAGCGAATCCTGGAAGGTCTTGGCGGTGCCCGCGAAGCTCGTCGAGATCGCCGTCGGCATGCCGATCTGTTCCTTGAGCTGGTCGATGCGGGTCACCGTATCACCGAGCGATACGCCCTGCGGCAGATTGTAGGAGATCGTCACCGCCGGAAGCTGGCCAAGCTGGTTGACCGTGAGCGCGCCCGCCGTGCGGTCGACATGGGCAAATGCGCCGAGCGGCACCAGGCTGCCGCCAGCTGTCCTTACCTGGATGGCCAGCATCCGCTCCGGCGACCAGTTGATCTTGGGATCGAGTTCGGTGACGACCGCATAGCTGTCCGCCGAACCGAAGATCGTCGAAACCTGATCCGTACCGAACCCCCCATAGAGAGCCGTGCGCAGCGTGCTGGTATCGATGCCGAGCTGGGCGGCCTTGTCACGGTCGATCACCAGCGACGCCTGCAGGGCGTTGTTCTGCAGATCGCTTGTGACGTCGGTGAAGTGTGTGTGGTCGGCGACCATTGCGTCATTGAGCTTCTGCGCCCAGATGTCGGTCTGACCGGTATCGAGCCCCTGTACCACCAGCTGGTAGGCACTGGCGGACTGCCGCGAGCCCAGCCTGAGATTCTGGACCGGCTGCATGTAGGTTTCGATGCCAGCCACGTTTGAAAGTTGCTTCCTCAGATCGGACTGCACCTTCTCGATATCCGGCCGTTGGCTCTTGTCCTTCAGCTGTACGTAGAGCCGGCCTTGATTGAGCGCGCTTTGGCCGCCGCCCACCGACCAGGCGACATGCGTCACATAGGGAGAATGCGTGAAAACGTCGGCAACCTGTTGTTGCAGCTTGACCATGGCGTCGAAAGAAATGTCCTGGCGCGCAAGCGTGGAAACCGAGATCTGGCTGATATCCTCCTGTGGGAAAAAGCCTTTCGGCGAAACCACAATCAGCCAGACCGACGCGGCCGCCGTGCCGGCGAAGACGAGGAACACAAGGAAGGTATGCCGCAAGCAGAAGCTCAGCAGCCACTCATAGCTGCGGGTGACAATGTCATGCCTGCGGCCATCGCCATGAGCCTCGCGATCCGCTTTGCTGACCGACAGCAGCCGTGAGCAGAGCATCGGCGTCAGCGTCAGCGAAACGAACATTGAGGCCAGGATCGCTACGGTCACCACTACGGCGAATTCATTGAAGATGCGGCCGATCACTCCGCCCATCAAAAGCACCGGGATGAACACCGCCACCAGCGAGATCGAAATTGAGATGATGGTGAAGCCGATCTCACGCGCGCCCTTCAGCGAAGCGTCGAAGGCCGACAATCCATCCTCTTCCATGTGGCGGAAGATATTTTCGAGCATGACGATGGCGTCGTCGACAACAAGGCCGACGGCGAGCGTAAGTCCCATCAGCGAGATATTGTCGATGGAAAAGCCGAACAGGAACATCGCGCCAAGCGTGGCGATCAGAGAGATCGGCACCGCCACCGCCGGAATGATGGTCGCCGTCACGCGGCGCAGGAACACGAAGATCACCATCACAACCAGGGCGATGGTCAACAGCAGCGTGAACTGGACGTCATCGACGGCCTGACGGATCGAGATGGACCGGTCGTTGAGCAGCTTGATCTCGGCGGCGGCCGGCATCTGGTCCTGGAAGGATGGCAGCATCGCCTTGACCTTGTCGACGACGTCGACAGTGTTGGCGTCGGGCTGGCGCTGAACCGCCATGATGATGGCGCGCGTGCCGTCATACCAGCTTGCTGTCGTCGTGGTCTCCACCGAATCGACAACGCGGGTGACCTCGCCTAACCGCACCGGGTGCCCATTCTTGGTGGCGATGATGAGATTGGAGAAGCCCGCCGCGTTGGCCAGCTGCGTATTGGCGGTTATGGTCAGTTGCTGCTTGTTGTTCTGCAGCACGCCGAGCGGCGTATTGCTGTTGGCCGAGGCGATCGCCGTCTGCAGCTGATCGATCGAGATGCCCCGCGCGGCAAGCGCGGTCGGATCGATCTGGATGCGCACGGCATATTTCTGCTGGCCGAAGATCGAGACCTGCGCAACGCCGTCGATGGTCGAGAGCGAAGGCGAGATCACGTTTTCCGCGAAGGCGTCGAGATCCGTCAGCGGCACGGTGTCGCTCACCAGCGACATCAACAGGATCGGCGCGTCGGCGGGATTGACCTTGCGATAGCTAGGCGGCGAGGTCATTTCCGGCGGCAGCGATTTTTGCGTGCGTGCGATCGCCGCCTGCACGTCGGCGGCGGCGGCATCGATGTCGCGGTTCAGCACGAACTGGATGGCGATCGAGGTCTGACCGAGCGAATTGGTGGTCGAAATCGAATCAATGCCGGCGATCGTCGCGAATTGCTTGATCAGCGGCGTTGCCACCGACGTCGCCATCGTCTCCGGCGAGGCACCCGGCAGGCTGGCCGAAACATTGACCACCGGAAATTCGGCGCTCGGCAGCGCCGCCACCGGCAGGAACTTGTAGGCAAAAATGCCGCCCAGAATGAGGGCGAACGACATCAGCAGCGTGGCGACCGGTCTGCGAATGCAGAATTCGGAGATCATTGGGCAGCTCCGCTAGCCTTGTCTGCCTCCGCGACCTTAGGCGACGCCTGCTCGCCGGATCCGGCCGCTTTGCCTTCATGCACCGACGCGCCGTTCTTCAATCGGGTCTGACCTTCGACGACGACCTTCTCGCCGCTCTTCAGACCCTCGCTGATGGCGCTGTTTTCGCCCTGCGTGAGCGCCACCTGCACCGGGCGCATCTCCACGGTATTGTCGGGCTTGACGACATAGACGAAGGGACCCTTCTGGCTGGGCTGCACCGCGACCGTCGGAACCGAGGTCATATGCGGCATCGTGCCTGCTTCGAGCACCACATTCACATATTGCCCCGGCCACAGCGACAGATCCGGGTTCGGTATGCTCGCTCGCGTGGCGATGGTGCCCGACGCTGTATCGACGCTGGAATCGACGAAATCGAGCGCACCCTTGCCGATCGGCGCGGCATCGCCGTTTTTGGTCAGCGTCACGCCGCCTTGCTGCGGGTCGGCGAGCGCCTTGTGCAGCAGGGCAAGGTTGCTCTCCGGCAACGTGAAATTCACCTGCAACGGGTCCATCTGCGTGATGGTGACCAGCGGCGTCGAACTGCTCGAGTTGCCATTGCTGGTGGTTACGAGATCGCCGACCGAAACGTTGACGGCGCCCAGCCGGCCCGAGATCGGTGCCGAAATGGTCGCGTAGCTCAACTGCACGGTGTCGGCGTCGATCATCGCCTTGTCGGCATCGATGGTCGCGGCAGCGGCTCTCTGCGCCGCCAGCGCCTGGTCGTAGGTCTGCTGCGTGCCGGCTTGCTTGGCGACAAGATCCTTGGCGCGCTGCAGATCGGCCTGGGCGCTCACCAGCATCGCCTGGTCCTTGGCGAGAGTCGCCTGGTCTTTGGCCAGTTGCGCCCTCAGCGCGCGATCATCGAGCGAAAACAGGACATCGCCTGCCTTCACCATCTGTCCATCCTTGACCGCGATGGACACGATCTGGCTGGAAACCCTGGCATTGATGTTCACAACCGACGGAGAGGAGACGAAGCCGATCGCATAGCGGCGGATCGGGAAATCGGCGGTAGTGGCGGCGGCGGAGACAATAGAGGCGGAACGCGGGCCGCCGCCTTTTGCATTGTCGGTCGCCTTCGTAGTGTCCGAACCCTTGGGCGTCTTGTCCGCGCTCGCCGCCTTGTCAGCGCCTGTCTGCTGACTTGAAACGAGGTGTTCGATCTTATCTAAGGTCGTTGGCGAATAGTAGAGACCGGCGCCCACTAGGCAGGCGACCGCGACAACTGCAAAGGCGATTTTTCCGCGCATCGACAATAGTCCTCTATCCGACACGCCGATCCCGGTGGTCCATTCTAACGCTATTCACGGCGTCGTGCCGCGATTTTCGTGGAGTAGATAGGACAAGGACTTGGCGGAAAAGGGCCAAAACGCGGCATTACGAAGATTTAATGTGCACTGCACAATACCTGGGCAGCCGGCTAACGTACCGCAGCCGGACGGCTCACCGGTCCGAAAATCAGCTCAGCGGAGCATCGGCCACAGCGTCGCCGCCAGCAACACACCCATGGCGATGTTGAACCATTTCAGCCGCACCGGATCCGACAGGAAGCCGCGCAGTGCCGTGCCGAATCCGGCCCAGACGGAGACGCTTGGCAGATTGACGATGGTGAACGCGACCGCGATCAGCGCCACCGAGACGAACGGGTGGTCGGCATTGGTGTAGACGGCCATGGCGGTGATCGCCATCACCCAGGCCTTGGGATTGACCCACTGGAATGCAGCGGCGTCAATGAAGCGCATTGGCCGCCCCTCCGCCCCTTTTCCGTCGCTGATCGAGCGCGACATGGCGATCTTCCAGGCGAGGTAGAGCAGATAGGCCGCGCCTGCGATTTTCAGCGCCGCATGCAGCACAGGCAACGCCGTCAGCACCGCGCCGAGCCCCAGGCCGACCGCTAGCAGCAGGATCAGAAAGCCGATGCTGATGCCCAGCATGTGCGGAACCGTCCTGGCGATACCGAAATTGACGCCGGAAGCGAGCAGCATCAGGTTGTTCGGCCCCGGCGTGATCGACGTCACGAAGGCGTAGATCAGCAGGGCAAGGAATGCGTCGAGCGACATGTTATCCTCCCAGATACGTCAGCCTTGTTGTCCTTTTTTGGCGGATGCGCAAAAGCCAGCGGCGGGGGACTTGCCGGACCAGAGACAAGGCAGACTGAGTGCGCGAGCGATGCTCGCCTCTCTCACATGCCCTGAGGACCGCGGTTCATCGCCGCGACGCCGGTGCGGCAGATCTCGACCAGCCCAAGCGGCTTCATGATGGCGATGAACTGGTCGAGCTTGGATCCCTTGCCGGTGATTTCGAAGATGAAATGTTCGGTGTTGGCGTCGATGACCGAGGCGCGGAAGGCATCCGCAAGCCGAAGCGCCTCGACGCGGGCGTCGCCGGTGCCGGCGACCTTGACCAGCGCGAGCTCGCGTTCCAGCGGCCGCTCCTGTCCTAGTTCATGCGAGCGCACGGTCAGGTCCACCACCCGGTGCACCGGCACGATGCGCTCGAGCTGATGCTTGATCTGCTCCATCACGTGCGGTGTGCCGCGCGTCACGATTGTGATGCGCGACAGATGCTTCTCGTGCTCGGTCTCGGAAACGGTCAGGCTTTCGATGTTGTAGCCACGGCCCGAGAACAGGCCGATGACGCGGGCGAGCACGCCCGGTTCGTTGTCGACCAGCACGGAAAGCGTATGTGTTTCCGGCTTCTCGGTTTCCTTGGCGATGAAATAAGCCGAACCGGTCGGCTGGAGCTGTGCGTTCATGACGTGAATCTCTATATTTTTGAGCTAGTTCTCTGTTTGCGCACGGCTTTCTCGCGACAGCCCCGCCTTTGTGGCTAACTACACCAGTTCCCTGCCCTTGGCGTCGATGGCGTTGGCCACCGCTTCATCGGTCGCCTCGTCCGGCAGGAGCATCTCGTTATGCGCCTTGCCCGACGGGATCATCGGGAAGCAGTTGGCCAGGGTCGCCACGCGGCAGTCGAACAGAACCGGCTTCTTGACCGAGATCATCTCGCGGATCGCGTCGTCGAGCTCATCCGGCTTGTCGCAGCGAATGCCGTGTCCGCCATAGGCTTCCGCCAGCTTGACGAAATCCGGCATCGCCTCGGTGTAGGAATGCGAGAGCCGGTTGCCGTGCAAGAGCTGCTGCCACTGGCGCACCATGCCCATATACTGGTTGTTGAGGATGAAGATCTTGATCGGCGCCTCATACTGCACCGCCGAGCTCATCTCCTGCATTGTCATTTGCACCGAGGCGTCGCCAGCGATGTCGATGACCAGCGCATCCGGATGCGCGATCTGCACGCCGAGCGCGGCCGGCAGGCCGTAGCCCATCGTGCCCAGACCGCCGGAGGTCATCCAGCGGTTCGGCTTGTCGAAATGATAGTGCTGCGCCGCCCACATCTGGTGCTGGCCGACCTCGGTGGTGATGTAGGTGTCCATGTCCTTGGTCAGCGCATAGAGCCGCTGGATCGCAAATTGCGGCATGATGACATCGCTGTTCATCTTGTAGGCGAGCGAATCCCGCGCCCGCCATTTCGCGATCTGCTCCCACCACGGATAGGGCGCCTTCTTGTCGGTCTTGGCGGTCGCCCGCCACAGCCGCACCAGGTCTTCCAGCACGCGTCCGACGTCCCCCAAGATGCCGATATCCGCATGCACGTTCTTGTTGATCGAGGACGGATCGATATCGATGTGGATCTTCTTTGAGTTCGGCGAGAATGCGTTGAGCCTGCCAGTGATGCGGTCGTCGAAGCGCGCGCCGATGCAGATCATCACGTCGCAATCATGCATCGCCATGTTGGCTTCGTAGGTGCCGTGCATGCCGAGCATACCGACCCAGTTCTTGCCGGATGCCGGATAGGCGCCGAGCCCCATCAGCGTTGAGGTGATCGGGAAGCCGGTGAGGTCGACCAGTTCGCGCAGCAAATGGCTGGCCTCCGGGCCGGAATTGATGACACCGCCGCCCGAATAGATGATCGGCTTCTTCGCACCGACCATCAGCTCGACGGCAGCCTTCACCTTTTCCAGGTCGCCCTGGACTTTCGGCTGATAGCTGGTGCGCGGCGCCGTCTGCGGCGGCACGTAGATCCCCTTGGCGAACTGCACGTCCTTCGGGATATCGACCACGACCGGGCCGGGACGCCCCGTCGTTGCGACATGGAAGGCCTCATGGATGGTGGCGGCGAGATCATTCACGTCCTTCACCAGCCAATTGTGCTTGGTGCAGGGCCGCGTGATGCCGACGGTGTCGCATTCCTGGAACGCGTCGGAGCCGATCAGCGAGGTCGGCACCTGGCCGGTGAGGCAAACCAGCGGAATGGAATCCATCAGCGCGTCCTGCAGCGGCGTCACCGCATTGGTGGCGCCGGGGCCGGACGTCACCAGGAGCACGCCGGCCTTGCCGGTCGAGCGCGCATAGCCTTCGGCCGCGTGACCGGCGCCCTGTTCGTGCCGGACCAGGATGTGCTCGACCTCGTCTTGTTGAAAGATTTCATCATAAATTGGGAGAACCGCGCCGCCCGGATAACCGAAGACGTGCTTGACGCCGTTGTCCTTCAGCGCCTGCACCACCATTTCGGCGCCCGTCATCTCGCGCCGCCCGTTCTGTCCGTTGCTCATCGGTCTGGTCCCGTACTGTTCGCCATCTGGCGATTTGCTGGTCGTTTAGTTCGGTTGGAGGCAATAAAAAAGGCCCCCGAGGGAGCCTGTGTGGTGCGCATGGGAGGTTTTCGCCCGGCGGTTACACCGCCTTGCCCACGCGCCAGCCTACGAGAATGAGTGCCGTTTTCATGGGCGCGGACAATAAGGGCGAAAACGCGGGCTCGTCAATGGGGTCCGGCGCGAATTCACCCGCCTGTGAGAAACGGCGCTGTTTCGCGCTACCATAGTACAGTTGAGCGCCCGCCGCCGAGATACCAGTATGTGCCGATGCATGTCGCCCGGAAGGGTGGAGCGGTTTGGGACACGACATGCGCTATGATGTGACGTTGGCTGCGAGGAGGACGCATGGCTGGCGAACGGGAGCATATCCGCGAGATCGAAGAGGTGCTGTCCGGCGCGCGATCGGTCCGCGACGATATCGTGGTTCAATCCTGGCTGCGCTGCATCGATACGCATCGGCTCGACCCCGCACGTCCGACGGAAGCCTACATCGTGCCCGATACCCAGCTGCGCGAGCATCGCGAGCAGTCCGAAAGGCTGATCGCCATTGCCCGCAGCGGCCTCGAGACATTGTTCAAGCAGGTGGCCGGACAGAACTACGTCCTGCTGCTGGCCGACGCGAAAGGTGTCACCGTCGACTTCCTCGGCGACCCGCTGTTCATGGACCAGTTGCGCACGGCCGGTCTCTATCTCGGCTCCGAATGGTCTGAGAGCCGCACCGGAACCTGCGGCGTCGGCTCCTGCATCGTCACGGGCGAGGCGATGACCATCCACCAGACCGACCATTTCGACACCACTCACACGCCGCTCTCCTGCACCGCCGCGCCGATCTTCGACACCAAGGGCGAACTCACCGCCGTGCTCGACATATCGCTGCTGCGATCGCCGCAGCCGAAAGTCAGCCAGAACCTTGCCCTTCACTTGGTGACGGCGTCTGCCCGGCGCATCGAGCTCGCCAATCTGATGGCGCCGATGCATTCGGAATGGGTGCTGCGCTTCTCGCGTTCGCCCGAATTCCTCGATGTCGATCCGGAGGCAGCCGTGGCGCTCGATGCCTCGGGCCGCATTCTCGGCACCACGCGCGGCGGGGCCCTGCTTCTGGCGCAGGCCGGAGGCGTCGACTGGAGGCTCTCCTCGCCGATCGGTCACCCGATCTCGCGTTACCTCGACATGGGTATCGACGACTTGCCGAATTTGACGCGCGGGCGCCCGACCGAGGAGCGGCTGGTGTTCGGCCGCAACGGCAGCGCGCTGTTCGCGCATGCCATCGAACCGCAGCCGTCGAGCGGACGCCGCGCGCCCACCGAGGCGCTGCCGAAACCGATCTCCGAGCTTTCCGGCGGCGATCCAGCCATGGCGGCCATGCAGACGCGGGCCGCCAAGCTGGCGCGCACCACCATCCCGATCCTGATCCATGGCGAGACCGGTTCCGGCAAGGAATATCTCGCCCGCGCGCTGCATGACAGCTCCGGGCGCTCCGGTCCGTTCGTGGCCATCAATTGCGCGGCCATTCCCGAACATCTGATCGAGAGCGAGCTGTTCGGGCACGCGGCCGGCGCCTTTACCGGTGCCACGGCCAAGGGACGCAAGGGGCTCATCGAGAGCGCCGAGGGCGGCTCGCTTTTCCTCGACGAGATCGGCGACATGCCCTACGCGCTGCAATCGCGCCTGCTGCGGGTGATCGCCGAGCGCGAACTGATCCCGGTCGGCGGCACTGCGCCCCGGTCTGTCGACATCAAGATCATCTCCGCCTCTCATCACGACTTGCGGCGACTGGTTGCCGAAGGCCGGTTCCGCGAGGATCTGTTCTATCGGCTGAACGCCGCCTCGCTGACATTGCCGGCGCTGCGCGAGCGCACCGATTTCGAATGGCTGCTGGAACGGCTGGTCGGCGAGCGCGCACGCTTGGCTGGTCGGCCGGCAAAACTGTCGCCTGCGGCGCGGCTGGTGCTGATCCGCCATGACTGGCCCGGCAACATCCGCGAGCTCGTCAACGCCGTGGACCTGGCGGTGGCGCTTTGCGACGATGAGATGATCCAGCCCACCGACCTGCCCGATTTCGCCGCGGCCCGCATGGCGCCCCCGGCTCCTTCCGCCAGTCTTGTCGCGCTTCGCGCCCCCTCGCCCGAGGAAGAGCGCGCGGCCCTACTGGCCGTGCTGGCGGGGACCGGCTGGAACATTTCCGAGGCCGCGCGGCGTCTCGGCGTCGACCGCACCACGGTCCATCGCCGTATGAAGCGCCTGCGACTGGAGGCGCCGAACTAACGTTGCAAGGGCTGTGGCGCGCCGCAGCGCACGCAACAGGAATGCAACAGGCAAGGCGCCACAAGAGCGTCCTAACAGATTGATTCCGTTAATAATACCTGATGAGCGCTACGGTTGGCACGCCGCTTGCTGCTCATGACGCACTCTAGCAAGCGGAGGAGAACAAATGCTCGAGAGAACACCCACCACCAAGGCACAGTCGCTGCTCGACAAGTTCGGCAAGGCGCTGGAAACCGGCGATATCGACAGCGCCGTCAACTGCTTCCAGGCCGACTGCTACTGGCGCGACCTCGTCACCTTCACCTGGAACCTGAAGACCATGGAAGGCCAGGACCAGGTTCGCGACATGCTGCAAGCGACGCTGGCCAACACCAAGCCGACCGGCTGGGCGGTGGCCAAGGGCGAGGAAGCGACCGAGGACGGCGGCGTCACCACCGCATGGATCACCTTCGAGACGAGTGTGGCGCGCGGCTTTGGCCTTGTGCGGTTCAAGGGCGACCTGATCTGGACCTTGCTGACGACAATGGCGGAGCTGAAAGGGCATGAGGAGAAAGCTGGCTTCACCCGTCCCCTCGGCGCCAAGCACGGACACGGCAAGGACCGCAAGACGTGGCGCGAGGAGCGGGACGACGAGATCGCCGAGCTAGGCCACACCAGGCAACCCTATGTCGTCATCATCGGCGGGGGCCAGGGCGGCATCGCGCTCGGCGCCCGGCTGAAGCAGCTTGGCGTGCCCACCATCATCGTCGAGAAGAATGAGCGTCCCGGAGACTCCTGGCGCCAGCGCTACAAGTCGCTCTGCCTGCACGACCCGGTCTGGTACGATCACCTGCCCTATATCGACTTCCCGAAGAACTGGCCGGTTTTCGCGCCGAAGGACAAGATCGGCGACTGGCTGGAAATGTACACCAAAGTGATGGAGCTGAACTATTGGAGCTCCACCACCGCCAAATCCGCCAAATACGACGAGAAGACGAAGGAATGGACCCTCGTCGTCGAGCGCGACGGCAAGGAGATCGTGCTCAAGCCCAAGCAGCTGGTGCTGGCGACCGGCATGTCGGGGAAGGCGAACTGGCCGAAACACAAAGGCCAGGACATCTTCAAGGGCGAGCAGCAGCACTCCTCGACCCATCCCGGCCCAGACAAATACCGCGGCAAGAAGGTGGTGGTGATCGGCTCCAACAACTCGGCGCACGACATCTGCGCGGCGTTATGGGAAGGCGGCGCCGACGTGACCATGGTGCAGCGCTCGTCCACGCACATCGTCAAGTCCGACACGCTGATGGATATCGGCTTGGGCGCGCTCTACTCCGAGCAGGCGGTCGAGAACGGCATGACGACGCGCAAGGCCGACATGATCTTTGCTTCGCTGCCCTACCGCATCCTGCACAAGTTCCAGATTCCGCTTTACCAGCAGATGAAGGAGCGCGACGCGAAGTTTTACGAGGACCTGGAAAAGGCTGGATTCATGCTCGACTGGGGCGATGACGGCTCTGGCCTGTTCATGAAATATCTGCGCCGCGGCTCCGGCTATTACATCGATGTCGGCGCTTGCGATCTCGTCATCGACGGCTCGATCAAGCTGAAGAGCGGGCCAGGAGCCGCTGTGCAGGAACTTACCGAAACCGGCGTCAAATTCGTCGACGGCACGGAATTGCGGGCCGACCTTGTGATCTATGCCACCGGCTACGGCTCGATGAACGGTTGGGCCGCGGACCTCATCTCGCAGGAAGTGGCCGACAAGGTCGGCAAGGTCTGGGGCCTCGGATCCAACACCACCAAGGATCCGGGTCCGTGGGAAGGCGAGCAGCGCAACATGTGGAAGCCGACGCAGCAGGAAGCGCTATGGTTCCATGGCGGCAACCTTCACCAGTCGCGCCACTATTCGCAGTATCTTGCGCTGCAACTGAAGGCCAGGCAGGTCGGGTTACCGACGCCTGTCTATGGACTGCAGGAGGTCTATCACAAGAGCTGACGCACAGCGCTCTCGCACATGGCGGAAGCCCGGCGAGCCGGGCTTCCGCGTCTATGCCGCCTTCTCCGCGGCGAATTTCTTCACGACGCGCTCGAGCAGCGGCACGTAGTCACGAAAAGCCCGCGTCTTCATGCCGGCGACCTTGCCGCCCTCGTCCCAAATACGCACGCGCACCGCTTCGTCGTGGAAGGGATTGCTGCGGAACTCGGCCACTTCCTCGGCGCTCATCGGCCCGCCCTGCAGCGACAGCGTATGCACTGAGGCCGGCGACAGCTTGCTGAAATAGGTCGGGTCGGTGGCGCAGAGATAGCGCTTGGCCGAGACATGCAGCCTGACGCACTCGACGATGACGGGCGGAAAGAAAGGCGCGAGCACCTCGCCGCCCGCCTCGTCATGGTGTTTGTCCTCGACATCGTCGGGCGAATAGGTGCCGAACTCGCTTGTGTAGTGGCCGATGTCGTGCAGCAGCGCCGCCGCCACCAGTTCCTCCGGCGCGCCGTCCTGCTCGGCAAGCCACGCACCCTGCAGCATATGCTCGGACATCGAGACCGGCTCGCCGAGATAGGATTCCGCACCGCGGCGCTCGAAGATATCGGCGATGAATTCGACGATGTTGCCGGCGTTCAATTCGTTCGGTTTCATTCCGCTGCCTCCTTCAACCCATGCTCGATCGCGGCGAGTGTCGAAAGCAGGCCATCCTTGTCGGCGTAGCAGCCTTGCAGCCAGCGCTTGCCGCTGCCGGAAAACGCCTTGCGCGCATGCATGACGCGGGTGTTGTCGACGATGAAGGATTCTCCCGCCTCGAGCTTGAAGCTCACCTCGAAGGCGGGGTCCTCGATCAGTTCGGCGAACCGACGATAGGCCGCATAGTATTTCTCCATCTCGGCGAAAGGCACGTCGACGGCCGGCGCCAGCGAGCGGTTGTTGAAGCGGATGCAGATCAGCTCGCCATCGGGCCCAAGCTCGATCATCGGCCGCTTGGACCGCAGCCGCACGCCCGACGAGCCGGCATATTCGAAGCGGGCCGGATAAGAAGAGAGCAACCGGAACCCCTGGGGGTTTTCCGCCTGGAGCGCCGCCACCACCGCAAACCCGTCGACGACGCTGGATTCGCCGCCTTCGACCGTGTTCTCGATGCAGGCGAGGATCTGCAGCGTCGGCACCGGGTCGCGGTAGGGATTGTCGGTGTGCGCCTGCAGGCCGAGATTGGTGTAGGCCAGATTGTTCGGATTGACCTCTGCGCGCACCTCGAACCAGCGCCCGTAATTGGTCTCGCGGATATGGCCGAAAAGGTCGGCCACCTTGCACAGCGCGCCGGATTCAGTGGGCAGGCCGTCCATAACGGCAAAGCCGTAGCTGCGCACCGCTGCCAGCCATCGCCGCAGAAAATTGCTGTCGCGGCTGGCCTCCGCATAAGACACACGAGGCAAAGAATTCTGCATAGTGGCCTTCGTCCAGCGCTTTATCTCGCTTCCCGTCCAACCCGGCCGCTGAACCTCCGCCCGATCGTAGGCATGAGCGCGGAGCCAGCCTGCAGGAAAGCTGACGGTCTTGCCCTCAGGGACGAATGTGAGCTCCAGCATCTCGCTCTTGATCAAGGCTGCGCCGATCCGCGTCTCGGCCGGAATGTCGAGGATGGTGATCAGCCGCTGGCCGTTGCCGGCGCTGCGCGTCTTGTCGTCCAGTGCATTGTCGCGCAGCCACATGGCGTGGAAGCGGCTCACCGTTCCATCCTGCCAGCCAAGCTCGATTGTTCGCCCATCGTCGCCTGGCGTTACCTTCGTCAGCATTCCCAGAACCTCCCATATCCAACCCCGCCCGCGGGCACGGATTGCATGCTGACTTCCAATGAGGCATAATTCAAATTATCGTTTTTTGGGTAATGGTCATAGATTTCTGATGGCTGCAAAAGCTCTCGACACCTTGCCCCCTCTCGACTGGCTGCGCAGTTTCGAGGCAGCTGCTCGCCTGTCGAACTTCACCGCTGCGGCAGCCGAGCTAGGCCTCACCCAAGCCGCCGTCAGCCAGCACATCCGCTTTCTGGAAGAGCGGCTGAAGACGCGCTTGTTCGCGCGCCTGGCGCGCGGCGTAGCGCTGTCGCCGGAGGGCGCGGCCTATCTCCCGCACATCCAGTCGGCATTTGCTACCATTGGTAACAGCACCAATGAGCTGTTCGAGCCCCGCGCTTTACAGACCGTGTCGATCCGGGTTCCGATCTCCTTTGCCCTTCTGACGCTCATCCCGGCCCTGCCCGACCTGGCAAAAGCGCTGCCGCAGATCCAGCTCGATATTGTGACCATCCATCGGCCGACCGATTACGACCAGCCGGGCTCGACGCTCGACATTCGCTTCGGCAACGGATCCTTTCCCGGCCGCGAGGCCGACCGGCTCACGGTCGAGCGGCTTGTCCCGGTCGCGGCGCCAACGCTCGCCCGAGATGACGATTGGGCGTCATTGCCACTTCTCCTGGTGGCCGGCGCGCGCGAACTGTGGGCGGAATGGTTTGCCGCCGCGGGGCTTGCCGGCCATTCGCGGCGCTCGCATCGCTTCGACAGTTTCGTCGCTGCCATGGAAGCGGCGAAGGCCGGCGCCGGCGCATTGCTCGGCTCGCGACCGTTGATCGACACCGCGCTCAGGGACAATGCCCTCGTCAGGCTTTCGGATTTTGAGCTGTCGAGCCCATCGGGCCATTTCCTGACGAGGCCGTCGTCGTCGCGGCTGTCCGGCGTCGAGCAGGATTTTCGCCGCTGGCTTCTGTCGCGTATTGTCGGAAGTTCAGGATAGCGTACGGGCCCGCGCTCCTATCCTCTTCCAGTAGATCAGCGTGCCTGTCAGTCCCCCATGCGGCTTCAGAGCGAAGTCCGGGATCTCACCGGTCAGCGTAAAGCCAAGCTTCTCATAGAAGCCCGCCGCGCCCTCCTCGCTTGCCGTGTCCAGCACGAGCAACGTGCGACCGTTCTCGACGGCCATTTTCTCGGCGGCTCGCATCAGTGCGCTTGCGACGCCTTTGCCGCGATGGTCGCGGCCGGTCATCAGCTTGGCGATCTCGGCGCGGTGCGGCTGGTTCGGCGGAAAGTCGAGCAGCAGCGTGACGGTTCCTGCAAGCACCCCATCCTGCCATGCGCCCAGCACCGCCCTTTCCCCGCGCGCGGCCGCGGCAAGCGACTTGCGCCAGAAATCCCGCGCGGCCTCCGCCGGCAAAGGGTGCATGAAGCTCACCGACCCGCCGGCACCGACGGTCTCGATCAACAGATCGGCGAGCATCGCGACGGTCGCGGCATCGTCGGTCAACGCCCGGATTTCAAATGCGTTCATGCGGGTGTTCTCCAAGGTGATGCGACATCAGGAAAGGTCATTCGAAATGGCTGCTCCGCCTGCTCCGCCGCGTCCGCCGTATTTCGGCGATCCGGTCGGCGTCGTCCTCGCTGAGATGGCGCCCACGCTCCAGGATCTCGAGCGTATATTCCTCGTAGGTCAGGCCGAGCCGCTCGGCTCTCTCCAGCCGCATCAGCATGACGGCCCGGCTTGGCGCCCTCCACGCCTTGTCGAGGGCGGCGCGCCAGGCGAGGAAGATGTAGGCGTCGCCCTTGCCCCAGGGCGGTCCTTCATAGTCGTCGAGCGGCGGCCCGCCATTGTGCGAGCGTTTCGGTCGTCGAGGCATCCGGATCAGTCCCTGACCAGCGCCACGAGATACTCCGCGGCGGCCGGTCCGGGAGCATGGAAGACGCAGTCCGCCGGCGCCCCCAGCGCCAGGCAGTCGCCGGGCTCGAGCCGGTGAACCACATCGCCCTCGGTGAAATCCAGCCTTCCGTCGATCAGCCATATCTGCTGCTTGATGAAGGCGTAGGATGCGGCTGGGAGGCTGACCCTGGCGCCTGCCGGCAGGCTCACCCTGACCAGCTCCAGCGGCATCTGGGATGCCGGCGACAGATGCCGTCGGATGTAGCCCGTTGCCGGATCCTGCCAGACCAGCTGCTCGTCCCTCCGCAAAACGCCGCTGCCTTGCAGTTCGGCTCGTGCGATCAGCGTAGACAGAGTCATGCCGAAGGCGGCCGCGATGCGCACAAGGAGTGCCGCGGTCGGACTGGTGGTGCCGCGTTCGATGGCGCTCAGCATCGCTTTGGACACGTCCGAACGCTCCGCAAGGTGGGCCAGCGACCAGCCCCTGATCGTCCTTTCGGAACGTATTCGCCTGCCAATCGTGGCGGTGATGTCATTCGATATATCGTTCATTCGTCCAATATATCGGAATCAAAAAATCTGGAAAGAGGCTATTCGATCGAATTGTTGCGGCCGGCTTAACACCGTCTACACCATTCGACCTCACCTCAATTTAACCCCGCTTGAATAGGGTCGACGCTCCAGGGAATGGGACCAGGTCAGTCATGTTTGTCGAACGCGAAGCCTCCGTTGGCGAACCGATTTCGCAGGAGCGCCGCAATGCCCTGCAAAGCGACAAACGCATTCTCGGCAATGTCGTGCAATGCGACGGGGCGCGCGCCACCATAAGCGCCTACGCCGAGGATGCCGACGGCACGGTCACCGGCCAATGGACGGTCGGCAAGATGATCTCCATCAATCTCGGCTCCACGCGCACGGTCGGCCTCGTCTATGAAATCGGCAAATCGGACCGCGCCTGGAGCAATGAGGGCCAGAACCCGATCGAGGTCAGCATAGAATTGATCGGCGAAGTGCGGGACGGCGCAGAGCCTGGCGCCAAGCCGGTCTTCGACCGCGGCATCACCGCCTATCCGCATATCGGCGCCATCGCCCACCGTATCCGCAGTCGCGACCTGCAAGCGGTCTACGATCTGGCCGGGCGCCACTCCGTCACCATCGGCACGCTGTCGCAGGACGAATCGATCGACGCCAACATCGCCATCGACGACACTCTGGCGCGCCACTTCGCCATCGTCGGCACCACCGGCGTCGGCAAGTCCACGGCTGTCTCGCTGCTCTTGCGCAAATCGATCGAGGCTCGGCCGGACCTTCGGGTGCTCATCCTCGATCCGCATAACGAGTTCGCGGCCTCGCTGCCGGAATATTGCGTCAAGGTCGATTCCAAGACACTTGACCTGCCATTCTGGATGTTTCGGCTGGAGGAATTCGCGGAAGTGCTGTTTCGCGGCCGAGAGACGGTGCCCGAGGAAGTGGATGTCCTGCGCGACCTGATCCCGGCGGCCAAGAACCTCTATCGCAACCCCAGTTCCGGCAGCTATGTTCGGCGCGGCAGCGACGCGCTGACGGCGGATACGCCGGTGCCTTACCGCATTGCCGATCTCATCAAGCAGATCGATGAGCGCATGGGCCTCCTCGAAAGCAAGAACGATCGCCCCATCCTGAAGTCGCTGAAGACGCGGATCGAATCGGCGGCCGCCGATCCGCGTTACCGCTTCATGTTCAATTCCCGCCTGATCGAGGACACGATCCACGAGACGATCGGCAATATCTTCCGTGTCCCCAATCACGGCCGCCCGGTCACCTGCTTCGAGATGGCGGGCATGCCTTCGGAAGTGGTCAACTCGGTCTGCTCGGTGCTGGCGCGGCTGGCCTTCGACCTGGCCTTGTGGAGCGAGGGCCGGCTGAGGCTGCTCCTGCTTTGCGAGGAAGCCCATCGTTACATGCCGGCTGACCCGCGCCTCGGCTTCGCGCCGACCAGGCATGCGTTGTCGCGCATCGCCAAGGAAGGCCGCAAGTATGGCTGCTATCTGGGTGTCGTCACCCAGCGCCCGGGCGAGCTCGACCCGACCATCCTGTCGCAGTGCTCGACCTTCTTCGCCATGCGGCTCGCCAACGAGCAGGACCAGGCGATCATCCGCTCTGCGATCGCCGACTCCTCGGCTTCCACGCTCGCGTTCCTGTCGTCGATGGGGCAGCGCGAAGCCATCGCCTTCGGCGAAGGCGTCGCGACCACCATGCGGCTGAAATTCGAGAAGCTGGCGCAGGAGTTCATCCCCGGAACCGCGAAAAGGGAGCAGGTCGAACCCTCGGTGGACGGCAGCGACGTCGATCTGGCCATGATCGTCGAGCGGCTCCGCAACGTGCCGAAGCCGCAGCAGACCATGGCTTTCGCCGAGACCGTGGACTCGGCGCGACAGGCAGGCGACCCGGACTATAAGAAGCCGGCCGCCGCGCCCCGCCCCCAGCCCGACGACGACTTCGACACCCGCTTCGGTCTGAAGCCCTCGACTTTCGGCATGCGCGGTTGAACGACTAACCGCCCGACGTCGGACGGTGAGTAAATTCCAGGGAATTCGTCAGGCCGGAGCGGACATCAAGTCCGTGAGCACCGGAACCGCAGAAAACGGCGGCATACGGCCGGCCTCACGAATTCACCTTCGGAATTTTAGGCGCAGACGCGGTTGCGGCCTTGCTTCTTCGCCTCATAGAGCTGGCGGTCGGCGCGTCGGTAGAAATCCTCGGCGCTCTCCTTGTGGTCCCACACGGCAAGGCCGACGCTGGTGGTGACCTTCAGCCGCACATTGCCCGACATGATCGACAGATTGGCGATCGCCTTGCGGATGCGCTCGGCGAACCGGGCAAGCAACTCGACATCCATGTTAGGCGTGACGACGGCAAATTCCTCGCCGCCCAGCCGCGCCACCACATCGTGATAGCGCGTCATGCCCCGCAGGCAGGTGGCCACGGCCCGCAGCACCTCGTCGCCGACATCGTGACCATGCGTGTCGTTGACCTGTTTGAAATGATCGAGATCGAGGATCATCAGCCCGACGGGCCTGTCGATGCGGCGAAATTCGTGGAGATATTCGCGCAGCGCATCGTCGAAGTAGCGGCGGTTCTGCATGCCGGTCAGACCGTCGGTGAGCGCCGCTTGCTCGAGCGTTTGCGAACGGGCGCTGAGCGAGACCGTCATGGCCCTGAGCTTGCCCTCTTCCCGCACCTGGCCACGGATCAGCGGGTAGATGAAGAAAGTGCCAAAGAACAGCGCGGTCGCCAGCAGCGCGCCGGTCACGAACAGCAATCTGTTCAGATAGACGATCTTGTCGACGCGCGATGCGGCATTGAGGTCAGCGGCGATGTCCTGCAATTGGCCATAGGCATGGAAGGTCACCAGGCCCGCGGCCAGGATCACAAAAATGAAAACGAAAAATGCGGATTCCGCCTTATGGAAACGCATCTACTCCCCGCGGCACTGCAGCCCCTGAGGTTATGACATGCCGGGCCTTACGGACCGTTAACCCGGACAACCTTGGCGAGAATTAGAACCGGGGATTTTAAGGTGCTGATTGAAAAAGCATTTCTTCAGTCAAGGAGCGTAGATTGATCGCCCGGCCGCAGCCTGCGCCACTCCGTGCCCAGTTGGTGTCTGAACCAGGTCGACTGGCGCTTGGCATACTGCCGCGTTGCGATCTTGGCCCGCTCGATCGCCTCGGTAAAACCGGACTGTCCGGCCATCGCCGCCTGCAGCTCGCGCACCCCGATCGCTTTCATCGCCGGCAGGTCCGGGTCGAGGCCGAGAGCCGTAAGCCGCCGCACTTCGTCAAGCGCGCCCTTGTCCAGCATCTGGTCGAAACGCGCCTCTATACGCCGCACCAGCTGCTGCCGATCCGGCTCGATGACCAGGAAACGGGTGCTGTCGCGGTCGATCAGCGGGCGGCCGCGCGCCGCCTGCCACTCCAGGATGGAACGTCCCGAGGCATCGAGCACTTCGAGCGCCCGCACGATTCGCTGACCGTCCGTTGGCCTGAGCTGCATGGCCATGGTTGAATCCTCGTGCATAAGCAGGCGATGCAGCCTTTCGGCTCCTTGCTCCTTGAGCTCGTAGCGCCAGCGCTCACGGACGGCAGGTGGAATGTCCGGCATATCCGAGATGCCTTCGGCCAGCGCGCGGAAATAGAGTCCCGTGCCGCCGACGAAAACAACTGGACGGCCCGACAGCAGGCCGTCTTCCATCAATCGCGTTACATCGCGCAGCCAGGCACCGGTGGAATAGGCCGTGGAGGGATGCACGTGGCCGTAAAGGAAGTGCGGCACGCGTGCCGTTTCGGCAGCGGTCGGCCGCGCGGTCAAAACGTCGAGCACCGAATAGCCCTGCATGGAATCGGTGTTGACGATGACCCCGCCGCCGCGTTCGGCAAAATCGAGCGCCAGCGCCGACTTGCCGCTGGCCGTCGGCCCGGCTATCAGGATCGCGTTCTTGACGCGGCCCTCGCCCGCCTGCCTGCCGGAATGTGCAATGCCGCTGATCGCCACTTTAGTGTCCCGTCCAGAAGCCCGCGCCGTGCCGGCCTCGCTTGCGAATATGGCCTTGCGGGCCGCCGGCGCAAGCGCCGTCCGTTGGCTGGCTGAAGACGTTGCTTGCGATCTCGTTTTGCCGCAGACGCCGGATATCGGCGAAATGACCGCCAATCTGCGCGCCGCACTGGCTTCCGAACCGGTCGATGTCATCGTCCAGCCCGCCGAAGGCAGGCGAAAGAAGATCCTGCTCGCCGACATGGATTCGACGATGATCGAGCAGGAATGCATTGACGAGCTTGCCGACGAAATCGGTGTCAAGGACCATGTGGCGGCGATCACCGCTCGCTCGATGAATGGCGAGATCGCCTTTGAGCCTGCGTTGCGCGAGCGCGTCGCCTTGCTGAAAGGCCTCGACACCGCTGTCGTCGACCGCATTATCGCCAACCGGCTGACGCTGGCCGCCGGTGGCCGCGCCTTGGTGCAAACGATGCGCGCCCATGGCGCCTGGACGGCGCTGGTCTCGGGCGGCTTCGACGTCTTCACCAGCCGCATTGCCGACATGCTGGGGTTCCAGGAAAACCGGGCCAACCGCCTGATGGAGGAAGACGGCACATTCACCGGCATGGTGACCGAGCCCATCCTCGGCCGCGCCGCGAAGGCCGAAGCGCTGCTGGACATAGCTGCGAGGCTCGCGCTGACAACAGAGGATGCCATCGCGGTCGGTGACGGCGCCAACGATCTCGATATGATCCGGCTTGCCGGCACGGGCGTCGCGCTCCACGCCAAGCCGGCGGTGGCCGAGCAGGCACGGATCCGCATCGATCATGGCGACCTGACCGCGCTGCTCTATCTCCAGGGCTACCGCCGGGATGAGTTCGTCGAATGACGCCGATCCGCACAGAGCGCCTGATCCTGCGCAACTGGGAGGATCGCGACCGCGTGCTTTTCCATCGCATCAACTCCGACGAGCGCGTGATGGAATTCTTCCCGTTTCGCCGCGACCGCGCCGCGGCTGACGCCAAGATGGACGAAGTCCGCGCCTGGATCGAAGAGGACGGTTATGGCTTCGCCGCAGCGGAGATCGCGGAAACCGGTGAATGCGTCGGCTTTGTCGGTCTATCCGGAACGGAAGACATCGACGTGCTGGCGCCCGGCACGATCGAGATCGGCTGGCGGCTGGCGCCCGAATTCTGGGGCAATGGCTATGTCACGGAGGCGGCAGAAGCTTGGCTCGCCTTCGGTTTCGAAACGCTTGGCGTCGCCGAGATCGTATCGTTCGCGGTCGCGGATAACCATCGTTCGATCGCCGTCATGAAGCGCCTCGGCATGCGAGCCGACCCGGGCGCAGACTTCGACCATCCGAGTGTTCCCGACAGCCACGCGCACCTCAAGCGTCATGTCATGTACAGGCTGTCGCGTGAGGCGTGGCAGCAACGAAAAAGGGCGACTGGATAGCCGCCCTTTTTCATCGACAATCTGCGTTGCCGGATTACGCGGCAATCAATCCATCCGGATCGTCACGAAGCGCAGTTCGCCGGTCTTTGAAGCCAGCATCAGCAGCGCATTCTTGCGACCCTGCTGCTTCAGCGCGCCGATCCGGTCCATCACGTCCTTCGGCGTGCCGACCGATTCCTGCGCGATCTCGGTGATCACCTCGCCGGGCTGGATGCCACGCTCGGCCGCAGGCGAATCCTTGGTGACATCGGTGACGACAACGCCGGACACGTCTGCGGCGATGCCGAACTTCTGCCGCGTCTGGTCGTTGAGCTCGCCGACCGTCATGCCGAGTACCGAAGCCGTCGACACTGGCGGCGTTGCCTTGTCGCTATTGCCCTGGTCGGTGCTGCCGTTCTCGCCGCTGGCCAGCTTCTCCCCGTCCTCGAGCCTGCCGAGCGTCACCTTGACCGTCTGCTCGATGCCCTTGCGCACGATGACGACGTCAACCGCCTTGCCGACCGGGCTTTCGGCCACGACGCGCGGCAGGTCGCGCATCTCATGGATATCCTTGCCGTCGAACTTGATGATGACATCGCCGGCCTGGACCGTGCCATTGTCAACCGGCCCGCCCTTGATGACGCCGGCGACCAGCGCACCCTTGGCGGTCGCCATGCCGAGGCTCTCAGCGATGTCGGCCGTCACCGGCTGGATTCGCACGCCGAGCCAGCCGCGCCGCGTCTCGCCATACTGGCGGAGTTGGTCGACGACGCCGGCGGCAAGCTGCGAGGGAATGGAGAATCCGATGCCGATGGAGCCGCCCGACGGCGAGATGATCGCCGTGTTGATGCCGATGACTTCACCGGCCGCGTTGAACAGCGGGCCGCCGGAATTGCCGCGGTTGATGGCGGCGTCGGTCTGGATGAAATCGTCATAGGGTCCGGAATTGATGTCGCGGTTGCGTGCCGAGACGATGCCGACCGTCACCGTGCCGCCCAGGCCGAACGGATTGCCAATCGCCATCACCCAGTCGCCGACTCGCATCTTGGTGGAATCGCCGAATTTCACCGCCGTCAGCTTGTGGCCCTTGGGATCGACCTTCAGAACCGCGACGTCGGTCTTGGTGTCGGTGCCGACAAGCGTCGCCTTCAGCGTGACGCCGTCGGAGAAATTCACCTCGATATCGTCGGCGTCGGCGATGACGTGGTTGTTGGTCACCACGATGCCCTGCTCGGCGTCGACGACGAAGCCGGAGCCGAGCGACTGCACTTTCTGCGCAGCTCCCCCCTTGTCGCCGCCGCGGTTCTTGAAGAAATCGTCGAAGAAATCCTGGAACGGCGAGCCCTCGGGCAGTTGCGGCATCGGCACCGCGCCCGGTCCTTCGGTGCCTTTCACCGTCTGCGAGGTCGAGATATTGACCACCGCGCCGAGCAGGCGCTCGGCCAGATCGGCTACCGAAGGCGGGCCGTCGGAGGCGATCGTCGGCGTGACGAAGGACGGCACGGCGACAATGCCGACCGCGAATGCCGTGGCGCCGGCGAGGACCATACGCCGCGCCGCGCGCAACAGGGTGTCGGATATCATCATGGCCTCCCGGCGGTTCTGAAAAGGAAAGGCGCATCCACAAAGGCGCCTGTCCTGTTCATGTTGGCAAGAAATACGGCACGTTTGCGGCTATAGCTATCGGCTGAAGATAAATCGTCAATCGCTTCAGCACCAAGGAATATCATAAGCCGCGGACGAGCCAGACAATGCCGACACCGACGGCGATCGCGATCAGCCCGCCGATCCGCAGCACATTTTCCGGCATCGACAGCACCTCGGTGGCGAGCTTCCGGGCCAAAGCCGGAAACCCGCCATAGACCAGCCCTTCGATCACCAGGACCAGGCCGATTGCCGCCAGAAAATCCTGCACCGCCCGCTACTGGGCGGTGCCCGGTTGGGCCGCAGGCGCGGCGGGTGCCATCGCAGGCGCGGCGGGAGCCGGCCCGGGCTTGCTGCCCGGATCGCGGAAGTATCGGAAGAATTCGGATTCGGGCGAGAGCACCATCGTCGTTCCGGTGTTGTCCAGCGCCGTGCCGTAGGCGTTCATCGAGCGATAGAAGTCGAAGAACGCGGGATCGCGCTTATAGGCGTCCGCGAAGGTCGCGCTGCGCTGCGCCTCGCCCTCGCCGCGCAGGATTTCCGATTCCTTCTGCGCCTCGGCGACGATCTCGACGACCTCGCGATCGGCTCGCGCCCTGATGCGCTGCGCCGCCTCGTTGCCGCGGGCTCGCAAGCGCTCGGCTTCCGCCAGGCGCTCGGCCTTCATGCGGTCATAGGTCTGCTGCGAGACCTCGGCCGTCAGATCGGTCCGGCGGATGCGCACATCCTCGATGTCGAGGCCGAGCGAGGTCGCGTCGGGGCGCAGTTGATCGCGTACCTCGCGCATCATGTTGCCGCGCTCCTCGGAGAGCGCAGCCTCGAAGTCGCGCAGGCCGTAGACACGGCGCAGCGCCGCGTCGAGACGCGTCCTCAGCCGGGCTTCGGCGAGTTCCACCTGACCGGACACAGCCGCGCGGAACGTGCGCGGATCTGAGATCCGGTAGGCGATGAAAGCATCGACCTCGTAGAACTTGCCGCCCGAGACCTGGACGCGGATGTTGTCGAGGTCGAAGCGCATCACGCGCTTCTCGACCATCTGCACGCTGTCGGCATCGAAGAAGGCGAACGGCGCCTTGAAGTAGATGCCGGGCTCGTTCTTGACGTCGATGATCTCGCCGAACCGTAGCACGATCGCCTGCTGGCCGGCATTTACCACGAACACCGACGAGTAAAGCAAGAACAAAAGGACCGCCGCGATGACGGCGAGTATGGGAAGACGGTTGGCCATCACTGATTACCTCCCGTCGTGGCGCCCAGGGGCGACGGCGGCGCTTTCGGCTGCAATGCCGGCAGCGGCAGGTAAGGCAGCACGCCCTGACCGTTGCCCGGCTCGACGACGACCTTGTTCGAGTCCTTCAGGATCCTCTCCATGGTTTCGAGATAAAGGCGCTTGCGCGTGACGTCGGGCGCCTTGGCGTATTCGTTGTAGACGGAGATGAAGCGCTGCGCCTCGCCTTCGGCCTCCTGAACGACCCGGTTCTTGTAGGCGGCCGCATCTTCGCGGATCTGCGCCGCCTCGCCGCGCGCCTGACCGAGCTTCTGGTTGGAATACTGGTTGGCCTGCTCGACGAACTTGTCTTCGTCCTGCTCGGCGCGCTGCACTTCATCGAAGGCGTCGGCCACCTCGCGCGGGGGCGCTGCGTCCTCGATCGAGACCGCGTTGACCTGGAGACCGGTCTTGTAGCCGTCGAGCGTGCCCTGGATGATCTCGCGCACCGCGGTTGCGATGCCCTGGCGATCGTCGCGGAAAATATCCTGGGCCGGGCGCCGGCCGACGACTTCACGCATCGCGCTCTCGGCCACCTGCGCCAGCATGCCGTCGGGATCGGAGACATCGAACAGGTAGGCTCTCGGATCCGAGACCTGGTAGGCCACCGAGAATTGAACGTTGACGATGTTCTGGTCGCCGGAGAGCATCAGTCCGGAGCCGCTGCTCGCGCCGCCACCGATGCTGACGAGCTGCTCGGAAATCTTGGCCGTCTCGACCGTTTCGATCGGCCACCAGTGGAAATGCAGGCCAGGCTGTGAGAGCTCAGCCTTCGGCTGGCCGAAACGCAACTCGACGGCGACCTCGTCGGGCTGCACGGTATAAATCGCCTTGAAGGCCCAGAGCAATATGAGCGCCAGAGCGATCAGCCCAAGCACCGCCGGGCTGGCGCCGCCGCCGCCCGGAAGCGCGCGGCGCAGCCTGTCCTGACCTCGGCGGATGATGTCCTCGAGATCGGGCGGGGAACCCTGCGGTCCGCTTGGCCCTTTCGGTCCCTGCCCCCAGGGTCCCTGATTGCCGCCGCCGCCCCATGGGCCGCCGCCGCCGCTCTTGTCGTTCCAGGGCATGAATGTCCTTTCGCTTCGGTTCCCTCAGGCCTTGCGGCGCAATCCTAACGCAAGACCCAGAAAACCCATATCGGTTTTCGAAAAGGAATCATGCGCCAAAATCAAAGCATTACGGCGGCATCTTGTGCTTCCGTTTGGACGCGGGCCGCTGCAACACTGTTCTTCTATAGGGTCGCGTCGATCTGCTTTCAACGCGATGGGCCATCGTCCCCATGCGATTTGGATCGGTAGCGACCCTTTGTCGTCATCAATGATTGTCGCGCCGGCGCTCGTAAACGGTATAGCGCGTCGCGTGGCTGTCTTTCTCACCGGCGGGGAAATCCTCGGCGCTGACGACCTGCCAGATGCTCGGGTCGATCGGAGGGAAATGCGCGTCGCCATCGACGCTGGCCAGCACATGCGTCACATGCAGCCGGTCGGCCAGCGGCAAGGCCTGGGCATAGATCTCGCCGCCACCGACCACGCAGATCTCGTCCGCTCCCGCAATGCAGCGGCCGCGCACCTTGGCCAGCGCGATCGCGTCATCCAGCGAGTGGGTCACTTCGATGCCTTCGGCGCGCCAGGCCTTGTCGCGCGTCACCACGATGTTGAGCCGGCCGGGCAGCGGCCGGCCGATGCCCTCATAGGTCTTCCGGCCCATGATGATCGGCTTGCCCATCGTATCGGCCTTGAAGCGCTTGAGATCGGTGGAAAGCCGCCATGGCAGGCCGCCCTCGCGGCCGATCACGCAGTTTTGGGCTATGGCGACATAGATCGCGATATCCATCAGCCGCCATTCCCGCCATTGTCCGATGGCTCGAGCAGCAGGATGTCGATGTCGCGCTCGGGATAGAAATCCTTCGCGGTGATCTCGAACGTCGTCGGCCCGACCTTTTTGACATTGTCGCCGCAAAAGGAGACGAGGTTCCTGGGGCTGCCCTTGTCGATCGTCAGCTTGAAATTGCCGATAGTGCCGGAAGCCCAATTGCCCCCCGTGGTGAGAATATAAGCGATCCGGCTCTCGTAATATTTTGGATAGCCGTCCGGATTCGCCTTGGCCGCCTTGCGCACCGCGTTCTCGAATGTCTGATCCATGCAGTAGCGGGTCTTGTAGGTATCGTATTGCGGGCTCTGGAACTGGCCTTCGGAGAAGAAGCTGACCGAGGAGGTGCCGCCAACGCTTGGCTTGTAGCGGTGCGAGACATGGACCTCCTTGTTGGCCGGGAAGGTCGAGCGCCACCAATAGGTCGACCGCAATTGCCAGAAGGGCACATAGGCGGTCTGCATGCCCGAGCCGTCATCGGCGGTATCCTCGATGACGATCCCGCGGTCCTCCCAGTCCTTGGTGACATCCTTGGGCAGCTTCGCCAGCGCCGCCTTGGCTGCGTCGCCGAACGGATAGAGCGGCACGTTCTGCGCCTTGAGGTCGGCAGTTATGTCGATGCCCAGCGCAAACGCCCTCTGCTCGAGCTGGGGCTTCGCGTCGACGCCGTCGATCGTCACCTCGAAGCCGAGGAAATTGTCGCTCTGAGCCTCCGGGATCGCCGGCATCTCGTTGGGATCGCCCTCGATGTCGGGCATCGGGAACGCGACGATGGAGCTGACATCCTTGTCGGTGTTGTTGCGGAAGACATAGTCGACCGTCACCTTCTCCTGCGAGATGAAAAGCTCCTCGCTTTGCATAGCGACGGCATCGCTGCGCGACAGGATCAGGCCGCCGGTGCCGAGCTCGGCGACGGAATCATTGGCGAAGGCCGGAACGGCCATGATCGCCAGCGCCGCGGTCAGTATGGTGCGTAACATGGACCCCTCCTCTGTGCCGCGATACCGGGACCAGCCGGATGCGCTCTTCCATCTACCCGTTTCAATGTAGCGTTTCAAAGCCCTTCGTCGCCGTTGCCGGTACTTCTGGACACCGCGCCCCCGATCGGGCAGGAGATCGCCATGCGCAAGCTTCTCGTCCTCGGCATCGGCGCCGGCAATCCCGACCACATGACGGTTCAAGCCATCGACGGCCTGAACCGCGCCGACGTGCTGTTCATCCCCGATAAAGGAGCGAAAAAGAACGATCTCGCCGATTTGCGCCGGCAGATCTGCGACCGCTTCGTCACCAACCCGAAATCGCGCCGCGTCGAATTCGACGTGCCGGTCCGGGCCGAGCCGACATCGTCTTATCGGACAACCGTCGACGACTGGCACGAAGCGATTGCCGAGATCTACGAGGCCCTGATCCGCGACGAGCTTGCCGAAGACGGTTGCGGCGCCTTCCTGATCTGGGGCGACCCTTCGCTCTATGACAGCGCGCTGCGTATCCTCGAGCGCGTTCGCCTCAGAGGCAATGTCGGTTTCGAACTTGAGGTTATCCCCGGCATCACCGCGATCCAGGCGCTCGCCGCCGCCCACGCGACGGCGCTGAACCGCATCGGTGATTCGATCCTGGTCACCACCGGCCGCCGGCTGACCGAGGAAGGACTGCCGGCCAATGCCGGCTCGGCGGTGGTCATGCTCGACGGCAAATGCGCCTTCAACACGCTGGCCGACAAGGATGTCCTCATCCAGTGGGGCGCTTATCTCGGCACCCCGGATGAGATCGTCATTTCCGGACGCTTAGGCGATGTCGGCGCCGAGATCGAGAGGGTCCGCGAGGAAGCCCGGCGGAAAAAGGGCTGGATCATGGACACGTACTTGCTGCGAAAACCCGGCGAGCCAGAAGAATAGGCGCCTTACCCAGCATCGATCTCCGCCTGTAGCGCCTGCATATGGACGGCGGCAGCCGATGAAGCGGCACGCTCAATGGCCCGAAACCGGCTGACGACCGCCAGACCCACCGATGTCAGCTGCGCGCCACCGCCTTTACGACCACCGGTCTGTGCCGCGACCAGCGGCTTGCCGAAGACGCGGTTCATGTCCTCGACCAAATCCCAGGCATGTTTGTAGGACATCTCCATGCCGCGAGCCGCGGCCGAGATCGAGCCGAAGGCGGCGATCTGCTCCAGCAATTCGATCTTGCCCGGGCCGATCCGGCCGTCTGGGTCCAGGTTTATCCGCAGGCTCAACGATGGCATGTCCTGTCCTCCGCGATCATGCCGAGATTACCTTCTCCGCCACTAGATCGCTATTCCAGATCAACATAGCGATGTTGCTCTTTCGTCAACCATCCGCCTCAACCGGCAGCCCTGCCCCGGTCGTTGCGCTGTCGAAGCTTACCGTCTTGATCACCGCGAAGACCTGCTGGCCGCGCGCCAGACGAAGAGTGTGTTTGGACTGTTCGGTGATCCGCGCCAGCACGATCGCGCCATTGCAGTCGATGGCGATTTCCACGGTCGGCCCGATGCCCGGCCTGACAGCAGTAATCGTTCCCGCCAGAATGTTGAGCGCGCTGAGTCCTTCCGGCCGCCCGGTCGCGATCATCACGTCGCGGGCGCGGATACGAATGCGCACCGGAGCCCCCGCTGCCATCGCCAGTTTCGGCACTCGGATTTCGCCGGCCGGTGAGGCCAGCACCGTCATGCCGAACGCCTCGTCGTGGCGCAGGACCTTGGTGTCGAGCACCGCCCCGCCCTCGCCGCGCTCTTCGGCCGGCAACAGGTCGAGACGCTGCATAATCGCCTCGGTCGGGCCTGAGGCCGCGACCTTGCCTTGCGAAAGCACTACGACGTCACTGGCCAGCCGCGCCACCTCGGCAACGGAATGGCTGACATAGACAACCGGGATCTTCGTCTCGTCGCGCAGACGCTCGATGTAGGGCAGGATCTCGGCCTTGCGCGCCTCGTCGAGCGAGGCGAGCGGCTCGTCCATCAGAAGCAGTTTCGGGCTGGCAAGCAGGGCACGGCCGATCGCGACCCGCTGCTTTTCGCCGCCCGACAGTCTCGCCGGCCGCCGGTCGAGCAGATGGTCGATGCCAAGCAGATCGACGACCGCATTCATCTTGGCGTAGCGCTCGGAAGACGGAGTGAACCAGCGGCCGTAACGCAGATTGCCGGCGACGCTCATATGCGGGAATAGCCGCGCATCCTGGAACACCATGCCGATCCGCCGCTTGTGCATCGGCACAAAGACCCGTGCTTCGGTGTCCACCAGAACGCGCCCATTGACAGCGATCCGGCCCTTGTCCGGCCGGATCAGGCCCGCGATGAGATTGATCAGTGTAGATTTGCCGGAGCCGGACGGCCCGAACAGCGCCGTCAGCCGGCCTGCGCTCTCGAAACGCGCTTCCAAGGCGAAATCGCCGAGACTATGGCGGATGTCGACCGAGAGCGTCATTCGATGTCCATCCGCCGGCCAACGCGGCGCGCCAGCACCTCGGACGCGATGAGCGCGACCATCGAGATAGCGATCGAGATCAGCGTCAGCCTGAGCGCGCCTTCGTCGCCGCCGGGCACCTGTGTGAAGGTGTAGATCGCCGAGGGCAAAGTCTGCGTCTCGTTGGGAATGTTGGAGACGAAGGTGATGGTGGCGCCGAATTCGCCCATCGCCTTGGCGAAAGAAAGGATCGCGCCGGCGATCAGGCCAGGCAGGATCAGCGGCAGAGTGATGGTGGCGAATACCCAGAGCGGATTGGCGCCGAGCGTGCCTGCCGCCGCCTCGATTCTGCGGTCGACCGCCTCGATCGACAGCCGGATGGCGCGCACCATCAGCGGAAAGCCCATGACCCCGCAGGCCAGTGCCGCGCCGGTCCAGCGGAACGAAAAGACGATGCCGAAATGCTCGGCCAGGAAGGAGCCGGCGGGCCCGCGCCGGCCGAAGGTGAGCAGGAGCAGGTAGCCGGTCACCACCGGCGGCAGGATCAGCGGGAGATGCACTAGCCCGTTGAGCAGCGTCTTGCCCCAGAAACGCCCTCGCGCGAGCAGAAGCGCAAGCAAGATGCCCGGCGGCAGGCTGGCGATCATCGCCACCGTCGCCACCTTGATCGACAGCCAGACCGCATTCCATTCGTCGGGAGTGAGGTCCAGCAGCCAGTTCATGTCAGTGTTTGCGCGGTCTTTCTCAGTTGCTCGGCGCGAGCACCGTGAAACCCTGCTCCTTGAAGAGTTCGGCAGCCTTGGCCGACTCGACGCATTTCAGGAATGCAGCCGTATCCTTGTGCTTCGAATCGGCGGTCTGGGCAATCGGGTAGATGATCGGCGGATGCGAATTTTCCGGGAAAGTGCCGACGACCTTGACGCCCTTCTCGGCATGCGCGTCGGTAGCGTACACGATGCCCAGCGCCGCCTCGCCGGTCGACACCAGCTTCAACGCCGCACGTACATTCTCGGCCTGCGCGACCTTGCCTTCGACCGACGACCAGATGCCCAGCGATTCCAGCGCCGCCTTGCCGTATTTGCCGGCAGGCACCGCCTTGAAGTCGCCCATCGCAAGCTTGCCGTCGCCGATGAGCCTGGCGAGATCGAAGCCTTTCTCGACCTTGGTCTCAACTTTGGAGTCCTTCGGGGCCACCAGCACAATCTGGTTGCCGAGCAGCTTCACCTCGGTGTCCGGTTTGGTCAGCTTCTTGTCGGAGAGATACTTCATCCAGTCGAGGTCGGCCGACACGAACACGTCGGCCGGCGCGCCGCCTTCGATCTGCTTGGCCAGCGCCGAACTCGCCGCGTAGGAAATGGTCGCGGCTTCGCCGACTTCCGGCTCGCAGGCCTTGTTGACGGCGTCGAGCGCGTCTTTGAGACTCGCCGCGGCAAACACGACGACCTTGTCGTCGGCATGCGCCGCCGGCACCGCGGCCAGCAGCATTGCCGTCAGACCGCCGATGGCGGCCGCCTTCGCCCCGAAACCCTTGCCCGTCATGAATTCTCTCCCTGGTCTCAAAATCCGTACGGCCCGAAGCCTCAAACCGATATATCCGGATGAACATAACAAGGAAAGGCTTTTCACCTGTCCTGGCATTGTGGGCCGGCATGGTCCCGGTCTACGACAAATCGGAAACAGCGCTGTTCAAGGAGAGACGCATCAAGATCAACGCCCGCAATATGCTGAAGGGTAAGGTCCCGAGATCGTCAAGGGAGCGACCACTTCGCATGTCAGGATCGGCATCGACGGCGGCGTGATCGTCACCGCATCGATCACCAATAAGGCGGTCGCCGACCTTGCGCTCGAAAAAGGCAAACGGGCCTATGTCGTAAGCAAGGCCTCGGACGTCATGGTCGGCATCGACTGATCGAGTTAAACGGCGATTGGCGCCTTGATATTCGCGTCGGCGAAATAATCCTCGAGGCGGAAATCCTCGAAACGGAAGGCGAAGAGGTCCTTCACCTCCGGATTGATCCACATCGTCGGCAAGGCCTTAGGCGTGCGCCGCATCTGCTCGCGCGCCTGTTCGAAATGGTTCGAATAAAGGTGCGCGTCGCCCAGCGTGTGGACGAAGTCGCCCGGCTTCAGCCCGGTCACCTGCGCCACCATCATGGTGAGCAAAGCGTACGAAGCGATGTTGAACGGCACGCCGAGGAAGATGTCGGCCGAACGCTGGTAAAGCTGGCAGGAGAGCCTGCCTTCCGAGACATAGAACTGGAACAGGCAGTGGCAGGGCGGCAGCGCCATCGCCTCGACCTCGGCCGGATTCCAGGCCGAGACGATCAGCCGGCGCGAATTGGGGTTCCGGCGAATCTCTTTCAAAAGGCCTGCGATCTGGTCGATCTCGCCACCATGCATGTCCGGCCATGAGCGCCACTGCTTGCCATAGACCGGGCCGAGATCACCATTCTCGTCGGCCCATTCGTCCCAAATGGTGACGCCATGGTCGTTGAGATATCTGATGTTGGTGTCACCGGCCAGGAACCACAGAAGCTCGTGGATGATCGACTTCAGATGCAGCTTCTTGGTGGTCGTGACCGGAAAGCCGCGCGAAAGGTCGAAACGCATCTGGTAGCCGAACACCGAGCGCGTGCCTGTGCCGGTACGGTCGCCGCGGTCGGTACCGTTCTCCAGCACATGCTTCAACAGGTCGAGATATTGACGCACCGGCTCTGCCTCGATTCGGGTTACAGGCAATCATACCCGACCGACAGCCGGTCGAACACCGCAAAGCGCGCTGCAGACGCGAACCGCACCTAAAAGTCCGCGGTGCCGGCACGGTTTCGTGCCGGCCGCCGGGCAGCCAAGACTCAGAGAGAGCCGAGTTTGCCGAGGTCCTTGGCAACCAGATAATAAAAGGTCACGCGGCTCTTGGTGTTGTCGGCCTGCATCGCCTTGCAGGTCTTCTCGATCGACGCATTGGCCTTCGCGGCATCGGCAACGCCGAGCTTCTTGCCGATCCAATTCTCCCGCACGCGGTCGAGTTCCTTCGGGTCGGTGCAGGACACCAACGACGAATCGCGGTTCCTCAGCGCAATGCCGAGATGCTTGACGATCTTGTCGACCGCGTCGGCGCTGGCGCCGGCATCGTATTTCTTCACATCCGCAAGATAGTCGGCCATCGAACTTCCCCTCCTCGGCGCCACGGATCCGGTCGATGAGGGTTGTGGCGCGCCGCGCAACCTGTGCGCTAGGTCAGAGTCTCCTCACCGGGAACGAGATTTGATTGAGTGGGCGCGCAAGTCAACCCTTGGCTGCACGTTTGTCATAACCGGATAAGCGCCGGTTTGACCTTTATTTTTCTCTCGTCGCTCCCTATATTCGCTTCGTCGGCTTGACCGACTATGGCGATAAATAGGCGATGAAATAAGCCGTTCGGACCCGGGGGCGGTACCCGGCGCCTCCACCAAAAACCGCTCTGGCTGACGGAGCGGCTTTTGCTGGGGGCGAAATAGGATCGACGAAGGTGTAAAGATCGTACTTTTGCCCGGCATTGTACCACCGTCATCGGGCTAAACTTATAGTTGCCAACGACAACTATGCGGAAGCTCGTCTCGCTGCTTAATGCGGCGCGAACGCTTCAAATCAAGTCCTAGCGGTTCGCACTTCTAGGCGGGGTTCGGAGGTACCTGGCAACAGAAACCTCCACCTTCCCCTTTTTGCTTCTTCCCAATCAATCGAACGGCCAAAGCTTGTCCGGCGCTCGACCCGCGGCGCGCAGCCTTGCCGCTCATCACGCATGGACAAACAATGCAAAACGATTGGGACCGATTCTTCGTGCTGACCGGCGGTCCGGGTTCAGGCAAGACCAGCTTGATCGAGGCGCTGCAGGCCAAGGGTTTCGCGACGGCCCCCGAAGCCGGGCGCGGCATCATCCGCGATCAGATGGCCATCGGCGGCCCTGCCCTTCCCTGGCGGGATCGCGCGCTCTTTGCCGAGCTGATGCTGTCGTGGGAACTGCGTTCCTGGCAAACCGCGCGCGCCGAGCCCGGCCCGGTCTTCTTCGACCGCGGCGCGCCCGACACAATCGGCTATCTCAGGCTCTGCGGTCTGCCGGTGCCCGACCACGTCGCAACCGCGGCTGAAAAATTCCGCTACGCGCGCCGCGTCTTCGTCGCGCCGCCATGGCCGGAGATCTTTACCCAGGACGAGGAGCGCCAGCAGACGCTGGACGAGGCAGAGCGCACGTTCCGTTCGGTGATCAGCGTCTATGCGGAACTCGGCTATGAACTGGTGCCGTTGCCCCTCGCTCCGGTCGAGGAACGGGCGCACTTCATCATCGATCAAACAGGCCTGCGATGAAAAAGGCCGGGCAAGCCGGCCTTTTGGGTTGTTTCGCGCTCTACTCTGCCGGCGCTTCGACAGCTTCACGCGCGCGGCCGAGCGTCAGCTTGGCCAGCGTGAAGGAGATCACGGCGCACAGCGTAATGCCGGCCACCATCGGCAGCGGCGTGCCGTCGAAGAAGATGCCGGCTACGCCCATCGCCAGCGCGCCGATTGCGAAATGCAGCGTGCCCATCAGCGCCGAGGCAGTGCCGGCGATCTCGCCATGCTCTTCCATCGCCAGCACCGAGGTGGTCGGGATGACGAGGCCAAGGAAGCCGTAGCCGACAAAGAGCAGCGCAGCCAGCACGTCTAGCCGGTCGACGCCCGCGGCCATGATCGCGAACAGCGCTACCATCACCGTGGCATAGCCGGTGACCGCCACCCAGACGACGCGCTTCAACCCGAAGCGGTCGGCGAGCATTCCCGTCAGCTGCGACATGCCGATGAAGGCGACCGCGTTGATCGAGAAGAATACGCTGTAGACCGACGGCGACAGCCCGTAATGGTCGATCAGGATGAAGGACGAGCTCGACAGATAAACGAAGAAGCTCGCAATGCCGAAGCCGGCGATCGCCACCAGGCCGAGGAAATTGCGGTCGCCCATCAGATACCGATAGCCCGCAAGCGCCGTTCCGAAGGACGAGCCGGCGCGCTCTTCGACCGGCCGCGTCTCCTTGAGCGAGGTGGCAAGCAGGATCGTGGCCAAGGCAGCCGCGCCCGTGACGGTCCAGAACACGGCACGCCAACCAAAACGCTCGATGATCTGGCTGCCGGTCAGCGGCGCCAGGATCGGCGACACCGAGAACACCAGCATCAGAAGCGACATCAGCTTGGCGGCCTCGTTGCCGGTGTGCAGGTCGCGCACGATGGCGCGCGGCACCGCCATGCCGGCGCTGGCGCCGAGGCCCTGCAGGAAGCGGAAGGCGATCAGCCACTCGATGTTGGGGGCCATGGCCGAGCCGACGCCTCCGACCATGAACAGCGCGAGGCCGGCATAAAGCGGCGCCTTGCGGCCGACCATATCGGAGATCGGCCCGACGACGATCTGCCCGAAACCCATCGACAGGAAGAAGATCAGAAGGCTCATCTGCACGGCGGCGGTGCCGGCATGGAGATCCTGGCCGATCGAAGGCAGAGCGGGGAGATACATATCGATGGCAAACGGACCGATTGCGGACAACAAGCCGAGCACGACCGCGATGCGGAGGAATTTGGGACTCATGATAAAGGCTCTTTTCAATCTGGTTTGCCGCCCCGAATTCGGGCGTCCAAAACCCAGGACGTTCCATCCCGTAGCAATCCGACACCGAAGAGCGCCATCATTCGTCTCGTAAGAGCGAATGTGGACGGCTCTCGAAGCTCGGAATTCCCATTATTGTGTCCACAAATTTAGACGCCCTTGTCCAATTCGTCAATCACAGCTATATAGATTTCGATGAAGCACGGCGTTTCTCCTGACACTTTCCCGCCTCGCAGCCACGAGGCCAAGCGCGTGTCGGTGGTTGATGCGGCCGCTTCCGTCTTCTGCCGCGAAGGCTATGCCGGCGCCAACATCGACCTGATCGCGGCCGAGGCCGGCGTGTCGAGGCAGACGGTCTACAACCATCATGGCGACAAGGAAAAGCTCTTCGTCGCCGTGGTTCGCGACCTGACGGAGCGCTGCAATGCCGGCATCTTCGCCACCATAGGCAGTTTCCCCGACCAACCCACGGACCTGGAAGCGGACCTGATCGCCTTCGCCGTACACATGAACCGCAATTGCATCTGCAACCGCGACGGCCGTTTCCTGCGCAAGCTGATCCAGGCCGAAGGCGAGCGTTACCCGGAACTGTTTGCCGAATGGCGCGAACAGGGGCCTGGCCGCACCTGGTCGGCGCTTGCCGCGCGCTTCGCCCGGCTCGCCCTCGCCGGGCATCTTTCGATCGGCGACCCTGACGTCGCGGCGCGGCAGTTCCTCGCGCTCGTCAACGCCGAGCTTCAGACCACGTTCATGTTGGGCGGCATGCCTACCGAGGAAGAGGTGCTGCGCTCCGCCACCAACGGCGTGCGGACCTTTCTTAGCGCCTTCGCCAAGAAGAAGTCGCCAGCCGGCAAACAGGCGGCGCTCGTTCACGCCTGAGCGATCAAAATCGCTGGCACCCCTCTTGGCCTCACGGCTTTGCGCCTATATGCGGTTTACGCCGCGCTCAAGCTTGATTACAGCTATGCGGACGATTCAACGGAACCCGACCATCACATGGCCGACGACCATATCCGCTACGACATTCTGGCCCAGGAGGCTCTGCGCGGCGTCATGCGCAAGGTCCTGGCCGAAGTCGCGCGCACTGGCCTTCCGGGCAATCATCACTTCTTCATCACCTTCCTGACCGGCGCGCCGGGCGTGCGCATCTCCTCCAGGCTGCGCGAGCGCTATCCTGAGCAGATGACCATCGTCATCCAGTTCCAGTATTGGGACCTCAAGGTGACGGATGCCGGCTTCGAGGTCGGACTTTCCTTCTCCGACGTTCCGGAAAAGCTCGAAATCCCCTTCTCCGCCGTGCGCGGCTTCTACGATCCGTCCGTCAATTTCGAACTCGAATTCGACGTGAAGACGGAGAGCGTCGAAGACGAGGTCGCCGCTCCGGCGCCCGAACCGATCGCCGTCGTTCCGGAGAAGAAGCCGGAAACCAAGAAGAAGGCCGCCGAGGCCGAGAAGAAGCCGGCGGTCGCCGACACCGGCGGCAAGGGTGCCGACGTCGTTTCGCTCGACGCCTTCCGCAAGAAATAGCACGGCGCCATGGGCGAGGTCGTCAATCTCCGCCAGGCCCGCAAGCAGAGAGCGCGCAGCGAGAAGGAACGCCAGGCGAGCGAGAACCGAGCACTGCACGGCCGCTCGAAGGCGGAGCGCGAGCGCGACCGGCTGACGTCGGAGAAGGCCGAAAAATTCGTGGCAGGCCATCGCCGGGAAAAACCCGACGACCCGGGCAAGCGCTGAGCCCTGCGATGGCCGCGGTCGAAAAGCGTTCGGTAACGATCCGCGGTCACCGCACCAGTTTTTCCCTGGAGCAGCCCTTCTATGACGACCTCGTCGCCATCGCCGCGCAACGTTCGCTGTCGCTCGCGGCCCTGGTCGCAGAAATCGACGAGACGCGCACCCGCGACGCCAACCTGTCATCCGCGCTGAGACTCTATGTGCTGGCTTGGGCGAAGCGCGGCGGCAACGAGACCTAGACCGCGCCGTCGCTGACGCTTTGTTGCGCCTCCTTGCGCTGCGCGCCAAAGCTGAGCAAGGCGGTGCGGTCGCGCTCCTCCGCCTGCTTTTTCGACCTGACCCGCATCATGTCTTTCCAGCCGATATAGCCGATGAGCCGCTCGTCCTCGCGTGAGACCACAGGCAGATGCGAGACATTGGCAGTGAGCAGCTTGTCGGAAAGCGCCTCCAGATATTCGTCCGGATAAGCGAGCGTGATCTTGCTGCCGGCGAGCAGCTCGCCGAGGGTCGCCTTGCGATGCTTGCCGTTGCGACGCCAGCGCAAGATCGCCGGCGGATCGATGACGCCGAGTACATGGCCCGCTTCATCGGTCACCGGGAAGCTCGGATGCCGCGTGTCCGGCGCTGTCAGGAAGGTCGCCGCGCCATGCAGTGTCATCGTCGCCGGCACGCTCTCGACCTTGGTCGTCATCACTTCCTTGACCCTGGTCAGGGCAAACGGATCGACGCGGTATTCGCGCACGAGATGGTGCCCGCGCCGCGCCACCTTCTCGGTCAGGATCGAGCGCTTCATCGACAGCACGGTGACCGCATGGGCGGTGGCGCAGGCCGCGATCAGCGGCACCAGAACATGCGTGTTGCCGGTGAGCTCGGTGGCGAAGAAGGTGGCAGTCAGCGGTGCGCGCATTGTGCCCCCCATGGTCGCGGCCATTGCCAGCAGCGGCCAGAAGCCGGGGCTCGCCTCGGGCAGGACGCCTGACAACACCGCTCCCATCGCGCCGCCCATGATGAGCAGCGGCGCCAGCACACCGCCCGATGTGCCGGATCCCAGCGCAACCGACCAGATAATGGCCTTCACCACCAGAAGCAGCAGCGCGGCGGTTGCGACCGTGTGGCCGTCGAGCATGTTGGCGATGTTGTCGTAGCCGACGCCAAGCGCGTGCGGCTCGATCAGGCCGCCGATGCCGACCACCAGGCCGCCGATCATCGGCCACCACATCCAGTGTATCGGCAGCTTCAGGAAGGCGTCCTCGCAGGCGTAGACCAATTGCGTCAGCAATCCCGAAAGCAAACCGGCGCAAATGCCGACCAGCACCCAGCCGGCCAGCCCGGCGATCGATGCCTCCATGGTGCCAGAGAACGGAAAGATCGGACTTGGCAGGTGCAGCAGGGTGCGCTCGACTTCCGCGACGATCGCGGCGACCGCGACTGGGATGAAGCTGCGCGGCGTCCATTCGAACAAAAGCAGCTCGACGGCGAGCATGATGGCGGCGATCGGCGTGCCGAACACCGTCGTCATGCCGGCCGCGGCGCCCGCCACCAGCAGCGTCTTGCGCTCATTGTCGCTGACCGGCAGCATCTGCGCAATCAGCGAGCCGATGGCGCCGCCGGTCATGATGATCGGGCCTTCGGCGCCGAACGGTCCGCCCGAGCCGATCGAGATCGCCGACGACAACGGCTTCAGCACCGCGACCTTGGCGTCGAGCCGCGAGCGTCCGAGCAGGATCGCCTCGATGGCTTCGGGAATGCCGTGGCCGCGGATCTTCTCGCTGCCGAAGCGTGCCATTAGGCCGATGATCAGCGCGCCGATCACCGGCACGATCACCGCGGCGAGCCCAAGCGGCGTATCTTCGAGCTTGAGGTCGGCAAGAGAGAACTGGCCGAAATAGGCGATGTTGGTGGCAAGCCTGATGAGCTTCAGGAGCACGATGCCGGCGAACAGCCCGGCAGTCGCCACCACCACGGCGATGGCCGCGATGATGAGCACGCGAGGGTCGGTCGTGAAGTCGCGAAGATGGCCGTTGCCGGCGTGGGCGGATTTCATGTTGGGAACCTGAGCTTTCTGGCGGCGCGAAGACCGTCCGGTTTCAGCCGGCGTCATATCGTAATACGATATAATCCTTCAAGGTCGTTTTTCGATCATCGATCCGCGTCATTTTGAACAACGATCGCGTCGGGCTCCGAACTTTGAAAAGAGTTTGAGCTTTGACGGCAAAGAGCCATAAGTCGAAAAATGACATCTCCGCCGAAAAAGCCACGCCCCGCCATCAGCCAGGCCGACTACCAGCGGCTGTCGCAGTTCCGTTACCTGATCCGCCGCTTCCTCGAATTCAGCCAGGTCCAGGCGGATGAGGCGGGACTCACGCCACGCCAGCACCAGGCGCTGCTGGCGATCAAAGGATTTCCAGGCGGCGCACCGGTGGCGGTGGGCGATCTCGCCGAGCGGCTGCGCATTCGCCACCATAGCGCGGTGGAACTGGTGAACCGCCTTGCCGAGGCAGGCCTGGTCATACGCGATCAGGACAAGAGCGATCACCGCCGCGTCCTGCTGCAGCTCACCCCTTTGGCCGACGATCGCCTGGCCGAATTGTCGGCAGCGCATCTCGACGAGCTTTCGCGCATCGAGCCGATGCTGCGGCGTCTGCTTTCGCGCCAGGAAGAGTCCTAGGCTCCGCACTTCGACAAGCTCCGCCACGCGTGCGGCGTAAAACTCAACCGCCGTCGAGCGACTTCAACAAATTATCGATCGTGAACGGGTTGGCCTTTGGTTTTGCCGGCGCGGGGGTCGAACCGTCATTGACGCCGGGCAGCGACTGGTCGGTCTTTGGCGCCTGCTCGGCCGCCCTGCGTGCTGCTTCCAGCTTCGCCTGCTCGGCCTTCTTGCGATCGGCCTCGGCCTGCGCCTTGGCCGCCACGTCCGCGGCCCGCTGCTCGGCCTCCGCCCTCGCCTGCGCATCGGCCTGGGCCTTAGCATCCGCTTCGGCCTGCGCCTTGGCGTCGGCTTCCGCCTTCGCTCTCGCTTCTTCGTCGGCCTTGGCCTTTGCCTCGGCCTCGGCCTGTGCCTGTGCTTCGGCTCTCGCCCTGGCTTCCGCCTCGGCCTTCTGCCGCGCCTCTTCCTCTTGCCGGCGCAACTCCTCGGCCGCCTTGTCGCGCTCCATCTGCAGCGCCGCGTAATAGCGCACCTCGCGCCGCAGCCGCTGCTTTTCGAGCAGCGCCGCCTGCATCGCTTCGACCCGCTGCTGCTCCTTCTCCAGCGCGCGCTGCGTGAGGAACTGCGCCAGCGGACCGCTGTCGAACTGAAGCACGGTCGCCCCAAGCGGACCGGCCAGGCTGAAATTGAGAGCAGGCTCGGAACCGACCAGTGACTCGTCGCCGGGGCGGTAGGTCAGTGTTCCCTTTGCCGTGACGGTGCTCGTGTTGAGATCGGCGGCCACGTCGGCGGACAAGGTCGCGCCGGGATTGTCGAGGCTGATCGGCGGCGCCCGCACCGTACCGTTGGCGACGGTGAAGGCCACATCGGCGTCGCCGGCGACGAAACTGCCCTCCCCGGCGATCTGCGGCGCGAACTCCGCCGTCTTGGCCGTGTCGATATCACGCCCGATCGCGTCGGCCTTCGCGATGATGGCGGCAAAGCCGTCCGGATTGATGCCGTCCACCTTCAATCCCTTCAGCGCCGCGGTGCCCGATCCGGACAGAGCCGCAATCATGGCGTCGACCGATTTGCCGCTGGTCGACAGCGCCGCTGAAAGATCGCCGCTGCCGCCGATACCGGCGCCCGGCAGGACCGCGGAAAGATCGCTGCCGGCCAGCCTCATCTGGCCGGAGAACAGGCCGGTGCCCTCCGTATTCTTCAGCTCGAACAGGCCGGTCAGATCGCCGCCATAGAGCTTCGCCTTGAGGTCGGAGACGTGGATGCCTTCGTGATCGAGCTTCAGCGAGAAGGCGGCGTCATGCGCAGTCGCGAATGGCCCGACGGTCAGCGCCGATGTGTTGAGATCGAGATCGGCGTTGAACGGCAGGGTCGATTTTTGGCTGAACGGCGTCGTTGGCCATCCGCCCTTGGGCGGCGCGAAGGACTGGTCGCCGAACAGCGAGACCGCCAGCGGGTCGAGGTCAAGCCCGTCGAGCGCCAGCGCCCCGGCAAGATGCGGCAGCCCGTCCTTGGCGTCGATGTTGATGTCGCCGGACAGCGCCGCCTTGTCTATCGAGCCGGTGAGACCACTCAGCACCAAAAGCCCGTTGCCGAAATCGGCATCGGCCGCCAGGGACATCGACGTCCCGGTCCCCATGCCGGGCAGGCCTACCCCCGTCGTCATCAACCAAGGCTCGATGTCGGCGGCATCGAGATTGACCTTGCCCTTGGCGGTGGCGCCTTGCGCCGTATCGGCTACGGTTCCGTCGAAGCTCGCCCTGAAATCGTCGGCGGTCAGGTTGAAGTTCGTCGCAAGACCGCCGGCGATCGAGCCCTTCGCCGAGACGTCTGTGTTGGCGTGGCCGAGCATGCCTAGCGGCAGCGCCGGCAGGCCGTAAAGCGCCAGCAGCGTCGTGGCATTGTCGTTGCGGGCGTTGAAGGTGATCGACACCGGCGCCTCGGAGAGCTTGTCCGCGCTTCCCTTGCCGGAGAGTGACGCCGAGAAGGCCGAGCCGCCGGCCTTGCCCTGGGCCGAGAGCGCCAGGCCCGTGGTGCCGTCGCCATTCTCGGCGGCGCTGGTCAAGAGATCGATGCGCGCGTCCTGGAACAGCTCGGGATAGGCCGCCGCGCGGCTTGCCAGGCCTTTGAGCATGGCATTGTCGGGGTAATGCTCGGCCGCGACATCGATCAGCGGCTTGAGGTCCACCGCCACCACAGAAGCGTTGAGCTTGCCGGTCGGGCTTTGCGGAAAGTCCTTGACCCGGCCCGTGGCGCTGATCGAGGCGCCGGCCAGGCCGCCGATCGACAGCCGATCGATCTCGAGCAGGCCCTCGCGCAGCCGCAGCGCCGTGTCGACGGTGTCGGCCCTGAGCCCGACGGCGCTGACCGGGCCTGCCTTGATCTGGAAATCGAGATCGCGATCCGAAAAGCGATTGGCGCCCTTGTCGCTGATGAAGATCGAGGCGAAGGCCGCGAGCCCGTCGAGGTCCATCTCGCCGCCTGTCAGTCGCATCAGCACGGAAGGCCTGGCACCGTCCGGCTGGCTGGAGTCGATGCTGCCGGAAAATCTCGCCTTGCCGAGAATCAGTTCTAGGTCGCTGAAGGACTGCCGGTTCTCGCTGAGGTCGACCTTGGCCTTGAAGCCTGCCGCGGGCAGCCGGCGGATCGCCTCGTCGACATCCTTGGACAGCCAGGCAGCAAAACCGGAAGGCTGTGCGACAGCGAGCAGCAGTGAGCCGGTGAAGCCGAAATGGTCCTCGACGCTCAGCATGCCGTCGGCTTCGAGCGTCGTGCGGCCCGGCAGCGTCGCGGCAAGCGACTTGACCGACCAGCCTCCTTCGACGGGCTCGGCCGACAGTCGCACGTCTCGCACCGTCGTGTCGCCCGCCACCACCGCCGGCAGCCTGACCTCGAGCGTGCCCGGTATCGTCGGCTTCGGCATGTGTTGCAGCGTCTGCTCGAAGGCCGCGATGCGCTGGTCGAGCGTGAAACCTGAACCGGAGGCTCCGCCGACGGCTTCGTCGAACTGCACCTGCGCCCCGCTGGCCTCGACCGCGAAATGCGGCTTCAGCCCGAGATCGACCGAAGCCTTGCCGTCGGCGGTGTAGGGATTGTCGAGCGGTCCGGTCTCGAAGCGGAACGCGTCGACATTGAGCTTCTGGTGGTCTAGCGCGAACTTGCCGTTCAGCCGGAAGCCCGGATCGGGCTTGCCGGTGCTGATCTTGACCGGCTCCCCGTCCGTGCCGCGCAGCTCCGCCGAGTTCTTGTCCGCGCCCGAAATCTTGAACTGGCCGGAATAGACCGCCGCACCCTTGACGATGCCGGCATTGCCGTCGGTCTCGATGACCAGCGGATAGGCACCGGGATCGGCCTTCAGCCTGAGCCGCATCTGCCCGTCCGGTTCCACCTTGCCGGTCGAAGCCGAGACATCGGTGCGGAGACCATCGAAGCGCAATGTGCCGTCCATCCGCCATGGGCCGGTGAGCGCCTTGGCCGAGATCGTCGAGTTGATCTCGGAAACCAGATGGCTGCGACCTCCGGCGGCATGGCGCAACTCGATCTGCCCCTCGGTCACCGACAGCTTCTCGATGGCGATCTGGCCGGGGTTGAAGGGTGTCGACGGCCGGAGCGTCCAGTCGACGGTGCCGTCACCGGCGACATTGATGATGGCCTTCGGATGGACCAGCCGCATGTCGAAGATCAGCACTTCGCCGCGCAGGAAGGGCGCAAGCTCCGCATCCATGGAAAAGGTCTCGACCGTCATAGCCGGCTGGCCTTCAGGTCCGCCCGCGACCTCGACATTGGAGAAAGTCACCGACGGAAACGGCAACAGCCGCGCGGTGGCATCGCCCTTCACCGTCACCTTGCGGCCGAGGATGGCGCTCGCCTCGCGCTCGAAATCACCCCGGTAACCCGTCCAGTCGATGAAATACGGCACCACCAGCGCCGCGCACAGCACCAGCACGAACAGGCCACCGAAGATCACGAACAGGCGGGCGAGCATCTGTTTCCCGGGTTGAAAGTCTGCCGCACTCTACCCGCATCCGCGTGTCGATAAAGAGGCAATTCGGCGCCCGGCGGCCGCCAACCTCTCCAGTTGCGCGATCGCTCGCCGTCGGGATATCTCTTTTGCCCATCCCTGCCCTTCCGGCCATGTCCTTGGCCGCGATAGATCTGAACCCAACACGGAGCGTTCCCGATGTCAGGCAAGAACTGGGATAGAGTGCCAATCGACGCGCAGAGCGTCGACGCTCCGCTGTCGACGGCCGCGATTTTCCTTGTTGTCACGGTCGGCAGCGACCAGGCCGCGCTTTCGACCGCCACCTCGGTGCTGGGCGAGCTCGACGATCTCGTCAAGAATGTCGGCTTCCGCGACCTGTCGGGCCGGCTGTCCTGCATCGCCGGCATCGGCGCCGGGCTCTGGAACCGCCTGTCGCCCGACCGGCGGCCGCGCGAGCTGAAACCCTTCGCGCCGATCGAGGGAGCGGCGCATTCGGCGCCCTCGACCCCGGGCGATCTGCTTTTCCACATCCGTGCCGAGCGGCCGGATATGTGCTTCGAGCTCGAGCGCATCCTGCTGGACGCCCTTGGCCGCAGCGTGACCGTCGTCGACGAGGTCTCCGGTTTCCGTTATTTCGACGCGCGCGACCTGCTCGGCTTCGTCGACGGCACCGCCAACCCGACCGGTCTCGACCTGCCCACCTCCGCCTTGGTCGGCGACGAGGACGACGACTTTGCCGGCGGCAGCTACGTCGTCGTGCAGAAATACCTGCACGACATGGCCGCCTGGAGAGAAACGCCGACGCATGTCCAGGAAGAGATCATCGGTCGCACCAAGATCGACAACATCGAGATCGATGACGACCACAAGCCGCGCAAGTCGCACAAGTCGCTGGCCAGCATCGAGGACGACGCCGGCAACGAATACGACATTTTGCGCGACAACATGCCGTTCGGCCGCCCGGGGCAGAACGAGTTCGGCACCTATTTCATCGGCTATACGCGCTATCTGTGGGTGATCGAAAAGATGCTGCAGCGCATGTATGTCGGCGAGCCACCCGGCGCCTATGACCGGCTGCTCGACTTCTCCACCCCGCACACCGGCACGACCTTCTTCGCGCCGACGCGGCCCATGCTGCAGAAGCTGGTCGAAGGCGCGGTGGAATAGATCGGGCGACGCGTTACCCCGCCGCCGGCAGAATCTTGCCAGGGTTCATGATGTTCAGCGGGTCGAGCGCCTGCTTGATCGTGCGCATGACGTCGACGCCGTGGCCGAGCTCATGGCGCAGGAAGCCGACCTTGCCCTGGCCGATGCCGTGCTCGCCAGTGCAGGTGCCGTCCATCGCGATGGCACGCATGTTGAGCCTGGAGACAAATTTTTCGGCAAGCGCGATCTCGGCCGGATTGTCCACATCCATCAGCACCAGCACATGGAAATTGCCATCGCCGGCATGGCCGACAATCGGCGCGATAAGCCCCATCTCGGCGATGTCTGCCTCCGTTTCGGTGACGCATTCAGCAAGCCTGGAGATCGGCACGCAGACATCGGTCGACAGCCCCTTGGCGCCGGGGCGCAGCGTCAGCGACGACCAGTAGGCGTCGTGCCGCGCCTTCCAGAGCTTGGTCCGCTCCTCCGCGACGCTGGTCCACAGGAACGGCCCGCCGCCATTCTCCTCGGCGATCATGCCAAAAGTCTCGGCCTGTTCGGCCACGCCCACATCGCTGCCGTGAAACTCGACGAACAGGCACGGGCTCTCCGGATAGTCGAGCTTGGAATAGTTCTTCATCGCTCGCATCTGCAGCGCATTGACCAGCTCGATGCGCGCCACCGGTATGCCCATCTGGATGGTCGCGATCACCGTGTTGCAGGCGGCCTCCAGGCTGGGGAACGGGCACACACCGCCGGAGATCGCCTGCGGAATGCCCTGCAGCCTCAACGTCAGCGAGGTGATAATGCCGAGCGTGCCTTCCGAGCCGACCAAAAGCCGGGTCAGATCGTATCCGGCCGAGCTTTTCTTCGCCCGCTTGCCGGTCGTCACCCTCTCGCCGTCGGCCATGACGGCGGTCAGCGACAGCACATTTTCCCGCATCGTGCCGTAGCGCACCGCGTTGGTGCCGGAAGCCCTGGTCGCCGCCATGCCGCCCAGCGAAGCATTGGCGCCCGGATCGATCGGAAAGAACAGGCCGGTGTCGCGCAGATGCCTGTTGAGGTCCTCGCGCGTCACGCCGGGCTCGACTGTGCAGTCGAGATCCTGCGGATTGACGGCGAGGATCCGGTTCATGCGCGAGGTGTCGATGGAAATGCCGCCGCCCGGCGCATTGGTGTGCCCCTCGAGCGAGGAGCCGACGCCGAAGGCGATCACCGGCACGCGGTGGGCAGCGCAGGCGCGCACGATCTCCTGGACCTCCTCGGTCGTATCGACGAAGGCGACGCCGTCCGGCGCCTGCGTCGGGATATAGGTGGTGGTGTGCGCATGCTGGCCGCGTATCGCCTCGCCGGTCTGGAAGCGCTCGCCGAAGCGCTGCTTGAGGATGCCGAGCACCGCGGCGATGCCTTCCTCGTTGCGGTCAACAGGGTTGAGGTCGCTCAAAGCCATGAATTCCTCCGCGAATGGACCAGCGGCCACTCTTGTATGCAGCTATGGATGATGCCTAAAGCAATTCCAGGAAAAGTGTGAAGCGGTTTTCCGTCCGGAATTGCGCCAGAACAAAGAGAACCTCACCCACCCCGCCCTGTCCAGCGACGATCAAGGAAAACCACGATGACCATCCCCGCCCCTTTCATTTCCGACCCGATGGGCATCGAGAAAAATTGGATCGACTATAACGGCCATCTCAATATGGCCTATTACAACGTGCTGTTCGATCGCTGTTCGGATGTCGCCTTCGAGATGATGGGCATGGGGCCGAACTACGCAAGGGATCGCCGCCTCACCATCTACACGGCGGAAGTCCATGTCTGCTATGTCCAGGAACTGCATCTCGACCACAAGGTGAAGGTCTCGTTCCAGCTCATCGACCACGACGAGAAGCGGCTCAGGGCTTATCAGGAAATCCGCCACGTCGACGGCTGGTTGGCGGCGACCTCCGAGCAGCTTGCGCTGCATGTCGACATGGCCGGGCCGCGGGTCGCCCCATTCCCTGCCGACGTGATGGCGAAGGTCGAAGCCATGCGCACCGCCCACGCGAGCCTGCCAATGCCGGAGCGCGCCGGGCGCTCGATCGGCATCAAACGCAAGAGCGCTTGAAGCACCTCACCGCCGGCGTTAACCTTACCAAGGTTTTAACGTGAACAAGTCGCTTGAGTCCGTTGAACGACTCAGTGACGCGTTTGAAAACCGCCGTACCGGGTTTGCGCGCGGGCGGCTGGCGGAATGCGGTGCGAGGACAGTGCATGAAAACCGATATCAAGGTCGAGGTGGAGCGCTTGGCGGCCGATCCACGCATCACCGACTATGATTTCTGGCGATCGCTGAAGAACGTCAACAACGAGATCTTCCACATCGCCAACAACAACGAACCCATCCCGTTCGACATGATCCGCTGGCGCGCGATTCTGACTCAGGCGCGCATGCGGCGCGGCCACGCCTGATTATCCCATCCGCCATCATCCCTGCCCGTCACTTCTGCCTGAACCCGCCCAGCGGCGAGCGCGGCTCGACCGGTGACGACTGGATGATGGCCGTGTTGGTCATCGCGTACGGGATGATCCGGTCGATCACGCGCTCGAGCTCGCTGACCGAGCCGACATGGGCGAGCGCGATGAAACAGTCCTCGCCGGTCACGCGGTCGCATTGCGCGATTTCCGGCAGTTCGCGAATGATGTCCGTCACCACGGAAAGCTGTCCCGGCACCGGCCTGATCCTGAGCCATGCCGACAGCTTCATGCCGAGAGCGGCCGGATTGATCCTGACCGTATAGGACTCGATCACGCCGTTCTCCTGCAGCTTGCGGAGGCGCTCCGCCACGCTTGGCGCCGACAGCCCGACCCCGCGCGCCAATTCCGCTGTGCTGATGCGAGCGTCCTTTTCCAGGAGCCGCAGGATCTTCAGGTCCACGGCATCCAGGTCAGCATTTTCGTTTCGAAGGTTTCTCAACTTTTCTCTCTTTTATCGGAAGCCAGAAGGACGAATGACACGCCGATCACACCTATAAGCCATGCATTTCGCCTGTGATAATGCGCTCATGACCCGCCAAACGCAAACTCGAGCCGCAAACCGGGCCGTCGGCAGGGCCGACGCCACCCATCCTGTCCTTACCGGCCCTGCCCTCGGCGGATTAGCCAATGCGCTGCCGCCGCATGTCTGGTTCTGCGTCAGCGCCGTGTTTCATTATCTCGGACCGGCTTTCGCGGTGCTGCTTTTCGACCAGGTCGGTGTGCTCGGCATGGCCTGGCTGCGCATCGCCACTGCGGCTCTCATCTTCGCCCCTTTGACCACGCCTTGGCGCATCTTCGCGCGCGCCGCCCGCGCTCAGCGACTGGTATTGCTGGCCTTCGGCGCCTGCCTCGCGGTGATGAACTGCTCGTTCTACCTGGCGCTTGAGCGCCTGCCGATCTCGCTGGTGGCGGCGATCGAGTTCGTCGGCACGATCGGGGTCGCGCTGGTCGGCCTGCGCAGCCTGCGCAACTTTGCGGCGCTGGCTGTCGCAGTCATCGGCACCTTGCTGCTCATTGACGTCAAATGGTCAAGCGATCCGCTCGGCGTGTTCTGGGCCTTTCTCAACGGCGCTCTCTTCGTCGGCTACATCGTGATCGGCCATCGCGTCGCCCAGGCAGGCTACGGCATCGCCGGCCTGGGCGCCGCCATGGCAATCGCATTCGTCATCGTGTTCCCGATCGGCTTCCGCGAGGCGCTGCCCGCCTTCTCGTCGCCGCAACTGTTTGTCGCTGCGATCGGCGTGGGCATCTGCTCCTCCGTCATCCCCTATATCTGCGACCAGCTCGCCATGGCGAGGCTGCCGCGCGCGAGCTTCGCGCTGATGCTCTCGCTCCTGCCGCTCACGGCGACACTCATCGGCATCGTCGTGTTGCGCCAGATGCCAGGCATTCCCGGCTGCCTTGGTATCGCAATGGTGATCGCAGGCGTGGCGATGCACAAGCCGATGCCGCAATAGTTTAGAAAACAATTGCGGCTCAGAAACTTACGTAAACAACGTTTTTGTTCCTTCACTTTTCCCCCCGAGGCAACAAAACCCGGGATTGAACCAATTCCAAGCCTGCGCCGTTGTCGCGGCGAATATTGGCTTGGAGTTGAGAAATGGACGGAAAACGTACGAGAGAGGCGCCAGACGCCTGGCACATGACAGATGATCTTCATGCCGAACAGGGCAAAGGCGATCCCTTTGCCGCAGCCATCCGGGCCACGCGCATGTCGATGATCATCACCGATCCGCGCAAGCCGGACAATCCAATCGTGTTCGCCAACGACTCTTTCCTGAGACTGACTGGCTACACACGCGAAGAGGTCATCGGCAGAAATTGCCGCTTTCTTCAAGGCCCTGACACGGATGCCGCCGCGGTCGCCGAAGTCCGCGCTGCCGTTGCCGATGGCAACGATATCAGCATCGATCTTTTGAACTACCGAAAGGATGGTTCCACCTTCTGGAACGCGCTCTATGTCAGCCCTGTCTCCAACGACAAGGGCGAGCTTCTGTTCTTCTTTGCGTCGCAGCTGGACGTGTCAGATCGTAAGCGGTCGGAGCAGCAGATCACGGCAGACAAGGAGCGCGTTGAAGAGGCTGTCAAAGAGCGCACGAGGGAACTCGAAGCTGCGCTCGAAACGCAGACTGCGCTGCTGCACGAGGTCGATCATCGTGTGAAGAACAACCTGCAGATGATCTCATCGCTGATCCTGATGCAAAGCCGCACCATCCGCGACGAAGCGGTAAAAAGCTCCCTGAGGACAATGTTGGAGCGCATCGAGGCGCTGAGCACCGTCCATCGGAGGCTCTACCAGTCCAAGGATGTCAGCAAGTTCGACATTTCCGATTTTGCCAGGGATCTCGTCTCGGATTTGCTCACCGCATCCGGCCGCCCCCAGATCAGATCGAAACTAGACCTGGAGCCGATCATCGTCCCGGCCGACAAAGCTACGCCGGTGGCGCTGATCGTCAACGAACTCGTCACCAACGCCCTCAAGCACGCCTTCAAGGACGAGGCGGTGCCCGGCAGCATCGGCGTCAGGATGAGCCAACCCGACGGGCACCTGATCATTGAAGTTTCCGACGACGGTGTCGGCATGGACGGCGAGGCCAGCGACGGCACCTTCGGCATGCGCCTTATCCGGCAACTCGGGCGGCAACTTCGCGCCGATGTCGAATGGCGGAACACAAGTCCGGGTACGCAAGTTGTTGTAAAAATGCCGAACGGGCCTCAGCATAAAGGGGACGTGTCATGACCGAACCGCTGAACGTGCTGATCGTCGAAGACGAAGCTCTTCTGGCGATGGAACTGGAAAGCCTCATCGAGGAAGCTGGCCATAGCGTCGTGGGCTGGGCGATGTCGTCGGACGAAGCGAAAGCGATGGTCGATACCAGCAAAGCCGACATTGCTTTTGTCGATGTCCATCTTTCGGATGGCCCGACGGGCCTTGACGTGGCCGAGCATATTCAGCGATCGGGCCAGCCCATGGTCGTGTTCATGACAGCAAACCCGAAGCGCATCCCCGAGAACTTCGTCGGGGCTGTAGGCGTCATTGCGAAGCCGTATACGATGAACGGCGTGAGGTCGGCCCTGCGCTATTTGCAGGAAGGCGTGCGGCGCCCGCCTCCCGTCTCGGTACTACCGGCAGGTTTCACGCTCGCGCCCGACTTTCTGGCCGTGTGGGCGCCTTCGATTCCCTGAGTCACACAGGCGTCAGGCAATTTTCTCTTTCAGAAACGCGATCGTCCGGCCCCAGGCGAGATCGGCGGCTTTCTTGTCATAGCGCGCGGCCGAGGTGTCGTTGTTGAAGGCGTGGTTGGCCCCCTCATAGACATAGACCTTATATTCGACGTGCGCGGCGTCGAGCGCTTTTTTGTAGGCATCGATGCCCGCATTGGTCCGGCTGTCGAGACCGGCATAGTGAAGAAGCAGCGGTGCCTTGATCTTCGCAGCATCTTCCGCCGTGGGCTGCATTCCGTAATAGGCAACGCCGGCGCTGAGATCAGGCGCATGGACGGCAAGCTGGTTCACCGCGCCGCCGCCCCAGCAGAAGCCGACCGCACCGACCTTGCCGTTGCCGTCCTTGAGGCTCTTGAGATAGGCGACCGTCGCCACGCCGTCGGCCGCGACCTGGGCAGGATCGAGCTTGGTGAACATGTCGCGCGCCTTGTCCTCGTCGGGCGGCGTGCCGCCAAGCGGCGAGAGGAAGTCCGGCGCGAGCGCCACGAACCCTTCCAGAGCCACACGCCGGGCGACATCGCGGATATGCGGATTGAGGCCCCGGTTTTCATGGATGACGATGACGGTGCCGAGCTTGCCCGACTGATCGGCCGGCTTGACCAGATAGGCTTTCATCTCGCCGCTCGAGCCGGGGTAGGCAATGTCCTGGCCCTTCACGCGGCTGTCGTCTTCGGCAACGATCGCCGCCTTGGCGGAATTGGCCGCCAGCATCGGCGCGATCGCGGCGGCCGCGGCGCCTGAGCCTGCCAGCCTTGTCAATTGCTCCACGAAGCGGCGCCGGTCGAGTGTCAGATGTGTGTACTCGTCATAGACATCGATCATCGCCTGCGTGATGATGCTCCGGGTGGACCTGGCGACGGGTTCGTTCATGGCTGCCCTCGACGGTTGGCGGATGATCCGCAAGATAGGGTCGAGAGTTGCGTGGTCCAGTCACCCCGCGGTGACGATCCTGCGAAGGATCTTAGCGGAGCAGTGCGCCGGGGAGCCAACTTGATTCATCACATTTTGGTCATTTCCGAAAGGCTTGATGGTGCTGTCACATTAGGACGCGAGTTGTCGGAGCCGCCTCACCGATACTAATGACAAAAAGGGGAATGCCATGAACGTCCAGGATATCATCAACACCGTTTCCTCGAAGGCCGGCCTCGACGAGCCGACCACAGAGAAGGTTGTCGGGACCATCTTTTCCGTGCTGGAGCACGAGGCGGAAGGCACCACCGTTTCGTCTTTCTTCGCCAAGATCCCCGGCGCCGACGCGCTGGCGCAGAAATATGACGTAATGGCCGCCGGCGCGGCAGCCAATTCGGGCGGCGGCCTTCTCTCGTCGCTGGAGGGCGCTCTTGGCGGCGTTCTCGGCGAGAAGGCCGGCGCGCTGATTAATGGCATTGCCGCTCTCAAGGCCTCCGGCCTCGATATGGCGCAGATCCAGCAGGCCGGCGAGACGCTGGTCAGGCAAGCTGAAGCCGCCGCGGGTCCTGATCTCACCAACAGGGTTCTGGACCAGGTCCCGGGCCTCAAGGGACACCTCGGGCTTTGAAGTCCGACCCATGTCTCACTTGGGCAGGGCGTAGGCCATCACATAATCACCCGGCTTGGTGCCGACCGAGCCATGGCCGCCGGCGACGATGACGACGAACTGGCGGCCATCGGCGACGGTGTAGGTCATCGGCGTCGCCTGGCCGCCGGCCGGCAGCCGCGCCTGCCAGAGCTGCCTGCCGGTGGTGAGGTCATAGGCGCGCAGATAGTCATCGACCGCTGCGCCCAGGAAAGCGACGCCGCCCGCCGTGATCATCGGTCCGCCGATGCCTGGAACGCCGACCTTGAGCGGCAGCGGCAGCGGCGTCATGTCGTAGACGGTGCCGTTGCGGTGCCTGTAGGCGATGTTGCCGGTCTTCAGGTCGACGCCGGCGACATAACCCCAGGGCGGCGCCTGGCAGGGAATGCCGAGCGGCGACAGAAACGGCCCCATCACCACCGCGTAAGGCGCCCCTTCGTTGCGGTTCAGCCCCTGCTCGCTGCCCTTCGTGTCGCCCGGTGGCGGCACGTCCGCGCGCGGGATGAGCTTCGAAGTAAAGGCGAGATAAGTCGGCATGCCGAACATCACCTGACGCACCGGGTCGACCGCGACGCCGCCCCAGTTGAAGACACCGAAATTGCCGGGATAGATCAGCGAGCCCTGCAAAGAGGGCGGCGTGTAACGCCCCTCATAGCGCAATCGCTTCAGTTCGATCCGACATGCCAACTGGTCGAATAGGGTGATGCCCCACATGTCGGCGCCGGTCAGCGGCTTCGGATTGAAGGAAAGGTCGGAGGCCGGTTGCGTCGGCGAGGCATGATCGCCCTCGATCGCGCCCCCCGGCGCCGGCACTTCCTTCACTGGAATGATCGGCTCGCCGGTCCGCCGGTCGAGCACGTAGAGGTCGCCCTGCTTGGTCGGCCCGACCAGCGCCGGCACAACGCCGCTCGCCGTGGTGATGTCGACCAGCGACGGCTGCGCCGGCACGTCCATGTCCCACAGATCGTGATGCACGGTCTGCCGCACCCAGCGCAATTGTCCGGTGTTGAGGTCGAGCGCGGTGATCGAGGAGGAGAACTTCTCGACATTGGCGCTGCGGCCCATGCCGAGCTGGTCCGGCGTCTGGTTGCCGAGCGGCACGTAAAGCAGTCCGAGCTTCTCGTCGGCGCTCGCGGTCGACCACATGTTGGGCGAGTTGTGGGTGTAGGTTTGCCCGGCGGGCAGCGGCGTCGTCACGTCCGGATTGGCGGAATCCCAGTTCCACAAAAGGGCGCCGGTCTCGACGTCGAAGGCGCGGATAACGCCCGACGGCTCCTCGGTCGAGTAATTGTCGTTGACCGCGCCGCCGACGATGATCTTGCCGGCGACGATCAGCGGCGCCGAGGTCGAATAGTAATAGCCCGACTTCGGATAGGGCATATTGGCCATCAGGTTCAGCGTGCCGCCCTCGGCGAAGGACGGACACACCTGCCCATTCGCCGCGTCGAGCGCGATCAGGCGAGCGTCCGAAGTCGGCAGGTAGACGCGCTGCGCGCAGGGCTGACCGGCCGCGATCTTGGCGTCGGCATAATAGGACACGCCGCGGCAGGTCTGGTGCTGGCGATTGTTGTCGAGCTTGATCTTGGGATCGTAGCGCCACTTTTCCTTGCCGCTCGCGGCATCGATGGCGATGGCGAAATTGTGCGGCGTGCAGATGAACAGCGTGTCGCCGATCTTCAGTGGCGTCACTTGATAGGTCGTCTCGCCGACGTCGTCGGGGCCCTTCACATCGCCGGTGCGGTAGGTCCAGGCTGGCTGCAGCTTGGCAACATTGTCGGGCGTGATCTGGTCGAGCGGCGAATAGCGCTGGCCGAAAGGCGTGCGGCCGTAGAAATGCCATTCGCCGGCCGGCATGTCGCCGCCCAGATTGGCCGCCGCCGCCACCTTTTCGGTGCCGAGCGTACCGCCAATGTCGTGAGGATCGGCGGTCATCGAATAACCGGCGACCGCAAGCGAGGCGAGCACGGCGAGGATCAGCGGCGCGCGTCCGTCGGGACCACGCAAGCCGCGCCTTGCCCATGGCGTCAAAAGCCACAGCGCGACGAGCACGATGACCCCGCCGCGCGGACCAAGCTGCCACCAGTCGAAGCCGATTTCCCACACCGCCCAGCACAAAGTGGCGAGAACGAACAGCGCGTAGAGCCAGAGCGAGGTCGACCTGCGCCTGAACAGCAGCCAGGCGGTGATCAGGAAGACCAGGCCGGCGATCAGGTAGTACCAGCTGCCGCCCAATGCGATGAGCCAAATGCCGCCGCCGCCGAGAATGAGACCGATCAGGAAGAGGACGAGGGAGGTGATGGTGACAGCCAAGACGGTGCTCCTTCGACTGTTGCGCGCTTTGCAGCAATTCCAGAAAAAGCGTGGAGCGGCTTTCCGTTTGGAACTGCGTCAAACAAAAGATGGAGCGGTTCGCCGTTCAGGAAACAGCAATCCGCTCCAATGCGGCTTCAGCGACGGCATACCGTCCCTGCCCTGCCGGCAGCTTTCCCCTGCCCGCTCCGGCTGTCAAGTTTGACCGGCACACGCCAAACTAGAACAAAACGTAGACAGTTCTGGTCTTTCGCTGCCGAATCACTACATTCGGGGCGATGTCGGGCTTTTCCGAAGACATGCCTTTTTTCGATGAACCGAATGCGCGGCCCGCTGCGGCCCCGTCCGGCATAGCCGCGCGCGCCATGGCGGCGCGTAGCGGCCAGAACAGCGTGCCCGATTATCTGAAGGGCCTGAACCCGGAGCAGCGGCTCGCCGTTGAGACGACCGAAGGCCCGGTTCTGGTGCTGGCTGGCGCAGGCACCGGCAAGACGCGCGTGCTCACCACCCGCATCGCCCACATCCTCGCCACCGGCAGGGCCTTCCCCTCGCAGATCCTGGCCGTCACCTTCACCAACAAGGCCGCGCGCGAGATGAAGCAGCGCATCGGCCATCTGATCGGCGAAGGCAATGTCGAGGGCATGCCATGGCTTGGCACCTTCCACTCGATCGGCGTGAAGCTGCTACGCCGCCACGCCGAGCTGGCCGGGCTGAAATCGGATTTCACCATCCTCGACACGGACGACGTGGTGCGGCTGATCAAGCAGCTGATCCAGGCAGAAGGGCTTGATGACAAGCGCTGGCCGGCCAAGACCTTCGCCCAGATGCTCGACAGCTGGAAGAACAAGGGCCTCGGCCCCGACGAGATTCCGGAAGGCGACGCCCGCAGCTTCGGCAACGGCAAGGGTCGTCAGCTCTACAAGGCCTATCAGGAACGGCTGCAGACGCTGAATTCCTGCGACTTCGGCGACCTGCTCTATCACCCGATCCGCATCTTCCGCGCCTATCCGGACGTGCTGAAGGAATATCACCGCAAGTTCAAATACATACTGGTCGACGAATACCAGGACACCAACACCGCGCAGTACATGTGGCTTCGCCTCCTGGCGCAGCGGCCCAATGTCGGGCGCGCTCCATCTGCCGAAGGCCGCAAGCCCGACCGGGCGTCGGCCGGTCAGGCCGCCCCCACGGAGGTCAGCGAGCGCGCGGCCGTGGGCGAGAACAAAGTGAATATCTGCTGCGTCGGCGACGACGACCAGTCGATCTATGGCTGGCGCGGGGCCGAGGTCGACAACATCCTGCGCTTCGACAAGGATTTCCCGGGCGCCACCATCATCCGCCTGGAGCGCAACTACCGCTCCACCGCGCACATCCTCGGTGCTGCCTCCCACCTCATCGCCCACAATGAGGGCCGCTTCGGCAAGACGCTGTTCACGGACCGCGACGACCCCGAGGACGACAAGGTTCATGTCCATGCGGCCTGGGACTCGGAGGAAGAGGCGCGCGCCGTAGGCGACGCCATCGAGGCTTACCAGCGGCAGAAGCATAATCTGAACGACATGGCGATCCTGGTGCGTGCCTCCTTCCAGATGCGCGCCTTCGAAGACCGCTTCATCACGCTGGGCTTGAACTATCGCGTCATCGGCGGCCCGCGCTTCTACGAGCGCCTGGAAATCCGTGACGCGCTGGCCTTCTTCCGCGTCGTCGCGAATGGCGGCGACGACCTCGCCTTCGAGCGCATCGTCAACGTGCCGAAGCGTGGGCTGGGCGAAGCCACCATCCGCCAGATCCACGACACGGCGCGCGCGATGCGCATTCCGATGCTCGAGGCCGCCGCGACGCTTGCCGAAAGCGACGAGCTGAAGCCGAAGCCGCGTGCCGCGCTGCGCGAGGTCGCGGCCAATTTCGAACGCTGGCAAAAGGCGCTGGAAACGAAGCCGCACACCGAGCTCGCAGAGACCATTCTGGAAGAGAGCGGCTACACCGACATGTGGAAGAACGACCGCTCGGCGGAAGCGCCCGGGCGGCTGGAGAACCTCAAGGAGCTGATCCGCTCCATGGAGGAGTATGAATCGCTCCGCTCCTTCCTCGAGCATGTTGCGCTCGTCATGGATGCAGAGCAGAATGCCGAACAGGATGCGGTCTCGATCATGACGTTGCATTCGGCCAAGGGCCTGGAATTCGAGACCGTCTTTCTCCCCGGCTGGGAGGAAGGCCTCTTTCCTCATCAGCGCGCGCTGGATGAAGGCGGCCGCTCCGGCCTGGAGGAAGAACGCCGCCTTGCCTATGTCGGACTGACGCGGGCGAAGAAGAACCTGCACATCTGGTTCGTCTCCAACCGCCAGATCCACGGGCTGTGGCAATCGACCATCCCGTCGCGCTTCGTCGACGAGCTGCCGGAAACCCATATCGACATCGCCGAGGGCGGCAATTCCTATGGCGGCTACGGCAATCCCTATGGCGGCGGCGCCTTCGCCTCGGGTCGTGGCGGGGGCAGGCAAAATCCTTACGGCGCCTCCCGCTTCGACAATATCGGCGCCAAGGACCAGGGCAGCTTCTCCAACACCTACGCGACGCCCGGCTGGCAGCGCGCCCAGGCCAACCGCACCGAGGCGACCGACCGCAACTGGGGCACCCGCTCCGGCCACCAGGTCGAGCGCATCGGCTATGGCGAGACCGATAGCGGCTACGGCGCCGGGCGCACCTCTGTGAAGGGCCGCACCATCGAGGGCGAGCTGGTCGCCAAATCCGTCGCCGACGCGCCGTCCGCCTTCAATGTCGGCGACCGCGTCTTCCACCAGAAATTCGGCAACGGCAACATCGCCGCCATCGACGGCAACAAGCTCACCATCGACTTCGACAAGGCCGGCCAGAAACGCGTGCTGGATGGGTTTGTCGCGCCGGTGTGACCGGCCTCCTCACCGATACCTTGCCTGGTTCCACTTGTGGCCGAGCAGCGACAGGATGATGATCAGCCCGTTGAAGAACTGCACGTAGAAGCCGCTGAGGCCCGCCGCCACCACGCCGGTCTGGATGAACGACACGGTTACCGCGCCAATGGCGCCGCCGACGACCGTGCCGATGCCGCCCCAGGTTGGCGTGCCGCCGACGAACACCGACGCCAGCACCGGCAGCAGATAGCCGTCGCCCGCCGTCGGCCACCAGGTGAAGTTGATCATCACCGAGAACGTGCCGGCGATCGCCGCCCCTATGCCCGTGAAGACGAACACCTTCACCCGCACGAGCTTGACGTCGATGCCCATCTGCTTGGCGCTGTCGGGATTGTCGCCGACGACCTTCACCTGCGCGCCGAAGCGGTGGCGGTTGAAGAGCAGCGCCGAGAACACGACGAAGGCTATGGCCCAGAAGATCTGCACCGGAATGCCCCCGACCTGGCTGGAAAAAATCTTGTAGGCCGTGCTGTCGGCAAGGTTGGTCAGCGCCGTCGACTTGCCCTCGTTGATGATCTGGATCAGGCCGCGCAGCAGGAAGTTCATGCCGAGTGTCGCGATCAGCGACGACAGCCCGCCATAGACGACCAGCGAGCCGACCAGGAAGCCGAGCAGCGTGCCGGTGACGAGCGCCGCGACAATGCCTAGGAATGGATCGTAGCCGGCCTGCACCACCAGCGCGAAGACCCAGGATGCCAAACCCATCGTCGCCGGGAACGACAGGTCGATCTCGCCGCAGGTGACGACGAAGACCAGCGGCACCACCACGAACAGTGCCACGGGAAGCGTCGTGAGCACCGAACTGTAGAGATACCAGGTGGTGAAGACGGTCGGGTTGGCGATCATGAAGACCGCCATCATCACGATGAACACGGCGAGCGTGCCCAGCGCAGCGCGGTTGTCGAGGACGAAGCCGCGCAGCCAGTTGTCCGAGGGATGGCTCCACTCTTTGCCTGATTCCCTGGCCGCCTTGCCGCTTGCCCTTCCCAGAGGCGTTTGCAGATCGGGTTCCATGGCCTTGCTCATTGCGCTCTCTGCTCCGCTTCGTCCGCCTCGTGCAGTCCCGGCAAACCACCGGGATGCGCCACATCTTCCATGAAGTTGATGAGGTCGTCGGCCGACTTCACCTCGCTGCGGTCGGCCGTTAGCGCCACCTTGCCGCGGTCGAGCACGACGAAGCGGTCGGCGATGTCGAAGACGTGGTGGATGTTGTGGCCGATGAACAGGATCGAGCGGCCGCTCGCCCGCACCTGGCGCACGAAATGGAAGACTTTTGCCGTCTCGGTCAGCGACAGCGCCGTCGTCGGCTCGTCGAGGATGATCAGCTCCGCCTGCTTGTAGATGGCGCGCGCGATCGCCACTCCTTGCCGCTCGCCGCCCGAAAGCTGGCCGACGATAGACTGGGGCGTGAACACTTTCGAGGTGAAGCCGATCTCGCGCATCAGCCGGCTCGCTTCCGCGATCTCCTTGCTAACCTTCAGCCAACCCATGAAGCCGGTGAGCTCGCGGCCCATGAAGATGTTGCGCACGATCGTCTGCTGCACGGCCAGCGCCCGGTCCTGGAACACGGTCTCGATGCCGGCGTCGCGCGAGCGCGCCGCGCTCCATCCGCTGACCGGCTTGCCGCGCACGAGAATCTCGCCGCTGGTTGGCTTGACCACGCCGGACAGGATCTTGATCAGCGTCGACTTGCCGGCGCCATTGTCGCCGATGAGCCCGACCACCTCGCCGCGGTCGACGCTGAGATTGACGCCGCCCAGCGCATAGACCTGGCCGTAGGATTTCGTGATGTCGCGCAGTTCGATGATGCGTTCGCCCATGCGATCCTCGCTTGAATTGTCTGTCTGCCGGCCGCCGGCCGGTGGTCCAGCCGGCCGAGCCAAGCCCGGCCGGCTGCCTGGGAGGTCAGCGCAGCGCCTGCTTGGCGAGCTCTGAGACGACCTGGTAATTTTCAGGAGTGACGAAACCGGCGCCAGTGTCGACATTCATGGGCGCCAGTCCGAGCACCACCTGCTGGCAGAGGCTGAGGATCGGCAGATAGCCCTGCAGGAACGGCTGCTGGTCGGCCGTCAGTTGCACCCAGCCGCCCTTGAAGCCCTCGACGATCTGCGGGCTGGTGTCGAAGCCGAAGTTGAAGATGTCGCCCGGCTTCCTGCCCGCCGCTTGCATATAGGTCGCGACATTGCCGAGCATCTGGCCGCCGGGATAGCCGACCGCCTTGACGTCGGGGTGGTTAAGCAGCGCCGCCGTGATCACCGGAATGGCGAGGTTCGGATCGGATGCCCATTCGCCGCTCGGCGGCGAGGACAGCTGGATCACCTCGACGCCCGCCTCCTTCAAGGCAGCCACCGTACCGCGCTCGCGCGCGCCGCGGTTCTCGTTCTCGAACGGACCGATCATAATCGCCTTGTCGCCGGCCTTCAGCTTGCCGAGCTTGAACGCCTCGGCGCCGAGCGCGCGGCCCTGCTGCTCCTGCTGCGCGCCGACATAGCCGCCGCCGAACGCTGCCACCACCTTCGGCACCGGCACGTTCTGGTACATCATCTTGATGCCGTCCTTATGCGCCTGCTCGGCCAAGGGCATGATCGCGGCGTCACCGGGATGGCCCATCATGGCGATGCCCTGGGGCTTGACCGCAACCGCCTCTCGCAATTGCTGCACCATCTTCTCGACGTCCCACTGCGAGAAGATGTAGTCGACCTTTGGCCCGAGATCGGCCGCTGCCTGCTTGGCGCCATTATAGACGATGGTTCCGAAGGCGTCGCCCTCGGCGCCGCCGACGAAGAAGCGGATGTGGACGTCCTTGCACCATTGGGCGTCAAGCGCCTTCGCCGGCAAGGTGGAAATCGAGGCGCAGAGCGCCGTGGCGGCCGCCACGACGGTCGAGCGCAGAACAGTTCTTCTGGTCGTGATGCTCATGCACGTTCCTCCCTTTTGGTCCCTCGCGATCAAGGGTTTTCAACGGTTGCTCGAATCGGCCGGCTCCTCCCGCCGGCCGGCACTCACATCGGATTGGGCAGGTAGCTGCTCCCTCCCCGGCATTGCTTCAGATAATCGAGAGCGCGCGCCTGGCCGGTGATCTCGAGGTCGCCGCGATAGACCGGGTCGTGCCAGCCCTCGATGTCGATGGCGCCCTTGTAGCCGGCCAGCCGCAATTCGCTGATCACCCGCGTCCAGTCGCTATCGCCGAAGCCCGGCGTGCGCATTTGCACGAAAGGCAGGCGGCCGAACACGCCATGCTCGCGGATCACGTCCCAGCGCACCGTCGCGTCCTTGCCATGGACATGGAAGATGCGCGGCGCCCATTTGCGGATCTGCGGCATCGGATCGATCAGGTAGACGAGTTGGTGGCAGGGCTCCCATTCCAGCCCGAGATTATCGTTGGGCAATTCGTTGAACATAAGCTCCCAGGCGTCTGGGTTGTGAGCGATATTCCAGTCGCCGCTCGCCCAGTTGCCGTCCATGGCGCAATTCTCAAAGGCGATGCGCACGCCCTTGTCGGCGGCGCGCCTGGCGAGCGGTCCCCACACCTCGCGGAAGCGCGGCAGGCTGTCGGTCAGCTTCTTGCCGCGCAGGCGGCCGGTGAAGCCGCAGACCATCGAAGCGCCGAACAGATGCGCGTTGTCGATCACCGTCTCCCAAGCCGCGAGCACGCCGCGATCGACCTCGCCGCTCTCCAGCGGATTGCCGAACACACCGAGCGACGACACGGTGACGTCCGCATCGCCGATCGCGTCGCGGATCTCGCCGGCCAGCCGAGGCAGGTCCTTGCCGCCCAGCGTCTGCCAGAAAAAGGGCTGGATGCTCTCGAACCCCAGCGGCAGGATCTGTTTCACGTAGGCGGCCGGATCGTCGAGATTGGCCCGCACCATGGTGCCGATCCTGATATCGAGAAGCGGGTTTGGCATCGTCATCCTTCCTGGGCCTCGATCGCCACGCGCCGTCCGGCCTCCGCGCTTTCGATCGCGCCGAAGACCATGGCGAGGCTTTTGATGTTGTCGGCGCCGCGGGTCTCCGGCTCGGTGCCGGTTTCGATCGCGCGCATGAAATCCTGGATGATGCCGAGATGTCCGCCCACCCGATCGGCCGGGTCGAGCGCCGGCACCTCGATGGCTTGCGTCTTGTCGATGATGCCGTCGCGGCCGGACGCAACCACTTCCGCCTTCAGCCCGTCATGGCCATCCCACAGCAGGCTGCCGCGCTCCGCGACGATGCGCCAGCTGCCCTCCCAGCTCGTGCGGAAACCGTCGGCGCACCAGGAGCCGGCATAGGTGAAGACCTTGCCGTCGCCGAGGTCGAAGACGGCGCTGGCCGACGAGCCCTGCCGGTACCAGGAACTGGCCGGCTCCCATTCCTGGCAATAAACGCTGGCCGGCTCGCCGGCGACTATGTAGCGCGCGGCGTCAAAGGTGTGGATCGCCATGTCCAGCAGCAGCACGTGGTCCATCTCCTCGCGAAAGCCGCCAAAATGCGGCGCGATGAAGAAGTCGGCATGGATACTGGTCGGCTTGCCGATGGCGCCGGAATCCAGGAAGCGCCGGATCCGCCTGACATTGGCGACATAGCGCCGGTTCTGCACGACCGCATGGACGCGGTCGGCGCGACGCGCCGCATCGATAATGGCCCGCGCATTCTCTGGGCTGTCGGCCAGCGGCTTTTCGGTGAGCAGATGGCAATGATGGGCAAAAGCCGAAAGCGCGACCGCGCGGCGTGCCGCCGGGACCACGACATCGAACACGGCGTCGGGTTTCGTCTCCTCGAGAACGGCGTCGAGGCTGGTGCCGATGACGGCTTTGGTAAGATCGTATTCGCGCGCCCTCGTTTGCGCCCGCTCGGCGTCGAGGTCGACAAGGCCGGCAATCGCGAGCCCGTCGATCTGCCTTGCGGCATCGAGCCACTGCTTGCTCATGGCTCCGCACCCGACCAGGACGACCTTCATCATCCAGCGCTCCTCCTCCGCTCGGCCCCTCCAGTCCGAGTGTCACGGCATTTCCGGCATCACCGCAAACGTTTTTCCGTAAACGTTTACGACAACACACCCGATGGCATAGAATGTCAATCACCTGCTCGCGAAAATCGACATCCACTGCTTGGCCTGAAGGGCGGCCGGTGCTAGCGAAGACAGGGGGAGAACCGGCCTTGGCGTCCAGCATCCACGATCTCGCGCGTCACCTGAACATTTCGATCGGCACGGTGTCCCGGGCGCTGAACGGCCGCGCCGATGTCAATGCGGAGACGCGCCAACGCGTGCTCGAGGCGGCCAGGAAGCTGAACTATTCGCCCAACCAGTCCGGCCGCAGCCTGAGGAAAGGCGCCACTCATTCAATCGCCTTCATGCTGCAACCGCATCCCGGCGACCAGCAATATGGCGAGCCGTTCTTCATCCCGTTCCTGACCGGTCTGCAGGCGCGGCTCGCCGAGAGCGACCTCGATCTGATGGTGGTCATGGGTGAGCCCGGCCAATATCAGCCAGAGAGGCTGCGCCGCGTGGTTGAGACGCGCCGGGCCGACGCTGTCGTGTTGGCCAATACAAGGCGGGAAGACGACCGGATAGACTATCTCAGCAAGGCCGGTTTTCCCTTCGCCACGCTTGGGCGAAGTCAATCCGGCGGCGACACCTATCCTTCGCTCGATATCGATTTCGAGAGGGCGGGTGAGGAAGCAGTCGACCGGCTGGTCGCGCGCGGCCACCGCCGCATCGCCGCCATCCGCCCTTCGCTCGATCTCAACTTCGGCTACCTGTTCCTCGACGGCTACCGCAAGGCGCTGAAGCGGCACGGCATCGAAATCGACCCCGGCCTGATCGCCGACGGCTTCATCAACGAGACCGGCGGCTATCAGGTGACGCCGCGCGTCATGCTCTCCAAGGACCGGCCGACAGCCATCATCTTCAACAATGACGCCATGGCCCTCGGCGGCTGCAAGGCGCTGGCCGAAATGGGCATCCGGCCCGGCCACGACATCGCGGTGATCGTCATCGTCGACACGCCGCTTTGCCGCTACTTCTCGCCGGCGCTGACCGCCTTCCGGCCGTCGCTGGAACCCATGGGACGGCGGTTGGCCGAAATGCTGCTGGCCTCGCTCCCCCCCTTCGCCGGTCCGGAAGGCACACGTATCATCCGCGAGGTCTGGCCGCTGGAACTGGTCGCCAGAGAAAGCGATTGAGCGCCTTTTCCTTCTCCTCTCGTGGGAGAAGGAAAAGCGCACCCAACCTGTCACGCAACCATCACGTTGACGCCCTAGACCGCTCGACGGCAAGGGCTGCCCGCATCGTCGATGCCGTGCCCTTTTGAGCCAGTGGCCGCTCTGCTCTTCAAGAAGGGGATATCGATGAAACATCTCAACCGAACCGCCGCGCTCGGCGCGCTGCTCGCCCTGTTCACTGCCATGACGCCGGCGCTCGCCGACGGCGTCGTTTATCTTAACAAGGGGCTCGTAGGCGTCGGCCGCATTCGGGCCATCCAGAAGGATAAGTTCGGCGAGACCTTCGGTTCGGGTTCCGGCATGGCGATCGACACCAAGTCCTGGGCGCGCGACGGCGCGGGCTACAAGGGCTCGCTCTGGCTGCTGCCCGACCGCGGCTACAATGTCGTCGGCACCACCGATTATCGCCCGCGGCTCAACACCATAGCAATCGAGCTGACCCCGACGGCTCCTGGCGTGGCCCCAGTCGTCGGGAAGGAACAGACCGGCGTTAAGGCGACGCTCGCCGATACGATGCTCTTGACCGACGACAAGGGCGCCGACGCGACCGGCCTCGATCCGTTGAACGGAGTGCGTCCGGCCGCGGGCGATTTGCCGATCTTGCCGCAGGCGGACAACGGCAAGCTTTCGCTGGACGACGAAGCGATCGTGCGCCTGCCCGACGGCACCATGTTCATCTCCGACGAATACGGCCCCAACATCTATCGGTTCTCGGCCGAAGGGCGGCTGATGTCGGCGACGCAGCCGCCCGCGGCGCTGGTGCCGATGCGCCACGGCAAGCCGAACTTCGCTTCCGACAATCCAGGCCCGGGCGCGGCCGAGCCAGATCCGAAGGATCCCGAGACCGGCCGCCAGAATAACCAGGGCCTCGAAGGCATGTCGATGACGCCCGACGGCAAGTTCCTGATCGCCGTGCTACAGTCGGCGACCCGCCAGGACGGCGGCGATTCCGGCTCGACGCGCCAGAACACCCGCGCGCTGGTCTATGACGCTTCCGACCTCGCTCATCTCAAGCTGGCGCATGAATACGTCGTGCCGCTGCCGGTCTTCAAGGACGCCAAGGGCAAGACCAAGGTCGCTGCGCAAAGCGAGATCGTGGCGCTCTCCGACACCAGCTTCCTGATGCTGGCGCGCGACTCGGGCAACGGCCAGGGTCTCAAGGGCGACGAGTCGCTCTACCGCAAGATCGAGATCGTCGACCTCTCCGCAGCCACCGACATCGCCAACGGTCCGTTCGACGCCGCCGACAAGCCGGTGGCGCCGAAAGGCGTGCTCGAGCCATCTGTGACGCCGGCCAAGCTGACGCCGTTCATCGACATCAACGACAAGCGCGAGCTCGGCCGCTTCGGCCTGCACAATGGCGCGCCGAACGACAGGAACAACCTGTCCGAGAAGTGGGAGGCGATGTCGCTGGTCTCCGTGCTCGACCCGAAGCTTCCCGACGACTATTTCCTGTTCGTTGCCAATGACAACGACTTCCTCACCCAGGACGGCTTCCAGGTCGGTGCGCCCTACAAGGCCGAGGACGGCGCCGACGTCGACACCACTTTCCTGGTCTATCAGGTCACCCTGCCTGGACTGTCTGGAAACAGCCTCGCCGCGAACTAGTTCTGCTTCAGCCGTATGCTGAGCGCGCATACGGCTGAGCGCGGAAGGGATGCATGAGCATCAGGCCTGCGATAGCATCGCGGGCCTGATTCATTTTCGGTGCTGCCATGGATGACGACAAGCCGGCTCGAAGGCGGACCCACGACCTGACCAGCGGGCCGATCCCGCGTACGCTGCTGCTGTTCGCGCTGCCGGTGCTGGGCTCCAACGTGCTGCAGTCGCTCAACGGCTCGATCAATGCAGTCTGGGTCGGCCGCTTCCTCGGCGAGGCGGCGCTGACCGCCACCTCCAACGCCAATCTGGTGCTGTTCCTCATCCTCGGCACCGTGTTCGGCATAGGCATGGCGGCGACGATCCTGGTCGCGCAGTCGGTCGGCGCCCGCGACCTGCCCGAGGCGAAGCGCGTCGTCGGCACCAGCGCCACTTTCTTCTTCCTGGTCTCGGTCGTCTTCGCCGTCTGCGGCTGGATCTGGGTCGACGCCATCCTCACCGGGCTCGGCACGCCGGCGGACGCCCTGCCGCTGGCGCGCAGTTATCTGCGCATCATCTTCGTGGCTGTGCCTATGATGAACCTCTTGTCCTTCGTCATGACCGTGCTGCGCGGCGCCGGTGACTCGCGAACCCCGTTCGTCTTCATGGCGCTGGCGGTCGTGCTTGACGTCGTGCTCAATCCGCTGCTGATCCGCGGCATCGGCCCCTTTCCAGAGCTCGGCATCGCCGGCTCGGCGACATCGACGCTCATAGGTCAGACGGTCAGCGTCATCGCCATTCTCATCGTGCTCTATGCGCGAAAGCATCCGCTGCGGCTGGCAGGCGTCGATCTCGCGCTGCTTCGGCCCGATCCGGCCCTGCTGCGCATCGTCGTCTTCAAGGGCATCCCGATGGGGTTGCAGATGATCGTCATCTCGGCCGCTGCATTGACGGTGATGGGCATCGTCAACTCCTACGGGTCGCAGGTCGCCGCCGCTTACGGTATCGCCGCGCAACTCTGGACCTATATCCAGATGCCGGCGCTGGCGATCGGGGCGGCGGTCTCCTCAATGGCGGCGCAGAATGTCGGCGCCGGCCGCTGGGACCGCATCGGCAAAGTCGCGGCCTCGGGCATCGGTTTCAATTTGGTGCTGACCGGCGCGCTGGTGGCGCTGCTTTTCGTCTTCGATCGCCCCGTGCTCAGCCTCTTCCTCAGCAATGACAGCACCGCGATCGACATTGCCGCTCATATCAACAGGGTGGCGTCCTGGTCGTTCATCCTGTTCGGCATCACGATCGTCTTGTTTGCCACGGTGCGAGCCACCGGCGCCGTCATGCCGCCGCTCATCATCCTGATCATCTCGGTGTTGATCATCCGCACCGGCTTTGCCTATTTCATGCGCAGCGTCATCGGCCAGGAGGCGCTGTGGTGGAGCTTTCCGGCCGGCTCGATCGCCTCGCTTTTGCTAGCCGCAGCCTATTATCGTTTCGGCCATTGGCGGACCACGCATATGATCGAGGGCCGGCCTGCCGCCGGCGAGCCGCCCGATACGGGCCTAGGCGTGCCGCGCCAGCGTGCCCGTCTTGCGCCTGAGACACCGGCCAGTTGAGATCTACTACCGCGCGTATTTGGCGCCGAAGCCAAGCGCCACCAGCGAGAAGACGATGATCATGCCGGCAAAGGCCAGGCTTGCCACGTTGGCGTTGGCCAGGCTCGACAGGACGCCAATGCCGATCACCGGCAGGGCGTTGCCGCAGAAACAGCAGATGAAGAAGACTGAGACCACCTCCGCGCGACGGTCGGCCGGCGCGATCTGATTCACCACCTGCAGGCCGCCGCGATAGCCGAGCGCCGCCGCCCCGCCGCAGACCGCGGTCGCCGCGATCATGAGCGCCATAGAGGCGTAGATTTGCGCCGCCACCACGAGCGCCACGGCCGGGATCATCAGGACGAGCGCCGCGAGCATGGTGGAGCGGCTAGCAAGCCAGGCAGTGGCCACGATGGTGATGGCTGCCACAATCGACAATTCGAAAAAAAGCCCGCCGGCTTCGGCATGATTGGTCACGTGCAGGTGCTGCGCCAAAATGCTCGGCGCCAGCGCGGCATAGAAGCCGACCAGGGCCATGGCGCCGAAACCGGTCACCGCAGGCGCCACGAATTGCGCGCGGATATTGTCGGGCACCGAAAGTCGTGGTCGCAGCGAGACGTCGGAGAGCCGCCCCGGACTGAAGACCGTTTCCCGCGTGCGCCAGATCAGCACGGTCACCAGCGCTAGCAGGACGAGATAGACGGCAAATGTCAGCCTAAGCGGCCAAGGCGCATATTGGGCGAGCAGCCCCGACATAAGCGCGCCGACCCCAAGACCGATGAAATTGGTGCTGGTGGTGATGATAGCGGCGCGCGACTTGTCCTTGCCTTCGATCAGCTCAGCAAGCCAGGCGGTGCCCGCCCCCGCGCCGACGCCGATGCCGAGTCCGCTCAGAGTGCGGGCGATGTCGAGCCAGGCGAGGTTTTCGGCGAAGAGGAAACACAACGCGCTGACCACGGCAATCCCCATCGCCGCGAGCGCGACGGGACGGCGGCCGATCACATCCGACACCCGCCCGAAAAACAACAGCGCCGCTAGGTTGCCGACGACGTAGACGGCATAAACCAGCGTCAGCGTGACCTGCGAGAAGCCGAAGGCCTGCTTGTAGATCACGTAGAGCGGGGTCAGCGCGGTGCTGCCGGCAAAAAGCGCGGCGATCATGGCGGAGACGGCGGCCTTCGCGGCCCTCCCGCCAAGCTCATGGTCACGCGTCATGGTTTGAGCATAGCTGGTCATGGCGACCTCCGAGGGTTGCAGGCCCAACGCCCATTTAATGGCGTCGTTCCAACCTGCGGGATGTCCTCCTGACAGTTGTGGCAGGATGGTCAGACGCGGCATCCTCTCGTAACGTCTACTCAGAGCGAGGGAGGAATCATGGGCAAGGGACGGGTCGAGGCATTCACCGATGGCGTCGTCGCCATCATCATCACCATCATGGTGCTGGAGCTGAAGGTGCCGCATGGCGAGGATTTTTCCGCCCTTTTCCCGCTGTGGCCGGTCTTCTTCTGCTATGTGCTCTCCTTCATCAATGTCGGCATCTACTGGAACAACCTGCACAACATGTTCCACACCGTGCAGCGCGTCGACGGGCGCGTGCTGTGGGCCAATTTGAACTTGTTGTTCTGGCTATCGCTGATGCCGGTGACCACAGCCTTCATGGGAGAGAACCACTTCGCCCCGGTTCCGGTCGCCGTCTATGGCATCGACCTCGTGCTTTGCGCCGTCGCCTATACCATTCTGGTCATCAAGCTTCGCCACCTGCACGGCGCCGACACGACCTTCGCCAAGGCCGTCGGCCACGACGAGAAAGGCAAGATTTCGCTGGCGCTCTACATCGCCGCCGTCCTGCTCAGCTTTTTCAACCAATGGATCAGCGTGGCGATCTATGTGCTTGTGGCGGCGATCTGGTTTGCGCCCGACAAGCGCTTCGAGAGACTGATCGAAAAGTAGAACCTACTTCCGAATCGCCTTCAGCTTCTCGGCAGCAGAAGCGGCAAGGTCGGCATAGCGCTCCTCCAGTCGCTCGGCCGCTTTGATGACCGGGAAGTCATGGCCGAACTTTTCCAGCGCAAGCCGCAACTTCTCGGCGAAATCCGCTTGTTGCTCGAGGGCCGCGAACAGCGTTTTCACCTGCTCCTCACTGATGTCGGGACTGGCGAGCATCTTTGGCACTTCGCGGCCCATCTGATCGCCGTTGACGGTCTGCTCCTTGAGAATTCCGATCCAATCGGTCAATGCTGAACTCCTTTTACGGCGCAAGATGCGCGTCGGCCCTGGCACCGGTCAACCCGTTGCGGCTATCGCCGTCAACCCGCTGACGACGTTGCCGCCCGTCCTCGGCACGACCGGCCTTGCCTCGGCGCCGCCCGGCGTTAAGTTCCGCCCGACCAGAACAAGGATGGAAATCATGACCAGCGACGCCCAAGTCCAGACCGCCCTGCCCGCTTTCGCTCCTGGCAACGTTGCCGCCATCACCGGCGGCGCCAGCGGCATCGGCCTTGCCGCCGCGAAAAGGTTCGCGGCGATGGGCATGAAGGTGGTGCTGGCCGACATAGGCGGCGTGCGCCTCGACCAGGCAAGCGAGGCGGTCGCCGCGATCGCTGGCGAAGATGCCGTGCTTCCAGTCCCAACCGACGTCTCCAAGGCCGAAGAGGTCGACCGGCTGGCGGAGCTCGCTTACGGCGCCTTCGGTGCGGTGTCGGTGCTGATGAACAATGCCGGCGTCGGCAATAATCCAGGTAAGCCATGGGAGAACCGCGACGCCTGGAAGCGGTTGCTCGACATCAATTTCTGGGGCGTGGTGCATGGCGTCGAAGCCTTTGCGCCGCGCATGCTCGCAGCTGGAAAGCCGGGTCTCATCATCAACACCGGCTCCAAGCAGGGCATCACCACGCCGCCAGGCAATCTCGCCTACAACGTCTCCAAGGCCGGCGTGAAGACGTTTACCGAAGGGCTGGCGCACGCGCTCCGCAACGAGCCTGCCCCGAAGGTGTCGGCGCATCTGCTGATCCCCGGCTTCACCTATACGGGGCTGACCGAGGGCGCGACGGAAAAGCCTGCCGGCGCCTGGACCGGCGAGCAGGTGATCGATTTCATGCTGGCATCGCTGATCGAGGACGATTTCTACATCCTGTGCCCCGACAATGAGGTGGCGCGGGCGACGGATGAAAAGCGCATGGCCTGGGCGATCGGCGACATCATCGAGAACCGCCCTGCCCTGTCTCGCTGGCATCCCGATCACAAGGACGCCTTCGCGGCCTTCATGGACCGCTGACGACCTCTTAAGCCGCCGCTTTCTTCTTGGAGGCGTTCTTCCCGGCCGCAGGCTTCTTTGCGGCCGCGTGCGTGGTCTTGGGCGCTTGTCTGCCCCCGTTCTTTCTGGCCACGGCCTTGTTGGCGGCCGTTTCGGCGATCTTGCGGTCATGGCGTTCTGCCGCCGCCTCGCATTTGGAGCGGATCTCCTCGACCTCGGATTCCGTGAGGTGCTCGATGCCGATAAATTGATTTTGGGCGCGGCTGACCCTGATCAGCTCGTCCAACTTGGCCTGGATCGCCGCGCCATCGCGGTTCTGCGTGTTTTGGATCAGGAACACCATCAGGAAGGTGACGATGGTGGTGCCGGTGTTGATGACCAGCTGCCAGGTGTCCGAGAACCCAAAGATCGGGCCGCTCGCCGCCCATACGACCACGATCAGCACACAGATGACGAAAGTCCACGGCAGGCCGGCCAGATGCGCAACCCAATTGGCTACCTTGCTAAAAGTTCTCTCGATCATGCAAGTCCTTCGAAAACTGTAGATTTAAGAGCATCTGCGGAGAAACAAGCTGCCGCCGCCTCAGGTTCCAAGGGTGTGAATTTTGGTGCTACACGCGGCCGCAATCAGACACACGCCAGAAGCGCAGGCGCGTGAAGAAACGCCTTATCGGTTTTTGCTTGCGATAGTGCCGGTGCAGGCAAGAGAGCCTGTTCCTTCCGCCCCACGGCGGTTTGCCTCCACCCCCTTTCCGCCGCGCCAACCCGCATGGCGGAAGGGGCACCCACCCCCGACAGAAGCGTAACATCCAGACAGCGCCGTCATGCCTGCTGACGGCGTTCTTTGTGTATCAGTCAGTATTGCCTTCCCAGCGATCGAGGAAGGCCTCGATCGGCAAGGCCTGCATGTCGGGGATTGCACTCGCCAGTCTCTCCGGCGCCCAGTCCCACCAGGCCAGGGCCTCAACACGCGCCGCGACTGCCGCTGAGAAGCGTTCGCGCAAGGGATTCGCCGGAACGCCGGCGACGATCGCGTAGGGCGCGACGTCACGCGTCACCACGGCATTGGCGCCGATGACCGCGCCGTTGCCGATCGCAACGCCCGGCATGACGACGGCGCCATGGCCAATCCAGACATCGTGGCCGACACTGACCGATTTGGCTTGCCGGCGCGCGCGAAATTCAGCGTCGACGCCCAGCCAGCGGAAATACTCGTTCGGCCGGTAGCTGACCTTGTGCTGCGTCAGCCGCTCGATCGGGTGTTCGAGCGCGTTGATGCGGCTGTTTGCGGCGATCGAGCAGAACTTGCCGATCGTGGTGTAGATCGCCTCGCAATGACGTTCGAAATAGGAGAAGTCGCCGACGCTCACCTCGCGCAGGATCACCCGCTCGCCGATCGAGGCATAGCGGCCGAGCTTGCACGCCTTCAGCTCCGCGGTCGGATGGATGCGCGGCTCGGAGTCCTTGAGGACGAGATTTTCAGGACGGTCCATGAAGCGGCTTTACGCCGGCGGGGACGGCCCCGCAAGCGCGACCTGTCCCCGGCCGAGCCTGTCTCGAGAGGCTATTGCGGCTTGCCCTTGGTCCACACCACGTTCTGGCCGTAAAGCGGCACGGTCGTGACCGACATCTTCGCCGAGCCGTTCTGCACCTGGCGCGAATGCGAAAGATAGATCAGCGTCTCGTTCTTCTTGTCGTAGATGCGGTTTACCACCTGCTTTTTCCAGATCAGGCTGAGGCCCTGCTTGAACACCTCCTCGCCGCCCTCGCCCATATCGATGTCGCCGATGGTGATCGGCCCGGTCTGGCGGCAGGAGATCGAGGAATCGGAAGGATCCTCGAACCAGTTGCCCTTATGCAGCCGGTCGATGATGCTGCGGTCGAAATAGGCGACGTGGCAGGTGACGCCGTCGACCTTCGGGTCCTTGATGGCGTCGATCATGATGTCGTTGCCGACCCAGTCGACACCCACTTTGCCCACCTCGTCGGCCATGGCCGCGCCGGCGCTAAGAGCAAGACATGCGGCGAACAAGCCGATCAGTTTTCGCAAAGGTTGCCTCCTCGTTTGGCGTTTGCCGATGTCAGGTGGGACAGGATCGCGGCGTTTGCAAGCCGCCCGGTGCGGGTTTGTGCTCCCGGCTGGATCTATGCTTGCGGCAACGCGACATCTTTGCGTGCCCGGCACCGACCCGTTAAGACTGTCGCCAAAACTGGCTTGCCCAAAGCAATCACGACGGACATTTCACTGATGATGCGTTCAATCCTGGTCGGCATTCTTGTCCTGATGGCGGCGGGCATCGGCTGGCTGACATTCGACTGGTACCGCGGCCATTATGGCGGCGAGCCCTTCGGCGCGCCCTTCACGCTGGTCGACCAGAAGGGCGCGCCGATCACCGAAGCGGCCTTCAGGGGCCACCCGAGCATCGTGTTCTTCGGCTTCACACATTGCCCGGAAGTCTGCCCGACGACCCTGTTCGAGCTGGCCGGCTGGCTGAAGACGATGGGCGACAGCGGCAAGAACCTCAACGCCTATTTCGTCACCGTCGATCCGGAGCGCGACACGCCGGAGACGATGAACACCTATGTCAGCAACTTCTCGGACCGCATCACCGGCATCACCGGCGATCCGGACAAGGTGCACGCCATGGCCAAGGCCTTCGGCATCTATTGGAAGAAGGTCGACACCGGCGACGGCGACTACACGATGGACCATACGGCCTCGGTGCTGCTGCTCGACGCCAAGGGCGATTTCGCCGGCACCATCGCCTATGGCGAGAGCGCCGACACCGCCGTCGCCAAGCTGAAGCGGCTGGCTGCCGGCGGGCAAACCTGATGGGCCAGACAAGGCTGCACCTCACCGCCAGCAAGGTCGAGGCCGACCGGATCTTCGCGGCGCTCGACGCCGCCTTCGAGGACGACGGCCTGCCGATCGCCGTGCTGGAGCTCGACGAGGAGAAAGACATCCACGAAGTGTCGCTCTATACCGATGGCAACGTCGATCCTGTCGAGGCGCGGGTCAGGGATATCCTTGCCGGTCTCAGTCTGCCGAGGGCCATCGAACGCGAGGTCCTTCCCGACGTCGACTGGGTGTCCCGCTCGCTGGAAGGCCTGAAGCCGGTCCGCGCCGGCCGCTTCCTCGTCCACGGCTCGCACGACCGCGCCAAGCGCCACGCTGGCGATCTCGCCATCGAGATCGAGGCAGGCCTTGCCTTCGGCACCGGCCATCACGGCACCACTGCCGGCTGCCTCGAAATGCTGGAGCAGGTGGTACTGCGTGAGCGGCCGCGCAACGCGCTGGACCTCGGAACGGGAAGCGCGGTGCTTGCCATCGCGCTCGCCAGGCTCGCCCATATCCCGGTGCTGGCGACCGACATCGATCCGGTCGCCGTCCGCGTTGCCGCCGCCAATGCCCGCTTGAACCATGTGAAGGCGCTGGTTGAAACGGTGACGGCGCCGGGCTTCCACAACCACATCTTCGCCAAGCGCGCGCCGTTCGATCTCATCGTCGCCAACATCCTGGCCCGGCCGCTGATGCGGCTCGCGCCGGAGATGGCCCGGCATATCAGGCTCGGCGGCTCGCTGGTGCTTTCCGGCATCCTCGACCGGCAGCGCGACGCGGTGATCTCGGCCTATGTCGGCCAAGCCTTCCGCCATGTCCGCACGCTGCACCGCGAGGGCTGGGTTACCATCCATCTCAAGCGCTGAGCCTGACCTATCCAACTGTCTGGCCCTGCTGAAATCGATTCCGGATTGGAAGGGCATGCATTAGGCTCGCCGCAAGCCATTCGAGGGAGATGCCTGAAATGTTCCAGACCTTTGATTCCGCAGGCGATCCGGCCGTCGGCAAGCCTCGCGTGGCGCTGCTGCGCCAATGGCTGGCCGACAATGGCTTGGATGGCTTCATCGTTCCCCGCGCTGACGAGCACCAGGGCGAATATGTCGCCGACCGCTCGGCGCGGTTGAAGTGGCTGACCGGCTTTTCCGGCTCGGCCGGCGTCGCCATCATCCTGCGGGACCGCGCCTTCATTTTCGTCGACGGCCGCTACACGCTGCAGGTGCGAAACGAGGTCGACCTTTCGATCTTCACCATCGAAAGCCTCATCGACAATCCGCCGGCCAGCTGGATCAAGGACAATCTCGGCAAGGGCGCAAGGCTCGGCTTCGATCCCTGGCTGCATACGATCGGCGAGATCAAGGCCCTCAAGGCATCGGCCGAGCAATCCGGCGCGACCTTGGTGCCGCTCGACAGGAACCCCATCGACATCATCTGGAAAGACCAGCCCGAACCGCCGCGGGCACCGGTGGAATTGCAAGAGCTCAATTTTGCCGGTGAGCTCGCCAAGGACAAGCTTGTGCGGCTGGCAAGCGCCATCCAGAAGGACGGCGCCACCCACGCAGTGCTGACCGACCCTTCTTCCATCGCCTGGTCCTTCAACATCCGCGGCGGCGACGTGCCGCATACACCCCTTGCGCTCGGCTTTGCCATCCTCTCCGCCGACGGCAAGCATCAGCTCTTCATGGACCAGCGCAAATTCCCGCGCCAGGTCGCGGCCTATCTCACCCAGCTTGCCGATCTGCGTGATCCGGGCGAGTTCGAAAGCGCCATCGTCGAGCTGGCCAAGAACGGCGCCAGGATCGCGCTGGATCCAGTGCTGGCGGCGGAAAAGCTGCGGATGCTGACCGAGGACAATGGCGGCACTGTCGTTTTGGCGGCTGACCCGGCGCGTATTCCCCGCGCGACCAAGAACCAGGCGGAGATCGCCGGCAGCCGTGCCGCGCATCGCCGTGATGGCGCAGCGATCGCCAAGCTGCTGTGCTGGCTCGACCGCCAGAAGCCCGGCACGCTCGACGAAATCGCCGTCGTCACCAAGCTGGAGGAAGTGCGCCGGCAGACCGGCGAGGAAACCCAGATGCCGCTGCGCGACGTCTCCTTCGACACCATTTCAGGCGCCGGCCCGAATGGCGCGATCATGCATTACCGCGTCTCACACGCCACCAGCCGGAAATTGGAAAGCGGCGAGCTGTTCCTGCTTGATTCCGGCGGCCAGTATCAGGACGGCACCACGGACATCACCCGCACCGTGCCGATCGGTGAGCCGACGCAGGAGATGCGCGAGCGCTTCACACTCGTGCTGAAGGGCATGATCGGCATTTCGACGCTGCGCTTCCCCGCCGGCACGCGCGGCTCGGAAATCGACGCCGTCGCCCGCATGGCGCTGTGGAAGCATGGCTGCGACTTCGCCCACGGCACCGGCCACGGCGTCGGCTCCTACCTTGCCGTGCATGAGGGCCCGCAGCGCATCGCCCGTACGGGCACCGAGAAATTGCTGGCCGGCATGATGCTGTCCAACGAGCCGGGCTACTACAAGGAAGGCGCCTACGGCATCCGTATCGAGAACCTGATCCTGGTCACGCCGACGGAACAGATCGAAGGCGGCGACATCGCCATGCATGGCTTCGAAACGCTGACACTGGCGCCGATCGACAAGCGGCTCATCCGCACCGATCTTCTGACGCGCGATGAGTTGCACTGGCTCGACCGGTATCATGCATGGGTGCTGGCCGAGATCGGCCCGATGGTCGACGGCGAGACGCTGGCCTGGCTGGCGAAAGCCACCGCCCCGCTGCCGCACGACGCGAAGATCTGAGATTTGTCCAGCCGATAGATGGGTAACACTTTGAACCGGATACATGGGTTACAGTTTTC